>NZ_JAGGDJ010000062.1 GCF_017652985.1 Paenibacillus artemisiicola
CATTGAGTTCTTTTACAACCGAAAACGGTCCAACAGTACCTTGGGTTACATCTCGCCCATCCGTTTCGAACAGCTTTATTACGAGAAATTGGCTTAGCCTGTTGTCCACTTTATTGACAGAGGAGCAGTATGGCCGCCTAAACCGCTTCAACCCCCGATTTGCGCGAAATAGGCGCAGCTGTGTCCGCTCGTTTGCCGTTCGGCCTTGCCGGCTAGGGAGTAGTATTGGTGATTACCAACGGCTTCGGCAATGGTGTAGGTTCCCTCGACGTCCGCGGTGAAGACGGCCGGCGGCGGATGCCATCGTATGGATCCGCCGTCTGCCGATTACGGATGCCGGTGGACGTCATCGTGTGGATCCACTGCGGCCGGCCGCGGCGCCGCGACTTCATGTCGGCTCGTCGGCATTAAGCGCGCGCACGACCTGCCAGCCGTCCGCCGGCGGCTTGCACACGAACCGGTACAGCTTGCCATGCGGGTCTTCGAGACCGACGAGCAAGCCGTCGCGAACGGGCAGCACGTGCAAGACTTCACTGCCCGGCACCAGCCGTTCGGCCAAGTCGCCGATCGCCGGCGCGACGGAGTCCTCGAGCCAGAGCCGTTCGCGGAACCAGCGCGGCGCCGGCGCCGGCGGGGGATACCCGTGCCGGGGCGAGCCGAGCGCTTCGGCCAGCGCGTCCGGCGCGTCCGGCAGCGCGCGGCCTTCGCCGACGGCCGCGACGAACCGCAGGCACAGCTCGACCGCGCGGACGATTTCGCCGTAGTCGAGGCTGCCGTTGGCATAGCGGATCTCGACCGTGCCGATGTCGTACCAGGCCGCCGCGTTAATGCCGCAGCGGTGCGACTGGGGCCGGCCCGCGCGCCGCAGCGCTTCCGGGCGGGGCGCCCGGGCGTAATCCGTCCGCATCGCCGCCGTGACCGGCGGGCAATACATCAAGCGGTGCCCGCTCGTGCCCAGCAGCGCCCGAAGCGCCTCTTGGCCGGCCAGCGCCGCGTCGAGGAGCGGCGGTACCGCCGCTTCGCCCCACGGCTCGAGCCCGACGTGCACGTGCAGCCCGCAGCTCCAGTTCGCGCGCGCGCCCTGCGCGAGCAGGCGCTCCAGCATGACGCGGATCTCGCCGCGGTCCGCCCAGCGCATCGGGGGCGTTTTCAGCTCGCTGCCGGAATCCTCGCCGTCTCCGTCCACCTGCAGCTCGTCGAGCGACATGACCCAGCCCGGCGGAAGCGCCAGCTCGGCCGGCCGCCCGCCGATAAATTCGATTTCCACGCCGAAGCGCAGTTCGTTCCACATTACTTGTTTTGGCCGCATAGGCGATCGCACCCTTTCTTGGTTCGGCTGATAACGGACAGTCAAGCCGGAGCGCAAGGGGGTGCGCGCGCACGGAGTTACCGGGGGATTTTCATTCTCGGCATGGGGTTCCCTCCTGTTAGCGTATGTAATCTAGTACATTCTCGCCGAACGCAGAAAATTCCTGTCCGCGGGTGACGGCTCGCGCAACTTCTCCCGATGGAAGCCGTTTAGAACGGTAGAACGGCGAAAGAGCGGTACGAGGTGCGGTACATGGGGCCGAAGACGGCGATATCGGCGAAAGAGCGGTACGAGGTGCGGTACATGGGGCCGAAGTCGGTGATTCCGGCGAAAGAGCGGTACGAGGTGCGGTACACGGGGCCGAAGTCGATGATTCCGGCGAAAGAGCGGTACGAGGTGCGGTACACGGGGCCGAAGTCGGTGATTCCGGCGAAAGAGTGGTACGAGGTGCGGTACATCGGGCCGAAGGCGGCGATATCGGCGAAAGAGCGGTACGAGGTGCGGTACATCGGTTCGAAGTCGGCGATTTCGGCGAAAGAGCGGTACGAGGTGCGGTACATCGGGCCGAAGGCGGCGATATCGGCGAAAGAGCGGTACGAGGTGCGGTACATCGGTTCGAAGTCGAGAGGCAGCGAATGAAAAGGTGTGATGAGCATGCGAAAATTCCTGTTGGCGGCGAGCGCCATGACGATGCTGACGACTGCCGGCTGCAGCGGCGGGCCGTATGCCGATCGCGAAACGTATGCCGCAGTCGGACGCGTGGACGCGGTCGCCAAGACCGGCGCGATTGTCGACGGCGTGCGGTCCGAGTGGCTCGTGACTCTTTGCGACGTGCAGCAAGGCTTGATTTCCGATCCCGGGGAAGCGTCTGCGAGCATGTCGTTGTCGATTACCGGGAACAGCCGCATCTACGAGCTGCGGGACGGAAAGCGGGTCGAGGCGGACGCGGACGCGATTCGGCAGGGCCGGACAGCCCAAGTTCGGTGGCGGTTCGCGAACGATCATTTGACGGAAATCGCGATGATGACCTTGAGCGGGGAGGAGACGATTCCATGCGATGGCTCGTGATGCTGATCGCCGTCGTGTTGCTGACGGCGTGCGGCCGTTCCGGCGGAAGCGACTCGGAGGAGGCGGCGCGGAAGGAGCAGGCCAAGCAAGCGGCCATGGATAAAATGGCCCATCCGAAGCCGGTCTACCGCGATGATTTGTTCGATCTGAAGCTGCATATCGAGCGAACGACGGTCAAGGCCGGCGAGCCGATCGTCGTCTCGGCCAGCCTGACGTTTATCGGCGACCCGCCGAGGATTACGGTCTGGGGAGCCCGTTCGTTTCTGACGTTTGCGATTCATGACGTTAACGGCTTCGCCATGGACGGCGCTTCGACGGCGGAGCGCGCGCCGACCGAGCTGATCCGCGGCCAAACGTACGCGTACCCGTTCTTCAAAAGCGGCGGTTACGACAGCCAAGCCCCCGACGCGGACTTCTGGCGCGCGTTCTACGCGGAGAAGGAGCTCCGCTTGCCGGCAGGCCGGTACGTGCTCGAGGCGAACTTGTCGTTCGACCTGCATGAGGCGCTCGACGACCGGGCCGCGTACCGTGCCGCCGCGTACGCAACGATCACGGTCGAGTAACCGTGGCGACCGTATCGCGATGTACGCTTCGGCCGCGGCGGTGTAACCCCCGCCGCCGCGCTCGGGCGAACCCCCGCGATCCGCGGCCCGCGGGCGGCTTCGCCGATTCAGAACGCGATTTTCGCTTCCACGTACGCCTTCAACTCCGCGATCGGCAGCCGAACCTGGGCCATCGTGTCGCGATCGCGGACGGTGACGCAGCCGTCGGCCTCGGAATCGAAATCGTACGTGACGCAGAGCGGCGTGCCGATCTCGTCGTGGCGCCGGTACCGCTTGCCGATGGAGCCGGCCTCGTCATAGTCGACCATGAAGTCGGCGGCCAGGGCGGCGTAAACGCGCTGCGCGCCTTCGGCCAGCTTCTTCGACAGCGGGAACACCGCCGCCTTGTACGGCGCGAGCGCCGGATGCAGCCGCAGCACGACGCGGCTGTCGTCCGCCTCGAGCCGCTCCTCTTCATAGGCGTCGACGAGGAAGGCGAGCGTCACGCGGTCCGCGCCGAGCGACGGCTCGATGCAGTAAGGCACGTACCGTTCGTTCGTGTCCGGATCGGAGACGTGGAAGTCCTCGCCCGCATGCGCCATATGCTGCTTCAGGTCGTAGTCGGTCCGGTCCGCGATGCCCCACAGCTCGCCCCAGCCGAACGGGAAGCGGTATTCGATGTCGGTCGTCGCGCTGCTGTAATGCGACAGCTCGTCTTCGGCGTGGTCGCGCAGCCGAATGCTGCCCTCCCGCAAGCCGAGGCCGAGCAGCCAGTCCCGGCAGAAGCCCCGCCAGTACCGGAACCATTCCAGATCCTCGCCCGGCTTGCAAAAGAACTCCAGCTCCATCTGCTCGAACTCGCGCGTCCGGAACGTAAAGTTGCCGGGCGTGATTTCGTTGCGGAAGCTTTTGCCGATTTGGCCGATGCCGAAGGGCAGCTTCCGCCGCATGGCGCGCTGCACGTGCTTGAAATTAACGAAGATGCCCTGCGCGGTCTCCGGGCGCAGATAGATCGCGTTGGCGCTCGATTCCGTCACGCCCTGATGCGTCTTGAACATGAGGTTGAATTGGCGGATGCCGGTGAAGTCCCGCGAGCCGCAGTCCGGGCACGCGATGCCGTGCCGCGCGATCAGCGCCTGCATGGCGTCGAACGACAGGCCGTCGACGATGACGTCCCGGCCCTGCTCGCCGAGCGCCTGCTCGATCAGCTTATCCGCGCGATGGCGGCTCTTGCAGCTTTTGCAGTCGATCATCGGATCGTTGAAATTGCCGACGTGGCCCGAGGCGACCCAGGCCTTCGGGTTCATCAGAATCGCGGCGTCGAGGCCGACGTTGTGCGGCGATTGCTGGATGAACTTCTTCCACCAGGCGCGCTTGACGTTGTTCTTCAGCTCGACCCCGAGCGGGCCGTAGTCCCACGTGTTCGCGAGGCCGCCGTAGATGTCGGATCCCGGGAAAATAAACCCCCGCTGCTTCGCCAGCGAGACAATGTCTTCCATCGCTTTCGTTGCGTCGTTCATGCCCATCGCTCCTTTTTCGCATCGTGAATGACCGATGCCGGCAGCGGTGCGAACCATGAGAAAAAGCCCCCGCCCCCGGACATCGCGCTTCGATCGCGCTTCGATGTCCGGGGACGGGAGCTCTGCGCGCCCGCGGTTCCACCCCGGTTGACGCCGCCCTTGCCGGCCGCGCCCCCTTATCACTTGCCATCCCGCTCCGGACCGCCGTTTCGCCGAGGCCTCTTCCGGGCTTGCACGCTCCCCGGCTCGCTGAGTAGAAGGCAGATCGGATACTATTGTCCCTCGCCGCAGGTATTTCCATGGTTTGGAATATCGTATCGCGAAGCCGGCCAAAAAGCAACCGGCTTCGCGCCAAAAACCGCCGCCCATGCATCATCGCGCCGTTTCCAGTTTACACTAACGCTGCTTCGGAAAAATGGACCAGGGGGAGGCGCCCGCGCGATGACAGACCGCGACCGGCCGCAGCGGCGAGGCTTGCCGTTCCGGCGAAGATCGAAGCCCAAGCTCCGCAAGGACGACATCACCATCGTCGATACGAAGGCCGCCCGCAAGGCGGTCGTCGCGACCGCGGTCGGCAACGCGATGGAATGGTTCGACTTCGGCATCTATTCGTACCTGGCCGTCACGATGGGGAAGGTGTTTTTTCCGCAGCTGAGCGGCTCCGCCCAGCTGGTGTACACGTTCGCGACGTTCGCGATCGCCTTCCTCGTCCGGCCGTTCGGCGGCTGGTTCTTCGGCCGGCTCGGGGACCGGCTGGGAAGGAAGAAGATTCTGACCGTGACGCTGACGATGATGGCCGTCGCCACGCTCTGCATCGGGCTCATCCCGAGCTACGCCTCGATCGGCGCGACGGCCTCCGTGCTGCTGCTGGTAACCCGGCTCGTGCAGGGCTTCTCCACGGGCGGCGAATATTCGGGAGCGATGACGTTCATCGCCGAATCGACGCCGGACAAGAAGCGCGGCTTTCTCTCGAGCGGGCTGGAGGTCGGGACGCTCGTCGGCTACATCGCGGGCTCGGGCCTCGTCACGCTGCTCGGCTATCTGCTCGGCCCGGACCGGATGCTGGCTTGGGGCTGGCGCATCCCGTTCCTGGTCGCCGCGCCGATCGGGCTGATCGGGCTCTATCTGCGGAACCATCTGGAGGAGACGCCGGCGTTCGAGGCGATGGAGCAGGCGCAGGACGGGCGGCACAAGGGCATGCCCTTGCGGATGCTCCTGGCCGCGCACCGGAAGGCGCTCTTGATCGGCGTCGTCATGGTGTTCTTCTACAACGTCGTGGATTACATGGTGCTGTCGTACATGCCGTCCCATCTGACGGCGGTGCTCGGCTACGGCGAGACGAAGGGGCTGCTGCTCATCCTCATCGTCATGTTCATCATGATCCCGATCGTGCTGGCGATGGGCTTCTTCAGCGACAAAGTCGGCAATAAGCGGGTCATCCAGGGCGGCTTGGCGGGGCTCATGGTGTTCTCGCTCCCGGCGTTCTACCTCATCGGCAGCGGGCAGAACGGCTACGTGTTCCTCGGGCTCATGCTGCTCGCGGTATTCCTGGCTTGCTTCCAGGGCACGATGCCGTCGCTGCTCCCGGCGCTGTTCTTCACGGAAGTGCGGTACGGGGCGCTCGCGATCACGTACAACCTGTCGGCTTCGCTGTTCGGGGGCACGACGCCCCTCGTGATGGCCTGGCTCATCGGACGGACGGGCAACCGGCTCGTGCCGGCATACTTCCTGATCGGGACGGCGGTCATCGGGCTCGTCGTGGCCACCGTCTGGCTGACCGAAACGTCGGGCCGGGCGCTGCGCGGCTCGGCGCCGGCGGTGGAAGAGAAGCGGGAAATCCCGGAGATTCTGGAGGAGCCGGAAGAGGCGCTCTGGTGGCGGGAGGAGCAGGCCCGCATCGAGGAGCAGGGCGACCGGCCGCATGCGTGAACGGCAGACCGCCGCGGCAACAAAACCGACCCGAAAAGCCATTGGGCTTCCGGGTCGGTTTTTAATATGCGCACTCGCTCGCCGAGGCCGCTATTCGCGGCAAATCATCAGCTTGTTCCCGTCGGGATCCTTCACGACGAACCAGTGGTCGTGCTCGATCCCGGTCACCAGCTCGACGCCGAGCGCCTTCATGTAGGCGAGCGCGCCCTCGAGATCGTCGGTCGGCAGCATGAACGCGGGCGTCTCGATGGCCGGCGCGCCGCCCGGCTCCCGGCCGCCCCACTGCGGCATCGTGTCCAGGATCAGCCCGGCGCCCGTCATCGGCAGCGGGCATAGGTGGCCGTTCATAATCTCGCAGGCGCTCTCCTCCAGCCCGAGCACCCGGCAGTACCAACGGCGGGAAGCCTCGATGTCCCGCACCGGGACGAAGACGCCGCCGATTTTGGGCTTCACCGGGCTCGCGGGCAGCGCGCTTCCGGTTTGCGTTTGCGATTCGTTCATGGCCAATCCTCCTTGGATGGGGTTCAACGACTATTATACCGGATGGTAATGGCTGGGACTATGCTCAAAATTATCAAGGCCGTTTATCTGCGTTAATGTAAAATAACCTGACATATACCTTGACGGATTAGCTGTCGCTTGCCATAATCGGACTATATCTTACATGTGATCACATATCACAAACTAGCAGAGGTGGAAGACATGAGCGACTTGATCGAGGTTTCGACGGTGAACCGCGAGGTGTATGAGCGGCTGAAACAACGCATCACGATGGGGACGATCCCGCCCGGCAAGAAGATCTCGATCCGCAGCCTCGCGGAGGCCTTCGGCGTAAGCACCATGCCCGTACGGGAGGCCCTGCGCAAGCTGCAGGCGGAAGGTTTCATTACATTTGAACGGCGGAGCGTCACCGTCAACGAGCTTTCGGTCGAGGAAGTCAAGCAAGTCTTCACTATTCGGCTCCGGCTGGAGCTGCTCGCCGCGGAGTGGTCGCTCGAACGGGCAACGAACGACGACATCGGCGTATTGGAAGACATCTTGGAGACGATGGCGAACCCGCGCCTTGACGTGAACGAGTGGCGGAAGCTGAACAAGCTGTTCCACCTTCGTTTCTACCAATGCTCGAACTCCTCCCATATTCTCGAGCTGATCCGGAACGTGTGGGATAAGGTGGAGCCGTACATGGCGATCTATTCCTCCACGGTGGAGGATTTCCGGGAAGCGCAGCTGCAGCACCGGGAGCTGCTGGACATGATCAAGCGCCGCGACCTTCCGATGCTGCTGGAGAAGACCGCCGACCACTTGACCTACACCTGCGGCGTCGTTTCGGCGGCGCTGTCCGGCAAAGCTTGAGGCAGCTCGGGGGCATTCCGGACGCTGGCGCGAGGCTTTCATTTCGTTCAGGAACTTTCCGTCAAGGAGGTGATCGGCATAAGGGGATGATCGGGCAAGTCAGGCCTTGCGGCCGTAGCAAAAACAACCTAAACGGAGGTGTCATCCATGGGTCATGCTGCAGCGGATCATGAGCTTTTAGGGGACGAGTACGAGCATGCGCCGGTTCCGCCGGACAAACGAAAATCGCTGCTCGCCGTCACGTCCATCTGGGTCGGATTTCCGATGATCGTCACGGGCGCCGTCACCGGAGCGACGATCGTCCACGGCTTGGGCTTCGTTCGCGGCCTTCTGGCGATGGTGCTCGGCAATGCGCTGTTATTCGCGTACGTCGGGCTGCTGAGCGCGCTCGGCGCGAAGGACGGCCATAATTTCTCCCTGCAGGCGTCGCGCACGTTCGGCCGAAAGGGGTACATGGTGTCGTCCGCGCTGCTGTCGACGCTCGTCATCGGCTGGTTCGCCGTACAGACCGGCCTGACCGGCGTCAGCATGAGCGGCGCTTTTCAGGTCAACGAATTGCTTATCGTGGGGATCGCGGGGGTGCTGTACGTGGGGCTCACGCTGCTCGGCATCCGGGCCTTGTCCCTGATCGGGATCGTCTCGGCGCCGTTATTCCTCATCCTCGGCCTTTACGCGGTCGGGGAGGCGGCGGGAAACGGCCATGCCATCGCGAGTTATGCCGGCAGCGCGGACTCTCCCCTCGCGTTCTGGGTCGCCGTTACGCTGGTGTTCGCCTTGTTCGCCGACTCGGGCACGATGACGTCGGACTTTACCCGGTGGGCCCGGAATCCGAAGCATGCCTTGATCGCGACGTTCTCCGCGTTTCCCGTGGCCAACTTGATCGCCATGATCATCGGCGGCATCATCGCGGCGGCGACGCTCACCGGCACGGGCGACGTGTTCGGGGTGATCGTCGGGAAGGGCGGCGCGATCGCTTGGATCGCCGTGCTGTTTCTCTTCGTGAATCTCGGCTCCGTCTGCTCGCATTGCTTATATAACGGGGCGGTCGGCTGGTCGCATATTACGGGGACGAAAATGCGCACCATGACGCTGATCCTTGGGGCGATCGGCATCGTGCTGGCCATTCTCGGCATTTGGAATTATTTCATCGATTGGCTGAATCTCCTTGGCGTCATCGTACCGCCGATCGGGACCATCATCATTTTGGATCAATGGGTTGCGCGCAGGTCGTCGACTGCCATCGACGCCGATTTCCGGTTCCGGCCTTTCCTTGCGTGGGGGATCGGTTCCGCCGCGGCGCTCATTGCCAATTATCAGTTCCCCGGCATGTCCACCGCGATCTGCGGCATGCTCGTCTCCGGCGCGGCTTATTGGCTGATGGCCAATAAGCCGTCCGTCGCGGCGCCGCATTCGGCGGGAGCGAAGCCCTGACGGCACGGTTGAAGGAGAGGCGCGCCTACCAACGCGTCTCTCTCTCCGGCCAACGAGATTCAGTACCGCCATTGTACCATAACCCGTCCGATCGAACATAGAATCGGAGGTTTGAGTTTCGGAAATATCGATGGAGAAATAGGCAAGAGCAGAGAAGAAAGCCGGCATAGAACGGTATGCTTGCATCCATACGAAGTTTGCTGGCTGAACGGCCGTCTACATTACACGTCTACATTCAAAAGGAAGCTTTCATCAAAACGGAAGTTTTACGATCGAAACGGAAGCTTGAGCGGAAGCGGACGTTCGAATCGAAAAAGGGAGTGAATCGCATGAGCTCGTTTACCTTCAAGGAAGCCACCGTCAGCTCGTTTCACGAGGCGCTGCGGGCGAAAGCGGTCACCGCGGCCGACCTCGTAGGCTGGTACCAGGATCGCATCGAGGCCTTGAACGCGCAAGGGCCGAGCCTGCAAGCCGTCGTCACGGTCAGCCCGTTCGCGATGGAAGAAGCGAGAGCGCTCGACGCCTATTACGAACAAACCGGCGCGCTCAAAGGACCGCTGCACGGCGTGCCCGTGCTCGTGAAGGACCAGGCCGAGACGGCCGGCATCCGCACGACGTTCGGATCCCGGGCGTTCGCGGACTACGTGCCGGACCGGGACGCCTCGCTTATCAAGCGGCTGCGCGAAGCCGGCGCCATCGTGCTCGCCAAGACCAGCATGTGCGATTTCGCGGCGGGGTGGTTTTCGTTCTCGTCCATGACCGGCCATACGAAGAACCCGTACGACCTCGAGCGGGAATCCGGCGGATCCAGCGCCGGCACCGGAGCGGGCATCGCCGCGAATTTCGGCCTGATCGGCATCGGCGAGGACACGGGAGGCTCGATCCGGCTGCCGTCTTCGTTCAATAACGTGTTCGGCCTGCGGGTGACGACCGGGCTGATCAGCCGAAGCGGCTTTTCCCCGCTCGTTCATTTCCAGGATACGGCCGGTCCGATGACGCGCACCGTCCGGGACGCGGCGAAGCTGATGGACGTCCTGGTCGGCTTCGACCGCGGCGATGCGTTCACGGCGGCGGCGTACGCCGCGGACGCCGGGCGGTACGAAGCCGCGCTGGACGGAGCGAGCATGCGGCAGTACCGCGTCGGCGTCGTCGCGAACGCGTTCGGCCCGGACGCCGATCCGGACAGCGCTGCCGTGAACGATACCGTCCGCGCAAGGGTCGCTTGGCTGCGGGAGCAAGGCGTCCCGGTCGTCGAGGTGAGCATCCCGGAGCTGGAGGCGTGGACCGCCGACACGTCGCTCTACGCCATGCAGTCGAAGAAGGACATCAACGCCTTCTTGGCGAAGCGGACGAACGCGCCCGCGGGGCGCTTCGAAGACCTGTACGAGGCGCGGCTGTTCCACCCGATGAACGACTTGTTCCATGACATTTACGGCGGACCCGTGGAGCCCGAGCAGGAGGAGGGCTATTACCGCAAGCGGGTGCGCCAGGAAGAATTCCGGCGCGCGCTGGTCCATCTGATGCTCGCGAGCGACGTCGATTTCCTGCTGTATCCGGCCGTCCGCGTGCTGCCTCCGAAGCGCGAGGACTTGTACGCCGAGAAGTGGACCTGTCTGACGTTCCCGACGAACACGGTCATCGCTTCGCAATCGGGGCTGCCGTCCATGTCGGTTCCGGCCGGGTTCGCCGGCCACCTCCCCGTGGGCTTCGAGCTGGTCGGCAAGCCGTTCGCGGAAGCGGATCTCTTGCGGTTCGCCTATGATTACGAGCGCCTGGCGTCGCCCCGGAAAGAGCCCGTCTGGTGAGACGCGCGCCGGATCTGAACTGCGACATGGGGGAGAGCTTCGGCGTCTACCGGTACGGGGCCGACCAAGCCATGATGCCGCTGATCACCTCCGCCAACGTCGCGTGCGGCTTTCACGCCGGCGATCCCGGCGTCATGCGGGACACGGTGGCGCTCGCCAAAGCGCACGGCGTTCGCGTCGGCGCGCACGTCGGATTGCCCGACCGGCCGGGCTTCGGCCGAAGATACATCGAGACGTCGCCGCGGGAAGTCTACGAGCTGTCGCTCTATCAGCTCGGCGCGCTCGACGCGTTCCTGCGCGCGGAAGGGATGAAGCTGTCGCACGTGAAGCTGCACGGGGCGCTCTACATGATGACGTCCGAGGAGGCGGCGCTTGCCGACGCGTTCGCGGAGGCCGTTCGGGCGTTCGATGCCTCGCTTCGCGTCTATGCGCTGCCCGGGAGCCATACGGCCGGGAGCGCGTCGCGGATGGGGCTTGATGTCGTGCGCGAGTATTTCGCCGATCGCCCCTATCCCGCGGGCCGAGTGAAAATGTTCGGTTGGACGCATGACGAAATCGGCTCGCCGCCCGAGATCGCTTCGCGGGTCGCCGGCATGCTCGCGGATCCCCGCTATGCGGAGATCGGCACGATTTGCGTCCACAGCGACACGGCCGGCGCGCCGGCGATCATGCGGGCGCTTCGCGAGCTGCTCGACCGGACGTTCGCGGAAGGCGGGACCGCGGGGACGGCGCCGCAAACGGCCGAAGACCGGCACAGCGCGCGGGACGAATAGCGCGCAGCGCAAAAAAAAGAGATCTAGCCCGGCAGACGCTAGCGCCTGTCGGAATAGATCTCTGTTTGCGTTTCTTGCGGATCGCCGATGTCTTCCGCGACGAACAAATCGTTGAGCGAGCTGACCGAGCCGTCTTCTTCCACTTGGTAGACGTCGAGCTTATCGCCGACAATGTTCATTTCGATGCAGCAATTCCAGCAGAAATACTGATGAGGACCGATCTTGCCGATATCGATCGAGTGGCAGTTGATGCATTTCAAGGGCAACGCTCCTTTTCGCGAATCTATGAAAATACGTGCGTCCTACTAGCATTGCCGATTCGTAGATTCGTTAAACGCGCCGGCTATGAATAGGCGGCCGCGGCCGCGCGGCTTCCGCGCAACGCAAAAAAAGGCTGCCCGCCGATAAGGGGGCAGCCTGTTGAGGTTGGGCGCGAAACACGCCGGAAGCGGGCGCGGAACGGTCCGGCGATCCCGGCCGCAGCCGTTGCCGAAGAACCGGAATACCTGCAACGCTTGAAAACTTTGAATACTCCGAGAAGCGCCGAGCCGCCGCACGACCGCGACGGCTTTTACCCGTGCCGTCTCCAGGCCCGTGCGCTTCTACTTGGCCGCGAGCGTGGCGGTCCGCAGGATGCGCCGGTCCTCCGTCCAATGGTCGCGGTACCAGGTGCAGCTTTCGAACGTGTCGCCGATCTCGTTCATCCTGCGCGCCAGCAGCGCGCGGAACCGCTCCAGCTCGGCGGCGCAGCGCGGATCCTCGGCCAGATTGCGCAATTGGTACGGGTCCTCCTCATGGTCGAACAGCAGCTCCTGCCGGTCCGCCCGGTAGATCGCGTAGGTGTACCGCTTGTCCCGCAGCGCCCGCCATTCGTGGCCGTCGGCCCAATCCGCGGTGGCGCCGGTTCCCTGCAGGAACGCCGCCTCCGGCTCCTCGCCCCCGGCGCCGAGCGCGAACGGGCTGAGGTCCGATCCTTCGACCTCCGCCGGAACGGGCAAATCGAGCAGCCCCAGCAAAGTGGGCATGATGTCGCACGTGTTCAGGCACACGTCGGTTTCGCCCTGCGGCACGCGGCCCGGCTGGCGCAGGAGGAACGGGACGCGGACGGCCTCCTCATAGAAGATGTTTTTCCCTTTCCGTCCGTGGGCGCCGAACAGCTCCCCGTGATCGGAGGTGAAGACGAACACCGTGTCGTCGCGCAGGCCGAGCTCGTCCACGGCCGCGAGCAGCCGGCCGAGGTTCCAGTCCAGGTTGGCCGTCATCGCGTAATACACCCGCAGCCAGTCCGGAATGCTCGCGCGCTCCTCCGGCGTCATGCGGGCCCAGGCGTCCGCGTGCGGGTCGTTCGCGTCCCGATAGTTCGGCGGCAGCCCGAAGCCGGCGTCCGCGAACCGGGCCAAATATTCCGCGGGCACGTTGTCCGGCGTCCATGGATCATGCGGCGTGCCGTACGAGAGGAACAGCGCGAACGGCCGGTCCTCGCCCGCCATCCGCCGCAATTGCCCGATGGCCATGTCGGTCTGCCCGTCGGGCTCGTAGCCTTCCATCGGGATTTTCGCCGGAGAGTCGGTATGGTAATACATGCCGTAATACTCGTGGTGAAAGTTGTACGCGGCCCAGAAGCCGTCGAAGCCGAGCCGGTGTTCTCCCGGCGGCGTGTAGGAGTTGCGGGTTTCGTAGTGATGGCCCAGCTCGTTCGCCGACAAATGCCATTTGCCGATGTAGCCCGTCTCGTAGCCGCCCTCGGTCAGGACGTGCCCGAAGCCGCGATGGTTCGGGTTCATGCTGATTTCGTTGATGACCATGCCCGTGCTGGTCGTGTACTTGCCGGTGAACAGCGACGCCCGGTACGGCGCGCATACCGGATGGCCGGAGACGGCGTTGGCGAAATTCATGCTTTCCCCGGCGAGCCGGTCCAGGTTCGGCGTCTGCGCCCGCCGGTCGCCGGCATAGCCGCAGGCGTCCAGGCGCAGCTGGTCGGCAAAGACGTAGATGAGGTTCGGTCGTGCGCGAAGCGCGTGGCGTTCCATCGTAAAGGACCTCCTTGGACGTGTCGAAGGGCGCCGCGCGCTTCTGAAGCGCCCGGCGCCATGGTTGACCGTTTTAGCATGCGAGCGTCTTGCATCATGTGTGCCGGCGCTGCTGCCGTCTTTCGAACGCGGCTTGGCCGCTTTCTCGCGTATAGCTTTATTTTACCTCCGCGCGCCGCCGCGAGACATGCGGGATACGGAACAAAAGGTGAGGGTGAGGGACATGTGTTATAATGCCGATATCGAGAATGGAAGCGAGGAAAGTGAGGGTTATGGACATGAAGCATGGCGAAGTGTACACCATTCCTTCGGATTGGGACGTCGGCGTCTCCGTGCCGCTGATCGGCACCAACTACTGCCATTCCAACTACCGCAACGTCCGCAGCCGCGCCGACATCACGGTGCTCGCGTACGTGCTTCGCGGGGAAGGGACGATCCGCGTCGATTCCGTCGAGCATCGGCCGAAGGAAGGCGACGTGTTCCTGTTGCGCAAGGGGAGCTACCACGAAGTGACGGCGATGCCCGACCAGGAGGGGTACTGGACGTACCTGTGGTTCAATATCGCGGGCAACAGCGACGACCTGCTCGCCGCGTACCAATTGAAGGAAAAATCGCTCGTGCCGGACGCGCCGCTCGAAGGCTTGTTCCGCAAGGCGTTCCGCCTGGTCCGGCGGGGCCAGCGCGGCGGCATGGAGCAGGTTCAGGAAGGCGTCGTGCTCGTGCTGACGGAAATCCTGATCGCCCTCTCGCGGCTGCTGAAGAGCCGCAACCAGATGCTGTCCGACCAGGCGCAGGGGATCAAGCAGTACCTCGACCAGCTGGCCGAGCCGTTCGACTCGGAGCGCTTCAGCCGGCACATGGCGATGTCCTACAAGCAGCTGAACCGCGTGTTCAAGCGGGAAACGGGCTTCACCGTATACGGCTACCTGCTGTCGCGCCGGATCGGGCACGCCGAGATGCTGCTCCAGGACACGAGTCTGAGCGTCAGCGAAATCGCGTTTCGGCTCGGGTATGCCGACCCGCATTATTTCTCCAACTTGTTCAAGCAGAAGACGGGCATGACCCCGACGGGCTTCCGGCTGCAGGCCGGCCATCGCTGAGGGAGGGGCGGGCGGGGCAGTTCTGCCGGTTGGGGCAAGAGGGTAGTGTAGTCTCGTACATGGCCGCCGCTGGGGGCGGATTGGGGGCAAGAGGGTGGCGTGGTCGCCTACATGGCCGCCGCCGGGGCCGGTTTGGAGATAAGAGGGTGGCGTGGTCGCCTACATGGCCGCCGCCGGGGTGGTTTGGAGGCAAGAGGGTGGCGTGGTCGCCTACATGGCCGCCGTCGGGGGCGGTTTGGAGGCAAGAGGGTGGGGGGTTCACCTACATGGCCGCCGCTGGGGGCGGCTTGGAGGCAAGAGGGTGGGGTGGTCACCTACATGGCCGCCACTGCCGTCGGGTTTTCATCACATGGGCAATGCTGTAATCACAACCAATATATGGTTTACTCCCTCGAATTTCTCTTGTATATCCATTGCGTTCATGCATAATGGAATCAACTTCAATCGCTTCGCATCGGATCTGATCGGGATCCGAAGTCTCTTCATGCCGCCCAACCGATCCGCCCATTAACCGAACAGGGGGCTTTCTCCATGAGATGGCTGACCGCGCGCGTGCTGGACCCCATCCGCTCCAGGCTGTTTTACAAGATGCTCATCATCTATTCGCTCCTGACGCTCGTGCCGCTCCTCATCGTCAGCGCGACGTTCTACATCCGCTCCAGCCTCGTCATCGAGAAGAAAGCCGCCGAAGAAGCGCAGCGCCAGCTGTCCGGCGCCGCCGACAAGTTCGACGAAGCGCTGTACGCCGTGAAGAGCCAGATGACCCCGATCGGCGAAAACCTGCTCCTCCAGTCGCTGCTCCGCGCCGCGGACCGCGGGCAGCGGGACGAAGCCGGCTACGCCGCCGTCGATGAGCTGCTCCAGTCCGAGCTGGCCTCCGCCAAGCTGAAGATCGGCGAGTACGTCAGCGGCATCTACGTGCTGGACGCCTCCGGCCAGCTGTACAGCACGGATTCGCGAAAGCGCTTGCTTTATCCCGACGCCTATTGGAAAATGCCGTTCGAATTCGACCGCCTGCCCGAGTGGGCGTTCTTCAGCGACGACCGGCGCATCGCCTGCGTCGTCAAGATCTTCGCCGAAGGCGAGCGCCCGTCGCCCGAATCCGAGACGGGCCGGCTCGTCGTGACGCTCGATACCGCGCTGCTGCGGCCGCTCTTCACCGGCTTCGCGCCCGGGACGTTCTTCATCGCGAACGCCGACAACCAGATCATGAGCGCCTCGGACCCGGGCCGGGTCGGGCATCTGCTCGAGATCCGCGAGCCGGTCAAGGGCATCGTCATCCGCCAGAAATCCCGCTATTCCGAATTCCAATACGTCCTGATCGCCAGCCCCGGCACGGGCGGGCTCGTCAAGCAGCAGGCGCTTTTCATTGCCGGCATCACGCTGGCCGCCTGGCTCGCGATCACGATCGTGACCTACGTCATCCTCCGGCGCATCACGATTCCGATCCAGCGGCTGACGCGCCTCATGCGCGCGGCGGAGCGGGAGGAATACCAGCTCATCACCGGCATCGCGACGAAGGACGAAATCGCGATGCTCTGCAACGGCTTCAACAGCCTCGTCGCCCGGACGAGCCACCTCATCGAGACGAACTACAAGAACGAGCTCCTCCTCCGCGAAGCCGAACTGAAGGCGATCCGCATGTACATCAACCCGCATTTCCTCTACAACACGATGGAATACATCAGCATCATGTCCCATTCGCCGGAGAAGGCGAAGCATATCCCGCAGATGATCCACCATTTGTCCGGCATTTTCCGCTTCTCGATCACGCCCGGCAACGCCTTCGTCGAGCTTGGCACGGAGATGGAATTCGTCCGCAAATATTTGGAAATCCACCGGTTCCGGTACGGCGACCGGCTGGCCTACGCGATCGACCTGCCCGACCTGTTCCGCAAAATCGCCATTCCGAAGCTGCTGCTGCAGCCGCTCGTGGAGAACGCGGTCGTGCACGGCATCGACCGGCTGCCGGAAGGCGGGACGATCGCGGTAACGGTCAAGGAGGAGCAGTACGAGCTCGTGATCGAGATCGCGAACAGCTCGCCGCCCGGGGACGACGACGGGGCGTCCGGCAATCTCGCCCTGCGGCGCTCGAAGGGGCTCGGTTCCGGGCTCGAGAACGCGAACGCCCGGCTGCGGCTGCATTACGGCAATACCTACGGCGTCAGCCTGCTGCGCCACGCGGACGCCACGGTGACGCGGGTCGTCATGCCGATTCAGATTTTGCAGGACAACGAGGGAGGCTGACCGCATGCGCATCATGATCATCGACGACGAACGCGACATCGTGGATTTTTTGGCTTCGCTGCCCGGCTGGGCGGACATCGGCTGCCAGGTGGCCTGGACGGCGGCGAACGGGCAGGAGGCGCTCGACCGGCTGCGGGCGAACGGGCCGCGCTCGCTGCCCGACGTCGTCGTCACGGACATCCGCATGCCGGTCATGGACGGCATCGCGTTCGCGGAGGAGCTGCGCCGGCGGCATCCCGAGATTCCGGTGATTTTCTTGACGGCCTATCACGAATTCGACTATGCGCGGAAGGCGGTCAAGCTCGGCGTGGCGGATTTTCTGACCAAGCCGTTCCTGCCGGAGGAGCTGATCCGCACGGTCGCTTCGCTGCGCGACCACGAGCCGCGGCTTGCGGGCTGGCAGGAGCATGACCGTTTCTTCGAGCGGCTCGCGGACGAGCAGGACGGCGACGAGGACAAGCGCCTGTGGCTGGCGGAGCAGGGGCTGCGGGACGGCGGCTTCCAGCTGCTGTACGCGGAGCTGGACGCGCCGCGCGACGCGGACGGGGAGCATTTTCCGTTCGCGGCGGCGCATCTGCGGGGGCAGCTCGAGCAGGCCGCCGAGACGGCCGGGCTGCGGGGCCGGACGTCCTCGTCCGCCAGCGGCACGTACCTGTTCGTCCCGGCGGACGGCTCGGCCGGCGGGCGCGAGGCGCTGCTCGCGTTCGCGAAGGGCGTTGCCGAAGGCAACGGCACGGACGGCGGCCTGTCGCTGTCCGTCGGCATCAGCCGGGCGTTCCCGTCCTTCTGCCGCCTGCCCGAGGCGCTGCGCCAAGTGAAGCGGTGCATGGAGTACCGCATGCTGCTCGGCAAAAACTCCGTCATCGCCTACGACGCGATGGAGTCGTTCCTGAACGAGAAAGAGAAGGAGACCGGCGCCGCGCTCGGCCTCATCGCGGACGCGCTGCGCGGCGGCGGCGCGGAAGCCGTGCGGGCGCTGCTGAAGGAATCGTACCGCAGCATGCTCGCCGTCGGCGCGAGCAAGAAGGACGTGCAGCACTACGCTCTCGGCCTCGTGGAGAAGGCGGAGGCGGCGCTCGCGGACGTCGGGCTAAAGCCGTCGCACGGCGATTCCGTCCGCATCCGCGAGAAGCTGCTTCGCGCCGTGCTGCTCACGGACATCATGAAGGAGCTGGAGAAGCAGCTGCTGGCCTACCAGGAGATCATGCGCGCGGGGCTCGCGGATTCGCCGCTCAAGGTCATCTCCGACGTGCGCCAGCTGATCCGGGAGCAGTACATGGAGGAGCTGACGCTGCAGAGCGTGGCCCAGAAGCTGAACGTCAACTATTCCTACCTCAGCCGGCTCATCAAGAAGGAGACGGGCACCAATTTCACCGATATGCTCTGGGATTTCCGGATCGAGGCGGCCAAGAACAAGCTGCTCCGCGAGGACCTGAAGACGTACGAGGTCGCGTACGCCGTGGGCTTCAAGGACACCGCGCACTTCAGCTTCATGTTCAAGAAGAAGGTCGGCGTCTCCCCGAGCGCGTACCGGGCGAGCGCGAGGGGCGGCTCGGCGCAGGCGGACGACTGACGGCAAACGCAGCACAGAAACGGTAAAACGCAGCTATCCTTTCGGTTCTGGCAACGCGCTACACTGGAGAGGCAAGGAATACCAGAGACGAAAAGAGGGTGTTGGTGCATGCAACGTAAAGGATGGCCGGCCTTGGCCGGCGCGCTGCTGCTGACGACGGTGCTGTCCGCGTGCGGCTCGAACGACGGCGGGGACAAGGCGGGATCGAATAACGGAGCCGCGGCGAACAACGGAGCGGCGGCGGACAACGGGGCGGCGGCGGACGGCGGAGCGGCCGCGGACGACGGCGCGGCGGCGGACAACGGCGCGGCGGCGAGCGACGGCGCGGCCGGCGGGGCGAAGAGCGACAAGGCGTTCACGATCCGCGTCGGCGCTTGGTTCCTCGACGAGCGCCCGTACATGGTGCAGTTCAAGCAAGACGTCGAAGCGGCGTACGCCAAGCTGTACCCGAAGGCCAAAATCCAATGGGACGTCGTCCTCGGCGCCACGTACTTCGATAAATTGAAAGCGCAGTTCGCTTCCGGTTCCGCGCCGGACGTCGCGTTCTACCAAGGCGTCGACTTCGCGACGTCGGGCAACCTGGCGGATCTCTCCGGCGAGCCGTGGGTGTCCCGCCTGAACGACGGCGCCCAAAAGGACGCGCAGACGCATGCCGGCGGCAAGACGTACGGCGTGCCGATGGGCCTCTCGATCGGCGGCGGCGTCTGGTACAACAAGCAGCTGTTCGCCGACCTCAGCCTGACGCCGCCGAAAACCGCGCAGGAGCTGTTCGATGCGGCCGACAAGATCAAAGCGTCCGGCAAGACGCCGATTACGCTCGGCTTCAAGGACCAATGGACGGCGCAGATGTTCTTCTCGAACTGGCTAAACTCGTACGGGCTCGACAACCCGACGCTCGGCAAGGACGTCTACGACGGCAAGACGAAGATCGCCGAGGATCCGACGATCCAGAAGGTCTACCAGAACTTCGAGCAAATGAAAGCCAAGGGCTATTTCAACAAAAACGCGATCAGCATCGACTGGCCGCAATCGGGTCAAATGTTCGCTTCCGGCGAAGCGGCCATGATCGTCCAAGGCCCGTGGATGCCGGGCGCGAACGCCGACAACATCGCGAAGGGCGGTTTCGACACGTTCGACATCGGCTTCTTCCCGCTCGCGAGCGACAGCGGCAAAGTGGCGATGACGCTCGGCAGCAACGAAGCGCTCGGCATCAACGCGAAGACCGAGCTCATGCAGGAATCCAAGGATCTCGTCAACCTGATCACGACGGCGGACATCATCAGCCCGTTCATGGCCGGTGACGGCGCGCTGACCTCCTTCACGGACGTCTCGGTGACCTATAGCGACCCGGCGATGAACGAGGTCCAGGCGGCCGTCGACGCCAGCACGGTGCTGACGTCGCAGTTCGTCAGCTACCTGCCGGCCAGCTCGATCACGAACCTGCTCGACGAGCTGACGAAGGTCGTCTCCGGCGTCAAGTTCAACGCGGGCGACCTGAAGGCGGCGCAAACGAGCCTCGAGAAAGACAAAGCGACGGTCGTGCTGCCGGCGGAGTAACGCTTCGGCGCCTGCCTGCGACCCCGCCCCACGCCTCAACGGACCCGCACGAACGAACCGTTCAGCCGCGCTTCCCGCGGCTGAACGCGTTTTATCCCGTCCATGAAGAGTAGGTGAATCGCGATGAGACTGGAACGCAAGCAATATTGGATCGCCTGCTTGTTTCTGCTGCCGGCGCTGGCGATTTTCGGCCTGTTCTTCTACTATCCGTTCCTGCAGAGCATCTACTATTCGTTCACGCAGTGGAACGGCCTGAAGGCGCCGGCGTTTATCGGCTTCGACAATTACAGGTACATTTTCTCGGACCAGCAGATGCTCGACGGCATGAAAAACACGCTCAAGATGGTCGTCTTCGGCCTCGTCGTGCAAAATCCGCTGGCGCTGCTGCTCGCCCTCTTGCTCAATCGCAAATTCCGGACGCGGGCGTTTCTGCGCACGTCCTTCTACTTGCCGATCATCGTCAGCCTCGTCGTCACGTCCATCATCTGGGGCGAGCTGCTGAAGTACGACGGCTTCCTGAACGGCCTGTTGAAGCCGATCATCGGGGAAGCCCATCTGCAGGACTGGCTCGGCACCGTCTACACGTCGTTTCCGACGATCATCCTCCTGACGCAATGGCAGGGCATCGGCTACTGCGCGCTCATCTACCTGGCCGGCCTGCAGTCGATTCCGCCCGACATCTACGAAGCGGCGGATATCGAAGGCGCGAAGGGCTTCGCGTTGTTTCGCCGCGTCACGCTCCCGATGCTGATGCCGTCGGTCACCATCGTGCTGTTCCTGACGATCGTCGGCGCGCTGCGGCTGTTCGACCTGCCGTACCTGCTCACGAACGGCGGCCCGGGCACGTCCTCGTACACGCTGTTTCTGGCCGTCTACAACGCCGCGTTCAAGGCGCAGAACTACGGCTACGCGACCGCCGCGGGCATTCTGCTCGCGATCTTCATCATCATCGTCACCGTCGTGCAGCTCGCCGTCACCCGCCGAAGGGAGGTCGAGCTCTGATGGGCCTGAATAAACGTCCGTCCGTCGCGCTGGAGGCGCTGATGATTCTGATCGCGCTGGCGTTTCTGTTCCCGATCTTCTTCCTCGTGGAGTCGAGCTTCAAGGCGCCGCGGTATTTCTTCCAGCCCTTCGCGCTGCCGCACGGCCTGTATCTGGACTACTATCGCAAGGCGCTGCAGGACATGGACTTCTTCCGCGGGCTGCTCAATACGGTGCTCGTGACGGTCGGCGCGCTCGGCCTCGCCATCCTCGTCGCCTCCATGGCGGGCTACGTTCTGTCCCGCCGGCAGGAGCGGCTATTCCGCTACGCGTACCTGTTCTTCCTGAGCGGCATGGTCATTCCGACGGTCGGCTCGCTCATCCCGCTGTTTACCCTGGCGGTCAAAATCCATCTCATGAACACGCGTATTCTGCTCGTGCTCATCTACACGGCCGGCTTCATCCCGTTCGCGTCGTTCCTGTACGCGGCCTTCACGAAGGCGATCCCGCGCGAGCTCGAGGAGTCGGCCAGTCTCGACGGCTGCGGGCCGCTGCGGCTGTTCGCGCGAATTATTTTCCCGCTTCTGCTGCCGGCGACGGGCACGTTCATCGTGACCAACGTGTACGGCATCTGGAACGATTTCCTGACGCCGCTCATTTTCCTCAACCAACCGGAGAAAATGACGCTCATGCCGCAGATCGTGCAGTTCATGTTCAACAAGCAGTCCGTCAACTACGGCCCCGTGTTCGCGGTCAGCGTGCTGGCGGTGCTGCCGCTCATCGTGCTCTTCGCGTTCACGCAGAAGTACATGCTGCGCGGGCTGACGGCGGGGGCGGTGAAGGGCTGAGGCTTGGCGGGAAGGCGCTTTGAGGGATGCGCTTCGCGCTTTCGCCTGGCGGGGACTACGCCTGTGGCGGTCGCGCTTCGCGCTCCGAAACGCGGCGGTGCACCGCTCAGGTGGCCGCGCTTTGCGCTCTAGGGGCGGGGCCGCTGCGCTTCAGAGCCGTCAATGCCGACGAGCGCTCCCGTGGTGCTTCGCACCAAAGTCGCTCTCGTTCGGCATGACGGCGCTTGCGCTGCCGGGCCGAACCGGCTCAAGAGCGGTACCACGTACCGCACATGGCCGCGAAACCGGGCCGAACCGGCCCAAGAGCGGTACCACGTGCCGCACATGGCCGCGAAACCGGCCGAACCGGCCGGCCCCATTTCACGAAATCAGGAGGCGAGCTGAGACGATGGCTGCACCGAATCATCCGTATGAGGTCGCGGTGTACTATTTTCCGCAATGGCATCCCGATGCCAAGAACGAGGCGCTGCGCGGCGAAGGCTGGACGGAGTGGCCCACGCTGCGGGCGGCAAAGCCGTTGTTCCCCGGGCACGAGCAGCCGAAGGTGCCGCTCTGGGGCGAGCTGGACGAGTCGGATCCCGCGGTGTCGGAGAAGCAGATCGCGGCGGCCGCCGATCACGGGGTGACGTCGTTCATTTACGACTGGTACTGGGACATGGGCGGGGGCGAAGGGCCGTTCCTGCACCGCGCGCTCGAGGACGGCTTCCTGCAGGCGGGCAACCGCGACCGGCTGCGCTTCGGCATCATGTGGGCGAACCATAACGAGGTGTCGCGCGAGCGGTTCGACGCGATGGCGGATTATCTGATCATCCGCTACTTCAACGAGCCGAATGTTCTGAAGCTCGACGACAAGCTCTATTTCTCCATCTACGAGTGCCATACGCTGATCAACGGGCTCGGCGGCGTCGAGGCGACGCGCGACGCGCTGGCTTCGTTCCGCGCCAAGACGCGCGAGGCAGGCTGCGGGGAGCTGCACCTGAACCTGGTGGAGTGGGGATTGAACGAGCGGCACCGCGCGATCATCGGTCCGGACGCGAACGCGCTGATCCGCATGCTCGGCATCGACAGCGTCACGTCGTACGTCTGGATTCACCACGCCGAGCCGGAGGCGTTCCCCGATGCGCCGTACGCGGATTGCGCGGCGGCCGCCGCGGCCAAGTGGCCCGCGTTCCGCGACGCGTACGACGTGCCGTATTTTCCGAACGCGACGATGGGCTGGGACCCGGGGCCGCGCTGCGGGCAAGATCGGCCGCATGTCCGCGGCGATTACCCGTACACGCCGATTTTGACCGGCAATACGCCGGAGGCGTTCGGGCGCATGCTCCGCGAGCTGAAGGATTACCTCGACCGCGCGTCCGGCCTCGACCCGAAGCTGTTCACGGTGTATGCCTGGAACGAGTGGACGGAGGGCGGGTATCTGGAGCCGGATACGGTGCACGGCCTGAAGTATTTGGAAGCGATCCGGGACGTGTTCGGCGCTTGAAACCGTAGACTCGGAATCGAAAAAAGGACAGCTCGCGCTGTCCTTTTCGGCGTTCGCCGCCGCCCGTCAAAACACGAATCCGTCCTTCAGCAGCCCATAGAGATGCTCGTCATGCCGGCAGCCGTTCGTGAATGAAGGCGAAAATATACCGCGTCGAACAGCCGCGCCTTCCGTATCTTGATCGTTCGCATGAAACGCCGCCCGATCCTCCGGCACGACCGCCCGCAGCCGGACCTTTTCCCCTTCCCGGATGTTCATGGCTCTCCCCCCGCCTTTCCCTTTCCAGTAAAAGGATGCCGCGGCCGCGGCCGGCAAGCCTAGATCCCCAAGGTCGTGCGGACCGCTGGCTATTAAAGCTTTTTTGTACGCTGCAGCTGATTCGTCATACGCCCGGTTCGCAGAGGGGCGCGTTTCCGTGAAGGGGACGCGTCCTTTTTCGGCGAGAACGGGTTATGCTAAACGAAGCTAATTATTGGTCGCTTGACCTGAACCATGGTTCAGGTATTACGATACTCGCGGCAGGTCCGATACGGGGACGCCCGAGCAGAGGAGGATAGGGGATGGACAAGGACAAGCAATACGCCATCGCGGACATTTCGAGCTTGACGGGCCTCAGCATCGACGTCATCCGCTATTACGAGCGGATCGGCCTGCTGCCGCCGGCGAAGCGCAAAGACAACGGGCATCGCTTCTACTCGGAGTCGGATCTGCGCCGCTACATGTTCGTCACGCATCTGAAACGGACGCAAATGCCGCTCAAGGACATCGAACGGTACATCCGTTATTACAACGAAGGCCGCTACGAAGACTGCTACCTCGTGCTCGCCGAGCACAAGCAACATATCGAACGGCAAATGGAGGAGCTGCGCGAGTCGCTCGGCATGATGCAGTACAAGCTGGACAATTACGCGCAGCTGATTCATTTGACGTATCCTATCACGAATAAGGAGTGACGTATCCATGCAACCTACCGATAACTACGTCCCAACGCCCCAAGCGCCGATCCCGTCCGGCTTCGGCCCGCAAACGACCGCGGCCGAGGCGCTCGGCGGCCGCGACCTGACCGGCAAAACCGCCATCGTCACCGGCGGCTACTCCGGTCTCGGCCTCGAAACCGCCCGCGTGCTGGCGGAAGCCGGCGCGACGGTCGTCGTGCCCGCGCGCACGCCGGAGAAAGCCGCCGCGGCGGTGGCCGGCCTGCCGCGCGTCGAGCTGGAGACGCTCGACCTGGCGGATCCCGCGTCGATCGACGCGTTCGCGGCGCGGTTCCTCGCCTCGGGGCGGCCGCTCGACATCCTCGTGAACAGCGCCGGCATCATGGCGACGCCGCTTACGCGGGACGCCCGCGGGTACGAGTCGCAGTTCGCCGTCAACCATCTGGGGCATTTTCAGCTGGCGGCGAGATTGTGGCCGGCGCTGAAGCAATCCGGCGACGCGCGCGTCGTGTCCGTATCTTCGCGGGCGCTGCGCTTCGCGGGCGTAGATTTGGAGGATCCGAACTACGAGCACCGCGAATACGACAAGTGGATGGCGTACGGCCAATCGAAGTCCGCGAACGCGCTGTTCGCGGTCGAGCTGGACCGGATCGGCTTCGCGCACGGCGTGCGGGCGTTCTCCGTGCATCCGGGCACGATCGTCACCGATCTGTCCCGGCATCTGTCCGACGACGAGATGCGGGGCATGGGCGCGCTCGACGAGCACGGCAACCGGGTGGCGAGCGACCCGAGGTTCAAAACCGTGGCGCAGGGCGCCGCGACGAGCGTCTGGTGCGCCGCGAATCCGCAGCTCGAAGGCCGCGGCGGCGTCTACTGCGAGGATGCGGACATCGCCGTCGTCGCGGAACCGGGTTCGGACGCGTTCAGCGCGGGCGTGGCGCAGTGGGCGATCGATCCCGAAGCGGCCCGCAAGCTGTGGACGCTGAGCGAGAAGCTGACGGGCGTGACGTTTCGATAAGGTTTAGTCTTCTTTATGTCTACCGCTGCTATACAACAAAGAACACGCCGGGAAGCCGGCGTGTTCTTTGTGCATGTTTCCGATCTGTCGATAGCGGGTCACGCGGCAAGCGGGGAAAACCTCGCGAAGCGTTCGCGATGGCTTACAGGTACGGTTCCACGATGCGGCGGATGCGGTTTAGGCCTTCCCACATGTCGCCCGGCCCGTCGTAGATGAGCGAGACGGCGCCTTCATAGCCGCCTGTCTTCAGCAGCTCGAGGCAGCGGAGGTATTCTTCCGTGTCCGGCAGGCCGTTCTCGTCGTAGTGCGCCTTCGCGTGGATCGAGACGGCATGCGGCAGAATCGCGGCAAGCTGCTCGTATTTGGTTTCGCCCTTGAAGTTGCCGAAGTCGTCGATGACGTTCAGCCCGCCTTCGAACGCGCCGATGATGGCGAGGACGTTGTCGGACGTCGAGGCGAGCGGCTTGAAGTTCTCCGTGATGACGCGGACGTTCCGGCTTTGGCCGTAGGCGTGCAGCTCCTTGAGCGAGGCGATGGAGCGGGCCAGCGCGGCCTTGTCGCCCGGCTCGCTTTCGCCGGCGACGACGCGGATGTTCTTCGCGCCGGCTTTCGCGGCGACGTCGATCCATTCCCGCACGTACGCGACGTCCGCCTGCCGGCGAACCTCGTCGGCGCTGGAGATATCGCCGTAATCGAGCAGGATGGTGTCAAGCGAGATGCCCGAGCGCTCGACCGCGGCGCGCAGCTCGGACAGGTAGCCGTCATCCGTGGACGGGAAGTGGAAATGCCCGATTTCGACCGCGCCGAAACCTTCCTTGGCCAGATGCTCCGGCAGGTCGACGAGCTTCATCAGCTCCGGCTGCGGGTTTTCGACGAACATATGCTTGCCGGCCTCCGCATCCCACTGCGTCCAGCGCAGCGGTCCGAGATTGCGGTGCAGGCTCCAGGTGCTCAGCGATAAATAACTCATTGTCGTTCACGCTCCCATGAATGGTGGATGGATGGTACGGAACATTCGGCAAGGCGAGACAAGGCCTATTGTAGCAAAAAACGGCAGCGGATTATAGACGCAAAAAGAGACCGGCGGGGCGATGTGCCCGCGGTCTCTTCGATGTGGGTGATCCTGTGCAAAAACGGTTGCGCCGCGGCCGCCCGCCGCCGGGTCCGCGCTTCAGTCCGCCGCGCCCGCCTTGGCGTCGGCGAGCGTCTTGACCTCGCGCCACTGCGCGAGCTGCTGCTCGAGACCGCGCACGAGCGCGTCCACGCCGGCGGCGAAGCCGGCGTGATCCGGGCCGGCCGCCGCCGCGGCGTAGGATCCGAAGAGCACGTGTCTGAACTCCAGTCTCCTGTTCATCTCGTTTGTCGTCTTCTCCTTGAAGATAGGGAGGAGAGGGCGGGGAGAGGACGGGGGGAGCGCGGAGC
>NZ_JAGGDJ010000063.1 GCF_017652985.1 Paenibacillus artemisiicola
CCCGGACGATGCCGGCCGTCCGCGAGCGCGCCGCGCAGCAGGGGACGAGCCGCGGCTGCCGGCGGCGGGTACCCGCGCACAGCCCGGCGCGAGCCGCCGCCCGCCGCGCTACCTGCGCACCGCTTCGTACACGTACTG
The DNA here is from genome assembly GCF_017652985.1 of Paenibacillus artemisiicola. Lineage (GTDB taxonomy): Bacteria > Bacillota > Bacilli > Paenibacillales > Paenibacillaceae > Paenibacillus_Z > Paenibacillus_Z artemisiicola. Next base: position 139 of record NZ_JAGGDJ010000063.1, read on the forward strand.
CTGCCCCGCGTTCGACGGCGCTTTGCCCGGCTCGAAGTCCGCGCACACCGTGACGTCCGCGAAGCCGAGGCTCTCCAGCACGAGCTTGAACTCCTCGACCCCGTACCAGCGCAGCGCGAAGCGCTGGAGCTCCGTCGCGACCAGCTTGCCCTGGCGCCATTTCTCGTACTTGATGTAGGAGACCTTGTACTGCCCGAACAGATCGGCCTCGGCCAGCTTGCCCTCCATCGTGATCGTGTCGCCGTCCGGCAGCGGGAAGGCCGACGAACCGGCGAAGCCCCCGGGCGCGAAGTCGGCGTCCGGCAAGAACAGATCGAGCATCAGGCGCCCGCCCGGCAGCAGATGGTCGTACAGCCGCCGCAGCGCCTGCAGCGATTCCTCGCGCCGCTCGATCAGCAGGAACGATCCGGCCGGGACGAGGATCGCCTCGTAGCGCTCCGGCAGCGCCAGCTCCTGCAGGCTGGACAGGTAAAGCTCGGGAGCGAGTCCCCGGTCGGCGCAGCGCCGTCGGCAGGACGCCAGCATGTCGGGCGAGGCGTCGACGCCGTCCGCGAGCAGCCCGGCCTCGAGCAGCGGAATCAGGACGCGTCCCGAACCGGCCATCGCCTCCAGGATGCGGCCCTGGCAGCCAAGCAGCCGGTCGCGGTAATACTCGATGTCGCCGTTAATCGACTGGCCGATTTTCTTCGTCAAATCGTACACTTCCGTGCAAAGCTCGCCGTAATAGCTGAAAGACATGAACGAATTCCTCCATTCGCGTAATCGAACACGCGGAAGGACGGCAGCGCCTGCTATCCGTTCCGCACCGTCTTGAACGCCGCCGGGCGGGATGGAGCCGTTAGCATGTTCATCACTCCGATTCGTTGGGAATTATCTCCACTATAGGCGATGGGCGGAAAGCGGTCAACGGTCTTCGGAGGCCGTCAGCCGCTCGACGAACAGCTGCCCGATGCCGGGCAGCGACATGCCCCGGCGGGTCGCCAGGCCGACGAGGCGCTCCGGAACGGCGTCCGCCGTCCGCAGCTCGAACAGCTCGCCCCGCGCGAGCGGCGTCCGCACGAATTCGCGCGTCACGAAGGCTGCGCCGTAGCCGCGCCGGGCGAACTCGACGAGCATGTCGGTGCTGCTCAGCTCGAAAGCGGCGTCGACCTCGAGTCCCCGCGCGGCGAACCAGCGCTCCGCGAACACCCGCGTGCTGCTCCCGGCGGACAGCAGCAGCAGGGGCAGCGCCGCCAGCTCCGCGGCGGCGAGCGGCCGCTCCGCCAGGTGCCGGTAGCGCGGCCCGGCGACGAAGCAGTCTCGGATAGCGGCGAGCGGGCGCACGTCGAGCGCGGGATCGGTCACCGGCAGATGGACGATGCCGATGTCGATGCGGTTTTCTTTCAGCCACGCCGCGATTTCCGCGGTCTTGCCCTGGTAGAGCCGAATCTCGATGTCGGGAAATTCGGCGCGCAGGTCGTCGAGCGGCGGCAGCAGCAGATGCTTGATGATCGGCCCGCTGGAGCCGATCCGCAGCTCGCCGGCGGCGTGGCGGCTGAGCGCGGCCATTTTGCGTTCGCCGGCTTCCAGCAGCGAGAGCGACTGTTCGACGAATTGGAGCAGATCGGCGCCTTCGGGCGTCAGCACGACCCCCTTGGACAGGCGGTCGAACAGCTTGACGCCGAGCCCTTCCTCCAGCTGCTTGACGGCATAGCTGACGGACGGCTGCGTCACGTGCAGCTCCTGCGCCGCTTTCGTCAGGTTGCCGGCCTTGGCCGTATGCAAAAAGATGCGGTACCACTCCAAATGCAGCTTCGCGCTCATGGTTGTCGCCCACCTTGTCATCAATTATATCTATGCCAGACTACGGAAATTACGATTTCATTTATTGTATAGCGTTCATTATAATCGACCGTAACGGAAAAGAACATCACGACGGAGGTGCCGGATCATGGGAGGCAGCACATTTGGGGAAGCGTTCAAAATCACGACGTTCGGGGAATCGCACGGGGTATCGGTCGGCGTCATCGTCGACGGGGTCACGCCCGGGGTAGAGCTCGACGAGGCGTATATTCAGGTTCAGATGGACCGGCGCAAGCCTGGGCAGTCGGCGGTGACGTCCCCGCGCAAGGAGTACGACGTCATCCGCATCGTGTCGGGGATGTTCGAGGGCCGGACGACGGGCACGCCGCTCTGCATTTTGCTCGACAACAAGGACATGCGGCCGAGCGCCTACGACGGGATGGACGAGACGTTCCGCCCGGGGCACGCGGATTACACGTATCTGCAAAAATACGGCCTGCGCGACCACCGGGGCAGCGGACGGGCGTCCGGCCGGGAAACGGCGGCGCGCGTCGCCGCGGGCGCCGTGGCGCGCAAGCTGCTGGAACGCCGCGGCGTGCAGGTGGTGGCGTATACGAAGGAGATCGGCGGCATTTCGTGCCGGACGTTCGTGCCCGAGGCGATCGAGCAAAACAGCGTGCGCGCCTGCGATCCCGACGCGGCCGTCTGGATGGAGGATTACATCAAGACGCTCGTCGCCCGCGGCGACAGCGCCGGCGGCGTCGTCGAATGCCGGATCAGCGGCGTGGCGGCGGGCCTCGGCGAGCCGGTGTTCGACAAGCTCGACGCGGACTTCGCCAAGGCGATGCTGTCGGTCGGCGCCGTCAAGGGCATCGAGTTCGGCGCGGGCTTCGCGGCGGCGAGCATGCTCGGCAGCGAGCATAACGACGGCATGAACGCGGACGGCTTCGCGAGCAACAACGCCGGGGGCATTCTCGGCGGCATCAGCACGGGCGCGGACATCGTGTTCCGCGTGGCCGTCAAGCCGACGTCGTCGATTTCGACGCCGCAGCGGACGGTGACGACGACGGGCGAGGAGCGGACGATTCGCACCGAGGGCCGGCACGATCCGTGCATTTGCCCGCGGGTGGTTCCGGTCATGGAAGCGATGGCCTGCCTCGTGTTGGAGGACCACTACAAGCGCCAAGCCGCGCTGCACGGCTGAGCGGCGGGCGCGCGGGCAAGTCGGGCTGCCGGGCGGCGGGCGGGCCGTGGTCGGCGGTGAGCGGACCGTGATCGGAAGGCGGGCGGACGGTGGTCGGCGGCAGGCGGCTGGGATAGGCCGGGGGGCGGCAGGAGCAAGCTAGCTGGCGGCCGGGCCGATGGCCGGTAGATAGAGGGCAGCGGACCGGCGGAAACGAGCCGGGACAGACAAAAGCGTCGGAGTCGCGGCGAGGCGTGCGGCTCGGCGGGCCGCGGCGGCGAATAGGACGGACCGGCCGGCAGCATCCTAACCTGGATTTGACAGGAAAGGAGAGAGGCACATGCGAACCTGCGCCGCGCTGCTGCTTGTTCCGCTGCTGCTGCTGCTCGCGTGCCGTCCGTCGACCGCTCAAGCGGGGGCGCCCGCGAAGTACGATCCGGAGGACGGCTACCACGCGTACGTCCGCTGGAACGGATTGGCGCGCGAGGCCGTCTCGACGCGCTATCCGGGGGCGGCGCTAATCGACATGCACTATATCGGCTGCACGTGCGAGTCGCCCTCGTCCCGGCAGTACTTGTTCAAGTATTGGCTGCGCCGGCACGGCCGGGAATTCGGCGTCTACGCGACCGTGGACGCGCCCCTCGGCGCGGGCGCTCCCCGGGCGGCGGCCGCGGAGACGGCGGATGCGCGCATCGCTTCGTTCGCGCGGTGGGAGCGCCATGCGGCCGACGCCGTTCGGGCGAAGCATCCCGGCGCCGAGCTCGTCGGCCGGAAGCCTTTCGGCTGCCGCTGGCTGGGCGCGGACGCCGCGAGGCAGGCGTTCCGGTTCTGGATCCGGCAGGACGACCGCAACCGGCTGCTCCGGGTCGAGGTCGACTACGCGTTGGATACGCGCCGGCCGATCGCCGCGCGCGTGGAGTCGCTTCGCGAGTTCTAGGCGGCGGGCGAGCGGTCGGTTCGGCGCAGGGAGCGCTCCGTGAGGGGCCGGCTCGGCGCAGGGAGCGCTCCCTGAACGGCCGGCTCGGCAAGGAGCGCTCCGTGAGGGGCCGACTCGGCGCAGGAGCTTCGCTCCGGCCCGGCTCTGCAAGGAGCTTCGCTCCGGCAACCGGGCAGCGCCGTCCGCTTCCGCCGCCGGATCCGCGCGAATTTCCGGCCGCGCGCGGCTTGCGGCCAGCCTGACGCTCGGATGGCGCCGCCGCCGCATGCCGAGATTCACCGCGTGGCGGTACAAATCCGAATACCCCGGCATCCGAGATCGCGGATGCCGGGGTATTCGACGTAGCCGGCTCGCGCAACGGGCGCGGGCGGAATTTTCGCGGCCATAGGATCCGCTATTGAGCCGATTCAAGCGATTTCGCAATTAGGCGGCCATAGGATCCGTTATTGGACCCGGATGGGGCTCTTACGGCGTCTTATCGCAGCGATAACGGAACGTGTGTCCGCACGATTCGAAAATGGCCGTGAATGGGGAGAATAGCGGAACGTATGTCCGCTCGGTTATCGGTCCGTATCGCCGGCTCCATTCAGCAGTACCAGGCAAGGCGCAAAGCCAAGCGGGCAAACAAACGGCGGATCAGGATCCCGGTAACGCGGGACCCCGATCCGCCGTTTCGCGTATAAAGCGTGCCGCGTGCGCCCGCGAAGGCGCGGCCGCGGGGGTTCTGAGCGCCGTCCACCGCTCCGCCATACGTAGCTCCGCGTCCGCCGCTCCGCCATACGTCGCTCCGCCGTCCACCGCTCCGCCATACGTAGCTCCGCGTCCACCGCTCCGCCATACGTCGCTCCGCCGTCCGCCGCTCCGCCGTACACCGCTCCGCCGCTCGAGCGCCTCAGCCCAGCGACTGCAGGTACTGCGCCAGCGCCGGCTTGACCGTGACCGCGCCGTACAGGCCGCCGACCTCCCGCGTCGCGACGATGCGCTCCCCGTCGAGGGCGATCGAGGCGGCTTTGCTTTTGTCGAGCGCGCCCGCCTTGCGGATCGCCCGCAGGAAGCCGAGGTTGCCGGTCATGCGGGTGCTGTCGAAGACGACGCACCACTCGCCCCGCGCCTTCGGCAGCGCCTTGCGCAGCGCGTTGAAGTCGGCATGGTACGAGTAGTAGAGCACGCGGACCCGGGGATCCTCGTAAGGGGCCAGCACGGCCTCGGTCTCGTGCCGCGTCGCCAGGCTCACGACCAGCAGCTCGAAATTCGTCTCGTACTGGTCGATGACCTTCTGCATGGCGTGCGTCGCCTGTTCGACCTCGTTCGGCCGCAGGAGGAACAGCACGCTGATGTCGGGCTTGATGCCCCGCCGCTGCCGCGTCTCGTAGTGGGACCGGTGCACCTCGTTCCAGCAGACGCGGTGTTTGGCGGGCTGCTCGACGATGTGCGTCGACAGGCTGAACGGCGAATCGATCCGGTAATCCATGAGCTGGATCGGGATGTACTTGATGTCGCAGTAATCGGTCAGCCGGATCCAGTAGTCGTAATCCTGGATATAGGTGAACCGGTAGCCGTCGACCAGACGGCAATACGACGTGCGCTGCAAAAAGCAGGGCCCGATGATGCAGCCCTCCAGCAGCGCCTGTTTGGACCGGTCCTGGAACCGGCGGACCTCCTCGATCACTTCCGGCGGATGCGCGGCCATGCCGTCTTCCCGGATATGCCGGAAAGCGCTGTAGACGATGCCGATATTCGGATGGGAACGGTCCATTTCGCGAACGAGGACGTCGAGGCAATACGGATAGTAGTAGTTGTCCGTCGACACCCAGGTCAAATATTCGCAGCCGGCGTCCATCACGATTTCGAAGCCGTAGTTGAGCGCGTAGGCGACGCCTTGATTCTGGGGATAGGCGGCGATGCTCACCCGCGGGTCGCCTTGCGTCAGCTCTTGGAAAAGTGGCACTAAATCCGGGGCGCCGTCCACGACGATGGCGAGGAGGAAGTCCCGGTAGGTTTGATTCAGGACGGATGCGATCGCGATCCGGATATAGGCTTCGTTTTGATAGTAAGCGGGCATGACGATTCCGACTTTCGCCACGGTTCACACTCCTTCCTTTTCTAGCAGTCTATGAATCTCGCGCGGCGGGGGAACGGGCCGAGCGTCCATTTTTGGCCGGGCGGGGAAACGGTCTCGCGAACGAGCGGGAATCGATTGACAATCGATGTATCGAGTGTTAATGTATCAACATACGATATATCGACTAACGAAGTAATGGGGGCCGTCCGCTATGGCAAAGCCGAAAGAGCCGCTTCCGCTCACGGAGGCGTTCTATTACATTCTGATCGCCCTTTATCCGCGTCCTTCGCACGGCTACGGCATCATGCAGGACGTCGAGGCGATGAGCGGCGGCCGGGTGAAGCTCGGGGCGGGCACGCTGTATACCGCGCTGAACGCGCTGCTCGGCAAAGGGCTGATCGAGCATTACCCCGTTCCGGACGGGACGGACGCAAGGCGCAAGCTGTACGTCATGACGGAAGCCGGCAAAGAGGCGGCCGCGGCCGAGATGAACCGGCTGGAGGAGCTGCTGGCGGTCGGCCGGCGCATCATGCAATCGGGGGAGGCGTGAGGAAGATGGCAGTGGAGACGGTGAAGAAGACCCATCTGTGGATGAGCTGGCAGTACGAGCAGGAAGAGGACTGGGTGAACGCCATGTCCGCCCAAGGGCTGCATCTGCGGCGGGCGGGCGTCGTTCGGAGCACGTTCGAGCGGGATGCTTCGTCGCGCTACACGTACCGGCTCGATTATCAGCCGGGGCTCGGGAAGGGGGAGAAGCTGGCGTCGTACCTGGAGCTGTACCGCGACGCCGGCTGGGAGCACGCCGGGAGCTTCGCCGGCGTCTGGTTTTACTTTCGCCGCCCGTGGCAGCCCGGGGAGAGTCCGCGCCTGTACACGGACCGGGACTCGCTCGTCGCGCACTACAAGCGCATTCGCGGGGTGATGGCCGTGATGCTGCCGATCAACGCCATGCTGCTGTGCGTGAACGGCGTGAACCTGCTGCCCCGGATGAGCGGCCATTTGTGGGGCATCGTCGTGCCCGTGCTGGCGATCTATGCCGCGATCTTCGCGCTGCTCGGCATCGGCATCGCCAAGATGAGCCGCAAAATCAAAGAGATCGAATCCTGAGCCATGCGCGAGGCGGGCCGGGTCCCGAGCCGAACCTTGGCGCGGCGCGCGCGATAAAGGCCGGCCCGCTCCCAAGGGAGCAGGCCGGCCTTCCGCCGCATCGGTCGTCTTCCGCGTTGGCAGCCCGCCGCACCGCGGGCTGCCGCCGTATCGGGTCGTTCGCCGTATCGCCCTCCGCCGCCCCTCCGCCGCGCGGCGCTTGCCGGAGGCCGGCTTAACGCGTGTCCCCGTCCAGCGGGATCGCCACGCGTTCCGCCAGCCCTTCCGCCGCGAGCCGCTCCCGCAGCAAGCCGCGGGTGACGCGGCAATGGTTGATCGCGTCCATATGGACCGCGATCACCTCGGTGTCCGGCGCATGGCGGACGACCGCGATTACGCCTTCCGCGTCCATCGTGATCGGGCCGCCGGTCAGAAACTCCGCGCCGCCGGCGTTGACGACGACGACGTCCGGCCGGTGCGATTCGAGCGCGTCCTTGACCTCGTCGCACCAGATCGTGTCGCCCGCGACGTAGACGGTCGGCTCGCCAGGCGCACGAAGCACGAAGCCCGAGACCGGGCCCATCCGCCGGCCGATCTCGCCGGTGCCGTGCCGCCCGCCCGTGCGGACGATCGAGATGCCGCGGAACGAGGCGCCGCCGTCGACCTCCGTGACGTCGCCGAAGCCCCGGCCGCGGAAGGCCGCTTGATCGCCGGGCTGGCAGAAGACGGGCACCGCCTTCGGCAGCCCCTCGGCCGCCGCGTCGTCCCAATGGTCGGGGTGAAGATGCGTGACGAGCACGGCGTCCGGAGATAGCCACCGCGCCGGGTCGCCCGGCAGACCGACCAGCGGATTGCGGCGGTCGTCGCCGGAATTCGCGATGGGCGGGTTGACGCCCGCCGCGCCGAGCATGGGATCGACGAGCAGCGTCGAGCCGGCGTATTCGAGCCAAAGCGAAGCATGGCGAATCAGCGTGAATTTCATGAATATGCACCTCTCCTGCAAGGATTAATCGGTTCCGTAACGATGGTACCACGGACCGCCCGCCGCGTCCCATGCGCGCTGAACGCATACGGGGCCGGCGATTTTCACGGTGAAAGGAAAGTGAACGAGATGACGCATCGGACGTTCGACGACACGGACCGGCGGATCGTAGCATGCCTGTTGGAGGATGCCGCCAGGTCGAACAAGGACATCGGCGCGGCCGTGCATCTGACCGGACAGGCGGTAGGCGCCCGCATCCGGAGGCTGCGGGAGCTCGGCGTCATCGAGGGCTACACGCTCCGGTGGAACCCGGACAAGCTCGGCCTGGCCGTGCAGGCCTTCATCACGATGTTTCTCCCTTCCAATTCGGCGCACGCGGCGCTGATCGCGTTCGCCCGGGAGCGGGAGGAAATCGCCGAGATGCACCGCGTCAGCGGCGAAGGCTGCTACTGGCTGCGGGTCCGCGTGAACGGCGGGGCCGAGCTGAACGCCTTGCTTGGCGAGCTGCTTGCGTTCGGCAATTATAAGGTCAGCCTGTCCATCGAGACGGTCAAATCCGGTTGAAGCCGGCCGCCGGTCCAGGCGGCACCATGCACGAAGAGCGCGGCCCGTACATCGGTCCGCGCTCTCGTTATTCATCGCCGATCTATACCGCCCCCAGCGTTATCCTGCCCGCTTCGTAAACGGCGGCCGTCTTGGCCACGCGCGATCCCAGCGCTTCGCCGAGCGCGAGCCCTTTCGCGAACAGCGATTGGCTCAGCGGATCGTGGGTATCCTCGACGGGCGACGTCACCCCGACGCCGTAATAGCTGCCGTAGAGCGCGTTTTCCGGGATGTTCGCCGGCAGGCCGACGATCATCATGCCTTGATGCAGCATCGGCGTAATGAGGTTCAGCAGCGTGGCTTCGATCCCGCCGTGAATGGTGGCCGTCGTGCAGAACACGGCGCCGAGCTTGTCGACCAGCGTTCCGTTCGCCCACAGGTAGCCCAGCTTGTCGATCCATTCCTTCAAGCCGGAGCTGATGGAGCCGAAGTGTCCGGGGCAGCCCCAGATGATCGCGTCCATGTCGGCCAGGTCTTTGACGTCCGCCTTATTGACGTGATTGATGAACACCTGCGCGCCCGGCACGCGTTCCGCCCCTTTGGCGATGGAACGGGCAAGCTGCTCCGTATGTCCCGCTTCGCTATCGTACACAATATAGATTTTCATCGATTGTTCTCCTCTCTGGATGGTCGTTCCGCGCGCGTCCTCACTCGTTTTCCTTCAGCGACCCGGTCAACTTCTTGAGCGTTTCCCGGTAGGCTTGGTCGGGGGACAGGTCTTCCTTGGGGCTCGCGTTCTCGATGGCGCCGCCCTTCAGCTTCAGCAGCGCCTTCCGGTATTCTTTGTCGTTGAAACGACCGTCGTCCGCGGCGGGCGGCGTCGGATTGAGAAACCCGCGGATGGCATCGCGGAACTCGACGTCCTTGCTCGGCCGCTCCGCATGGGCCGCGATCTCCGCGCGGGCCGGCTGAGCCGCCGCCACCTCCGCTTCCGGCACGGCGGCCATGTCCTGCGGCACCGGCACTTGCACCGGATCCTCCTGCGGCTTCACCTTGCGGATGAAGAACGCCAGGACGAGCGCGGCCACGGTCAGCCAGGTCGCGACGACGAACGATTGATTGATGCCGTAGATGGTCGCCTGCTGCGTGACCTCGGCCATTTTGGCCGCGTCCTTCGGGTCGATCTGGCCGGAGATGACGAGGTCTTTGGCGTGGGCGGTCGCCTGGTTCGTCATGACCGTGACGAGCAGCGCCGTGCCGAGGGCGCCGGAGACGTTCCGCAGCGTCTGGGACATCGCGGAGCCGTGCGCGTTCAGGCGGCGCGGCAGCTGGTTCAGGCCGGCGGTCTGGATCGGCATCATCAGCATGGACATCCCGAACATCCGCGCCGTGTAGACGATCATCATGTGGCTATACGTCGAGTCGGCTTCCAGATGGCTGAATTCGTACGTGGTGATGGTCGTGATGGCGAGGCCGATGACGGCAAGCCAGCGCGCGCCGATCTTGTCGAACACCATGCCCGTGATCGGCGACATGATGCCCATCAGGATCGCGCCCGGCAGCAGCAGCAGCCCGGATTCGAGCGGCGTGAAGTGCCGGATGTTCTGCAGGAAGATCGGCAGCAGGATCATGCCGGAGAACATCGCCATCGTGATGATGGCGTTGATCAAGGACGTCAGCGAGAACATCCAATATTTGAACACGCGCATTTCGAGCAATGGATTCTTCACCAGTATGGAGCGCAGGATGAAGAGGACGAGCGCGACGGCGCCGACGGCGATGCAGACGATGACCTCGGTCGCGTCCCAGCCCTTGGTGCCCGCTTCGCTGAAGCCGTACAGCAGGCCGCCGAAGCCGAGCGTGGACAAGACGACGCTCAGGACGTCGAGCTTCGGCCGCGAGGTCTTGATGACGTCCTTCATCGAGAAGGCGCCGAAGATGACCGCGGCGACCGCGAGCGGCAGCACGATGTAGAACAGCACGTGCCAGTCGTAGTTCTCGACGATCCAGCCGGAGAGCGTCGGGCCGATCGCCGGCGCGAATATCATCGCGACGCCCATCAGGCCCATCGCTTTGCCCCGTTCCTCGACGGGGAAGATGGTGAGCGTGACGACCGTCATGAGCGGCATCAGAATGCCGGCGCCGACGGCCTGCACGAGACGGCCGGTCAGCAGGATGCTGAAATCGCCGGAGAGCGCGCAGACGACCGTGCCGATCGCGAATAGAGATGAGGCCGTGAGAAACAGCTTCCGGGTGGTGAACCGGTTGACGAGAAAGGCGCTGATCGGCACGAGCACGCCGTTCGCCAGCAGATAGCCGTTGGACAGCCATTGGATCGTGCTTTCCGTCACGCCGAGATCCGTCATCATTTTCGGAAGCGCGACGTTGAGCACCGTCTGGCTCAGCAGCGCCACGAACGCGGCGATGAGCAAGGAGGCCATGATCGGCCCTTTGCGCAATGAATTGGATACCATCGTAGTCATGGTCTAAGCTTCCTCCCTGGATTTTCGTAAAAGACGCAGCACTTCGCGCTGGAGCCGGTCGAGCTCGCGCTGGTCGGCATCCGACAGCTCCAGCAGCGACCGCATCATGTGCAGCCGGGTGGCTTCCGTTTCGCGCCAGAGCGCCTCGCCCTGCCCGGTCAAGGTCAGCGTCATCGCCCGCCGGTCGGACGGGGTGCGTTCCCGCTCCACGAGGCCCGCCTTGACCATCCGGTCGACGATGCCGCTCGTCGTGCTGTTGCCGAGAAAGAGCTTGTCGGCCAGCTCCGACAGGCGGAGGGCCGGCTGTTCGTGCAGCACGCGAAGGACGATGAGCTGAGGCGCGCTTAATTTATGCTTGCTCGCCGCTTTGGTCATCAGCTGGAAGAACGACTGATTGACCTCGCGGTAGCTTTCGAAGATGCGCAAGATCCGCTCCTCCATGAAAAACTCCTTCCGCTGAATATTTCGCATGCGAACTATTATCTACCCGTTTAGTCAATATGTCAATCGAGACATATATAAAGTTTATGCCAATCCAGGCTGCAATTTGTCTAAGCTGCGGTTAGTATCCTCCGACAGCCCGCGGTTCATCCTCGAACGGAGCCCGCCCGGGCGCGGATCGAATTCCAAAACATGTCAACGTATGCTATGATGGGGGCAAAATTCAACGAATCGGAAGGTGACGCGCATGTGCCGGAATATCAAAACGTTGTTCAACTTCGACCCGCCCGCGACGGAAGACGAAATCAAGGCGGCCTCGCTGCAGTTCGTGCGGAAGCTGTCGGGCTTCAACCAGCCCTCCAAGGCCAACGAGGAAGCTTTCCGGCTGGCCGTCGGCGAGGTGACCGCGGCCGCGGAGAAGCTGCTGTCCTCGCTCGTGACGAACAGCCCGCAGCGCAGCCGCGAGGTCGAGATCGAACGGGCGCGCATCCGTTCCGTCAAGCGGTTCGGCCCGAAAGAAGGCTGACTTCGCCGGTCGGCCGCCTTGCCGCGGCACGACAAACAGCCTTGTTCCGGTTCGGTCCGCCGCCGCGGTCCGAGGGGACAAGGCTTTTTTGCATTTAGGCGTCCGCAGCGCGGCCGGCTTTCAATCGAGCCGCTTGCAGCGGTATACTGGGCTTCGGAGCCCGCGAACGCCGCGCGTTCCCAATTTATCTTGCGAGGTTCCCAATAAACGAATGTCTAAGCGAATGTCTAATCGAATGTCTAATCGAATGTCTAATCGAAAACCTGCTCGAACGCCTGCTCGAACGCCGAAACCCAAGTTTCCTTATTATTGGCTGCCGGCCGTCGCGGCCGCGTTCGTCGCGTACGCGGTTTACAAGAACGTGCTCCAGGACCCGGAGGCCGCCGGATTCTTGCGTCATAAGACGAATCCCGCCGATCTCGTCAACCTGCCCGTCTGGCTGCCCGTGATGCGGATTCACCTGGGCTTCGCCTGCCTCGCCCTGATGACGGGGGCGGTCAACTTCTCGCCCTGGGTCGTTCGCGAGGCGCGCCGGTTCCATCGGGGCAACGGATACGCCTACCTGATCTCCGTGCTCGCGGTTTCGTTAAGCTCCGGCTACATGGCGCCGAACGCGACGGGCGGCGAGGCGGTCAGCTTCGCGTTCAATATGCTCAATATCGCGTGGCCGGCCTTTACCGTGCTCGGAATTCTCGCCATCCGCAAGAAGCGCGTCGAACGCCACCGGCGGTGGATGGCGCGCAGCTACGCGTTCTGCTTCACGAACGCGGCCGTCCATTCGCTGGCGTACGCGCTCGGCCGCTGGACGAGCCTCTCCTACGAGGAAGCATACCGCATCGGCGTCTACGGCGGCATCGCGCTGCTGCTCGCGGCGGGGGATCTCGCCGCCCGGCTGTTCTTCCGCAAGCCGGCCGCAATCGAGGCGCCGTGACGTTCATGCGGCCGGGCTCTCCGGCCGGGCGCGCCGCAGCGCCAAGAAGGGCTGCGTCCGCAGCTGCATGAAGCAGCCGGCCGCAGCCCTTCTTCGCGGGCGGGCGCCCGCCCGTGCGTCAAGCGCGTTAAGGGAGGCCGAGCTCCCGGCCGTATTCTTCCGGCGACTTGCCGATCAGCGCCTTGAAGCTTTTGATGAAGTGGGCCTGGTCGTAGAAGCCGAGGTCCTGCGCCAGGCGCGGCCAATCCGGCGCGCCGCGCTCGCGTTCGATCCGCTCGGCCGCCTCCTGCAGCCGGTACCGCTGGATGATCCATTTCGGGCTGACGCCGACGTAGCGGCCGAAGAGGCGCTGCAGCGCCCGTTTGTTCAAGGCGAACCGTTCGACGAGGTCCTCGACCTTGGCGAGCTCCCGGTTGCCGATGACCTCCCGCACGATGTCCCCGACGAGGCGAACGGCTTCGTCGTCGTCCGGCCCCGGGAGGCGCGAGCCGAAGAACGCTTCGGCCAGACGCACCCGTTCTTCGTCCGCGTCCGCGGCGAACAGCCGCGCCTCCGCGTCCCGCGCCGCCTCGCCGAACAGCTCCGTCCACGGCACGGCGCGGCCGGTCAACAGCGCCGCCGGCCGCCGCCAGAACGGATAGAAGCCGCCCGGGCGGAATTTGATGCCGAGCACGTCGCCTTCCTCCCTCAGGCTGCGGACGAACGTTCGCGTCGGCACGCCGTACACGCCGGCGAAGCGGCCGCCCCCCTCGCGCTCGAACGCGATGTTAACGCTGGGATAGGACAGTACCGTCTGGGAGTAGGGTGGCTGCCCCCGCAGGTCCCAGCGCACGATCCAGTAATGCTCGATATACGGCGCGAGGGCGGGAGACGGGTCGATGCGCCGCAGCGCGAACTTTTGCCGGGCCAGATCCGCCTTCAGTATGCCGCGGTCCGACCGGCCGCCGGAATTGTCCCAATCGTTCATGCGATGCCTCCTTCCGCGAGCGCTGTCGCGTTTTTACAATACCGGCCGAGATTGAAGCGCTATACTCGAGACTAGCACCAGGACGCGGGGCGCGCAATAAATAACGGTAGTCATTACGGACAAGTTTGGAGGCGCATTGGAATGGAAGAGTTGAAGTACGAGCTGTATATCGGGGCGAAACCGGAGGACGTCTGGCGCGCGCTCGTGTCGCCGGAAGGCACGAAGGCGATCTTCTTCGGCTGCGTGCTGGAGACGACGTTCGAGCCCGGCTCGCCCTTCGCGTACGTCGGCCCCGGCAACGACGGGGACCGGACGGTTCACGTCTACGGCACCGTCGTCGACTGCGAAGCGAATAAGCGGATGAGTTATCTGGAGCATCCCGGCCCGTCGTACCGGGACAATCACGAGGCGCTGGAGACGCGCGTCGCGCTGACGCTGGAACCCGTCGGCGAAACGGTGAAGCTGACGCTCGTCAACGACCTGTGGCCGGAGGGCCACCCGTCCTACGCGAATACGAAGCAGAGCTGGCCGATGATTCTGAGCAATATCAAGACGTACGCCGAGACGGGCAAAACGCTGGATTTCGGTTGGTAGACGGCGCTCCCGCCCGCCTGCCCGAACGGATGTCCCGCTGCACCGTTCGCTAGCCAAGGCAGTGCCGCAATCGCGGCGGGCCTTGGCTCTTCGCATGCTTGCCGGCTTCGGCGTCGAACGGACGAAGCTGAGGATTTGCCGATTCTTCGGGTTACGGCTCCCGCGGGCGGCCTTTATACTGGTGGGACAGCAGGGGCCGCTTAAGCGAAGGCCGTCGGCACGCGGCGAGCAAGGCGGCTCCGGATCAAAGGAGTGGTGGAGAAGATGGAGCATTACGTATACGGTCAGCTCGCTTTCGTGCGCGCGCAGACGCTGAAGCTGATGGAGGGCGTGACGGAGGCGCAAGCGGACGTCGTTCCCGAAGGATTCCGCAATCATATCCGCTGGCATTTGGGCCATATCTACGTCGTCTTGGACCGGTACGCGCACAAATACACGGAGCTGCCGCTTCAGGCGCCCGCCGGCTGGACGGCGCTGTTCGAATACGGCACGTCGCCGCTGACGGCGCCGGCGGACGCGGCGTGGCCGTCGCTGCGGGAGCTGGAGGAACGGCTCGGCGGCCAGATCGAACGTATCCGCCTGACGTTCGGGGAAGACATCGGGCAGCCCGTCGTCTCGCCGTACACGACGTCGGCGGGCATGCATCTCGGGACGCTGGAGCAGTTCTTCAGCTTCAACCTCTACCACGAGGCGATGCATCTGAGCACGATCCGCAATTACCGGAAGCTGCTGTCCCTGTAGGGACGGCGGCTTTTTTCGCGCGGCCTCGGCCAGGCGTTCCGGGGAGCGCCGGTCCGGGCGCTTCGCCGCGCGGCAGCCGGCTGCGCCGATTTGGCCGGCGTCCGGCCGCCGCGGGACTCGCCATCCCCGTACGCGCCCCGACGGTTCGGGGCGGAACGGTTTCGTTTTGCGCGCGGGCGGGTAATGAACAGTGGGCAGTGCGATAAGTCCCGATAGCTCGAAGGAGGGGTTCGCGATGAGTTTTCACAACATTCTCGTGGCATACGACGGAGGCATGCCTTCCGTAAAGGCGCTGGATAAAGCGATGGACATGGTCCGGCATTACCCGGAATCCAAACTGACGGTTCTCTACGTCTACAGCGTGGCGGCGGTCGCCGTGGCCGACTCGGTCGTGGCCGTGCCGGCTTCGATCCAGCGCGAGCAGTTTCTGGAAGCGCAGGAGCAGCTGAAGCAGGCGGAGGCGCAGATCGCTTCGATTCCGAACGCGACCTCGGTGCTGCTCGAAGGCAGCCCCGGCGAGACGATCGTCCGGTACGCCAAGCAGCATGACAACGACCTGATCATCGTGGGCAACCGCGGCTTCGGGCCGCTGCGCGAGTTCGTCATGGGCAGCGTCAGCCATTACGTGCTGCAGCATACGGACGTGCCCCTGCTCGTGATCAAGTAATGCCATCCAACCGCCCCGGGCTCTTAGCCGCGGGCGACCGGAACGGCCCGTCAGCCGGCTTGCCGCCGCGCCTGGCGGGCCGTTTTTGCGTGCAGGGCGAGGCGGTGGCGAGCGATTACGATCGCAAGCCGCGCATGGCCGGTGGCCGCTTCCAAGCACGCGATTAGAAGACTAACGTTGTCCGGTGAGGGGGACCCTAGGCGGCAAGCGGGGAGCAGCGCTAAATCGCTTATGGAAAAAGCAGGAATTCTATGTTATCGTAATTTTGTAATTAAAATTACAGCATGAAGCGAATGAAAAGACAGGAGAACAACCATGCCTTCGAAGAAGAAGAGCGTCGTGTTATCCGTCCGGCTGGACGAGGCAGCGCTCGAAGCGGTCGATCTGCTCGTCGAGTCCGGGCTGGAATCGAACCGGTCGCGGGCCGCGACGCAGCTGATCGGCGCCGGCATCGGCGCCTCGGCGGAACTGCTCCGCAAGGCGCGGGAGCTGGCGGATCAAGTGAAGCGGCTGCGCGGCGAGATGATCGAGGCGGTCAAGGCCGGCAGGACGGACGAAGTGTCCGAGCTGCTGCGCAGGGATCCTTCGCTCGCGAACGCGCGCGGCGAAAGCGGCGAGACGGCGATCTTGATGGCCGCCTATTACCGGTCCGCCTCCGTCAAGGAGCTGCTGCTCGAGCACGGCGCGGAGCTCGGCGTTTACGAGGCCGCGGCCGTGGGCAGCACGCAGCGGGTCGCGGAGTGGCTGGAGCGGGAGCCCGGCCTGCTCGGCAGCTATAGCCCCGACGGATATACGCTCCTTGGGCTGGCGGCGCATTTCGGCTCCGAGGAAACGGCGGCGTACTTGCTGGACAGGGGCGCGGACGTCGACCAGCGCAGCCGCGACGGGAATTTGGACAACATGGCGATTCACGCGGCGATTGCGGGCAATTATCCGCGTCTCGTCCGGCTGCTGCTGGGCCGGGGAGCGGACGTGAACGCCGTCTGCGCGGGCAAGTGGCGGCAGGGCTTTTCCGCGCTGCACGTGGCCGCGTATTTCGGCCGCGACGCGATGATCCCGCTGCTGGCGGAAGCGGGCGCCGACCGCGGCGCGCGGACCGCCGACGGCCGGACGGCCGCCGAGATAGCCGTTTTGCGGGAGCATCCGGAAACGGCGAAGCTGCTGCAAGACGAATTCAACCAGTAAGGGAGAAGAGGCATATGGAAGCGAAACCGAGCATCGCGCCGGAGCTTGTCCAGTCGTTCGTGGGCAGCGCGCACGGCGATTTGGACCGCGTCAAGGAGCTGCTGGAGCAGGAGCCCGGGCTGCTGAACGCGGCGTGGGATTGGGGCGGCGGGGACTGGGAGACCGCGCTCGGCGCGGCCGCGCACATGGGCAGGCGGGATATCGCGCTGTACCTGCTAGGCAAGGGCGCGCGTCTCGACCTGTTCGCCGCCGCCATGCTGGGCAAGCTGGAGATCGTGAAGGCGCTGCTGGCGGACGACCCTGCGCGGAAGGACGCGCTTGGCCCGCACGGCATTCCGCTGATCGCGCACGCGCAGGCGGGCGGCGAGGAAGCCGGTTCCGTGGTCGCCTTTCTGCAATGAAGGCCCTGCGCCCGCAGCGGCGGGCGCGGTAGGAAGAGTCGTCGCGCGACTGTCCGATGCGGCCATGGAACGGCTTTGCTAACGGATAGGAAAACGCCCCAGGGTCGGGTATGATGGCAGCGAGTTGTCCATTTAAGCGAGAGGAAGGAAGCGAGCCATGCAGGAGCAAACGATTTCGACATTCTTCATGTTCAACGGACGGGCGGAGGAAGCGATGAACTTCTACACGTCCCTCTTCGAGGGGTCCGAGATCCTCCATCTCCACCGGCAGCCGAACGGCAAGGTGCTGCACGCGGCATTCACGCTGCGGGGGCAGCCATTCATGGCGATCGACAACATGCTCGGCATCGAGCATCCGTTCACGCCGGCGATGTCGCTGTTCGTGGCGTGCGAGACGGAGGAGGAGCTGCGCGGCGCGTTCGGGAAGCTGGAGGACGGGGGTCAGGCGCTGATGCCGCTCGGCCCGATTCCGGGCAGTACGCTGTTCGGCTGGGTGCAGGACCGGTTCGGCGTCTCGTGGCAGTTGAGCGTCCCGGCGGCGCAGACCGAATAACCGGTGACGGCGCTGATGGGCGTGCGGAAGGAGTTCCTGCAAGCCGCGCTCGACGAGATGGAAGCGAAGTACGGCTCCATCGACGGCTTCATCGAGAAGGGCCTCGGCGTGACGAAGCGGAACGCGCGAAGCTGAAGGCGATGTACCTGGAGTAGAGGGAAGCCCGGTTTTTCGGCGCTGCTCGCCCCGGCAGCCTACCGACATAACGAAACATGACAAACGAAACATGACAAACGAAAAACGAAACGGGAGACCTCCGTAGAGGGTCTCCCGTTTCGTCGTCCGTCAGCTCGACGGTTCTTGCCCGGCCGGCGGCGCCCCGGCGACGAGGTCCGCGACGCTCGTCTTCTGCAGCGCTTCGTCCAGCACGCTCCGATAGAGCGGCACTTCGGGCTGCTGCGCGGCGAGCTGTTCGTAATAGAACGCGACCTTGCCGAAGTAATACGGATACGCGTCGACGGCCGGCACGAGGCCGCCTTCTTCCAGGCGGTAGGCTTCGATGCGGTACGACTGCTCCGAGTCCTGCAGCCAGAGCGCCAGCTCGCATTTGCCGTCCGGCCCGTGCGCCGCCGGCATATCCTCGATCTCCAGCCAGTCGTAGACGAAGCCGTCCGGCACGAGCCGCGAGAGTCCGGCCCCCGTCCATTGCAAAATATCCAGCTCCACCCGCCCGTCCTCGTGCTCCCAGCCGATCAGCAGGCTGTTCTGCCCGGCCCGGGCGACGGGCGCCGCCGCCATGTCCGCGACGTAGGCGCCTTTGCCGTTCGCGTGCGCGAACATATGCCACAGACCGCCGTTATTCTTCAGCACGATCAAATTTTGCTCGCCTTGATAGCGGTACAGCGCGATGAGCTCCACCTGGAAGTCGTAGTCGATGTCGGCGAACAAGACCGCCGGCATGTTGGCATGCCGCGTCAGCAGCGCCAGCTCGCCGCCGTACGGTATGAACGACCGGACAATCGAGACCGCGTGGTGCACATTCTGGTTCATCCCCATCCCCCGTTTCCATGTTCTTCAAGACAGCATATGCCGCCCGGGCGGGGTACATGCCAACGAAAGCGGGGAATGGCGACCCGGCCGACGAGCCGAACCGGCCGCGCTTGTTGTCCGGCCCCGGCGCGGTGGTATAATAGGGGCAGTCTGATTTTGGCATAAGGAGCTGCGCGGCATGGCATTGGAAATCGAACTGAAATTTTTGCTCGCGGCGGAGCCGGAGCGGCTGGCGGAGAACGGGATCATCCGCATCCTCACGACGCAGCGGATCGAGCAGACGTACCTCGCGATCGACGAGACGCAGGAGGTGCGCGTGCGGCGGATCGTGGACGCGGCGACCGGCGAAGTGACGCATACGCACACGTTCAAGAACGGCAACGGCCTGTCCCGGGAGGAGATCGAATACGGGATCACGGCGGGCATTTACGGGCAGCTGACCGAAGGGCGCGGCCTCGTGCCGCTGACGAAGGACCGCATCACGGCGGAGTGGAACGGCCGGAAGGTGGAGATCGACCGGTACGATCAGATCCGGCTGACCGTGCTCGAGGCGGAATTCGACTCGCTCGAGGCGGCGACCGCGTTCGCGCCGCCGGATTGGTTCGGCAAGGACATCAGCTCCGAGCGGCAGTACAGCAACAAGAAGGTATGGCGGGATCTCCAGAACCGCGGCCGTTAGCGCGCGGACGCCTGCCGTCAAACGGCCGCGGGCGGTCAATGCGCGGAAGATAAACATGGCGAAGGGGACAGCCCTTCGGCCGAAAACGAAAGGACGCAGGCAGCCATGACAACGACGGAACAAGACCGCGTGCTCGAAGCCGCGGAGGCTTATGCCCGCGCCGAGCTGGGCGGGGACGTCACCGGCCACGACTGGTGGCATATTCACCGCGTCGTCCGCATGGCGCGGCATTTGGCCGGGCGCGAAGGGGCGGACGTCTTCGTCTGCGCGCTCGCGGCGCTGCTGCACGACGTGGCGGACGAGAAGCTGAACGACTCCAAGGAAAGCGGGATGCGCAAGGTCGAGGACTGGCTCGCCGGCCAGCCGGCCCGCGAAGAGGATCGCGCGCACGTGGTCGAGATCATCGCGAACATGTCCTACAACGGCGGCGCGAATCCGCCGATGCGGACGCTCGAAGGGCAGGTCGTGCAGGACGCCGACCGTCTCGACGCGATCGGCGCGATCGCCGTCGCGCGCGCCTTCGTGTACGCGGGCTGGAAAGGCAGTCCGATCTACGATCCGGCGCTGCCGCCGCGCGAGTCGATGACGCCCGAGGAATACCGCAACGGGAAGAGCACGGCGATCAACCATTTTCACGAGAAGCTGCTGAAGCTGAAGGACCGCATCAACACGCCGTCCGCGAAGGCCATCGCCGAAGAGCGGCATGCCTATATGGCGGCGTACGTGGAACGGTTCATGTCGGAGTGGGACGGAATCGGGGAGTAAGCCGGACGCCGGTTATGCCGCGGCCGATACGGCTCCCGGGGCGCCAATCGAAGCCTCGTGCAAGGAACGAAAGAGGCTTGCCGGTCCCGCGAACGCATCCGTTCGCGGGCGGCAAGCCTTTTTGGACATGACTCGTGTTTATTATGCCTGCTCGTCCAGCTCGAGCTCCAGCACGACGGGGCAGTGGTCGCTGCCCATGACCTCGCAATGGATCTCCGCGCCGGTCAGGGAGGGGACGAGCCGCCCGGAGACGAGGAAGTAGTCGATGCGCCACCCCACGTTCCGCTCGCGCACCTTAGGCATGTAAGACCACCAGGAGTAGACGTCGGCTCGGTCCGGATAGAAGTGGCGGAAGGAATCGACGAAGCCGGCCGCGAGCAGGTCGGTCATTTTGCCGCGCTCCTCCAGCGTAAACCCGGAGTTGCCCATATTCGGCTTCGGATGCTTCAGGTCGATCTCCTCGTGCGCCACGTTCAGGTCGCCGCAGACGATGACGGGCTTCTTGGCGTCCAGCTCCAGCAGGTAGCGCCGGAAGCGGTCCTCCCATTCCAGCCGGTAGTCCAGCCGCGCCAGGTCGCGCTTGGCGTTCGGCGTATAGACGTTGACGAGGTAGAACGCTTCGAACTCCAGCGTCAGCAGCCGGCCCTCCGGCTCGTAATCCTCCTCCATGCCGTAGCGGACGGAGAGCGGCTCGGCCTTCGTGAACACCGCCGTGCCGGAATAGCCCTTCTTCTCTGCGTAGTTCCAATAGGTCTTGTACGCCTCGCCGTGCTCCAGCTGGATTTGGCCCTCCTGCAGTTTCGTCTCCTGCACGCAAAAGATATCCGCGTCCACCCGTTCGAAATAATCCATGAATCCTTTGGTCACGCAGGCTCGCAGCCCGTTGACGTTCCAAGACACCAGCTTCATGCGGTACAGCTCCTCCACTCCATGTTGGGTCTACTGTACCCGCGAAGCGGCGGAGGTGTCAACCTGTCCGGATCGCCGGAACGTTTCGCGCCTCCCGCGGGGAGCGGCCGCCGGGGGCATGGGTCCGGCGCCGTTTTTTGACTTCGCCGATCCCGTTCTTCTATACTATCTTCCAACAGGCAATACGGGGCTGAGAAGGGGATGGAGCGGCATGGCGGGGAAGCGGGGAACGAAGTACGAAAATTTGGTGCCGACGGCGATGGGCATGAACCTGCGGTCGATCGGCACGATGCTGCGGGATCAATTCAAGCGGGATCCGCGGCGCCAGCCGGCGCGGCCGATACCGGTCGTGCCCCTGTCGCTGCCCGCGCGGCCGCGGCCGGAGGGGATTCGCGCCGCGTGGTTCGGGCATTCGGCGTTCGTGCTGGAGCTGGAGGGCCGGCGGCTGCTGTTCGACCCGATGTTCTCGCCGTCGCCGTCGCCCGTGCCGATCTTCGGCGGCCGCCGGTACAGCGGCGCGCTGCCGCTCGAGCCGGAGGACTTCCCCCGGCTGGACGCCATCGTGCTCTCGCATAACCATTTCGACCATCTCGACAAAGCGTCCATCCGCAAGCTGCGGGACAAAACGAACCGTTTCGTCGTGCCGCTCGGCGTGCGAGGCCTGCTGGTGAAGTGGGGCGTCCCGCCGGAGCAGGTCACGGAGCACGGCTGGTGGGAAGAGCTCGAGGTCGCGGGACTTCGGCTCGCCTGCACGCCGGCGCGCCATTTCTCGGGGAGAGGACTGTTCGACCGCAACGGCTCGCTCTGGTGCTCTTGGGTCGTCATCGGCGCGCGCGGCAGGTTCTTTTTCAGCGGGGACAGCGGCTATGCGCCGCATTTCAAGGCCATCGGGGAACGCTACGGCCCGTTCGATCTGACCTTGATGGAATGCGGACAGTACGACGAGCGCTGGGCGAACATTCACATGCTGCCGGAGCAGACGGTGCAGGCGCATCTCGACGTGCGCGGCGGGCTGCTCGTGCCGGTGCATTGGGCGGCGTTCACGCTCGGCTTCCACGCTTGGGACGACCCGGCCGAGCGCGTGCTCGCCGCTGCCCGCGCCCATGGCGTGCGCATCGCCACGCCCCGGATCGGGGAGATCGTCGAGGCCGCCGAGGGCGGCTATCCGCAGACGCCTTGGTGGCGGGAGTGGCGGTAGCGCCGCTCGCGCGACGCAGCCGTCATATTCGCGACTGCAAGAACACGATCGAAAGAACGTAAATGAAAGAAGCCTAGGAATCGAAAACAAGCCGGACGTCCCCGCGGGAACGTCCGGCTTGTTTTCGTACGGCGCGCGCCGCGGTCGGCGGACGCGCGCAAGCCGCAGCCGGATTGCATACTCGAAGCTCGGAAATCCGATACTAACCGGACGGTACATTTTGGCAGGCGGATAGGCGGCGCGAAAACGCAAAAACAGCCTCCGCACGGCGGCGGATACGGCGCTCCGGGAGACTGCGCAGGCGCCGGACGCGCGGAACCGCGGAACCGCGGCAGCTCCTCGTACGATCCGTCCGGAAGCGCGAGGCCGCGGCATCCGACGATGGACGATTTCATCGCTTGCCCCTCCATAACGGTTAAAACGGGTAATAGACATAGGGGAGGCGGCACGGCCGGCCGGCGATGACGGCGCGCGATCCGGCTTGGGGCCGGCCGCGGCGGCTGCCGCCCGGAACCAACGACGGCCGCGGACGGCGCGGCGGAACAGGAGCGTCTGCATGAACAAAGGTGGTTACACCCTGCATCACGCCGTCTCGGCGGACGGCACGCGCATCGGCTACCGCCGGCTCGGCCGCGGGCCCGGCCTCGTTCTCGTGCACGGGGCTTTCGTCTCCGGCCATGAATTCGAGAAGCTGGCCGCGGTGCTCGCGGACGCGTTCACCGTGTACAATCTCGACCGCCGCGGCCGCCGGTACAGCGGGCCGCAGGGCGACCGGTACGGCATGGACCGGGAATGCGAGGACGTCCTGGCGGTGCTCCGGGCGACGGGATCGTCCCTGCTGTTCGGGCACAGCTACGGGGGATTGATCGCGCTCGAGCTGGCGCGGACGAATCCCGGAGCGGTCGCGCGGCTCGCGGTCTACGAGCCGGCGGTCTCCGTGCGGGGCAGCTTTCCGTCCGGCTGGATGCCGGGGTACAAGCGGGCCATGGCGGAAGGACGGGAGCTGCGCGCCTTCGTGCGGTTCTTGAAAGGGGTCGGCACCTCCCAGCCGATCTGCCGGCTTCCCGCCTGGCTGCTGGAGCTGCTGCTCCTGCCGACGCTGTACTTCTGGGAAGGACGCAAGCTTCGGGACAAGCTGCCGACGCTGATCGGCGAGATGGAAGAGACCTTCCGGCTCGACTCTACGTGCGGCGGCTATGCGGCGATCCGGGCCGAGACGCTCGTCATGGCCGGCGGCCGCAGCCCGGACTTCATGCTGACCGGCGCCCGCGCGGCCGCCGACGCGATTCCGGACGCGCGTCTGCACGTCCTCGGCGGACGGGGGCATAACGCGCCGGAGCTGCTCGGCCAGCGGGCGATCGCGGGGCGGCTGAAGACGTTCTTCGGCGCGCAAGCCGCCGAGCCGCCCCGGTAAACGAAGAGAACCTCGGAAATCCGCCGCGCGCGGTTGAATTTCCGAGGTTCTTCGCGATGTCCTTGCCTGCGATCCGTTGCATGATCGCGCGGCGGAACGGACCGAATGCCGCTTGTTTTGGCAGCAATTCAACGAAAGCGCGCACGGAGGAATTCCATGCCGATCCGAACCTGCGCTTCGCTTACTTCGTGGCCGCTGAACGGGTAGTCGACGATCGTTTTGTCCGCTTCGATCCGGTTATAGACCGCATAGACCGTCTCGGGCATGCAGACGGGATCCTTCCAGCCGACGGACATCAGGACGGGCGCCTGGATCCGCGGGGCGAGGTTCAGCAGGTCGAAATGGGCGAGCGTCCGCAGCACGGTCCCGAGCCGCTCCGGGTAACGCTTCAGGTACTGGGCGACCTCGGTCAGGGAGCTGGCGGAATGCAGCACGCCATAGTCCATATGGCACTGGTTCGGAATATCCGCGACGACCGCGGCCGTCTTCGGATTGAGCGCCGCCGCCAGCAGCGCGAGCCCGCCGCCCTGGCTGCCGCCCACGGCCGCCACCTTGCCGGCGTCGACCTCCGGCTGCGCCGCGGCGGCGTCCACGGCGCGCGCCGCGTCCAGCGCGATCGCGTGGTAGTACGAGCCCTCCGGTTCCAGCACGTTGCCGGACACCCAGCCTTTGACGGCGCCGGAGCGCAGCGGCATCCGGTTGCCGGTCTCGCCGCCCTGGCCGCGGACGTCCACGGCCAGCACCGCGTAGCCCTGCAGCAGCCAGGCGGCATGCCGTTCGGGGTAACCGCGGTCGACGGTGTAGCCGGGGAACGCAACGACGCACGGCAGCGCGCCGCCGCCATCGCCAGGGCGCGCCTCCGGCGCCATGAACCACGCGTGAATCGGCGTATCGTCGTAGCCGTTGTACGTCAGCCGGTCGACCGCGACGCCGGGAAACGGGGAATCCGTCCGTTCGCGGCGCGCGCCGAGCGGACGGTTCGCGTCGGCGTCCAGCGCCGCGCTCCAGAAGGCGTTCAGCTCCGCGGGATCGATCGTCGAAGGCGCGTTGTACTGCTCCAGCTCGCGCTTGCGGCGCGCGATGGCATCATTCATCGGTTCGTTCCTCCTCGCTTCTTCTTATAACGGATGCGTTCGTTCTTCGGGGGCGGCCAGCCAGATCCGGCGTCCCGGCTGGCGAGCGGCCGCGGCCGCCCACAGCATGACGGCGAGCAGCGCGATCGCGGTGCCGGCGAACAGCCAGCGCGTGCCGTCCGGACCGTAGGCGTCCAGGAACCAGCCGGCGCCTTCGGGCAGCAGCGCGCCGCCGATGCCGCCGCACGCCATGAGCAGGCTCGTCGTCCGCTCCGCCGCGCCCGGCACGGCGCGGTTGGCAAATACGAGCGCGATGGCGAACATGCCGGACATCATGAGGCCGACGACGAACGTGAGCACGAAGATCGGCACGCTGCCCGTGAAAAAGGTCATGAGCACGAACAGGACGGCCGCGACGAGACAGGTGCCGAGCAAATAAACGGCGCCGCCCAGCCGGTCGGCCAGCTGCCCGGAGACGAGCCGTCCGAGCACCATGGCGCCCCAGAACAGGCTGAGCACCAGCGTGGCCGACGACTCGGTCATGCCGTTGCCGGCGACGAGCAGGGAAGGCAGGTAATGGATGTAGCTCATCTCCAGCCCGACGTAGACGACGAAGAACAGGGCACAGGCCGCGAGCACGATGCCGCTCTGGCGGCGGGAATACGCGCGGCCGGCCGCGAGTCCGGCGGGCGCATGGCCGTGGGCGCCGTCCGTCTCCGCCTGCGCGGGCCGGTCGAGCACGGTCGGCCACCAAAGCAGCCAGAGCAGGAAGGTGACGGCGCCCATGACGCCGACGATGCCGAAGGACAGCCGCCATTCGCCGGCTTCGATAAGCGCGGCGCCGGCGAACGGAATGATCAGCGCGCCGACGCCGAAGAACGTCTCGACGCGGCTCATGGCGACGTTCGCCTTCGCGCCGGAAGCGCCGACGACGAAGGAGCCGACCACGGCCTCCGTCATGCCGAGCCCGACGCCCGCGAACGGCGCGATCGTCAGCATGGCGCCCCAGGGCGGACGCAGCGCGTAGAGGAGCTCGGCGACGGTCATGAAGGCGATCGCCGCCAGGAGCACGGGCTTCTTGCCGAACCGGTTCATAAGGCCGGGCGCGCATAGAATGCCGGCCATGCCGCCGAGGAATTGGAACATGACGAGCCGTCCGCCGTCCCCGTAGAGAATGCCGTACGACTTGACCATCGGTTCCATGACGGCGCCGATGGCGAGCTGCCCCAGGCCGATGACCAGGTAGGCGATGCAGCCCAGGATGAGAAGCCTTTTCATAAACAAGTAACCCCCGCTTGATGGACTTCCTTCACCTTAACACAAACCCGGGGGCGGCAGAAGGTGAAAATCGTTTCATCGGGGCGGGGGATCGGGTCGGAGGAAGCGGGCG
>NZ_JAGGDJ010000064.1 GCF_017652985.1 Paenibacillus artemisiicola
CCCCGCCAAGCGCGGCATGCTCGCGCAGCACGGCGAGCTCCCGCTGCGCCGCCCGGCCGCCGTCCGCGGCGTCCGCCTCCCACGCCTTCGCCGGCGCGTCCGCCGGCGCCTCGATGTCCCACGCCGCCTCGAGGCCGCGGTCCGACCACAGCGCGACGCGGTCGCCCCGCGCGCCTTCGACGTCGATGACGAGCGGAATCGTGCCCGCCCCGTCAAGAGCCGTCCGCGGCAGCAGATCGCCGACGCCGTAGTCGCCGGACGTCAGCGTCAGGAACGTCTCGTCCGGATCGAAGGACAGGACGACGCGTCCCTGCCGGATCCCGTCCAGCACGCCCTGCGCCGTCTTCCGGTCCGTCCGCACCGCCGCCGTCGGCCGGCCGTGCTTCACGAACCGGTCCTCGGCATGCGCGTCGCTGCCCCCGAGGGCGATGAGGCGGCGTCCCGCCGCAAGCTGTTCCTGCCACCAGGCGACGGCGCGCTCGTTGAGCGCCCGCCACGGACCGTTCCATACTTCGATCGCGTCGTACGGCAGGTCGAAGCCGAGTTCCCACGGGCAGGACGGGCAGAACGGATGGTTCAGCGACACGAATCCGCCCTGCGCCCGGATCTCGCCCAGCGTCGCGCGCGCCTGCTCCGGCGTCGTGACGCGGAAGTCCCGCAGCGCTTCCGGCGCGCCGTAGACGTTGGCGTGGCCGAAGTAGCTCGTCAGCTCCGCGCCCGGCAGCACGAGCAGCCGCTCGTCCGGCGCGAGCGCGGCCCGGTTCTGCGAGAGCGTGTTATGATCGGTCAGCGCCATGTAGCTCAGCCCGCGCGCGGCGCACGATGCTTTGGCCGCCTCGATCGTATAGCGCCCGTCGCTGTGCACGCTGTGCATGTGCAGGTCGCCCTTGATCCAGCCGCGGCGCGGCTCGGTCAGCACGATGTCGATCGTCACCTCCGTGCCCTCCGCGGGAATCTTGTACGCGCCGAGCAGCACGGCCCACTCGCCTTCGGCGACCGGCCCCGCCAGATAGCCCGGCGTCGCCAGCTCCGTTCCGACGAAGAACGATTGCCGGGCGCCGCCGCTCCAGCCGACGATCCGCTCCGGCGAGCGAAGGCCGATGTCGACGACCGCCTCCCCGCCGCCGCGTTCATACCGGTATGCCGCCTCGATGCGCTCCGCGCTTCCGTCCACGACGAACGGAACCTCCAGATAGGAACGTTCTTCGTCCTTGCCGATCCGTCTGCGCAGCGTGATGCGCCGTTCTCCCGTCTCCATCGCTTGCCCTCCTATTCTTTGCTGGCGCCGAGCAGAATGCCCTTCATGAAATATTTCTGCACGAACGGATAGACCGCGATCAGCGGCAGGATGCTGATGACGATGCCCGCCATCCGCACGTTCGTCGTGACCATATACGTGCCGGAGTTGCTGCTCGTGTCGATGATCATCGCCTTCAAGGCGACCTGAAGCGTGTATTTCATGGAGTCGCTGATGAACATGACCGGCGCTGTGAACATGTTCCACCGGCCGACGAATTCGAACAGCGTCACGGTCGCGAGGCCCGCGGCCGCGAGCCGCAGGTACATCGTCGAGAAGATGCGGAACTCGCCGGCGCCGTCGATCTTGGCGGACTCCGACATCTCGAACGGGATGTTCAGGAAGAAGTTGCGCATGAGCAGGATCGAGAAGCCGGAGACGAGCCCCGAGAGCACGAGCGCGCTCAGCGTATTAATGAGGTGCAGGTCCTTGTTGACCACGTAGAGCGGAATCATGATCGCTTCCTGCGGCACCATCATCGTAATCAGAATGAACGTAATCAGCAGCTTCCGGCCCGGAAGACGGGGATAAATGAAGACATAGCCCGCCAGGCTGGACAGCAGCACGTGCAGCGTCGTGCCGACCAAGGTCACGATGACGCTGTTGAGCAGCGGCCGCCAAATATCGAGGCTCTTCCAGACGATCTTGTACCCTTCCGCGCTGAACTGCTTCGGCCACAGCACGATATCCGGCTGCATGGACGCGACGCCCGACGAAAAGGACAGCGCCAGCACGTTCACGAACGGGACGATCATGGTCAGCATCAGGACCAGCAGGAACAGCGCGTTCAACGTATCGAATGCTTTGTTTTTCCAGCCTAGCCGTTCGAATCGATCGGACATTGTTTACACCTCATCAAATCGTGTCATTCGCCGCACGACGAGCGTCAGCGCGAGCGTGATAATCAGGACGAAGAAGCTGGCCGCCGCGGCGGGTCCGAGCTTGATTTCGAGAATGCCTTTCTGGAACGTGTACATCATCAGCACGTCCACCTTCGAAGCGATCGTGGGATTGCGCAGGATGAACACTTGGTCGAAAATCCGCAGGACGCCGAGCGTGTTCAGCAGGAAGACGACCTTCATCGTGTTGCCGAGCTGCGGGATCGTCACGTACATCAGCTGCTTCCAGCGGGAAGCGCCGTCCATGCGCGCCGCCTCGTACAGCGACGGATTGATGGAGACGATGGCCGCGAGGAACAGAATGCAGGTGTAGCCCATCTCCTTCCAGGTGGACAGGAGGATCATGATCCAGCGCCCCCAGGTCGGATTCGACAGGAAATTGATCGGCTTCATATGGAAGACATGCACGAGGATCATGTTGACGAGGCCGCTGTCCGGCGACAGCAGGAAGATCCAGATGCCCCCGATGACGACCCACGACAGCAAGTGCGGCACGTACAGGACCATTTGCGTCAGCTTCTTGTACCAGGTCCGCA
The DNA here is from genome assembly GCF_017652985.1 of Paenibacillus artemisiicola. Taxonomy (GTDB): domain Bacteria; phylum Bacillota; class Bacilli; order Paenibacillales; family Paenibacillaceae; genus Paenibacillus_Z; species Paenibacillus_Z artemisiicola. Next base: position 2,733 of record NZ_JAGGDJ010000064.1, read on the forward strand.
GCACTTCGTTCAGCGACAGCGCGAGAATGAGCGGCGCGATGAAGCTGAAGAAGAGAATGCCGCCTCCGATGACGAGCGTGTTGATCATGGCGGCCCAGAACGTCGAGTCGTGCAGCACGAAGTCGTAATTCGCGAAGCCGACGTAAGGCCGGTCGCCCATCAGCTTGTAATCCTGCAGGCTGGTTTGCAGCCCTTTCACGAGCGGGTAGTAGGCGAATACGAGAAAATAAGCGACGACCGGCACCATCATCAAATAGAGCGCGCCGTATCTCTTCAATACCTTCATGACCTTATTCACGTCCTTATCTGGTAAACGAGACCAATTTCGGGAAGAAAAGCGGGCAAGCAGGGGATCCGTGCTCCCCTGCCTGCCTCTTGCTTGCTATGCGAGTCTTTGCGAATCCGCTCGCGCGGGCCGCGGACATCTGCCGTCGATGCGCGTCGGACGCGAACGTCCTATTCGTCGATCAGGTTTTTGCTCAGCAGCTCGTCATGCATCTTTTTCACGGCTTCGGCGGCGCCCATTTGGCCGGACATCGCTTTGAGCGCGTAGTCGTTCACGATCTTCTCCGCATCCGGCCAGGTCGGCAGCGTCAGCTCGAGCGTCGCGTCCTTCGTCACGAGATCCTGCGCTTCCTGAACGCCCGGCAGCTTGCCGAACGGATACTTGACGTTGGTGTTGTACCAGAACGGCACGCCGTGGTCCATGTTGTGCTCCGTGCCGGTTTGCGTCAGCTTGTACGCGTCGCCTTCTTTGGTGTAATCCTCGCCCTCGATGCCCAGGCTGCCGAGGATGATGCCCGGCTCCGAGTTCCAGAACTCGAGGAATTTCTTCGCGGCGTCCGGATGCTCGGCGTTGGCCGGGATGATCCAGAAGTCCGGGTCTCCGCGGCGCATGATGATGGTGCCGTCCGCGCCCGGAATGCTTTCGAGCCCCTCCGCTTGGAACTTGGTGTTCGGGTCTTCCGTCTTCTTCATGTTGTTGAACATGCCGACCCATGCGTCCCAGTACGTAACCATGCCGACGCGGTCGGTCAGGAACAGGTTGCGCATCTTGCCGGTGTCGTTCGTGACGAAGTTCGGATCCATGATGCCTTCCTTCACGAGCTTCGCGAACCATTCGTACATCGGCACCGCCGCTTCCGTCGCGTACGGAATCGTGCGCTTGCCGTCCTTCATCACGTAGCGGGCTTTCAGGCCGGCCGCGCTCATGAAGCCTTGGACATCGTAGAGACCGGACGTGCTCAGGCCGTACGTGTCGTTCTTGCCGTTGCCGTCGGGATCTTTCTCTTTGAACGCTTTAAGCACGTTGTAGTACTCGTCGAGCGTCTTCGGCTCTTTCAGGCCGAGCTTGTCGAGCCAGTCCTTGCGGACGATCGGCATCGTGCCGCCCTGGAATTTGCTGAACACGGCCACGATCTTGCCGTCCTTGCTCTTCAGCTGATCCCATTCGCCCGTCGGGATGACGGCCGGGTCGGACAGCACCGTGGAGTTGGTGACGAAATCGGTCAAATCCGACACGACGCCTTGGTCGACGAAGCTTGCCAGCTTGCCAAGGTCGCTGAGCTCGATCAGGTCGTACTTCTCGCCGGAGCCGAGCGCCGTGAGCACCTTCTGGTCGTAATCGCTCGCCGGCTTCTCGACGGTCGCTTCGATGCCCGTCAGGCGTTTGATCTCCGCTTCGAACTTCGTGTTCTCTTCCGGCGTCTTGCCGCCGACGTTGGCGTCGAGGATGCGCAGCTTCATGTCGCCGGCCGGCGCGTTCGCCGGCGTGTTCGCCGGGGCGTCCGAAGCGTTGCCGCCCGCGTTTGCCGCATTGCCCGCTTGAGCGTTGTTCGCCGCGTTGTTGCCGCTCTCCGAGCCGCAGCCCGACAGCAGCATTGTTCCCGCGACGGCGACCGTCGACATCGTCAACCATACTTTTTTGTTCATTTCGTTCGTTACCCTCCTGAACGCGTCAGCGTTGTGGTGTGTGATGGTGCGTGAATCCTGATGCCAAGCGCCGGACCGGTGCGTCCGAGCGTCATTAAACCTTCCGGGCGCCGAAACCAAACGTCAACGACGCAACCGTGAATCTCATGCGTTACCGTTACAATGGGTACAATCCTGTCGCAATCGGTACCGTCCATGCGGCCGGCAAGAGCGGCTTCGCTTGCATCCGCCGCGAGGCCGGCCGGACGGCCGGCAAGCTACGGGCGCGAAGCCGCCGGGGGCGCGACGGAGCCGCGGATGACCAGCTCCGTCGGCACGAGCACCCGCTTCGCGGATTTCTCCGCCGCGCCGATCTGCTCCAGCAGGAGCCGGGTCGCCTCGGCGCCAAGCCGGTCGGCATGGAGCCGCACGCCGGTGAGCGGCGGCGAAAACTCCGGCGAGAGCACGGAATCGTCGCTGAACGCGAATACCGACAGCTGCTCCGGAATGCGCAGCCCGAGCCGCTCCGCCGCCTTGTACACGCCGAGCGCCATCGTGTCGGTATCGGCGATGACCGCCGTCACGTCCGGCGAAGCCGACAGCGCGGCAAACGCCGATTCGTACCCGAAGGCGTGCGAGGACAAGCCTTGCAGCGGCTTGTGCAGCATCCGCCCGGGCTTCGGCTCGAGGCCGGCCTGCCAGAACGCCGCGGCATAGCCCGCGCCCCGGTCCGCCGATACGGTGCTGCCGGACGGCGCGTTCAGGAACAAGATGTCCCGATGCCCGAGCTCCAGCAAATATCGCGTGACCTGCGCCGCCATGCCGACGTTGTCGTTGTCGACGTAGCTGACCCGCCCCTCGTAGAAGCCCGGCGGACGGCCAACGATGACGACGGGCAGGCCGCTCTCGAACCGGTCCGCGATCCGCTCGTCCCCGTCGATGGGATCGAGCAGGATCTCGCCGTCGACCGGATCGGAGGCGATGTGCTCGACCTGGCTGAGGTAAGCGGGCGACAGCGTGTTGACGAGGAGCCGGTAGCCGCGTTCGTAACAGACGCGCAGCACCCCGTTCAACAGCGAGAGATGGAACTGGCCGAACTGGAACGATTCGCCCCGGATATTCAATCCGAGAATGTTCGTGGAACGGCTGGCGAGGCTTCTCGCCCAATAATTCGGCTTATAGTGCAGCGATTTGGCCGCCGCGAGTACGCGCTCGGTCACTTCTTTGCTGATGGGCCGTTTCTTGCTGAAGACGCTCGAAACCGTGCCCTTGGATACGCCGGATGCCTTCGCGACGTCGTCGATGGTAGCCAAAAATCGTCGGGCCTCTCTTTCTTCCGTTTTGCGCGAGCCGATGTGGGAACGGTACCATCCCGAAGACAAGCTTAAACCGGTTTTGTAAAATGCGTTTCAAACTGATGATTATTTATTGTAAATTCGGGAGTATAATTAATAATTCATTAATAAACCGTTACTTTTGGGCTATTTTTTCCATTAATTAGTAGAAAACAGTCGTTAAACCGCTTTAACAAAACCTTATCTTTATCGTTTGCGCCCGCATGCTACAATGAGAAGCAATCTTGACCCGGAAAGGATGCGGAAGCATGAAGAACACCACGATATTCAGCGGATTGGACGGCATCGCCGTCGGGGCGCACCGCGGCGCTTCGGCGTACGCGCCGGAAAACACGATGGCCGCATTCGAACGCGGGTTGGCTTGCGGGGCGGAGCTCATCGAGCTCGACGTGCAATTGACGAAGGACGGCGAAGTCGTCGTCTTTCACGATCTGACGGCGGACAAAACGACGAACGGACGCGGTCCGTTGCGCGACTATACGTTGGCGGAGCTTCGCGCGCTCGATGCCGGCTCCTGGTTCTCGGCGGACTTCGCCGGCGAGCGCGTGCCGACGCTCGAAGACGTGCTCGTCTGGGCGCGGGACCGGATCCGGCTCAGCATCGAATTGAAGCAGCCCGCGGACCGCTTGGACCCGGCGCTCGCCCACCGGACGGCCCGCCTCGTCGCGGAGCACGGCATGAACGGGCAGGCGCAGCTGATGTCGTTCCGCCACGATCTCGTGAAAGCCGTGCGCGACGTCAACGAAGACGTCCTGACGGCCGCGATCAGCGCGCACGCGATCGAACGGCCGATCGCGCTGCTCGAGGAGCTCGGGGCGCAAATCCTGAACACGCCGCTGCAGCATCTGTCCGCGGAGCGGGTCGCGGAGCTGCACGGCCGCGGCTTCTACGTCTACGGCAGCATGTCCGACGATCCGGCCGTGTTCGCGCGGCTGATGGCGATGGGCGTCGACGCGATGGACACGAACGTCCCCGACGTCATGGTCGGGCTGCGCCGGGACAACCGCGCCGCGGCGGAAGCGGCCCCGACGGACGCGCCGCGGTAAGGCGGCTCGCCCTGCCGGCCGGGTCCGCCGCAAGCACGCGCCGCGCAGCGCGCCCAATCAACGCAACAGGCGCCATAAACGCAAAAAAACCGCTCCGGCCGTGCGCGATGCACGGACCGGAGCGGTTTTTTTGCGGCTTTCTTGCGGCGGCTCGGCCGATGCCCCCGCGGGGCGGCCGAGCCGCCGTAAAGCCGTTCGTTATGCTTTGATGAAGCCAAGCAGCATTTCGCGGATGACCTTCGCCGCGACGATCTGCGTTTGCTCCGTCGGGTCGTAAGCCGGGGCGACTTCCACGAGGTCGCAGCCGACGACGTTGATGCCCGCGCGCGCGATGGCGTGCACGGCGTCGATCAGCTCCTTCGACGTGATGCCGCCGGCTTCCGCCGTGCCGGTGCCCGGCGCCGCGGACGGATCGAGCACGTCGATGTCGATCGTCAGGTAGACGGGACGGCCTGCCAGCTCGGGCAGGACCTTCTTAAGCGGCTCCAGCACTTCGAACGGGTAGAAGTTGATGTTCTCCCGGGCGAACTGCCATTCCTCGCGCGAGCCGGAACGGATGCCGAACTGGTACACGTTCTTGCCGCCGATCAGGTTCGCGGCTTTGCGCAGCGGCGTGGAGTGCGAGAGCGGCTCGCCCTCGTACTGCTCGCGCAGGTCGGCGTGCGCGTCGAAGTGGATGATCGCGAGATCCGGGTATTTCTTGTAGACCGACTGGAAAATCGGCCACGAGCACAGATGCTCGCCGCCGAGGCCGACCGGCATCTTGCCGTCGGCCAGCACGCCGTCCACGAATTCGCCGATGATGTCGAGCGAGCGCGCCGCGTTGCCGAACGGCAGCAGCAGATCGCCGGCGTCGAAGTACGCGATGTCCTCGAGGCTGCGGTCCAGATACGGGCTGTACTCCTCCAGGCCGATCGAGACTTCGCGGATGCGCGGCGGGCCGAAGCGCGAGCCCGGGCGGAACGAGACGGTGAAGTCCATCGGCATGCCGTAGATGACGGCCTTGGACGTCTGGTAGTCCTCCGAGCTCAAGATGAACACGTTGCCGGAATATTTTTGATCGAGTTTCATGGTCGGTATCGGTCCTTCCTTATTTCACGAGATCTTCGACGAATTTCGGCAGCACGAACGCGGCCTTGTGCAGGCGCGGTGAATAGTACTTCGTGTCGATTTCCGGGATGGCGGACTCGTCCACCTCGAGCGGATCATGCTTCTTGCTGCCCATCGTGAACGTCCACAGGCCGCTCGGGTACGTCGGCACGTTCGCCCAGAACACGCGCACGATCGGGAACACTTCCTTCACGTCGCGGTTGACGTTCTGGATCAGGTCCGGCGTGAACCACGGATTGTCCGTCTGCGCCACGAAGATGCCGTCTTCCTTCAGGGAGTCGTAGATGCCCTGATAGAAGCCGCGCGTGAACAGGTTGACCGCCGGGCCGACCGGCTCCGTGGAATCGACCATGACGACGTCGTATTCGTTCTTGTGGTCGTGGATGTGCATGAAGCCGTCGTTCACGATGACTTCGACGCGCGGGTCGTCCAGGCCGCACGCGATGTTCGGCAGGTATTTCTTCGAATATTCGATGACTTTGCCGTCGATGTCGACCAGCACGGCCTTCTCCACGTTCGGGTGCTTCAGGATCTCGCGGATGACGCCGCCGTCGCCGCCGCCGACGACGAGCACCTTCTTCGGATTCGGGTGCGTGTACAGCACGGGGTGCGCGACCATCTCATGATAGACGAACTCGTCCTTGTCCGTCGTCATGACCATGCCGTCCAGGACGAGCATCGTGCCGAATTCTTCGGTTTCGATCATATCGAGCTTCTGGAATTCCGTCTGCTCGCTCACGTACGTTTCTTTGATTTTGGCCGTAATGCCGTAGGTCGGGGTTTGCTTCTCCGTAAACCACAATTCCATCGGTTAATCCCTGCTTTCTTGTATGTATGGTGGGTCCTTGATTCATAAGGTCGCATGTTTCCTTTTGTATTATAAGTTAACGGGGGGAAAAAGCAACCTTCCGCCCGCCCCGCTCAAAAATTTCATACCCCGTTTCCCTTCGCCTGAATACCGCGGCCCAATGTTTTCCATACTAGTTGGATAGCTTAGGAAAACGCAAGGAGGCATCGGGTATGAGCTGGTATCGCATGAAGCGGGGCGGCGGCGGGAAGCGCCGGCTGCCGGTCGCCATTCAAGCCGAGCGGTGGATGCCGCTGCTGCGCCGGCTGCGCAAAGGGCTGCTGTACGCGGGCGGGGCGCTGCTCGTGCTGTTCATGGCCGCGTTCGGCTTCCTCTATTATCTGCGGGTGCAGGCGCTGCCGGCTTCGTCCGTCAGCCAGACGTCGCAGATGCTGGACCTGCAGGGACGCGTCATCGACACGTTCCACGCCGGCGAGAACCGGCAATCGGTCCCGCTGAAGCAAATTTCGCCGTACCTCGTGGAGGCGACGCTCGCGATCGAGGACCGGCGCTTCTACGATCATCTCGGCTTCGATATGAAGGGGATGGCGCGCGCCGCCGTCGTCAACCTGGAGCATCTCTCGCGGGAGCAGGGCGCCAGCACGGTGACGCAGCAGCTCGCGCGGAATCTGTATCTGACGCACGAGCGGACCTGGTCGCGGAAGCTGAAGGAAGCGATGTACACGATTCAGCTGGAGATGCACTACTCCAAGGACGAGATCCTCTCGATGTACCTCAACCAGATCTATTACGGCCACGGCGCGTACGGGGCGGAAGCCGCCTCGGAGCTCTACTTCGGCAAGCACGCCTCCGAGCTGACGCTCGCGGAGAGCGCGATGCTCGCGGGCATCCCGAAGGGTCCGAAATATTACTCGCCTTACATGGACATGAAGAACGCCAAGGACCGGCAGCGGACGATCCTGCAGACGATGGCCGATCAAGGCATCATCCTGCAGGCGGACGCCAAAGCCGCGGGGGCGCAGCTGCTGAGCTTCGTGCCGCTCGGATCGAGCAAGCAGGCCGGCATGGCCCCGTACTTCCGGGATTATATCCGGTACGTGGCGGTCGACAAGCTCGGCATCGACGAGCATCTGCTGAGCGAAGGCGGCATCCGCATCTACACGACGCTGGATCCCGAGGCGCAGCGCGCCGCGGAAGAAGCGGTCGCCTCGGGCATCCCGGCCGGCTCCGAGCAGCAGGCCGCGCTGGTGTCGATCGATCCGCGCACCGGCTACGTCAAGGCGATGGTCGGCGGGCGGGATTACAAGACGAACCAATATAACCGCGTGTTCGCCACGACGCGCCAGCCGGGCTCGTCGTTCAAGCCGATTCTCTACCTGACGGCGCTGCAGCAGGGCGCGCTGACGCCGGTGTCCCAATTCAAGAGCGCGCCGACCGTCTTCACGTACGACGACGGCCGCAAGACGTACGCGCCGAGCAACTACAACAGCAAGTATACGAACGGGCTCATCGACATGCGGCAGGCGATCGCTTCGTCCGACAACATCTACGCGGTCAACTCGATCATGAAGGTCGGCCCGCAGAACGTCATCGACATGGCGCGCAAGCTCGGCATCGACAGCCCGATGAAGCCGCTGCCGTCGCTCGCGCTCGGCACGTTCCCGGTCAGCCCGTTCGAGATGGCGTCCGCGTTCGGCACGTTCGCGAACGGCGGCGTCCGGATCGAGCCGACCGCGATCCTGCGGATCGAGGACGGCAAGGGCGAGGTGCTGTACGAAGCGAAGCCCGCGGCCGTACCGGTCGTCGACGCCGCGCATGCGTACGTGCTCACGAGCCTGATGGAGAGCGTCTTCGATACCGGGGGCACGGGCAACCGCGTCTCCGCCATGATCAAGCGCCCGGTCGCCGGCAAGACCGGCACGACGGCGACCGACGCCTGGCTCGTCGGCTACACGCCGGAGCTGGCGACGGCCGTCTGGGTCGGCTACGACAAGGGGCGCAAGCTGACCCCCGCCGAGGCGCACCGCGCGGCCCCGATCTTCGCCGCCTACACGGAGCAGGCGCTCGCGGCGGTGCCGCCGAAGATCTTCCCGCTGCCGGACGGCGTCGTCTCCGTCTACGTCGATCCCGAATCCGGCAAGCTGGCCGGCAAGACCTGCCCGAACCGGCGGCTGGAGACGTTCGTCAGCGGCACGCAGCCGGTCGAGGTATGCGGCGCGCACGGCGATGCGGGAGACGCGGCGGCCGGAAGCGACGACGCGAAGCGGGAGCAGACGAGCAGCTGGTGGAAGCAGCTCAAGCGCTGGTGGAGCAATTAGAATCCGGCTTCCGGGCTAGACGCCGGCCATGGCAAAAAAGGCTGCAAGCGGATCATCCGCTTGCAGCCTTCTTCATTATATGGGGCCACGCGATATGCGCTTCGCGGTCACTCCTTGCCCCGCTCGTCCCCGTACCACAGCTCCCGGAACGTCTCGCTGGACGCGAGCAGCTGCTCCACGGTGCCCTCGTCCTCGATCCGGCCGTCCTTCATGACGACGATCCGGTCGGCGTGCGCGAGCGCGGTCCGCCGGTGGGACACGACGAGGCACGTCGCGTCGCCGCGGCTCTCGAACAGCCGGTCCCACAGCTTCGCTTCCGTCTCGACGTCGAGCGCGCTCGACACGTCGTCGAAGACGTACAGCTCCGCCTCCCGCACGAGCATCCGCGCCGCGGCGGTCCGCTGCATCTGGCCGCCCGACAGCTTGACGCCGCGCGGCCCGACCACCGTCTCGAGCCCCTGCTGCAGATGCGCGACGTCGTACTCCATGACGGCGTCGTGCACGGCCCGCCCGATCTTGCCCTTGTCGTTCTCCTGGCCGAGCAGGATATTGTTGCGCAGCGTGTCGCTGTACAGCCGCGGAATCTGCGCGGCGTACGCGCTGCGGGCCGGCGCGAAGAACGCGGCGGGATCCTCGACCGGCCTGCCGTTCCACGCGATCGTGCCTTCGTCCATCGGCAGCAGGCCGAGCAGCGCCCGGACGAGCGTCGTCTTGCCGGCACCGATGGCGCCCGTCACGACCGTGAACGAGCCGCCCGCCAGCCGCAGCGAGATGTCCTCGATGCCCCTGCCGGTGTCGGGGTACCGGTACGACAGCCCCGTTACCTCCAGCGACCGCAGCGGCTCGGGCGCTTCGATCGGCGCCGCGTCGTCGCGGGCTTCCGCCGTCTGGCCCGCGCCCTTGCGGAGCGGCAGCGCCGCCTTGCGCGTCAGGATGCGGGCCGGAGCGCCCTGCAGCATCTCCAGCATCCGCGCCAGCGCGACGCTCATTTGCTTGAAATACGTCATGAACTTCCCCACGTTGGAGATGACCTGCGTCACGAACGTCAGATAATAGACGAACAGGGAGAAGTCTCCGACCGTAAAGCCGCCGCCGCGCATCTTCGTGCCCGCGAGCAGCAGGATGAGCCCGATGCCGAGGTTGACGGCGTTCGTGAAGACGGCGTCGAGCGCCTCGCCGAGCAGCTTATCCTTCAGCATCGTCTTGCGGCGCGTCTCGCCGAACCGCCGGAACCGCTCGATGACGCGGTCCTCCGCGCCGGCGACCTGGATCGCCTGGACGTTGCCGAACATTTCGCTGATCGCGCCGGTCACGCGCGCCGTCGACTCGCGGCTCGCGGCCCGGTATTTCTGCAGCCGCGACGTGGCCAGCTGCGCCACCGTGACGACGAGAATAAGCGGCACGAACACGAGCAGCGTCATCTGCACGTCGATCTTGAGCAGGATGTAGCTCGAGACGATCGCGAAGCAGGTCAGGCCGAAAACGTCGACCGACCAGCTGATGGCTTCCTCCGTCTGGTCGACGTCGTCGCGGAAGTAGCTGATCGCTTCCCCCGGGGAGACCGGGATGGCCCGCGCGCCGGGCTGCTTCAGCACGTGGCCGAGCAGGTTGCGGCGCAGGATCATGGCGACGCGGAAGCGGAACTCCACGTCGGTGATGCAGCCGACGTAGATCATGACCACCCGCGCGAGCGCCGCCGCGAGGAGCAGCGCGATGATCCCCCACGTGCCGGCCTTCAGCGTATCCTCGCCGGTCAGCGAGTCGAAGAACTGCTGCGTGATGAGGCCGGGCGCGATCGGAATCAGGTAGATGACGGTCCAGGCGAGCGCGTTGGCCGTATACAGAAGCGGCCGGAACGTGATCAGCCGGACCAGGAATTGAAAGGTCGTCACGCGAGCACCTCCTCGAGCCCCGTGGCCAGCATCGCGCTGAACCGCGACCGCGGATCGGCGGCCAAGGCTTCCCGGTCGCCGGCTTCGATGACGGCGCCGTTGTCGAGAATCGCGATTTTGTCCGCGCGCTGGACCGTGGCGAGACGGTGGGCGATGATGATGCACGACCGGTTCGCCAGCAGCTTGCCGATCGCGTCCTCGATGCGCTGCTCGGTCAGCGGGTCGAGACGGGACGAGGCTTCGTCCATGATGATGAGCCCGGGATCGGTCAGGAACACGCGGGCGAAGGCGAGCAGCTGCGCTTCGCCGGCCGACAGGCTGCCGCCCCCGGACGCGAGCATCGTGTCCAGCCCCTCCGGCATGGAGGCGTACCAGCTCCCCAGTCCGAGCTGCTCCAGCACTTCGACGATGCGCGCGTCGGGTACGGAGTCGTCGTAGAACGTCAAGTTATCGCGGATCGTGCCTTCCATGATCTCGATGTTTTGCGTGACCATGGCGACCCGCCGGCGCAAGCCGCCCAGCTTGCAATGCCGGATATCCGCGCCGCCGATCCGGATCGCGCCTTCCTGCGGATCGTAGAAGCGGAGCAGCAGCCGCGCGATCGTCGACTTGCCGCTGCCGGTGCGGCCGAGCAGACCGAGCACCTCGCCGGGCGCGAGCGACAGCCGAAGCCCCTTCAGCGTCGGTTCGCCGGCGTTGTCCTCGTACGAGAACGTCACGTCGTCGAACGCCACGGCGAGCGGGCCGTCCGGCAGCGGCGCCCCCGGGCCGTCGGCGATGGAGGAGCGCGTCTCGAACAGCCCCCGGATGCGCGCGATGCTGGCGTCCGCCTTTTGCAAGTCCTCCATCTGCGTGCGGATCTTCTCGATCGGCTTGGCAAGCAGCTCCGTGTAGAAGAAGATCAGGTACACCGTGCCGAGCGAAATCGCGTCCGTCTTCCATAGATACGCGCTGATCGCGAACGCCATCGCGTTGCCGAGCGTGAACACGACGATCGTCGTGTTCCACATCGAGGCGAAGCCGATGAACGCCCGCAGCCGCACGCGCAGCATATGGCGCATCATGCCGTAGAAGCGGCCCATGACGAAGCCCGACGCGCCGTTCGCCCGGATGTCCTCCGTGCCTTCGAGCTGCTCGCCGATGAAGCCGTACAGCTCCGCGCTCGCCTGCCGCCACTCCTTCCAGAACGGTCCGTTGAACTTGCGGATCTGCTGAATGACGAAGATCGCGGCGACGACGAAGACCGTCATGCCCGCGCCGATCATCCAGCTTTCGCGGAACAGCAGCACGATGATGCCGACCATGAGCAGGCAGTTGCCGAGCAGGTGGATGATCATGCTGGAGAAGAAATTCGCCAGCGCGTTCACGTCGCCGTCGACCCGCTCGATGAGGGCGCCGGACGTCTGCGACTTGTGGAACGGCATGTCGAGCGCGAGGCAGTGCGCCGCGAGGTCGGCGCGCAGCTCGTTCGTCGTCTTCCAGCCGAGGTTCTCGCTGTAGTACGTCGCCAGCACGGACACGCCGCCCTGCAGCACCGAGAAGCCGATGAACAGCCCGGCGGCGGCGAGCAGCGGCTGCAGGCTGCCGCCCCCCTGCGCCCTGTCGATGAAGAAGCGGATGATCTGCGGATTGGCGAGCTGCAGGCCGATCGTCAAGATCAGCAGCGCCGCGAGGATCCACAGCGTGCGCTTCTGCGGCAGCAAGTAGCGCCGGAGCAGGTCGGCGTACTGCGTGCGTCCTTTCGGTTGCGGGTTCATGCCCTATCCTCCTGAATTTAGAACGTCTGTTCTTGTTCAACGACTATACCATAGAAGCCGGGCTTCCGAACAGGGGGAATCAGGCTTAATTTGCGTCGCCGGCCGGAAACTCATGCCAAGGCGGCCGCGTCTCCGACCGGCAAGACAACGGCCTCGCCCCTCTCCGTACCGGAGATCGGGCGAGGCCGCTTCCTTCACGACCGGCCGGCGCTCACTTCGCGCCGGCCTCCTCCCGGACGAACGCCGCGAACGCGGCGCCGAGCCGCCTGCAGGCGTCCAGCTCGGCCCGGCCCGGGCAGCCGTCCGACTTCACCGTCTCCTGCAGCACCCGCGCGCCGCGGTTCTCCAGCCGCTCCTGCAGGATGTCGCCGGCGACGGCGAAGTAGCGGTACGACGAGTCGCCGCAGCCGAACACCGCCGCGCGCTTGCCGGACAGGTCCATCTCCCCCAAATCGTCGTACAGATCCAAAAATTCGTCCGGCAGATCGCCGTCTCCCCACGTGTAGACCCCGAACAGCAAATTATCGTAGACGTCCAAGTCGGCCCTGGTCGCGTCGAACGCTTCCTTGACCTCCACCGCGACGAAATGCTCCAGCAGCCCTTCGACCACGCTGTCCGCCATGTCGCGCGTGTTGCCGGTCATGCTCGCGTATACGAGCAATGCTTTCGGTTCCAATTCCTTCACTCCTTCAGGCAGCCGGTGCCCGCTTTTAATTGATACTGATAATCATTATCAATTATATGGAGAATGATTGTCAATTATGTTTTGAATGAAGCCGGCTTCTTCGCCCTCCCTCGCCGCGCACGACGTACGCTCCCCCGACGCCCTCTGCGCCGCGCACGACAAAAAACGCGTCCCGCCGTCCGGCGAAACGCGTCCTCTATCATCCTATCTCCGTCCTCCGCGGCTCCTAGACGTTCAGCGCGTCCTTGAGCTTATCCGGCGAACGGTCCCACCATTCGGGGTTATGCGCCACGAGCAGGCCTTTCAGCGCCCGCTTTTCTTCCGCGCCCAGCTCGTCGAGCATGAACCGGCGCTTGATGGCGTAATCGAGGTTGTTCACGTGCTGCGCGAGAATCTTCCACCCTCTGCGCGCCTCCGAATCGATCAGCATCGGGCATGCCGTCGCGCCCGCGTAATGCGCGCCTTCCTCGCCCCGCTCCACCGCGACCCAAACGATCCAGCACGGGCGGCCGTTCGGGACGTCCTCCTTGTTCGTGCCGAACTTGATGCCCCGCTCGATCTTGCTCTTCGCGTGCATCGCGCCCACGTCGATGTACGCCTCGCCGTTATCGATCATGACGCAGGCGACGTCGCTGAGGTCAATCGTCCCCGCGCCGAAGCCCTTATGTTCCTTATTGCTCACCACGTTCAGCGAAAGAGACTTCTTCTCCTTCTTCTCCGGCGGCTGCTGTCCGTTGTTTTGTTCGCTCACGCGCTCCGTTCAACTCCCGTCCCAAGCCTTGTACAAAGCCTTGAATTCCGCGTCCGGCGCGGTTTCCCGGCCAGTCCGCACTTTAATTCCATTTTAGCTAATAATCCCGGAAAAGCAAACATATACATGCCTTAGATGCTTGTCAACGGGAGGGAGTCTTAGAATGAAGCCACGCCTCGCCACACGTTTTCTGCTCTTTGCCCTCGCCGCCGTGCTGATCGGCGTAACGGCGCGGGAAGGGTTCGGACATGCCTGGATTTCGCAATATACGTACGCCTCCGCCCCCGCGAAGGACGCGCCCAAGCCGGCCGCGCCTCCGCCGACGCAGCAGCCGGACAGCGTCATGCAGCCGAAGCCCGTCGCGCTCAGCAAGCGCGTCGCGGAATACCACATCGACGTGTCGCTGCAGGCCGATACGCACCGGCTGCAGGGCGAGCAGACCGTCACGTGGACAAACCCCGGCAGGCAGCAGGTGTCCGAGCTCTATTTTCACCTCTACCCCAACGCCTTCCGCTCCAAGGAGACGACGTTCATGCGCGAATCCGGCGGCCAGCTGCGGGAGGACAAGGCCACCTCGGACAGCACGGGCTACATGAACCTGCTGACGCTGGAGACGACGGAAGGGTACAGCCTGCTCCCCCGCCTGCACTTCGTGCAGCCCGACGACGGCAACCCGAACGATCTGACGCTGGCCAAGCTCAAGCTCCCGAATCCCGTGGCCCCCGGCAAAAGCGTGACGCTGCGCATGAAGTTCGAGGTGAAGCTGCCCGAGGTGTTCGCGCGCATGGGCTACTCCGGCGATTTCGTCATGGCGGGCCAATGGTTCCCGAAGCTGGCCGTCTACGAGACCGCGGGCACGCGGGGCCGGGCGACGGAGGGCTGGAACGCGCACCAGTACCACGGCAACTCCGAGTTTTACAGCGACTTCGGCATTTACAGCGTGAAGATCAACGTGCCCTCGTCCTATAAGGTCGCGGCCACCGGCTTCCAGGCGAAAGCGTCCGTCGTCCAGGACGGCCGCAAGACGTACCAATTCTACGCCGACGACGTGCATGACTTCGGCTGGTCGGCCTCCCCCGACTTCGTCTATTCGGAGGAGCCGTACTCCACCGAAGGCGTGCCGGGCGTGCGCATCAAGCTGTACCTCGATCCGCTTCACGCCAAGTACAAAGACCGCTACCTGCACGCGGCCAAGTCCGCGCTCGCCAAGTACGCGCAGTGGTACGGCGCCTATCCGTACACGACGCTCTCCGTCGTCGTCCCGCCCAAGGGCGGCAACGGCGCGGGCGGCATGGAATACCCGACGCTCGTCACGGCGTTCTCGGCGGAGAACGACAATCCCGGGTACGACCTCGAGCGGACCGTCGTGCACGAGATCGGCCACCAATACTGGTACGGCATGGTCGCCTCCAACGAGTTCGAGGAAGCGTGGCTCGACGAAGGCTTCACCTCCTACGCGGAGGACAAGGTCATGGAGAGCGAATACGGCGTGGCGCCGAACCTGCCCGTGGAAGCCAGCTACATGACCGATCCCGCGCCGCTGAAGCAGCTGTCCTGGTCGTACCACGACAACAATCACTACGCCGAGAACGTCTACATCCGCGCCAAGCTCGTGCTCGTCGGCATCGAGAAGCAGGTCGGCGACGCGACGATGCGCAAGATCATGCGGACGTACTTCCAGAAGTACAAGTTCAAGCACCCGTCCACCGCCGACTTCCAGCGGGTCGTGGAATCGGTGACGAAGACCAAGTGGAACGACTACTTCAGCCATTTCGTGTACGGGGACGCGATGTCCGATTATGCGGTCGCCGGCATCCGCGTCACGCCGGTCAAGCAGGACGGGAAGACGGAGTACGAGAACGTCGTGCTCATCAAGAAGACCGGCGGCTCGAACGGCCCGGTGACGGTGGTGCTCCATTTCGCCGACGGCACGGTCATGCCCAAGGTATGGGACGGCCAAGAAGCCAGCGTCCAGTACAAGATCGTCCATGGCGCCAAACTGCTCTGGGCCGCGGTCGATCCGCAGAACGACAACGTGCTCGACAACAAGCACATCAATAATTTCATGAAGGCCGACCTCGACGAGAAAACGCGCACGCGCTGGAGCGTCGGACTCTCGAAGCTGGCCGAGACGCTCTTCGCTTCGCTCGCCTGGTGACGCCCGCCGCGATTAATGAAGGAGGTGATTGACGGATGAAGACGCATATCAAGCAAGGCTGGAAGCTGACGACGAAGCACATCTACATCATTATCCTGCTGTTCCTCTACGAACTGCTATGGGGCTTCTTCCTCTACCGCACGATCGAGGGCATCGCGGTGCCGCTGCTCAAGCGGTTTCCCGATTCGTACGCGGCCAGCAGCAGCGCCATCTCGCTGTTCCTGACGGAATCGCAGTTCCAGCTCATGAAGACGGACGCGTTCCGGCCCTACGCCCTGCTCTTCTGCGGGCTGCTGGCCGGACGGATCGTCATCACGCCGTTCCTGAACGCCGGCTTGTTCCACTCCCTGTACCGCGCGAGCGACGAGCAAGGAACCAAGTTCCTGAGCGGCATTCGCAAAGCTTGGAAGCCGGTCGCCCTGCTCTACTTGGCGGAGACGACGCTGACGCTCGCGCCCGCCGCCTGGCTCCTGCCCAAGGCGCTCGACCTGCTGCTGACGAGCGGCACGCTGACGGAATTCGCGAAGCAGGCCGGGCCGTGGGCCGGCGCGTGGCTGCTCTGGGCGGTGCTGCTCCACCTGCTCTTCCTCGCGATGCAGTTCGGTTCCGTTGCCGGCAGCGGCTCCATGCGCGGCCTCTGGCAATGCCTCGCGAACTTCCTGCCCTTCGCCGGCGTGTCGCTCGCGATGTGGGGCATCGGGGCGCTCGTCAGCGTGACGGTCGCCTCCGTGTCGATGCTGTGGGCCGGTCTGCTCGCGCTGGTGCTTCATCAAGGCTATCAGCTGATCCGCACGGTCATGAAGGTGTGGACGGCGGCCTCCCAGTTCGACGTCTGGCAGTCCAAGCAGCCGTAACGCCGGAGCGGGCGGATCTCTCCGCCTGCCCCTCGGCGCCGCCCCGCCGCAGCCGCGTCCGAATCTCGAACCGCATCGCCTAGGACTTTCGTTCCGCCCCGTACGCCCCCGCGACGGGGCTTTTCGACGTCTGCCGAAGGCGGCGAAGGGACGGGCCGCGCACGGGCCGGACGTTTTTCCGACAACCCGAATACACGCGTTCTCCGGTCGCGAAAACGGCGCTGTTATACGAAAATGAGAGACAAAAGGTTGCATTCTAATAATTTTAATGTGTGAACAAAGGATGAACCTGGAAGGAGAAGCGACAAAATGATCGAATATTTAGCCGTGAGAAATGAAAATTTTGCCGAATTCCCTTGCAAGAGGGAAACGGGGGAACCATTCTGGGTGAATTGATCCCGACAGCCGGTCTGCCGAAGACCGTCTGCCAGAGGCGATCATAGGGAGCCTTCAACCGAACCCCACAGCTAACCTCGTAGGCCCCGGAAGGAGTTTCCCGTTTTGAAGAAGCTTTCCGCGCTAGTGATCGGAATCGCGATGCTGTTCATCTTCCAGACCGGAAGCGTGTTCGCGCAGTCGAAAATGGACGGCGTCATCGGCGATCTGATCGGAACACCCTATGTTTACTCCGGCACGACTACGAAAGGGTTCGACTGCTCCGGATTCACGATGTACGTGTTCAAGAAACTCGGCGTCGAAATCCCGCACGCGTCCCGTTCGCAGGCCACGCTGGGCAAGAAAATCGCCAAGGACGATCTCATTCCCGGGGATCTCGTATTCTTCAATACGACGGGCAACGGCATCTCGCACGTGGGCATCTACATCGGCGACGGCAAGTTCGCGCACGCGTCCACCAGCAGAGGCGTCGCGATCAACGGACTGAGCGAATCCTATTACTCGAAGCGCTACGTAACGGCGCGCCGCGTAATGAACCAGTCCACGTTCGAGAAATACGCGAACGATCCTTCCGACGAGCCGGGCGATAACGACGATTAATCCGAGCAAGACGTACGCATAATGCCGGCGCGGCGGTTCGACCGCCCCGCAAAGGCATTGCAAGCAAAGCCGCAGCTGCTTCTCTTCCCGAGACAAGCAGCCGCGGCTTTGTTTGTTTTGGCCGTACGCGCGCGGTTACGCCCGTTCGTAGCGGACCCACCAGAAGGTCGGGCCGACCTCGACGTTCAGCGCCTTGGCATGCGGCCCGAACAAGTCCGCGAGCTCCGCGGGCGTCTCGCAGCCCTCGCCCCGGCGGTCGGCCAGCACGACGGTCGCCCCGGCCTCGAGGCGTTCGTGCCAGGCCCGCAGAAACGCGGCGCGTCCCTCCGCCGTCAGTTCCCCGAGGCAGAAGCAGGCCAGCCCCGCCTGGAACGTCTCTTCCACCGCGCCCAGCTCTTCCCGCCTGACCGCCACCGATACCGGCGTCGTCAGCCGCGGCGTCCGCGGCCCCGCGACGCGCAGCACGCGCCGGCCCGCGAGCGTATGCTCCACCGCGTACTCCAGCCGCCGCCATTCCATGAACCGCCGCTCCAAGCTGTCCCGCCATTTCGCCATTCCGGTCCCTCCCGCCGCCGATGCCCCGAAGCCGCTTGCCGTAAGTCTATATGTATGCGCGCAGGGCTTGTCGATTGACCTGCCGTTCTAGTTCCAACGATTCAATTATTTAAATTGTTAAATAATTTTGAATAATCTTTATTGACTTTTCCAGCCCCTTATTTAATTGTAAATAATAGGATTCTTGCGTTTACAAGACTTATAGAATCGTATTTCATACCTCAAGCTTGGAAAGGGCGTGCATGTTCATTGCGAAACCGTAACGCAATCCGGAAACTGCTCACGATCTCCCTGGCGGCGGCGTTGACCGCGGGGATGAGCATCCCCTATCATGTCAGCGCTTCCGGCGCAAGCACAGGCTCCATTACCCTCTCGGGCGGGATACCGAAACATCCGGCTTCGCCGATCCGCGGGTACGTCTCCCCCCGCATCGACACCGCCTCCGCCGCCCAAACGCGCGTCATCGTGACGCTCTCGGGCGAGCCCGGCGCCGTAGGCAGCTTCGCCAGCGCGAACGGCATCGCGACGCTGACCGAGGAATCCGCGCGGAAAGCCGCCGACAGCCAACAGGCGTCGTTCATCCAAGCGGCCCGGACCAACGGTCTCGGCATGGCCGTCAACCATCGGTACAACACCGTGCTGAACGGGCTCGAGGTCACGATCGCGGCCAATCAGATCCCGGCGCTGGCCGCGCTGCCCGGCGTCACGTCCGTGTTCGAGAACCGCACCTATTACAGCGTGCCGGACGTCGCGCCGGTCGGCGATCCGACCAAGCCGCTCTACTACGACAACCTGCCGCTGGAGCAGATCGGGGCGGACAAGGCGTGGGCGGAAGGCTACACGGGCGCGGGCCTGAAGGTCGGCGTCATCGACACCGGCATCGACTACGCGCATCCCGATCTGGCCGGCGCGTATAAAGGCGGGTACGACGCTTACTTCGACGACAACGACCCGTACGAGGAAATCCCGAATCCCGAAGTCAAAAATCTCGGCACCAGCCATGGCACGCACGTCTCCGGCACGATCGCCGGCCGGGCGAGCAGCGCGAACGCGGAATACGCGCAGAAGGGCGTCGCCTACGGCGCCGACCTCCACATGTACAAGGTGCTCGGCTTCGATATCGCGACCGGCAAGTCCAGCGGCTCGTCCGCGCAGGTCATCGAAGGCATCGAACGGGCCGTCGAGGACGGCATGGACGTCATCAACCTGTCCCTCGGCTCGGACCTCGAGAAGGACGTGAACACGCCGGACGCCGCCGCCATCAACAACGCGGTGCTCGCCGGCGTCGTGGCGGTCATCGCCAACGGCAACGCCGGGCCGGCCTACTACACGATGGGCTCGCCGGCGAGCTCCCAGCTCGCCATCTCGGTCGGGGCGGCGACGACGGAAGCGCCGTACTTCACCGGCACCGTCGCCAGCGCGTTCGACGCGGAGCACCCGGTCGGCATCCAAACCATGGGCTGGCGGACGGGCCAGGAGGATTTGGCCGCCTACTTGGGCACGGAGCCGATCGGCGCGGTCTACGCGGGGCTCGGCTCCGACGCGGACTACGCCGGCAAGGACGTCGCGGACAAGGTCGTCCTCCTCTCCCGGGGCGTTCTCGCGTTCGTCGACAAGATCGCCATTGCCAAGGCGCACGGCGCCAAGGCGGTCATCGTGTTCAACGGCATCAACGACGGGGAGGCGCCGAACCTGAGCGACGACATCAAGGATCGCAACGGCTTCATCAACTCCCTGCTCGGCGATTCCCCGGCATTCATTCCGACCTTCGACATGGAGGGCACCTACGGACGCAAGCTGGCGAAGCAGGTGCTGGCCCAGCCGGAAACGGCGCTTACTTTCGCGTTCGGCGCGTCCTTCGAGCGGGCCGTGGGCGTGGAGGGCGACCGGATCGCCGATTTCAGCTCCAAAGGCCCGAACTCCGACCCCGATTGGAGCATCAAGCCGGACGTCGTCGCGCCGGGCAACAATATTTTCTCGACCTGGCCGGCGTACGGCAAAGACAAGCCGGACGTCTCGTACCGGGACGCGTACAACCGGATCAGCGGGACGAGCATGGCGACCCCGCACGTCGCGGGCCTCGCCCTGCTGCTGAAGGAGAAGCATCCGGAATGGACGCCGTTCGACGTCCGCGCCGCGCTCGCGAATACGGCCGTCGAGCTGACGGACGGCGATGGGCATGCCTACGACGCCTACACGCAGGGCGCCGGACGCGTCGACGTCTCCAAAGCGCTCGACACTCCGGCCCTGCTGGAGACGATCGACCGCATCTCGATCATGGACGCCTACATGCACGAGCACGAGGTCGTCAACTACGGCTCCTCCGCCAGCTTCGGGCTCATGCAGCCCGGCGAGTCGAAGTCGGAGCCGCTGACGCTGAAGAACTTCTCCGGCGAGCCCGTGACGTACACGGCCTCCGTCGTCCTGCACGACGATCTGTCGGATAGCGGCGGCACGTTCAAGGAAGGCGACGCCGGCAAGCTCGGCCTCGCGCTGACCGGTATCGAGGCGGGCGGCACGATCACCGCCGGCGCGTCGCAAGCCGCCGACTTCGGGCTGACGGCCACTCCGGCCGCGGACGCGCCGGACGGCCGTTACGAGGGCGAAGTGCTGCTGGAAAGCGGCGACGGGCAGCCCGCGCTTCATCTGCCGTTCGTCGTGCACGTGGGCGACGAGCGCGCGGACAACGGCTTCGGCGTCCAAGACGTCGTCGCCGATCCGCCGACCGTCTCGCCGAACGGGGACGACTATCAGGATTCGACGTCGGTCTCCTTCAAGCTGACGGCGGAGGATGCGAATTACTTCGAAATCGACGTATTCGATCTGAACGATGAACTGGTCGGCACGTTGTATGCCGAAGCGAACGTGGACGGAGGCGGAAAGCTGCAGCCGTTCGAGCCGGGCGACTATACCATCGATGACATCAACGACGAATACATCGACGACGAGGTGGACAAGGACGGCAACCCGGTCATCAAGCATTTGAAGCCGGGCACCTACAAGCTGGACGTGCTTGCAGCCTTCTTGGACAACGACTACAAAGCGAAGGCCGTCTACGAGGCCGTCGGCCAATACCGGATCCAAGGCGGGGACGAAGCGGCCCTGTCGCTGGTCGCGAAGGACTTCGCGCCGACGGCCGTCAACGTCACGTCGGTCGGCGCCAAGGTGCTGACGCTGCCGGAGACGGAGGGCTACGCGTATGCCGTCTCGGCCAGCAGCGACGAAAGCTACGTCAAGGACAACGTCCTGCAGAAGCGTCCGGGCGGCGGCGCGGCCGACGCGAAGGTCGACCTGACGGTCCGCATCGCGCAGACCGCCAATCCCGACAACTTCGCGACGGTCAAGGTTCCCGTCGCCATTCCGGCGGAGAACGTCTACGTTCCGCCGGTCACGACGCCGACGCCGCCGGCTCCGCCTGCCGCGGAGAAGCCGACCCCGTCGGTCGCGGCCGTCATCGCCCAGGGACAAAAGCAAGTATCCGTGACGCCGGCGACGACCGACGCTAACGGCGGCATCCGCGCCGCGATCGCCGACGCCGACCTGAAGGCGGCGCTCGACCAGGCAGGCAGCTCCCCGGCGGCGATCGTCGTGCCGATGGCGAATCCGGACCGCAAGACCGCGACCTTCGCCATTAGCGGCGCGCAAGCGGCGCTGATCGCCGCTGCGCCGGCCGGCAGCACGCTGATCGTCGGCGCCGGAGACGCCGCGATCGCCATTCCGGCCGCCCTGCTGGCGAACGTCCCGGCGGGCGCGTCGCTCGAGATCGTCATCGCGCCGCAGGACGCGGGCGCCTTCTCCGTCGGCGCGGACGGCGTCCTGATCGGCAAGCCCGTCGCCTTCGCGGCCAGCGTCGTGAACGGCTCCGGCTCGACGCCGCTCGAGGTCCCGGCCGGGCAGCGGATCGCGCGCTCGTTCACGGTGCCGGGCAGCATCGCGGCCAATACGGCCGGCGTGCGCTACGAAGAGAACGGCGAAGTCTTCGCGGCCGCATCGGCCTTCGCGCCGCAGGCGGACGGGACGACGGTCGTCACCGTCAGCCGTCCGGGCTTCTCGACGTACGCCGCGGTCACCCGCGACGTAAGCTTCGCCGATATTCAAGGCAGCTGGGCGCAGTCGCAGATCGAAGCGATGGCCCGCAAGCTGCTCGTGAACGGCACGTCGGCGACGGCGTTCGCGCCGAAGAAGACCGTCACGCGCGCCGAATTCGCGGCGATGCTGACGCGCGCGCTCGGCCTGAACGCGCCGGCGAACGGGATGTTCGCCGACGTGAAGCCGGCGGACTGGTTCGCGAAGGACGTCGCGGCCGCTTACGACGCGGGCATCGTCACGGGCTACGGGGCCGGCAGCTTCCGGCCGAACGACCCCGTCACGCGCGAGCAGCTCGGCGTCATGCTGGCCCGCGCGATCGACCTGCTCGGCGTCAAGCCGGCCGGCACGCCGTCCCGCGCCGCGTACGGGGACGACGCCCAGATCGCCGGCTATGCCAAGGACGCGATCGCGGCGGTGACGGACGCGGGCATCATGCAGGGCATGACCGTCGGCGGCGTCTCGTACTTCCGTCCGGACGAGCCGACGACCCGCGACATGGCGACCGTCGCGCTCCGCCAGCTGCTGCAGCGGGCGAAGCTGATCGAATAGCGCCCCGCGCCGGCTTCGGCGCTTGCGGCAGAGACCGTTCTTCGGACATTGTCCGGGGGACGGTCTTTCTTTTGCCCGCGTCCGGCGGACCGCGGGCGGATTTTCGCCTGCGCCGCGATTGTGTTATCGTGAGAGGAAAGCGCGCCGCAGGATTTTCCAGCGGTTCTCTTCTCGGAAATCCCCCGCCGCGCGAAGTCGAACATGACGAACGACGTACCCAAAAGGAGCTGCTGACGCATGTCCCTTTCCTCTTCCCCGCTCGCGGGCTTTCATCCGACGCTCGCCGGCTGGTTCGGCCGCGCGTTCGGCGAGCCGACCCCCGTGCAGCGGGACGCCTGGTCGGCGATCGCCGCCGGCCGCCATACGCTGATCGCCGCGCCGACCGGCTCCGGCAAGACGCTGGCCGCGCTCCTGCCCTGCCTGAGCCGCGTCGCGCTGGCCAAGGAAGCCGCCCTGGCCCGCGGCGCGGGCTGGCCGGCCGGCGTGCGCGTGCTGTACGTCACGCCGCTCAAGGCGCTGAACAACGACATCCAGCATCACCTGGTCGGCTTTCTCGGCGAGATCGAGACGTACGGCGCCGAGGCCGGACACGGCGCCTGGCCGGGCATCCGCACCGCGGTCCGCACCGGCGACACGCTCCCGGCCGAGCGGGCGCGCATGGCGAACCGGCCGCCCGACGTGCTCGTGACGACGCCGGAATCGCTTTATTTGCTGCTGACGTCGGACAAGGGCCGGCAGATGCTGCGCCTGACCGAAGCGATCGTCGTCGATGAGATCCACAGCCTCGCCGGCGACAAGCGCGGCGCGCACCTGTCGCTGTCGCTGGAGCGGCTGGCGGCGCTGGCGCCCCGCGCGGTGCAGCGCATCGGGGTGTCGGCGACGCAGAAGCCGCTCAGCCGGGTCGCCCGGTTTTTGGGCGGCTGGGCGCCGGCCGGCGAAGGCGAAGCGGACGGGGTGCGCGCGGGCGAGGCCGAGGCGGGCACGCCCGGAAGCCGGACGCGCGCGCGCGAGGCCGAGGCGGCGGACGG
>NZ_JAGGDJ010000066.1 GCF_017652985.1 Paenibacillus artemisiicola
AAAAAAGGGGGGGGGGGGGGGGGGGGGGGGGGGGGGGGGGGGGGGGGGGGGGGGGGGGGGGGGGGGGGGGGGGGGGGGGGGGGGGGGGGGGGGGGGGGGGGGGGGGGGGGGGGGGGGGGGGGGGGGGGGGGGGGGGGGGGGGGGGGGGGGGGGGGGGGGGGGGGGGGGGGGGGGGGGGGGGGGGGGGGGGGGGGGGGGGGGGGGGGGGGGGGGGGGGGGGGGGGGGGGGGGGGGGGGGGGGGGGGGGGGGGGGGGGGGGG
>NZ_JAGGDJ010000065.1 GCF_017652985.1 Paenibacillus artemisiicola
AGCGCGAGGCCGGTCAATGCTTTTTTCATGGTCATCACCTCGTCCATGTATTACCCTTCTCGGGGCGATTTCTATCTTCTTCCTTGACGCCGGAACGGCTCGTCAAGTTGCGGGCGCGGGGCACCGGAAGGCCCGAAATCCGCGCCTGCCCGGCTGTTCCGCGGGCGCCGGGACGGGCGCGGCGGGTAAACATTCGCCGAACAAACGGTCCCGATTCTTACATTCCGTTCACACTTTCGGCATCGCCCGTTAATAGAGCGCCGCTATACTGGGAGCAATTCAACGGATAAAGGAGTCTTCGCAACCATGATTTCGAACCCGGCCATCGTGTACGCCGACCGTTTGTGCGACAGCGACACGATGACGACCAAGCTAATTTACCGCATTCGCCAAAACCAACTCGCCCCCGCCGAGCTGGACCGGCTGCAAGCCCGCTGCAACCGCGAGCTGAGCGAGCTCCGCCGCGAGCTGGACGACCTCCTGATCGAGCTTCGCGCCGACGCCGACCGTTTCGCCTCCGAAGCACCCTCCCTCCCGCGCAAGACCGCCGCTTAGCGTTCACCGTTTGTCCGGCTTTTGGCCGGTTCGTCTCCAAGCATCTAACCAATCCGCGCAAGACCGCCGCTTGACCCAAGCCGCTTCCCGGCTTATCGCCGGAGCCTTTCGCGGTTGCCGGTTCGAATTGCCCGGTCCCACGCAAAACTTCCGCAATGGGCGAGCCGCGCTCCGGCTTATCGCCGGAACCTTCCGCTGTCATCCGCTTGCCTGCAACTGCCTGGCCGACCCGCGCACAACCTCCTTCCGACATCGGTGCCGCCATGCGCGAATCTTCGCTTCGACAGGGCCGCGCTCCCGATCGGTTACGTCCGGTCCGCGACTTCCCAGCGGCGGGCATGCTCCGCCAGCAGGGGATGCAGGTTCGAAGGCTCCGATGCGAGCAGCAGGCGCACCTTGACGATCCAAGACTCGAACGAGGAGAACGAAGCGAACCGATTCGCCATCTCCGGCGTGAGATACAGGAAGAGCGGGGACGGATACGCGTCCGCCAAATGGCGAAGCGCCGTTTCCATCGGCGTGTATTTCTTGCGTTTGCCCTCCAGCCCTTCGACGAACACCCGGACGCCGGCCCGAATGAGCGTCTCCTCATAGCTCCGCTTCCACTCGTGCAGCCGGTCGAGCCGCTTATGGTACGGCAGCACGGCTTCCTTCGTCATGCGCCGCACCGTGTCTTCGTGCAGCGGATACAGCACCAGCGCGGCGAAATCGCGCTTCTTCGCCGTCTCCGCCGCCCGCGCGAGCGCATCGTCGGCCAGCTGCTGAAACGTATCGTACACGGCTAACGTGCCTTTGCGGTTTTCCGCCGGCGGCTCGTAGCCGTACGGAACGGACCCGGCAATCGGATGCATGGTCGTTTCCTCCTTTGGCATGATTTGCTATAGCCAGTATACCCTAGCCGCCCGCAAAGCATGAACGGGCTTAAAGGCACATAGCCGCGCATGTACCGCACCACGTACCGCTCTTGCTCCGAAATTCGCGCTTCGCGACGCATGTACCGTACCACGTACCGCTCTTGCTCCGAAAATCGCGCTTCGCGACGCATGTACCGCACCACGTACCGCTCTTGCTCCGAAATTCGCCCTCGGCGGCTAATGTACCGTACCATGTACCGCTCTTGCTTTCGCCGACACCTGTACCGTACCTGACACCGTTGTTACCTATCCTCGTCCCCCAGTGCGCCCCGCGTCAGCTCCCGTGCATGCGAACTCTTAGCAGCCATCCCCGCCGGCGCACAGCAAAAGACGAGCCTGCCGCTCGACGGCAAGCTCGTCCTTCACGCCTCTTCGCGGACCCACCCGGCCGCGGGCGCCGGCGGACATCCCGCACTTCTCCGCGGCAATCCGCCGGACCGTTTCAGAAATACACGCCCTTCAACACGTACATGCCGACGCCCAGCACGACGTTCGTCCAGCCGAGGAACCGGGACAGCTTCTGCTCCGCCGGCATGTTCTTCTTCTTGTAGCCGGCGGCGTCGAAGCGGACCAGGATGAAGCCGGTCACGAGCAGCTAGGGCGCCGCGTAACTGACGAAGCTGATGGTATAGCCGGTAATGAGCATCCGTTCCCTCCGATTTCCGCGCGGTCAAGTAGCTTTCATGCCGACGCGTCTGACGTTGACGAAGGCGTGGATATCGAAGGTCATTTCCTTGTAGGCCTCCTGCCATTTTTCCTTCGTTTTGATATTGGCGTTCCAATAACGCGGCTCTTTCGCTCGGATATACTCGCCGAAGCCGAAAATGTCGCTGCCGGCCGTCTGCGTCTGCCGGATCAGCTGCGCGCAAAACTTCTCCGCTTTCCTCGCTTCGATATCCTGAATTTGCCGGACGACGCCCGCGTTATTCAGATAGAAATTGCGGCTCATCTTCTCTTCGATGTTGACCTCCAGCACGATCTTGATCGAGAAGTGGGTTTGGCCGTCCTTGACGCTCGCCGTCCACTTCGTATTGCGGTGCGTCGTCGTGGTCATGACCATTTTCTTGGTGCCTTCCAGCATGACGTAGACGCGATAGCCGGCGGGATTGGTGCCTTTGATCGCCATGAACGAGCCGATCTGAAGCGGCTTCGTCTTGCCCATCATGCGCGAGCCTTGGAAATACGCGAGGCCCATGATTTCGACGTTTTGCTCTTTGCGCAGCGCCACGTACGGCAGATAACCTTCCTCGCCCTTTTTGGACGAGTTGCTCCAGAAGATGCCGATGTAATCCCGGGGAAACTTGCCCATGTTAATGCCCTCGTCCAGCGCGGACATCAGATAAAGCGTCGGAATCCGCTCCAGCTTTGGCCCCGCCTTCAGGAGCGACAGCGCGTTGCCCTTGGCGACCATCAACCACGCCATCCGCCGAACCTCCGAATTGCGCCGGAAATAGTCGTTCACGTTGTCGATGCCGCCCTTGGCGTATTCCTCCGACATGATGATGACGCGCAAATGCCCGAAGAAAATCCGGCTCGACACCTGCTGCTGCAGCTTCATGAACGCGTCGTCGAGCGTGTAGCCGATCACGTCGATGACCCACACCGTCTCCTGCGGATTCGTCGTGCCGCCGCCGCCTTCGCCGGGGCCGAGCGGAATCCGGCCGGGAAGCGCGATTTGCACCGCGACCCGGATCAAGCCCATCTTGGGAGCCGGCATCGTTTCCGCATGGTGCGTGACTTCATCGTTGTCGCTGCTCCTTTTGGCTTTGTCGATCGAGACGCCGAGCACGACGGCGCGGTCCTCGATTTCGAGCCGGTCCCAGCAGCCCGTAAGCAGCGGCACGAGCATCGACAGCGCGGCGGACAGCTTAACGAGCTTGCTCCATCGTCTGTTCATTCGGTCGATTCCCCCGCTTCTTGCGGATGAGCGCCACGATCAGCAGCAATCCGGGATAGCCGATCGTGATCGCCAGTCCGATCGTGCCGACGAGCTCGATGACGTCGTACATCTGGAAAATATTCCGCGGAATAAGCGCCATCACGAAGACGAACGGCAGCACGAAGCTCGAGAACGCCTTGTGGTCCCGCAGCCGAAACAGCTCGCTGCTCAGCCGGATCGTCAAAAAGTACGTGGACAGCAGCGTCGTGAAGACCGCCGTGACCCAAACGGCCAAAAACGCCGCGTCCAGCCGTTCCAGCACGTTCGCGGGCAGCGTCGTCGCCTTCGCCAGTTCCAGCGTCGGCCAGAGCAAGTGCTTGATTTCCTCGGCGCCGAACACCCCTACGGCCGCGATCACGATCGACAAGTAGAGGCCGCCGGCGATGACGATGCCCCAGAAGCTGGCCTGCATGGCCCGGTCGGGCCGGCGCATGGCGGGAATGACAAGCGTCATGACGAACGAGCCTTGGAACAAGGCCGCCACGGTCGTTATGCCCTCGAGCATCCCCTTCGGATCGTTGCCCCAGACCGGCTGCAGGTTGATCAGGTCGGCGTTCTTCATGGACAGCGCCACGATCAGAAATCCCGGACCGAGGAGCAGCGGGAAATAAAAATGGTGAATGTACGCGAACGTCATGATGTCGTTGCGGCTGGAGATGGTCGCCAGCGCCAGCATGACGATGACCGTGACCTCGACGGGGGTGTTCTTCAAGACGGAGGTCACGACGACCTCCCCGAATTCCCGCGCGGCCAGGGATGTCAGGACGGCGAAGAAAAGAATGATCGCCGCGCTGCCGATCCATGCCAGCCCGCGGCCGATGATGTCTTCGCTGTACTGGACGATCGACTGATTGGGAAACCGGACGCCCAGCAGCGTGATGAGAAAGAGGCCGACGTAACCGAGCCCCGCGCCGAGCAGCGTGACGAGCGGCGCGCCGGAATCCGCCGCCCGAACGGCGAAGAGCGGCAGCGCGAGCACGCCGACGCCGATGATGGTACTGGCTAAAACCGCCGATGATTGTATCGCCGTGATACGGCGTAGATTGTCCATCGTTTAAGTCCCCTTTCCGCCGCCGGACGGTTGATTCGTCCCCGCGTTCGGCTGGCCGGATGGCGCAGCTTGTTGTTGACCGGAGGCCGGGCTGCCCGGCTGGCCTTGATCGCTTTGGCCGCCTTGCCCGCCTCCGCTTTCCTGGCCGCCCGGCTGACCTTGATCGCTTTGACCGCCTTGCCCGCCTCCGCTTTCCTGGCCGCCCGGCTGGCCCTGGCCGCCTTGCCCGTCTCCGCCTGCCTGGCTGCCCGGCTGGCCTTGGCCGCCTTGACCGCCTCCGCTTTCCCCGCCGTTCGGCTGGCTTTGGCCGCCTTGCTCGCCTCCGCCGTCTTGCCCACTCGGCTGGTCGCCTTGGCCGCCCTGCCTGCCTCCGCCGCTTGCCTGGCCGTTCGTTTGGCCGCTTTGGTGGCCGTTCTGCTCACTGTGCTCGTTTGTCTGACCTTGGCGCTGGTCGCCTTGCTTGGCCATGATCGAGCTGGGGTCGAGCACGTCGTGCACCGGCTTCTTCATTTCGTCCATCGTCGCCCGGCTGACGCGGGTTTTATCCTGCGGCATCATGAAGGACGGCCGCTCCGGCATCCAGGACAACGGCGCGCGGATGACCAAGTCCTTCATGCCCTGGAAGCTGCCGGGGACGAGCGGGCTGAGGTACGGCACGCCGAACGACTTCAGGGACAGCAGATGGTTCGCGATCAGGATGAAGCCGATCATGACGCCGTACAGCCCGAACACCCCCGCCATGATGATGAGCGGGAACCGCAGCAGCCGCAGCGCGAGCGCCGCGTTGTACGCCGGCGTCGCGAAGGAGCCGATGGTCGTGAGCGCGATGATGACGACGGTGATCGGGCTCGCGAAGCCCGCGGCGACGGCCGCTTGGCCGACGACGAGGACGCCGACGATGGAGAGCGCGCCGCCGACCTGCTGCGGCAGGCGGATCGTCGCTTCGCGAAGCACCTCCATCGAGATTTCGATGATCAGCACCTCGACGACGGCGGGCCAAGGAACGCCCGCACGGCCGCCGGCGACCGCGACGGCGAACTCCGTCGGGATGAGCTCGGGGTTGAAGGAGATGATCGACACGTACAAGGACGGAAAAATGAGCGAGAACACGAGCGCGATAAACCGCGCGACGCGTATGGCGCTCATCAGCAGAAACCGTTCCGTGTAATCCTCGACCGTTTGGTAGAACTGGTTGAACACCGTCGGCACGATCAGCGCGAGCGGCGAGCCGTTCACGAAGATGGCGATCCGGCCTTCCAGCAGGTTCGCGGCCACTTTGTCGGGGCGCTCCGTATATTGCACCTGCGGAAACGGCGAGTAGTGGTTGTCCTCGATATACTGCTCCAGGTACCCGGAATCGAGCACCGCGTCGATATCGATCACGGACAGCCGGCGGACGACCTCTTCGAGCAGCTCCGGGTTCGTGATCCCTTCGATGAAGCAGACGGCGACGCGCGACTTGCTTCGGCGGCCGATGACCATCGAGCGGACGCGAAGCTCCGGCGTCTGCAGGCGGTACCGGACGAGCGCGATGTTCGTGTCGAGCAGCTCGATGAAGCCTTCGCGCGGGCCGCGAATGACCTGCTCGGTCGCCGGCTGGTCGATCGCGCGCTTGTCGATATGGCACGTCCGGATGAGCATCGCCTGTTCCAGACCTTCGATAAGCAGCGCCGTATTGCCGCAGAGGATGCCCTCGACCACCAGGTTCAGCTGGCCTTCGACGTTGACGTTGCTGTGGTACAGCGTGTCGTTCAGGATGAGGTCCGGCAGCTCTTTCGCTTCCATCGTCAGCCCTTCCTCATCGGACGGCTTCTTCATGAGCGGCCGCATGAGATCGTGGTTGATCATGCTTTGGTCGTTCATGCTGGAATAATAGATCAGCACGGCTTCGAAACGGCCGAACGCCTTGAACCGGCGCACGATAAAATCGTATTCGTCCGCCATGACGTCCTCGAGCGCCTTCAGCGTGTCCTCGAGGTTTCCGCTCATGTGCTGCTCCGCCAGCTTCTCCAGAATAGGGGAGGACGTCTTCCGGTTCGGACTTTTGGAGCCTATCGAGCCTTTCGAATCCTTCGACGTTAACCAGCTGCGCATGGACATGCGGATCCTCCCCCTTTCGCGATCGATCGGTATGACTTCATAATTAATCCAAGGTTACTATGCGCAAAAAATCCAAAATTATGTACAACCGGAAAAATCGGCATAACAAAGGCGCCCGGGATTTCCCGGACGCCGTCTTCAGCGCCGCCGCGCGTTTCGTTTAGCTCAAGTAGCGCTCCAGCACCCGCGCCACGCCGTCGTTGTCGTTCGTGTCGGCGACCTCGGCCGCGGCCGCCTTCAATTCCGGGACGGCGTTGCCCATCGCGACGCCGTGGACGGACATCGCGAACATCTCCAGGTCGTTGTGGTCGTCGCCGAACGCGAGCAGCTCGGACGCCGCGATGCCGTCGCGTTCGCACACGGCCAGGATGCCGGTCAGCTTGGAGACCGACGCGTGCATGATCTGGATCAGCTTCCCTTGATCCGTCGCGATGAAGCGCGTCTTGGGGGCGAACGACGCCCGCAGCCGGGGCTCGGCATCGCCGAATTCCGTCAGCAGCAGCTTCGTCGCCGTCTGGCGCTTCATGTCGTTAAGCCCGCAAATCGTCGGCTTGTTCCACGGACTGAAGAACGCCGAGTCCCGCAAGGCGCGGCTCGAGAACAGCCGGTCGTTCGACTCCAGGCTGACCCGCGCGTCCCCCGGCAGCCGCTCCGCGCAATAATCGAGGATCTCCGCCGCCGTCTCCCGCTCGATCGGCGTGTGCAGCAGGAGACCCGCCGCCTCGTCCACGACGAGCGCCCCGTTGTAATAGACGAACGCCGCCCCGTCCAGCAGCTCCGGCGGCAGCAGGTTCCGCACCGAGCGGGGCGGCCGCCCCGTGGCGAAAATGATCCGCATCCCTTGGCGCTTGCAGGCCAGCAGCGCGTTCGCGTTCCGCTCCGACACCTGCCTCGCCGAATTGAGCAGCGTTCCGTCCAAGTCCAGCG
This sequence comes from Paenibacillus artemisiicola, assembly GCF_017652985.1. Taxonomy (GTDB): domain Bacteria; phylum Bacillota; class Bacilli; order Paenibacillales; family Paenibacillaceae; genus Paenibacillus_Z; species Paenibacillus_Z artemisiicola. Next base: position 7,487 of record NZ_JAGGDJ010000065.1, read on the forward strand.
CGATTCCCCGCATGGCTTCTCCCCTTTTCGTGTGTGATTCGCCGGCTGCCTGTTACTGCCGATACCGGCATAACCGCTGACTGGCTGGCCTCCGGGCATTGCTTCATAATAGCCCCATACCCATGAAATCATGTCGAGGAGGCGTTCTTTTTATGCATGCCGTTCAAACGATGCGCGCCATCGTCATCCCCGCGTTCGGCGAAGCCGACGTGCTGTCGCTCCGCGAGGTCCCCGTTCCCGAACCCGGCCCGCGCGAAATCGCCATCGACGTCGCCTATGCCGGCGTGAACTACGCCGAAGTGCTCTTTCGCAGCGGCGGCGTGCCGGAGCTGCCCCTGCCGTTCGTGCCCGGCATCGAGGTGTCCGGCACCGTCCGGGCGCTGGGCGCGGAGGTGACGGCGTTCGAGATCGGCCAGCCCGTCGCCGCGCTGTCCATCGTAGGGGGCGGCGGGTACGCCGAAGTCGTCACCGTGCCGGCGGAGCTCGCGTTTCCGCTCGAGCCGGACCGGATCACCGAGGAAGCGTTTGCAATCGCGGCCGCGAGCCCGTCGAATCTCGCGACCGCTTATCTGATCCTCCGGGAGGTCGCCCGCATCCGGCCGGGCGAAACCGTGCTCGTGCATGCCGCGGCGGGCGGCGTCGGCAGCCTGATCGGGCAAATGGCCCGCCGCCTCGGCGCCGGCCGCGTCATCGGCACGGTAGGCAGCCCGGACAAAGTCGCCTACGCCAAAGGCTTGGGGTACGACGCGGTCTTCCTGCGGGACGGGTATGCCGAAGCCGTGATGGAGCTGACCGCTGGCGAAGGCGCCGATATCGTCGTGGATCCCGTCGGCGGCGCGCTGCGGGAGGAAGCGCTGCGGCTCCTCAAGCCGCTCGGCCGGTTGGTGGCCATGGGCAACGCCGGCGGCGCCGCCGACGTCCGGCAGTCCGTGAACGAGCTCTGGTTCGCGAGCAAAGCCGTGTTGGGGTTCAACCTGCAGCAGCTGAGCGGCTATGCGCCGCGGCTCGTCGCGGAGGCCGCGACGACGGCGCTCGCCATGGCCCTGCGCGGCGAGATCCGCGTGGACGTGACCGGCGTGCTGCCGCTGCGCGAAGCGGCGGAAGCCCATCGCCGCATCGAAGCGCGCCGGACGACCGGCAAGCTGGCGCTGAAGGTGCGCTGAGCGGCGCTGCCGCGGCCGGGCCCGGGAGGCGCGGTCCTGCGCCGGCGGGCCAGGCGCGAGACTGCCGCGGAGCGGATCGGTCCTGCGCGGAACGAGCCGATAACGACCGCCGTACCGGCGGAGTCCGTTTCAGTGCGGCGTTTCCTTAAGTGGCTGGCCTCGCGCAAGCGACGCCTCCGCCGATGAGCCTGCGCCGCCCCTTTTTCAATAATCCCGGAGCCGCTCCTCCGTGCCCGTGCCTTCCGCAGGGACGAAGATGCAGCAGTGGATGTTCGCGTTGCCGTTGATCTGCGAGAACGTGTTGACGGCGAACGACAGCTCCCCGCGCTCCGGATGCCGCAGCCCGAACGAGCGTCCGCTCTTCTCGGCGACGTCGTGCGTGTCCCACAGCGCTTTGAAATCCGGGCTGGCCGCGAGCAGCCGTTCGATCAGCCGCTGAAATCCGGCGTCCCGCAAATTCCGCTCGTACCGTCCGCGCAGCACGGCGACGGTGTACCTCGCGTACGCGTCCCAATTGACGATGGACCGCCGCAGCCGCCCGTCCATGAACGTAAGCCAGGCCATGTACCGGTCCTCCCGCGCGAAGGACGGGAAATCGCAAATGACGCGGCGCGCCTGCTCGTTCCAGCACAACACCTCGGTGCTGTCCGTCGCGACGAAGGCCGGACCCGGCAGCTGCGCGACGAGACGCGCCAGGTCCGGCGAGACCGCTTCCGCTTCCTCCGCCCTGTCGCCCGCCGGGATGTCCAGACTCGCGAGATGCAGCAGGTGCTGGTGCTCGTGGTCGTCGAGCCGCAGCGCCCGCGCCACGCTGTCCATTACCTGCCGCGATGGCGCTGCGGCGCGTCCCTGCTCCAGCCAGGTGTACCACGTGGTGCTGACATGGGCGAGCTGCGCCACTTCCTCCCGCCGCAGTCCGGGCGTTCGCCGCTTGCCGTAGCCGGCGGGCAGTCCCGCTTCCGGCGGGCTCAGCTTCTCGCGGCGCGATTTCAGGAAAGCGCCGAGCAGCTTCGCTTTTTGGTTTTCCGTGGACATGCGCCCGCCTCCCCTGCTTCGTCTGTTGTCACCATTATACCCGCGCGACCGCGGCGCGGCCACTGCGCTCCGCATCGTGCGCCGGTCGGCGGCGCGGCGACCGGTCGGATACCTCGAGCCCCCGCATGAGCGCTCCGACTCTTCCCCGGCTTTGCGGCACGATCCAGCGGACACAGAATCCGCTATTTCGGCGAAAAGCCGGAATCGGCAAGCTGAGCGGACACAGGATCCGCTATCCGCTCGATTCGCAGCCGATCGGGCTCCTCGGAGTGCCGATAAGCGCTCCTGTGGCCGCGAAACGCACAAATAACGCCAAAACGCACAAATAACGGCTGTCCTGGCCGCGAAATCCCCGCGAATGCTGCGCGGCGTCGGACTTGGCGATGTCGGACGCAGCCGGCAAGTGCTCACGGGCCAACGCGCTGGAGGCGGCGTAACGTAGGCAGTTTGGCGATGATGGCTAGCCGGAGACGACGTGACGGTGACGGCGTGACGGTGGCGGCGTGGCGGCATGGCGCAACGCAGATCGGCAGGGCCGCGGCCCCGCGGCCCTGCTTTTCACCTCACCGGCCCCGGTGCCGTCCCCCACGCCGACCCGCGCGCCATGGCTCGCCGCCGAAGCCCTGCTTCTCGGCCTGCAAGCACAGGCCGTGCCCTGCTTCTCCGCTGCCGGCCTCACCGGCCCCGGCGCCGCCCCCACGCCGGCCCGCGCGCCGGGGCTCGGCCTGCGGCCCTGCTTCGCGGCCTGCCAGCCCGAGCCGTACGCGGCCAGCCGTCCAACCGGCCGCGGCCCTCACCAAAAAAAACCAGCCCCGCCATAGACGGGACTGGTTTTCAACAATACGGCGCCTTACTTCGCGCCGAGCGCGCGCAGGCCGAGCGCCAGCGAGCCGCTGAGGCCGGCATTGTCGCCAAGGCCCGGCGGCACGATGTACGCGTCGATGTCGTCGAGCACGGCTTTCGCGTTGACGTAGCCGTTCAGGTTCTTGCGCACTTCCGCGCGGATGAGCGGGAACAGCTGCAGCTGGTGCATGACCCCGCCGCCCAAAATCACCCGCTTCGGCGACATCAGCAGCACCGCGTTCGCGACCGCTTGGCCGATGTAGAACGCTTCGATGCCCCACGCCGGGTGATCGACGCCGAGCTCGCTGCCCTTCACCTTCCAGCGGCCTTCCAGCGCCGGACCGGCCGCCATGCCCTCCAGGCAGTCGCCGTGGTACGGGCAGAAGCCTTCGTATGCGTCTTCCGGGTGGCGGCGCGTCAGCACGTGGCCGCCCTCGGGGTGAACCAGGCCGTGCACGAGCTTGCCTTCCGCGTACACGCCGACGCCGACGCCGGTGCCGATCGTGTAGTAGAGGCAGCTGTCGAGTCCGGCCGCCGCGCCCCACGTCGCTTCGCCGAGCGCCGCCGCGTTCACGTCCGTATCCCAGCCGAACGGCACGTCGAACGCCTTCTTCAGCTCGGGCAGGAACGGATAGTTGCCCCAGCCCGGCTTCGGCGTCGTCGTGACGTAGCCGTACGTCGGGCTCGCCGGATCGATGTCGATCGGGCCGAACGACCCGATGCCGATCGCGTCGACGCCTTTATCTTCAAAATAATTCACGACGTTGGCCAGCGTCGCTTCCGGACGCTCCGTCGGGAAGCTCACCCGCTCCAAAATCGTGCCGTCTTCGATACCGATGCCGCAGACGAACTTCGTGCCTCCGGCTTCAATGGCTCCAATGCGCATGCCTCACTCGTCCTCCTCAGATTCTCTCTCTCAGCCATGGCCAGACGACGCTCAGCGTCAACCGCAGATTCGTCAGCCCCAGCTCGTTGATGAACGGTTCCCGTTCGCGAAAATAGTCCGCGTGCTTCCCGATGATCGGCACCCCGCGGCGCTCGCCCGGGGCGTGCTTGTCCCGGCGCCAGCCGCCGAACGTGCCCAGCCGGCTGACGCCGTCGGCCCTCCTGCCCGCCGCCGCGCCTTCCGCTCCGCCGGCGTACGCGAACAGCGTCGACGCCCGCATGGCGGCCGGGATGCGGCAGCGGGGCGAGCCGATCATGACGACCGGGCTCGGCGGTCCGCCGAGCAGGTCGTGCAGCATCCACGCGGCGTGGACCGCCGCGACGCCGCCGCCGCTGTGGCCGATCAGCGCGATGCGGCCGGCCTTGCCCGGCTCGGGCCGCCAGCCGGCGCCGATCGCGTCCACGGCTCTTCGGCCGCCGATGGAGCGCCCGATGATCCGCCCGGGGGCGAGCCGCATGTCCCGGCCGATCTCCCACAGCTGGGGCACGGCGCGGCGGCTCCAATCGCCGTACGGGAAGAGCAGCTGCGACGTCCGCACGGTGAACCCTTCACGCTCCAGTATAGCATGCAACGCGCCGCGAAAGCTCTCCATGAATTGCGGCGCGGTCGCCAGCCCCGCAAGCAGGTACAGCGACACCGCCTCCTCGTCTCCGCTCCCCCGCATCTAGTCCGCTTTCTGCCCGCGGGCTTGGGCGAACTTCATCGCCGCGACGATCCGTTCCATGTCGCTCGGATGGTCGTCGCGGAACCAGCGCACGAGCAGCGGCGGATTAACGTCGCTCAGCGTGATGACGCCCGTCTTCTGCTGCATGGACACGGAACCCTCCGCGCTGTTCAGCAGCCACATCGCGTAGGCGTCCGCGGACGATTCCGCATTGCGGGACACGGCGTTGCTCGCCGGCAGCGAGACAAACGACAGCACCGCCATGATGAGCAGCAGGAGCGGCAGCGCCGTCACGTCGGACCGGCCGCGGATGCCCCACGCTTCGCCCCAGCGGCGGAGGCTCCAGACGTAGATCCCCCCGCCGACGCAAATGACGGCGAGCGAGGAGCCGACCGCGCCGACCGCGCTCCATTCCAGATGGTGCATGACGTAATGCCCCATCTCGTGCGCCATGATGTGCAGGATTTCCGGCTCCGTCAGCTGCTTCAGCGTCGTATCCCACAGCACGATGCGCAGCGAAGGCCCGATGCCCGTGACGTAGGCGTTGATCGCGTTCGTTTTCTTGGACATGTCCGCTTCGTAGACGTGGTCTGCCGGGATGTCCGCTTTGGCCGCGAGGTCGAGGATCTTGCGCTCCAGCTGCGGGTCGGACAGCGTCGTGAACTTGTTGTACAGCGGGTCGATGACGACCGGCTCCACGTACATCATGAACACGGTGAACGGCACCGAGATCAGCCACAGCTTCAGCCACCAGCGGCCCCGCCGCGACAGAATCCAGAACGCGACCGCCGACACCGCGAGCATAGTCAGATAGCCGATCCCGAACGCCACGAGCTTGTCCCGGATCCAGCCGGGCACCGGCTGCGTCGTGATGCCGTAGCTCTTGGACAACGCGTAGCTGAAGATCTGCAGCGGCAGGTACAGCACGAAGGACACGACGTCCACGAGCAGCACGAACAGCGGGAAGCGCAGGATCAGCGGCAGGCCGCCCAGCGCGTAGCGCCACGATTTGGCCCAGCCCGCGGAGAGCATCAGCAGGTAGATCAGCCACTCCCACGGCACGCTGGTGAAGAAGATCCAGTTGCGGATCGGATTCAACGTCTCGCTGTCCTGCAGCTGCTGGGGCGTGAAGTACGTCGCGGGATCCGCCGGCGTGCCTTTGTACGCGGCGGGCACGTTATTGGGCGAGGTATACCAGACATAGGCGGCCGCGGCCATCGCGTAGACCAACAGCAGCAGCAGCCATCTTTTCTTAAAACGCGTGCGCGCCGGCATGGCACCATCTCCTGTTTCATCCAGTGTAACGACACGGCTATCATAGCATGTTTCGCTTCGAAAACAGAATGCGAGCGCCCGCGGGAGGCGTGCCCCGGAGCGCTCGGTTGCGGCAGGCTATGGCGTGCGTTAATCAACGGCGTGAGCCGTTCGCGGCGTTAACGGTTCAGGCACTAAATGACCTCGCGGCCGTCGTTGTCCGCCAGCTCGGGGAACGCGGCGTGCGGCTCCGACTGGTACCAGAACGTCGTCGACGCGATGTCGCTCTGCTGCGGCAGGTAGCGCCCGCCGGAGCGCCAGCCGAGGTCCTGGATCGTCACGCGCAGCCCGTTCTCGAAGCGGATCGGATCCTGCACGTGCCAGCGGTACATGCCGAAACGCTGCTGGCTCCGGTACAGCCCGTCCGGCTTGATGACCTGGTGCATGCCGAGGAACGGCGTGGAGTAGGTGCCGTACTCGCCCCGCGGATGCTCCCAGTTCCAAGCGCCGCCGAAATAATCCTCCGTCCCGGTGCCGCAGATCGTCGGGAATTCCTTGTCGTCGTCGAGGAAGAACTTGATCTCGCCCTCGCCCCACCAGCCGGTGTTGTTGACCTGCCACGCGAGGTAGCAGCCGACGTAATGCCCTTTGCCCGAGACGCCGTCCACGAGCGTGTGCACGTCCTTGTACGCCACGGGATTGCTTCGGCGCCACTGCGCGTGGAAGTAGGCCATGTCGTCCGGCACGTCCGTCAGCGTGTAGTCGATCTGGTAGTAGAGCACGCCTTTCTCGGTGCCGGTATTCTCCATCGTGATGCGGGCCGACCGGCGGAACGGCATCTGCCAGTAGCAGTTCATGCCGCCCGCCGGGTTGACGGCCACCGGGAAGGAATTGACGTTGCAGCGCTCCTGCCAGCCGTTGCAGAAGAAGTCGCCGACCGGCGCTTCGACGGACGGCGTCTCCTCGCCGTCCCAGTACATGCGCAGGATGAAGTTGCGCCACAGGTTCGGTCCGCACGTCAGCCAAATATGCTGAATGGCGCCCGGCCCCGCGATCTCGCCCATCGTGAACGTCTGGCCCGCCTCGATCTCCACCGACGGCGACACTTTCCAGCCGAGCCCGAGGTCGCGCGCACAGTTCGCGCCCGTGCCATCGGCTGCCATGCCGCCCTTGCCCGCCTCGCCCGTGAAGTTCTCCGCGCTGATCGACCTGCTTTTCGCGTCCGACAGTCTCGCCAGGTTGCCCAAGCCCATATCCAAACCGTTAAAACCAACCATCGTTTCCTCTCCCTTTGCGAACGGATGAAACCGCTTTATTGGTTCAATCTGGAACCTATGCTATCCCGTCGGCAACGGCCTGTCAAGCTGCGACGGCGCTAAAATCATAGGGCCGCGCTTCGCGCTCTTCGCGGCTCGGCGGCTGCGCTTCAGGCCGTCAATGCCGACGAGCGCTCCCGTGGCGCTTCGCGCCAAAGTCGCTCTCGTTCGGCAGGACGGCGCTTGCGCTTCGGCCCTCGCCTAACGGCGCCTGCGGCACCGCTTGCATTCCCAAATAAATCCAACTACTCACGGCGCCGTTCTTTTGGTACCCTTCTTCTACAGGGAGACCTATCAGACAGGAAGGCGGAAGCCCATGAGGACCTTCATTACCTTCAAGCAGAAACTGATCATCACCTATATCGTGTTCATCGTGCTTCCGTTATCCGTGCTCGGCTTCGGCGCGTACGATCTATACCGGAGCGCGATGGAGCACAAGCTGAGCGACTTCGCCCAGCAGGTGGCCGTCAGCACCGCCTCCAACATCGACAATTACATGAAGGAGCTCGAGAAATTCACGCTCCAGCCCTATTACAACCGCGACTTGCAGGATTTGCTCACGCTCCGCAAACCGCTCGATCCGTCCGCGCAGCTGGAGAAACGGGAGACGCTCGAGAAGAATTTCAGCCTCTGGCAATCGCAGCGCGACAGCGTGCAGGGCATCTACTATTTCGACCTGCCGGGCAAGCTGCCGCCGCAGATCTATAGCACCGGCGACCCGGCGGCGAGCGTCCGGCTCGAGACGATGCCCTGGTATAACGCATTCCGAGCTTCGGACGAGAATCTCGCCTTCCTCAGCTTGCACAAGCCGTACTTCGCCGACGAGCAGGCGGCCAAGAACCAGCCGCAAGTCTTCTCGCTGGTGCGCAAAATCTACAAGTCGACGACGATGCTGGAATACGCCGGCTACTTCGAAGTGGACTTCAAGCTGGACGACATCCGGCAAATCATGGACCAGGTCAATCTGGGCGAGAACGGTTCGTTCCTCATCATGGACGACAAGGGACAAGTCGTCTACGCGAACGACGCGATCGACGACGATCTGCTGGCCGCGCTGCCGAAGCTGCCGAACGACGATCAGGGCAAGCAGCGGGTGACCCTCGGCAGCAAGAAGAACGTGGTGGTCTACAGCAAGGTCGGGTCGTACGGCTGGACCGTCGTCGGCGACGTGCCGGTCGTGCAGATCGCCTCCGGCAACAGCAGCGTGCGCAATTCCATGATTCTGCTCGGCCTCGCCTGCATCGGCTTCGCCATCCTGCTCTCCACCTGGAGCTCGATCCAGATCACGAAGCCGATCTACAGCCTGATCGCGCTGATCAAGCGGGTGGAGATGGAGGATTTTCAAATCTCGTACCCCAATCCCCCGCGCAACGAGATCGGCCATTTAATCCGAAGCATCATCCGCATGAGCCGTAAGCTCGACGAGACGATCCGCCATCTCTACCAGGCGGAGATTTTCCGGAAGGAGAGCGAGCTGCAGGCGCTCAAGTCGCAAATCAATCCGCATTTTCTGTTCAATACGCTGGAGACGATCAAGATGAAGGCCGAAATCGACGAAGCCGATTCGACCGTCGACATGCTCACGTCGCTCGGCAAGCTGGTGAAGGCGTCGATCTACCGCGGCAGCGATTTCATCACGTTCCGGGAAGAACGGGAATACTTGACGAGCTACTTCCATATCCAAGCCGGCCGTTACGATACGCGCTTCGACATGTCCGTCGAGGTCGAGGACGGGCTGCTCGATCATTACCTGCCGCGGCTGACGATCCAGCCGCTCATCGAGAACGCCTTCTACCACGGGCTCGAGCTGAAGCCGGGCAAAGGGAAGCTGGCCGTCGGCATCCGCCGCGAGCAGGAGGCCGTCATCGTCACGGTCGCCGACGACGGCCTCGGGATCGCCCCGGAACGCCTGCGGCAGCTGAACCGGCAGCTGCAGGGCAGCATGGCCGGCGTGGCGCGGTCGGGCGACAGCGTCGGGCTCGCCAACGTGCATGCCCGCATGAAGCTGTACTTCGGCGATAACGCCGCGATGACGATCGCGAGCGAGCCGGGCTCCGGGACGACGATCCGGCTCGCGCTCCCCCTAATTTGCAGCGAAAGCGAGGTCCACGCCTATGTATCGCGTCATTCTCGTCGATGATGAAGCCATCATCCGGCAAGGCATCAAGAAGATCCTTCAACGCTTCGCCCCCGAATGGGAAGTGGTCGGGGAAGCGGAGGACGGCGTCTCCGGCCTGCAGCAAATCATCCGGCTGCAGCCGGATCTCGTCATCCTCGACTTCCGGATGCCGGGCTTGAACGGCCTGGAGTGCTGCGAGCGGATCGCCGCCGACTCCCCGCGCATCCATCGGATCATCCTGACGGCCTATCAGGATTTCCAGCTCGCCAAGGCGGCGATCGGGCACGGGGTCATGGGCTTCATCACCAAGCCGCTCGACCGCGGCGAGCTGCTCGATACGCTGGCCAAGGCGCGCGCGCTCGTCGACCGCGAACGCGAGGAGCAGCAGCAGATGAGCCTGCTTCGCCACACGGTCCGCAAGGCGGCGCCGCTCGCCCAGCAGCTCTACGTCCAGCATTATTTAACGGGCCAAGATATTCACGAGCTGGAGCAGTTCATCGTCGACGCCGGCTGCGGCCTGCCGTTCGAGCCGGACGGCAGCCCCATCGTCGCGCTCGCCGTCAGCCCGGATTGGATCGAGAAGGACGCCTTCTCGGCCTTCGACGTCGAGCTGTTCCTGTACGCGCTGACCAAATTCGTCCAGGAGTGGTTCGCCGGCAAGCCGGGCAATTACGTCCTGCAGGATCACGCCGGACAGATCGTCGTCATTCGCGGCTGCGCCGGCGACGAGACGGCCTCCGCCGCCCGGGAGGCCGCCGCGCTGGCGGAGCGGCTGCGCGCGGACATCGCCGCCAGCTTCAAGCGGACGGTCTCGATCGGCGTGAGCCGCGTCCGCCCGTTCGCGGACATGCCGCGCGCGTACCAGGAGGCCTCGCTCGCGGTGACCTACCGTTTCGTGCACGGCGGCGATCAGGTACTGTCGCCCGATAAGCTGGAGGCGGACAAGCCGTTTCCCGTTAAGATGCTCGAACAGATGGAAGCGTCGCTGGAGCTGCTGATGCAGGGCAGCGAAGCGGAGGCGTACGACGCCCTCGACCGCGTCGTCTTCTCGGAGCCGATCTCGCCCGCCCAGCTGAAGCGGTTCATCGTGCATTACATGCTGCGGCTCGCGGTGCAGCTGAAGCAGATGGACCTCGACGTGAACGAGACGAGCGGCAAGCCGCTGTCCGTCTGGCTCTCCGAGCTGGAAGGCACGGCGACGCGCGATTCCCTCATGGGCAAGATCAAGGCGATGATCCATCGGCTCTGCCAATCCATCCTGCGGGAGCGCAGCCTGCTCGACCTGAAATCGGCCGAGCGCGCGAAGCAGTACGTGCGCGATTATTTGGCCGACGGCGTGAGCCTGCAGGCGGTGGCCGACCATCTGGGCATGAACGCCAGCTACTTCAGCCGCTGGTTCAAATACGCGACCAACCGGAACTTCGTCGATTACTTGAAGGAGTGCCGGATCGAGAAAGCCAAGGAGCTGCTGCAGCAGGGCTCCCGCACCCTACAGGAGATCAGCGCGCTGATCGGCTACGCCGACGTCAAATATTTCTGCCGCGTCTTCAAGGAACTGGCCGGGCACACGCCGTCCGAGTACCGGAAGCGATTTCATTGATCGGGCCGGGCAAGTAAAAAAATAGCCCCCCGATGTAAAATCTCCCCCTCTGTGAGATCGCTTTCAACCTCTCTATCATTAAGACTATGAACAAGTTGCGCTTTCCACATTAGACAAGGGGGATTCTTCGAATGACACACCTTCTCCAACGAAAGTCGCTGCCCGTCTTGCTCGCCGCCATCGCGATCATGGCCGCGGGCTGCGGCAGCAACGGCGCCTCGAACGGCGGCAATGCGTCCGGGAACGCCGGCGACGCGGGCAACAACGCTTCGGGCGGCAACGCGGCGACGGCGAACGGCGGCGGCGACGCGGGCACCGCGGCTTGGACGGGCACCATCGACATGTACGCGCAGGCCTACACGCCGAACGCCAAGAACATCACCGGCATCAAGTCCGACCAGCACCAGCTTCGGGCGATCGCCGACGAGTACGAGAAAGCCCATCCCGGCATCAAGATCAACTTCATCGACGAAGAGTTCAAGGATTACAACCAGACGGTCCGCGTCAAGGCCGCGGCCGGCGAGCTGTTCGACGTCTTCTGGGCGCAGTGGGCCGACTTGAACGGCACGTACCCGAAAGGGATCGCCGAAGACCTGACGTCGTACTTCGGCCAGCCGAACCCGTATATTCCGGACAAGGCGACCTGGCAGGACGCGATGAACACGACCGTCGTGAGCGAAACGGCGGCCCCGGACGGCAAGCACTACAACATTAACGGCGACTATGTGGCGACGGCCTTCTTCTATAACAAGGATCTGTTTGCGCAAGCCGGCATTGCGCAAGCCCCGGCCACCTGGGCCGAGCTGATCGACGCGTGCAAGAAGCTGCAGGCGGCCGGCATCGTCGCCATGTCGCAGGCGCCGGACTTCGGCTGGTTCCAGCGCCACTTCCTGACCGACTTCTACTCGAAGGACTTCGATACGATCGCCGGCTACGACAAGGCGCCGGGCGTCTCGAGCCTGGACGAGGCCGTCGCGATTTCCAAAGGCCTGCTGGACACGAAGGATCCGCGCTTCATGGGCTGGTGGCCGATCTTCAAGCAGCTGACCGACACCTGGAAGCCCGACTACCTGACCGGCGATCCGGCCGTCGTGGGCACCAACGCGCGGAACGACTTCCTGGCGGGCAAGACGGCGATCTTCTACGACGGCAGCTGGCTCCCGAACAACGCCGCCGACGCGGGCGTCAAGTTCGCGCTCGGGTCCTTCAACTTCCCGACGCTGTCCTCGGCCGATACGCCGATGACGACCGGCGTCGACGCTTCGGGCGCCGTGGGCGGGCCGAACGCGGCGTTCCAATTCTCCGTCGCCACGCCCGAAGCGGATAAAAGCATGAAAGAGCCCGGCAAGAAAGAAGCGGTCATCGATTGGCTGCGCTACCTCGGCACGCCGCAGCGCGTCGAGCAGGTCGTCAACGAGAACGGCACGTTCGTGCCGCACTGGCCGGACACGAAGCCGAACGACAGCATGAAGGACCTGGCCAGCCAGTCCACCAAAGAGCTGAAAGCGATCATGGTCGGCAACTCCTCCGCGAATTTGGGCAAGGATCTCCAGCGCACGTTCGGGCTGTACCTGAGCGGCAACCTGAGCCTCGAGAAGGCGACGGCCAACGTGCAGAAGGCGCTCGACGCCGCGGTGAAAGAATACAAAACGAAGAACGATACCGATCTGAGTCAATATTAAGCCGCTACGCAAAGAGGGAACTGGCCGCAGGCGGCTCCCCCTTTCTTATTTTCGCAAGGAAGGAGTTGGCTCGCATGAAATGGAAAGCATCCACGACGACGGCGTTAACGGGCTACGGCTTCATTCTCCCCACCTTCGTCTTCCTGGTCTGGTTCATGTACTATCCGGTCTATCAGGCCTTAAGCGGCGCGTTCACCGATTGGGACGGCTTCAACGCTCCCCATTTCATCGGCTTCGATAATTTCGTCCGCATGTTCTCCGACGAGGTGCTCGGCCAATCGACGGTCCACGCGCTCGTCTGGGTGGCGGTCTCCATCGTGCTGGCGGTCATCCCGCCTTTCTTGGTGGCGGAGCTGATCTTCCACGTGCGAAGCGCCCGCAAGCAGTACGCGTACCGGACGTTGTTCGTGATCCCGATCGTCATCCCCGGCATCGTCACCATCCTGCTCTGGCGTTTCCTCTATCAAGGGGACGGGGCAATCAACCAGCTGCTCACGATGGTCGGCTTGAAATCCTGGACCCATCTGTGGCTCGGCGATCCCAAGATCGCGCTCTACTCGATCATGCTGATGGGCTTCCCGTGGATCAGCGCCTTCAACCTGCTCATCTTCTACTCGGGCCTGCAGAGCATCTCCAAGGAAGTCATCGAAGCGGCGAAGCTGGACGGGTGCGTCGGCTGGAAACGCGTCTTCCACCTGGATATCCCGCTGTCCCTGCCGCAATTCCGGCTGATCATCATCCTGACCCTGGTCGGCAGCCTGCAGAACATCATTCCCCCGCTCGTCATGACGAACGGCGGTCCGGGCTACTCCACGTACGTGCCGATTCTGCATATGTATAACGTGTCGACCGTCAACGGCGAATTCGGCTACGGCATGTCCATCGCGCTCGTAATGTTCCTCGTCATTCTGGCGTTTACGATTCTGAACATGCGGCTTGTCAAGACGGATTCTTAGGCCAAAGGAGGGCAACCATGAAATTCTCCCGCATGCCGTCCCTGGGACAAGCGATTCTCGTCCTTCTCATCGTCGTCACCCTGCTGCCGATTTATTTTCTGCTGGAAAACTCGGTCAAGACGCCGATCGACTTCGCGGCCAGCACGATCAACGTGCCGACGCACTTCGCCTGGGGCAACTACGCGACGGCCTGGCATAAGATCGACAAGTCGATTCTCAATTCGGTCGTCATCGTCCTCGCCAGCGTCGTGTTCATTCTGCTGTTCTCGGCGATGAGCGCCTACGCCTTCGCCAAGCTCAAGTTCCCGTTCCGCAATTCGCTGTTCATGCTCGTCTTCTGCCTGCTGCTCGTGCCGGGCTTCCTGACGCTCATCCCGCTCTACCTGCAGATCAAGAAGCTCGGGCTGTCCGACAGCTACTGGGCGCTCATATTGCCGTACATCGCCGGCGGCCAGGCGTTCACGGTGTTCGTGCTCAAGACGTTCTTCGAGCAGCTGTCGAGCGAGCTCTTCGAAGCCGCGCGGATCGACGGCGCGGGCAACCGCGTCATCTTCCTCGCGATCGTGCTTCCGCTGTCGATTCCGATCTGCACGACGGTCGGCATCATGAACATCAACAGCCTGTGGAACGATTATTTGCTGCCCTCGCTGCTGCTTGACCGGGTCCATCAGACGCTGACCGTCGCGCTCGTCTCCTTCGAGGCGTCCGCCGGCAACCACGGGCTCAGCGATTACGGCGGCATGATGGCCGCCTACACGCTCGCGTCCGTGCCGCTCCTCATTCTGTTCTCCGTGCTGATGCGCAATTTCGTGGAGGGGATCTCGAGCGGGTCGATCAAAATGTAGCCGCGGCTTTGGCGGTTGCGCAGCGCAGGCAAGAGCATGAAGCCCCCGATCGGTTGCGGTCGGGGGCTTTCGCTTTAGGTCAACGTCGTGCTTGGCCGCGCTTCGCGCTCTTCGCGGCGCCGCATGCACGCCACGCCGCGCAAACAAAAACGCCCTCTCCGTCACGACGAAGAGAACGTTTGAAGCAGCCGGTACAGCGTATCGACCGACCGCATGGCGTATTCGGCTTGCACGGGCTCGCCGTCTCGAACCAGCACGAGCGCCGGCACGCTGGCAATCCGCCATACGTCGCGCAGCTCGGGCGCGTAATTGATGTTGATCTTGGCGATCGGCGCGTCGGCGCCGGCCGCTTGGGCGATTTCGAGCATGCGCAGCCCGATCTTGCACGTGCCGCACAGCGGGGTGAAGAAGAACACCGCCTCGCGCGGCGCTTTCTCCCGCGCCAGCCATTCCCGCTCCGTCTGTTCCTCGATGGCCATGGATGCCGCCGCCTTTCCGTCAGACTTGCCGCCTCCGCGCGCGGGGCGCCGCGGCCGCCGGCCGATGTCGCGGACCGGACGGCCGTTAGGACCATTATAGGGCTTCGCGAAGCGTTTGCGAAGGCGCGGGGATCGAAAGACCGCCTCACCGGGTCTACGAGCCGCCCGAAACGGGCATCCTCGTACCATCTGAAAGGAGTGCTTCCGATGTCCAAACCCTTCGCCTCGCTCCTCCTGGTCCCGCTTCTGCTTCTCGGCCTGGCCGGCCAGCCCGCCCCCGCCGAAGCCCGTCACGCCCACGCCGATGCCGCCGAAGTCGTGCTGCACCGGTATGTCGATTACATCAATCAGAAGAACTGGCCCGCCTTCGCCGGATTGTGGTCCGCCGGCCTGCATCCGATGTGGGGCAGCTTCTTCGGCAGCGCGGACAATCGCAAGAACCATGTCGGCGTGCTGGGCATCAAGCGCGCCCAGCTGGTCGGCTATCATGAAGTGCCCAAGGCATTCGGCGTGAATTTCGTCGGAAACGGCACGGGCCGCTACTTGGAAACCCCCGGCGTCGAAAGCAGGTTCTTCTACACCGCCATCCGTTACGACGTATTTAACGAATCGAAATACATGCTCAACGGCATTAACTACGTGTTCCTCGTCCTGGTTAAGGAAAAGGGGCACTGGCGCGTCTGCCAAAGCTCCGTCGCCCCCGCGGCGCATTTCATCGAGGGCGGCTACGGCTTCGGCACCGCCGACGAGCGTTCCTACGACGAGCGCCGGATGCGCTTCGCGCGCTGACCCCGGCCGGTCCGGGTGCGACAAAAAAGGGACTTCGCCGCGAAGTCCCTTTTTGCCGTGCCGGCGCTTATTTCCGGCCGTAATCCGCCTTGATCTCGCCCCACTGCTTCGTCTGCCACTTCAGCACTTTGTTGCTGTACGTGTTGGTCTGCAGCCAGCGCAGCGCGCGGTCGACCATGCTCCAGATCTCCGCCGTGGACGCGTCCCGCGGAAGCGTCGTCGAAACGGCCTTCTGCTTCACCCACTTGAGCGCGTTGACGGAGTCGCTGTACACGGTCTTGTCGCTGCCCTGCTGCTTCAGATGCGCCAGCGCGTGCACGATGGCGAGGAATTCGCCGAGGTTGTTCGTGCCCTTCTTGACCGGACCGACCGCGAAAATGACCTCGCCCGTCCGCGTGTCAACGCCCTTGTACTCCACCGGGCCGGGATTGCCGCTCGTGCCGACGTCGACGGAGATGCTGTCGTAGTCGATCTCGCCCGGCTCTTCGAACGCGGCGGCCGGTCTCCGGCGGAAGCCGCCGGCCTTGGCCGCGCCTCCGCCGCCCTGGCCCCAATGCTTCTGCCAGCCGCCGCGGTACGCGTCCTCCGCTTGCGAACGGCTTTCATACGATTTGAATTTCGCGTCGTCGAACTTATTGATCTGCGCCTGGCACTCGCCCCAGCTCGCGTAGACGCCCGGCTTGCGGCCGACCCAGACCACGTAAAATTTTTGCTTCGCCATGAATGCTGCCCTTCCTCCGCTTCACTTGGGCCCGGCCCGCCCGAATCGCCGGCCGCCCTTTTCCTGCCGCTCCCCGTACCGGGAGCCGGCGGACAAGCTCCCTGACCGTTTCGACGGCCCGGCCGCCAATCCCTCCCTGCCCGCGCGAAAAAACGCGCGCCGCCGCGCCCCCGCTCAATGGCTGAAGAAGACGATCTGCACGAAGAACAGCACCGCGAACAGGTAGAACACGGGATGCACGTCGCGGCCTTTGCCCCGGACGAGCTTCAGCAGCGGATACGCGATGAAGCCGATGCCGATGCCCGTCGCGATGCTGTACGTGAGCGGCATGAGCACGACGATCAGGAACGCGGGGAACGCCTCCTCCAGCTCGCTCCATTCGATCCGCCGGAGCACGTCCAGCATGAGGAAGCCGACGATGATGAGCGCCGGCGCCGTGATGGCGGGAATGCCCGCGAGCACGGACACGACCGGCGAGAAGAACAGCGTCAGCGCGAGCAGCGCGCAGACGACGACCGCGGTCAGCCCCGTGCGGCCGCCGATCGCGACGCCCGCGCTCGACTCGATGTACGCCGACGTCGGACTCGTGCCGAGCAGCGCGCCGGCCGAGGTGCCGACCGCGTCCGCGAGCAGCGCGCCCTGCGAGCGCGGGAATTTGCCGTCCTTCAGCAGCTTCGCCTGCTCCGCGACGCCGAGCATCGTGCCCGTCGTATCGAACAGCGTGATGAGCAGGAACGTGAAGATGACGGCGTACAGCCCCTTCGCGAACACGCCGCCGACGTCCAGCTGCAGCGCCGTGGCGCCGAGACCGCTCGGCAGGGCGACGATGTCGGCCGGCACGTCCATTTGCCCCGTGATCAAGGCGATGACCGCGGTCACGAGCATGCCGACGAACAGATAGCCGCGCACCCGGTACGCCATGAGCACGAGCGAGACGGCGAGGCCGACGATCGTCAGCAGCGTCATCGGCTTCGTCAGGTCGCCGAGGGTCAGCAGCGTGGAGGGGGAGTCGACGATGATGCCCGCGTTTTGCAAGCCGATGAACGTGATGAACAGCCCGATGCCGGCCGTGATGGCGTGCTTCAGGCTGGACGGAATGGCGTCGAGCAGCATGTAGCGGAACGACGTCAAAGACAACAGCACGAAGATTAGCCCCGCGACGAACACCGCGCCGAGCGCGATCTGCCACGTGACGCCGTCGTCCGGGGAGACGACGGTGAAGGCGAAATACGCGTTCAGCCCCATGCCCGGGGCGAGCACGATGGGATAGTTGGCGAACAGCCCCATGATGAGCGTCGCCGCGATGCTGGCGAGCACGGTCGCGATGAAGACGCCGTGAAAGTCCATGCCCGTTTGGCTTAGGATGCCGGGGTTCACGATGACGATATACACCATCGTCAGAAACGTGGTGACGCCGGCCATGATTTCCGTCGAGACCTTCGTGCCCCGCTCCCGCAGCTTGAATAACCGGTCCATATGCAAGATGCCTCCTCCGCGGCGCGGGCTTCCCGCCCGGCCGTCACGCGCTGTACAGCCTCTATACGCTGCACAGTCTTCATACACTGCACAGCCTTCATACACTTACAATCGATATCCTCTATCATTGCCCGTTTCGCGGTTGCCGTAATCTCGCGAAACGCCGCTCGCGGAGGCCCGGCGGCCGAATTTTAAGGGACGTTCGGGTCCCGCGGGCGGCAGAGCTGGTATAATAAGCTGGTATACTAAATAGAGAGCGAAGTTTTAAGAATACGTGAAGACGTAACCGGGAGTCAACGGATATGGATATGGATTACATGCTGGATGACGGCGCGTGGCGGCGGCTGCTGGAGGGCGTCGCCGAACGCTTCGACGAACTGACGGTCATTCGGGGCTTTCAATACGTGAAACAAGGCCGGGTCGAGGAGCTCGCGCTCCGCGACGACGGCGCGCACGTGGACGCGCGCGTCAAGGACAACCGGATGTACGACGTCGCCGTCGATCTGGACGACCTCGCGGCGAGCGAATGCGCCTGCTCCGCGAACCGCGCCTGCGCGCACATGGC
>NZ_JAGGDJ010000067.1 GCF_017652985.1 Paenibacillus artemisiicola
TGGGCCGTGTCTCAGTCCCAGTGTGGCCGATCACCCTCTCAGGTCGGCTATGCATCGTCGCCTTGGTGAGCCGTTACCTCGCCAACTAGCTAATGCACCGCAGGCCCATCTGCAAGTGACAGCTTGCACCGTCTTTCCCAGTCTCCCCATGCGAGGATACTGCGTATCCGGTATTAGCATTCGTTTCCGAATGTTATCCCGGTCTTGCAGGCAGGTTGCCTACGTGTTACTCACCCGTCCGCCGCTAAGCTATCCCCGAAGGAATAACTCCGCTCGACTTGCATGTATTAGGCACGCCGCCAGCGTTCGTCCTGAGCCAGGATCAAACTCTCCATAAAAGTGATCCGAAGATCATTTATGAATTCGCTTGTTAGCTCATTCAAAAACTAGCTTGTTCAAACCTTTTGACAGGTCGCTCATTGTTCAGTTTTCAAGGAACAAATGTTTCTCGCTCGTTCGCCCATGTCTCAGCGGCGACTTGATTAATATATCATAGTCATACATAATCATGCAACCCTTTTTTAAAACTTTTTTTAAATTTGATAGCAGCTCATGGAAAACAAAAAGAACGCAGGGTGCGCCCCTGCGTTCCGTCGTTCTTATTATTCGCCCGCGCGCTCCCGCATGAGCGGGAACAACAGCACGTCCCGGATCGACGGCGCGTCGGTCAGCAGCATGACCAGCCGGTCGATGCCGATGCCGAGACCGCCGGTCGGCGGCATTCCGTATTCCAAGGCGCGGATGAAATCTTCGTCCATCTCGTGCGCTTCGTCGTTGCCTTGTTCCTTCTCCAGCAGCTGCGATTCGAAACGCTGGCGCTGGTCGATCGGATCGTTCAGCTCCGTGAACGCGTTCGCATGCTCGCGCGCCACGATGAACAGCTCGAACCGGTCGGTGAACCGAGGGTCCGCGTCGTTCTTCTTCGCCAGCGGCGAAATGGCGACCGGATGACCCGTGACGAACGTCGGCTGAATGAGCGTATGTTCCACGAACTCCTCGAAGAAGGCATTGAGAATATGGCCGAACGTCCAGTGCGGCTCTACTTTGACATGATGCGCTTTGGCATGCGCGTGCGCTTCTTCGTCGGTCATCGGCTGGCTGAAATCGATGCCTTTCGCTTCCTTGACCAGATCCACCATGGAGACGCGGCGCCACGGCGGCGACAGGTCGACCTCCTGGCCTTGGTACATGATCTTGGTCGTGCCCAGCACTTCCTGCGCGATATGCGCGATCAGCGACTCCGTAAGCGCCATGATATCCTTGTAGTCGGCATAAGCTTCGTACAGCTCGATCATCGTGAACTCCGGATTGTGGCGCGTCGAAATGCCTTCGTTCCGGTACACGCGGCCGATCTCGTATACTTTCTCCATGCCGCCGACGATGAGGCGCTTCAAGTGCAGTTCGATCGCGATCCGCATGTACAGCTGCATGTCGAGCGCGTTATGGTGCGTGATGAACGGGCGGGCGGCCGCGCCGCCGGCGATCGCGTGCAGCGTCGGCGTCTCGACTTCCAAGTAACCGAGCGAATCCAAATACCGGCGCATCGACTGGATGATGCGGGAACGGGAAATAAACGTTTGCTGCACTTCGGGATTCGTAATCAAATCCACGTAGCGCTGGCGGTACCGCAGCTCGACGTCCTTCAAGCCATGGAACTTGTCCGGCAGCGGAAGCAGCGATTTGGACAGCACTTCGATTTCTTTCGCCTTGACGGACGTCTCGCCCGTGTTCGTCTTGAACACGGTGCCGCGAACGCCGATGATGTCGCCGATGTCGAGCATGTCGAACGCTTGGTATTGCGACTCCGATACGGAGTCCTTGCGGACGTAGATTTGGATCTTGCCGCTCAAGTCCTGAATATGCGCGAAGCTGGCTTTGCCCATGGCGCGCTTCTGCATGATCCGTCCCGCGATCGCCACGTCGGCGCCTTGCGCCTCAAGCTCGTCCTTGCCCACTTCGTCATAGGCCGCAAGAATTTGCCGGGCCTGATGGGACCGCTCGAACTTCCCGCCGAACGGGTCGATTCCGAGGTTTCTCAGATCGTCGAGCTTCTCTCTTCTGATTCGCAGCAGTTCGCTTAACTCTTGTTCATTCGTGCCGTTTCCTTGCTCCAACGCGATTCATCTCCTTCTGATTCCGCCCGCCGGCCGGCTTGTCGCCGCAGCGACGGGTTACGCCTAATCCTTACTCTACAGCAAAAATGGTCCTCTATGTTGAAAAAAGCTTCCACAAGGAAGCTTTTTCGAAAGGCATGCCTGTTTATTTCTTAATATCGACGATTTTATATTGAATAATGCCGGCGGGCACGCTGACTTCCACGATGGTTCCTTTGTTTTTGCCGAGAATCGCTTTGCCGACCGGACTTTCGTTCGAAATTTTATTGTGAAGCGGATCGGATTCCGCCGTGCCGACGATCGTATATTCCATCGTGTCGCCGAACTCCAGATCTTCTACCGTGACGATCGAGCCGATGCTCACCGTATCGATATCGATTTCATCGTTATTGATAATGCGGGCGTTGCGCAGCATTTTCTCCAGGGTAATGATTCGGCCTTCGATAAAAGCCTGTTCGTTCTTCGCGTCTTCGTATTCCGAGTTCTCGCTGATGTCGCCGTACCCGATCGCCACTTTGATCCGTTCCGCCACTTCCCGCCGTTTGACGGATTTCAGGTTTTCGAGTTCGTCCTCAAGCTTGGTTAGACCGTCTTGTGTAAGAATAATCTCTTTATCGCTCATGGTACCATTTCTCCTGTCGTGTGGCATTTATTCATACGGAGTATGAATTCACTGTTACTTACTATATTACGCTCCATGCCCGTGATGACACCGCGCGGAAATCGGTCAACGTTCCAAAACCCTTGGCGACGGTTTGTTATTGGAAGATTATATTTCATGTTCAACTATATGTCAACGAAAGGGAAATCGAAATGTAATCGCTTAACTTGGCGAAGCGCAAAGGCGCCGCGGGGGCTCCTTTGCGCTCTGTTCAGTGGTAGGCGACCGCGTCTCGGTTCGATGCGATCGAAGCCACGGGAGCTTCGCTCTGCTCGCCCAAGGCTTCGACAAAATCGCCCAAAATCCGCACCATTTTATCGCGGGAGGTCTCTTCCATGATGACGTCCTTCACGCGCGCCGCTCCCGGAATGCCCTTCAGGTACCAGGCCAAGTGCTTGCGCATCTCGCGAACCGCCGTCGATTCGCCCTTCAGGTTCACGAGCCGGTCCATGTGCAGGATCGCGACGTCCATCTTCTCCCGCGGCGTCGGATCGCCGAGCAGCTCGCCCGTCGTCAAATAATGCACGGTCCGGTACAGCATCCACGGGTTGCCAAGGGCGCCGCGGCCGATCATGACCCCGTCGCAGCCGGTATGGTCGAGGATCTTCTGCGCGTCTTCGGGCGTGAACACGTCGCCGTTGCCGATGACCGGAATGGAGACCGCCTGCTTAACATCCCTTATAATATCCCAATTCGCGGTACCGGTATACAATTGCTCCCGCGTGCGGCCGTGGACGCTGACCGCCTGGCCTCCCGCGCGCTCCACGGCTTGGGCGTTCTCGACCGCGTAGACGTGCTCGCTGTCCCAGCCGATGCGCATTTTGACGGTAACGGGCTTCTCGACGGCGTCGACGACGGCCGACACCATCTCGTAGATTTTGTTCGGGTCGAGCAGCCAGCGGGCGCCCGCGTCGCATTTGGTCACTTTCGGCACGGGGCAGCCCATGTTGATGTCGATAATATCCGCGTTCGTCTGCTTGTCAACGACTTTCGCCGCTTCCACCAGCGATTCGCGATCGCCGCCGAAGATCTGCAGGCTGAGCGGCTTCTCGCGCTCGTCGACGAACAGCATTTCCATCGTGCGCTTGTTGCCGTGCAAAATCGCCTTGTCGCTGACCATTTCGGCGCAGACGAGGCCGGTGCCGAACTCTTTGGCGATCAGTCGAAAAGCCGGGTTGCACACACCTGCCATCGGCGCCAGCACGACATTGTTTTTCATCTCGATGTTTCCGATTTTGAGCATGGACATCCAGTCTCCCTTCTGACTCGCAGAGGTAATGTAGTGGAAATGCGAAAACCAATATTCATGAAGCCTTCGTTACGATTGCGATTCGGCGGTCAAATCGGCGTAGCTGACGCCGAGCGCCTCCGAAATCCGTTCCAGCAGCTTGGGGTCCGGCTTGCGCGTTCCCCGCTCCAACGAGCCGAGCACGGCGACGGAAACGTCCAGCTTCGCGGCCAGCTCCTGCTGCGTGTATCCTTTCAGTTTTCGGAATGCGCGGACGCGCCCTGCCAAGTGATCGTTTTCCATAGCGCGATTCCTTCCCCTCTGTCCTGTAAGGCCCGCTGCGCGATTTCGGCCGCCCGGCCGCGCAGCGGATGCCCGCTCTCCAGCACGTCGGCAAGCGGCACGAGCACGAAGGCCCGCTCCATCATCCGCGGATGGGGCAGCGTCAGCTCTTCGTCGTCCAGCGCCGTCTCATCGTACAGCAGCAAATCCAGGTCGATCGTGCGCGGCCCCCAGCGGATGTCCCGCGTCCGTCCGAGCTGCTTCTCCATGCCGAGCATGGCGCGCAGCAGTTCATGCGGCCCGAGCGTCGTGCCCAGGGCGGCGGCCATATTCAGAAATGCCGGCTGGTCGGTGTAGCCGACCGGTTCGGTCTCGTATACGGCCGAAACCCGAAGCACCTCGATGCCCGGATGCCCGCCCAGCAAGTTCAGCGCGTCGCGAAGCAGACGAACCCGGTCTCCGACATTGGAGCCGAGCGCGATATATGCCGTATGAAAAGCATGACTCCGCGGGCTTGGCCGCATGTCATCTCCCGGCGGGTTGTTGTCTTCCATGGTCATCCCGCTTTCTGCAAAGTTCCACCGTCACGCCGTCGAAATAAATCTCGAACGGCGGATGCGGCTTCGTTACCGCAACCGTCACTTCATTTACACTAGTATAAGCGTCGAGCACGGCCGATGCAATGTGACCGGCTAAAGCTTCGATCAGTTTGAACGGCGGGCCCTCGACGATCGTCTTCACGAACGCGTGGACCTCGGCGTAATTGATGGTGGCCTCCAAGTCGTCGGTCTCCGCCGCCTCCGACAGGTCGAGCCGCAAGGTCAAATCGACGAAAAACTGCTGCCCCAGCTTGTTCTCCTCCGGGAACACGCCGTGGTACCCGAAAAAGCGCATCCCCCGGAGCGTCATTGTATCCATGGTCATCCTCCGATTCCCCTCTCCTTCGTTGGGCTTGCATCTACGCGGCGATCTTGCCGCCGGTTCTTCGCCGCTAACGCGGGTAGACGATCGCGTCGGTCATTGCCGCCGCTTCGCGGTTGGCGCGCGCGTCGTGGACGCGGACGATTTGGCAGCCCTGGGCGATGCCGAGCACCGTCGTGGCCGCCGTGCCGTAGGCGACTTCGTCCGTCGCGAGACCAAGCGTCTCGCGAATGAACTTCTTGCGGGACGTGCCGAGCAGAACGGGATACCCTTCCGCGGTCAGCCGGTGCAGCTCGTTCATGAGCGCAAGGTTGTCGTCGCGCGTCTTGGCGAAGCCGATCCCGGGATCGAGCCAAATGTCGGCATCCGATACGCCGGCCGCTTGCGCAAGCGCGATGCTGCCGCGCAAGTCCGAGATGACGTCCGCCGCCAAATCGCGGTAGTCCCGGTCGTGCCGATTGTGGCTGATGATGACCGGGCAGCGGCAGGCCGCCGCGACCGCCGCCATTCGGGGATCGCCTTTCAGCCCCCAGATATCGTTGATGATGTGCGCGCCCGCTTCAAGCGCTTGCTTGGCCGTCTCGGCCTTGTACGTGTCGATGGACAGCGGCATCTCCGGCAGCGCCTCCCGGATGGCCCGAATGATCGGCACCACGCGGCCGAGCTCTTCCTCGAGCGGAACCGCCGCGAAACCGGGCCGCGTCGACTCTCCGCCAATGTCGAGGATGTCCGCGCCTTCGTCCGCCAGCTGCCGCGCGTGGGCGACCGCCGCTTCGACGGTATTGTAGCGCCCCCCGTCGGAGAAGGAATCCGGCGTCGCGTTCAGGATGCCCATGATCAGCGTGCGTTTGCCGAGCTCCAGGTTCACGCCGCCCGGAAACGCGTACGTCCGCCGGAACGGCCATTCCGGATGCAGCGGATAAGGTTTCGTCATGGCTTCGTATCCTCCCGATATAGCGCCAGCAGGCGGCTCGCGATCGGCCCCGCTTGTCCGCCGCCCATCGCGCGGGTCCGGCCTTCGCGGTCCCGCAGCGTCGTAACCGGCACCAGCTCCTGGACGGAATTGGTCACCCATGCCTCGTCGGCGCTAACCAGCTCGTCCCAGCCGTACAAGCCTTCCTCGACCGCGATGCCTTCGCCGGCGGCGAGCTCGATGACCCGCCGCCTCGTCACGCCGGGCAAGATGCCCGTCTCGATCGCCGGCGTATGAACGCGGCCCTCGCGCGCAAAGAACAAATTGCTCGCGATGCCTTCGGCCAACCGGCCCTCGCGCGTCAGCATGAGGCCTTCCGCGCCGGGCGACGCCCCTATTGCCGTTAATTCCCGCTTGGCGACGATATTATTCATGTAATGCAGCGATTTCAGCCGAACTTCCACTTCCGGCGTGTTGCGCGGCGTGGCCAGCAGCGCCAGCTCGCGTCCATACTTATATACCTCGGGGGAAGCCGAAGGAAGCGGTTTGACGAGCAGCAGCGCGTTCGGCGCTTCGTAATCGCCGGCCGGCAGCCCGAGCACGCCTTCTCCGGCGCTCACCGTCAATCTCACGTACGCCTCGTCCAGCCCGTTGGCCGCCATGAGCTCCCGCAGCCAGCTCCGCACGTCTCCGGCATCCGGCTCGTACCGAATGCCGAGCGACCGGCAGCCCTCGGCCAGACGGGTCAAGTGCCGTTCCAACAAATACGGCCGTCCCCCGTAGGTGCGAAAGGTTTCGAACAAGCCCATCCCATACAAAAAACCGTGATCGTAGACCGAGATCACGGCTTCCTCCTGGCGCTTGATACCGCCATTCCATCCGACGTTCATCGCGCCGCGCCCGCGCGCATGCCGAGGAAATTGCGCAGCAGCGTCAGCCCGTGCTCGGTAATGATCGATTCCGGGTGGAACTGCACGCCTTCGATCGGGTATTCCTTATGGCGAAGGCCCATGATCTCCCCTTCTTCCGTCTCGGCGCTGATCTCGAGGCAATCCGGCAGCGTCTCGCGCTTGACGATCAGCGAGTGGTACCGGGTCGCCGTGTAAGGCGAAGGAATCCCGGCAAAGACGGTCCGGCCGTCATGGAAGATCGGCGACGTTTTGCCGTGCATCAGCTTATCCGCGCGCACGACGTCGCCGCCGAACGCTTGTCCGATCGCCTGATGGCCGAGACAGACGCCGAAAATCGGGATCTCGCCCTTGAACCGCTCGATGAGCGCGAGACTGATGCCCGCTTCGTCCGGGCTGCACGGCCCCGGCGAGATGAGAATGTGGTCCGGCTTGAGCGCGGCGATGCCGTCCAGGTCGATCTCGTCATTGCGCTTCACGACGATGTCCTCGCCTAGCTCGCCTAAATATTGCACCAAGTTGTACGTAAACGAATCATAGTTATCGATGACCAATATCATGCGCGTTTCCCCCTTCGGATGCGTTCCGGTTCCGGCCGCCGTCGTTCGATGCGCCGATCGGCGCCGCTCGCCGCTCGCTGTATTGAATCGCTTTCCACAGCGCTTTCGCCTTGTTCATGGACTCGAAATGCTCGCGTTCCGGCAAGGAATCGATGACGATGCCGGCACCGGCTTGCACATGGACGACTTCGTCCTTCACGACCATCGTACGTATAATAATATTAAATTCCATATCCCCGTTGTAGTCAATCCATCCCATGGAGCCGGTGTACGGCCCGCGCCTCGTCGGTTCCAGCTCCTCGATGATCTCCATCGTGCGAATCTTCGGCGCTCCGGTAATCGTGCCGCCCGGGAACGTCGCGGCGATGACGTCGTACGCGTCCTTGCCTTCCGCGAGCGTGCCTTCCACCTGAGAGACCAAATGCATGACATGGCTGTAGTACTCGATGACCATCAGCTCCTCGACCTTGACGGAGCCGTAGGCGGAAATGCGGCCAAGGTCGTTGCGTTCCAGATCGACGAGCATAATGTGCTCGGCCCGTTCCTTCTCCGTGCCCAGCAGCTCCTCCGCCATCCGCCGGTCTTCTTCCGCGGTTCGCCCGCGGCGCCGCGTACCCGCGATCGGCCGGGTCGCCAGCTTCCCGTCCGCCAGCTCCACGAGCAGCTCCGGCGAGGCGGAGACGAGCTGAAAGTCGGGCGCGCCCAGGTAGCCCATATACGGCGACGGATTGACGAGGCGCAGCCATTCGTACAGCTCGCGGGGGTCCCCCCGGAACGCCCGGTCCTGCCGCCGGGACAGATTCACCTGGAACACGTCGCCGGCCGCGATATACGCTTGAATGCGCGCGACGGCCGCTTCATACGCTTCCTTCCCGAAAGGCGACGCGATGCCGTCCGCCGACTCGGCCTCGACGATCGCGGCCTCGTCCGCCATGAAGCGCAGCCGCTCGTCGCGGAGCTTCTCCGCTTGGCCCGCCGCAAGCCCTTCGGCGAACGACGTCCACCGCGCCATCATCCGTTCCGCCCGGGCGGAAGCCTGCGCGTACAGCGCCTCCAGCCCCGCCGGCGCGGCGTCGGCAGGCAGCTCGGTATGAACCGCGGCATATAAGCGCATCGCCGCATGATCGAGAATCCACAGCTCGTCCATCCGCATGAACAAATAGTCCGGCAGTCCGAGATCGTCCTCGGCCAGCTCCGGGATTCGCTCGATGGTCCGGATGACGTCGTAGCTCCAGTAGCCCGCGCAGCCGCCCGTCCACTTCGGCGCGCCCGGCACGCGGGGCGCCCGCCGCCCGCCCATCCAGCTGCGGACCGCATCCAGCGGCTTTTGCTCGTATACGGTCACCTTCCCGGTCATGGCGTCCACCGCTTCACCGCGCATTAAGCCGCCGCGGATGACGGAAGCCGGCGCCAAGCCCAAATACGTGTAGCGGCCGCTCTTGCCGCTCTCCAGCACGAACGCATGCGGCGCGCCTTCCTGCCAGGCAGCTTCCCATGAAGCCGGCCGGCCGGCCTCCGCGCCGCCCAGGGGGCGCTGCATCACGAGCGGCAGCGATGTATAGCCCTGCGCCTGCCAGGTCAGCCAATCGTTCAAGGCAGTCCGTTCCACGTCCAAAGCCCTCCGCTTCTTTGCCGTTCATCGTCTCACGAGCCTAAGGCTCTCGGTTGGAAGCTAGTATACCGAAATTGAACCGAAAAGGGAAGGGCGACGCCTGGGCGCAAGCGCGGTGCGGAGACGCCGTGGTGCGGTGGCGCCATGGCGCGGTGGCACGGGGGCGCGGAGTTGGCGGGTTACGGAGCTCACGGAGTCAAAGCGGCACAGAAGCGCGCCGGTTTTCGGCGGGACGGGCCGGCCTGACCGGACGCAAAAAGAGGACCCCTTCGCCAGGGCCCTCTCCTCGTACAGTCGGCCGAGCGGCCGGAATTAGTTCTCGAAGTTGAACAGCGGCGTGGACAGGTAACGTTCGCCGTTGGACGGAACGACCGCCACGACGCGCTTGCCTTTGCCGAGCTCCTTCGCCACTTTCAACGCCGCGAAGATCGCCGCGCCGGAGGAAATGCCGCACAGGATGCCTTCTTCCTTCGCCGCGCGGCGCGCCGTTTCGAACGCTTCGTCGTTCTCGATCGTGATGACTTGATCGTAAATCTCGCGGTTCAGAATCTCAGGGATGAAGTTCGCGCCGATCCCCTGGATCTTGTGGCCGCCCGGGCTGCCGCCGGACAGCAGCGGAGACGCCGCCGGTTCGACCGCCACGACTTTGATGCCCGGGAAGTTCTGCTTCAGCACTTCGCCGGCGCCGGAGATCGTACCGCCCGTGCCGATGCCCGCCACGAACGCGTCCAGCTTGCCGTCCAGCGAGTTGATCGCTTCGACGATTTCCGGACCGGTCGTTTCGCGGTGGATTTTCACGTTCGCTTGGTTCTTGAATTGCTCCGGAATAAAGTAGGAGGGATTCTCGGCCCGCAGCTCTTCCGCGCGGCGGACGGCGCCGTTCATGCCCTCGGCCCCCGGCGTCAGCACGAGCTCCGCGCCGTAAGCGCGAAGCAGGTTGCGGCGCTCGATGCTCATCGTTTCCGGCATGACGAGAATCGCCTTGTAGCCCTTCGCCGCGGCAACCATGGCCAGCCCGATCCCGGTGTTGCCGCTCGTCGCTTCCACGATCGTGTCGCCCGGCTTGATGCGTCCCTCTTGCTCGGCCGCTTCGATCATGCTGATGGCGATCCGGTCCTTCACGCTCGCGCCCGGATTCTGGTATTCCAACTTGACGTAGATTTCGGCGCTGTCTTCCGGCACCAGACGATTCAAGCGGACAAGCGGCGTATCCCCGATCAATTCCGTAACGCTCTGTACAATCTTAGCCATGTAAGTTGCTCCTCCTTATTCCGACTAATTCAGTAGGTATTACTTACATCTTATCAATCGGTGCCAGCTCTTGTCAATAGCGAGTTTCGTCGAATAGGCGCCTTGACCCGGTGCCTATCCCGGTGCCTATGGCAGGACCGCCGCATGGTATTTGGCGAGCAAGCCGTCCTCGATCGCCTGCTGGCCGTTCAGCTTGGCCATGGCGATTTCTTTGCGCGCTTGATCGCGGCTCTTCTCCGGGTCCATCTGCGCGTCCGTCTGCTTCTCCGTGAGGCGCAAGACGGCGAAGCCGTCCCGGACCTTAACCGGTCCCGTCGTTTCCCCGACGCTCAGTTCTTTCGCCGCGGCCAGCATCGCCGGATCGGCAAGCGGATCGTCCGCGTCGATGTAGCCGAGGTCGCCGCCGTCCTGCGCCGTGTCGGCGTCGACGGAGTAGGTTTTGGCCATCAGCTCGAAATCCTCGCCGTCCTCCAGCCGCTGAATCACGCCGTCGGCGTCCTTCTCCGTCTTGGACAAAATCCACGCGATCCGCAGCTGCGTATGCGGCGCGAACTCCTGCGGATTGTCCGCGATGTACGCCTCGACCTCGTCATCGCCGACGTCCGCGGTCCGCACCGCGATCTTCTCCAGCAGCAGCCGGTATCTCGCGTCCTCCCGGATCTCGTCCGGCGAGAGCCCGAGCTGCTCCTTCATCGCGTCGTAATACGCCTCCGGCCCGTCGTACCCCGTCATCATCCTCGCCAGCTCGTCGTCCACTTCCCCGTCCGTCACGTTCAGCCCGTATGCCTTCGCCTCCAAACGGATAGCCGCTTGGACCATGAGCGTCCGCAATACGGCGTCTCCGTATTGCGCGTTCAAGCGGCCGTTCAGTTCCTTCTCCGTAATCTGCTCGTCGCCGACCCTGGCCACGACCGGATCGGGCTCGATCGCGGGCGCGTCCTTGTGTCCTTGCGCACCGCCGGGCGGCACCTGCGGCTCGCTCTTCGGCGGAAGCAGCACGCGATAGACGACGAGCAGCGCCATCACTATCAAACATAAGGCTTGCAGCAGCACGATTACCTGCAGCACCCGGTCCTTCTTCATGATCGCTCGGCCTCCGATTTATTGCATCGGTTTCGGCTTCGCCTGTTCGAGCAGCATCTCCAGCTGCGGGCGGTCAAACACATACTTCTCGTTGCAGAAATGGCACTCGACTTCAGCTTGTCCGTTTTCTTCAATAATCTGTCTGAGTTCATGCTCGCCCAGGCTGATCAGCGTGCGCTCGACGCGCTCTTTGGAGCATTGGCATTTGAACGCAACGCCCAATTCGTCCATCAGCGTCACGTCTTCGCCTACAACCCAGCGGAGCAATCCCTCCGGCGTCTCGCCCTGTTCCATCAATGCGGAAATCGCCGGCATGCCGGCCAGCGCCGCCTCCAGCTTCGCGACTTCGTCCTCCGGCATGCCCGGCAGCACCTGCACGATGAAGCCGCCCGCCGAAATCACGCCGCCGTACTCGTCGACCAGCACGCTCAGCCCGACGACGGACGGCGTCTGTTCGGACGTCGCGAAATAATACGTGAAATCCTCCGCAAGCTCGCCCGACACGATCGGCGTGCTGCCGCGGTACGGCTCCTTCAGCCCGAGATCCTTGATGACGTGGATGTAGCCGGAGCGTCCGACCGCCCCGGCCACGTCCAACTTGCCGAGCGCGTTGCTCGGCAGCAGGACTTGCCCGTTGTCGACGTAGCCGCGGACTTCGCCGTTCGCGTTGGCGTCCACCACGATTTGCCCGACCGGGCCGTCGCCCTTGACCTGAATCGTGAGCTTCTCGCTGCCTTTCAACATCGCTCCCATCATGGCGCCGGCCGTCGCGGTCCGGCCGAGAGCCGCCGTCGCCGTCGGCAGCGTCCGGTGCCGGCTTCGCAGCTCCTCGACGAGCTCCGTCGTCCGCACGGCGAACACGCGCAGCTGGCCGTTCCAAGCGGTGCCCCGCACGAGATAATCGTGCTTCTTGTTCGTTTCTTCTGCCATGATGCGATGGCCTCCTTCGGTGTTGCAAATATGTCGAATCCCTGCTGTCGGTGTTGCAGCGGATAAGGGTTAGTCTCGTGTCAATCCTGATTCCGTTCGTAAATCATGCGCAGGCCTTCCAAGGTCAGGAGCGGATCGACTTCCTCGATCGTCTCCGACTCCGCCGCGATCAAATCGGCCAACCCGCCCGTGGCGATCACGCGCGGGTTAACGCCGAATTCCTTGCGAATCCGGTTCACGATGCCGTCGACCTGCCCGGCGTAGCCGAAAATAATGCCCGCCTGCATGGACGTGACGGGGTTGCGCCCGATAACGCTCTTCGGCCGCATCAGCTCGATGCGCGGCAGCTTCGCGGCGCGCTGGTACAGCGCTTCCGTCGAAATGCCGATGCCCGGCACGATGGCGCCGCCCAAGTAGTTGCTGTCGGCGTCGATGTAGTCGAAGGTCGTCGCCGTGCCGAAATCGACGACGATGAGCGGCGTCCCGTACTTCTCGATGCCCGCCACGGAATTGACGATCCGGTCCGCGCCGACCTCGCGCGGATTCTCGTACCGGATGTTCAGCCCCGTCTTGATGCCCGGGCCGACGACCAGGGGCGGCTTGCGCAAGTATTTTTGGCTCAGCTGCTCCAGCGTCCGCATCAGCGGCGGTACGACGGAGGATATGATGACGCCCTGAATCTCATCCAGCTTCACGTTCGCGATCTGGAACAGGTTGTGGATCATGATTCCGTATTCATCAACGGTCGCCGAGCGGTTCGTGCTGAGTCGCCAATGGTACAGCAGCTTCCGGCCTTCGTAGATGCCGAGCACGATGTTCGTGTTGCCTACGTCCACGACGACGATCATGCGGAAGCGCCTCCCTTCTTGCCGTTCAGGTCGAGGCTGATGTCGAGCGACTGGAACGAATACGTCAGGCCGCCCACCGAGATGACGTCCACGCCGCATTCCGCGATCCCGCGCACCGTGTCCAACCGGACGTTGCCCGACGCTTCGACGATGACGTGCGGCGCGCGCGTCTTGATGACGCGCACGGCCTCGCGCATGCCGTCCTGCGGCATGTTGTCGAGCATGATGATGTCAGCCCCGCACTCGAGCGCTTCTTCCACCTGCCCGAGCGACTCCGTCTCCACCTCGATCTTCATCGTGTGGGGAATCGCCGCGCGCGCGGCCTTCACCGCGCCCGCGATGCCGCCGGACCCCTTGATATGATTATCCTTGATCATGACGGCATCGTACAAGCCGAAACGGTGATTATGGCCGCCGCCGATCCGGACCGCGTATTTCTCCAGCGTCCGGTGGCCAGGCGTCGTCTTGCGCGTATCCACGAGACGCGTCGGCAATCCCTCGAGCGCGTCCACGAACGCGCGCGTCTTCGTCGCGATGCCGGACAGCCGCTGCATCAGGTTCAGCGCCAGCCGCTCGCCGGTCAGGATGCTGTGCGTGCTGCCTTCGACCTCCGCGATGACGTCGCCCTTCGCGACGGCGTCGCCGTCCGCGGCGAGCGGCCGAAACGCGAGCGACGGGTCCACGACCTCGAACACCAGCCGCGCGACCGGAATGCCGGCAAGCACGCCGGACTCCTTCACGTGGATGATCGCCTTCGATTGGCTTCCCGCGGGAATCGTCGCCCAGCTCGTAATGTCGCCCGTGCCGATATCCTCGGCCAGCCATGCGCGGATCTGCGCGCGCACCGCGTCCGGACTAATGCCGCCGGCCGATGCCAACGTTGCTTCAAACATACTCAATTCGCTCCTCCGTTAAGCCGTGCTCGCGATGAAGCACGACGTGCTTGCGCCATATCTCGTCGTCGCGGTCCGGGAAATCCTCGCGGCTGTGCGCGCCCCGGCTTTCTTCCCGGGTCAGCGCGGCTTCCGTCGTCAGCAGCGCGCACGTGAGCAGGTTGGCGAACTCGTATTCCTCGCGCTTCGTAATGACGGAGCGAAAAATCGAGCTCAACCGCCCCAGCTCCTCGAGCCCCTTGCGAAGTCCGTTCGCATTGCGCTTCAGGCCCGCGTAGCGCACCATGAGTTTTTGCAGCTTCAACCGCTTCTCGACGACGGCCTGGATCGGGGCTTCGGTGCGCGACAGCGATTCCATGCGCACGCGCGGCTCTTCTTCCATGGGGGCCAACAAATGGATGCGCTCGACGATCCGACGGCCGAACACGATCGCTTCGGACAGCGAGTTACTGGCAAGCCGATTCGCGCCGTGCACGCCCGTCGACGAGCATTCGCCGCAAGCGAACAGACGGGAGATGCTCGTTTCGCCGTTCAAGTCGGTCGAGACGCCGCCCATCATATAATGCGCCGCCGGCGCCACCGGAATCCAGTCCGTGGTTAAATCGAGGCCATAGGTTAAACAGTATTGGTAGATATTCGGAAAACGATGCTTGACCATCTCCGCGGATTCGTGCGTCACGTCCAGGAACACGAACGTCGACTTCGTCTCCTCCATCTCGCTGACGATCGCGCGGGCGACCACGTCGCGGGGAGCAAGCTCCAGCTGCTCGTGGTACTTCGCCATGAAGCGCTCGCCGCGAATGTTGCGCAGGTAGGCGCCTTCGCCGCGGACGGCCTCCGAAATCAGAAAGCGCGGCGCGCCCGGATAGCAGAGCGACGTCGGATGGAATTGGACGAACTCCATGTCCCGAACCTCCGCGCCCGCCCGATAAGCCATGGCGATGCCGTCGCCCGTCGCCACCTCCGGATTCGTCGTATACCGGTACAGCTGCCCGGTGCCGCCGGAGCACAGAACCGTCGCCTTGCCGCGCACGATCAGACGCTGTCCGTCCGGTTTCTGGACGAGCGCGCCCACGCACACGTTGCCGTCGGTGACGAGGTCAATGACAAAATGATCGTCCCACACTTCGATGCGGGGGTTGGCCACCGCCTTCTCCGAAAGTGCACGAACGATCTCATAGCCCGTAGCGTCGCCGTTGGCATGCAAGATGCGCCGCTGGCTGTGCGCGCCTTCTTTGGTCAAGGCGAATTCGCCGTTCTCCACATCAAACTTCGTGCCCATGCCCACCAAATCCTGCACGCCCTTGGTGCCTTCATGCACGAGCACGTCGACCGCTTCCTCGGAGCATAGCCCGGCCCCGGCGAACAAGGTATCCTGAAGATGATACTCCGGCTTGTCGTCTTCCGAGATGACGGCGGCGATGCCGCCCTGCGCGTAGCGCGTGTTGCTGTCGAGCAGCGACTTCTTCGTAATCATGAGCACGTCGTAGCGCTCGCTGGCCTTGATGGCGGTAAAGAGGCCGGCAATGCCGGCCCCGATCACGATGACGTCTTTATGCAATACCGGCAGCTCTTCGAGCTGCTCGTCTACGAGATAACGTGGAATCATATCGATGCTTTCCCTTCTTTTCGGAAAGTGGGGAGCGGCGTTCCTACTGCGTTACTTCACTTGCAGCATGCGTTCGAGCGACAACCGCGCTTTCGCGGCAACGTCTTCCGGCACGTAGATTTGCGGTTGCATCGTTTCCAGGCTCTTCACGAGCTTCTTCAGGTTGTTGACCTTCATGTTCGGGCAGACCAGGTACTTCGTCGCGAAGTGGAACGTCTTGCCCGGGCTGTCGAGGCGAAGCTGGTAACCGGTGCCGTCCTCCGTGCCGACAATGAATTCCTGGCAATCGGATTCCTTGCAGTGCTTGATGATGGCGGTCGTGCTGCCGACGAAATCGCCCAGCGCGACGACTTCCGGACGGCATTCGGGATGCACGACGAACTGCGCGTTCGGGTGTTTCGCTTTCATTTCCTCGACGTCTTTCACGGTCAGCATGTCGTGCGTGTTGCAGTAGCCTTCCCAGATGATCATCTTCTTGTCGGTCTTCTGCTGCACGTAGTGGCCGAGATTCTTGTCCGGCACCCAAATGATCTCGTCGGCGTCGACCGAATTGACCACGCGCACCGCGTTCGCCGACGTACAGCAAATGTCGGTCTCCGCTTTGATCTCGGCGGACGAATTGATGTACGTCACGACCTTCGCGTTCGGATGCTGCGCCTTCAGCTTGCGCAGGCCGTCCACGTTGACCATGTCGGCCATCGGGCAGCCGGCGCGCTCGTCGGGAATGATGACCGTTTTGTTCGGCGCCAAAATTTTAGCGCTTTCGCCCATGAAATGAACGCCGCAAAACACGATGACGTCGGCATCGGTCTCGGCCGCCTTCTGGGCAAGCAGGAAGGAATCGCCGCGGAAATCCGCGACCTCCTGAATTTCGTCGCGCTGGTAATAATGAGCAAGAATAATGGCGTTTCGTTCCTTCTTCAACTGCAGCAGCCGTTCCCGCAGTTCGCGATTTTGCTCCGCTTTGCGCTCGAGCGCTAGTGCTTCCATGGCGTTTCCCCTCTTTTCCCTGACTTTGTGAACAGATGCACAAACTCTGCCAAAATAAACGGGCGAACCTGCCCCCATGCCTGTTTGTGCCGCTTTATATCGAGAGCGCGAATCTGAACAAGAACGGCCCTCAGGCCGGCTCTCGACAAACCCATGACTCGCAGTCGGCAATATCAGTAATTAACATTAAATTTACACACGTTCCGGTATGCTGTCAACACACAAAAGCGGGCATTTTCCCCATTGTCGGACGGTAGGCCCGCCGGAACGGGACCCGCGTCCCGCAGGCTTGGTTCTGCTTGGAATCCGGCCGAACGGCGGCATTCGCGCACAAAAAAACCGCCCCCTGCAGACAGGTCTGCAAAGGGCGGTCGGTCGCCGATTATATGCGGGTTACGATTGTTGCGGGCCGCTTCCGTTCCCGTTTCCGTTGCCGTCGTCGTTGCCGCTGTCCGGATCGACCGGAGGCGTGACGATATCGCCGGCTTCTTTGGATTGGATGCGCACTTTCACGCCGCCGATCGTGTCGACGATCGGGTCGCCCTTCGGCTCCTCGGTCGTAACCGGGCCGCCGGAGTCTCCCGCGATCGAACCGCTCTCGATCAGGCGTTTGATCTGCTCGAGCTCCAGCGTTTCTTCGCTAAGCAAGGTTTGCGCGATCAAATGCACTTCCTTGCTCTTCTCGGTGAGCAGCTGCTTCGCCCGGGCGTAGCACGCTTGGATGATCGATTGCATCTCTTGGTCGATCTCGTACGCAATCGCATCGGAGTAGTTCTGCTCGTGTCCGATGTCGCGGCCCAGGAACACCTGGCCCTGCGAGCTGCCGAACTGCATCGGGCCGAGCTTGTCGCTCATGCCGTATTCCATGATCATGGAACGGACGATGCCGGTCGCTTGCTTGAAGTCGCTGTAGGCGCCGGTGCCGATCTCGCCGATGAAGATCTCTTCGGCGACGCGGCCGCCGAGCAAGCCGGTGACTTTATCGAGCAATTCCTGCTTGGTCGTCAGCATGCGGTCGCCGTCTTTCGGGAGCATGATGACGTAGCCGCCTGCGCGTCCGCGAGGGATGATGGTGACTTTATGCACTTGGTCGGCGTGCTCCAGGAAGTAACCGACGATCGTATGGCCCGCTTCGTGATAGGCGACGATCCGTTTCTCCCGGTCGCTGATGATCCGGCTGCGCTTCTCCGTGCCGACGATGACGCGGTCGATCGCTTCGTCGACCTCGATCATGCCGATGTCTTTCTTGTTGCGGCGGGCCGCCAGGAGCGCCGCTTCGTTAAGCAGGTTCTCCAGATCCGCGCCCGTAAAGCCGGTCGTGCGCTTGGCGATCACGTCGAGCTTCACGTCGCGGGTCAGCGGCTTGTTGCGCGCGTGGACTTTCAGGACCGCTTCGCGGCCTTTGACGTCCGGACGGTCGACCGTGATTTGGCGGTCGAAACGGCCTGGACGCAGCAATGCCGGGTCGAGAATGTCCGGACGGTTCGTCGCCGCCACGATGATGATGCCTTCGTTCGCGCCGAAGCCGTCCATTTCGACGAGGAGCTGGTTGAGCGTTTGCTCGCGCTCGTCGTGTCCGCCGCCGAGGCCGGCGCCGCGCTGGCGGCCGACGGCGTCGATCTCGTCGATGAAGATGATGCATGGCGCGTTCTTCTTCGCGTTCTCGAACAGGTCGCGGACGCGGGATGCGCCGACGCCGACGAACATTTCCACGAAGTCGGAACCGGAGATGCTGAAGAACGGCACGCCCGCTTCGCCCGCGACGGCGCGCGCGAGGAGCGTTTTACCGGTACCCGGAGGTCCGACGAGGAGCACCCCTTTCGGGATGCGCGCGCCGACGGCCGCGAACTTGCGGGGATCCTTCAGGAACTCCACCACTTCGACGAGCTCCTGCTTCTCTTCGTCCGCGCCCGCCACGTCCTCGAACGTGACGCGTTTCTTCTCTTCGTTATATAGCCGGGCGCGGCTCTTGCCGAAGTTCATGACTTTGCCGCCGCCGCCCTGGGCTTGGTTAATGAGGAAGAAGAACAGGATGAAAATAATCACGAACGGGATGATCGACGTCAGGAAGGTCAGCCAGATGCTTTGGCCTTCCATCGGCTTGCTCTTCATCTCGAACCCGTTCTTGACTTGGGCGTCGTACACTTCCTTCACGACGAATTCCTCGACGTTGGAGTGGGTGTAGAACTGGTTGGAGTCAGCGCCCTCCGGCTTCTTCTTGTACTCCCCCGTAATCAAGTACGAATACCCGTCGAATTGATACTGCAGTTCAGCGATGTTGTTGCTTTGCAATTCCTGCCTGAACTGGTCGTAGCGAATTTCCGTGCTGGAGTCGTTTTGGCTGCTGATAAATTGGAAGATCCCGACGGTCACCAAAAAAATAATCAAATAAAAGCCAGTGTTGCGGATGATCCGATTCATCCCCTACCTCCTCTCAAGACGCAAAAACTAAGTGGACCCTGCACGAGAAGCCCCCGGCGGGCGGGAGCCGTCTGACAAGGCGGATTGCATCCTTGTGTGGTTCCGTTACTTTTCGTAAACCTCGGGCTTCAAGATGCCGATAATCGGCAGATTGCGGTACTGCTCCGCGTAATCGAGCCCGTACCCGACGACGAACGCGTCCGGCAGCACGAAGCCTTTATAGTCCGCTTCCAGCTCCACCTTGCGGCCCGCCGGCTTGTCGAACAGCGTGACCAGCGTGATGGATTTGGCGTTGCGGCGCTCAAGCACGTCGATGAGGTAGCTGAGCGTCAACCCGCTGTCGATAATGTCTTCGACAATGAGGACGTCGCGGCCCTGCACCGAAGCGTCAAGGTCCTTGATGATCCTGACGACGCCGCTCGTCTTGGTCGATTGACCGTAGCTGGACACCGCCATAAAGTCGATCTCGAGCGGAATGGTAATGGTTTTGACCAAATCCGCCATAAAAATAAA
Source organism: Paenibacillus artemisiicola (assembly GCF_017652985.1). Taxonomy (GTDB): domain Bacteria; phylum Bacillota; class Bacilli; order Paenibacillales; family Paenibacillaceae; genus Paenibacillus_Z; species Paenibacillus_Z artemisiicola. The sequence goes on from NZ_JAGGDJ010000067.1 coordinate 19,738, forward strand.
CGCGCCCTTGAGCACGCAGATGACAAGGGGATTGCGTCCTTCGAACTCGCGGCTGATGGTTTCGCCAAGCTCCTGTACCTTCTGCTGAATTTGGTCTGCGTCGTAAAGCACTTCTTGAATGTCGTTCAGCAACACGGGCCCTCCTAATGTTTCTTGCCTATACTATGAATGGTTCCGCGCATCTTATTCGGACAATTCGTCAATCGGTAAAATCCGACGCAAATCGCGCTTTCATGCGCAGAAAGCGCGTCGTCGAATCCGCGACCAACGCCGAGGCCGATCTGCGGATGCCCGGAATCCATAGCACCAGTCCATTGGCGTCCACGACGATCGGGAGCACTTCGCGGCGCGAGGGAGCCACGCGATCGTCAACGAACATATCTTGTACTTTTTTGGTGCCGTTTAAACCAAGCACCGCCATACGGTCGCCGGGCCGCCGGTTTCGTACCGTGAGCGGGTAGCGGATCGCGTCAGCGTCGAACAGCGCTTCCCGCCGGTTTCCCGGCCGGCGCGCGCCTGCCGCAGCCGTCTCCTCGAACGACAAAATCGCTTCCGCTTCGGGCAGGCTGAGGGACGTCGTCCCTTCCGCCACAGCGTAAGCGTATCCGCCCGGAGCGACGGTTTCCCGTCCCGCATCCCAGGCGCGGATGAAGCGCAAATCGTCGTACTCGCGCACGAACCGGATGCCGCCGCCTGCATCGTAGCTCCACGTCGTGGCCGCGCCCTCGGAGGCCGCAAGCCGTATCGTTTCAACGCTTTCGAATGAAGAGGGTTCCGTTTCCAAGCCAATATAACTCAATATTAGTTTAATCAATCTCCTTTGTAAAGCGACGTGCAAACCGAGCAGCGCTTTGCGGTTCAATTGGCATCCTTCGCGGTGAGGCAGGACCAGGCGATCGTAAACCGCCTTCGTTTCGAGCGCCAGCCAATCGTCCTCGGCCGAAGCCAGCTCCGCCAATCGCACCAGCGACTGCGGCAGCTGCGGATTGTACGCCGACAGATACGGCAGAATATCGAGCCGGACGGCATTGCGGAAATAGTGCCGCTGCCCGTTGCTGCTGTCATGGCTGTACGGGATGGCCCAAGATTCACAGTAGCGCAGGATGTCTGCCTTGTATTTACGCAAAAGCGGCCGAATAAGTTCCACGTTTTTTTCGAAACGCGAAACGGGAATGCCGGCGAGCCCCGAGAGCCCGGTTCCTCGCAAAATCCGCATGAGCACCGTCTCCGCCTGGTCGTCGGCGTGGTGGGCGAGCGCGATGCGCGACGCCCCGTATGTATGGGCAACGCCGAGCAGGAATTCGTACCGCTTCCCGCGGGACGCCGCTTGGCCGTTCATGCCCGTTGCTTCAATATAAGCAGGCATGTCGATATAGGCAGATTCGCACGGAACGCCGAGCGACGCCGCGAACCGGCGGACCGACTCCGCCTCTTTCGCGGACTCTTCGCCGCGAAAGCCATGGTCGACATGGGCCGCCACGAGCGTCAGGGACTCCGGCCCGGACAGCCGGTGCAGCGCATGCAGCAGCGCCATGGAATCCGGTCCCCCGGAGACGGCGACGACCACCGCGTCGCCCGGCGCCCAGAGCCCTTCCGACTTGGCATACTCCGACAGCTCCTTCAGCCACTCTTCCACGCCGCGTCCCCCTTCCTTGCCGATCTGCTAGATTCTCTATTGTCCGATGGACGCGACGACTACAAGCCCGAACGAAGCAGCCAGTAGACCGTCGTGGCGAGAAGCGCCGCCGACAGCGCGAACAGCCCCTTCATCCAGCGCGGCGCCGGGGCCGCCGCGCGGCTCCGCGTCCGCCGGGGCCCGTGCATCCACTGCTGCCAGGCGGAGGCCGCCTCGCGCGCGCTGCGGAATTCGCCGTAGAACGCCTTGCGCAGCCAACCGCTCAGCGGCTTCAAGTGCGAGCTCGACGCCGCGAGCCGGGCGAGCTCCTCCTGCGTCCGGTTCTGCGGCAGCAGCCCCGCGGACAGCTGCGACAGCCGGCGCCCCTCGTGCAGCTGCACGCAAAGCACGGCGAACGAGAACAGGTCGTAGCCCGCATCCGCCGTGCGCGATCCCGCGTTCCAATAGCCGCGGTCGTAGATCTCGGTAAACTGCCGCACGCCTTTGCCGAACGCCGTGGCGCCGCCGTAATCGACGAGCTCGGGCCGTCCGTAGTCCTCGACGATGACGTTCTCGAGCTTCAGATCGCCGAACGCCCAGCCGGCCTCGTGCAGCTCGGCCAGCTTGCCGAGCAGATGGAAACCGACGACCGGGAGCCACTCTTTGCCCTGCCGCTCCAAGTAATCCCCGAGCGTCAGGCCCTTGATGTAGCGCATGACGTAGAACGGATAGTCCTTCCCGTCGGCGGCCTGGAAATCGTCCACGTCGACGAGGAAGGCGCCGGCCTTGTTCCCCTGCCTGCGCTTCTGCCCCGCGATCGCCTGCAGCACGTTCACCTCGGATTGCAGGTCGACGGCGTCGGCGCCGATCTTGAGCGCGTACAGCTGGCGGTGCCGTTCGACGAGAAACACTTTGCCGTTCGCGCCTTCGCCGAGCGGCCGCTCGACCCGGTACGTCCCCTGCTTCCACTTGCCCCGGATCGGCGTGCCGCGCGGGAGGCTCCATTCAAACGACGTAGTCACTCATCATCCCGTCCGTTTCATCATTCTTCCTATTACCATAATCGGCTTTCTGGTAAAAATCAATGACATGCAGGATCGCCGGCCCCGTCGGCGTCGTGCCGCGCATCTGCAGCCGCGGGAAAATCGCGTTCACGCCGCCGATGTCCGTCGTCCAATCCAGGTCCATCCGGCAGTCCTCGCCATAGGCCGAGCCCGGAAAATGGAACACCGACAGCTCGCTGCCGCCCTGGCGCGAACGCAGGCTGAGCGCCAGGTCGCGGATCGCTTCCTCGACCGCGTGCAGCTTCGGCTTCATGCTCGCGCTGGCATCGATCAGCAGCGCCACCTGCAGGCGGCTCGTCTCGCTCAGCTCGTCGATGACGCGCACGACCTCGCCGCGCTTCTCCGGCGGGAGCTCCTCGATGGACGACGCGCCGAGCACCTGCTTCAGCTCGCGGTGCACGGCGTGCTGGATCGTCTGGACGACCGTCTTGCGCGTCAGCATCTGCACCGTCTGGGACAGCTGCCGCGTATGGGAAAGCCGGCTGAGCCCGCCGCCGGCCCGGGCGATCTCTTCGATCTCCGTCGTGCCGAATTCGACGAGCTCGCCTTGGTCGACGATGCCGACGACGTTGACCGTGATGCCGACGGCATGCGCCTGCGCGGCCGCCACGACCGGACTGACGCCGACATTGGAGCATCCGTCCGTCACTAACAGAATCTGCCTCATTGTTCATTCCCCCAAATGCTCGTGATTAAAACGCCGGTCACATAGAGCCGGCTAGTACTCGTTCTATCAGCATTGCCAGAAATAGAAGAGACTAACCCCCGGCGCCGGCAAAGCCCGAAGAAGCCTGCCGCAGGCCGGCAGGCTTCGCATGCTTTCTATTTAAATGAGGAAACGCATAGAGGGAATGTGACAACATTGGCGAAATTCAGGGCGCTAGAAGGGCGGCCCTCTCTCTTCATCGCCTTCGCGGCATCACTGGTCTCGCAGGATGGCCGGCGCGCGCGCCGGCAGCTGGTCGGCAGGCGTTCGCTTCCGATGCCGGGCGACGAACATTCGCTTCTTCCGGCCCGGGCCGGAAGCGCGTTGGATCGGCTGCAGGCCCCCCGCCTGCTTGCGCGCGGCCCGCGCGTCCGGCGGCCTTCCCCCCTGGGCCGGGCCCCCGCGAGCTGGGGGATGGGAGAGCGCATGTCCTGACTCCTGTCTCCTGATCTTCTCGTTTGCCGCCCTCTGCCTCGGAAAAGGGGGGGGGGGGGGGGGGGGGGGGGGGGGGGGGGGGGGGGGGGGGGGGGGGGGGGGGGGGGGGGGGGGGGGGGGGGGGGGGGGGGGGGGGGGGGGGGGGGGGGGGGGGGGGGGGGGGGGGGGGGG
>NZ_JAGGDJ010000068.1 GCF_017652985.1 Paenibacillus artemisiicola
GCGATCCGAGCCGCAGTCGGTGCCGCTGCTGTGGGCGCTCGGCCGGCTGTCCGCCGAGCGCGGGGACGTCCGCGGCGCGGCGGCGTACATGCGCCGCGCGTTGGCGCTCGACCGCTTCGATCGCGGCAAGCAGACGGAAGCGGTCGTGACGATGGCGCGGCTCGCGCGGGCGAAGCGGTCCGCGGCGCGCTTCGCGGAAGCGCGGCTGGCGGCCGGCGCCGCCGAAGCGTTCTACGCGGGCTTCGAAGCGCTCGACCGGCGCTACGCCGCCAACGGACGCCGCTTCGCGGTAACGCCCGACGCCGCGGCTGCCGCGGAGCAGAGCCGCCTGCTGACGGCCCGGCTCGCCGCGGACGCCGCCGCCGACTGAGGCGGGCCCGCGTAACTCGCGCGTCCGGGACCTCCGGCGCAGACCCGCACAAGCACGAACAAGGCCAACCGGCCCGGCCCGGTTGGCCTTGTTCTATTCTTGCGCCTTCATCGTCATCGCATTGTCCGTCTACCGTATTCGTCCCTGACCCATACCGTACCTGGCCGTCCCCTTCCCCGTCCTCGCAAGCACCCCGCCTCCAAGAACGGGCCTTTGCACCGCGAGGATTGTCCACTCCCCGCGGCGGCTCGCCGCATATAGTGAAGCAACTCACCACGAGGAGTGATGAAAAATGGCGTCCAAACGCGTCAAACCGCAGCCGTACGTGACCGGCTCCGGCAAAATGGTGCGCCGCGCGGTGCCGAGCAAGCTCATTCGGCAGACGGGACCGATCTTCGACCGGCTGACGGTCGTCTGGGTGCAGTTCAACGGCGTGCCCTTCGACACGACGGGCTTCTTCGCCCAGCTCGTCCGCAACGGCCGCGTCGTGTCCACGGCCTCGTTCGACCGCTTCGGCGTCGTGCGGTTCAACAACATCCCGACGCTGACGAACGTGTCGTACACGATCCGCACGTTCGACCGGAACGGCTTCCTGTTCCGCTCCCGCTTCATACCGGCGCGCGTCGAAACGTTCGCGATCATCGGCTGACTTTATGCGCGATCCTCATTCCCGACAACGGCAGCGCGGCTCTTCCGAAGCAGAAGGGCCGCGCTGCCGTTCCATGTCCGCGGCGGCCGGCGGTCATCCCCCGAACGCTTCCCGGAACGCCCGGCACAGCTTGTCGCGTTCCACGCCCCACAGCTCGGCGATGTCGGCGCTGACGTTCTCGTCCCACCAGTCGGAGAGCAGTCTGCGGTTGCTGGCATTCTCATGGATGAACCGGTAGTTCAAAAACACCTTCTGCACGTAGAGCTTCTCGGCCAGCTCCATTTTGTCCTTCGGAATGTAAGCGCCGAGCCGCTTGACGGCGCGGTACAGCTCGTTTTCGCAGGCCCGCTTGATTTTGCGCGCGCTGGGGAAGACGGTCTCGTGCTTCTTGGCGGGACCGGATGGCTTCATCGTCACCGACTCCTCTCTTACCCCTATATATGCGCCCGGCGGGCGATGCGTCACCGGCCGTCCGGGCTAGCGGCGGCCGTACCTTTCGATGCGGAAAAAGAAGAGAACCTTACCGCCATTCGCCGTCGCACGCGGCGCGCCATACCGCCGGCAACGGCAAGAAGACCGGCCGCGTTCGCGGCCGGTCTTCGCGTTCTTCCATTACGTTTTCCGGGAGATTCAGAGCCAGGCTCGGGCCCCGCCAATATCGCGAAGCGAACGGGGCGTTTGCCGAAGCCTTGCCTTGACCGCGCCGCCCTAAGCCCTGCGGCGCTTCTCGACCGCGTCTCACAGCACCGTGATGTACCCCACCATCGGCCCGCCGTTCGCGAGCGACGTATGCGTCAGGCATTCGATGGCGAACGTGCCGCGCTGCTCCGCCGTGAAGCGCACCACCGTCGTCTGCCCCTTGTTGACTTCGCCCTTCACGCCGAGCTCGTGAATGACGAACGGATGCGACGCGCCGTTGACGCCGGTGATCCGCAGCTCCACGGCTTCGCCTTGATGCACGACGATGGAGGCCGGATCCCAGCGGTACACCTCCAGCTCCTTGCCGTCCTTCGTGGTCGTCTTGAATTCGCCGGTCACGAGTTCGAATACGCGCATCTCCCGCGGGGCGGACATGGCGTCGCGCGACGCCGTCCACTTCAGGCAGACGGCCGCGAACGCGATCGCGAGCAGCAGCAGGTAGACGAGCCGAAGCTGTTTTTTGCTGACGACGAACATCTTGGGCATGCCGCGTCTCCTTTCCGTTATCGGTCTGCTTGTCTTACTGCCAGTCTATGACCGGACTTGGCCCGCGATGCCTGCGGTGGAAGGCATGTCCGCAAATATGCTAGAATACCGTAAGAGAGAGAGACGAAATCATCCATGTACGGCATAAGCGACGCTAGAGTAAACGACGGACGGGAGATGGAGCATGCTTCATGATTTGATTAACACCTTGTTGGATTGGATTGAAAGTCTCGGGTATTTCGGCATTTTGATCGGACTGATGATCGAGGTGATTCCGAGCGAAATCGTGCTGGGCTACGCGGGCTACCTGGTGTCGCAGCATTCGATTTCCTTCGTGGGCGCGTTCCTGTTCGGCCTCGTGGGCGCCGTCGCGCAGCAGTGGATTCTGTACGCGATCGGGTATTACGCCGGCCGCCCGTTCTTCGAGAAGTACGGGAAGTATATCAAAATCAAACCGAAGCATCTCGATCTGGCCGAGCAGTGGTTCCAGCGGTACGGGGACGGCATCGTGTTCACGGCCCGGTTCGTGCCGGTCATGCGGCAGGTCATCTCGGTGCCGGCGGGCATCGCGCGCATGTCGTTTTGGCGGTTTACGATGCTGACCGGCATCGCCTCCGTTCCGTGGGTGCTCCTGTTCGTCTATTTGGGCCGTTCGCTCGGCGATAATTGGCAGAACATCGACGAGAAGGCGGCGCCTTACGTGCAGCCGGCCATCTTGATCGCCATCGCGCTGCTGATCGTCTACGTCGTGTACAAATTGCTGAAGCGCAGGGGCAAATCGCTCTGAACCGTTTGTGCGGGACTAAGGCGGTTTGATACAATGGAAGCGACAGGCAGACTTGGAATCGAATAAGCCCGAACGGGCGATAGGGAGGCATCCTACTATGGGGAAAAACGTAGCGAACAAGCTGGGCAAAGGCATCAGCCCGCAGCAATTCGTCGACGGCATGACGAAGAACCAGGACGCGTTCAAGGACTGGGGCAGCCGGTTCGAATGGGCGAACGCGGAGGATCGCGAGTTCTTCGCGTCCCTGAATAACCGCGACGACCTGCGCAGCGTCATCATCGCCGCGGATTGGTGCGGCGACGTCGTGCGCAACATTCCGGTCGTGTTCAAGGCGCTGGAGCTGACGGGCATGCCGGTGGACGTGCTCATCATGGAAGAGCATCTCGACGCGATCGACCAGTTCCTGACGTACGGCGGACGCTCCATCCCGGTCGTGCTGATCGTCGACACCGGCGGCGCCGTGCTCGGCCAATGGGGACCTCGCCCGACCTACATACAAGAGCCGATGGCGGCATTCAAGCAAGCCAATCCGGACCGCGACGCCGCGGACTACCAGGAGAAGCTGGCGGCAACCCGCCAAGAGATCGGACGCCGCTACGGCGAAGGCACGGCGTATCAGCAATTGATCGTCTCCGAGCTTCGCGAGCTGCTCGCTTCCGTCTAAGATGAACATCGAGACGTTTACGCTCGGCCCGCTGCAGACGAACTGCTACCTGATCACCGAGGAAGCGGGCAAGCGGGCGTTCGCGGTCGATCCCGGCATGGGACCGAAACGCTTGATCGCGCGCATCCGCGAACGCGGGCTGGAGCTGGAAGCGATCGTGCTGACGCACGCGCATTTCGATCACATGGGCGGCGTCGAAGAGGTGCGCCGGGCGTTCGGCTGCCCGGTCTACCTGCACGACGAGGAAGCCGACTGGCTGGAGGACGCGCGGAAGAACGGTTCGGCCCGCTGGTCGGACGTCACGCCTCCACTGACGACGGCGCCTGCGGAATACGCGCTGGCGGAGGGGCAGCGGCTGGAGCTGATCGGCCGGACGTTCACGGTGCTGCATACGCCGGGGCACTCGCCGGGCAGCGTGAGCCTTCTGTGCGGCGGCCATCTGATCAGCGGCGACGTGCTGTTCAAGCAGTCCGTCGGCCGCACGGACCTGCCGGGCGGCAAGGAGCGCGACTTGTACGATTCCATTCGGACGAAGCTGTACAAGCTGGATCCGGCGGTTCGGGTCTATCCCGGCCACGGGCCGCAGACGACAATCGGATTTGAAATGGCCAACAACCCTTACGTGCCGGCCTAGCGCCGGCACGAAGGGTTCTATTCGTTATTGATGGAGGAATCGCAACGTGGCTGAGACGAAGCAGCGGTTGAAGGATGAAGAGGCGGAAGGCGCCTCCGGCAAAATCGAGCTGACGCCGGAAGAGCGGGCGGCGGAACAGGCGGCCATCGTCAAGCGGGTGTCGGCGGAGCTGAACCTGCCGCACGGCAAAGTGAAGGCGGCGGTGTCGCTGCTGGACGAGGGCAACACGATCCCGTTCATCGCCCGGTACCGGAAAGAGATGACCGGCGAGCTGGACGAGAACGAACTGCGGTCCATCGAAGAGAAGCTGCAGTACATGCGCAACCTGGAGACCCGCAAGCGCGAGGTCGTCCGCCTGATCGACGAGCAGGACAAGCTGACGGAGGAGCTGCGGGGGGCGATCGTCGCGGCGGCGAAGCTGCAGGAGATCGAGGACCTGTACCGCCCGTACCGGCAGAAGCGCAAGACCCGGGCCAGCGTCGCGCGGGAGAGAGGGCTCGAGCCGCTCGCGCAGTGGCTGCTGTCTCAGCCGCGCCAAGGCGAGCCGCTGAAGGAGGCGGCCCGTTACGTCGATGCCGGCAAGGGCGTCGACGCGGCGGAGGACGCGCTGCAGGGCGCCATGGACATCATCGCGGAGCAGCTGGCGGACGACGCCAAGACGCGCGCCTGGGTGCGGCGCTATACGTTCGACCACGGCGTGCTGCGCACGGAGGCGAAGGACGCTTCGCAGGAGACGGTCTACGAGATGTACTACAGTTATCAGGAGCCGCTCAAGAAGCTGCCGCCGCACCGGACGCTCGCGATCAACCGCGGCGAGCGGGAGGACGTGCTGCGCGTCGCGCTGGACGTGCCGGCGGACAAAATCCGCGACTACATGGACCGCCAGCTCGTCCGTGTGGGCACGGCGCCGGAGGTGCGCGCGGCGCTGGTCGCGACGATCGAGGACGCCTATAAGCGGCTGATCGCCCCGTCCGTCGAGCGCGAGGTGCGCGGCGAGCAGACGGAGAAGGCGGAGGAGCACGCGATCGGCATTTTCTCGGCCAACCTGCGTAATCTGCTGCTGCAGCCGCCGGTGCGCGGCAGCGTCGTGCTCGGCGTCGACCCGGCCTTCCGGACGGGCTGCAAGCTGGCGGTCGTCGACGAGACGGGCAAGCTGCTGGAAGTCGCCGTGTCCTATCCGACGCCGCCGAACAACAAGGTGGCGGAAGCGGAGAAGCTGATCAACGGCTTGATCGACCGGTACGGCGTGGGCTTGATCGTCATCGGCAACGGCACGGCGTCGCGGGAGACGGAGCAGTTCATCGCGGGCCTTATCGGGAAGCGGAAGACGGACAAGAAGGCGGGGGCGGGCGACCTCAAGTACATCATCGTCAACGAAGCGGGGGCGAGCGTGTACTCGGCCTCGAAGCTGGCCGCCGAGGAATTTCCGAAGCTGGACGTCGCCGAGCGCAGCGCCGTGTCCATCGCCCGGCGGCTGCAGGATCCGCTGGCCGAGCTCGTGAAGATCGAGCCGAAGGCGATCGGCGTCGGGCAGTACCAGCATGACGTCAGCCAGAAGCGGCTCGAGGAGACGCTCGGCGGCGTCGTGGAGTCGGCGGTCAACCACGTCGGCGTCGACGTCAACACGGCCTCGCCGTCGCTGCTCGCCTACGTGGCGGGCATCAACGCGACCACGGCGAAGAACATCGTGAAGTTCCGGGAAGAAACCGGCGTCTTCACCGACCGCAAGATGCTGCAAAAGGTGCCGCGGCTCGGCGCGAAGACGTACGAGCAGTGCATCGGCTTCATCCGCGTGCCCGAAAGCGCCAATCCGCTCGACCGGACGCCGATTCATCCGGAATCGTATGCCGTCGTGGACAAGCTGTGCGCCGAGCTGGGGCTGAAGCTGGGCGGGCTCGGCAGCGAGCCGTTCCGGGCGGCGCTCGCCGCGCTGAAGCCGGACGAGATCGCCGCGCGGATCGGCGTCGGGGCGCCGACGCTGCGCGACATCGTGGACAGCCTGCTGCGTCCCGGCCGAGACCCGCGCGAGGAGCTCCCCGCGCCGATCTTCCATACCGACGTGCTCAGCATCGAGGACTTGACGCCGGGCATGGAGCTGCAGGGCACCGTGCGGAACGTCATCGACTTCGGCGCGTTCGTCGACATCGGCATCAAGAACGACGGGCTCGTCCACATCTCGCAGCTGAGCGGCAAATTCGTCAAGCATCCCCTGGACGTCGTGGCCGTCGGCGATACGGTGACGGTCTGGGTGCTGAACGTCGATCTCAAAAAAGGCCGGGTCGGCTTGACGATGCGCAAGCCGGGCTGACCGGCGCCCGCGGAAGCAGCTGCCCCGGAGCGCCAAAAAAAGGGTGTTATCTCCGAGCAGTCGCGGACGTCCGTCACTGCAGAGAGATAGCACCCTTTTCCTTGAACGCCGACCGTCCAAGCGCGCGTCGTTTATAAGCTTGCGGAATCGTCTTCGGGCCGTTGAGTGGTACGATAGAAATACCAGCAGTCGTTCAGCAGCCGGATCTGCCGGCGGTCCTTCTTCAGGAACGCGCGCATCAGTTGGTTGCACAGCCATTGCGGCATCGCCGTCGCCCTCCTTCCAGTCATCGCTCGTTGTACTAATCAGTGTATGGAAGTAGGCGGATGTCCGTGCAAGTCCAACTGCCGCGCGCGCAACAAAAGTCGGTTTTTCGCGTTTTACTGCTCGTATTCTTCTTCGTACCACTGCTCGAGCTGCGCCTGCAGGGCGCGGATCTCCGTCAGCAGCGAGACGAGGGGGTACGATTTCTCTTCAATGGAGGCGAAGTCGCGTTCCAGCAGGTTCAGATAATCCAGGCCGGAGTGGACGGCGATCGACTTGTCGTGCAGTTCGACGTCCGCGCATTCGGCGATCGCGTAAGGCAGCGCCGGCACGCGGCTGGCCGTCAGCTTGTCGATCTCTTTATGGAGGCGAAGATTAAGCGCGCTCAGCTGGTACGCGTGCGACGCGGGCATTTCGACGAAGGACACCTCCTGCCCGTGTTTCATGACGATGTATCGCATAATTGCCATAGTGATGAATCTCCTTTCGATAGGATTCCGAGTAAAGCCTCTTGACAGTGTAGCGTATTCGTCCTTTAAAATTCAAGTATAACCGGGTAAGGAGATTGAAGATGCAGGATCAAGTGTTGCAGGAATGGGTAGAGCGGGTGTCGCTGCAATATTTCGGCTTGCCGTTCCGCCACCGCGCTTCCTTTAACGGAAGGCTGAAGTCCACGGGCGGCCGCTACTTCACCAAGACGCACGATATCGAGATCAGCCCGCACCAGCTGCGCAACTTCGGCGAGGAAGAGACGGAGAAGATCATCAAGCACGAGCTGTGCCACTATCACCTGCATTTGCTGAAGCGAGGGTACAACCATCGCGACGACGACTTCAAGCAGCTGCTGGCGAAGGTAGGCGGGACAAGGTACTGCAAGGCGCTCCCGGCGGGCGAGAAGCGCAAGGCCGAGCCGTACCGGTTTAAGCTGCAGTGCCGCAGCTGCGGGATGGAGTATATGCGCAAGCGGAGGGTGGATCCGCGGCGTTACGCGTGCGGCAAATGCCGCGGACAACTGGTGCTTTTTCAGCTTGACTTCGCTTCCAAGACATGATACATTATTGCTTGTCACTAATTGCTATTCCCTGATAGCTCAGTTGGTAGAGCACTCGACTGTTAATCGAGTTGTCACAGGTTCGAGTCCTGTTCGGGGAGCCATTTCTCTTGGAGAAGTACCCAAGTGGCTCAAGGGGACCCTCTGCTAAGGGGTTAGACTGCGTAAGTGGTGCGAGGGTTCGAATCCCTCCTTCTCCGCCATTTTATTGGCTTAAGGCCGCAGGGCCGTTTTAGCAAGTCCGAACTCGCGATCCAAGGAGAACGGACGTTAGGCAAGGCCCGTTGGTCAAGTGGTTAAGACACCTCCCTTTCACGGAGGTAACAGGGGTTCGAGTCCCCTACGGGTCACCAATTGAATACTCGATATGACATTCATATCGCTTTGCGGTCGTGGTGGAACGGCAGACACACCATCTTGAGGGGGTGGCGCTCACAAGGCGTGAGGGTTCAAATCCCTCCGACCGCACCAACCTTAACTTGGACAAGTCCTTTAATCGAAAGGGCTTTTTTTATTGCCGCCATGCGTCCTTCGATGCCGGAGCCAGGGGCTCTGCATACGAAGAAGGGCCGCTTCGTTGCATAGACCGTCAGGCTATCGCGAACAATACGGGTTATGTCGGCTGGACAGCCGGAGAGCCGTCCGTTCAACCGGGCCGATGACGGGGAAGCGTTTCGCGTACGTGCCCCCTATGGTGCTCAAAAAAAGTCTTGCCATCGCCCCGCGGGTTCGCTATAATAACTTTTGTTGTTCGCGAAAAGCTTGTCGAAAAACAACAAGACGCGGCCCGTTGGTCAAGTGGTTAAGACACCTCCCTTTCACGGAGGTAACAGGGGTTCGAGTCCCCTACGGGTCACCATTTCAATCTCTTCCTGCGAGTCATTAGCTCAGTTGGTAGAGCACCTGACTTTTAATCAGGGTGTCGTAGGTTCGAGTCCTACATGACTCACTTTTCCTTTTTCGATATGGACAACTTCATATCGCACTCCGCGGTCGTGGTGGAACGGCAGACACACCATCTTGAGGGGGTGGCGCCCACAAGGCGTGAGGGTTCAAATCCCTCCGACCGCATCGAAGCAGGGCCGGTTTTCAGAATGGCGATCATTCTGGGGACCGGCTTTTTCGCGTTTTCAGGCGCAGGTGATAGTGTAGGCGATCGGGCTACCGTGCCGGGAGGTTTTTTTGCGTTCGGGACTGTATGCGGGGCGGGGTCTTCGTTTACAATTGTAAGATGCTGGACAACCCGGCGGAAAGGATGCCGCACTCATGCTTAAAAAACTATTGACCGTGCTTTCGCCGGCGCAGCTCATCTCGGCGGCGTATCTCGTGGTCGTCATCCTCGTCGGCGCGGTGCTTATGCTGCCGGTCAGCTTGAAGGCGGGCGTCTCGATCTCGCCGCTCGACGCCATGTTCACGTCGGTCAGCGCGATCAGCGTCACGGGATTGACGACGATCGGGACCGGAGATACGTTCAGCGGCTTCGGCATCGCGGTGCTGCTCGTCGCCTTCCAGTTCGGCGCGATCGGGATCATGACGCTCGGCGCCTTCTATTGGATGCTCATGGGCCAGCATATCGGCCTGCTGCAGCGCAAGCTGATCATGATCGACCAGAACCGCAACAATTTGGCGGGCCTTGTCGAGCTGATGCGGCTCGTGCTGCTTATGTCGCTCGCGATCGAGCTGATCGGCACGGCGCTGTTCGCCGTCTATTTCTATGCGAGCGGGTATTCGCACAGCGTGGGCCACGCCTTGTATTACGGCTTGTTCCATGCCGTCTCCGCCTATACGAACGCCGGCTTCGACTTGTTCGGCGACTCGCTGATTCGTTATTCCGGCAGCTTCTACATCCAGATGCTGACGATGGCGCTGATCTTCTCCGGCGCGATCGGTTTCCCGGTGATGGCGGAATTCTGGCAATACGTGCGGAGACCGAAAGGGAAGCGGTTCCGCTTCTCCCTGTTCACGAAGCTGACGCTCGTCACGCATGTCGTGCTGCTGTTCGGGGGCGCGTTCGTCATCCTGCTGACGGAAACGGGCCATTCGTTCACGGCGCTGTCCCCCGGGCGGCAGGTCATGAACGCGTTGTTCCTCTCGGTCACCTCGCGCAGCGCCGGGCTGACGACCGTCGACGTGTCGACGCTGCACCAGGCTACGCTGCTGCTGGTCTCCGGCCTGATGTTCATCGGCGCGAGTCCGTCCAGCGTCGGCGGGGGCGTGCGGACGACGACGATCGCCGTCATCTTCGTTACCATCGTCATGTTCTTCCGGGGCGAGCAAACGCCGCGGGCGTTCGGCCGTTCGTTCAACCGCGAGGACGTGACGAAGAGCTTCGTCTTCTTCATGCTGTCGCTGCTGCTCGTGACGGCGGGCATCTTCGGGCTGCTCATCTCCGAGAAGCATAAGTACGACCTCTCGGCGGTCATCTTCGAGGTCACCTCCGCCTTCGGAACCTGCGGCATGTCGACGGGCATCACCGCCTCGCTGCATCCGCTCGCCAAGGTGACGCTCATGCTGCTCATGTATTTCGGCCGCATCGGCATGTTCCTGTTCATCTCGCTGTTCCAGGCGCGGAAGAAGCAGACCGGCATCAAATATCCGGAAGAGAAGCTGATCATCGGCTAGACCGTCGGGCGGTTTGTCTCCGGCGCGGCGCTCCTTTATAATCAGATGGAGTGAAGCGACTTCAGGGCAGGAAGGGAATGGACCAGATGACGGAGCTGTACCATGTGCTGGGAGCCAAGCAGTTCGACCGGGCGTTTCTGGACGAGCTGTTCGCGGCGGCGGAGGAAATGGAGCGGGTGGCCGATGAAGGCGGCGAGCAGCGCTACCCGAACAAAATCATGAGCACGCTGTTTTTCGAAGCGAGCACGCGGACGCGGTTTTCCTTCGAGTCGGCGATGCACCGGCTCGGCGGCCGGGTCATCGGAACGGAGAACGCGAGCCAATTCTCCTCGACGATCAAAGGGGAGACGCTCGAGGACACGATCCGGATCATCTCGGGCTACAGCGACCTGATCGTCCTGCGGCATACCGAGATCGGGGCGGCCAAGCGGGCGGCGGCGGTATCGGACGTGCCGGTCATCAACGCGGGCGACGGCTCCGGGGAGCATCCGACCCAGGCGCTGCTCGATCTGTACACGATTCAGAAGGAGCTCGGCGGCATCGAGGGCGCGCAGATCGCGATGATCGGCGATTTGACCTACGGCCGGACCGTGCATTCGCTCAGCTACCTGCTGGCCAATTATCGGGACGCGCGCATTACCTTCGTTTCGCCGGACAACGTGCGCATCCCGTCTTACGTGAAGCGGTATTTGGACGAGAAAGGCGTCGCGTACGCGGAGACGGCCGATCTGGAGAGCCTCGCGGGCGTCGCGGACGTGTTCTACCAGACGCGCATCCAGAAGGAGCGGTTCCCGTCGCTCGAGGAGTACGGCAAGGCGGAAGGCAAGTTCATTATCGACCGCGCCCTCGTCGATGCCATGAAGCGCAGCGCGCTCATCCTGCATCCCTTGCCGCGCGCCGGCGAAATCCATCCGGACGTCGACGCCGATCCGCGGGCGGCGTATTTCCGCCAGGCCCAGAACGGCTTGTATATCCGGATGGCGCTTATCGAGCGCTGCTTCGGCGGCAGGCGGTAATCCCAGGGCAGGACGCGTACAAGGGAAAGAGCCTTCCCGCCGGCGGCGGGAAGGCTCTTCTCATGCTTCGGCTATGGGTTATTGCTTCGTCAGAATGATCGGGCCGTCTTCGGTGATCGCGATCGTGTGCTCGTACTGGGCCGAGAGGCCGCCGTCGATCGTCCGCGCCGTCCAGCCGTCGGCGTCGATCTTGCTCTGCCAGGCGCCGGTGTTCAGCATCGGCTCGACCGTCATGACCATGCCGGCTTTCAGGCGAATGCCGCGTCCCGGCGGGCCGTAATGCGGCACCTGCGGCTCTTCGTGCATGTCTTGCCCGATGCCGTGGCCGATGAAGTCGCGAACGACGGAGAAGCCTTGCGCTTCGGCATACTGCTGGATCGCGTTCGACACGTCGCCCATGCGGTTGCCGACGACCGCCTGCTCGATGCCTTTGTACATCGAGGCCTCGGTCACTTCCAGCAGCTTCGCCGCTTGCTCGGAGACGCTGCCGACGGGATAGGACCAGGCGGAATCCGCCAGCCAGCCGTTCAGGTTGACGACCATGTCGATCGTGACGATGTCGCCGTCCTTGAGCGGCGCCGCGGACGGGAAGCCGTGGCAGATGACGTCGTTGACGGACGCGCAGGTCGCGAACGCGTAGCCCTTATAGCCCTTTTGCTCCGGCGTGGCGCCGTGCTGCTTCAGAAACTTCTCGACGAACTGGTCGATTTCCTGCGTCGTGACGCCCGGTTTGACCATCGTCCGGATTTCGCGGTGGCAGGCCGCCAGGATTTCGCCCGCCTTGCGCATGTGTTCGATTTCGTCTTTTGTTTTTAGAATGATCATGCTACACCTCTTTAATCGCTTATTATAGAGAAAAATACGGTCAAGGTAAAGAAACGGGCCGTCCGCGGACGGACGCAAAACTTACGGCAAAGGAGTCGTTGCGGATATGAAACCGGTGTTGGCGAGAGTGGAAGCCGTCCTGATGGCGGACCACGGCGTGAAGAGCTTCGAGACGAGAAGGTTGGCGGAGGCGGAGCTGGATTTCGGCGGCATTCGCGGGGACCGGCACTTCGGCATGACGGCGAAAGCCGACGTCCGGCAGCCGGAATATCCGAGGGGGACGGAGATTTTCAACCGGCGGCAGCTGACGATCGTCTCCGCGGAGGAATGCGCGGCCATCGCCGAGGCGCTTGGCATTCCGCAGGTGAAGCCGGAGTGGCTGGGCGCGAATCTGCTGCTGTCGGGTCTGCCGGACCTGACGGCGCTTCCGCTCGGCTCGCGGATGATCTTCGAGAGCGGCGCGGGCCTGAACGGACAAGGGGAGAACTTCCCGTGCCGGGAGCCCGGGGAGCTCGTGCAGGCGAATCACCCGGACCATCCGAAGGTCGCCTCTCGCTTCGTGAAGGCGGCGTACCGGAAGCGGGGTATCGTCTGCTTCGTGGAACGGAGCGGCATCGTCCGGCCCGGCGACGCGGTCCGGATCTGGGTGAACGACGGAACGCTGCAGTAACCGGGGCCGAGCGGGACCGGGCGGTGGCGCAACGCGGGCCGGCTACCGCTCGCGGAAGGCCGCCGGCGAGACGCCGTACTTCTGCCGGAAGACGCGGTAGAAGTACGAATAGCTGCCGAAGCCGCACGTCTCCGCGACCTGCTCGAGCGTCATGCTGCTGTATTTGATCCGCTCGATCGCCATGGATAAGCGAACGTTTTGGGTATACTGTATGATGGTCAAGCCGAAGCATTCCTTGAACAGGTGAACGGTCCGCGACACGCTGAGGCCGACATGGGCGGCGACGTCCGCGACGGTGAAGGAGAGCGCGGCTTGTTCGTCGATGAAATTTTTCATCCGCGTCGCGATGAACGACTTGCCCTGCAGCTCGGACTGCGTGTCCGCGGCGCGGTCGAGACCGAGGCAGAGCGCGCGGAGCAAGTAATCGGCGAGCTCCGAATCCTCGTTCTCGAAGCGGCGCTTCTCCAGGATCAGCGCCTGCCAGAGCGACAGCCACCGCTCGTCCGGAACGACTTTGACCCGCTGCAGCCGCTCCTTGCGGTTCCACCAGTGATCGAGCCATTCGCCCCGGCAGATGACGAAATAATCGCCGCTCGAGACGCCGGGCCCGGCGCCGGACGACTCGTCCTGCGGCTGAGCGGACACGTTCAGGCTGTAGGAATCGCCCGGCTTGAACATCAGCAGGTCGCCGGCTTGGATGCGCTGCATCCGTCCGTCGACGAGCGCCTCGCAGGCGCCCTCGGTCTGCAGCCGGAAGAGGTAGGCGCGCAGCCCCTCGGGGTTGGTCATCTGAAACGGCTGCGTGTGGTAGGAATAGCCGCAGCTCATGATTTCGGCGTACACGGGACAACCTCACTTTGTAGCAATATTGGACATGTCATGGTTATATAATACATCTTGTTAACGCTCGTAATCCACTATAATGGGTGTCAGATCGGTAAACCAACCACGCGTGAACGGCGCTCGCGCCGGGACGCGGAAGGAAAGGACGATAACGAAGATGAAAATCGGATTGCAGCTGTACACGCTTCGCGACGAAACGGCGAAGGACATGAAGGGCACGCTCCGCAAAGTGGCGGCTATGGGCTACGAGGGCGTGGAATTCGCCGGCTACGGCGACGTTCCGGCCGAAGAAATGCGCGACCTGCTTCAAGAGCTGAACCTGGTGCCGTTCGGCAGCCACGTGGGCCTCGCGAACCTCGAGAACAAGCTGGAGGAAGAAATCGCCTACCTGAAAACGATCGGCGCGACGTACGTCGTCTGCCCATGGATCTCGCCGGACAACGTCGCCCAAGGGGAATCGTTCTGGCGCGCGCTGATCGACAAGTTCGCCGGCATCGGCGAGCGTCTGAAGCAGGAAGGGCTGCAGTTCGCCTACCATAACCACGATTTCGAATTCGCGCTCAAAATCGACGGGGAATTCGTCTTCGACGCCATGTACACGAAGCTGCCGGCCGATCTGCTGAAGGTCGAGATGGATATCGGCTGGGTGCAATATTCGAACCAGGATCCGCTCGCGTACATCGCGAAATACGCCGGCCGCCTGCCGCTGCTGCACTTGAAGGATTTCCGCAAGGGCGAGCCGGGCAAGCAAATCGACACGGTCGAGCTCGGCCGCGGCGATCTGGCCTTGAACGACATCATCGCCGCCTCGGCGAAAGCGGACGTGGAATGGATCGTCGTCGAGCAGGACACGTGCGCGAACCCGCCGCTGGAATCCGTGCAGACGAGCATGGACTGGCTCAAGGCAAACGGTCACAAGGCGTAAACGAAGCGGGGATGGGTGCGCGCGTTCAACCGAGGTTGGGCCCGCGTCGCGTCATATCGCGATTAACGATTCATTAGGGAGAAGGAGCAAGCTATCATGACAACCATTCGCGTAGCCGTCGTCGGCTGCGGCGCGATCGCGCAGCGCCGCCATATTCCGGAATACGCCGTCAACCCGAACGTCACGCTCGTCGCGTTCGTCGATCCCGTGCTGGAGCGGGCGAACAAGCTCGCCGACGAGTTCGGCGCCAAGGCATTTGCCTCGTACGAAGAGATGCTGAACGAGATCAAGCCGGACGCGGTCAGCGTCTGCACGCCGAACTATCTGCACGCGCAGGTGACGATCGCGGCCGCGAACGCGGGCGCGCACGTGCTCGTCGAGAAGCCGATGGCGTCCACGGACGAAGAAGCGGCGGCGATGATCGAAGCGGCGAGCAAGAACGGCGTATACCTCATGGTCGGCCATAACCAGCGCCTGATGCCGCCGCACGTGAAGGCGAAGGCGATTCTGGACAGCGGCGTGCTCGGCCGCGTGCTGACGTTCCGCACCTCCTTCGGCCACCCCGGTCCGGAAGGCTGGAGCGTCGACGGCAAGGGCAGCTGGTTCTTCCGCCGGGAAGAAGCGATCATGGGCGCCATGGGCGACCTCGGCGTGCACAAGTCCGACCTCATCCGCTACCTGCTGAGCGACGAAGTGGCGCAGGTCACGGGCTTCATCGGCACGCTGGACAAGAAGGACACGGATATCGACGATAACGCGACGTGCCTGCTGCGGATGAAAAGCGGCGCGATCGGCACGCTCGTCGCCAGCTGGACGTATTACAAGGGCGAAGACAACAGCACGGTGCTCTGGTGCGAGAACGGCGTCATGAAGATCGGCACGGATCCGCACGATCAGATCATCGTCGAGCTGCGCAACGGCTCCGTCGAACGGCACAACGTCGGCGCGATCAGCACGAACGAGAAGCAGCAGACGAGCGGCGTCATCGACGCGTTCGTGGAATGCCTCGCGACGAACACGCCGCCGAGCATTTCCGGCGAAGAAGGACGCAAGTCGCTGGCCGTCATCCTTGCGGCGTTCGAATCGCAGGCGACGGGCAAAGTCATCAGTCTGTAAATCGGCTCGCGGCGCTGCGATGCGGGACCTCATACGTTCCGGCGCACGCTCGCGCCGGCCGCAAAAAAGCCCGGCTTCGACCATTGGTCGAAGCCGGGCTTTTCGGTAGGGGCGAATCAAGCTTTGTACACGAGCGGATTGAGCTCGGACGCGGCCAGATCGCCCGGCGCGAGGCCCGGGAACCAGGCCCGCAGATCGTTTTGCCGCGCGCTGCTGTCCGGCTCGGCGATGCGGACGCCGTCCGCGACGTAGATGATCGTCATGACTTCGCGCATCGTCTCGGACGGGTTGCCCGGGGCGGAATGCAGCGTCCAGCCGGCATGGAACGTCGCGTCCCCGGCGGCGAGGGCGCCGTAAGTCGTCGTAGGCAGCTGCTTGCCCGCGATGAACGAACCCAGCGTCTTGTGGGACTCGTCGGAGATCGCTTGGCGGCTCATGTAGCCGAGCTTCTGCGATTCGTCGACGAACGTCATCGAGCCGACCTCTTCGGACACCGGCACGAGCGGCATCCAGAGCGTGATCGTGTGCGGCGTGTCGAGCGGCCAGTACACTTGGTCCTGATGCCAAGGCGTATGCCCGCCGCCCGGCTCCTTGAACAGCGCTTGGTCGTGATAGATGCGGACGCCGTCGACGCCCATCAGCTCGGCGGCGATTTTCGCGAAGCGCCTTGCCATGACGAACCGTTTGGCGCCTTCGTCCAGCTGCCACAGGTTGCCGATTTGGATGAAGGCTTTGCCGTACGTGTCCCGCTCCGAGACGGGCTTCGTGTGGTAATCGCGCTCGCGGACGACGCCGGAGATAATGGGCTCGTACGCCGCGATTTCGTCTGGCGTCGCGACGTGCGCCAGCTTGATGTGGCCGTTCCGCTGGTACGAAGCGATTTGCTCCGGCGACAGCGGATAATCGGATTGCAGCGAAGGAAGCTGCGCGTAGTCGGTTTGGATGGCCATGTCGGTCTAACGTCTCCTTTGGGGAACATCCGGACGGATGCAGGTTGGAATGACTCCATTATAGAGCGCGGCGCGCGGGGAATCTTTGTACCAAACCGCTGACTCTTTTGTCAAAAACGACTACCCCGTCTATAATGGATTCGAAGGAGAACGCATCGCGCGGAAAGGATGAAAGCGCTTGTTTCTGTCCGAATTGTTGGTTCGCCATCCGGTCGTGCCGTACGTCCGCGAGGGCGACTATGCCGTCCGCACCCCGTGGACCGTGGCGGCCCGCCGGCTGCTCGATTACTTGCTGGTCTACATTCAGGAAGGCGAATGCCTTTTTCACGTCGACGGCGAGCCTTACGAGTTCCGGGCCGGGGAGTTTTGTCTGATTCAACCGGGGAGCTTGACGGTGCTCGAGGGAAAAACGAATTCGATCACGCCGTTCGCCCACCTCGACTGGTTCTATGACGACTTTCGCGAGACGCGGTATCCGACGCGGCCCGGCCAGGTCGATCTGGCGCCGTACCGGCATCTGCTTCAGCCGCGGCTAAACGACCTGCAAGGCGTCCATATCCCGGTCAAGCTTCGGCCGAAGCAGCCGGTGCAGCTGCGCGACCGGTTCCTCGAGGTGGTCGAGAATTGGCAGAACCGCAGCCCGCTCGCGCAGCTTCGCGTCCAGACGCTCGCGTCCGAGCTGCTGCTCGCGATCCTCGACGATCACACGGAAGGGCTGAAGGAAGCGGAGCGCGCCGCGCCGCAGCCGCTCAGCTGGGTCACGTCGTTCATGTCGTTCCGCTTGTCGGAGCCGCTGTCCGTGCAGGAGATGGCGGCGCGCGCGAATTTGTCGCCGTCCCGCTTCAGCGCGAAGTTCAAGGCGCAGTTCGGCGTCGCCCCGCACCGGTATTTGCTGCGGCTGCGCATTCAGTACGCCCGGGAGCTGCTTCGCCATACGGCGCATTCCTTGGAGGACATCGCGGCTTATTGCGGGTTCGCCGACGTCCACCATTTCGCCAAGACCTTCAAGAAAGAAGAAGGGAGGGCGCCCGGCGCCTACCGGAGCGGCGGCGGGCCGACGTGAGCGTTCGGGAACGGGCGGGCGAAGGTGGACAAGCACGATCGGGCGAACGAAAAAGCACGGACCCTCCCGCTGCGGAAGAATGCCGTGCTTGATCGGCTTGATCGGCCCGTTTACGGACGGATGAATTCCTGCGTCCAATACGGGTTCATGCTGCCGCCCTTGGCATAACCGACGCCAAGCTTGGTGTAGTTGGGGCTGAGAATGTTTTGGCGGTGGCCCGGGCTGTTCATCCAAGCGGTCATGACGGCTTGGACGCCCTGCTGGCCCGCCGCGATGTTCTCGCCCGCGTACGAATAGCTGACGCCGAACGATTTCATCATATCGAACGGACTGCCGTACGTCGGCGATTGATGGTCGAAATAGCCTTTGTCCCGCATGTCGACCGACTTGGCCTGCGCGACCTTGTTCAGCTCGGCGCTGAGCGTCAGCGGCTGAACGCCGGCTTTGGAACGCTCCGCGTTCACTTGCTGAAGAATTTGGTTCGCGATGCCGGAATCGACCGTGCCTGCGCCGCCGCCGGCTGCCGTGCCTGTACCTGCGCCGGTACCCGTACCCGTGCCCGTGCCTGTGCCGGCGTTCGGGTTCCGATAATTCCCGGCGTTGCCCGGATAACCGGTATTGCCCGCGTTGCCGTTGTAATACCCGTTGCCCGCGTTACCGGCGCCCGCATTGCCCGTATTGCCGGTCGTGCCGTTGTAGTAGTTGCCCGCGCCCGGTACCAGCTGGCGCAGCCAATCGTTCAACGGATTGACGTCCACGCCTTTGGCGCGAAGCGTGCGGTCGTTGTCGTACGTGGTGACGTTGTTCGGCCTGTCGGTCCGCGCGTACATCGGCAGACGGTCGACGGAGTTCGTGCGAATGCGTTGCGCTTCTTTGCTTGCCGAGTGATACGTCCCGTTCGGCGTCGTGCCCCTGACGGAGTTATAGATGAGTGCCCCTACCCCGAAAGCCAACACGATGCCCAGCAGCGTTCCGAAAAATCTTTTCATCTGAGTATCAAGCTCCTTTCTAACCACTAATATGTTCAGCGGCAAAAAGGGCTATGCGACTCGGACGCGAGGGAGTTCAAGCAAAATGCTCCACGATCAGGACGTCGCGTCCCGCCAGCCGGACGTCGCCGGAGACGGCCCGGCCCGTGATCAAATCGGTGCCGGATAAGCCGTCCAGGCGGACGGTCGCTTCGTGCTCGTTATGGTTCAGCACGAACAGGTACGACTTGCCGTCGCGTTCGCGGCGCGTCACTTCCACGCCGGGCGCCTTGCCCGGAAGCGGCCGGATGCCCTTCGCGCGGCACATTTCGCCGAGCAGGCCCTGCAGGAAGGCGGCGTCGGGGGCGGAGGCGACGTACCACGCTTCGCCTTCGCCGAACCGGTTGCGCGTCAGCACCGGCATGCCGCGGTAGAAATCCTCGCCGTATTCCGCCAGGACGTCCGCGCCTTCGGCATGGATCAGGTCGCAGAGCAGGGAACAGGAATAAGCGCCTTCCAGCGCGCCGTGCGCTTCCTTCATGACGATCGCGTTCGTGCGGCCCGGGAACAGCGCGTCGATCTCTTCCGCCCAGATGCCGAGCAGCTTGCGCAGCTCGCCCGGGTACCCGCCGAGCGCGACGAGGTCGTTCTCGTTCACGATGCCGCTGAAGAACGTGGTCAGGAACGCGCCGCCGTTCGCGACGAACCGTTCCAGACGGTCGGCCATGCCCGGCTTGACCATGTACATGACCGGCGCCAGCACGATGTCGTACCCCGCCAGCTCGTCCTCGAAGGAAATCAGGTCGACCTGATGCCCGAGCTCGTACAGCGCGTCGTAGTACCGCTGGATTTCATTGACGTACTTCAGGTCGACGGACGGTCCGCTCGACAGCTCGATCGCCCACCGGTTCTCCCAGTCGTACAGGATCGCGATGCGGCTCGGAAGCCGAGTGCCGAGCAGCTTCGCGCCGAACCGGTCCAGCTCCCGCCCGAGCTCCGCGCATTCGCGGAAGACGCGGGTATGCTCGTGGCCGGCGTGCTCGATCAAGGCGCCGTGGTATTTCTCGCAGGCGCCGACGGAGCGGCGGAGCTGGAAGAACATCACGCTGTCGGAGCCGTGCGCCACGGCCTGGTAGCTCCACAGCCGCATGACGCCGGGGCGCTTCAGCGTGTTGTAGGCCTGCCAGTTCTGCTGGCTCGGCGTCTGCTCCATGAGCAGGAACGGCCGGCCGCCCTTCAGGCCGCGCATCAGGTCGTGCGTCATGGACGTGAAGCTGACCGGCGTATCCATGCCGGGATAATTGTCCCAGGACACGATGTCCATTTCCTTCGCCCATTTGAAGTAGTCGAGCGGCTTGTACGTGCCCATGAGGTTGGTCGTGACCGGGACGTCCGGCGTATGCCGGCGGACCGCGTCGCGCTCCAGCTTATAGCAGTCGAGCATGCCGTCGGAATTGAAGCGGGCGTAATCGAGCGAGATGCCCTGAAAGTTCGTGCGCGTCTCGGCCCATTGCTCGGACAGCGCGTTCGGGGGGACGATCTCGTCCCAGTCGTAGAACGTATGGCTCCAGAAGCGGGTGTTCCACTGCTCGTTGAGCTTCTCGAGCGTGCCGTATTTCCGTTGCAGCCAGACGCGGAACGCCGCGGCGCAGTTGTCGCAATAGCAGTCGCCGCCGTATTCGTTGGAGATATGCCACAGCAGCAGCGCGGGGTGGTCCTTGTAGCGGTCTGCCAGCTTGTCCGCCAGACGTTCGGCGTACATGCGGTAGGAAGGGCTGTTCGGGCAGGAATTGTGCCGGCCGCCGAATTTGCGCTTGCGGCCTTCGAAGTCCGTGCGCAGCACGTCCGGATGACGGCGGGCCATCCAGGCCGGATGGGCGCCCGTGCCCGTGGCCAGGCAGGCGTGAAGGCCGTTGTCCGCCAGCATGTCCATGATGCGGTCGAGCGTCGAGAAATCGTACGTATCTTCGGCCGGCTGAATCATCGCCCACGAGAACACGTTGACGGTGGCGACGTTCATGCCGGCAAGCTCCAGCATGCGCATATCCTCCGGCCAGACGGAAGGATCCCACTGCTCCGGGTTGTAGTCGCCGCCATATAACATTTTGGGCAGAAGCGTCGTGTCCATGTTTTAAGCTCCCCTTTGCTGTGAATAGTGATAATAAGTCCATTTTATGGTATGCTTGTCCGTAAGGATATATAAAATACGATTGGCAGGATATGATAATATGGAACAGCTGGATGAACATCGCATCTTGCAGGCGAATGCCCATCGGAACCGTTACATGTTTACGCTCGGCGAATTCGATTTGCCGTTATATATGGACAGCATCGGCTACAATCCGGATCAGGAATCGGTCGACCGGACGAAAGGCTATCCCAATTTTCATTGGCTGCAGACGCTGGAGGGCGAAGGGGAGTTCTTGCTGAACGGCCGCCGGTATGCGCTTCCCCCGGGCAACGGCTCGCTGCTCTTTCCCGGCGTGCCGCACGCCTACGCCGCCAAGGGCGGCAGGAAGTGGTCCACCCTGTACGTGACGTTCGGCGGCGAATTGGCCGGCTCCATGCTGGCGGCGCTCGGCATCCGGCATACGGAATGGCTTCATTGGAACCAGGACGCGCCGATCACGTCGCAGCTCGTGCAGATGATCGAATTGGTGCAGAAGGACGAGGACCGGACGGGACTGAACGCCTCGGCGGCGCTGTACCGGTTCCTGACGATGGTGAAAATTTACGGCCAGAAGGGCGGGCGCTCGTCCGTCCATCAGCATCTGGAGAAGCTGGACCCGCTGCTGCACTGGCTCGACGAGCAGTACGGCGACCCCGAGATCGGGCTGCCCGACATGGCGACGCAGCTCGACATCAGCCCCCGGTACCTGAACTCCCTCTTCCGGCAAGCGTTCGGCATTACGGCGTACGCGTACCTGATTCGACTTCGCATCATGAAGTCTAAAGAAATGATGAGCTTCGGCGACAACAAGCTCTCCATCAAAGAAATCGCCCAGCTGTCGGGATACCGGGATTCCAGCCATTTCATCGCGGCATTCGGCAAAGCGGAAGGCATGACGCCGGAGCAGTTTCGCAAGCTGCACGGGCTTATGATATGAACGAGACGAACGGAGCGGAAACGAAGATGACGGAATTGAAAGCATGCGCGGTCTGCGGCACGGAAAAGCCGCTGTCCGCTTATACGAAGCGGTCGGGAGGCGCGGGAAGGCGCGGCACCTGCCGGGCGTGCCTGCGCAAGCGCAAGCGCGACGTGACGCTTCCGGCCGGAGCGGAGGGACCGACGGCGATGACGTCCGCGGCCGCGGAGACGGCGGACCCGGCCCCGGCGCGGCAACAGCCGCGGACGGCGGCGATCGCGGGCGAACCGGCCGCGGCGGCGGAGATCGCCGCCGCCGAGGGCGGCGCCTTCGAGGGCGAGACGCCCGCGAAGCCGAAGCGGAAGCGG
>NZ_JAGGDJ010000069.1 GCF_017652985.1 Paenibacillus artemisiicola
CTCGCTCAGCGCGAGCCCGGCCAGCCACAGCAGCTGGAACCCGGCCGCGAGCGCGGCGAACAGCAGCGCGCGCGGCCAGCGCCGCTGCCCCGCCCGCCGCCAATCGGCCGCGCTCAAGGCCAGCAGCCAGACGAGGCCGAGGCCGAACGGCGCGAAGGACAGGCGCACGCCCATCAGCACGCCGAACAGGAAGAGCGCCGCGGCCGTCCGCCCCCAGGTCCTGCGCTCCATCGCCCGCTGCCAGCCCCACAGGTACCACCAGAGCACGGCGATGCCGGTCGCCTCCGACATCGGGCGGACGCTCTGCAGCCAGAGATACGGCGCGGTAAGCGCGAGCAGCGCGGCCAGCAGCGACCAGGCGGGCGACAGCCTGCGGCGCGCCAGCCGCCAAAGCGGAATGACGGACAGCGCGCCCATCAGAATATTAAGCGCGTCGTAGGCTTGAACGGGATCCGGCACGAACCGGCGCAGCGCCATGGCGCCCAGCACGAAGTACGGATACCCCGGAAAATGCGGCTGCATCGCCAGCAAGTCGAACCGGTCGAGCGCCAGCGCGAAGTCCACCTCGTCCCAGCTCGCGGCGAACGGGCTGCGATGCTGCCAGCCGTAAGCCGCCCATGCGAGCACGCACAGAAAAACGGCGGCGGGCGCGGCCCATCGCGAGAACGCCGAAGCTTCGCGCGGGCGGACGCCCCTCCCGGCCTCGTCCATAGCCACGACGACGCCGGCCGGTACCATACCGCCATCATCGCTTCTAGACAGGCCAGGGATGCTGCCGCCTTCCGCTTCCGCCGTCCGCCCGAGCCGATCCGCCCGCGCAGCCGCCGACGCCGTCGGCTCATTGCCCGCTTGCTCCGCCATGTCTTCCCTCCGCTCCATGCCGATTCTGAAGTTTATCCATAACGCCGTTTGGGCACGGAGATTGCCCGTTGCCCTTCCCAGCCGCGTATTCCGGCTCGGCACCCTGCCGTTTTGCCTAGCCTTCTCTCGCTTGGCCCGGCGCCGCCAAGCGTTTCCGCTTGCTACCCGTACCGCCGCTCTTTCTCCGCCGGTGCCGTCGAGGCCGCGCGCCGTAACGCCGGCTCTGCAGCCCGCGTCCCCGCAACGGCCTCCGCAGCGTTCTGCCGTTCGCGCTTCGCAATGGGCCGCCGCATTTCCCGCCATATCGCCGGCAGCACGTGACCGAGGTACTTGCGGAATTTGATGAACGATTGCCCGTGAACGCGCACCTGGTACGTAATCGGCACTTCTTCCATCACGAAGCCTTGGCGGACGAGGTTGAGCGTCAGCACCTGCGCGTAGTTGTAGTCGTGAATGATCTCGGCGCGCGTCATCGCCTCGCGCGAGAACCCCCGCATGCCCGACTGTCCGTCCCAAATGACCCGCCGGAGCAGGATCGCCTGCAGCAGCGTGAAGCAGACGTTGCCAAGGCGGCGGTGCAGCCGCATGCCGCGGATGGTCCCTTTGAACCGCGAGCCCATCGTATAATCCGCCCGTCCTTCGAGAATCGGGGCGATCACGTTCGGAATTTCCGCCGCCGGATACTCGTTGTCCGCGTCGATCATGAGCCCGACGTCGGCGCCCAGCCGCAGGCAGCCCGCGAGCCCTTCGCGAACCGCCGCGCCCAGCCCGCGATTGGCCGGGAACGACGTCACATGGTTGGCGCCCGCCCGCCGGGCTTCTTCGACCGTCCGATCCGTCGAGCCGTCGTCGACCACCAGTACCTCGACCGTCCAATCCCGACCCATTTCCCGGGGAATACGCGCGATGACGTGCCCGATATTCCCTTCTTCGTTATGGGCGGGCAGGAAGACGACCAGCTTCTTCATGCGATTCGTTGTTGCCATGCAGCTCTGCTTCATGCCGTTCCTCTCTTCTTCGCATCGGCGGTCTCGAACGCGTCCGTCAAAATCGGTCCGCGGCTGTGGCTCGGCAGCGGCGCGCCGAGCAGATAGCTGAGCGTCGGGGCGACGGAGATGAGCGACTGCTTGGCGTCGACCTTGACGCCCCGCCTGACGTTCGGCCCGTACAGGAAGAACGGCACGTACCGCTCGCCTTCGTCCAAATGCCCGTGCCCGCCGATGCCGTCGGCCTGTCCGTGGTCCGCGCATACGATGAACGTCGCGCCGTCGGCATCCCCGCGCGCCGCCAACCATTCGGCGAACTCGGCGATGAGGGCGTCCGCTTCTTCGATCTTTTGCCGATATTCCGGATACAAGGCGCCCATGCTGTGCCCCGTCTGGTCCGTCGCGATGAATTGCACGACCAGGAGGTCGGGATCCTGCTCCGCCATGATGAGCTTCGCCCGTTCCATGATGTTCCGGTCCGCCTTGTCGTTATGCATGACGGCCGTCACGCTCTCCACATCATCCCCCATGGAGTCGATCAAGTGCGCGATACCGAGCAGCCGGCCGCGTTTGCCGACCTTCCGCAGGCTGTCGAAGATGGATTCCACCTTGATGCCCAGCTTCCAGACCATATTGGACGTGATCCCGTGCTCCCGGGGGTACGCGCCCGTAAACATCGAGGAGAAGCAGACGACCGTCCGCGCCGGATACACCGTCTCCATCTGCGTGTATTCCGTGCCTTCCGCGCGCCACTTCTTCAATAACGGCGCGTTCGCCTCCTCGAACCGGTCCTTCCGCATGCCGTCGATGACGAGCACGAATACTTTGCCGCCCGCCTGCCGCTGCGGCCGTTCGACCGGCTCCGTTCGTCCGGGAATCTCCTTCGGCTTCCAGTCGAACAGATTGCGGTGCAGCACCCAAGCGTAGATTGCGGTACAGGCGAGGAAGCACGCGTACGTCCACCAGCCGAAGTCCTGTCCGCCCGCCGCCTTGTCCGCCCACTTGGCGCCCGCCGTATCGATGACGAAGAGGAGCAGCAGCACCTTCGGCAGCTGTTCCTGGGCGTTGCCGCTCGTCGAGTCGCTGTTCTTCAGCACCAGCTTCCAGAAACGCTTGAAATTCCACCAGGACGTCCCGATCCGCAGATGATAATAGAACGTGCCCCAGAAGTAAACCGTGAAGAACAGGAACAGTCCGATTCCGAGCGCGTAGAGACCCAGGTGCAGCGGCGCGTCCCGCCACAGCACCAACGCCGCCACGAGGGGCAGCCATAAGTAATTGCGCAGAAACAGCGGGAAATCGTAGGCGAAATACAACGCGAACAGCGGCAGCGCCGCCAGCAGCCCGAGCCCGAGCCGCGTCCAAAAGCCCGCGTCTCCCCAGCTTCCAAGATGATAAAGCGCGAAAACCGCGACCGTGAAAATCGGCGTGAACGGCTTCCCTTCGTTCAATAAATTCCAGCAGCGCGCCGCTACGATCTCAAAACCCGACGCCTTCTTCATTCGTGTCGCCCCTCTCTCCCGCGGAAGCGCAGCCAGCCGCGGATTTCCGTCCATGTGACGGCGGTCATGGCCATCGATACGCCCCCCGCGATATACGCAAACGCGAACTTATAGCCGTGCGACAGCAGCGCCGCCGTATATGCCGCGCTGCCCGCGACGCCGAGCACGCCGAGCGATGCCGTGAGCGTCGTCTCGTACGTGCCGATGCCGCCCGGCGTGACGTGGAAGGCTTGTCCCGCGATCGTCATGCCGGTAACCCACACCGCTTCCAGGGGATTAACCTGCAGCCCCAGTGCCTGCGCCACGCCGTAAACGACCGTCCCCTCCAGCAGCCAGCTGGCCAGCGTCAGGAACGCCGCGCCCGCGCCGCGCTTTGAGGTCAACGTCGCGCGCAAATGCCCGTAATGCCGCAAAACAAACGCGCCCATGCGCTGCATGCGCGATTCTGGCGTTTCCAGCCTTTCGTCCGTGGGTCGGCGCTGTCTCCCGCGTATGACCCGGTGCCGCCAACGTTCCAAGCCAAGCCAACCGGCCGCAGCCGCCAGCGCGCCGATGCCCGCCGCGAGCATGAACCGCGGCGACGCTTCGAGCCCCAGCACGACCGCGCCGGCGGCGCCGATGAGCAGCAGCGACGCCAAATCGAGCACGCGCATCGCGGCGACGCCGTGCAGGGCGTCGTCCCACCGCGCCGTGGTGCCGCGCACGAGAAGTCCCGTGCGCGCCAAGTCCCCTGCCTTGACGGGAAGGACGTGGTTCATCAATAAGCTTACGAGCAGCGGATGCACGTAATGCTTCAGCGGGTCGTGATGTTCCCGTCCGGCATACAGCCGCCACGCCAGCGCCTTCAGCCAAAACGACGCCGCGTAGCCCCCCGTCATCAGGAGAAGCAGGCCCGGTGAGCGAAGCAGCCGCATCGCCGCTTCGCCGAACAAGTCTCCGCGGAACCAGCGCAGCGTGAACCAAACAAAGAAGGCGGCCAAGATCAGCCCGCCCAGCGCAACCGCGAATTTTCGCATCGTCCATCCTGCCGTTTCGTCGTTCGTCGTCTCACTCCGATAAATGAGAACCGTTATCATTCAGTATAGTGGCCGGTGCCGGTGCCGTCAAACCTTTTCCGCGCGCCAAAAAGCCGACTCCGGAGCAGATGGGACATCTGCCGGAATCGGCTTTCGGGTGGTCAAGCGATTAGCCCTGCTTAACGGCGATCCGGTTCAAGGCGCGCTGCAGCGCAAGCTCGGCGCGCACTTGATCGTAATCGTCCTTGCGGCCGCTCATAAGCTGCTCCGCGCGCTGCTTCGCCGCTTCCGCGCGAGCGAGGTCGATATCGGCCTGACGCTCGGCGCTTTCGGCGAGAATCACGACCTTATCCTTGCGGATTTCGAGGAAACCGCCGTTTACGGCGATTTTCTCTTCGGCGTTCTTCAGCTTGATCGTGACCGGCGCGATCTTCAAAGGCGTGACCATCGGGATATGATTCGGCAGAATGCCCATCTCGCCCTCGGAGCCTTTGACGATCACCATATTGACATCCTCAGCGTAAACCTTACGCTCAGGCGTTACGATTTCCAGTAAAAAGGAGCTCATGACCTTACCCTCCCATGCGCCCTACGCGGTAAGACGCAACTTCGTAAGCTTCGGCGAATTAAACCTCTTGCGCGAGTTTCTGCGCCTTCGCGACAGCATCTTCGATCGTTCCGACGTTGTGGAATGCCGGTTCCGGAAGGTTGTCGTGCTTGCCTTCGAGAATTTCCTTGAAGCTGCGTACCGTTTCTTTAACCGGCACGTACAAGCCAGGCATGCCGTTGAACGCCTCGGCCACGTGAAGCGGCTGCGACAGGAACAGTTGGATGCGGCGAGCGCGGATAACGATGAGTTTGTCTTCTTCGGACAACTCGTCCATGCCGAGGATCGCGATGATATCCAAAAGCTCTTTGTAGCGCTGCAGCAATTTCTTTACGCTTTGCGCGACTTGGTAGTGCTCTTCGCCGAGGATCTCGGGCGTCAGGATACGGGAAGAGGACGCGAGCGGGTCAACGGCCGGGAAGATACCCATTGCCGCGATGTTACGCTCCAGGTTGGTCGTTGCGTCCAAGTGGGCGAAAGCCGTTGCCGGAGCCGGGTCGGTGTAGTCATCGGCAGGGACGTAAATCGCTTGGATGGAAGTAACGGAACCTTTCTTGGTCGACGTGATCCGCTCCTGCAGTTGGCCCATTTCCGTTGCCAGCGTAGGCTGGTAACCTACCGCGGACGGCATGCGGCCGAGCAATGCGGATACTTCGGAACCGGCTTGCGTAAACCGGAAGATGTTATCGACGAACAGCAGAACGTCTCTTCCTTCAACGTCACGGAAATACTCGGCCATGGTCAAGCCTGTCAGGGCTACGCGAAGACGTGCGCCCGGAGGCTCGTTCATCTGACCGAATACCATTGCGGTTTTCGCGATAACGCCCGAATCGCTCATCTCGTGATAAAGGTCGTTACCTTCGCGCGTACGTTCGCCGACGCCCGCGAATACGGAGATACCGCCGTGCTCTTGCGCGATGTTGTGGATCAGCTCTTGCATCGTGACCGTTTTACCTACGCCCGCGCCGCCGAAGAGGCCGATTTTACCGCCCTTGGAGTAAGGAGCCATAAGGTCGATAACCTTGATGCCCGTTTCGAGAATTTCTTGCTGCGTCGACAGCTCTTCGAACGGAGGAGCTTGACGGTGAATCGGGTTCGCGATCGAACGGTCGACGTCGCCGTTGTTGTCGATCGGATCGCCGAGTACGTTGAACACGCGGCCCAGCGTAGCAGGACCGACCGGTACCGTGATCGCGTTGCCCGTGTCGACGGCTTCCGTGCCTCTGACAAGGCCGTCCGTGGACGACATGGCAACGCAGCGAACCAAGTTGTCGCCGAGGTGCGTCGCGACTTCAACCGTCAGGTTGATGTCGACTTCGCCCGGGTTTTGAGCTTTTCTCTCGATTTTGATCGCATTCAGAATCTCAGGCAGATGGCCGTTCTCGAACGCGATGTCGACAACAGGACCCGTAACCTGGACTACATGCCCCTTGCTCATTCTTGTACCTCCTGTAAGCTTTCCGGAGGAAAGCTGGCTCCGGAAGCATCATCTTAAGCTTTCCGGAGGAAAGCTGGCTCCGGAAGCATAGTCTTGAGTTTTCCGGAGGAAAACTTACTCCGGAAGCATAAATCTATATGGCCGATCTTATTGTTGTGCGTTCGCGCCGCCGACGATCTCCGCGATTTCCTGCGTGATTGCCGCTTGACGCGCACGGTTGTAGTTCAGCGTCAGGGAGGCGATCATCTTCGTCGCGTTCTTCGTCGCGTTGCCCATTGCCGTCATCCGCGCGCCGAACTCGCTTGCTTTGCCTTCCAATACCGCGCTGTAAATGACCGTTTCCGCGTATTTCGGCAGCAGCACGTCGAGTACTTTCTCCGGGGACGGCTCGTATTCGTAACTCGCCTTCGCGCCCGTGAATTCCGACTGATCCAGCGGAAGCAGCTGCTTGATGACGGGCACTTGGGTAATCGCATTGTAGAACTGGTTGTACACCAGGTTCAATTCGTCGTACTTGCCACTCTCGAAGCCCTTGACGGCAGCTGCCGCCAACGTCTTGATATCGGCGAATTTCGGCGAATCGGACAGTCCCGTGACTTCCTCCGCCAGGTTGATGTTCCGGCGCTTGAAGTAGTCGCGGCCTTTGCGCCCGATGACGAACACCTCGTATTCCGCGGGAGACTTATGCTTCTCCTGGATCGTCAGCCATACTTTACGCAGCACGTTCGCATTGTAACCGCCCGCCAAACCGCGATCCGACGTGACGACCAAATAGGCCGTCCGCTTGATCTCGCGGCTTTGCAGCATCGGATGCTTGATCGTGCCTCCGCCCGACGCGATGCTCGCGACCACTTCGCGGATTTTGTCGGTGTACGGACGGGAAGCCATGGCTGCGTCCTGAGCCCGCTTGAGTTTCGCGGACGCGACCATCTCCATCGCCTTCGTAATCTGCTTCGTGTTTTGCGTGCTCTTGATCGAGCGTTTGATTTCGCGCATGCCTTTAGCCATTCGTTGTCACCACCTTGTTACCGGCTCGTTCCGGCAAGGGCTGGCGGCCCTTCCGCGGCCGATTCTATACCGCGCTAGCTTTCGAACCGCACGCAGCTCGCCGCATGCGGTCCGAAAGGTGAAGCTATGGTTATACCGATACCGCGAAGCTGTTCTTGAACGCTTTGATCGCTTCGACCAGTACTTTTTCGTTATCGGAAGTCAGGTCTTTCGTGTCGCGGATGGACGCGTAGATTTCCGGCTTGTTCGCGTCCACATAAGCCAGGAGGCCTTGCTCGAAACGGCGTACGTCCTGTACCGGGATGTCGTCCGTATGGCCGCGCGTAACCGTGTACAGCGATACGACTTGACGCTCGACCGGCAGCGGCTGGTTAACGCCCTGCTTCAGGATCTCGAGCGTGCGCTCGCCGCGGTTCAGACGGGATTGGGTGACTTTGTCGAGGTCGGAACCGAAGGCGGCGAACGCAGCCAATTCGCGGTATTGGGCAAGGTCGGTCTTGAGCGTGCCCGCAACCTTCTTCATGGCTTTGATTTGCGCCGAGGAACCTACCCGGGATACGGAGTTACCGACGTTAACCGCCGGACGCTGACCGGAATAGAACAGGTCGGACTCGAGGAAGATCTGTCCGTCCGTGATCGAGATGACGTTCGTCGGAATGTAAGCCGAGATGTCGCCGGCTTGCGTCTCGATGAACGGCAGCGCGGTCAGGGAACCGCCGCCAAGCTCGTCGTTCAGCTTCGCCGCGCGCTCCAGCAGACGGGAGTGCAAGTAGAAGACGTCGCCCGGATAAGCCTCGCGGCCCGGAGGACGACGGAGCAGCAAGGAAAGCTCGCGGTATGCCGCCGCTTGTTTGGAAAGGTCATCATAGATAACGAGAACGTGTTTGCCGTTGTACATGAAGTACTCGCCCATCGAGCAGCCCGTGTAAGGCGCGATGTAGAGGAGCGGGGACGGCTCGGAAGCGCTCGCCGTAACGACGATCGTGTAATCCAGCGCGCCTTGCTGGCGCAGCGATTCGACGACCGTACGAACCGTGGATTGCTTTTGGCCGATGGCAACGTAGATACAAACCACGCCGTTGCCCTTTTGGTTGACGATCGTGTCGATCGCGATTTGCGTTTTACCCGTTTGACGGTCGCCGATGATGAGCTCCCGTTGGCCGCGGCCGATCGGAATCATCGCGTCGATCGCTTTGATGCCGGTTTGCATCGGCTCGAATACGGATTTACGGGCCATGACGCCCGGAGCCGGGGATTCGATCGGACGCGTAGCCGTCGTCGCGATCGGACCGTTGCCGTCGACCGGCTGGCCCAGCGCGTTAACGACGCGGCCCAGCAGCGCTTCGCCGACCGGAACTTCCATGATGCGGCCCGTTCTTTTCACTTGGTCGCCTTCGCGGATGCCCGTGTAAGGACCCATGATAACGACGCCGACGTTGCTCTCTTCGAGGTTAAGGGCCATGCCCATTACGCCGTTCGAGAATTCGAGCAGTTCGCCAGCCATGGCGTTTTCCAGGCCGTGAACGCGCGCGATACCGTCACCGACTTGGATGACCGTACCGACGTCAACGACTTGAATTTCGGATTTAAATTGTTCGATCTGTTGTTTAATCAGCGTGCTGATTTCATCAGGTCTGATACTCAATGCCGTTCACCCCTATCTACAGTGCTTGAGATTTCAACGCTTTTTCGAGCCGAGCGAGCTTGCCGGACAGGCTGCCGTCGTACAGACGGTCGCCGATGCGCACTTGCACGCCGCCGAGCAGAGCCGGTTCGACGATTTGCTTCGCGATAATGCGTTTGCCGACCAATTCGCCGAATTGCGCGGAGACTTTGGACAGTTCCTCGTTCGTCAGCGATTTCGCCGTATATATCGTAGCGTGAGCTTGACCGAGCGCTTCTCCCGCTACTTTCGTATAAGCTTCGTACACTTCGCCGATCGCGCCTTGACGGCCGCGGACGATCAGAAGCTCTACCGTGTTCAGAACCATAACCGACACTTTGTCGGACAGGGCGCCTTTGATGATGGCGATTTTTTGGCCGACTTCGACGTTCGGCAGCGCCAGGAATTTGCGGATTTGCGCATCTTCCGTCAGCGCGTCGACGACGATTTTCAGCTGCTTCTCGACATCGGCGACCGCGTTGTTGTCTTGGGCCAGTTCAAACAGCGCTTTAGCGTAGCGTTTAGCTACGGCATTTTCGCGGCTCATTTGCTTCCAACCTCATTCAGGTATTGGTTCACGAGCTGCTCCTGCGACTTGTCGTCGATTTGCTTCTCGATGATTTTGGACGCGATCATGACGGACATGCCGCTGACTTGACCGCGCAGGGCCGCGATCGCCTTGTTCTTTTCGCTTTCGATATCTTTGACGGCTTCGTCCTTCAGGCGAGTCGCCTCGGACTTGGCGGCGTGAACGATTTCTTCCGCTTGCTTCGAGCTCGTTTGTTTTGCTTGCTCGATGATGTCGTAAGCATCCTTGCGCGCTTGCTGAAGCGTGGATTTTTGCTCTTCGTATTGTTGTTCCGCTTGCTTGCGGCTGTTCTCCGCGTTCTCGAGCTGTTCTTTCACGAACTGCTTGCGCTGTTCCATGATGGAAAGCAGAGGACCGAACGCGTAACGGCTAAGCAGCCAGTAAAGAATTCCGAAAGCAATCAGTTGGATGAAAAAATTGGACCATACGATATCCAACGTACGTCACTCCTTTCCATGAATTAGCCAGCTGTCTAAAGGCAGCTAGCAAAAGGAAGGCGCGGAGGCATTGGCACTCCCCGCCATTTTTGCGAGTATAGTCTTAAGCTTCGCCGTAGAAAATGAACGCAAGGACGAGGGAGATGATCGGCAGTGCCTCTACGAGCGCTACCCCGATGAACATCGTCGTTTGAAGCGTGCCGCGAAGTTCTGGTTGACGGGAAATACCTTCAACCGTGCGACCGACGATCAAACCGTTACCGATACCTGCACCCAGTGCTCCAAGACCAAATACAATTGCTGCTGCAATTAAAGCTGTTGCTCCCATTGATAAAATCCTCCTCTAAATGTTTGAAAATAGTAGTTTTATGTTGTCCCGCGTTAAACGGGGTTGTTGCTGCGTTAATGTTCTTCGTGCACGATCGCCTGCGACATATAAACCATGGTCAGCATGACGAATACGAACGATTGGATCGCGCCGATAAACATGCTGAAGCCTTGCCATACGATGAGTGCAGGAATACCGACCCAACTCAGCTGCATGATAACGGAAATCATGACCTCGCCGGCGAAGATGTTCCCGTAAAGACGAAGCGACAGCGACAGCGGCTTGGAAATTTCCTTGATGACGTTCAGCGGGAAGAATGGAATGTAAGGTTCGAAGTAGTGTTTCAGGTAATGTTTGCGGTTGCGGCGCAAACCCTCGATGTGCGTAAGAACGATAACGATCGCCATCAAAGCCCCTGCAACAGCCACGTCCGCCGTCGGAGATTTCCACCACGCGATATGCGCTTCTTCTTCTCCGTCCGGGAGCACGAGATCCATGCCCAGGAACGTCGACCCGTGATGCGCTTCCGTAACGATACCGAGCGGAAGGCCCAGCATGTTGGCTACGAAAATGTACATGATCAACGAGATTCCGAGAATCAGGTAAGGACGGCCCTTTTTCACATCCATCGATGTTCCGATCAGGTTAATGACGAACTCGATAACCCATTCCAGAAAGTTTTGCATTTTGGTCGGATTCGTTACGGACGCGCCGCGTACGGCTACCCTAGCAAGCACGAACACGATAATGCTGGTGACAACAATCGTAAGTATTGCAGCCAGATCCCACCGGATGCCGAGCCAATGCACTTCAGGAAAAATATGTTCCATTAGTTGTTTTCACCCCTTTCATCGGAAGAATGCCTTGCTGCCGTTCTGCGTTTGGATCGAAATCCCAGTATGAGTGTTGCCAATTGAGCAACAAATAATCCCGCGACCGCTCCGTAGACGCTAAAAGAAAAGTACCTGGTAGCCACGACCACCGCAAGCAATCCGATGCACGCGCGCGTAAGAAATCCGAGGTTATTCCGCTTGGACCCTTTCGCGGCCGCGTTCGCGCCGATTCGCCGTACTTTCCACGAAAGATGGAAGGCGTTTACAAGACTAGCCGCGGCTCCGAGAATCAGTCCGCCGAAGATCGGTTTATGATCCGGGAACACGGCCCAGCCGATGAAACACAGAGACAAAAAAAAGAACGTTATGCGCATTACCGTTCGAAGGTGGCCGGACAGGTCATCCATTATTTCGCTTTGCCCCCTGTAAACGTTCGAATCAGAAGCACCGTCATGATGACGGCCACGACAAAACCCGCGGCCATGCC
The DNA here is from genome assembly GCF_017652985.1 of Paenibacillus artemisiicola. Taxonomy (GTDB): domain Bacteria; phylum Bacillota; class Bacilli; order Paenibacillales; family Paenibacillaceae; genus Paenibacillus_Z; species Paenibacillus_Z artemisiicola. The sequence continues at coordinate 11,756 of NZ_JAGGDJ010000069.1, forward strand.
GACGATGTCGCCGTGCCCGGCGTCAATCTTCGACCCGATCCAATACCCCAATCCGAGGCAGGCACCGATCGTGCCGCCGACGGATCCGATCAAGCCCATGGCTTTCCACGGATGGTCGCCGAAATTGCCGTTTCCTGCGTTGCGATTGTTGTCGTTATCGGATCGATTCAACATGAATCACTCCAAAACTCTTATTTATTTTAGCCAAGCGGGTTCCCGTTTGTCAATTGATATAAATTCAAACAGTTTGTGAACGGTGCGCCGAAAACCCTTGATTTACCTGGGGTTTTCGGATTCGCAAACCGTACAGTAGCACTGTATGCTGTAACGTTGGCGGGCATGCCTGCCTACCAGCGCAAACTATGAACGTTGTGTGAACGGGACGGGCCGTTCGACACGCCTCCCAAAATGATGCAAAATCGCCTGGACGATCCGGACGGAGGCTTGTCCGTCGCCGTAAGGATTGGCCGCCCGGCTCATCCGTTCGTAGAGCTGCGCGTCCGACAAAAGCGCGCGCGCCCGCTCGTACACGACGGCCTCGTCGGTGCCGACGAGCTCCAGCGTGCCCGCTTCGATGCCTTCCGGCCGCTCCGTCGTGTCGCGAAGCACGAGCGTCGGCACGCCGAAGGACGGCGCTTCTTCCTGAAGACCGCCGGAATCGGTCATGATCATGTACGTGTGCGGGTAGAAATTGTGGAATTCGAACACGTCGAGCGGTTCGATCAGCTTGATGCGCGGATGGCCGCCGAGAATCTCGTTCGCCGGCTCGCGAACGGCCGGATTCGGGTGCACCGCGTAGACGATCGCGACGTCTTCGAATTCGTCGGCGATGCGCTTCACCGCGCGGAAGATGTTGCGGTGCGGCTCGCCGAGCGCCTCGCGTCGGTGCGCCGTCATCAGAATCATCCGCTTGCCCGCCGCCCAGTCGAGGACCGGGTGCTTGAACGCGTCGTCGACCGTGTACTGGAAGACGTCCGTCGCCGTGTTGCCCGTCACGTAGATGGCGGATTCCGGCTTGTTTTCCTTGCGGAGGTTGTCCGCCGCTTTGCCGGTCGGGGCGAAGTGCGCGTCGGACAGCACGCCCGCCAGCTGGCGGTTCATTTCTTCGGGGTACGGGGACAACTTGTTCCAGGTGCGAAGTCCCGCTTCCACGTGCCCGATCTGGATCTGCTGCACGAACGCGGCGTAGCTCGCGAGGAACGCCGTCTGGGTGTCGCCGTGGACGAGCACCATGTCCGGCTTCGCTTCGCGAAGCACCGGCTCCAGCCCTTCCAGCACGCGGACGGTCATTTCCGTGAGGGTCTGGCGGTCCTTCATGACGTTGAGGTCGTAATCAGGCGCGATCTTGAAGAAATCGAGCACCTGGTCGAGCATTTGGCGGTGCTGCGCCGTCACGCAGACGAGCGGTTCGATCTCATCGGGGTGCTTCTTCAGCTCCAGCACGAGCGGAGCCATCTTCACCGCTTCCGGGCGCGTGCCGAAAATGGTCATTACCTTTAATTTGGACAAGGAAAGTCACTCCTAATTATTTGGTTCCGAACATGCGGTCGCCCGCGTCGCCGAGGCCCGGCACGATGTAGCCGTGGTCGTTAAGGTGGCTGTCCAGCGAAGCCAGATAAATGTCGACGTCGGGGTGGGCGTCCTGGACGGCCTTCACGCCCTCCGGCGCCGCGATGAGGCACATGAGCTTGATCTGGGTGCAGCCGCGCGACTTGAGCGAGGCGATCGCGGCATTGGCGGAACCGCCCGTCGCCAGCATCGGATCGACGACGATCAGCAGCCGCTCCGTGGCGTCCGCGGGCAGGTTCACGTAGTACTCGACGGGCTGCAGCGTCTCGGGGTTGCGGAACAGCCCGATGTGGCCCACCTTCGCGGCGGGAATCAGCTTCAGCATGCCTTCCACCATGCCGAGGCCGGCGCGCAGAATCGGGATGAGGCCCAGCATGCGGCCGGAAATGACCTTGCTCGGCGCTTCGACGATCGGCGTCTGGACGTTGACCGTCTCGAGCGGCAGGTCGCGCGTGATCTCGTACGCCATCATCGTGGCGATCTCGTCCACGAGCTCGCGGAAATCTTTCGTCTTGGTGTCTTTGTCGCGAATATACGTCAGCTTATGCTGAATGAGCGGATGGTCGCAAATCGTTAGCGTGCCCATGTTCAATCCTCCTGGAGATCTTCTTCAACTGAGTATTATAGCATCCGGCGCCCCTTTGTGCACACGGACTTTGCCCCGGCCGAAATCCTACGTCAAAGTATGCCCGAAACCGCCGAATTCCTGCCATTGAAGGGACCCCGCCCGACCGCGAGGAAACGGCGTCCAAAGCGCCGCGGGGAGGCGGCGTTAGCTGCCCCCGCCGCCGCAGGACGACCCTCCGCCGCACGAGGAGCCGCCGCCGGAGCAGGAAGATCCTCCTCCGCCGTCCCCGCCCCCGGAACAGGACGATCCGCCGTCGCCGCCGTCGCCGCCGCAGGACGTCCCGCCGCCGTTGTCGCCGCCGTTGTCGCCGCCATCGCTGCTGCATACATAGGAATTGCCATAGGCCGCGTTATCGTCCCGCCGCACCGCGTCGTCCGTGCGGAGCTGGTCCATCTGCGAACCGAACGCGTCGGGCGATCCCCAGGAGTAATAGAAGAAGCCGGCGGACAGCAAGCCCGTCGACAGGGCGTTCGCCGACCAGTCGTCGTCCCGCGCGCGAACCGGCTCGTCGCGCCGCGAAGCGAGCTCTTTCCCGCGCCCGATCAGATGCGAGACGACGTCGTCCAGGTCCGCGAACCGTTCGGCGGAGCGAACGTTGAAGCGCGCCCGGCGCAGCTCCTCCGCGCTCCGCGTCTCCAGCTCCCGCATGAGGCCCTGCGGCATCGGCGTCCGGTAGAACGGCCCCCACAGCGCCTCGCTGCCGGCGGCCGGGAGGAACAGCTCGCCGTACGCCCAGTCGAACCACGCCCGCTCGCCGGGATCCGGCTTGGCGTCCGGCGCATGCGGCGCGTGATGGATGAGCTGCCCGCAGAACGTCTTGCAGAAGTCCTCGTATTCGCGCGTGAACATCAGCATCTCGTGCCAGACGTCGTCGACCGCCGCGCTGTACATCGGCACGCCGCGCAGGACGCCGCACAGCAGGAAGTACCGCTTCAGCTCGAACCAGCGCCACTGCCACTCGCCTTCGCGCAGGTTCGGCGCGCCGCGGAGCACGCGGTCCTTGACGCGCGCTTCGAAATCCGCCGGCAGCGCGGCCTCGAGCCGCATCGCCGCGGACCGCGCCGGATGGCCCTCCGGCACGCCGAGACACGCCGGCGGCGTCCGCAGCGGCGGGGCCGGCCGGCGCTTCGCCGGACTCCGGCTCCCGCCTCTGACGGCCCGCGAGCCGCGCGCGGGCTTCGCCATCTGCGACAGGATGACGATGGCCACGACGATGATGACGATCATAAAGAAAGGCATTCGGAACGCACCCGCCTTTTCGGGAATCTATACGTCCATCATAGCATGCCGCCCGGGGGCCGAAGGAGGTTTTTGAGGAAAAATTAACCCGATTTGCCAGCGGGCGGCAGACCGCGCGGCGCCATGCGCGGACATGCGAAAAAATCCCCTCCGGCGGGCGGCGCCGGGCCGCGTGCCGAAGGGGATGCTTCATGCCGCATGGGCGGACCGCCCGCCGTAACGGGCGGCCTTCGCGTTTTAACCGCGCAGCAGCAGCCGGTTGACGTAGTCCACCGTGAACTTGACGCCTTTGTCGCCGAGCTCGCCCGTCCACGTGCGGGAGTGCGGCTCGATGCTGAGGCCGCCCTGATAGCCGACGCCGTACAGGATCGCCATGAACGTGCCCCAGTCGGTCTGGTCGAGGCCGGCCGGCGGATCGTCGAAGCGCTTGCCGTTCACGATGACGGAGCCCTTCACGTGCACGTGGAGGAAGCGGTGGCCCCAGTCCGCCATTTCCTTCAAATAATCCTGTCCCGCGTAACGGGCGTGGGACGGATCGTACTTGATGCCGAGCTCCGGCAAGTGGCCGTGGATGAGCTTCCACGCCGTCTCGTCGACGATGAAGCTGTTCCAGTGGCAGTTGTACGTGGCGATGCGCACGCCGCGCTCACGGCCGTAATCGAGCAGCTTCTCGAAGTAGGCGATCGCGGCGCGGACGTTCTCGTAATACGACAGCTCCTCGACGTAGTTGGCGCCGCAGACGAATACCGGGCAGCCCAGCTCTTGGCACGCGTCGATCAGCGTGTACGACGCCTGCAGCTCTTCCTCGACGATGCTGCCGTCCTTGGCGATCCGGTCCGCGCCCCAGCGGCCGATCGAGCCGACGGCGACGCCGGCGCGCGCGCTGGCCGCTTTCAGCTCCGGCACCTTGACCGCGAACTCCTCCGCCGGCACGCCGACGTTAATGCAAAATTCCACGAACTCCAGGCCGAGACCCGCGGCGTAGTCGAAGCTTTCCGCCTTCGGGTCGGCGATGATTCCCAGTTTCATGTTCGGTTTCTCCTCCGATCGTTATGATGCGTCCGTCCGCCCGGACGGAGCATGGCTTGCCGGCCGCCCGCGCGGACGGTCCGGCCCGTTAAGGCATTCGACGCACGCGCACCTCATGCCTGCCGGCGTCCGCAATTCGGTAGAGCGCCGAGCCGTCGTCGCGGACGGCGGCGGGCGCGACGGCCTCGCCGTCCAGCGTCACCTCCGCGTCCGCGGCGTCCGCCAGGTCGAGGGCGACCGACCAGCCCGGCCGGTCCAGCGCGAAACGGATCGTCTCGGCGCCGTCCGCGCGGCTCACGGCGAGCGCGAGCCGGTTGGCCGCCTCCCCGAGGCCGAGCTCCACCTGCTCCACCGCGGCGTCGTCCCACGCCCGCGGCAGGCGCGGGCGCAGCGTGAGCGTCCGCTCATGGGCCGACGGCTGGATGCCGAGCATGCGCGTCAGCATCGGCCAGACGATGCCGTAGACCGTCCACGCCTGCACGAAGCAGCCGTAATCGGGCGACATCTCCGAGATGGACCCCGGCAGGCGCAGGCCGAACGTCGAGGCGATGAGCTTCACGAAGCCCAGCGACTCGTCCATGCGGTCGTAGCGGGCTTCCGCCACCGCCTGCACGCCCGTCGAGATCGTCATCATTTGGTCTCGGTACATGCCCGACAAATACGTGCCCCACGGCCCCGTGAACTCGTCCGTGCCCATTCGGTCGAGCGCCCGCAGCGCCTTGTCGCGCGGCGCGAGCCCGGTCTCCATCGGCGTGTTGATGACCCAGTTCTTGAACAGCCACGCCCGCTCCAGCTCCGGATCGAGCGCCGACAGCTCCGCCTTCATCGCTTCCATGTCGCGGACGGCATGCTCGGCGCCCATCGACCGGGCGCGCTCGATGTACGTATCGATGCGGCTCGCGACCTTGCCGACGGACGCCATCGCGTCCGCGTACAAGCCTTCGTCCTCCAGCCACAGGTCCCCGTTGATCTTCGCGCCGAGACGCTCCGCGAGGTCCGCGTACGCCGCCGCGCCGCGCGGCTCGCCGAGGACTTCCGCCATCCGCGAGCCCGCGTTCAGCGCCGACCACGTGTAGACCGCGGAGTCGATCAGTTCGACGTTCAGCCCTTCGATCTCGATGATGCCGTAGCCTTCCGGGAGCAGATCGCCGTCGGGATCCATCTCCTCGAGCAGCCATGCCAGACCCCGCTTCACGCCGGGATACATGTCGCGCAAGAAGGCCGTATCGCCCGTCCACAGGAAGACTTCCCACACGCATTGGATGAAATGCGCCGTCTCCTGCGTGTTGCCGGGGTTCGCGACGAGCCCGCTCGTGGACAGCTCGTGGATGATGCGGCCGTTGCCGTTCGCCTCGTCGGACGCCTTGCGGAGCAGCGCCAGCGTCTCCTGCGCCATCGACAGTCCGCCTACCGGCAGCAGCCCGAGCAGCGCGTAGCTGTTGTCGCAGCCGAACCACCACGGGTACTCCGGATGGCCGGCGCCCATGCCCCGCCCGATCTCGGGGACGTCGCGCACGAACCAATCGTTGTGGAACTTGACCCAATCGAATACGCGCTGCAGCCGCTTGTCCGGGATCGTCAGCACGGTTTGCGCGGCGATGCCTTCGTAGCGGCGGCATTTCTCGTCCCAGAGGCGGACATGGTCGTTCGCAAGCCTCCGGAAGGTTTGCTTCGCCTCCTCCTCCGAGCGATAAGAGCCCGCGACGAACAAGCGGATCTCGCTTTCCCCGCCGGCGGGAACGGCGACCCGTTCGTAGCGCAGCTCGCCGCTGACGCCCTTGCCGGCCGTCCAATGCGGGCCGAACAGCTCGCGGCCGACCGCGCCGGACGCGAACGGCCGGTCGGCGCCCACGGCGACGTGCCACGGGTTCGCGGCGTCGCGCGCCAGGAACAGCCCTTCCTCCGGGGACAGCCGCCCTTCGTCGAAGCCGTCCTCGATGCCCTTGCCTTCGGAGAACCAGACGGGACTGAGGTCCGTGCGCGCCAGGAAGCGCAGGTCGAGCTCCCGGTCGCGGCCGCTCGTGTCGCGCAGCGTATAGCTGACGACCAGCCCTTCGGCGTCGTCCGGGCAAAATTGGCGGCGAACCGCTTCAAGGCCCAGCCCCGGCAGCGCGTAGCGGTGCTCGTTGAAGAACGGGTAGTTATGGAAGCTGTCCGCTTCCGTCAGCCATTCGCCCGGCGCGCCGGCGGCTTCGCCGCTGTCCGCGGCGTGCAGCCAGAAGCCGTCGAGCAGCTTGATCGGATGCAGCCAGAGCCCGCCCATCTCGAGCTTGACGTGGTGGCCGAAATCCGGGAACCCGCCGTTTTGGCTCCCGATGAGGTACGTGCGGTTGCCGGGCGTGATATAGAGATCCTTCCAGGACAAGCCGCGGGCCGGACGCGATTCGCGGTACGCTTCGAGCGCCGGGCCGGCGTTCAGCTTCGTGGTGGACGTTACGGTCATCTTCATAGCCTCCTAGGTCAATCGGTATCGGGTAACGGCGAGCAAGGCATAGCACGCGCAGCCGGCGGCAAGCGTGACGGCAAGCCCGGCCGTGACGGATGCGGCGACGGCGAGCCAGGAGCCCCACACCCCCGCGACGCCATTAAGCGCGAAATAGTACGCGGAGCTGCCGGGCGCGCGGCGGTCCTCCGCCTGCAGGCCGGCGGGCAGCGGAATGCCGAGCAGCACGCCGTAGAGCAGCATTATGCCGCCGAGCGCTGAGAGCCGCCCAGCCTGGCCGAGCGCCATGAGGCTCTCCCCGGCCGCCGCCTGCAGGACGAGCAGAACGGCCGTCAGCGCGACGATCGCCGCGGCCGCCGCGAGCGGTTTGACGGCCTGCCGGCCGGCGATGCGGCTGCCGAGCGCGCCGCCGAGCAGCATCGGCACGATGACGACGAGCGCGGCAAGCGCCGGCGTGCCGGCGTAGGCGAGGCTCTTCTGGATCCAGACGGTCTGGATGCACATATAGCCGACGCCGATCAGGCCGTAATACGCGTACGCGCCCGGCCGTCCGCGCGACTCGCCGCGCGGCGCGCCGCGGCGCCAAGCCAGCAGCGCGAACAATAGCGTCAGCGCCGCGATGGCCGCGAGCCACTGGGTCATGGCCTTCGGCAGCGACGGCTCGACGAGGAAGAAGAACGGCTTGTCGTCCGTCGTCGGGTAGACCTTGTAGTCGGAGTCGCGGACGAAAGCGCCGAACGGCGTCCGCCCGTCCAGCAGCGGCTTCAGCAGCGCTTCGTCGGACCCCGGCAGGAACAGCTTCTGCAGGCCGAGCGACCGCGCGCCCGCCCGCAGGAGCTCGAGCTGCCCGTCCGCGAGCTGCGATTTCTGGATGACGCTGAGCGTCAGGTTCGGCGCGGCGGAGCCTTCGGGCGCCAGCAGCAGCGCGGTATGGCTCGCCGCCTCCTTCGCCGGCAGGCCGTCCGCGCGCATGAGCGCCTCGAAGCCCGTGTAATAGGCCCGCAGCCCTTCGATGCCCTGGTGCGAGATGACGATGATCCGGCCGTCCGGCGTCAAGCGCTTCAGGTACGTCGCGAACGCCTCGCGGGTGAACGCGTAATTCTCGGACAGCGCCTGGCCGCCCACGCCGCCGACCTGCGAATACACGAGGTCGAGCACGATCAGGTCGTACGATTCGCCGCTGCGCTCCAGCACGCTTCGCCCGTCGCCGACGACGGTATGGACGCCGGGCAGGTCGAGGATGCCGCCGTTGTAATCGGCCATCGACCGCGCCGCCCGCACGAGCCCGGAGCTCAGCTCGACGGCGGTGACGTCCTTGGCGCCCGCCAGCTGGGCGTACAGGATGTCGCGTCCGCCCCCGGCGCCGACGATGATCGCCTTGTCCGCTTTGCCCGCCGCGAACGGCAGAAACTCGATGTCGCGGGCGAGGCCGTCCATTGAAGCCAGGTCGCCGTCGTACTTGTACATGTAGCTGCCCGCGCCGCCGTCCACGAACAGGATGCGGCGGCGGTCGTCGGACGTGGCGACGGCGTCGGTGCGCGCGAAGCTGTCCCAGTCCGTGCGCAGGACGCGCGCGGCGGGATCCGACTGCAGCGTGCCGACGATCGTCTTGTCCGGCGCGGCGCCCTTCATGGCGGCATAGTCGAGCCGCCAAAGGTTCGCCGCCGTGCCCGCCGGCAGCGCGCACGCCGCGGCCGCCGCGAGCGCGA
>NZ_JAGGDJ010000070.1 GCF_017652985.1 Paenibacillus artemisiicola
CGGCGCCGCCGCGGCCGCGGAAGTGCCCGCGACGCGCGTCCCGGCGGCGGAAGCGGCGGACGGCCGCGTCCGGCTGCGTTACGAAGGCGCCGCCGACCGGCTGTTCTACCGGCTGGAGGCGCGCCGAACCGCGGCAGGCACGGGCGTGTCCGTCATGACCTGCTTGACGAACCCGCTTTATATCGAACGCGCGGCGGAGTAGTTCGCCGGCGCATCAGCCGCTGCTAGGCGGTTCCCCCCCCCCGCGTCCGTTCGGATCGGCGTCGGCGCCCCGTTCGTTCGCGGCCCGGCGCCGGCCCTGATACGCCCCTCAGCCCCGGCGTCCGGCGGCCTACGCCGCGCGAATTAGCACCCGCGGGCCGTCCGGCTGCGCCTAGTAGGCGCCGGACGGCTTTTTGGCGCGTCCGCCGATGTCCGCCGCGTCCCGCTATTTGCGGCTCGTTCCGTTTTCCCGGTCAAGGTACCGTCCGCGAAGGAGCGCCGTATAATAGAAGCAAGCGATAGTTTCCCGTCCGAAGAAATCCGCGGTTGCCTCGGAAAGTCGCTCGAACGGCGCTTGGAAGCTTTCTTTTTTGGTCATACTGGCTAATAGTGTGAGACGATTAAGGGAGGCGTAAAAGCATGACCATTTTGCCGATACACGAACGGCTTGCGGAGCTGTGGACCATTCGCGGGGCCCGGAATTTGACCGGGGAAGAGCAGGCGGACCTCGAGCATTGTCTGGCGGTCAATGCCATGCACGTCCGGCAATTCGCCAATTTGCACAATTTGTCCCTGGCCGCGTCGATGGCCGGCGACGTCGAGTGGCAGCACGAGATTTGCCAGCGGCTGGAGAAGCTGAGCGGCTTTCCGCCTTCGCCCCAGCTGTAGCGCAGGTTCGCGCTGCGGCCCCCCGCGAGCGGACGAGCCCGCCGCGCGCCGAAGGCCGGACAGAGGCCGCTTGCATCGGCCGGCGTCTCCGGGTAAGCTCGAAGGAAAGAGCAGAGGAGGCGATCCGTCCATGCGCGTCCATTCGTTTCCGCCGATGATCCGCGAAGGGGCGACTGCGCTCGTTCTCGGCAGCATGCCGGGCGAGGCGTCCCTGGCGGCCAACCAATATTACGGCAATCCGCGCAACCATCTATGGCGGGTGCTGTACGGGCTTTACGGGCTCGAGCCGGACGAGCCGTACGCGGACCGCTTGGCGTTCGCGGCGTCGCGCGGCATCGCCATGTGGGACGTCATCGCGTCCTGCGAGCGCGCGGGCAGCCTCGACGCCAACATCCGAGGCGAGGTCCCGAACGATCTGCCGGGTCTGATCGCGGAGCATCCGGGCATCCGCTGCTTGGCGTTCAACGGCGCGAAGTCGCACGATACGTTCATGAAATATTTCAAGCATCACCCCGCCTTCGCGGAGCTGGCGAAGCTCAAGCTGCCGTCGACGAGCCCGATTCCGACGCGGACGATGCGCACGGCGGCGGACCGCATCGAGGCTTGGCGCGCGCTGCTTCCGTACCTGGCCTGACATTTGACGCTTGCAATTTTCAATGGGTCGCATATAATAGGGAAAATGACAGCCACATACGATGAACGGGACAGTAGCCTGCAAGACGCTGGAAGCAGCGAGCCGGGACGGTGGAAGCCGGCGCAGCGATGCAGGGGAAGCGCACCCGGGAGTTGATCGACTGAACAGGGCGCCGTTCGCGGGACGCCGGACTAGGCCGATCCGGTCACCCCGTTATCGTGTTCGAGAGGTTTTCGCGTTTCGCCGCGCCCGGTCGGGCCATGGCGGGATCGCGAGACCAGAAGAGTGGTACCGCGGACATCAACCTCCGTCTCTTTGCAGAGACGGGGGTTTTCTTGTTATTCGGGACCGGTGCGGCCGCCGCGATGGATGCGGCCGTCCGTCCGACTGCATGGGAGGACAGGATATGAAGAAGACGGGAGACCGCCGGCATGAATGATAAGGCAGCCGTAATCATCACGCTGGAAAGCGTCATCGACGGCGAGAAGCAGGTCAGCGTCATGGACGGCGAATGGTACCGCAAGGGCGGCACGTTCTTCCTGCGCTACGAGGAGACCGAAGCGGAAAGCGCGGTGCGGACGGTCGTCCGCTGGCGCGACGGCGAGCTCAGCGTCACCCGGCGGGGCGACGTGGAGTCGCAGCAGACGTTCGCGGCCGGCGTGCGGCGGAGCGGGGAATACGCGTCCCGGCACGCGTCGTTCGCGCTGGAGACGGAAACGAGCCTGCTCTGGGCGCAGTTCGGCGGCTTGATGGACGCCGATCCGGACGGGGAGCGGCTGCTGCCGAATTTGCCGCTGCTGCTGGAATGGCACTATAAGCTGCTCGTCGACGGCGGGCAGATCGGCGATTTCGTCATCCGCCTTCGCGCGGAAGCGGCGCCGGTCGGCTAGTTGCTCAGATACTTGCAAGAAGAATTGTTCACCTTGCCGAATACCGGCTCGGGCTTCGCCCGCAAAACTTGGATTATGCTTACGAAGCCGTTTTGCTTTACCTCGCCGAATACCGGCTCGGGCTTCGCCCGCAAAACTTGGATTATGCTTACGAAGCAGTTTTGCTTCGACTCGCCGAATACCGGCTCGGGCTTCGCCCGCAAAACTTTTAGGAGTGGATATCATGTCGAACGTTATTGAACAGCTTCACCAGCAAGTGAAGGACGCCATCGCCGACGCGGTCGTCGCCGCCGGCTTGGCGGCGCGCGAGGAGCTGCCGGTCTTCGTGCTCGAGGTGCCGAAGGAGAAGGCGCACGGCGATCTCGCCACGAACGCGGCGATGCAGCTGACGAAGCTCGCGAAGAAGAACCCGCGCCAAATCGCCGAAGCGATTCTGGCTCATCTGGACAAGGCGAAGGCTTCGATCCAAAGCGCCGAAATCGCCGGCCCCGGCTTCATCAACTTCCGCATGGATCGCAGCTACCTGTACCCGGTCGTCGCGCAAACCGCCGCCGAAGGCGCCGATTACGGACGCGTCGGCGTCGGCGCCGGCCAGCGCGTGCAGGTCGAATTCGTCAGCGCCAACCCGACCGGCAGCCTGCACCTCGGCCACGCCCGCGGCGCCGCCGTCGGCGACGCGCTGTGCAACCTGCTCGATTTCGCCGGCTACGACGTCACGCGCGAATATTACATCAACGACGCCGGCAACCAGGTGGCGAATCTCGCCCGCTCGATCGAAGCGCGCTACAAGCAGGCGCTCGGTCTCGACGCGAGCATGCCGGAGGACGGCTACCACGGCGAAGACATCGTCGGCTTCGCGAAGGAGCTGGCCGCGTCCGAGGGCGACCGCCTGCTGTCGCTGACGGACGAGGAGCGCTTCGCGTTCTTCCGCGAGTACGGCCTGACGCGAGAGCTGGCCAAGATCAAGCGCGACCTGAGCGAATTCCGCGTCAACTTCGACGTCTGGTTCAGCGAGACGTCGCTCTACGAGACGGGCCAGGTCGAGCAGGCGCTGCAGGCGCTCCGCGACCGCGGGCAAGTCTACGAGGAAGAGGGCGCGACCTGGCTGAGCACGATGCCGTACGGCGACGACAAGAACCGCGTGCTCGTGAAAAATGACGGCTCGTACACGTATTTGACGCCGGACGTCGCCTACCACCGCGACAAATACGGCCGCGGTTTCGACAAAATGATCAACATCTGGGGCGCCGACCACCACGGCTACATCCCCCGCGTGAAGGCGGCGATGGAGGCGCTCGGCAACGATCCGGCGAAGTTGGTCGTTCTCATCGCGCAGATGGTCAGCCTGTTCCAGAACGGCGAGAAAGTCAAAATGTCCAAGCGTACCGGCAAAGCGGTCACGATGGAGGATCTGACCGAAGAGGTCGGCACGGACGCGATCCGCTACTTCTTCACGATGCGCAGCATGGATTCGCACCTCGACTTCGACATGGACCTCGCCATCTCGACCTCGAACGAGAATCCGGTCTTCTACGTGCAGTACGCCCACGCGCGCATCTGCAGCATCTTCCGCCAGGCGGAGGAGCAGGGCGTCGCGGTGCTGCCGCTGGCCGAAGTCGACCTCGGCCAACTGACGTCGGAGCACGAGTTCGACCTGCTCCGCAAAATCGGCGAGCTTCCGCTCGAAATCGCGGAAGCCGCGTCGCAATACGCGCCGCACCGCCTGATCCGCTACGTCTACGAGCTGGCGTCCCAGCTGCACAGCTACTACCGCGCGGAACGCGTCATCACCGAGGACGCCGCGCAGACCCAAGCGCGCTTCGCGCTGCTCGGCGCGACCCGCGTCGCGATCGCGAACGTGCTGAAGCTCGTCGGCGTGTCCGCGCCGGAGCGCATGTAGCTCCGCGCCGGAGCGCGCGTTGCGCGCGATAACGGGCTTGTCCCGCGACGGCGCGGCGGCGCCTCGGCGGGCGTGCCGCGCCCCCAAGACGCGACGCGAACGAAGGCCGGGAACCTACCGTTCCACGGCCTGCAGCATCCGCATGACGTCGAGCTCCCCGGTCAGCCGGGGGGCTTTCGTGCCTCTTAAGGGCAGCATGGCCCGCTTGATGACCGCCTTGATTTCGGTCGGCGTCAACCCCGGGCGATGCGCGAGCAGCAGCGCGACGGCGCCGCTGACGTGGGACGTCGCCATCGAGGTTCCGCTCATTTCGTTGTATTTGCCTCGCAGCCAGGAGGAGAGAATCTTCTCCCCGGGCGCGTACACGTCGATATACATGCCCCGGTTGCTGAACGGCGCGATCCGCCGCAGCTTGTTCGTCGCCCCCACCGCGATCGTTTGCGGGTAGCGGGCGGGATAGTCGATCGATTTGCGCTTGCCGTCGTTGCCGGAGGACGCCACGACGATGACGCCGGCGTTGAACGCGTTGGTCACGGCCGTCAACAGCGACTTGCTGCGCGTTTTCATGCCGAAGCTCATGTTGATGATGTTCATGCCGCTGCGCACGCACCAGTCGATGCCGAGCACGATGTCGGAGACGAAGGCGCTGCCGTTATGGTCGAACGCTTTGACCGGATGGACGGAGGCGCGGGGAGCGACGCCGATCATGCCGTGCAGCTGGTTCGCGGCCGCGATGGTGCCGCAGATGTGCGTGCCGTGCCCGTTGTCGTCGTGCGGCAGCGTGCCGCGGTTCAGGAGATTGATGCCGCGGCCGATCGATTGCTTGAGGTCGGGGTGGCTGAAATCGACGCCGGTATCGATGACGCCGACCTTGACCCGGTGGCCGGTCGTCGTGCTCCAGGCGAGCGGCGCCTTGATTTCGGAGACGCCCCACGGGATGCCCTTCTCGCGGGAGGCCGGCTTGTGCACGATGGCGTGAACCGAGACTTGCGGGTCGTTCTCGATCCACAAGTCGTGGGCGGGAGCCGCGGCCAGCAGCTCGGCCGTCACGGGAAGGGAGAAAGCCTCGATGAAGGGAAGGTGCCGTACGGCGTCCGATGCGTCCTCTTCCGCGCCGAAGTTGGACCATTCGAGCAGGAAGCGCTCGTAGTCGCTGTAATGCCGGAAGCGGACGATTCGCCGTTTGGCGGCCGGGGCGTCGAGCGAAGTCGCGCTGTGCAACAGGCGGAGAATTGCGGATCTGTCCAAAGTTGGCTCCCCTCCATGGCGAATCATGCTGAAGTATTGTATGAAGGAGGGCAACAAGCCGTATAAGCAACCTGCCTTTTTTCGCAGAATTAGGCGGCAAACCGTGTCATTCGCCGTGCGGGGACATAGTATAAACCAAGAGTCCCTCCCGGGCTCGAGTACCGGAACCGGCGCGAGCCGCCCGATCCGGAAGGATACAGTCGAAGCGAAGGATTTCCTTCGCTTTTTCTTTTTGTTTCCCGACGCGGAGGCGTGCTTGCTTTTTGATAAAAAATAGGTTTTACTATAGGTTGATATGGATTGCCCGCAAGGCGCGGGCGATTTGACATGAGAGGAAGTGTCCGAAATGAGCAGCGAGATCGTCTTGAAAATCGATCCGGAACGCATCAGGGAAATGCCCATGGTCGACCTGGCATTCGAATTGCTTAAGGCGGCGAACACGCCGTTTTACTATCGCGATATCATGAACGAGATCGCGAAGATCCGGGGCCTGTCCCAAGAACAAATCAACCAAGTGATTGCGCAAGTATATACGGAAATCAACATCGACGGACGGTTCGCGTGCGTCGGCAGCAACATGTGGGGCCTGAAGCGCTGGTACCCGGTCGAGCGGAACGAAGATCCGGTCGGCAACGCGAAGCGTTCCCGCATCATCAACGACGAAGAGGACGACGACGACGTCTACGCGGACGAGGAAGAGGATACGTACGCGTCCGAGGATGACGACTTCGATTCCTACGACGAGGATCAGGAGATCTTCGACGAAGCCGAGGAAGAAGCGGAAGTGGACGAAGAAGTCGTGATCGACGACGAAGAGATCGAAGAGGAAGACCTCGGCGAAGAAGCCGAGGGCGAAGAAGAAGAAGAAGCCGAAGAAGACGCCGAAGAGGAAGATTTCGACGACGACGAAGAAGACGGCAAATAAGCCGATGCCCGTAGAGAAGCGGCAGCCGTTTTGCCTTGACAAGGCGATAGCGCAGCGGGTAAACTATTGTTTGGGCTTCAAGTTCGGACATAAGGTATAAGCCAAAATTAGAAAGTGCCCCGTAGCTACGGGTGTCACTTTTTTCTTTTTTATGGACCATTTTTCTGCGGGAATTGGGAGAACCTAAATCAATAACCATACAGGCGTGGAGGGTATCATCAGTGACTAAGTATATTTTCGTAACAGGCGGCGTCGTGTCATCGCTCGGCAAAGGCATCACGGCGGCTTCGCTCGGGCGTCTGCTTAAGAACCGCGGGCTGAAAGTGACCATTCAGAAATTCGATCCGTACATCAACGTCGACCCGGGCACGATGAGCCCCTACCAGCACGGCGAAGTCTTCGTCACGGACGACGGCGCGGAAACGGATTTGGACTTGGGCCACTACGAGCGCTTCATCGACATCAACCTGTCCAAGAACAGCAACGTCACGACGGGCAAAATCTACTCTTCCGTCATCACGAAAGAACGCCGCGGCGAATACCTCGGCGGCACCGTGCAGGTCATCCCGCATATTACGAACGAGATCAAGGAACGCGTGTTCCGCGCGGGCAAGGAGACGGGCTCGGACGTCGTCATCACCGAGATCGGCGGCACCGTCGGCGACATCGAGAGCCTGCCGTTCCTCGAAGCGATCCGCCAGATCAAGAGCGACATCGGCCGCGAGAACGTCATGTACATCCACGTGACCTTGATTCCTTATATCAAAGCGGCCGGCGAAGTGAAGACGAAGCCGACGCAGCACAGCGTGAAAGAGCTCCGGAGCATCGGCATCCAGCCGAACGTCATCGTTTGCCGCACGGAGTACCCGCTCGCCGAAGACATGAAGCGCAAGATCGCGCTCTTCTGCGACATCGACGAGAACGCGGTCGTGGAATGCCGCGACGCGTCCACCCTTTACGAAGTGCCGCTCAACCTGCGCGACGAAGGCCTGGACCAGATCGTCGTCAACCACCTCAAACTGACGACGCCGCCGCCGGACATGACGGCGTGGGAAGACCTCGTCCGCCGCGTGAAGCAGCTGAGCCGCTCGGCCGAGATCGCCATCGTGGGCAAGTACGTGGCGCTGCACGACGCGTACCTCAGCATCGTGGAATCGCTCAGCCACGCCGGTTTCGACGCCGACGCGGACGTGAAGGTGCGCTGGGTGAACGCGGAGGAGCTGACGGAGCAGAACGTGGCGGACAGGCTGCAGGGCGTTCACGGCATCCTGGTGCCGGGCGGCTTCGGCGACCGCGGCATCGAGGGCAAGATCGTGGCGATCCGCCATGCTCGCGAGAACAACGTGCCTTTCTTCGGCATTTGCCTCGGCATGCAGGTCGCGGTCATCGAATACGCGCGCCACGTGACCGGCATGAAGGACGCGAACAGCTCGGAGATCAACCCGCTCACGCCGTATCCGGTCATCGACCTGCTGCCGGAGCAGAAGGACATCGAGGACATGGGCGGCACGATGCGCCTCGGCCTCTATCCGTGCAAGCTGCAGCCGGGTTCCCTGGCCGAGCGCGAATACGACGACGAGCTCGTGTACGAGCGTCATCGCCACCGGTACGAGTTCAATAACGAATTCCGCGAGACGATCGAATCGGCGGGCCTTAAGATCACCGGCACGTCGCCGGACGGACGCCTCGTCGAGATGGTGGAGCTGCCGGAACACCCGTGGTTCCTCGCGGTGCAGTTCCATCCGGAATTCACGTCGCGGCCGAACCGGCCGCAGCCGCTGTTCCGCGGGTTCGTGCGGGCCGCGCTCGAGCAGGCCGAGAAGTAACACGGACTGTCAGGATTAAAGTTTTTTTCCAGCCGAAGCAGGAGAATGGGCGCCCGGACGCGAAATCATTCCTTAAGTGGGATTCTAATCCAGATGACGGACGGCACGCGCATGTCATGCATACTTGGGAGGGTTTCGAGTTGGAAAACAAGAAAGTCTTGATCGTCGACGATCAGAACGGCATTCGAATTCTTTTGATGGAAGTGTTCAGCAGCGAGGGCTACACGACGTTCCAGGCGCCCAACGGCAAGGTCGCACTGGAGATCGTGCGCGGCGAGTCGCCGGACCTGGTCCTGCTCGACATGAAGATTCCGGGCATGGACGGCCTCGAGATCCTGAAGCATGTCAAGGCGATCAACAAGGACATCAAGGTCATCATGATGACGGCCTACGGCGAGCTCGACATGATCAAGGAAGCGACCGACCACGGCGCGCTGATGCACTTCACGAAACCGTTCGACATCGACGAGATGAGAATGGCGGTCAACCTGCAGCTCCGCGGAGGCGATTCCGGCGGCTGGTACGCGGTGGGATCCTGAATAGGGATCCCGCTTTTTTTGTTTCCGGGCGCCGCGCGGGCCGATTGCCAAGACTTGTACCAAACGCAGGTCGTATGTGGTATAATGACCGGGTGCGATAACCGAAGCGTGATGCAAGATCCGTCTGCGCACGACTTCCCACCCAGTTGTCTGCTTCCGGCAGAGATGGCGGGCGAAGCGTCGCATATTACAGACAACGTATGGTTCCGTTCGTCGGGCCCATACCACTTTAGGAGGAGTAGAGAATCATGCCACTCGTGTCAATGAATGAATTCCTGCCGAAAGCCAAAGCAGGCAAATTCGCGGTCGGTCAATTCAACATGAACAACCTGGAGTTCGCGCAAGCGATCACCGACGCTGCAATCGTAGAAAAATCGCCGTTCATCTTCGGCGTATCCGAAGGCGCCCTGAAATACATGGGCATCGAATACACGGTGGCGATCGCCGAAGCGGCCGCCAAGAAATCCGGCCTCCCGATCGCGCTTCACCTCGATCACGGCAGCAGCTTCGAAGTCGCGATGAAGTGTATCCGCGCGGGCTTCTCGTCCGTTATGTTCGACGGCTCCCACTACGGCCTCGAAGAGAACATCGAGCTGACGAAGCAAGTCGTGAAAGCGGCGCGCGCGATGGGCGTATCCGTCGAGGGCGAGCTCGGCACGATCGGCGGCGTCGAAGACGACCTGAGCGTTGACGAGGAGCATGCTTCCCTGGCGAAGCCGGAAGAAGCGATCCGTTTCTACGAAGAGACGGGCGTAGACTGCCTGGCCATCGCGGTAGGCACGGCGCACGGTATGTACAAGGGCGAACCGAAGATCCATTACGATATCATTCAAAAGGTTGCCGACGCGATTCCGGTTCCGGTCGTGCTGCACGGCGGTTCCGGCGTGCCGGACGAAGCGATTCGCCTGTCCATCGCGGCCGGCGTAGGCAAGATCAACGTCAACACGGAAAACCAAGTCGCATGCACGAACGCCATCCGCGAAGTGCTGGCCGCGAACGATTCCGTGTACGACCCGCGTAAATACCTGACGCCTGCGCGCAACGCGATGCAAGCCGTCGTTCAAGAGAAAATCCGTTTGTTCGGCAGCAGCAACCAAGCGTAACTTCCGATAGTCAAAGGAATCGAACAGCCGTATCCGCAAGATAAGCAGGCGCCCCGTCCTTCAAGATTCGCTTTGAAAGATGGAGCGCTTGCTTTCTGGCATTAAAGGCCCGGTGCTACGAAGCAAGGGCGCGGAGGGGAACCGCCTCGGGCGACCGAAGCCGGCGATTCGCCGTGCCTTGCTCCGGCTTTTCGGTCCTTTGCTCTCACCGGATGGGAGGATAACGAATTCCGATGGAAAAATTGATGATTCGCGGCGGACGTCCGCTGCGCGGCACCGTGCAGATCAGCGGTGCGAAGAATAGCGCCGTCGCGCTTCTGCCCGCCTCGATTCTGGCGGAAACGACGGTCACGCTGGATAACCTGCCCCACTTGAGCGACGTGGCGGTTTACAGCGAGATTCTCGAAGAGCTCGGAGGCAGCGTCGAGTGGAGCGGCGAATCGATCGTGATCGATCCGTCGGCCATGGCGTCGAAGCCGATGCCGAACGGCAAGGTCAAGCTCCTTCGCGCGTCTTATTATTTGATGGGGGCCATGCTCGGACGCTTCGGGGAAGCGACGATCGGCTTGCCGGGCGGCTGCAATTTCGAACCGCGTCCCATCGATCAGCATATTAAAGGGTTTGAAGCGCTGGGCGCCACGGTCACGAACGACCACGGGTCCGTCCGCATCGTCGCGAAAGAGCTTCGCGGCGCGAAAATTTATCTCGACGTCGTCAGTGTAGGGGCGACGATCAACATCATGCTGGCGGCTTCCAGGGCCAAAGGCTCCACGATTATCGAAAACGCGGCGAAAGAGCCTGAAATCATAGATGTAGCTACGCTTCTTAACGCCATGGGCGCGAAAATCAAGGGCGCCGGCACGGAAACCATTCGCATCGAAGGCGTCGAGCGGATGCACGGCTGCCGCCATTCCATCATTCCCGACCGAATTCAGGCGGGAACCTATATGATTGCCGCGGCGGCGACGCGCGGCGATATTTTGATCGACAACGTCATTCCGAAGCATCTGGAGGCCATGACGGCCAAGCTCCAAGAGATGGGCGTCCATGTCTACGAGATGGACGAATCCATCCGCATCGTCGGCCAGCCGGCTTACGAAGCCATCGACGTGAAAGCCCTCGTCTACCCCGGATTCGCCACGGACCTACAATCTCCCATGACCAGCCTCCTGACGCAAACGACGGGCGTCAGCATTTTAAGCGACTATGTGTACAGCAGCCGCTTCAAGCATGTGCCGGAGCTGTCGCGCATGGGCGCGAACATCCGGGTGGAGGGCCGTTCGGCCATCATCGAAGGCGGCAAGCTGAACGCCGCCAAAGTCCGCGCCGCCGATCTTCGCGCGGGCGCCGCGCTCGTCGTGGCCGCCCTGACGGTGGACGACGGCGTGACGGAAATCACCGGCGTGGAATACATCGACCGCGGGTACGACAACCTGGTCGAGAACCTGCGCATGCTCGGCGCGGACGTGTGGCGCGAGTAGCTCTCTAGTTTTCTATCAATTTCAGAGTCGGTCCCGAATAGAGAGGACCGATTCCGGCAATGATGGAAGAAGCTTGGCAATCGAACCTTGATAAGAAGTGGTGATATTATGTCCGAACTTCAGATCGCCGATCTAGAAGCGATGAAGCTAACGGAATTATACAAGCTGGCCAAACAGCATCAAATCCAGGGCTACGGCCAGTTGAAGAAGCGCGAATTGATTTTCGCGATCCTCCGCGCCCAAGCGGAGCAAAGCGGTCTCATGTTCATGCATGGCGTACTCGAAATATTACCGGAAGGCTTCGGGTTCCTGAGGCCGATCAATTACCTGCCGAGTACCGAAGACATTTACATCTCCGCCTCGCAGATTCGCAAGTTCGATCTGCGCACGGGCGACATGGTATCCGGCAAGTGCCGGGCGCCCAAGGAAAACGAACGTTATTTTGGACTCCTACAGGTTAATGCCGTCAACGGAGAAAGCCCCGAACACGCTGCCGAACGTCTACACTTCCCAGCCTTGACTCCTCTTTATCCCGAGAAGAAACTCGTGCTCGAAACCGCACAGTCCAAACTTTCCACGCGCATCATGGATTTGCTCGCCCCCGTCGGTTTAGGACAGCGGGGCTTGGTCGTCGCGCCGCCGAAAGCGGGCAAGACGCAGCTCATCAAGGAGATCGCCAACAGCATCTCGACGAACAATCCCGAGATCGAGCTGATCGTGCTGCTGATCGACGAGCGGCCGGAGGAAGTCACGGACATGTCGCGTTCGGTAAAAGGCGAAGTGGTGGCGTCGACGTTCGACGAGCTGCCCGAGAACCACGTCAAAGTGGCGGAGCTGGTGCTCGAGCGCGCGCTGCGGCTCGTGGAGCACAAGAAGGACGTCGTCATCTTGCTCGACAGCATCACGCGCCTCGCGCGGGCGTACAACCTCGTCGTGCCGGCTTCGGGCCGCACGCTGAGCGGCGGCATCGACCCGGCGGCGTTTCATCGGCCGAAGCGGTTTTTCGGCTCCGCCCGCAACGTGGAAGAGGGCGGCAGCCTGACGATTTTGGCGACGGCGCTCGTGGAGACCGGCTCCCGTATGGACGACATCATTTATGAAGAATTTAAAGGTACCGGCAACATGGAGCTGCACCTCGACCGGAAACTGGCCGATCGCCGCATCTTTCCGGCGCTCGACATCCGCCGTTCGGGCACGCGCCGCGAAGAGATGCTGCTGACCAAAGAAGAGCTGGACAAAGTATGGGCGATCCGCAAGAACATGAACGATTCCATGGAATTCGTCGACGGCTTCCTGAAGAAGCTGGCGGATACGAAGAACAACGAAGAGTTCCTCGCGTCCCTGGATACGTCGGGCGTGACGCCGCCTTCGCGCGGGAGGACCGCAAGCTCCGGCGGCAGCGGAAGCTCCTCCGGCAGCGGCGCTTCCAGAAGGCCGGGCGTGCGCTCGACGACGGTCACCTAATTTCGCGTTTCGCGCGTAGCAAAGCCGTTTGGCTTTCAGGAGGTACATCATGAATCTCGTATATGCAGACGAACAGGGCAACCTGTTCGATCATCCCGATTGGATCGGTCTCGGCCGCAGCGGCGACATGATCGTGGAGCTGATGGAGGACGAGCTGATTCCGCTGCCGGAAGGCGCGACGATGGTCGGCTTGCCGTTCACGCGTCCGATCGGCATTCACGCCGCTTCGGGCGAGATGCGGCCGCTGCCCGGCGACTATCAGGCCGTAGGCGCGCTGCTGCCGCAGGGCTATACCCGGCTGAACATCCCCGGTTACATGAAGACGGATAAGGAGCAGAAGCTCCCGCTGTTCGGGTATTCCGCCGTCGTTTGGAAGGACGGCGGCTTCTACGTCGCCGCGCAGAAGAGCGACGATCCGGAGCGCTGGAATCCGAACAATTGCGATCCGGACGAGCTTAAAGTCGGCGTGGACCGGCTGCTGGCGAAGTATCCGGAGAACCGGCTGTATCAACATTTATCGAACTGCGCGCTCGGGTACGAATGCCTGACCGCGTCGAATACGTTCCTGCAGCGGTGGGAGGGGGCCGTGCCGGTCTCGTTTTCCTGCAACGCGGGCTGCTTCGGCTGCATTTCCGAACAGCCGGACGACAGCGGCTTCCCGGCGCCGCAGACGCGCATGAATTTCAAGCCGACGGTTCAGGAGCTCGTTGACGTCATGATGGAGCATTTGAACGCGCCGGATGCCATCATCAGTTTCGGCCAAGGCTGCGAGGGCGAGCCGTCCACGCAGGCCCGGATCATCATCGACGCGATGCGCGAAGTACGGAGCCGCACGTCGACGGGCTACATTAACATCAACACCAACGCGGGCTTGACGGATCACATTCGCGGCATCGTGGACGCGGGGCTCGACCTGATGCGCGTCAGCACCATCAGCGCGCTGGACGACCATTACAACGCGTACTACAAGCCGCGCGGCTATTCGCTCGCCAACGTGGAGAAGTCGCTCCGCTACGCGACCGACAAGGGCGTGTACACGTCGATCAACTACCTGATCTTCCCGGGCGTCACCGACCGGGAGGAGGAGATCGAGGCGATGATCGGTTTCGCGAAGCGCACGGGCTTGAAGCTGATCCAGATGCGCAACCTGAACATCGATCCCGAGAGCTACCTGGCGCTCATTCCGAAAGCGCAAGGGGAGATTTACGGCATGAAGCAGATGCTGGACATCTTCGCCGAGGAGCTGCCGGACGTCGTGATCGGCTCGTATACCCACGTGCCGCCCGTGCCGGTGAAGCGCTCCTGACGGGGCTCCGTCCGGGGAAAGGACGAGCCGCTGAATAGGCATTGCGTCCTTGTTGAAGCCGTGATATAATCAGTTTTGTCTTTTATAGAACTCTGGGTCCGCCTGTTGATCCAGGGCAGAAAGAGGTGAACGAGATGAAACAAGGAATTCATCCGAACTACCACGTCACGACGGTAACTTGCGCTTGCGGCAATACTTTCGAGTCCGGTTCGATCAAACAGAACCTGCGCGTAGAGATTTGCTCCAACTGCCACCCATTCTTCACGGGTAAGCAAAAGTTCCTGGATGCCGGCGGTCGCGTCGACAAGTTCAAGAAGAAATACGGTATCTAAGCTTATTCGTCCGCGTTTGGCGGAAATTAGCAGAATACAAGGACCTCCCTCAGCCATCCTATTGGTTAAAGGGAGGTTTTTTTATGTCGAGCAAACGGCTTCTGCTGGGCACCCTGGCGCTGACGGCGGCCATTTCGCTTGCCGGCTGCGGCGGGCAAAAGGACGCGACGAACAACTTCAACGCCAAATCGTACGGGCACGACGGCTACCTGGGGCTGTCGAACAGCAACCCCCACTTGCCGAACCGCAACGGCGAGTTTTTGAATCAGGACTCGGACGGCGACTTCGCGCAGAGCAAGCTGAAGCAAATTCCGGGTTTGGCCAAGGCCACGATTATTTTTCAGGCGCCCGAAATGTACGTCACGGTCACGCCGAAGAAGGGGGCCGACAGCAAGCAGGTCAAGGCGAAAGCGATCTCCGTGCTGCGCATGAACATGCCCCGTTACAACGTCCACGTCAAGATGACGCGTTGACTTGGAGCGCCTTCCATCGATTCGGCAGTTGCACTTTTGGATCGAACGAGCTATACTTATCTCTGCCGTGCTAGACGGGGAGGTAGCGGTGCCCTGTAACTCGCAATCCGCTGTAGCGGGGTTGAATTCCTAACGTAGGTTTTTGCCGTGTGGGGCTGGTGCCCGGGAACAGTGTTGACGGCCGGGTCCTCCGCAATGGACGCTTGTGAACGGGTCAGGTCCGGAAGGAAGCAGCCATAAGCAGGTTAGTTCATGTGCCGGAGGGGTGCTTGACCAGAGCTGGGAACGGGAGTGCCGCCCATGCGGTTTTAATCGAGGTTAGGTGCACGGTCCTTGATTATAACGACGATAACATCCGAATGACTTGCAGAAGTCATGCCGGGTGTTTTTTTCATTTTTCCGGCAGGAGAACGCGCCTCCTTGCGCGAAAGAGTAGAACCGGCGCCCGCGCCGCCGCGGCGTTTCTGTGCGCGCGACGGTTTTTTTGGATGACGGCATCGTGTATAATAGAGAGACGGCCGGCGCCAGCCGGTTCGGCAGGTTACGCCAATCCGAAAGGAACGACTCCGATGTCACATATCGCCTTATACCGTGCCTGGCGTCCGCAGACGTTCCGGGATATGGTCGGCCAGCAGCATATTATTCAAACGCTTCAGAACGCCATTCGCGAGAACCGCGTATCGCACGCGTATTTGTTCAACGGTCCGCGCGGAACGGGCAAGACGACGACGGCCAAAGTCATGGCCAAAGCGATCAACTGCGAGCGCGGCCCGGCGACGGAGCCATGCAACGAATGCGACGCGTGCCGCGGCATAACGGCCGGTACCGTGATGGACGTCGTGGAGATCGACGCCGCGTCCAACCGCGGGATCGACGAGATCCGCGACATCCGCGACAAGGTCCGGTACGCGCCGTCCGAAGTGCGATCTAAAGTATATATTATTGACGAGGTCCACATGCTGACGTCGGAAGCGTTTAACGCGCTGCTGAAGACGCTGGAAGAGCCGCCGGCGCATGTGATCTTTATTTTGGCCACGACGGAGCCGCATAAGCTTCCCGCAACGATCATCTCGCGCTGCCAGCGCTTCGATTTCCGGCAGGTTTCGCTGCCGGAGCAGACGGAGCGGCTGCGGCAGATTTGCGAGGAAGAAGGCATCTTGGCGGACGAGGACGCGCTGGCTTACATCGCCAGGCTCTCGGACGGCGGCATGCGCGACGCCATCAGCCTGCTGGAGCAAGTCTCGGCTTACGGCGGCGAGCGCATTACGCTGAACGACGCCGTGGACGTGACAGGGGGATTGGCCGCCGAACAGTTCGAGCAGCTGGCGGAGGCGATCCGGGACCGTAACGCGGGCGCGATCCTGCCGCTCGTGGAAGGGCTGATGCAAGCCGGCAAGAGCGCGGACAAGTGCTTGGAGAACCTCGTCTATTATTTCCGGGACCTGCTCGTGCTGAAGCTGGCCCCTAAGGGCAAGGCGGCCACGGAACGCATCGTCGACCAGGACAAGTACGCCCGGATGGCCGAGGCGTTCAGCGCGGAACTTCTGTTTCGCATGATCGACGTCCTGAACCAGTACCAGCTGGAGATACGCCAGGCCGCGCTGCCCCAAACGATTTTCGAAGTGGCGCTGATGAAGATCTGCACGCTTCGGGAGGCAGGCGACCAAGGCTCGGCCTCCGCGTACGCGGCCGCGACCGATACGTCTGAAGCGGCGGCGTCCGGCAGCGAGGTCCAGCGGCTGCAGCAGCGGATTGATACGCTCGAACGCAAGATCGAGCAGTTGCTCCAGTCTGGCGTCAAGCCCGGGAGCCCGGCGCCGGAACAAGGCGCGTCCCGCGGCGGCGGCAATCGCGGCGGCAATAACTTCGGCCGCGGCGGTTCGGGCGGCATCGGCAGCTCGATCGCCCGCGTTAAGCTGGATCCGTTCCTCGCGGCAGCGGACAGCCCGGCGTCGGGACAGGTTCGGATGAAGTGGGCCGATATCTTGCAGCGCGTGAAGAGCAACAACATCTCCACGCATGCTTGGTTCGTGAACGGAGAGCCCGTCGCCGCGGCGGACAATACCATTCTTGTCGCATTCAAGAACTCCATCCACCGGGAGACCACGGAGAAGCCCGCGAACCGCGACGTCATCGAACGCGTGCTGAACGAAGTGTACAACCGCCCCGTCCGGCTCGCGACCGTGATGCTGAAGGAGTGGCAGACGGCCGCCGAGAACGGCGCGTCGCCCGCGGAAGAACTCACGCTGCTGCACGAAGACGAGCGCGGCGGTCCGCCGCCGGAGCCGGAATGGGTCGAGGAAGCCGTGAAGCTGTTCGGCGAGGATCTTGTGGTCGTCGAAGATAAATGATCGATACGCTCAGCGCTATGAACATTTAACAAGTCGCTTTCCATACTTAACTCAATTAAGGAGTGGTCAACCGATGAACAACATGAACCAAATGATGAAGCAAGTGAAGAAGATGCAGGAGCAAATGCTCAAAGCCCAAGAGGAGCTCGGCACGAAAATGATCGAAGGTACCGCGGGCGGCGGCGTCGTCACCGTCATCGTGACGGGCCACAAGACGCTTCAAAGCATCTCCATCAAGCCGGAAGCGGTCGACCCGGACGATATCGAAATGCTGCAGGATCTCGTGCTGACGGCCGTCAACGACGCGCTGAACAAAGCCGACGAGCTGGCGAACAAAGACATGGGCAAATTCACCGGCGGCATGAAAATCCCCGGTTTGTTCTAAAAGTCGTAAATAAGTAGAGGAGCTGCGCCTTGTATTATCCCGAACCGATAGCCAAACTGATAGATGCCTTCAGCCGTTTGCCCGGCATCGGTCCGAAGACGGCGGCCAGGCTCGCTTTTCATACGCTCAAGATGAAGGAAGACGACGTCATCGATTTCGCGAAAGCGCTCGTGAGCGTCAAGCGCAATTTGCATTATTGTTCGGTCTGCTGCAATATCACGGATACCGATCCGTGCCGGATTTGCCAAGATAAGAGCCGGGACCCGTCCATCATCTGCGTGGTCCAGGAGTCCAAGGACTTGGTGGCGATGGAGCGGACCAAGGAATTCGAAGGCCAGTACCACGTCCTTCAGGGAGCGATTTCCCCGATGGAGGGCATCGGTCCCGACGAGATCCGGATTGCCGAGCTGCTGCGCAGGTTAAGCGATGAGACCGTCCAAGAATTGATCTTGGCGACGAATCCGAATATCGAGGGCGAAGCGACGGCGATGTATTTATCGCGCCTCGTCAAGCCGTTCGGCATTAAAGTCACGCGTATCGCCCACGGGCTGCCGGTCGGCGGCGATTTGGAATACGCCGACGAGGTGACGCTGTCCAAGGCGCTGGAAGGCCGAAGAGAATTGGGTTGACAATTTAATGGCGTGAATCGCTGGCCCCGCGGGAGCGTCTTCTCCCGCGGGGCCTTGCTGCGTTCCGGGAGAATGGGCGGCGACGAAAGCTTGTTCTAATTTCGCGAGCGTTCCTCATACATTCAACTATACGCCGCTTCGATTGGACAAGGAGCGGACGGGCGGGAGGATGAGCGAGCATGTGGAAGTGGCTGAAGCGGAGAAGACCGGCGAAAGAGCTGATGCAGAAGAGCGAACGTCAGGAACATTTGGAGCTGCTGGAGGAGATCCATACGGCAAGGCGGGAGTGGGAAAACGCGCTGCGCTTTTTTGACTATGCGTTGGACAGCGATCAGATCGACTATGCGATCTATGCGATCGCATCTGCGGAGAAGCGGTACGGCATGCTGCTCCGCAAGGCGAAGCGGACGCCTGCCCCTTGGACCGCGCTGAAGGGCGGTGTCGCGCAATGAAGTCGCTATGGATGATTACGATGGTCGCATCCGCCATGCTGCTGCTTGTCGTCGTGGTTCGCAACGGGATGTCCTTTAGATGGTTAAGAAGGTTCGCGCTGCATCTGGTGGCGGCCGCGCTGGTCTTATACCTCCTTAATTATTCTGGCGTCGTGACGGGTTTCGAGGTACCGCTCAATCCCGCGACGATCGGTACCGTCGTGCTGTTGGGACTGCCGGGCATCGCGCTCGTGCTCGGGCTCCAGATGACGCTCTTTTAAAGGCCAGGAGGGCGAAGAAATAAATCTGCGGCGCAGGCTTGACCTCAGCGGAGCGGATGTGTTAAATTAGTCTTCGCGTCACAAGAGCAAACCTGGTTTGCGAAAAAATGATTAAAAAAAGTACTTGCAAATGATTAATAAGATGTGATATATTAATCAAGTCGCTGCTGAGACATGGGCGAACGAGCAAGAAACATTTGTTCCTTGAAAACTGAACAATGAGCGACCTGTCAAAAGGTTTTAACAAGTAAGTCAGCGATGAGCTAACAAGCCATCCTGGAACTGATCGGTTTCGGCTGATCACTTTTATGGAGAGTTTGATCCTGGCTCAGGACGAACGCTGGCGGCGTGCCTAATACATGCAAGTCGAGCGGAGTTATTCCTTCGGGGATAGCTTAGCGGCGGACGGGTGAGTAACACGTAGGCAACCTGCCTGCAAGACCGGGATAACATTCGGAAACGAATGCTAATACCGGATACGCAGTATCCTCGCATGGGGAGACTGGGAAAGACGGCGCAAGCTGTCACTTGCAGATGGGCCTGCGGTGCATTAGCTAGTTGGCGAGGTAACGGCTCACCAAGGCGACGATGCATAGCCGACCTGAGAGGGTGATCGGCCACACTGGGAC
>NZ_JAGGDJ010000006.1 GCF_017652985.1 Paenibacillus artemisiicola
CGCGGGCGCGCGGCGATGCCGCGGCCGCGCTTCGCCTGCTGCAGGCGGAAGCCGACGGCCAGGCCGCGCGCCGCGCGGAACGCGAAGCGCAGCGGGAGAAGCGGGCGGAAGCGGCCGTGCGTCTGGAAGGGCTGGCCCGGCGGATGGAAGAGCTGCTGGCGCGGCAGGAGCGGTGGTTCGCGGCGGGCGGCGTCGCGAACGAATTGGCATGGCTGGCCGCGCTGGAGCGGTCGGAACGGCTGGCGGAGGTCGAGCAGGAGCTGTTCCGGTTGAACGCGACGGTGACCGCGGGGTTGTCGGAAGCGGAGCAGGCGCGGCTGGACGTCTGGCTGTCGGAGCTGGACGAGGCCGCGCTTCGCGCGGAGTCGGCCGGCGCGGAGCGCGCGTGGCGGGAAGCCGAGGCGGAGCGCGGCCGGCAGCTGGAGCTGCTCGGGCGCGCCAGGCAGCGGCTGGAGCAGCTGCTGCGCGACGGCGACCGGCAGCGGTTGATCGGCGAACGCGAGGCCGCCGCCGCCGCGCTGGAGGCGCTGATCGACCGGTACGCGGTGCTGGCCGTGAGCATGACGATGATCCGGCGGACGAAGCGCATCATGGAGGAGCAGCGGCAGCCGGCCGTGCTGCGCGAAGCGTCCCGGCTGATGAACCGGCTTACGGAGGGGCGCTACAAGCGGATCCTGCTGCGCGAGGATGTCGGCGCGATCGCGCTCGAAGCCGCGGACGGACGCACGGTGGAGAGCGGCTTCCTCAGCCGCGGCGCGGCGGAGCAGCTGTACCTCGCGATGCGCTTCGCGCTGGCCGACGAAGCGGCTGCCGCGCACGCGCTGCCGCTGCTGCTCGACGACCCGTTCGTCAATTTCGACCGCGACCGCCAGCGGGCGGCGGCGGACGTGCTGGGCGAGCTGGCCGAACGCCGCCAAATCGTCTTCTTCACCTGCCATGACCCGATGCGCGAGCTGCTGCTGGAACGGATTCCGGCCGCCAAGCTGGTGGAACTGGCAAGGTAGGCACCTTCGTCCCTACGCTGAAAAGCCCCCTGCAAAGGGGGCTTTTTTGTTATGCGGACGAGCATGCTTCGGACCGGTCGCGCGGCAACCGACAAAGGCGCACCGGAACGATGATGACCATCCGCGGAGCCCTGCCCTGATTCTCTTTTAGCCCACCGCTTGGCGGCTCCCCGGCCGATCGCCGCTGAACGCCTTCCATGCCGGACCGCCGTCAATTGCGCATCGGGAGCTTGTGGCGGATCAGCAGGATAAGCCAGCCTAGACTGATAAGGCCGAAAATCGGGTAGAGGGTGGAGAGCAGCGTACCGAAGCCGATCTGGCTGGCCACGTAGCAGGCGGCGAGCGTCAGCGTCGTGAGCAGCGTGCGGGACAGCTTCACGCGTTCCTGCAGCTGCAGCGTCAGCCCGTAAATGTCCGCGATGAGCGTCGTGAAGATTTCGGCGAAGATCAGGAAGATGTAGATCCATTGGATGCCGTGCCCCAGCTCGCGGGCGATGCCGCCCATCGGGATGGCGAACTGCTGGATGCCGGGCATGTACACCGAGAGGGCGATATGGCCCGCGATGAGCATGAAGCCGATGCCGATGCCGCCGACCCAGGAGCCGTACACGATTGCCTTGCGGTCCTGGATTTCGCCGCCGAGCGGCACGAGCACGGCCTGCGCCATGGACAGGTTGAACGCGGCGTACAAGAACGGGGACGCCCACACCGCGATCGGCGAGAAATCGCTCGTGAGCATCATCCACCGGCCCGCTCCCGGCGTCCGCACGGTATCGATGATGATCAGCACCGTGAACAGCAGCATGACCGGCACGACGATCGAATTCACCGTCAAGATCGCGTTCATCCCTTTGCGGAGCAACAGGAAGCAGCCGAAGATCGTGATCAGGAGGCCGGATTGGTAGGAGAAGTTCCAATTTTCGGAGAAAATCGCGCCCGCGCCCGCGAGCATGACGGCGCAGACGCCGAACAGCACCAGCTGCATGAAATGGCTGATCCACCGGCCGAACCGGTCGCCGAACAGCACCTTGTTGACGTCTTCGTACGATTTGGCCCGCACGTCGTTCGAGATGAGCATCATTTTGGCGCCGAGCCAGACGAACATCGCGGTGGCGAGCAGAATCGTCAGGACGCCGACGACGCCGAAGCGGGTGAAGAACTGCAGGATTTCCTGGCCCGTCGCGAATCCGGCGCCGACTACGGTCCCCATATAGGTAAACGCGATTTGGATGACTGTGGTGAATCGTCTCATGGATCGATCAATCCCTGCCTTTCGTGGACGGCCTCTTCTTAAAGGTATGTCCGAACGGGGACAGGCATGACTACAATCCATGCGGCAGCGCCGGATTCACGGGGGCGGCGGGGTTACGATCCAACCGAAATAGGACGGAAAGCCGGTCGCGCCCGCGCGCGTGCCGGTTTCCGTCCTATCGTGCCCTCTGGCGTTTGCCGAATGATCTCGATGCATTCGCGCCTTCGGAAATCCTTCGTCTTCGTGCCGGACTTTCCGCCTGCCTCGGCATCGCTTACGTCCGGTTCTCCGCGGAAGCGAACAGCTTGATCGATAGAATGCGTTCGTTGTCCGGATCCAGATCCAGCTTCAAGAGGGCGCCTTCCGCGTCGTAAGCGAGCACGCTGCCCGTATGCGTGCCCGGCTGTCCCAGCTTCTTGACCGCGGCGCTCGCCGTGTCGCCGACGCGCAGACCGCCGAGTCCCGTGGCGGCCGACCGGCCGAAGACTTCCACGAACTTGACCTTCTTGTCGGGCGAGAAGCCGACGGAGCAGGCCGCGTATTCCTTCACGGACAGCGTGCCGCCGTCGTCGTCGAGCGGGTAGACGTCGCTCGGCTTGCCCAGCTTCGCGGAGGCGGACGCTTCGGCTTCGCCGATCGCGATGCCGAACAGCTTGGGCGCCTTGGCGTTCCAGGCTTCCTCGGTTTTGGCCGAAGGCGCGGATTTGCCGCCGGCCGACGATTCCGTCACGGCGTTCGGATCCGCATTCTCGCCGCCGTTCAAACTGCCCGTCACGGGCGCGCCGCCGGGTTTGCTTTTGTTGTCGTAGGCTTTCTGCGGGCTGTCCGACAAGCCTTGGCCCGCGTTCCGCGCCGAGGCTTGTCCGCCCGCGTCATCGCCGGCCGACAGGCCGGCCACGCGCATTTGGCAGCCCGCGAGCGTGACGGCGAGCAGCACGACCGCCGCCGCGCTTGCGATTCGTTTGGGGTAGCCGGTGTTCATGTCGCGGCACCTCCGTTGGAATGGTTTTGTAAGGTCTTTGTTATTACTAGACACGCCGCGAGGGCGAAAAGTTGCGGTCTTCGGTCGGCATCCTGGAATATATTCCCGCCGGTTGCGCGAATCCCCTTCCATATGGTACCTTTAACGGAAAAAGGTTTTTTGGTGGAGGGAACGCGAATGGAACTGCTTAAAGAACGCATCCTGCGCGAAGCTACAATTATGAATCAAGACGTCCTGAAGCTCGACGCGTTGCTGAACCATCAGGTCGATCCGCAGCTGACGCTGGAGATGGGCAAGGAATTCGCGCGCTTGTACGCGGAGACGACCGTCACGAAAGTCATTACCGTGGAATCCTCCGGCATTCCCGTCGCCTTCGCGACCGCCATGGCGCTGAACGTTCCGCTGGTGTTCGCGAGACGCAAAAAGACGCTGATCGCGGATTCCGACGCGTATACCGAACGGGTGCCTTCGTTTACCAAGGGCATTGTAACGGACATCATGGTTTCCCGTCAATTCCTGACGGCGGACGATACGGTGCTGTTCATCGACGATATCATCGCGAACGGGGACGCGGCGCGGGGCTTGATCAAGATCATCGAACGCTCCGGCGCGAAGCTGGCCGGGCTCGGCATCGTCGTGGAGAAATCGTTCCAGGCCGGCGCGCGGACGATCCGCGAACAGGGAATCCGGGTGGAATCGCTCGTCAAGATCGCGTCGCTCGAGGGCGGCAAGATCGTCTTCGAATCCTAGTCCCAGAATAAGCATCTTTTCGGGACCCGCTTTTTGACTTATAATGTTCATAAGTACGAGAGGGGGAGGCACTAAATATGGCGAATCTATCTGCCGAGTATTTATTAACCAAGTTGACGGACGCGAAAAACCATTTTGAACGTGCGCTCGACTGCAAGCATACGGAGTTTGACGACTTGTATCCTTATATGATCGAACATCCCCAATTCTTTTGGTATAAACGGTACGTGGCGTGGTCGGAGCTGCTGACGCTCATCAAGCTGTCGGAGGAGCTCGAGATCGACTGGAAGAGCCAGTTTACCGAGAAGCAGGCGGAGTACGTGACGAGCCGCGTGATGTCCTCGCGCGTTCTCGACGAGTGGTACGAGACGAACGATTCCAAGGAGCACGTCGGTTAAATACGCGAATTACGGAACGGGAACCTCAATGCCGCGCTGGCCGCGGCGTTGGGGTTCTTTGAGCGTTGCATCCCGCATGGGAATGCGCCGCCCGCAAGCGGACGGCGCGCGGGAAGGGGGGAAAGCATGATCACGGAAGAAGAGTTGGACCGTTACCGGGTCGAAGGCACGCCGCTGCGGGTCGTCCGCGACAACATGGAAGCGAACGACGTGCTCGGGATCGTCGTCGCCTGGGACGCGGATAGCGTCGTCATCCGGAAACGGAACCGCAGGGTCGTGAAGCTGAGCCGCGGCTACATATATGAGCCGGTCGGCGCGCCGCGGAGCGAAGTTTAGCCGCAGGGGGGTGGCCGGGTACGTTCGCATGCCCGGGGCGGCGCAATGCCAGGCGCGATCAAAAGCTAGATGCGAGCGGATATTGTTTGAAAATTTGAACTTTTCCGCATTTCTTGACTTCAATTGGCACGGATGCTAGTATAAAGAACGTGATTGCGGCGCTTGCCGCGGTCGATTTGCCAGATGCGGTCGTGGCGGAATTGGCAGACGCGCTAGATTCAGGTTCTAGTGGTGTAACAGCCGTGGAGGTTCAAGTCCTCTCGACCGCACCAACCTTACAAGACGAACCCCTTCCTTTCGGAAGGGGTTTTTTGATTTGTCTTGAAGTTGCTGATGATCCTGAAGTTTCCGAGAGTTTCCGAGAGTTCCCGAGAGTTCCTGAAGTTCCTGAAGTTCCTGAAGTTCCTGAAGTTCCTGAAGTTCCTGAAGTTCCTGAAGCTCCTGAAGTTGCCGAAGTTGCCGAAGTTCCCGAAGATCCTGAAGTTCCCGAAGTTCGCAACGCGCGCGCGCGGGCGGTCAGTCGGCCTGAAACAGCGAGCGGTATTTTTGCGGATGCATGCCGGCGTACTTTTTGAACACGGTGCTGAAGTAGGCGGCATTCTCGTACCCGACCATTTCGGCGACCTCGAGGATCTTCAGGTCAGGCGATTTCAGCAGTTCCTTGGCGGCTTCCATCCGTACCTTCGTGACGTATTCCGTCAAGCTCTCCCCGGTTTCCTGCTTGAAGACGAGACTGATGTAGTTCGGCGACAGGTACACCTGCTCCGACAGCTTCTGGACCGTGACGTTCTCCATGTACGATTGCGCGACGATCGCCTTGATCTTCTGAATCGTCCGTCCGTTCTTGTGCGTATGCTTGCGGGCGAAATGCGCCGTGAGCTCGCCGAACAGCCCGAGCATCGTCTCGCGCAGCCCGGACGCCTCGCGGATGCCGTAGACATCGGCCATGACGGAGGCGTAGCCCGGCGCGATGTCCCAGATGCGCTCGCCAGCCTCGGCAACGGCCTTGTCGGCCATATTGACGAGCTCGACGCAGACGCTCCGGGCGTAACCGTCCGGGAGGAGGCGGCTGCCGCACAGCGCGTCGAACACGTACCGCACCGTCTCCTCGGCGGCCTCCTTCATCCCCTGCAGCATGAAGCCGACGAGCTTGGCCTCGGCGTCGTACAGCTTCGGGAACCGCGGGCCGTCCGCGTCCGCCCGGTAATCGCTGATGTCGAGCACCGAGCTCTTCCCCGTATAGAACGTGTAGTTGATGGCCGCGAGCGCTTCGCGGTAGGAGCCATGGAGCTCGGACGCCTTCCGCGCGGGGCTGCCGATGCCGAAGGACGCGGAGAGGTTCAAGTAGTGCCGGATGCAATCCAGCATGTCCCGGCAAATGTCCGCGACGCGGCTTCCGTCCCTCGGCTGGAAGAGGACGACGTGCTCGTTCTCGCTCATGACGAAGGCGGCTCCCCCGTTGGATGCGGCGATCTCGTCCAGCACGTTCTGGACCGAGAAGGCAAGCAGCTGCTTGCGCGCCTCGCTGTACCGTTCGACGGCTTCCTCGTAGTCGTCGATCCGCAGCACCGCCGCCGTCCAGGCTTCGTCGGCCGAGCAGGGAAGCCCATGGAAGGCGAGCCCGCTCCGAATCTCTGCCTCGCCCGCGAACATGCCCGTCGTCAGCCCCGCCAGAAACTTCTCGCGCAGCACCGGCATCGTTTCGCGCACCTGACGCTGCAGCCGTTCGGTCCGCGCGTCGCGGCTGCGCTCCGCCGCGATGGCGTCCGCGACCTTGCGGACGGTCTGCTGCAGCTCGGCCAGCTTGATCGGCTTCAGGATGTAGCCGTCCGCGTTCAGGCTGAGCGCGGTCTTGGCGTACTGGAAATCCTCCGCGCCGCTGACGATGATGATCCGCACCGGATCGCCGTCGTCCTTCAGCTTCCGCGCGGCTTCCAGCCCGTCCATCATCGGCATGCGGATGTCCGTCAGCAGGATGTCGGGGCGCAGCGACCGGCAGAGATCGTACGTCTCGAGCCCGTCCGCCGCGTCCCCGACCACCTCGACGCCGAGCTCCTCCCAGCGCACGACCTCCCGCAATCCGGCGCGCACGTTGTATTCGTCATCGGCGATGATCATCTTGAGCATCTTCATTCTCCTCCCATGTCGTTACGGCCGGCATCGTCGCGACGACGACGATGCCGGGGCCTTCCCGCCGCCGGTAGCGGATGCCGGCTTGCTCGCCGAACGTCTGCTTGAGCCGCCGGTTCACGTTGATCGTCCCGAACGCGCCGTCCTCGCCGGTGCCGGATTCCAGCCTCGCGTTCAGCACGTCCGGATCGGCGCCGACGCCGTCGTCGGCGATTTCGATCTCGATCCGGTCGCCGCGCTTGCGGGCGACGACGTCGATGCGGCCTTTGCCGTGCCGTTTCTCGATGCCGTGAAGGATCGCGTTCTCCACGAGCGGCTGCAGCACCAGCTTGACCGTATAGTGGCCGTGAACCTCGGGATCGACCCGAATGGCGTAATCGAGCTTATCCTTGAACCGGAACTTGTGAATCGCCAGGTAGCTGCCGACCTGCCGCAGCTCGTCCTCGAGCGGGATGACGCTCCGGCCCTTGCTCAGGCTGTACCGGAAGAAGTCGGACAGGCTCGTCACCATCTCGCTGATGTCGGGCACGTCATGGCGCAGCGCGATCCAATTGATCGAATCGAGCGTGTTGTACAGGAAGTGCGGATTGATCTGCGCCTGCAGCGCCTTCAGCTCCGCTTCCTTCTTCTTCACCTCGCTGACGTACAGTTTGTTGATCAACTCTTTGATCTGCATTATCATTTTATTGTATTGGCTGAACAGGTACGTGAATTCGTCTTTCCGTTTGTACTGAATCTGAATGTCGAAATTGCCTTCCTGCGCGTAGGACATGGTCTTGACGAATTTGCGGATCGGCTTGGCGATGTTGTTCGAGAGCAGCAGGGCGATGAAGAAGGCGAGCGCCATGCAGGCCGCCAGCACGACGTACATGGCCTGGCGGAAGGCGACCAGCTTGCCGTTCAGGTCGCTGATCGGGGACACGGAGACGATGGTCCAGCCGGGATCCGCCAGCTTGCGGTAGGAGACGAGCTCGGCTTGGCCGCCGATCTCCTCGTCGAACGAACCGGCGCCGCCGCCGCGCTTCAGCAGCTCCGGCACGTAAGGCTGATCCGCCAGGCTCCGGCCGAGGAGCCCCGGATCGGGGCTGACGATGACGTTCGCGCGTTCGTCGAGAATGAAGACGGCGCTGTTCGCGGAAGGCTTAAGCTGCGCGAGCAGGGCGTTGAAGTCGGCGACGTCGGCGTCGATCGTGAGAAGGCCGACGTACGGAATCGTCATGTTCTTCAGGCCGAACAGCCGCTTCGCAAGCTTGATCGTGTACGCGGCGCCGCCGGGACCGGACTTCGCCTGCAGGCCCGCGACGGTATAGCGGGCTTTCGGGGGAAGCGCCGCGTACCACGGCTCTTTCTCGATTTCGCTGATCGTCGAGACGTTGCGCGAGAAGTTGTACTGCACGTATTCGGGCCGGTCCAGCATGTACAGCTTCGGCACGAACCGTTTGCCGGGCCCTTCGGGCTGCGCGTAGCCGTCGAGGATTTTGTTGAAGCTCGCCAGCTCGTTGACGAAGCCGACCTGGTCGGCGGGACGGTCGGCGGAGAGCATGTCGATCATGTCGGGATTGAGATAGA
Source organism: Paenibacillus artemisiicola (assembly GCF_017652985.1). GTDB lineage: Bacteria > Bacillota > Bacilli > Paenibacillales > Paenibacillaceae > Paenibacillus_Z > Paenibacillus_Z artemisiicola. The sequence goes on from NZ_JAGGDJ010000006.1 coordinate 8,422, forward strand.
TGGCATCGGCGACCCCGTCCATGTCGTCGAATTTTTTGAGCAGCACCGTCTCCATCATGTTCAGGTTCTTCTGCACCGAGGCGGTCATGTTGTCCGTGATCGTCCGGTACGACTGGTTGTAGATCGTCACGGAAATGATCGAGGTCGGCAGAATGACGAGCAGCAGAAAATAGAGCAGCAGGCGGTATTTCAGGCTTACCCGGTTGAACGAAAGCCAGCCGGAAGCTTTGCGCAGCGTAAGCATGCGGGGGCCGCTCCTTTCCGAACGTTGTTGACAGCGGTTACAGACCATTATAAGGGGATTGCAAAATGATGAAAAGCGTCGATTCTCGTCCGGCGAAGCTGCTGCTTGCCGGCCTGGCTTTCCTGGCGGCCGCGGGCTGCGCCGGCTCCGCCGCGGATCCGGGCGCCGAGCCGGACCCGGCGGCCGCGGCGCCGGAGACGATCAAGCTCGCCGTGGAGGACTCCCCCGCGGCGAAGGACGTCGAGCGGCTGATCGCGGCTTATAACGCGGAGCATCCGAAGACGCCGGCGGAGCTGATCGAGCTGCCGCGCGACCGGTACGACGAGTCGCTGAACCTGCTGATGACGTCGGGCGAGGGCCCGGACGTCTTCCAGATCGGCACCGGCTGGCTGACGAGCTATATCTACAAGAACTGGCTGCTCGACCTGTCCGAGGCGGCGCCGGACGAGGTGCGCCAGGCCTATCCCGCTTGGGCGGCGGACTACACGAAGCAGAACGACCACTACTACGCGATCCCGTCCGCCATGTCGACGGTCCGGCTCGTCTACAACAAGGAGCTGCTCGCGAGCGCCGGCTGCGACCCGGACGATCCGCCTTCCACGCTGGACGAAGTGACCGCGTGCGCGGTCCGCGTGTCCAAGGCGGGGACAGGCTACCGCAAGTACGGCTTCGCGCTGCCGGCGAGCGAGGACGAGACCGGCTTCCAGCAGCCGCTCGAGACCGCGGGGACGTACAGCGGGGCGTATTATTACGATTTCGCGAAAGGGAACTACGATTTCTCGGTCTATCTGCCCTGGTTCGAAGCGATGCTCGCGATGAAGCGGGACGGCGGCTTGTTCCCGGGCGAAATGTCGCTAAAGGCGGATACGGCGCTGACGCAGTTCGCGGAAGGGAACATCGGGATGATGATCGTGTCGAGCCGGGACATCGCCGCGCTCGATCGCCTGACGCCGGCCTCGTTCGCCTGGGGCATCGCGATGCCGCCGTTGTTCGACGCTTCCGACCGGGGCAAGGGGGCGCTCATGATCGAGCCCGAGCCGCCGTTCGCCGTCAACGCCGTGACCGCGCATCGCGACGGGGCGATCGCGCTGTGGCGGTACCTGCTGTCGGACGGCTATCTCGGCGAGCTGTACAAGGCCGGCGACGTCATTCCCGCGCGCGGGGACGTGACGGCGGACGCGCGGTACCGGCCGGAGCTGCCGGCGATGGGGCGGTTTTTGCCGGGGAGCGGGGAATCGATTTACCCGAAGGACCCGAAGTTCATTTTGAAGTACGAGCCGACGCAGTTCAGCCAGCGCAATCTCGGGGATGCCGCGCGGATGAAGGCGTACCGGGACATTTTGCAGGGGCTGCGCGAGCCGAAGGAAGCGCTGGACGAGCTGAGCGCGCAGTACAACAAGTCGCTGAACGACGCCGTGTACCAGAAGCTTATCAATCGGAACGACTACGTGATGCCGGATTTCGATCCGCTGCACCCGCTCGCGGGGACGAAATTGCCGGCGGTTCCGGCCGACAAGAGCCGGTAGCGCGCGGAATTCGAGCCGGTTCGCGATGTCGATAGAAAATTGATAGCCGCCGTAGATAATTGGATGTCGGTTCCGGATGTAAGCGGATACACTTGGAGGTGATCACACAGAAGAGGAGATGGACTAATGACTCTTTCGTCATGGCGAAGAGCGCTCGGACTTTCGCTGGCGGCGCTGCTCGCGCTCCCGGCGCTGCCCGTCAAGCCGGCGGGGGCCGCGGCTTCGGCGGAGGCCGCAACGGCGGCGACCGCGGCGGCGGCCGCGTCGTACGACGTCGATATTTCGGGGGACGATCAGCAGACGGTGAAGGGCTGGGGCGTGTTCCCTTCGTGGAACCGCGCGGACTGGAACCGGGATTTCACCGACAAGACGGGCGCGCAGGAGGCGTTGTTCGAGGATCTCGGCGCGACGCTGTTCCGTGTTATGATTCCGGCCGTGGCCGGGGACGGGGACGGCAATCTGATCGACGCCAAAATGCAGGAGATTTACGATCTGATCCAGACCGGGGAGACGCGGGGCATGCACGATTACATCGTCTCGGTCTGGTCGCCGCCGGTCGGCATGAAGACCTTGCCCACCGTCAACGGCTGGACGGGCTCGGAGCATGTCCGGCTGAAGCCGGAGAAGGAAGAAGCGTACGCGGACTACCTCGTGAACGCGATCCGCTGGCTGGCGGACAAAGGCGCGAGCGTGCCGAAGGCGCTCAGCTTCCAGAACGAGCCGCTGTCGCAAATCGTGAGCGAGTGGTGCTATTGGGGCGGCGATAACGGGACGCAATACAAGCGCGTCGCCAAGCTGCTCCGCGCGAAGCTCGACGAAGCCGGGCTGACGGACGTGCGGATTCTCGGGCCGGAAGGCGCCGCGTACCACGAGAATGAGCTGCTGCTCGGGGAGAACTTCTCTTCGCTCGCCGCCGATCCGGAGCTGAACCGGGCGATCGGCGGACTGGCGTCGCACAGCTATTTCGCGAAGGGCTTCGACAACGATGCCGTTTACCGCGGTTTCCGCGACGCGCTGGACCGGGCGCCGGACAAGGATCTCTGGCAGACCGAGTACAGCACGCTCGTCTCCGGCGCGTCGGAGATGGACATGGCCATCAACGCCGCCGAGCGGCTGGCGGGCGACATGGCGCTGATCGAGGACAATTATTGGTTCTGGTGGCTGGGCTGGGCGAACGGCCGGCATCCGACCGACGTCGGCGAAGTGCTGCTGGACGGGGACGGGTACACGGTGACGAAATCGAAGGCGTTCTACGTGCTCAGCAACCTGTTCAACCGCGTGCCCGTCGGCTCCAAGGTGCGCCGGGTCAGCGCCGATCCGGCCTCCGGCCTGACGACGACGGACGCGGTCTGGATGGACGCCGTCGCGTTCGTGAACGGCGGGCAGACCGTCGCGCTGCTCGTCAATCCGACGAACGAGGCGAAGACCGTCAACGTGAACGGGCTGACCGGGGCGACGGCGAACGCGTACCAGCTGACCGGCTCCGTGCCCAAGGGACAGGACATGACGCTGGCCGCGTCGCGGAACGTGGTCGGCGGCACGGCCGCCGGCATCGCGCTCCCGGCGCGGAGCGTGACCGTCGTCGCGACGTCCGCCGGGGATCAGGCGCCGCCGCATATCGTGTTCGATCAGACCGGCAGCTCCGCGGTCCGCGACGCCGATTACGCGATGCGTACGCCGGCGTATCCGGTGTCGGGCCGTCTGGACGAGCCGGGCACGCTGCGGATCAACGGACAGGACGTGCCCGTCGGGGCGGACGGCGCCTTCAGCGCGAACGTGACGCTGCAGCCCGGCGACAATACGATTACGGCGGAGGCGGCGGACGAGGCCGGCAACGCGGGCGAGCCCGAAACGCTGTTCGTCCGGTACGACCCGGCTTACTTGGGGCTGACGCTGGAGCAGAGCGGAACGCTGTACGTCAACCGCGGCGAGTTCGCCGTGACGGGACGGACCAACGGCGGCGCGGATGTGACCGTCAAGCAGACGGCCGGAGGCGACACGGTGAAGGAGACGACCTATCCCGTCGGCTCGCCGGAGGAGGGCGGCTCGGAGGACGCCGTGCTCCGTCAGATCCTGAACGACAATTACGTATCGGCTAGCGCCGGCTTGACCGCCGCCCAGGGCGGATTCACGACGAACGCGCAGGTCGTATGGGATGCCGGCTCCGTCTTCGCGCCGGCCGAAGGGAACCGATCGCTGCGGCTCAAATTGTCGCCGGGCTTCGCGCGCGCCGGGTTTAATTTCCTGAACGCGGCGAATCAGGCGGCGTCGGAGGATTACGCCGCCGTGGCGGGCACGGCCGAGCTGCGCTTCGACGTCTATACGAAGTCGAAGGTCGACAGCCTGTCCGCCGTCTTGGAATCGGCGAGCGGGGGAACGGTCGTCGAAGCCCGCGTGCCGCTCTCGGCTTATATCGCCGCGGCGGATTACGGGGCGAAGTGGACGCAGGTCGCGATTCCGCTGCGCGATTTCGACGCGGCGCCGCATTACGACGCCGCGACCGGCGAAGCGACGGCGCTTCCCGTCTCGTGGAGCGCGGTGCGCGCGGTCGGCTTCGCGAGCGAGCATACGGTCTATTACGACCCGTACGTCGACGACCTGAAGATCGTCCAGACCGGTATTCCGGCCGGCGACGGCTCCGGCGGCGAAGCGGGCGGCGGCGAGCCGGCGTCCCTCGCGTTCGAAGCGCCGCTCGCGCTGCGCAAGGGCGAGAACGAGATCGCCGTCACGGCGGTCAACCGGCTGAACCAAGCCGCCGCGCCGGCATCCCTCTCGGTCGTGTACGATTCCGATCCGCCGGTGCTGACGCTGCCTGAGACAGACGCGACGTCCGGCACGAGCTACGTGCTGAACGGCCGCGTGAACGAAGACGCCGCCGTGACGGTCAACGGGACGCCGGCGGCTTTGAAGCCGGACCGGACGTTCACGGCGATCGTGCCCGTGGTCAAGGGCGAGAACGCGATTCAGGTCGCCGCGAAGGATCCCGCGGGCAACGTCGCGCAGGCCGTCGTCTCCGTGACGGCCAATCCCGTCGAGGACGGCTCGCTGGCGCCCGGCGTCGCGCCGGCGGCTAAGGCGGACACTCCGCCGACGATCGACGGCGACTTGTCGGAGGCGGGCTGGACCGTCAATAACCGCGTCGAGAAGCGAATCACCGGGGCTTCCGACAACACCGTCGCGTTCGGTACGATGTGGGACGCCGACAACCTGTACGTCGCGGTGAAGGTGTTGGACGCCGATCTGTTCAACGACACGGCCGGCGCCCAAACGTATCAGGACGACTCGGTCGAGATTTACGTGGACGGCGATAACGCGCGCAGCTCCGCGTACGGTTCGGACGACCATCAGATCACGCTTGGCTGGCACGACGACCAATTGTCGGTCGGCGGCGATATCGCGGGCATCGCCTTCGCCCAGCGGGACATCGCGGGCGGCTTCGCGGCCGAGCTGGCCATACCGTGGGGCGGCATCGGCATCGCGCCGCCGTCCGCCGGCGCGGTCATCGGCTTCGACGCCGCGTACAACGACGACGACGGCGGCAACGGCGGGCTGCGCGAGAGCCAATTGATGTGGCGCGGCAACGCGGACGACTGGCGGAGCACGGCGGCGTTCGGCAGCCTGTATTTGACCGGCGGCAAGCCGGCGGCGGTCGCGGTCGAGCCGTCCGGCGCGCTGATCGTGGACGGGGCGCTCGACGAGCCGTCGTGGCAGCTTCGCGCGAGCGCCGCCAAGCCGATTACCGGCGCGTCCTATAACGCCGTGACGTTCGGCGCGCTCGCCGACGCGGAGAATCTGTACGTCGGCGTCAAAGTGCTCGACGCGGACCTGCGCAACGATTCGGCGCAAGCGTATCAGGACGATTCGGTCGAGGTCTACCTGGATGCCGACCATAACGAAGGTACCGCGTACGACGCGCACGACCGCCAGCTGACGCTCGGCTGGCACGACGGAGCGCTGTCCGTGATCGGCGGCGCCTTGGCGGACGTCCAATACGCCCAGCGGGATATCAGCGGCGGCTATACGGCCGAAATCGCCATCCCGTGGACGTCGCTGAACGTCAGCCCCGCCCGCGACGTTACGCTCGGGTTCGACGTCGGCAACAACGACGACGACGGGGGCAGCGGCGGCGACCGCGACAGCCAGCTCATGTGGAGCGGCACGGGGGACAATTGGCGGGACGCGTCCCGGTTCGGCGAGCTGCTGATCCATAACCTGAGCCTGCCGCTGCCGGCGCACGAGACGCCGGAGCCGGACGGACTCGAGGCGTTCGCGGACGACGACGGCGATCTGAGCAAGCTGTTCGCGAAATCGGCGCACATCGTCAACGCCGCCGGGCATCCGGAGAATTTCGCGGACGACGCGACCCGGATCGCGCACAACATCGACAATCCGGCGGAGCCCGAATACGTCGTGTACCGGTCGCCGGCCGGGGATATCTATTCCTTCGACGTCACGACGGGGCTCTTCTCGAATACGCCGCAATTTTCATTCTACGGCTCGGCGGACGGCGTGCAGTATACCAAGCTCACGGCGGCTTCGACGCTGATCGGCGGCGCGAACGGCTACGGCGTGTTCCGCAATGCCGCAAGCGGGCTGCCGGCCGGCATCAAGTATTTGAAGATCGAATTCCCGGGCCTCGAGAATTGGAAGGAACAGCTGATGAACGTCGCGTTCAAGCATTTCGGGGAGACGGCGCCGCCGAACGAAGGCGAAACCGCGACTTTCGTTGACGAGGCGGGCGATCTAAGCAAGCTGTCGGGCAAGTCGGGGCATATCGTCAACGCGCTCGGCGGGCAGGTGGAGAAATACGGCGGCGACGGCACCCGGATCATCCACGCGAACGACGACAGCCTGGAGCCGGAGTACGTCATCTACGCGTCGCCGGCCGGGGACATCCGGTCGTTCGAGGCGAACGTCACGAACTGGACGGGGCTGCCCGACGCCTTGCCGTTCACGGCCTACGGCTCGGCGGACGGCCAAAGCTTCGCGGCGCTTCCGGCAGGCGCGCAAATGCTGAGCACCGCGGCCGGGTACGACACCCTGCTCGTCGGCGCCGGCGACATGCCGGCCGGCATCCGGTACTTGAAGCTCGTCTTCCCGTACGGCGACCCGGCATGCGACAATTGGACGAGCACGATTAACCGCGTGTCGTTCGTCTACGACGCCGATGACGATTCGGCCGCCGGTCCCGTCGCCGCATCGCCGGCCTTGAACGGAGCGGCATCCGTCGCGGCCGGCCGGACGTTCGCGCTGACGTACGGGCTGACCGGCGTGGAGGGGGTCATCGCGGCGGAGGAGCTGACGCTGCATTACGACCCCGCCTTGTTCGAATTCGCGACGGCGGAAGCGGCGAAGCCCGGCTTCGGCATCGCCGGCCAGACGGCGGCGCCGGGCGCGGTGCGCTTCGTGCTTGCCGCGGCGGGCACGGAGAACGCGGTGACGGCGGACGGGGACGTGCTGCGCGTGACGCTGCGGGCGAAGACGCCGGAGGCGTCCGCGTCCGCCGCGATCGCGGCGACGGATCAAGTCGCGGCGAATCCGGCCGGCGAGGAGACGCGGCTCGCGGACGCGGAGCTGCGCGTCCAAATCGCGGTCGTGGACAAGTCCGCGCTGACCGCGCTGCTCGCCGCGGCGGGCAGCAAGCTGGACGCCGCGGCGGAAGGCACGCATCCGGGGCAGTACCGGGCAGGCGCCAAGGCGGCGCTGCAAGCCGCGATCCAGGCCGCGCAGGCCGTCGCGGACGACGACGACGCCGACCAAGCCGGCGTCGACGCGGCCGTTCCGCCTCTGCAGGCGGCGCTGACGGCGTTCGACGGGCTGCTCGTCCGGGACGGCGACCTGAACGGCGACGGCCGGATCGGCGCCGGCGACGTCGCCATGGCCGCGGGCTATTACGGCTAGACGGCGGCCGACGCCGGTTGGGCCGAGACGTACCGCTACGCGGACCTGAACGGCGACGGCAGGATCGACCAAGCGGATTTCGCCGCGATCGCGGCGCTGATTCTGGCGTAAGCCGGCAGGCGAGGGCGGCACGCGCAAGCTTGCATGCGAAGCCGGCATACGTAAGCCGGCAAGCGCAGCCGGCACGCCTAAGCAGGCGGATGAAGGGCGGCTCCCGCGAACGGGGGCCGTCTTTTTCGTCGGGAGAGACGTTCGGCCCGATCCGATAGATTTTCAAAGGCCGCCGTAGATAATTGGATTCAGCCCAGCGGCGAAAGCGTCTACAATGAGAACTGTCACCACCATTCATGCAGGCTTCATACACAAAAGGAGGGTTTCCATGCAGCGCAAATCCAAAATCGCCTCGACGCTGCTCGTCTTGGCGATGGGCTCGTCGCTCGCGCTGACGGGATGCGGGAATTCGAACGGCAGCGGCAACGAAACGAACAACGCGGCGAACGCCGCGGAACCGGCGAACGGCGGAGGTTCGAACGCGCAGACGGCGAACGGCGGCGACGCGGCCGGGGACAAGCCGGCGCTGGATCCGGTCGAGCTGTCGATCTATTACCCCGGCACCGAGCAGAAGGACGTCGCCGCGGTCGAGGCCGAGCTGAACAAGCAGCTGAAGGACAAGATCAACGCCACGGTCAAGATCAACGCGGTCGATTGGGGCAACTGGAGCCAGAAGATCAACCTGATGGTCGCGTCCGGCGAGCCGTTCGATCTGCTGTTCACGGCCGGCTGGGACAATTTCAGCGGCAACGTGGCCAAGGGCGCGTTCCTGGACGTAACCTCGCTCATCGACGAGTACGCCCCGGAGACCAAGGCGCAGATGAACCCCGAGCTGCTGACGGGCACGGCGATCGGCGGCAAGAACTACGCGGTGCCGGTCGAGAAAGAAATGGCGAGCGAATTCGGCATCGTGCTGAATAAGGATCTCGTCGACAAGTACCAATTCGACGTGAGCACAATTAAGTCGTACGCCGACCTTGAGCCGATGCTGCAGACGATCAAGGCGAAGGAGCCGAACGTCGTGCCGTTCTGGGGCGGCAAGAACACGATTTCCCTCATTCCGTTCGAGCAGATCGGCGCGGTGCCCGGCGCGATCAAGCAGGACGGCACGACGACGGTCGTCGATCAGTGGGAAACGCCGGAGATGCAGCAGATGCTGAAGCTGATGCGGGATTGGAACCTCAAGGGCTACTTCCAGAAGGATCCCGCCACGCAGAAGGACGCGGGCCCGTCCAACAAGGCCGGCACCGTGTTCGCGCAATGGCAGCAGCTGACCCCGGGCAAGGACAAGGTGCTGACCCAGCAGTGGGGCCATCCGATGGTACAGGTCGTCCTGACGCAGCCGTACACGACGAGCGGGGACCTGAACGGCGCCATGACCGCCATCTCCCGGACGTCCAAAAATCCGGAGCGCGCCATGATGCTGATCAATCTGCTGCATACGGACGCGCAGCTGCTGAACACGCTCGTCTACGGCGTCGAGGGCACGCATTTCGTGAAAGCGGCGGACAACGTCATCAAGCTGCCGGACGGCGCGCAGGCCGGACAGAGCGGCTACGCGCCGGGCAACAACTACATGTTCGGCAGCCAGTTCCTCAATTACCTGTGGGATAACGAGGATCCGCAGAAGTGGGACGCGTACAAGGCGTTCAACGCGTCGGCGAAGCCGTCGCCGATCGTCGGCTTCAGCTACAACGCGGAGCCGGTCAAGAACGAAGAAGCCGCCATCACCAACATTTACAACGCGTATATCGACGGTCTCAGCACCGGGGTCATGGATCCCGACAAGGAACTGCCGGTCTTCATCGACAAGATGAAGAAGGCCGGACTCGACAAAGTGATCGCCGAGAAACAGAAGCAAATCGACGCGTTCCTGAGCGGCAAGCAATAGCGCGACCCGATGCAGCGACACCAGGAGGCCGGCGCCGCCACGCGCCGGCCTCTCTTACTCGACGCCGAAAGGAGCGGAGCGCATGCGCCCCCGTGCCGGACTGATCCACAATCTCGTGAAGTACCGCGCCTTGTTCCTCATGGTCGTGCTGCCGGCCGCGGTGCTGATCTTCAACAATTACGTGCCGATGTTCGGCCTCATCGTCGCGTTCAAAAATTACAATTTCGAGGGCGGCATCCTGGGCAGCCCTTGGGAAGGCATCGATAATTTCCGGTATTTGTTCCAGACGCCGGACGCCCTAACGGCGACCCGCAACACGGTGCTGTACAACGCGGTCTTCATCGTCGTCAATACGGCGATCGCCATCCTGCTGGCCGTCGGGCTGAACGAGCTGCGCAGCCGGAAGCTGGCGAAATTTTTTCAAAGCAGCCTGCTGTTTCCCTATTTTCTGTCCTTTGTGGCCGTCAGCTATTTGGCGTACGCGTTCCTCGGCGGATACGGCTTCATCAACAAGTCGATCCTGGAGCCGCTCGGCTTCCAACCGGTGTCCTGGTACACCGAGCCCGCGTATTGGACGGTCATTCTGCCGCTCGTCAACCTGTGGAAAAACGTCGGGTACGGCATGGTCTTCTACTTGGCGGCCATCGTCGGCATCGATCAAGAATATTACGAGGCGGCCCGCATCGACGGCGCCTCCAAATGGCAGCAGATCCGCGGCATCACGATTCCGCTGATCGTGCCGGTCATCGTCGTGCTGGTCATTCTGCAGATCGGCCGCATCTTCAACGCGGATTTCGGCTTGTTCTACCAAGTGCCGCTCAACACCGGCGTGCTGTATCCGACGACGAACGTCATCGACACGTTCGTGTACCGGTCGCTGCTCGTCAGCGGCAACGTCGGCATGTCGGCGGCGGGGTCCTTTTACCAGTCGGTCGTGGGCTTCGCGCTCGTGCTGCTGACCAACTTCGCCGTGCGCCGCGCAAGCCGCGAAAACGCGCTCTTCTAGGAGGAAACGGAATAATGAACGCACATGTCGACGCGCAGGTCTCCGCGGGCCGGCCCAAGCCGGGGCGCGCGGCCAAGGACCGCCTGGACAACGGGCTGCCGGCCGTTCCGAACGCGCTCTTGATCGCGGTCTTCGCGCTGCTCAGCCTGGCTTGCCTGTATCCGCTGCTGCTCGTCGTCGCGGTCTCGTTCACGGACGAACAGGCGATCGTGACGGGCGGCTACAGCATCATCCCGGCGCGCTTCTCCTTGTACGCGTACCGGTACTTGTTCGAGGACGCGGCGCAGATCTTCCGCAGCTACGGCGTCTCCATCCTCGTAACGCTCATCGGCACCGTCAGCAGCACCCTGCTGACCGCGCTGCTCGCGTTCCCGCTATCCCGGCGGGAAATGCCGTATCGCGGCGCGCTGGCGTTCGGCGTCTTCTTCACGATGCTGTTCAGCGGCGGCCTCGTGCCCTGGTATCTCGTCTATAACGCCGCGGGGCTCAACAATACGCTTTGGGCGCTCGTCGTGCCGCATCTCGTGGCGCCGCTCAACGTCATCGTGATGCGGACGTTCTTCGCGAACACGATTCCGCAGCCGCTCATCGAATCGGCGAAGATCGACGGGGCGGGGGAGTTCCGGATTTTCGCCGGGATCGTCCTGCCGCTCTCGTCGCCGGTGCTCGCGACGGTCGGGCTGTTTCAGACGCTGGCGTATTGGAACGACTGGTTCACGAGCTCGGTGTTCATCAGCGACAACAAGCTGGTAAGCCTGCAGTACCTGATGTACAAGACCATTTACAACATCCAATATTTGAATTCCGGCTTGGTCGACGCCACGGTCGCCGGCAACGCGACGGCGGCGATTCCGACCGAGACGGTGCGCATGGCGATGGCGATCGTCGGCATCGGCCCGATCGTCTTCGTATACCCGTTCCTGCAGAAATATTTCGTGAAAGGCTTGACCGTCGGCGCCGTCAAAGGCTAAGGCGACGCGTCAAGCCGCCAGAAGGAGGCTGTTCCGAACGTGAACGACCCGTTGGATCCTTACGCGCTCGACTTGCGCAAAAGCACGGCGCCGCCCGAGCATATCGCGGCGACGAGCCTGTACAGCGTCGCGGCGCCCCGCCACGGCACGGTGACGGGGGTGAGCGGCTGCTATTCCCCGCCGTACGCGGCGGGCGCGCTCGCCCTGCGTCTCGATTTCGCCGCCGGCGGCATGCCCGTCGAGGATACGGGCAATCTGGGCAAACGCGACTGCGGCCTGCTGTTCGCGGGCGCGGCGTGGCGGCCGGACCGGATCGTCCGGCGCGGCACGTACCATTGGCTGAAGGCGCGGGGGCTGGTCTCGTTCGCCGTCGTCAGCGACCTGGTGCCGCTCACCGGGCGCGCCGGCTTCGTCCTGACCGTGCGCGTCGCGAACCGGAGCGGCACCATCCTGGAGATCGACCTCGCGCCGACGCTCGAACCCGGCCCGGTCCGCCGCGTGCCCCTCGGCGAGTGGAGGTTCAGCCCGCCGGCCGGCGGGACGGTCCCGGCGCGCCTCGCCGGCGCGGATGCGTGGGAGAACGAAGAAGTACGAATCACGCTGCTGCACGACGGCCTCTCCGCGGTCCTGGGGGACGGCGAGGAGGCGGCGTTCCGGATCGCCGTCGTGCTCGGCGAAGCCGGCCGCGAGGTCGAAGCGCCTTCGAGCCTCGCCGTCTGGGAAGCGGAGACGGCGACGCGCTGGCGGTCGCGGATCGCGCGCGCCGAAGCGGCGCTGCCGCGCATCGAGACCGACATTCCCGGGCTCGAAGCGTACTATAACCGCTCGCTCATCAGCGGCTGATCTGCATGTGGGACCACCCGGACTTCGCGATCCGGCCGTTCCCGGCCACGTCGGGCATCGACGGCGGCGGCATCAACAACTATCCGTGGGACGCGGCGGGCTACGTCGGCCAGACGCTGGCGATGCTGCTCGGCGAGGAAGGCTCGCGCGCGTATCTGCGCTTCATGGAAGAAGGCGGCATCGACCGGCATATCAGCTTCGCGCCGGACGGCACGGGCGACGAGCCGTTCGCGTACTCGTACAGTCTGTGGGCGTTCGTGCACTTCGCCTGGTCGTACTGCTGCCAGTACGGCCCGCTCGAGGAGCTGTATCCCGTGCTGCGCAAGGTGCTCGACACCGACGAGCGCCGGCTGGCGCGCCGGGGCGAGCTGCTCGATTACGGCAGCCATCATCATCTGCTCGAGATGCGCGGCAGCGGCTACGAGCATGTCGTGGCCAGCCCGAACGCGGAGCGGGCGTGGTGCTACGACCGGCTGGCGGACTTGGCGGAGCTGCTCGGCTTGGAGGAGCCGGAAGACTGGCGGGGCAAGGCCGCGCGGATCCGGCTGGCGATCCGGACGGAGCTGTGGGACGGCGAAGCGGGCTGGTTCCGCAGCTTGTACCCCGAGGGCCGCAGCGAGATCGTCTACTCGGTGCAGGCCTACGACGCGCTGCGGATGGGCGCGTGCGCGCCGGAGATGGAGCGCGCGCTGCTGTCGCATCTGCGGGACGGCGCGTTCCTCGGAGATTGCGGGGTGTCCAGCATTTCCGCGGAGGACGCGCTGCATTACGAGGTGAACGACCCGGATTGGTCGGGCGGCGGCAGCTTCGGCGGGGAAGGCCCGATCCTGGCGCAGACGCTGTGGGAGATCGGGCGGCCGGAGCTCGCCTGGGACGTGCTGAAGCGCCACTTCTGGATCGGCGAGCGGCTGCCGTACGTGCCGCAGGAGCATTATTGCGACCGGCCGATGTCGCCGGCGCACAAGCGCGCGAACAATATCTCCGGCATGGCCGGCGCCCAAGCGGTCGTGTTCGGCATGGCGGGCATCCGTCCGCAGCCGGACGGACGGCTGCGGATCGCGCCTCAGCCGCCAGAGAGCGGCCGCGTGTCGATCGTCGGCTTCGAATACCGCGGCCGCCGGTACGACGTGCACATGGAACCGGGCGGCTGCCGGATCGTCCGCGACGGCGCCGAGCTGTACCGGGGCGCTCCGGCGCGGCTGACGATCGATGCGGAAGGAGCCGTCTCCGTCCATAGGGAGGGCGCGGAGGCTCGTTCAACGAATTGAAAAAGAAAATGTTGACATGCCCGCAATCTTCATGGTATCTTAATAAACGTTGCTCCCGACATACGGGATGCGGCATCTGCCAGATGCGGTCGTGGCGGAATTGGCAGACGCGCTAGATTCAGGTTCTAGTGGTGTAACAGCCGTGGAGGTTCAAGTCCTCTCGACCGCACCAACTTCCAACAATCGCAAGAAGCCTTGATCCCGGATCAAGGCTTCTTTTTTGCGTATCGGGTTTGCATGAATCCCGGAATCCGCGCAAATCCTACCAATCGGGAAGTCACGCGAAGGCGGGCTTCTTTTCGTTTCGGCCCTTTGTGTCCAGAAAATTCAGACGTAAGACACTTCAAGCCCGAACCGCGCAAGGTTACAGTGGATGGAGACGGTTTCATTTGCCATCCGCTTGCCTTGAGAAGCTTTAAGGAGGGAACTGGGTTGAACAATGCCAAATACGCCAACATGCTGCTGATGCCCGAGCTCGACACGACGCCGAAACGATTGCTGCCGTTCGGGATCTTATCCCGTCTGCGCGAGGAAACGCCCGTTCGGTACGATAAGGTCCGTAATTGCTGGGACGTGTTCGGCTACGACAACGTCCACCGCGTGCTGAAGGATTACGCCCTGTTCTCGTCCGTCCGCGGCGCGAGCGCGGGCACGAGCATGCTCTATACGGATCCGCCCAAGCATGCCCAGCTTCGCGATCTCGTGAACAAGGCGTTCACGCCGCGCGAGATTCAAGCGTTCGCGCCGCGCATCGAAGCGATCGCCGGCGATCTGCTCGAACGGGCGCGCGGCGGCGCCATGGACATCGTGCATGATTTCGCGACGCCGCTGCCCGTCATCATCATCGCCGAGATGCTCGGCGCGCCGCAGGAAGACCGCGAGCGCTTCAAGCACTGGTCGGACGTGCTCGTCGAGAGCGCGGCGGACGATTCCGACGAGGCGTTCCGCGCCGTACTCGAGCGCCGGCAGCTGGCGATCGCCGAGCTGACCGACTATTTCGCGGCCTTGCTGGAGGAACGGGCCAAGCAGCCGCGGGAGGATCTGATCTCCCTGCTGCTCGCGGCCGAGATCGACGGCGAACGGCTGACGCCGCGCGAGCTGATCAGCTTCTGCATCCTGCTGCTCGCCGCCGGCAACGAGACGACGACGAACCTCATCACGAACGGCGTCCGCCTGCTCACCGAGCGGCCCGAGCTGCAGCGCGAGCTGCGCCGGCAGCCCGAAGCGGTGCCCGACTTCGTCGAGGAGACGCTGCGGTATTACCCGCCGATCGTCGCCGTAGGGCGCGTCGCCAAGGAGGATACGGCGATCGGAGACGCGGCCGTCAAGGCGGGCGACCAGATCATCGCCTGGGTCGGCGCGGCCAACCGCGATCCCGCGAAATTCGACGATCCCGAATCGTTCGTCCTCGGACGGAAGCCGAACGCGCACATGTCCTTCGGCTTCGGCATCCACTTCTGCCTCGGGGCGCCGCTCGCGCGGCTGGAGGCGAAGCTCGCCCTCGGCGCGCTGCTTGCGCGCACCGGGGAGATCCGCGCGCTGCCGGACGCGGAATTGACGCCGATTCCGAGCTCGTTCGTGTTCGGGGTCAAAAGCCATCCGGTGACGCTCGAGGCGCGCTGACCGGCTCCCTGCCGCCTTGCCGCGTTTCCTGGCCCTTCCGCCGCGGAAGGGCTTTTCGTCGTCGGAAGCGCTTTTGGGCGCTGCGCCCGCCGGAAACGCGGACGGATCAAGGATTCGGAAAATTCCCTTGATTGCCTTGATTTCCGCAATTCTTGCAATTCCTGCAATTCCCGTCTTGACGTTCCTCCGGCACGATCGGATACAATTTGTTGACAACTTCTAGACGTTCCCGTAACACGCGCGCGGTACACTCGAATGGCACAAGCAGGCTTTACACCCGGGAGGATACCATGACGACGAACACGAGATTAAAATATATCATCGGCTTTATCGCCGCTTTACTCGTCTTGCTGGCGGCGGGTCGCTCGCTGCTCGCGCAGATCGGCGGGGAGCCGGACGGCGCCAAATCGCTGACCGGCTCGCCGCGGGGCGAAACGGGGGCGCCGGCGGAGAACGAATCGTCCGGCGGACGGTTCAAAATCGTCATCGACCCGGGCCACGGCGGCAAGGATCCCGGCTCGGCAGGAGCGAGCGGACAGTGGGAGAAGGACAGCAATCTGGCGCTCGCCATGAAGCTGTACGAGCTGCTCAAGGCCGACCCGCTCTTCGAGCCGCGGCTGACCCGCACGGACGATACGTTCGTCGAGCTGGCCGACCGGGCGCAGGTCGCCGACGGCTGGGGCGCGGACGCCCTGATCTCGATCCACGGCAACGCCTTCGAGGATGCGTCGGTGGCCGGCACGGAGACGTATTACACGCATCCGGACAGCCTGAGGCTGGCGGAAGCGATTCACGGAAAGGTCGTCGCGGCGCTCGGCTTTCCCGACCGCGGCGTGAAGGAGGAGAAGCTGAAGGTGCTTTCGCTCAGCGAGATGCCGGCGGTGCTGGTGGAGCCCGGCTATTTGACGAACGCCGCGGAGGAAGCCTTCATGCTCGGCGACGGCGGCCAGCGAACCGAAGCGGAAGCGATCGCGGACGGGCTGCGGGCGTATTTCGCGGGGAGCGGAGCCGACCCGTCGGCGGCCGGCTAACGGAAGACGGCGCCCACGGGCGCCGCGCGCGGACAAGCCCTGCGGCCGGGGCATTTTATGTACGGCCGGCATTTATGCTACGATCGCTATAGGCAAGACGCGATCCGAACTCGGATAGATTGGAGCCCAGCATGGACAAAACGAAAATCCTCATCATCGAGGACGAAGAAGCGATCGCCGATTTGCTGGCCTACGGCCTGAGCCGGGAAGGCTTCGAGACGCGGACGTCGGGAAACGGGACGGACGGCTTGAAGGAGCTGGAACGCTTCCGCCCGGACCTGCTCGTGCTGGACTGGATGCTGCCGGACCGGAGCGGCCTCGACATTTGCAAGCAGGTGACCGCGCGTTATAATTTGCCGATTCTCATGATCACGGCGCGATCCGACATCACGGACAAGATTCTCGGCCTCGAGGTCGGCGCGGACGACTACATCACGAAGCCGTTCGACCTGCGGGAGGTCGTGGCCCGCATCCGGACCATCCTCCGGCGCTTGGCGCAAGCCCAGCCGGCCGCGGAGGAAGCCGCGCCTCCGGCGATCCGCTTCCGGAACATCGCCGTTTCCCCCGACGAGCGGCTCGTGACGAAGGAGGGGACGCCGGTCGAGCTGACGCCGAAGGAATTCGACCTGCTGATCGCGCTGCTCGGCGCCCGGGGCAGAATTTTCACGCGGACGGAGCTGCTCGATTTCGTCTGGGGCTACGATTTTCCCGGCGACACGCGCACGGTCGACACCCATATCCAGCGGCTGCGCAAGAAGCTCGATGCGGCGGACCTGATCACGACCGTGTTCGGTATCGGCTACAAATTCGAGAAGCGGACGGACTGACGGCGTGCTTCGGACGATTCGGGCCAAATTCGCCGTCGGCTTCCTGCTGATCTTCTGCCTGTCGTTCCTCCTGCTGAACGTCACGCTGAAAGCGTACATCCGTTCCAGCAACCGGACCATCATTACCTCGGACCTCGTCGAGCTCAAGAACAACGGCAACGTCTACGTCCGCCAAGCCTTCCTGATCAATCATTTCACGAACAACGATCTGTATTTCGGCCAGATGGCCGAGGAAATGGTCGGCGACCTGCGCCGCGCCACCTCCAGCGACGTGAGCGCCTATACGGTCGACGGCGTCCTGCTCTACTCGTCCGATCAGACGAAGTTCGCGGGCCGCTCGACGTCGGACCTGAAGCTGGCGCTCGAGGGCAAGACGGCGTACACGATCACCTACGCGGGCAGCGCGGGGTCCGTGCTTTATTCCTATCCGGTCGTCATCGACGGCGTGAAGGTCGGCATCCTGCGCTTCGCCAAGGATTTCTCCTCGCTCTACGAGCAAACGGGACGCATTCTCAACATTCTCTTCTACCTCGCGCTCGCGATCTTCGCGGCGGCGTTTCTCTTCTCGTACATGCTGTCCCGGCATATCACGATTCCGCTCGTCAAGCTGACGCGCGCGTCCACGGAGGTCATCCGGGGCAATCTCGACGTCCGCATCGGCATCCGGCGCAGGGACGAGATCGGGCGGCTTGCGGCCAACTTCAACGACATGATCGGCCGGATCGCCAGCCAGATCACGACGATCGGCCGCGACCGCGACCGGCTGAAGGCGCTGCACGAGCAGGAGAAACGCTTCTTCGACAACGTCACGCACGAGCTGAAGACGCCGCTCACGTCGATTCTCGGCTATGCCGAGATCATCCGGGAGAACGGCGAGGCCGACCGGGCGTTCTTCGAGAAAGGGATGGCGCATATCGTGGACGAGAGCCGGCGCCTGCACGGCATGGTGCTCAATCTGCTCGAGGTGTCGCGGCGCAGCGCCGCCAAGGACGAAGCCGCGCTCGTCGACGCGGGCGCGCTGCTGCGCGACGTCCGCGACGCGATGGAACTGCGGGCGAAGCGGTACAAGAAGCGGATCGCGTTGAACGCGGAGGACGGGCTGTACGTGCTCGGCCAGTCGGACAGGCTCCGCCAGCTGTTCATCAATCTGCTGGACAACGCCATCAAGTACAGTTCCCCGCAAGCGGAGATCGCGGTCGTCGCGGAGACGGACCGGGCGGCCGGCGCCGTCCGCTTCGCGTTCGCCAATCCGGGCGTGACGCTGTCGCCGGGCGATGCGGAAAAGGTGTTCGAGCCGTTCTATTCGGGCGACCGGACGTTCAAGGAGGAAGGAAGCGTCGGGCTCGGCCTCAGCATCGTGAAGGCCATCGTCGACGACCACGGCGGCACGATCCGCATGGATAGCGGAGACGGCCGGACGACCGTGCGCGTCGCATTGCCCGCGGCGGGAAAAGAGGAGGGAGACGCATGAGGAGGCCGGATACGAAGACAAGCGCGGAGCCGCGGCCGACGATCAGATCGCGGCCGACGCTTCGCGCCTTGGCCGCCGCGCTCGCGGGCGCGCTCCTTCTCCTGCCGCTCGCCGGCTGCATGGGCGATCCCCGCTCCGAGACGATCGTCATTCCGGGCACGGAGGATGAAGGGCCGGCCGGCGAGGCCGGCTCCGGCACGCCGTTCCAGGTGAAGACGATTTATCCGCTGCCGGTCGCGGAGAAGTACAAGCTGCCGGTGCTCGGCTGGGCGGCCGGGGACGCGCTCGTCGGCTATTTCGCCGCGGGGGACGCGCCCGAGGTGTCGTCGACCTTCGGCCTGCAGCGGCTCGACCCGCCGTACGAGCGGCCGAAGCCGCTCGCGGGGGCGATGAACCTCGATGCGGAATACGGCGCGCTGTCGCCGGACGGAAAGACGATCGCCGGGTTCGCGAAGGCCGCGAACGGCATCGGGCTGGCGCTCTTCCCCCTGGACGGCGGCCAGGTCAAGCAGGTGTCCGAAGCTGCGCGGAAGCAGCGGCCGTTGTATTCGCGCACGCTGCAGTGGTCGGGCAACGGCCGATACTTGTCCTATCTTGTGTACGGCGAAGCCCGGGGCGAGCTGCGCGTCGCGGTCTACGACGAGAAGAGCGGCAAGCTCGGGCATTTGCCGCTCGCGGGCCTGCAGGATAGCGGCGGCGAAGCCACCGTCGTGCTGTCGGACGACGGCAGCGGCGCGCTGATCGAGGACGGGAAGACGATCGCCATGGCCAAGCGCGAGGGCGGCGGCTTCAAGGTGCTGTACGATCATCCGTCGGGCATCGGCCCCGGCGTTTGGGTGGATGACGAACGGTTCGCGTTTCTCGGCGCGGACGGCACGTTGTTTCAGTATGACGGCCGAAGCGGGGAACTGTCCGTGCTGCTGGAGAAGGTCGCGTACTTCAGCCTGTCGCCGGACCGGAAGGCGATCGCGTATACGCGCAACGACCCGGACGACGTGTCCGTCTACGCCGGGAAGCTGCAGGGGAACAACGTGCTGTCCCAATCGGCCGTCTTCCAGGGCGTCATTCCGTTCCAAATGGCCTGGAGCCCGAGCGGGAGCGCGCTCCTGATCGACGGCGGCAAGCCGTACGCGAGCACGGCGCAGGAGACCGCGCCGTCGGCGGTGGCCGGCGACGGCCGGCGGCAGACGTTCGTGATTCGGTTCCGATAGCGGCGAGCGGCCGCGCGAGCAACGAAGCCAATTAGGTGCTTAACGGCGGCAGGCCGGACGAAGATGCGTCCGGCCTGCCGCTTTTTTATTCGGATTTTTGAGACATTTTGTTCACATCCGGATGAAGGTTTGGCGACATCTCCTCTTTATAGTGTGGAAGAGCCCGGTCAGCTAGGCCGGACAATCGAAGCGAAATCGAAGCGACACGCGAAGGAGAACGGAGCATGAACAAATACGGACTTGGCCTGGCCGCGGGCTGCCTGCTCGCCGCGGCATTGGCCGGCTGTGACGCCGGCGGCGGAACCGGCGGGAACGCGGTCCCCTGGAGCAACGCGCCCGGCGCGAACGGCGGCGCCTCAGGAGGAGAAGGCGGCGGCGCGGCAGCCGAAACCGGCGGCGCTTCTGCCGGCACCGGCAAGACGACGATCGTCTTCTCCGCCTTCTGGCACGATCCCAAATACCAGGCGGCGAAGAAAGCGTACGAAGCGCTCCATCCGGACGTCGAGATCAAGCTGGAGGACGTCGACTACACGAACGAGACGCTGGAAGGAGATATCGAGAAGTACGTGACGGCCACGAACGCGGCGCTGCTGGCGGGCAAAGGGCCCGATCTGATCGAGATGGACCTGCTGCCGGCCGACAGCTACGTCAAGCACGGCCTGCTCGCCGATCTGAGTCCGATGATGGCGCAGGACAAGGATTTCAAGCGGAGCGATTATTTCACGAACGTGCTGGACAACGTCCGCGTCGGCGACGCGCTGTACGCGATGCCGCTTTCCTTCTTTCTGATGGGCTTTGCCGGAGACGAAGGCGCCATCGCCAAGACGGGCGTCGCGTTCGACGATCTGTCGTGGTCGTGGAGCGATTTCGCGAAGACGGCCGAAGCGATGACGGCGAGCGGCGGACAGCGGACGGCGCTGTCGTACGAAGGACCCGAATATTTGCTGGGCGAGATGGTGAGCGACAACTACGGGCTGTTCCTGGATCCCGGCGGCCGCGAGGCGCATTTCGATTCGGCTTCGTTCACGGGGCTGATGAAGCAGGTGAAGACGATGTTCGACGACGGCGTCGTCTCCGCGATCGGCCGCGGCGTCAACGCGTACTTCAACAGCATCCAGATCAATTCGCCGAAGGATTACCTGGAATCGATGGCGGGCTTCAGCCTCGGCGCGAAGATGGCCGACAAGACGGCGGGCGACCGCGCGAAGTTGTACGCGAAGCCGCACGCGCAGGACACGGCGGCCGGCGGCTACTTCAAGACGTACCGGAGCGTCGCGATCGCGGCCGGCTCCAAGGTGCAGGCGGCGGCGTGGGATTTCGTGAAGTTCATGATGTCCGAGGAGATGCAGGCGCCCGCGACGACGACGGGCTTCCCGATCAACAAGGCGGCGTACGCGGAGCAAGCGGCGGCGCTCAAGAAGGAAGGATCGTTCCGGGCGGTTCCGGAAGGACCGCTGCAAGGGGCGGCGATTCAAGTGGACGAGGCGATGCTGGACGGACTCGGCGCGTACGTGGAGGGGGCGGTCCATCCTTCCCGGGATTCCAAATCCGATCAGGTATGGAACCTGGTCGTCGCGGAGTCCAAAGCCTTCTTCGCCGGGCAAAAGTCCGCCGAGGCGGTCGCGAGCCTCATCCAGAACAAAGCGATGACCTTCCTGAACGAATGACGTTGAACAAAGGAGCTTGATCGATATGAAAACAATCGGACTTACGCTGCTGACGGTCACGCTGACGGCGCTGGCTCTGGCGGCCTGCGGCGGGAACGGCGGAAGCGGCGGCGATGCGGCGAACGGCGCAACCGGCGGAAGCGCCGGGAATCCAGGCGCGGCCGGCGCGAATCAGGAGGCGGGAGCGTCGAACGGCAAAGGCGGGGCGAACGGCCAAAACGGGACGACGGACGCGGATGCGGGCGGGAATCCGCCTTCCTCCGGGGGCAAGCAGACCATCGTCTTCTCGGTCTTCTGGCCGAACAAGCAGTACGAGGAGGCGGCGAAAGCGTACGAGGCGGCTCATCCGAACGTGGATATTCAGCTGAAGTACGGGCTCAGCCGCCCCTATAGCGACGACGGCGGCGACGGCGAGCAAACGGATGCCGACATCGAGAAATTCACGACGGCCACGAACGCGGCGATGCTGGCCGGCAAAGGGCCCGACTTGCTCGACCTGCGGTACTTGGCCGCCGAGGATTACGAACGGCATCATTTGCTGGAGGATTTGGGCGCGCGGATGAACGGGGACAAGTCGTTCCGGAAGGCCGATTATTTCGCGAACGTGCTGGGCGCCGGACAAAACGAAACCGGCCCGTTCAGCATTCCGCTGACCTTCTCCTTGAGCGGCATGGTCGGCGACCGGGCCGCGATCGCCGCGACCGGCGTGAAGATCGACGACGGCGCGTGGACGTGGGACGGCTTCATGGCGGCGGGACGGCAGCTCGTCGCGGCGAAGGGCAAGTACGATTCCGCCATCGTCAGCGGGGAAGGCATGATGGTCGGCGGGCCGGATTATTTCGTGCGCGGCGTCGTCGCCGACAACTACGGCTCATTCGTGGACGAGGCCGGCCGCAAGGCGAGCTTCGATTCGCCCGCGTTCACGGGGCTGCTGGAGCGGATCAAGGCGATGATCGACGAAGGCGTCGTCGGCTCCGGCGGCCGGGCTTACTTCACGAACGTGACGATTCAATCGCCGACCGATTACTTGACCAGCCTGCGGACGTTCGGCGACGATACGGCGTTCTACGTGAAGCCGCACGCGGACGGGGCAGGGAAAGGCGCGTCGTTCGAGACGGGCTCCGACATCGGGATCAACGCCGGCTCCGAAGCGAAGGACGCGGCGTGGGATTTCCTGAAATACATGATGGATCATACGGCGATCGGCCTTCCGGTCAACAAGGCGCGCTTCCGGGACGCCGTCGCGTCGCTGAAGCGTCAGGGCACGATCACGCCCGACGCGCTCGGCCCGCTGCACGGGACGCCGTTCAAGGTCGACGGCGCCCGGCTCGACCGCCTCGAAGGCTTCGCGGAGGGCGCCGCCCGCAAGAAGCGCGATTCCGGCAAGGTGCTGGATATCGTCGCGGCCGATTCGGCGGCCTTCTTCGCCGGCCAGAAATCCGCGGAGGACGTCGCCAAGCTGATTCAAAACAAAGCGACGACCGTGCTGCATGAGTAGCCTGCGAATGCCGCGGCCGCGCGGCGACGCCGCGGCGGCGATGCTGTTCTTGGCGCCGAGCCTGATCGGCTTCGCCGTGTTCTATCTCGTCCCGTTCGGGCTCGGCTTCTACGAGTCGTTCACGGACGGCGCGCTCGGCGGCCGGTTCGTCGGTCTCGGCAATTACGCGGAGCTGCTCCACAGCGCCTCGTTCCGCAAGGCGGCGGGCAATACGCTGCTCTTCACGGGCGCGGGCGTGCCGCTGCTCGTCGCGCTGTCTTTGACGCTCGCGGTCCTGCTGAACCGGCCGCTCCGGCTGCGCGGGCCGATCCGGACGTCGATCATGCTGCCGCTCGTCGTACCCGTCGCGTCCGTCGTGACGGTGTGGCAAATTTTTTTCGACTGGAACGGCACGCTGAACGCGTGGCTGCACGCGCTCGGGATCGCGCGGATCGATTGGATGCAGTCGAACTGGTCGTTGAGCATCGTCGCCGTTATGTACATCTGGAAGAACATCGGCTACGACATGATCCTGCTCCTGGCCGGCCTGCAGTCGATCCCGAAGGATTATTACGAGACGGCTTCGCTCGAAGGCGCGGGCCGGTTCCATCAGTTTCGCCATATTACGCTCGTGTATTTGACGCCGACGTTGTTCTTCGTGCTGCTCATCTCGATCATCAATTCGTTCAAGGTGTTCCGGGAGACGTACCTGCTGGCCGGCGATTACCCGTACGACCGGCTGTACATGCTGCAGCATTACATGAACAACATGTTCTTCGAGCTGGACGTCCAGAAGCTGACGGCCGCGGCGACCCTCATGGTCGGCTGCATCGTCGTGCTGACCTCCGGACTGCTCCGCGCCGAACGCCGGTTTCGGGAAAACACGGAGTAGAGAGAGGAGGGAAACCATGCACATCCGTTCACGGCTGCACGGACTGGCGCTGACGGCGCTGCTCGGCGCGTTCGCCGCCGCCATGCTGTTTCCGATCGGATTGACGCTGGCCGATTCGCTCATGTCGGAAGCGGAGATCGGGCGCAACTACGACTTGATCGGGAAAATGGCCGACGCCGCGAACGGCGGCAAGGACGCGTTCGTCAACCTGAAGCTGCTGCCGGATTGGCTCACGTTCGGGCAGTACGCGCAGGTGCTCATCCTGAGCCCGAAATTCCTGCACATGTTCTGGAATTCGGCCGGGCTCGTCGCGCCGATCGTCGCCGGCCAGACGCTCGTCGGCTCGCTGGCCGCCTACGCGTTCGCCAAGCTGCGGTTTCCGGGACGGGACAAGCTGTTTCTCGTCTATCTGATGACGATGCTCATGCCGTTCCAGGTGACGCTCGTCCCGAACTACCTCGTCATCGACATGCTCGGCTTGATGAACCGTTCGGCGGCGATCGTGCTGCCCGGCATCTTCGGCGCCTTCGGCGTGTTCATGATGCGCCAGTTCATGGCCCATATTCCGTACGCGCTGACCGAAGCCGCCAAAATCGACGGCGCCGGGCAGTGGACGATATTCGCGCGGATCGTCCTGCCGCTGGCCAAGCCGGGCCTCGCGGCGTTGACCGTGCTGCTGTTCGTGGATTACTGGAACATGATCGAGCAGCCGCTCATCTTCCTGCAGGACGCGGCCAAGCAGCCGCTGTCGCTCTACTTGGCCCAAATCAACAAAGCGGCGCGGGGGATCGGCTTCGCCGCTTCCGCGCTGTACATGGCCCCGATGGTGCTGCTGTTCCTGTACGCGGAGTCGTACTTCGTGGAGGGCATCCAGCAATCGGGCATCAAAGGATGAATTCAGGAGTGATCGTCATGGAAGAACGGACGTCCCGGTCCCGCAAACGCAAGCTGCGCCTCGCGGCAGGCGCGTTCCTCGTCCTGCTCGCGGCCTGTACGCTGGCGGGCAACACGCTGCGCGGCCTGTCGCTGCCGAAGGTGGCGACCGCGGTCGCGGCGAACGGCTCGATCCCGCACGACTACGAAGGCAGCGCGACGGTACAGCCGGGGCAGACGCGGGACATCGCGAATCCGGCGGGGTGGAAGGTGAAGCGCGTGCTCGTCAAGGAGGGCGACCGGGTGAGCCGCGGCCAGACGTTGGTCGAGTACGACGACGGCGAAGCGAAGCAGCAGCTCGCCGACATGCAGGCGGAGCTGAAGAAGCTGGACTTGTCCATGGACCAGCTGCATACGAATTACATCCTCGCGGCGAACGGCGGAGACGAGAGCGCGAAGGCCGCCGCGAAGACGGCGATCGAATCGGCCGAGCTCGACGTATCGACGCAGCAGCAGCATATCCAGAGCCTGCAGAAGAGCATCGCCGAAGGCCGGTCGGCCGCGGCACCGTTCGACGGCGTCGTGACGCGGGTCGGCGCGATCGAAGGCTCGGGTCCCGGCGGCGAGCCGGACGTCGTGCTCGCGAATGCCGCCGAAGGGTACGAAATCCGGCTGCTCGTGCCGGGCGACGTCGCCGCGCTGCTCGAGCCCGGAGAGACGCTGGATCAGATTACGCTGACGGGGAAGGACGAGCGCCAGCTGACCGGCACGATCGCGGCGCTCGACGACGAGGCGCCCGAAGACGCGTCGCTGCCGCCGGCGGACGGCGCTTCCGGCGGCAACGCGCCCGCGCCGCCGCCGAGCCGCGTCACCGTCGCGATCAAGGACGACGGGCTGAAGGGCGGGGAGCGGGTGCGGGTGAAGATCGCGAAGCCGGGCGGCAAGCAGACCGTGACGGTGCCGAACGAAGCCGTCCATCACGACGCGCGCGGCGCGTACGTATTCACGCTGCGGGCCGACGAAGGGCCGCTCGGCAGCGCGTATTACGCCGTGGAGACGCCGATCAAGATCGCGGATTCCAACGCGTACGTCACGGCCGTCGCCGACGGGCTGTTCGAGCAGCAGGAGGTGGTGGTGAACGCCACCGGCTTCCTCGTGGACGGCACGCGCGTGAGGCGGTAGCCGCCGGCGGGTTCAAGCTTTGAAAAGATCGAGGGTTGACTTTCTATTTTCGGCTGTGGTATATTACTTCTTGCCGCTTCTCGAAAGCGAAGCGACTTCTGCCGAATGTGCGGTCGTGGCGGAATTGGCAGACGCGCTAGATTCAGGTTCTAGTGGTGTAACAGCCGTGGAGGTTCAAGTCCTCTCGACCGCACCAACTTCTACAATGAACAAGCCTTGCGAAAGCAAGGCTTTTTTGCTGTCTTTACGGCCGTTCGCGCCTGCGGGCGCGGCCTCCCGCAGGCGCGCATCCCGCTTTTCTGCAGGCACCGCGCGACGCTGGCGGCAGGCCGCGGAAGGACATTGACGATTTCGCGGGGGAACCGTCATAATAGGCATGGAGAACGCATTCGACAAATTACGCAGACGGGACTGAGCGCCGGTGGCTTTCCTGAGAAAACTGTCCATTCGTTCGCAGCTGTTCATTCTCGCGGCCTGCACGATTAGTGTGATGCTCGTCGTCATTCTTCATACGTATTCCATGATGTCGGGCATGATCACCCGCAGCCACGAGGAATACGTCAAACAAACGGTGTCGGAAATCAAGAAGAACGTCGCGTCCAACCACGACGTCATCTACCGGATCATGCAGGATATCTCGTACAACCAGGACGTGCAGGACTATCTCGTGGAGACGGACAAGCTGGTCCGCTACGACAAGTTCACGAAGCTGAACAAATATTTGAACGGCCAGAAGGACTTGAAGGAAGGGATCCAAGACATCATCATCTCCGGCAACAACGGCACCTGGATCGACCTGTACGGCGGCAACCGGTACGTCGTGCCCCTGCGGATGCAGCTGTCGGGCAAGAAGGTGAACGGCTATTACGCCGGCATGCAGCAGTTCGGCGTCCTGTACGGTCCGGACGAGAAGCTCGTCTTCGCGACCACGATCACCTACAGCCAGCAGGGCGCGCTCTTCAACCGCAACATCGGCACGGCGTTCTTCGTCGTCGACGCCTCCGCCATCGTCAGCGAGCAGGATTACTCGTCGAAGGCGACGGGCACCCAAATTTATTTGCTGGACCGGTCGCGCCGGGTCATCACGAGCAACGCGTCCGTGAAAACTGGAAGCGATTTCAAAGGCATCGAGCTGGGCAGCGCCGACGCGGGCAACCGGATCGTCGACTGGAACGGGCGCAGCTACGTCGTCGAGACGGAAGCGCTGCCCGACATCGACGGGACGATCGTGAGCATGGCGCCGGAGAACGAGCTGCTGCGGGATCTGCTCGACATCCGCAAGCAGGAGCTCAGCATTCTCGGCATCGCGCTGCTCGTGCTGGCGGTACCGTTCATGTTCATCATCAATAACATTTTGCGGCCGCTGAAGCGCCTCATCTTCTTCATCACGCGCATCCGGCGCGGCGATCTGCTGCAGTTCAAGAAGCGCATCGCGCTGGACGGCTACATGGAGATCAGCATCGTGGCGACGGAGCTGAACAGCATGCTCGACGAGATCGACCGGCTGACGCTCAGCCTGGTAGAGACGAACACGCGGCTGTACGGCATCGAGCTGGAGAAGAAGAAGTCGGAGCTCGCGTTCCTGCGCAGCCAGATCAATCCGCACTTCCTGTACAACACGCTGGAAGCGATTACGGGCATCGCCGTCGTGGAAGGACAGGACCGGATCAAGACGATGACCCGCGCGCTCTCGAGCATTTTCCGCTACAGCGTCAAGGGTTCGGGCGAAGTGCCGCTCGGCGAGGAGATCCGCATGATCGAGTCGTACGTCCGCATCCAGCAGATCCGGTTCGCCGACCGGTTCGCCGTCCGCTACGAGCTGACGGACGAGGCGCTGGCGTACCGGGTGCCGAAGATGATCCTGCAGCCGCTCGTCGAGAACGCCGTCTATCACGGTTTCGAGCCGACGCTGCGGCAGGGCGAGCTCTGGATCCGCGGACAGGTCGACGGCGAAGGCGCGCTGCGGATTCGGATCGCGGATAACGGCGTGGGCATGCCGCCGGGCGTGCTGGACGGGCTTCGGCGCCTGCTCGCCGCGCCGGGGGCGGGCCCGCAGGAGCCCGCGGATCAGAAGAGCATCGGCATGGTCAATGTCCATAACCGGATCCAGCTGATGTTCGGCCCGGGCAGCGGCCTGCGGCTGGAGAGCGTTCAAGGCGAAGGAACGACGATCGAAATGACGATTCGAGGGGGGAGCGAAGAGCATGCATAAAGTACTGTTGGTGGACGACGAGAGCTGGGTCGTGGAGAGCTTGAAGGACCTGGTCGACTGGGAGCGCCACGGCTTCGAGGTCGTCGGGCAGGCGTACAAAGGCGCGGACGCGCTGGCGCTGATGAAGGCGCTGAAGCCCGACGTCGTATTCACGGATATCCGGATGCCGGAGATGAACGGGCTGGAGCTCATCCAGCGGGGCAGAAGCCTGGACCATCCGGTCCAGTTCGTCGTCGTCAGCGGCTACGCGGAATTCGCTTACGCCCAGAAGGCGATCGCCTACGGCGCGGTGGCGTACTGCCTGAAGCCGTTCGACGAGACCGAAATCACCGGCGTGCTCGCCAAGCTGGACAAGCTGCTGACGGCCGCGAGGCCCGCGCCGGCGTCGGCGCTGCTCTATTACCTCGAGGAGCCGAGCGACGCGAACCGGCTGAGGCTGCTCGCGGAGCTGGACGGCAAGGGCTTCGGCGACTGGCGGGCCGACGGGCTCGTGCCCGTCGTGGCCGTCGGCGCGGGCGACCTGCCGATGCCGGGCGCCAAGGCCGTGAGGCTGAAGACGGGCGCGTCCAAGACGGCCTATCTGCTGCCGGCCGCCCGGGCGGACGAACTGGCGTCGGCATGGCGGGAGCCCGTCCCGCTCGGCCTGTCCGGCATCGGCGTCGGCGGTCCGGTCCGCGACTTGAGCGAGATCAGGGCCGGCATCGACGCCGCGGACGCGCTCGCGCACCAGTTCTTCGTCACGCGCGAATGCGGCGTCTACGCGGCGCAGCCGTTCCGCCAGGACGAGCTGAACCGCCTCATGGCGGATATGAGCCGGGCGATAGCCGCCCAATCGGCGGGAGCGGTTCAAGCGGCGTTCAAGGGCATCGTCGAGCTGTTCGCCGTTCGTTCGCTGTCCGTCCTTCACGCCTTCCAGGTCTACAACATGACGGTGGCGTTTCTGTTCAAGCTGGGCCAGACGGAGGAGACGCTGTACAGCTACGAGCAGCTCATCCAGTCGTACCGCGACGTCTTCGACATGCTGGACGCGCTGGAGGCGCTCGTCGCCCGCGACTTGGCGCCCGCCGCCGATCCGCAGCCCCCCGAGTCGAAGAACCGGAACTTCAACGCCATCCTGCAGTACGTGACGCAGCATTTCCGCGAGGAGCTGTCGCTGCAGAGCCTGTCGGAGCAGTTCTACATGAACCCGAGCTACATCAGCCAGCTGTTCCGCAAGGAGGTCGGCGAGACGCTGACGGGCTACGTCGCGCGCCTGCGGATCGAGCATGCGCGCGAGCTGCTCGGCGGCGGGGAGCTGACCATGCAGGAAATCGCCGAGCGGATCGGCTACCAGGATTATTTTTATTTCACGCGGCTGTTCAAGAAGATGACCGGCAAGACGCCGACGCAGTACCGCAGCGAGCGGCAGTGAAAGCGCAGACAATGGATCGTTTTTAGATCCGCTATGGACGATTTTTAGAAAACTTTCGCCGAAAGTTTTCTTTTTTTATGTTCGGAATTTAGAAGCGCTTTCCTTTTCGATAAATCGCGTGCATACCCGAGCCGGGCGATCGGCGCGATAATGGGGACAGTTGGGTTGGCAACGCTTACGAGGAGGATCGCAATGGGAAAAACAATCGGGAAGGACCTGTACAAACACCGCTACCTGTATCTGCTGCTCCTTCCTACCGTGCTCTTCTACGTCTTGTTCCAGTACGTGCCGATGTACGGCGTGCTGCTCGCGTTCAAGGAGTTTCACATCCGGGAGGGCATCCTGCGGAGCCCGTGGGTCGGATTGGACAATTTCAAGGAGCTGATCGCGCAGAGCGATTTTTGGCGCGCGTTCTGGAACACGCTCTATATCAGCTGCGGCCGGATCGTGTTCGAGTATCCGATCGCGATCGTGCTGGCGCTCCTGATCAACGAAGTGGCGCGGGAGAAGCTGAAGAAATTTTATCAAACCGTCTATACGTTCCCGCACTTCATCTCTTGGGTCATCATCAGCGGCATCATGTTCAACTTCCTGGGCAACACCGGCGTGCTGAATCAGATCATCGCCTCGCTCGGCTTCCACAAGGTGACGTTCCTGACCGATCCCGGGCTGTTCCGGGCGATCGTGTTCCTCTCGAACATCTGGAAGGAAGTCGGCTGGAGCGCGATCATCTATCTGGCGGCGATCGCCGGCATCAATCCGGAGCTGTACGAAGCCGCTTACGTCGACGGCGCGGGACGGTTCCAGCAGCTGAAGTCGGTCACGTGGCCTTCGATTCGCGGCACGGCGGCGATCCTGCTGATCCTGGCCGTCGGCAACGCGATGAACGGCGGGTTCGACCAAATCTTCAACCTGTACAATCCGGGCGTCTATTCGACCGGCGACATCATCGACACGTATACGTACCGCTCGGCGTTCGCGGACGGCCTCAGCTTCGGGGTCACGACGGCGGTCGGCCTGTTCAAGGCGGTGCTGAACTTCGGCCTGCTCTATCTGGCCAATTACATCGTCAAACGACTCGGCGGGGAGGGACTCGTGTAAATGGAAACCGCAACGACATCCGCCGCGGTCCGGCAAAGCCCGGGCAGACGCGGCAAAAAAACGAGCGTCGCCGACCTGATCATCCACGCGGTGCTCTTCGTGCTCACGATCGCGACCCTGCTGCCGTTCTACAACGTCGTCCTCATGTCGTTCAGCAACACGGTGGCGGTCTCGAAGCAGCTCGTCTATCTCGTTCCCACCGTCTTCGACCTGTCGGCCTACAGCTACATCCTGCATGAGCCGCGTTTCTTCAAGGCGCTGCTGGTCACGCTGTTCGTTACCGGCGTCGGGACCGCGGTCAACATGCTCGTCACGGTGACCGGCGCCTACGTGCTGTCGAAGTCGGGATTCCCGGGACGGAAGATCGTCATGAGCGGCATCGTCTTCACCATGTTTTTCAACGGCGGGCTCATTCCGTTCTACCTGACGATGAAAAACTTCCACCTGATCAACAACCTGCTGGTCATGGTGCTGCCGGTCGCGGTCAACACGTTCTACATGATCATCTGCATCGCCTTCTTCCGGACGCTGCCGGCGGGCGTCGAGGAATCGGCGAAGATCGACGGGGCCAACGATCTGCAGGTCCTGTACAAAATCGTCGTGCCGATCTCGATGCCGATGATCGCCACGATCACGCTGTTCTACGCGGTCGACCGCTGGAACGAATGGTGGTACGGCGTCCTGTTCATGACCAACGTCAACCTGCTGCCGCTCCAGGCGCTGCTGCGGGAGCTGCTGACCAACTATCAGCAGGTGCTCTCGAGCATCACGACGAGCGTCCGCGTCGGGGATTCCGGCCTGCAGCCGGAAATGCTCAAGATGGCCGTGCTCGTCGTCAGCACCCTTCCGATCGCCTGCCTCTACCCGTTTCTCCAAAAATATTTCGCGAAGGGCGTTATGATCGGATCCATCAAGGGATAGTAAGAGCGAGAGCTTTTATTATAAAATCATAGCAGACA
This sequence comes from Paenibacillus artemisiicola, assembly GCF_017652985.1. GTDB lineage: Bacteria > Bacillota > Bacilli > Paenibacillales > Paenibacillaceae > Paenibacillus_Z > Paenibacillus_Z artemisiicola. The sequence goes on from NZ_JAGGDJ010000006.1 coordinate 40,060, forward strand.
AGGGGATAGAGACGATGAACAAAGCAAAACGGATCGGCATGAACGCGGTCGTCGCGGCGGCGCTCGTCGCGGCGGTCGCGGGCTGCGGCAACGCGAACGACGCTGCCAACGACGGCGCGAACAACGCGCCCGCGGCATCGGACAACGGCGGCGGCGCGCCGGCGAATACGGCTACGAACGGACAGACCGCAGACAACCCGTATAAGGATCATTTGGACATTTCCCTGTCCTGGTGGGGCATCGGCGTCGGCTTCCAGCAGCATGACGAGCTGCAGCAAAAGATCGAAAAGGATTTCAACGTCACGCTGAATCCGGTCGACATCGGCTGGGACAACTACAAAGAGAAGAACCAAGTGTGGTCCGCGGCCGGCCAGCTGCCGGACGTCATCACGAACAGCATCGTGAACGACAACCCGGCGACGTACAATCAATGGGTCAGCCAAGGACTCGTGCATGCGCTTCCGGACGACCTGAGCAGCTATCCGAACCTCGAGAAGGTCGCGAAGGCTCAAGACGTGCAGGGCGTCTATCGCGACGGCAAGCTGTACGCCATTCCGCGGATGACGTACCCGAACACGGACATGTGGGCGGTGGACCGCGCCATCTACGTGCGCAAGGACTGGATGGATAAGCTCGGCCTGCAGGATCCGAAGAGCTTCGCGGATTTCGACGCGATGATGAAAGCGTTCGCGGACAAGGATCCCGACGGCAACGGCAAGAACGATACGACGGGGATCGTCATGAACACGCTCGGCTACTTCAAAGGCGTCTTCATGCCGACGTTCCCGCAGTTCGACAATAGCAGCTGGGTGAAGGAAGACGGCAAATGGGTGCCGTACTACGCCTCCAAGCAAATGGACCAAGTCATGGTCCAAGCCCGTCAGCTGTACGCGGACGGCGGCCTCGATCCGGACTTCGCGGTCGAGAAAGCCGGCGAAGCGAACCAGAAATTCTATCAGGGCAAAGCGGGCGCGCTGGCGCTCGCGTCCAACTCCGTCAGCGGCCCGAACGGCGTCAAAGCGGAGTGGGAAAAAGCGAATCCGGGCAAAAACTTCTTCGACAACGTGAAGATCCTGCACCTGTGGCCGTCAGCGGACGGAACGATCTACCGTCACACGACGCAGTCGTTCTGGTCCGAGACGATGATCAACGCGGACGTCGACGACGCGAAATTCGACCGCATCCTGAGCATCTACGACTGGCTGCTGTCGCCGGAAGCGAAGGAAACGTTCGACTACGGCATCGAAGGCAAGGATTACACGAAGGACGCGAGCGGCACGATCACGATTACCCGTCCGAAGGAAGGCGACGCCTACGTCGCCCTGAATAAAGAATATCCTTCGTACGATATCATTTCGCAATTGGCGGCATGGCGCAACGCAAGCACCCTGGAGGACAGCCCGGCGAACCGCGCCGCGCTGGGAGACGGCGTCGTCGACTTCATCCAGAACGAGCTGAAATGGCAGATGGACAACGCCAAGCCGATCCCGACGGCGTTCGATATCTTCTCGATGTCCACGCCGGCCAAGGATAAGCTGTCGACGATCAACTTCGACGAAGACTTCACCCGCATCGTGCTCGGCAAGGACGATCCGGTAAAAATGCTGCACGACGCCCAAAAGGGCTACGACGGCAAAGGGCTGCAGGACGCGATCAAAGAAGTGACGGAAGAGATGGCGAAGCTCGGCAAATAAGCCGGCCGCGCGGCACATCGGCAAGCCGCCTTCCTGATTGAAGAGAAACCCAAGAAAGGCGGCGCTTAGCCGCCTTTCTGGCTGTCCGGAACAGAATTCGATATTGAACCGGCGGCCGTTTCGTTGTATGGTAGGTTAAGCGCTTAACCTATCTCGGCGAGGAGATGAAGAGGAGGAAGACGATGGAGACCGCATACGAGGTTACGGGAGGAATCGCGCGCTTCCGGCTGACGGATTACGGCGCGGAGCCCGATTCGGGCCGCGACGCGCTGCCTGCCATGCGGCGGGCGATCGAAGCGGCGGGGAAGCATGACGGGCCGGCGTTGCTGGAAATTCCGCAGGGGAGGTACGATTTCTATCCGGACGAGGCTGCCCGGGAACCGTATTACATTACGAACACGGCCAGCGAGGAGGAGAATCCCGACGTCACGAAGACGATCGCGATTCTGCTGAAGGGGATCGAGCGGCTGACGCTGGACGGGCAAGGCTCGCTCTTCCTGTTCCACGGGCGGGTCACCATGCTCGCGCTGGACGGCTGCGACGACGTCGAGATCCGCAATCTGCATCTCGATTACGCCCGCCCGACGGTGGCGGAGATGACGGTGACGGCCGCCGGGACGGACTATATGGACGTCGAGGTGCATCCCGATTCCCGGTACGAGGTGCAGGACGGGAAGGTGCATTGGACCGGCGACGGCTGGCGCTTCAACGCCGGCCCGATGCAGGCGTTCGACCCGGTCCGCAACCGGACGTGGCGCATCGACAATCTCGGCGAAGCGGCGCTCGCCGAGGAGCTGGCGCCGATGCGGCTCCGCTTCCGTCTGGGCGGCGCGCCTAGCGAACCGGCAGGCCGCGTCCTGCAGGTGCGCGACGGTCTGCGCGACCAGGTCGGCGTCTTCATTCGCCGCAGCCGGAATATCCGGTTCGCCGACGGCGGCATTCACTTCATGCACGGCCTCGGCGTCGTCTGCCAGTACAGCGAAGATCTGCGCTTCGCGGAGCTGGACTTCTCGCCGCGGCCGGAGACGGGCCGGACGGTGACGGCGTTCGCCGACTTCATCCACGTCTCAGGCTGCCGCGGCCGGGTCGAGATCGAAGGCTGCCGGTTCGTCGGCGGCCACGACGATCCGATCAATGTCCACGGCACGCATCTGCAGCTAGTCGGCATGCCGGAGGCGAACCGCGTGCTGCTGCGCTTCATGCATCCCCAGACGTACGGCTTCCAAGCCTTCTTCCCCGGCGACGAGATCGCGTTCGTCAAGCGCGAGACGCTTCTTCCGTACGCCTCGGGCAAGGTTCTCGCCGTCGAAGCCGTCAGTCCGCGCGACTGGCTGCTGACGCTGGACGCGGATGCGCCGGCGGGCGCCGAGCCGGGGGACGCGGTCGAGAACGTCACGTGGAACCCGGAGCTGCGCGTGCGGGGCAATTATTTCGCCCGCATTCCGACGCGGGGCGTGCTCGTGACGACCCGGCGCAAGACAGTCATCGAAGACAACGTCTTCGACGGCACGACGATGAGCGGCGTGTTCGTCGCCGACGACGCGGAGAGCTGGTTCGAGTCCGGGCCGGTCCGGGACCTGACGATCCGGGGCAACCGGTTCGCCGCGTGCGGCAGCTCGGAGCATCCCGTCATCTTCATCGCGCCGGAGAACCGCGTCGCCGACGCCGCCCGGCCGGTGCATGAAGGCATCGTCATCGAGGGCAACCGCATCGAGACGAGCTTGGCGGCGGCGTTGGTCGCGAAGAGCGTCCGCGGGCTGCGGTTCGCGAACAACGAGGTCGTACCGGCGGAAGGGGCCGCGGAGGACGGCGCGCCGGCGGCCGCGAGCCTGATTCGGCTCGACGCCTGCAGCGGCGCCGCCATCGAAGGCAACGCCTTTGCCGAAGGCGGCATGCCGGCGAACGTCGCCGCATTGAAGCGGATGGCGCCGGACGGCTTGCGGATGGGCGAGGGCCAGCGGCTTCGCGTCGAGGCGCGGGACTGACCGGCGGGCGGCGCGGCAAGTTGAGCCGTTCAAATGGCAATCAATCGGCAATCGAATCAAGTAGCAATCGAATCAAGTAGCAATCGAACGGAACGTGCAAAAGGAGAGAGGAGCGCAACAATGAATAGCGAACGCAAACTGATCATTTTCCTCGACAGCGGGGATACGATCATCGACGAATCGACGGAAATTCGCGACGAGGAGGGCATCGTCGTCACCGCCGAGGTCATTCCCGGCGCCGACGTGATGGTGAAGACGCTGTACGAGCGGGGCTACACGCTGGCGCTCGTCGCCGACGGCGACGCGCAGTCGTTCAAGAATATGTACAAACGGCTCGGCCTGTACGACTACTTCGCGACGATGATCTATTCGGAGACGATCAAGGCCGTCAAGCCCAGCCCGCGCATGTTCCGGGCGGCGGCCGGCGCGCTGGAACTGAACGAGGCCGACTTCGGCCGCATCGTCATGGTCGGAAACAACCTGAGCCGCGATGTTAAAGGGGCCAACGCGCTCGGCATCGTGAGCGTCTTCCAGAGCTGGACGACGCGGTACCCGCACGAGCCGGCCGACGAGAGCGAGCGCCCGGCGTATACGATCCGCGAGCCGCTGGAATTCCTGGAGCTCGCGGATCGGCTGGACGAGCGGCTTCGCGCCGGCAACGTGCCGTTTTATTGATCTTCCCAAGTAGAAATTCGCTGCCGTCATTACGCTGAGAAACGAAACGATAACCCCAAACGTAAAAAATCCGCCCCGGGATAGAAACTCGTCCATACCAACGCATTTCCGTTTTCATAGAATGGAAGCATCTGGTAGGAAAGGAGTTGACTATCTCCATGGCACAATTAATCGACTACAACGTCAGCGTTCCCGCCGTCGTCACGAACCAAGTCGCGATCGCGCTGCCGCTCACGCCGAACAAAGCGATCCTGTCGCAGCTCGGCATCTTCGTCCTGCCGCAATACGCGCTCAACAACCGCGTTCAATTGGTCGCGACGTTCGGCGGACAAGGCACGTTCGGCATTCCGAGATTCCTGTTCCGCGTTTTCCGCGACAACCAGGAAATCTACTATGCCGAACAAGGCTTTGAATCCGGCTTCGAGCATTACGGCATCGCCACGTTCCAAGTCATCGACATCAACGTCCCGGCCGGCGCGCATGCATACACGTTCTACGTGGAAAACCTGCAGCCGGGCACGACGGGCCAAATCATCGGTCCGATGAACGTCAGCGCGGCCGTTTACGCGGTCTAACCGATCGTTCGCGCATCCTTGCGGCGGCGTAGCGCCGCAAACCCGCAGAAAGGACGAGCAGCCCCGCTGCTCGTCCTTTTCGTACATAATTTTTCCTCTTTCCACAAACAATGTAACCGATGCAGCGGAAAGAAGGGATTAGAGATGAAGAAGAAACGATGCCGGACGGCGCTAACGGCGGCGGCGCTGGGGCTCTCGCTCTCGCTATGCCCGTGGAACGCGCCATCGGAGCGCGCGGCCGCGGAAGGAACGGACGCGTCCGCCGGCCAGCGCCAGGTCGCGATCGTCATCGACGATTTCGGCAACGGCATGACGGGGACGCCGGAGATGATGAAGCTGCCCGTGCCGTTCACGACGGCGATCATGCCGTTCATGCCGACGACGAAGCAGGACGCGGAGCTCGCGCACAAGCTGGGCGACGACGTGATCGTGCACATGCCGATGGAGCCGGTAAAGGGCAAGCCCGAATGGCTCGGACCGGGCGCCATCACGACGGCGATGGACGATGCCGAAATCCGCAAGCGGGTGGAGGCGGCGATCGACGACGTGCCCTATGCGGTGGGCATGAACAATCACATGGGCTCCAAGGTCACGGCCGACGAACGGGTCATGCGCGTCGTGCTGACCGTCGTGAAGGAGCGGGGGTTGTTTTTCCTCGACAGCCGGACGACGTACAAAACGGTCGTGCCCAAGCTCGCCGCCGAGCTCGGCGTGCCGCTTCTGTCCAATCACGTGTTTCTCGACGACGTTTACTCGACGAGCCATATCATGAAACAGATCGGCCTGCTGCGCAAGCATCTGGAGAGCAACGCCAGCTGCGTGACGATCGGCCACGTCGGACCGCCGGGCAAGCTGACCGCCGCCGCGTTGAAGGACGCGATCCCGCGCCTGCAGGGCAGCGCGCGGTTCGTCCGGCTGAGCGACATGCTCGGCCCGTCAGCGGAGCAGGATATAGTTCCGCACTCCTGACGCGATGGCGGCGGCAAGCTCGGTTTGTTTGTCCGGACTCGTCAGCATGAGCCGGTCGCCTTCGTGGCTGATGAAGCCCATTTCCACGATGACGGCCGGCTGCTTGACGACGTTGAGCAGGTAAAACGGCTTGCCGACGCGGGGAAGCCCGCGCGTGTTCTGCCGGCGGTTCAGCGCATCCTGAATGCAGAAGGCGAGCAGCGCGCTCTCGCCTTCATTCTGATGCAGCACGAGCGGCCCGTACTCCGTCCGGTCCGGCGCCCAGTTGACGTGAATGCTGACCAAGATTTGCGTGTTGATTTCTTTGGTCAGCTGGCTGCGCTGGGACAGATCCCGGCGATGCCGCGAGGCTCTCCCGTTCCAGCGGTTATCGTCGCTGAGCGCGTAGTCGCCGTTCCGGTTCAAGACGGTCCGGATGCCTTGGGCTTGCAGCATGGCGTACACTTTTTTGGCGACCGCCAGGTTGATGTCTTTCTCCAATATATGCTCGTGGTGGGCGCCGCCGTCGATGCCGCCGTGGCCGACGTCGATCAGTACCTGCGCCGTCGGAAGGGCGCGGCTGTAGTCGGTCGGCAGCTGGCTGTCGAGCAGGGATTGCGCCGAAGGGGCTTCCTCCCAGGACTCCCCGGGCGCCGCCAGGGACGTTCCCGCGCTGCAGAAGCACAGCAAAGCGGCGCCGGCTAATAGCGCCAAGCCCGTGCGAAACGGGCGACGCCGGCAAAATCGTTCGCGCATCGTTATCCTCCTATGCCAACATGATCATCCATAGCGTGGCTCGGACCAAGGGAACTCATTCATGTTTGAAAGGCATCGATCGCGGGGACACTGTTGAATGAAACGATCGATTATCAAGCGAAGGGGAGACACGCGGCATGGAGAAACGGACGGAGGAATATATCCGGTATATGACCGACCGGGTGGTCGATTACATGGAGACGCCGCAGGCGCAGCGCAAGGAGAACCGCAAAAAAGCCAAAGCCGCAAGAGAGCCTTGGCTGACGCGCTGGTTCGGGCTCGGCGGGTTCGCGATCTCGCAATGGATGCGTTCGTCCCGGGATTAACGAGCTTGGGAACCGCGATGCTGACCGGCTTCGGGCCGTGCCGGCTAGCGATAAAAATGGCCTTCGCGGTCGAGCGCGTCCACGGGAACGTAGCGGGTGCCGGGAAACGCCTGATCGAAAGCGACGTAGAGCGGGCCGCCGTTCCAGCCGTGATAGCCGACCGCGGGGAGCACCTGAAGCACCGAGGCGTTAAACAGCTCGGCGGTATACCGGATTTGCTGAAGCTTGTCCAGCATGCCGGCGAGCCCCTGCACCTGCTTCGCGGACAGCGGGGAGCTCGTCAGCCACGGCATGCGCTCGAACGGATCGAACGCGCGGTTCGACCTGACGGCGGTCAGCTTGCTCAGCTCCGGCGCGCCGGAGCTGCCGGCCGTCGTTATGGCACCCGGCGTCCGCTTCGACTGCTTCTGCCAAGCCGCGTCATCGACGGGCATCGCCTCGCCGGTCCACGCGTCCAAATAATACGTCTCGCCGCCGGAGGCCGACCATTTCCAAGCCGCCAGCACGGGAGACAGATAAAGCCGTTCCAGCCGGAGCGGCTTTTTGGCGATTTCGGCGTAGCTGCCGACCAGGCCTTGCCGGATCAGCGCGTTATACAGCGTGACGGGATAGAAGGCGGGATGCGCGCCGACGCCGTATTCGCCGAGCCGGTATCCGCCCTCGGGCGTCGCGTTCACGATCATATAGCCGACCGGCTTGCCCGCGGCGGCGAAGGTCACGAGCCAGCCGTGCGTACCGGGGCCGAGCGGGGCGATCGTCCGTTCGGCGGACGTCCACGAACGAAAGGCGGGCTGCTTCGACAGCGCGTCGGTCCACGTCCGGACATGCTGCCGCAGCGCCGATTCGGCCGGCGCGGACGCGGCGGAAGCCGTCGGTGCGGCCGAGGCCGCCCGTCCGGGGAACCCGGCGCCCAGCGCCAGCATCGCCGCCAAGACGGCGGCGAACATCGCGGTCCATTTGTTCATAAACGGCATCACCTGCAGTTTCTGTAGAATGGTTGACGAAGGGCTGACAGTACCTGACAACGCCATTGTAGCGCAACGCGCGCGGAGAAGGTGTTGGTTCCTGTCAGGGAAGCGGGACAAGCCGGCTTCTAATTTTGCCGGATTTTCGCTAACCGATGCCCTGCAAATAAAAAATGCCGCAGTTTATGGCGGAGACTTGGACGCGCGGCTCGTACTGCCAGCGAATCTCCGCCTGGCGCCGGTTGTATTGTTCCGCGACGGCCGGCCGCTTCTCTTCGTCGGCGCCTTCGATCAGCGGCTCGTAATAATGCCGGATCGTGCCGAGCTCGTCGTCCAGCCGGCGCGCGGCCGCGTCCGCCCAGCCGTAATCGTAGCCCCGCAGCTTCCGCTCCAGCGTCTGCTCCGCGATGGAGGCCGCCTTGGCGAGCGTGAAGGCGTTTTTGGCCGTGTGCACGTTCGGCGGCAGCTTCGGCGTCATCCGGTGCTGCAGCAGCCGGTCGTTGAAATGCTCCACGCATTGGCCCGTCGCGAGCGAGATGCCGAAGGAGTGAAGTTCCTCCCGCTTCATGTCGCACAGGAACTCTACCTTCATATTAACCCCCAGCCAGGCGCTGTAAGCAGTGGAGTGGAGGGGGTGGCTGCTGCGCTTATCCGGCTCTTGGAACAGGCAAAGGTAGCTGCCGCTCTGCCGCGAGGACTGGAACAGCTGCTCCAGCCGGCGCGAACCGAAATAGAGATCCTCCCTCGGCACGCGCGCGTTCGCGTTAAGCGAGCCGTGGACGTACCCGAGGGAGCGGCCCAGCGCGGCGTCCGCGGCCGCCTGCGCGGCGGCGGGCTTGGGCGCCGGCGGCGGCGCCGCGGTCTCGTCGTACTTGCTCTTGTCCGTCACGAGCAGCATGGACATCGTCTCGGGTTCGGCGCCGGTGCGGTCGACGAAGCTCCAATAGTAGGACCGGTTCGTCAGGTCGCGGTCCGCGCGCGGCGAGAGCTTCACCTGAAAGTGCGCCGGCGACTTTTCGACGATCCGGCACTCGGTAGCCTCCAGGTACCGCTGCACGAACTTATGGATTTGGCGTTCGTTCATGGTCTCACCTCGATCGTTTGTCCGACGGCGTTCAGGACGGCGTCGACCGCGCCGAGCTCGCCGGTGTCCTCCGACTCGACCTCGTCCCGGATGCGGCTGAGCGAATCGCCCAGCTCGTCGATGCCGCGCCGCAGCTCGTCCTTGTCCGTGCCCGATTCCATCACGAGCCGGGCCAGCCGCTGCTCCAGCGTCTCGTTCTTCTCGAACCGCTCCAGTATATGGTCCAGCTCGCCGATGACGAGCTCGAACAGGTTGATCTTCTCGTGCAGCAGGCCGACGATATGCTCCTCGATCGTGCCGACGGTGCACAGGTTGTAGATCTGCACGTCGTTCGTCTGTCCGAGCCGGTGCACGCGGCCGATCCGCTGCTCGACGCGCATCGGGTTCCACGGCAGGTCGAAGTTGATCATATGGTGGCAGAACTGCAGGTTGATGCCTTCGCCGCCGGCTTCGGTCGCGATGAGCACCTGCGCGCGCCCGCGGAACAGGTCCATCATCCAATCCTTCTTGCCGCGGTTCATGCCGCCGCGGTAAGGGACGGCCACCAAGTTGTGGGACCGGAAGTACTGCAGCAGATACTCCTGGGTCGCCCGGTATTCCGTGAAGATGATGACCTTGTCGTTCTCCTTCATCGCGCGGACGAGCTCCATCGCCTTCTCGGCCTTCGAATTGGCCGTAATGCCGCGGATGACTTCGACAAGCTTCCAGATTTTCGCGCGAATCGGGGAATCCTCCGCCGTCTTCTTGAACATGTTCACGAGGGTCAGGAAGACCGCGTCGCGGCTGCTGCACACTTCGCGCTGCAGCGTCACGAGCGACAGCATGCTCGTCCAGTCGCCTTGATTCTCCTCGTAGCGCTCTTTCACGAACGCGGTTACGGCGTCGTAGAGCGCCTGTTCCTCCGTCGACAGCTGCAGCGGGATATTCTTGACGATCCGCTTCGTGAAGTGGATGCCGCCGTCCCCGCGGCGGTTCCGGATCATGACGGCCTGCAGCGCTTCCTGCAGCTGGTCCTCGTTCTTCGGCAGCCGCTTGTCCACCACGAAATTCGCCGCGAATTCGCTCTGGCCGCCCAGTTGGCCCGGCTTCAGCAGCGTGATCAGGTTATAGAGCTCGTCGAGGTCGTTCTGCACGGGCGTCGCCGTGAGCAGCAGGCAATATTTTTTGCGCATCGCGTTGACGAATTGATAGTTGGTCGTCTTCTTGTTCTTCAGCTTATGCGCCTCGTCGATGATGAGCATGTCGTAATCCTGGTTCAGCAGCCGGTCGCGGTGCGGATCGCGCTTGGCCGTGTCCATGGACGCGACGACGACGTCGTAGCCCCAGGAATGCTCCTTCTTCTGGGCGACCGCGGCGATGCCGAATTTGGCGTTCAGCTCCCGCACCCACTGCAGGACGAGCGAGGCCGGCACGAGCACGAGCGCGCGCTTGACGAGTCCGCGGACCATGTATTCCTTGAGCACGAGCCCCGCTTCGATCGTCTTCCCGAGGCCGACTTCGTCGGCCAAAATCGCCCGGCCGCTCATTTCGTGCAGCACTTTGCGGGCGGTGCTGATCTGGTGGGGCATCGGCTCGAACGCCGGCAGGCTGCGCAGGCACTGCAGATCGTCGAAGCTGCCGATCAGCTTGGACTGCTCCGCTTCGACGGCCAGCTGATAGAGCGTCCAGTCGTCCCATGGGCCGTTGCGGTCCATCCGGTCCTGAAGCTGGTGAAGCCAGGTGCGGTCGAAATGCAGGTCGACGCTGGGATGCAGCTTGCGCTTCGCCGTCACGCTCGCGGCGGAGAGAGGCTGCGGCTCGGTTTTGGCAGAATCGTTACCCGGTTGCATGGAGAACGGAACTCCTTTCATGTGAGATTCCGACAAAATGAACGGAAACTGTATGTCGCTAGTATGACCCTCGAAACGGGAATTCATAAGGCGCGCCGCGAAAAGGAGCATCGGCGGATTGCGGACGGCCCGAGCGGCGCGATTCTCGTTCGGCTATGAAATGTCCGAGGCGCCTGCGCGGAATTCCGGCCGATGGCGCCGCGGCGCGCGAGCGAAAAGGAATTCGCAGGTTCGGGCGCGAATAAGGCACCTATGGAATTGGGAACCGATTGCTGCTAATAGAACGGGAGGATGCGCGAAACATGAACATCATGCTGAATAGGAAGCAACCCGAGCACGGCGCGGCAATAGCCGGGGGGGAGCGCCGATGAGAGCTTCGTCCGATCTTTTGGCGGTTTGGCACGCCTTCGACGCGTTTCCGATGGAGACGCTGACCAAGGCCTGGCACTTCCGGTCGGGAAACGAGCCCAAGCAGCGCAGCGTCGAGCTGATGCGGCTGCACCGCGAGCGGTACGGTTCGTCGGGCAACTGCTTCGATCTCGCGCTGTGGCTGATCGACGCGTTTCGGCGGGAGGGGATCCCGGCTTACGCCGTCGGCCACGATCTGCTGACGCCGAACGCGCATGTCGCGGTCGCGGCGCTGGACGAGCGGGGACGCGCCTATCTATGCGATCTCGGCGACCAATGGATCGAGCCGATACTGATCGATGCGGAGAGCGGCGACTTTACGGACGAACCGCTCGCCGGGTTCGTGTCCGGCGCGCGCGTCGCGCTGTCCGTCCGGGAGAGCTGGCTGCACGTCGCCTACCTGCGGCCGAACGGCAAGCGGAGCGAGCAGGCGTACGACCTGCGTCCGATCGCGCCGGACGCCTTAGTGGCGGCGGGCGAATACTCGCAGCGGCTGCTGCGCAAGCCGCTGGTCGAGCGCCGGATCTATACGGAGGCCGAAGTGCTGCATTGGGATCTCGGCGACGGCACGAGCTTCCTGAGCGGGAACCGCGGACGGACCGAGGAGGCGCCGATGCGTTCGCAAGCGGATCGGGTGGAACGCATTCGCCTGCATACGGGCATGGACCGGCAGGTCATCGAGCAAGCGTTGGCCGTTTACGGAACCGCCTCGATCGAAATCGAATAGGGCCAAACGAGAGACGGAGGGGACGCGATGAAGCTGGGCATGCCGGCGCTCCTGGAATACGGCACGCTCGAGGAGAACGCCGCGCTCTGCGCGGCGCTCGGGCTGGATTTTATCGAATTGAACATGAATCTTCCCTTGTGCATGCCGGACAGGCTGGACGCCGGGCTGGTGCGAAGGATGAGCCGGGAGACCGGGATCGGCTTTACGCTGCATTTGCCGGAAGAGCTGGAGCCGGCGTCGTTTCACGCGGCGATCAGGCGGGGGCATCTGGCCTGCTGCCTCGACGCGATGGACTGGGCGGCCGCCGCGGGCATCGGGCTGTTGAACATGCATGTGCACAACGGGGTCTACTTCACGCTGCCCGGCGGAAGGACCTGGATCAATGAGGCGCACGATGCCGAGTACGCCGCGCTGCTGCATGAGGCGTTCGCGACGATGTACGAACGGGCGTCCGCGCTCGGCCTCTCGCTGTGCCTCGAGAATACGTGCAATTTCCAGCTGCCGTTCGTGCGGAAGGCCGTCGACGCGCTCGCCGGATTCGCGCCGTTTCGCTTGACTTGGGATGCCGGGCACGACGCAAGAACCGGATACCTGGAAATGCCCGTCCTGATGGCGCACGCCGATCGCATCGCCCATATGCATCTTCACGATTGCGCGAACGGTTCGGATCACCGGCCGCTGTATACGGGCGAGGTCCCGATCAACGAACGGCTCGCGTTCGCCCGGGCGCGCGGGCTGTCCGTCGTCATCGAAGTGAAGACGGAAGAAGCGCTGCGCGCGTCCGTCGAACGGCTGCGGCGCGAGTGGCTTCAGGGAGGTTGACGTGCCGTCTCCTAAACGGAAGATTCTATAAAAGTAAAACACGTCGATAAAACGAAACGATTTTCGCTGCGGCAGCTGCTTTTTCATGGTTTATATCCAATAGTGGGAAGTCTTAACTGGATCTTAACATCGCCCATACATGCGCTTAATAATCTCGATCTATTATGCTAGAGAAAAGAGATTAGGAGGCGTACACATGAAATCCACGATTGGATGGAAGACTTCGGTAATCGGTATTACGGCAGCGGCGCTCGTCGTTACGAGCTTCGTCGCGGCGCAAAGCAAGAATGAAGTATCCGCTGCATCGAAACAAGCGAAGAACGTCATTCTCTTCGTCGGCGACGGCATGGGCACGGCGCAGCGCGACGCGATTCGCCTGGCTACGGTCGGCGAGAAGGGTCAACTGGCCATGGACGCGATGCCTTACGTCGGCTTGATTCATACGGGCTCCACGGTTCCGGTCACGGATTCCGCGGCTTCCGCTACGGCTTACGCCAGCGGCGTGAAAACGTACAATGGCGCTATCGGCATGGACGCCAACAAAAAAAGCGTAAAAACGATTTTTGAATATGTCAAAGCAATGGGCAAATCCACGGGTCTCGTCACGACGAGCCAAATCACGGACGCAACGCCTGCCGCGTTCGCTTCCCACGTCGAAGACCGGGCGAAGCAAAGCGACATCGCGCTCCAATACCTGACGAAAACCAAAGTCGACGTTCTGCTCGGCGGCGGCGAAGATTTCTGGTTCCCGGCGGGTCAAGCCGGCGCGTTCAAGGACGAGCCTGTCGAAGATCCGTCCGAGAAGAGCAAAGGCACGCAGGGCAACCTCGTCGACAAGGCGAAATCGCTCGGCTACACGTACGTAAAAACGAAAGCCGACATGCAGAAGGCAAAAGGCGGCAAGCTGCTCGGCCTGTTCGCGAACGAAGAAATGTTCCAACAGCGTCCGGAAGGCGAAGGCGATCTCTACAATCCGATCGTCCCGCTGCCGGACATGACGAAAAAAGCGCTTGACACGCTGTCCACGAACAAAAAAGGCTTCTTCCTGATGGTCGAAGAAGAAGCGACGGACGAAATGGCGCACAACAACAACGCGAAGCTGACGATCAAAGCCGGCCAAGAGCTGGACAAATCGGTACAAATCGCGAAAAACTTCGCAAAATCGCATCCGGACACGCTGGTTCTCGTCCTGGCCGACCACGAAACGGGCGGCTTCTCGATCGAGGAAGTCGACGCGAACGACGAGTCGGGCGACGCGATTTCCAAAGAAGACGGTCCGTTCCAGATCGCGAACTCGAAGCAAAACTTCGTCGTCGACTGGACGACGTCCGGCCACACGGCCGTCGACGTGCCGGTAACGGTCATGGGCACGGGCGCCGAGCTGTTCTCGGGCGTCTACGAGAACACGGGCATCTTCACGCGCCTTGCGCAAGCGATGGGCGTCAAGCTGCCGAAGTAAGCCACAACAGCGCGAAAAGCTGCCTCCGCATGCGGAGGCAGCTTTTTTGTATTGAATGTTCATACTATTCTGTGTATATTAATACATAAAAAATCCGTGATAGGGGGCTTGGCTTATGGCCGTTTCCATCGAAGAATTAACCATGAACGCGTGGCCCGCGCAGCAGACGGTCGTGCACGGCGGCTGGCTGCTGCGCTTGGCGGAGGGCTACACCAAACGCGCGAATTCCGTTCATCCGTTCTATGCGGGCGACGAATCGGAAGCGGCGCTGAAGCGGAAAATCGAAGCCTGCGAAGCCTTCTACTGCCGCGCCGGGCAGGATACGATCTTCAAGCTGACGCCTTTCGCCCCGGCCGGACTCGACCGGCTGCTGGAATCGCGCGGGTACGTGCTTGCATCGCCGTCCCGTGTTATGCTGTTAACGGACTTCGCGAACCTTCGCAAGCCGCCCTATCAGCGGTCCGAAATCACGATCGAATGCGAGGATCGGCTCTCCTACTCCTGGCTCGACCACATGTGCGCCTTCAGCGGCATTCCGTCTTGTCACGAAGGCGCCGCCGCGCGGATCATGCACGCCATCACGATGAAAACAGGCTATTTTACGCTATACGTCGACCGCGAACCCGCCGCGTGCGGCCTCGGGGTCCTGGAAGGCGAATACGTCGGCTTGTACGATATCGCGACCGCCCCGGCCTTCCGCGGCCGGGGGCTCGGCGAGCGCTTGATCCGCCGCATGCTGCAGTGGGCGGCGGGGGGCGGCGCTACGCGGAGCTACCTACAAGTCGCGCAGAGCAACGGAGCGGCGAACCGGCTCTACGCGCGGCTGTCGTTCGAGGAGCTGTATCCGTATTGGTACCGGATCAAGAAGCGCCCGAATGGCTGATTAACATCTTATAGGAAGAAAGGGGTCGCCCGCTTATGACGATCCGGCTTCGCGGTCATCATTTGCTATGTCTGCTCGGCTTCCGGGGCATGGGTTACTCGGCGGCGTACGCCGCCAATATGGCGCGCGTCTACAACCGCCTGAAGGACGAACCCGACACGCCGGTGACGATCGTCGCCGGACCCGACGAGCTGTGCGCCTGCTTTCCCCCGGACGAAGAACCGCATTGCGAGAACGCGTCCGTCGCCCGGCTCGATCGCGACGCGCTCGCCAAGCTGGACTTGCGCGCCGGTCTGACGCTGCCGTGGTCGGCCGTGATCGCGCGGGTGCGCGCCGGCGTGGAACCGGAGGACATCGGCACGCTCTGCCGCACCTGCCAGTGGCGGTCCTACGGCGTCTGCGAAGCCGGCGTGCGCACGATCAAGGAAGGCGGCTGGCTTCCGCCGCTTCCGGAGTGAACGCGCTCAAGGGCAACGTCTTTGGCAGGAACGCTTCAGGTAACGCCGGGTTCCGGCTGCAGCAACGCCAGCAGACGTTTGGCTGCTTGCGAGCGCGGCACGCCTTTGCGCGTCGCGATCCCGGCCGCACGCGCCGGAATCGGCGCCGCAAGCGGCAATTCGACCAATTCGCCGTTCGCCAGTTCCCGCGCGTAATAATCCCGCACGACGAACGCCAGGCCGAGGCCGCTCTTGGCAAAGTCCGCCAGCAGGTCCATGCTGCCAAGCTCCAGTTCGGGCCGCAAAGAGATGCCATGCGACTCCGCGTATGCGTCCAGATGGCGCCTTGTGCTCGTGCCTTCCTCCAGCATCATGAGCGGATAACGAGCCAAGTCCAAAGGTTTCAAAGGTTCGTCGCCGGCTAGTTCCGCATAGCGGCGTCCGCCGACCAGACAATCTTGCTGAAGCCGGAACGGCGTGAAATCGACGCCGCTCTCTTCGGCCGGAAGGTGCACGATCCCGAGATCGATCGCGCCTTCCTTGAGTAAAGCCAACGTTTCCGGCGTCGTGCGGTTGGTGACGCGGATGCGGATCTGCGGATAGCGCGCGTGATACTGCTCCAACACCGGCAGCAGAACATGCTTGCAAAGCGAATCGCCGGCCCCGATCTCGAGTTCCCCGTACGCGAGCTGATTCATGTCGCGCATCTTCCTCTCTCCCGCTTCCACGACTTTGAACGCCTGCTCTACATGACGGTACAGCACTTCGCCTTCGCCCGTTAGCCGTACGCCGCGCGGTCCGCGAACGAACAGCGCCCCGCCAAGCAGTTCTTCGAGCTGCTTCAGCGTATGGCTGATAGCGGGCTGCGTGATATGCAGCCGCTCGGCCGCGCGCGACAAGCTGCCCGTCCTCGCGCACCAATAGAAGCTGCGGTACCACTCCAAGTTAATATCCGACATCGATATGAGCTCCTTTTATGGCTGATATTAGATATATCAATTATTCTAATGGATTTGCTTCTATTATAATCATGCTTGCAACGCCATCACAAGGATGAAGGAGCGAATGGAAGATGGCCGTAACGGCAATTGTGGGAGCGAATTGGGGCGACGAGGGAAAAGGAAAGCTGACCGACGCGCTGGCGGAACGGGCCGATTACGTCGTGCGGTTTCAAGGAGGCAGCAACGCCGGACATACGATCGTGAACGGATACGGCAAATACGCGCTACATATGCTGCCTTCTGGCGTTTTTTATCCCCATGCGATCAACGTGATCGGCCCGGGTGCGGCGCTTGACGTCGAGCAGCTGTTCGGCGAGCTGGCCGCGCTTGCGGAGCGGGGCGTGCCTAAGCCGAGGCTCGCGGTGTCGGAGCGCGCGCAGCTCGTACTGCCGGTTCACCGGCTGTTCGACGCGCTGGAGGAGGAACGGCTCGGCAGCGCGGGCTTCGGCTCGACGAGAAGGGGGATCGCGCCGTTCTATGCCGATAAGTATGCGAAGCTCGGCGTGCAGGTCGCGGATCTGTACGACGAGGCAAGGCTGAAGCGCCGGCTGGAGCAGTCGCTGACCGGCAAAAACGTCCTGCTGCGCCATCTCTACGGCCGCGAGCCGATCGCGGTCGAGCCGCTGCTCGAACGGCTGGCCGAATACCGCGAGCAGCTGCGGCCGTACGCGGCGGACACGAGCGACATGCTGCGCAAGGCTATCGACGAAGATGCTTCGATTTTGCTCGAAGGTCAGCTCGGCGCGCTGCGCGACCCCGATCACGGCGTATATCCGTTCTCGACCTCGTCTTCGACGCTTGCCGGCTTCGCGCCGGTCGGCGCGGGCCTTCCCCCGGGAGCGGTCCGCGACGTCGTCGCGGTCGTGAAAGCCTATTCCTCCTGCGCAGGCGCCGGTCCGTTCGTAACGGAGCTGCACGGCGAGGAAGGGGAGGACCTCCGACGCCGCGGCGGTGACGGCGGGGAGTACGGGGCCACGACTGGCCGGCCGAGGCGGGTCGGCTGGCTGGATGCCGTCGCGACGCGCTATGGCTGCGAGCTTCAAGGCGCGACGTCTATCGCGCTGACGAACCTTGACGTTTTGGGCTACTTGGATGTCATTCCGGTTTGTACCGGCTATCGTTTGGCGAACGGCTCCGTGACCGGCCGCTTCCCCGTGACGCCGCTGCTGGAGGACGCTTTGCCGATCTACGAGTGGTTGCCGGGATGGAGAAGCGATATTTCCGCCGCGTCTTCGTTCGAGGAGCTGCCTCGGGAGGCGCAGGCGTACGTCGCGTTCGTCGAACGGGCGACCGGCGTTCCGGTCACCCGGATATCCGTCGGTCCGCGGCGAGAGCAGTTGATCGAGCGGACGCGCATGAACGTGTGAGCCTCGGCAGATGCGTAGAGCTGAACGGCGGTACCAGACTGAGGGGCGCGGCCAGGAACGGCTTCAGCCGCCTGCGGAACCGCCCGACCGGCCGCGCGATGCCGCGCCGCCAAGGCAGCGGCCCCGAACGCCGCCGCCGAACTTCGCGTATGCTAATCAGGCCTGGCCCCGCAAGGCGGCAGGGCCTGATTTTTTTTGCCGTGGCGCGAACGGGCGGCATTTGATTTTCCATGGGCGGGAATGGTAAGATTCCTCTACGAGAAATGCGCCGGGCAGAAGGAGATGAGGAGAGACTTCTTGGAAAATCGTGCATCGGTCGTCGCGATGTGGGTCTCGCTGCTCAGCAACGTCTTGTTGACGGGCATCAAGCTGATCGTCGGCATCTTGTTCGGCAGCCAGGTCCTCGTCGCGGACGGCATCCATAACGCGGGCGACATCATCGCCACCGCGACCGCGTACAGCTCCATGCGGGTGTCCGGTAAGCCGCCGGACGAAGATCATCCGTACGGGCACGGCAAAGCGGAGGTGTTGGGCGCCGGCATCGTCGCGTTCATCCTCGTGCTCGCGGCGCTGTACATGGGCTACCACGCCGTGCTGGCCTTCTTCCATCCGCCGGGCAAAGCGCACGTAATCGCGCTCTTCGCGGCCATCGTCTCGCTCGTCGTGAAGCAGGTTTTGTACCTCTATACGAAGCGGGTCGGCCAGTCGATCAACAGCAAGGCGCTCATGGCGACGGCGTACGATCACTTGGCGGACGTGTACGCGTCGCTTGCGGCGTCCGTCGGGATCTTCCTCGCATGGATCGGCGAGCGCGCGGACATCGCTTGGCTCAGCTACGGGGACCCCGCGGCGGGCGTGATCGTCTCGTTCCTCGTGCTGCGGCTCGGCATCGAGATGTCGCGCGAAACCGTCGACGTGCTGATGGACAAAAGCCTCAGCCCCGACAAGATCGAAGACATTCTCGAGCATCTGCGCGAGGTGAAGGAAGTGAAGCGGATCGACCGGCTCCGGGCGCGGGAGCACGGGCATTACGTGCTGGTGGACGCGCGGGTGGCCGTGCTCGGAACGCTGACCATCCAAGAGGGGCACGACATCATCCGCAAGATCAAGAAGAAGGTGCAGGACGCGCATCCCGAGGTGGACGAAGTGCTCGTGCATCTGAATCCGTGGTACGAGAACGAATAGCGGCGGCCGGCCGGCATGGGAAACCATGCCGGCCTTTGCGTGTCCGAGGCTGGGCCTTTGGTCGCAAAAACGCAACCGCTGCAACCTTTTTCGAAAACCCGCCGTCAAGGGGCGTGTAAGATCTTACAACCCCACTACGCGACGATTTGGAAGGAGCAGAAGATTATGAACAAGAAGAAAGTCATTATCGCGGCAACGCTCGTCGGCCTGATGGGCTCGGCGGTCGCTGCGGAAGCGTCCAGTTTTTTCCAAAAGGTCAACGGTTTCGTACGCAGCGACATCAAGGTCATCGTCGACGGCGAGAAAACGTCCATGAAACCGGTCTTCATTAACGGCCAAGCCTATCTGCCGGCGAAGAGCGAAGCGGATGCGCTCGGATACGACGTCAAGTATAGCGCGAAAGACAGAAGCCTGACGCTGACGTCCCGCGATCAAGGCAACGAAGGCGGCAACGGCGGCGAGGAGGCGCAATTAATGAAGCTGTCCGGCGTCGTGCAAAGCGTGACCCCGCTCGACAACGGCGCGTACCGTCTGGACGTCGTCGGCCGCGGAACGAACAGCTGGGTGCTGCTCACCGTCGACAAAGAAACGAAGCTGACGGACGCGAACGGCAAGCATGTCAACGCCAAGGACCTGAAGGCCGGCACGGAAATCGAAGCCGATTACGGTCCGGTCATGACGATGAGCTTCCCGGGGCAATCCCACGCCGTGAACGTCACGGTCGGCAGCCAGCGCCTCGTCAAGGAAGACGTCGTCACGAACGTCAAGCATACGGATGACGGCTGGCAGGTGACGATCGGCCAAGCGAAGGACGGCAACGGCCTGTCGCAAGTCGTGCTGAACGCCGGCAAGGAAACGAAGCTCATGAACGCCCAAGGTTCGTCGATCGAATGGGAAAGCCTGAAGCCGGGCACGAAAGTCGTCGCGTACTACGGTCCGGAAATGACGAAGAGCCTGCCGCCGATCAGCCCGGTGTTCTACCTGGTCGCGTTGACCGACAAGCCGGCCCAAGACACGCTGGCTCCGGCCCAAGTCAGCGAATTCCGCGCGCTCGCGTGGAGCAAGCTGCCCGACGGCCAAGCGTCCCACGTGAAGACGAAGAAGGACGAAGCGGCCGTCGAGGTCGTGAACGCCTCCGAGTCCGGCGTGCTGGCGACGACCGAAGACGCGAAGAAGCTGCTGCAAGCCGTGAAGGACAAAGGCGGCAAACTGGTCACGGTCACGTATGAAACCGACCAAGACCAGCTGCTCGGACCGCTGACGGTCGTATTCGACCTGGAAAGCAAAACGTTCATCGGCTACAACGCGCGCCGATAAGCATAACGAACGCGAATAACGAACGCCCCGCGGCATGACGCCGGGGGCGTTTTTTTGCGATGTCGAGGCCGGCGGATCCGACGGTCGCTTTGTGAGCTTCCGCGCGATTCGGCCGCTATGCCATGCGGACTTCAGCTTTCTCGCCGCGGCTTGCAGGCGCCATGCGGAGCCGCTTTGCGCGCCGTGCAGCGCGGCGTTCATCCCCCGTGCAGCGCGCGGTATTCGGAAGGACTCTGCCCCGTCTCCTTGCGGAAAAACTTCGCGAAATGGTTCGTTTCCTTGAAGCCGGTCTGGTCCGCGACGTCCTTGATGCTGAGCGACGTGGTCGACAGCAGGATCTTCGCCTTGTCCGCCCGCCGGCGGCTGATGTACTTGAGCGGCGGAACGCCGAACTGCTTTTTGAAATACGCGATGAAATAATTGGGATGCAGGTGGGCGGCCTTTGCCAAATCCTCGACCTTGAGCCCGCTTTCCATGTGCGTATCGATGTACGATTGAATGAACTGAATCCGCTTCAGGTCCTCCGAGCGGTGCTGCAGGATCGCGATCGGCACGTGCTCGAGGTAGCGCGAGATGATTTCGAGCAGCACGGACTTCTCGCGCAGCCGCGCCACCACGGAGGCGTTGCCGTACGAGCCGACGAGCAGCTTGAACAGCGCCGTCATTTCCTCGCGGTCGGCCACGGGAATCGCGAGCGGCACGCCGATCCATTGGAACAGGTCGAACGGACCGATCGAGGCCGTGAAATGGCACCAGTATTTCAAGTAGGGGGGACGGTTCTTCAGCGTCGCGTAGGACTGGTTGACGTAGGCGGGCAGCAGGCACAGATCGCCCTGGACCGGCCGCAGCTCCGTATCGCCGGACTTGACCCAGCCTTCCCCTTCGAGAATATAGTAGAGTTTGTTGTATTCGGGCACGAAGTCGTAGTCCTGCCACTCGCGGGTCACCTGCGTCCGGTAGGCGACCTGCAGGTCGATTTGCAGCGAATGCAGCAGGTCGGTCAAAGCGCCGTGCTCGCGTTTCATGTTCATGCTCATGCGGGAATCTCCTCACTGAGGCCCGAACGGCGTCGTTCGGAAGCGTATGGATTCATCATAGACGATTTGGGCGGCCCTGAAAACGGATACCTTAACTTTGGCACCTTCATTCTTAGCCCTAGCCATTTGAATGCGCTTGGCCGGATCCTATAATGGGGAGGAAAAGAGAACCGAGGAGGACGATGGGCCATGACGCAGCGCCAGCCGCTTTTGCTGACCGACGAACAAATGAAATCGTTTATCGTGAACGGATTTTTGATTTTGAAGACGGATTTTCCGAAGGAATTCCATGAACGGCTCGTCGGGCAGCTGAACGAGATCTACGATAAGGAAGGCAACCCGGGCAACAATATTTTGCCGCGGATCCGCGACCTGCAGCGGGTGTTCGAGCATCCCGTCGTGACCGGCGCGCTGACGAGCGTGCTGGGGCAGAACTACCTGCTCCATACGCACCGTCACGGCCACTACAACGCCGTGCCGAAGCCGGGCGCGTGGCATAAAGACAGCTACTGGGGCTACGACCGGCTCCGCAACCATCACCCGTGGTGGGCGATGATCATGTACTTCCCGCAGGACACGCCGCAGGAGCTCGGACCTACGGGCGTTCTGCCGGGCACGCAGTTCGAGGACGGCCGCAACTTCGCGTCGGACGAGATGGAAGAGGAAGCGACGGCGAAAGGGGAAGCGGGCACGTTCGCGCTCATCCACTATGACATCTGGCATCGTTCCACGCCGAACCTGCTCGGCAACCCGCGCTTCATGCTGAAGTTCGAATTCATGCGGACGCAGGCGCCGACGGCCCCGTCCTGGGATAACCGGACGGCGGATTTCGCTCAGGTGGCCGGCGGCGAGCCCTTCGCTCACCGCGAGATCGCCGAGGACGTCTGGAACTGGTTGTCCGGCCGCACGGCGTCCCGAGCGGGCACGAAGCCGGGCGACGCGGCATCGGTCGAAGCGCTGGCGGCGCGGCTGAAGGAATCGAAGGAGCCGGATGCCCTCGCGGCGGCGTACGACCTGGCGGCAAGCGGACCGGCCGGCATCGAAGCGCTGCTGGCCGCGCTGAGCGGCGGCTACAAGAAGCGCGCGCGCATCGCTTCGTACGGCTTGTCGACGGCCGGCGCCGACGCCGTGCCTGGACTGACGGCGCTGCTCGGCAGCGAGGACGAGACGGCCGTGAATAACGCCGTCTTCGCGCTCTCCGAGCTGCGCGGCTTCGCCGATAGCGCCGTGCCGCGCGTCGCGGCGCTGCTGGATCATCCGGCCGCGGAGGTGCGGCGCACGGCCGTGGAAGCGCTCGGCATCATGAGCGCCGACGCGGGGGCCGTCGTCCCGGCGCTCGTCAAAGCGCTGTCGGACGCGGACACGCAGGTGCGCTTCACGGCGGGCTTGTCGCTCGTGCGCGTCGGTCCCGGCGCCGCGGATGCCGTGCCGGCGCTGGCGGGCGTGCTCGAGGACGGGAACCGCTACGTGCGCGGCCACGCGCTGGAAGCGCTGCGCGCGATCGGCACGCCGGAAGCGCACGAGGTGCTGATGCACGAGCTCTTCAATACGCGCTGGTGCTCCGACACGACGCCGGCGAGCACGTTCTAAAGCGGGTCGGCCGGGCCGGGTTCGGCCGCGAACGCGCAAAGAGGCGATGCGTATGCATCGCCTCTTTGCTTTGCGCGCCAATCGAGGGCGGCTAGCCGCGCCGGCCTAATCGCCGGGGCGGCTTATCCGAGCTCCGCCATCGTCGGCATGCCGTCCTGCGCGCCGAACACGGTCACGGAACGGGACGCGGCCTTAACGGCCAGCGGCAGCGTGTCCTCGAGAGGCCAGCCGGCGGCGAGGCCGTAGCAGAGCGCGGCGTTGAACGCGTCGCCCGCGCCGGTCGTATCGACGACGTCCACGATCGGCGCGGGGACCGTGACGGGCTCGCCGCCGTCCGGCGCGAGGCAGGAGATTCCGTGCTTGCCGCGCGTCACGATCAGCGTCTGGCGGGGATGGCGCTCGCGCCACGCGCGCATCCGGGCGAACAGCTCGTCCTCGTTCGCGGCGGGGCTGCCGCAGTAGTAATCGAATTCCGTCTCGTTCGGCGTAAAATAGTCGCCGAGCGCGATCTGCTCGTCCGTCAAGGCCGCCGCCGGCGCGGGGTTGATGATCGTGCGCACATCGGCCTCGCGGGCGATCCGCAGCGCCGTCTCCACCGCGGGCAGCGGGATTTCGAGCTGCACGATCAGCGCGTCCGCGCCGGCGATGACCGCCCGGTGCGCCTCGATCATGTCCGGCGTGCAGCGTCCGTTCGCGCCGGGCACGATGACGATGCAGTTGTCGCCTTCGGTATGGAGAATCGTGGCGGTGCCGGTCGCGGCGTCTTTCAATTCGGCGATCGCCGCCGTATCGACGCCGAAACCGCTCATCCGCGCCAGGATTTGCGCGCCGAACGCGTCGCCGCCGACGGCGCCGATCATGCCGACGTCCGCCCCGAGACGCGCGCAGCCGACCGCCTGGTTCGCGCCTTTCCCGCCGGAAATATAGTGAATGCTGTCCCCTTGGAGCGTTTCGCCCATCCGAGGCATGCGCCCCATCGTGAGGACCAAGTCCATGTTCAAGCTGCCGACAACGGCGATTTTCGGCTTCCGCGCCATCCGAATCATCCTTTGGCTTTGAATTTCGGCACCGGGTAGCGTTTGGTACCGTTTGCAAGTGATCTACCGCGACTATAGCACGGTCCGAAAACGACCGTCAATTCCGGCGCGAGCCGAAACCCGGACGGCAATAAAAAAAGCCCGGGCGGCGCCCGAGCGTTTGATTACAACCGAATGCGTTGAAGGTTACGAGATGAAGCATCAGGCTCCGAAATCGGAGTATGGATGGTCGGGACGACACGATTCGAACATGCGACCTCCTGGACCCGAACCAGGCGCTCTACCAAGCTGAGCTACGTCCCGTTAAGTAGAGAAATCGATAAGCACAAGAGGAATATTATCATAATCTTCAAAAAGGATGCAAGTCCTTTTTTTCGGTCCGCTTCGCGTACCAGAACCGGAATCCCGGCTTCGGCGCGGCGGGACGTTCCGAAGGCGCAGGGCGGTATCGCGGGTTGTCCCACCGCAGGCGCCTATCCGCGTCGATGGCGAAGCCGAACTTGCCGTAAAAGTGCCGCAGCCGCTCCGCATGGTCCCGATGCTCGGCCTGCTGCAGCCGGCCTTCGATGCGGGCGACATTGCCGCGTTCCGCGAGCGCCAGCAGCTGCTTCATCATCAGCGAGCCGTAGCCGCGGTTGATCTTGTCGCCGAGGATGCGGATATACTGCAGGCTCCACGCGTTGCCGGTCCCGCCTGCCGGCGTTACGTGCATGACCGGATCGTTGAGATGGCGCTTCGTGGCAATGCCGCTCGCGTAGACGATCCGCGCATGGATGTCGAGCCGGCCGGGCGGCGAATACAGAATGACCGTGTCTCCGGTCCGCGACGCGGCGACGTCGTGCACGGCGCACCGGTCGGCACGGAGCAGTTCGAGCTGGCGCTTGACGATGGCGTCTTCCATCGGAGTCCCTCCTTGGTCGCGGCTCGGCGGCCGCCGTTTGTACAGCTTATTACCACCGCCGGCCGCTCATGACGCCCTCCCATTGCGAAATGCGCATTATAAACGCCGTCCTCCCTTCGGGTCGCAGGCGGAGGTTGGCTTCCTCACGGGCCGCGTCGTCGCCCTACCATTATAAATAGAGGCGCGGCGTGCGAACGGTCGCTCGCGAACGTGCGGCGTCGTGGTATATATGGGCCGCGGAACGAAGAATCTATACACGTTATGGAAGCCGCTCGGCGACATCCGGTCTGCGAAACGGCGGTGCTGCCGGGCAGCGGCCGGGTACGAAGCCCTACCGCGGAATTCCGCCGCCGCTGCTCCTAGGGATGGCTCGAATCCGGCTTGCCGCCCGGGCTCCGGGACGGATGGAGGGGCTTTTCGGGGCGGATTCGCCGCGAAAGGCTCTTTTCTTGGTTCGGTTTTGTATGGTAAATTAAGGGTAACCAATGGCAAGGAGGGAGAGACTTGCCCGCGACGGAGGCATGAAGCTCCTGCGCGGCGTTTCCCGCGGCTGGGACCGCATGCCCATCCGGACCCCCTTCGCGCGTCGGCCCGCCATCAAGTCAGGCAACGGCGTCCCCGGCGTCTTGGAAGCGGGAGCCGGAAGGGTTCGAGGAAGTCCCGTCTTCGCGATTTATTTTTGAAACGCATGCTCTCCCGCGGCCGTAATAGGTAACATAAACGCTGACGAACAGCATACCCCAAGGAGGAAAAAGAACCATGTCTGTATTCAAACGCCTGCGCGACCTTACGTTGTCCAACGTGTACGCCCTGATCGAGAAAGCCGAAGATCCGATCAAGCTGACGGACCAATATATCCGCGACATGCAGGAAGACCTCGAAGACGCCGAGAAAGCGGTCGCCGCGCAAATCGCGATCGAGAAACGGTTCAAGCAATTGTACGAAGAGCAGGACGCGCTCGTGCAGAAGCGCTCGGAGCAAGCGCACACGGCGGCCTCCATGCAGAACGTCGAGCTCGCGCGCCGCGCGCTGGAAGAGAAGAATGCCGCCGAACAGAAGCGCGACGAATACAAGATCAGCTACGATTCGAACAAAGCGTCCGCGGACAATCTCCGCGCGAAGCTGAGCGAGATGCGCGACCAGCTGACGGAAATGAAAAACAAACGGGAAACGCTGGTGGCACGTTACAAAGCCGCGAAAGCGCAAGCCGACATCAACAAGTCGATGGCGGGCTTCAGCTCCGACTCGGCGATGTCCGGCCTGAAGCGGATGGAAGAGAAAATGCTGCAAGCCGAAGCGCAAGCCGAAGCAAGCAACGAAATGAACAGCAAAGCCAAATCGCTCGACGACGAGTTCGAGTCGCTCGGCCGGAACAAAGCCGTCGACGACGAACTGGCGGCGCTCATGAAGCAATACGAGAAAAAAGAATAAGCTCGTAGTATACTACAAGTAAGTACCGCAGCAGCCAGCTCATGGAAAGAACGTCTGCCGGCATGGACCGCAAGCTTTGCGCGCTTCCATGCGCGAGGACGTTTTTTCTTTGGTCTTGCGGCCGCTGCGGCAAAATAGACGATGGAGGCTCTTGACGAATGACACTTGACCAGATGCTCGGCATTCTCGTATGGACCGGAGCCGGCGCGGTGCTGCTGATCGTGCTGATGGCGATCGACTCGCTGTTTACCCGGTACAAGGACTTGGAAGAAATCAAGAACGGCAACGTGGCGGTCACGACCCGCTTCATTATGAAGCTGATCGCGCAGGCCTTTATTCTCTCGCGCTCCATCGCGACGTCGGACGACCTCTGGGAAGCGCTGGTCGTATCGGCTATCTCGTTCGTGATTCTGCTGCTCATCGAGAGCCTCGTCGAGTTCGCGCTCCGGGCGATGGCGGGACTGGACTTGACCGAAGGAACGCGGAAGAACCAGATCGCCTCGGCGCTGTTTACGGGTTCGCTGCATTTGGCCGGCGCCCTGATCATCGGAGCCTGCCTGTAATCAAGAAATCGTAAGGAGCGATCGCCATGGGCATTTTCTCACGTATCAAAAACATTATCGCGAAGCCTGAACCGCCCCGCGCGGAGAAGAGCATGCTGACGATCGGACCGGGCGACGTCTGCGAGGTGTCGCTCGTGACCTACGAGGTCATCGGCCGCTTGCAGAACCGCCAGCGCAACCTCATCGTATTGACGCTGCGCGACGGCTCGTCCATCCGCTACTTGACGATCGAGGAACGCGAACGGACCGTCTACGCGCTGTACGAACCGATCGACGGCCGGCTCGATTCCGTGGAGGAAGTTCCGACGGAGCTTGAATTGGACGACCGGACCTACCACCTTGAAGAACAATATTCCGGCTTCGTCGCCGCCGTCGGCAAGACGCCGTTCGTCCAGGGCGGCGAGCAGTACGTGTGGCAGTACCAGTCCGACGACCAGAAGCTGCTCCGCATCGAATGGCAGGACGGGCGGTTCATGCTGTACGAAGGCGATAGCGTGCTTCCCGCCGACGTCCGCGTGCTCCGCGGGACCTAGGAGAGGATGAGGAGGATGCGCAGCAAAGGCTCTTATTTACTCAAATTCCTGCTGGTCTTCACGCTCGTCTTCCCGCTGCTCGCCGCCTGCGGCGTCAATCAGAAGATCGAGGAGCAGTACCCGCTTGAATCGGTGAACGGCAGCGGCGCCAGCACGTCGTACGTCTATCGCGCGGCCGGGGTCAGCGTGCCGGAAGTCGCGAAGGCGCTCGTCGATCAGCAGAAGCCGCAGCAGGAATCCGCCGAGGCGAAGGATCACATGTTCCTCGTCTACAACGACCGGATCATCCATCTGCAGCAGGATACGGAGAAGCCGGAAGACACGCTGATCGAAGTCGACTCGCAGGAATACGTCCGGCAGAACTACAGCTCGAGCTTCCTGGAAGGTTACCTGCTGGCGAGCTTCCTGGGCAACCTGTTCGACAACGGGCGCTACGGCCACGGCTCGTACCGCGGCTACGACGACCGGGGGACGTACAAGCCGACCGGCGGCAGCTACCACGCGCCGACGGCGCAGGAGAAGAAGGCCGTCCCGCCGATGACGGTCACGCGCACGGGCTCGATCTTCAAGCGGTCGAAGAACGCCGATACGACGAGTCCGTCCGGCGCCGGCAGCGTGACGAGCAATCCGTCCAAAGGCAAGATCACGCGCGATACCGACGGCGGCAAGAAGTCGGGCAGCTGGCTGACGCCGCGCAAGTCGTCCAAGCCGAAGACGCGGGTCGGCTTCGGCCGGGTCAGCCGAAGGCGATGACGCTGCAAGCCGCGTTCAAGACGAGGCTGCTTCTGTGAAAGCATTCGGAATTGGCAAAAGTACGGCAAGGAACGGCGAAGAACGGATGAAGGAGCCCGGCGGGCTCGTTCATCCGTTCTTTTTTGTTGGCTTCAAGCTCTTCCGGCGGGAGTCCCCATACGGTATGATAGGTAGGTTATGGTTGACGAGGGTACAAGCATGGAAGGGGAAACGACATGAAACGTTTGCTGTCGCCGCTGAATACGGTCGTGCTTACGCAGTTTTTGAGCGCATTCGCGGATAATTTGAATTTCTTTCTGATCGTGGGCATGGTGAAGCGCCAAGGGGCGGCGAATCCGGACATCGCGGTCAACTATATCCAGATCGCGTTCCTGGCCGCATACATCGTCCTCGCGCCGATCGTCGGCGCGTTCGCCGACAAGAAGGCGAAGTCGAACGTGCTGCTGCTCGGCAACGCGCTGAAGGCCGCGGGCATCGCCATGCTGCTGTTCGGCCTGCCGCCGGCGCTCTGCTATGTCTTCGTCGGCATCGGGGCGGTCGTGTATTCGCCGGGCAAATACGGGATCTTGACGGAGCTGACGACAACGGAGAGCGAGCTGCTGCGGGCGAACGCGAAGGTCGAGGGCTCCACGATTCTGGCGATTCTGCTCGGCACGGTCGCGGGGGGCTTCCTGGCGCAGAATTCAGACTTGCCCGCCGTCGTCGCCTGTCTCGCCGTGTATGTGCTGTCGCTGCTGATGACGTTCCTCATTCCGGCCAAGCCCGGGAACGCAGACCTGCGCTACGGGAAGGAAGCGATGCAGTTCCTCCGCGACTTCGGCACCATGTTCCGCAATCCGCGGGCGCGGTTTTCGCTCATCGGCACCGGTTCCTTTTGGCTGACGGCCGCCGTGCTGCGCATTGCCTTGATCGCGTGGCTGCCGCTGAACCTCGGCATTACGGACACGGACCAGCAATCCATGATGATCGGCATCACGGCGATCGGCGTCGTCGCGAGCGCATTTCTGACGCCGAAGCTGGTGCCCGCGGGCAAGCTGCATCGCGCCTTCTTCTACGGGCTGTTCATGGTGGCGGCGGTGATGCTGGCCACGATGACCTACGTCCTTTGGCTGACCGTCGCGCTGCTGTTCCTGATCGGCGTGTTCGGCGGCATCTTCGTGATTCCGCTCAATACGATGCTGCAGGAGGAGGGCAAGACGACGATCGGCTCCGGCAAAACGATCGCGGTGCAAAATTTCAGCGAAAACGTGCTGACCGTCACCGGGCTGCTGATCTACCTGACCTTGAGCCAGATGCACGTCTCCGTCAATGGCTCCGTCATCGGCATCGGCTTGGTGCTGCTGGCGTTCATCCTGTTTCTCGCGACGCAGCTTCGCGCCATCGCGGGGACGAAACGGCAGAGCCAAGCGGACGGCAGCGGGCAGACCTCGAAGCGGGGCTGACGGCGTTACAACGGCAAGCGGAATGTTGCGTTATTATTAATAGAAGAAACACGTCGCGGCGGAGGCAGGAGAGGGAAAGATGACCGGTTCTTGGGTCGAGTCACGATTGCCTCTATATTGAAGCGCGGAGCGCTGAACGGATGCTTGCCGAATGCGAAGAAAATATAAATTTTTACTAAAAATTACCTAAACGATCCTTTCGCTTTTGACGTCCTTTCGGGCGCGGCGAAAGGATTTTTTTGCTAGATTAACTTTTTTTAAGCATCCTAGCTGTTTCGTTCGGGCTCTCGCGAGGGTAAAATGATTGCCGGATACCAAATTGGGTATGGAGGGCAATCATTCATGCTGGTCAACACGTTTCGAAGGATGAAGTGGATGCTGCGGCACGGCAAGGGCGGGCGTCCGCTGCGCGAGCTTCCATGGATCAAAGGAAAATTGTACGTCAATCAAGGCGGTACGCTGCGCGTGGGCAACCGGGTCCGGTTCGTCGGCAAGCCTTGGGCGTCGCAGCTGACCGTCGAGAAAGGGGCGGTGCTGGAGATCGGCGACCGCACGTTTATCAACGCCGGCGTCGGGATCGCCTCCCGCAACCGGGTGACGATCGGGCGCGACGTGAAGATCGGGCCGCGCACGAGCATTCTGGACAGCATGTACCATCAGCTGGACGCGAGCGACTCCCCGGGCGGGAGCAAGCCGGTCGTGATCGGCGACAACGTCTGGATCGGCACGCGCTGCACGATTCTTCCGGGCGTGACGATCGGCGATAATGCGGTCGTGGCCGCCGGCAGTCTCGTCAACAAGGACGTGCCGCGGAACGCGCTGGTCGCCGGGACGCCGGCCCGCGTCATCCGCGAGCTCGATATTCCGGAAGGATGGATTCGGGAGTAGCGCGAACGCGGACGCCGTTATCCGTTCGGAGCGACGCGATCGGACGCTTGACCGGGCGAATAACCGAACGTTCGGGCCTCTCAGAAATCTCATGGTGACCCCGTATCGTCGCGCGAAAGGACCATGGACGATACCCCATCCTGAGTAGCTTTTGGTATTATTAGGTTGTTTTACTAAACAATAGAAGGAAAATGGTTGATTGCGTTGGCTTGTTTATCCGGAAAATGTGTCTAAGTTGTGAATGGAAAAGGCTGCCGGCGGCGACGGACGCGGTCCGAAGCCGAAAAATGCCCGCGAAAAACCGGGATGCCGCCTGGGTAGAGAGGCCCGTGGTCCTGCCACATTCCGTCACAACGAAAATGGGCTGTTCTGAAACGCTTTCAATTCTTACAGATTTCTTTCAGATCCGGCATTTCGAGCGTTTTTCGCTTCGGCTCCGGGAACGGTTCGAAGCCGGCGGAAAAAGAAGCCGGTCGACAAAATCTCCGAATGCGAATTGAGACCAAGGTCACTGTTAAAGCGCGGACGACCAAGGATTAAATTCAGTACTCCTGATGTATGTCCATGTCCATTTCTTCGCGGTATGTTGGGAATATAGAGCGCTGTCCGATTTTGAGGATAAATGGCGAAAACATTAAGGCTTTCTCATACTTTCCGCAGCACGTCAGGTCGTTTGCGGAACGGATCAGGTCAACTGTCGCGCTGATCGCATAACCGGCTATTGTGTTGAACGAGGGCAAGAAAGGTGATGATAGCGATGGCAATTCAGATCGAATCAAAACGGCTTCTTATCGAGGAACGCAACCGGATCGCCGAAGAGCTTCACGACCGCGTTTCCCAGCATTTGTTCGGCATCATTTACGCGATTCATTCGATGACGTGCGGCTGGAAAGACCTGACGGAT
Source organism: Paenibacillus artemisiicola (assembly GCF_017652985.1). Classification (GTDB taxonomy): domain Bacteria; phylum Bacillota; class Bacilli; order Paenibacillales; family Paenibacillaceae; genus Paenibacillus_Z; species Paenibacillus_Z artemisiicola. The sequence goes on from NZ_JAGGDJ010000006.1 coordinate 71,582, forward strand.
CAACAAAAACTGGAACAGCTGAAGGAAATTCAGCAGGCGGCTTCTACGGCTTCCGGCGAGCTGCGCGCGACGATTCACAGCTTAAGCTCGTCCAAGGGCGGGAACGACTCCTGGATCGGCCTCGTCCGTTCGCATCTGGCCAACCAGGCGAAGCTGAGCGGCGTCAATATCGCGTTCAGCGCCGCGCAGACGGTCGGCCAGCTGGCCCTGAACCTGCAGAAGGCGCTGTACCGCATTATCCTGGAAGGCGTGGGCAACGCGATTCGCCACGGCGCCAGCCAGTGCGTCAACATCGAACTCACCGTCAAGCAGGGCGCCGTCCGGCTGACGATCGAAGACGACGGAAGGGGCTTCGACGTCCGGGCGAAGACGGTCAAGACCGGCTCGGGCTCCGGCTTCGGACTGTCCAACATGCGCGCGCTCGCCGTATCGCTCGGGGGCACCTTTGATATCGAAAGCAAGATAGGAAGCGGAACGCGGATCCTGATCTGGCTGCCGCTCGCCGATATTGCCGGCGTAAGCGAAGGCACTACTCAAACTACGAAAAGCGGGTGATAGCATGCGGGTCGTTATCGTTGACGATCATCCATTGGTCCGCAAAGGACTGATTGCCGTACTTGAAAGCGAAAAAGAAGTCGAAGTCGTGGGCGTATCGGAGTCCGTCGAGGACGCCATGACGCTCATCGCGCAAACGGAGCCCGATCTCGCCATCGTCGATATTCGGCTCGGAGACCGGACCGGATTCGAATTGGTCGAGCATTTCGGCGACATGCCGTGCCGGTTCATCATGCTGACCTCGTCCGCGGCGGAGTTCGACGTCCGCAGGGCCGAGGAAAGCGGCGCCTTCGGCTACGTATTGAAGGATTCGATGCCCGAGGAACTGCTGCTCGCGATCAAAATGGTCGACAGGGGCCGCAAGTATTTCGATCAAGGCTTGATGGAAGTGTTGATCCGGAAGGAAGCGGACGATCCGCTCGAGAAGCTGACGCCGAAGGAGCGGGAAGTGCTGATCGCGCTCGGCGAAGGGTTGTCGAACGGCGCCATGGCGAAAAAATTGACGATCAGCGAGTTCACGGTGAAGAAGCACGTCAGCCGGATTTTTCAAAAACTAAACCTGAACGACCGCACGCAGGCCGCGCTGTACGCGCAGTCGCGGGGCATGACGGCCTATTCGCCGCCGGAAGACCGGAAGGAAGAGAATCTGGATCCGACTGGTACGAAAGTATAACAAGAGATGGCTAAATGGCGGTAGGGTGAGCTACGACGGGAGTAGATTTAAAATCATCCTGCCGCGTAATAGTCTTGTAAGGCTTTGTCGCTATAGAATGAAAATAGCGCAAGCGACTTGCAGAAATTTGATGAAATTACAGGCGTCAATGCGAAAAACGACCAACTGAACTGTCATCATAAGTCAGAATATTCAGAAAAAATTTACATTTCGTTCGTACTACGCGAACGAGATCGGTATGGAGGATGCATCTTGGAACTGCTGCGATATTGGCGTTTTATTAAGAAAAGGCTGTGGCTGATCGCCCTGATCGTCATCGTCAGCTGCACCGCCGTCGGCTACTACACGAACCACTTCCTGCAGCCTCAGTATCAGGCTACCGCCCAGCTGATCGTAAGCGGACAGCTGACGGATCCGAAAGCGGACGCCGCGAACGTCGACATCGGCGCCATCAACTCCAACATCGCGCTGATCAAGACGTACAAAGCGATCGTCCGCACGCCCCGCATCATGTCGAAGGTCGCCGAGCGGTTTCCCGATCTGCATGCCAGCGCGGACGAGCTGATCGCGAGGGTATCCGTCGGCTCCGTCAGCGACACGCAGGTCATGACGATTTCCGCGACGGACACGAACTACACGCGGGCCGCCAAAATGGCGAACGCGGTCTCGACGGTGTTCCAGCAGGAAGTCAAGACGCTGATGAAGCTCGACAACGTGTCGATCCTGAACCCGGCGGACACGACGAAGCATCCCGGCCCGCTCTCCCCGCATCCGACGACGAACATCATGGTCGCGTTCATCGTCTCGGCGCTCATCGGCATCGGCATCGCCTTCGTGCTCGATCAGCTCGACAATACGGTGAAGACCGAGGAAGACGTCGCGGAGCTGCTCGGCGTGACCGCGCTGGCGGCCATTCCGAAGGCGAAGCGCCACAACCTGGCCGACCGCCGGCCGAAGGCGCAGATTACGAATTTGGCAGGAGGGAAAGAAAATGTCTCGTTCGACGCTTAACCGCAGCCTGATCGTCGAAACGCATCCGGGCTCCGCGATTTCCGAAGCGTTCCGCGGCCTGCGGACGAATCTGGAATTCTCGGGCGGCGGCGAAGAATACAGAACCGTCTCGGTCACGTCTTCCCTGCGCGGCGAAGGAAAAAGCACGACCGCGGCCAATTTGGCCGTGACGTACGCAAAGGCAAACCGCCGCGTGCTGATCGTCGACGCGGATCTGCGCAAGCCGGCGCTGCACGAGCTGTTCGGTCTGCCGAACCGCCTCGGGCTCAGCAACGCGCTGATGAAGCACGGCAAGCTGGACGAAGTGATCCAGCGCACGAACGTGGCGAATCTCAGCGCGGTAACGGCCGGGCCGATCCCGCCGAATCCGTCGGAAATGCTCGATTCGGACGCCTTCTCGGCTTTGCTGCAGGCGGCGAAGGAGCAATTCGACCTCGTCATCGTCGACACGCCGCCGGTAACCGATCTCTCGGACGGGCTGGTCGTGGCGAGCCGCTGCGACGGCGTCGTCCTGGTCATGAAGGCGGGCAGAGTGAAGAACGAAACGGCGCTGAAAGCGAAAGCGGCGCTCGACTACGGCAAAGCCAAGATCATCGGCGCGGTTCTGACGAACGTCAATCGATAACCGGAAGGGGCGCGCCGCCCGGCCGGCTGTCAGGAAATGTCTCCTGTTCCTTTATCATCGGAGGCACTCGGTCATGCTGTGGGTCAGCCGACCTTAGACGTTCATCGTCAAGGGTATGACGTGAGGACGGGTTGAATGCCCGGTGCTCTATGATCGATCTAAAAGTACGAGCTATGTTTACTCGTCACAAGAGAAAACATAGCTCGTGTTTTTAGCACCATGATAGACAAAACACATAGAACACATAGAAAAAAACGGATAGGGTGAGACATATGAAAAAAGTGAGAAAAGCGATTATCCCAGCGGCCGGACTCGGCACACGGTTCCTGCCCGCAACCAAAGCAATGCCGAAGGAGATGCTGCCGATCGTCGACAAGCCGACCATCCAGTACATCGTGGAAGAGGCCATCGCGTCCGGCATCGAGGACATTATCGTCGTCACGGGCAAAGGGAAACGGGCTATCGAAGATCACTTTGACATTGCCTTCGAGCTCGAACAGTCGCTGCTGGAAAAAGGAAAGCTGGACATCTTGAAGAAGGTTCAGCAATCCTCGAACGTGGAGCTCCACTATATCCGTCAGAAAGAAGCGAAAGGACTGGGACATGCCGTATGGTGCGCGCGGAACTTCATCGGCGACGAGCCGTTTGCGGTATTGCTCGGCGACGACATCGTGCAGTCCGACATACCTTGCACGAGGCAGCTTATCGAGCAATACGAGCAAACGGGAAAATCGGTCATCGGCGTCCAGACGGTCGGGCCGGAACAGACGGACCGCTACGGGATCGTGGATCCGCTGGAGAAATTCGAACGGCTCTACAAGGTGAACCGCTTCGTGGAGAAGCCGCCGAAGGGACAAGAGCCGTCGAACCTGGCGATCATGGGCCGGTACGTATTGACCCCTGAAATCTTCGACTACCTGGGCCGGCACGAGACCGGATCGGGCGGCGAGATTCAGCTGACCGACGCCATTCAGAAATTGAACGAAGACATGGGCGTGTACGCGTACGATTTCGAAGGCATCCGCTACGACGTCGGCGAGAAGCTCGGCTTCATCAAGACGACGATCGAGTTCGCGCTGCGCAACAGCGAGCTCCGTTATACCCTCATCGAAGAATTGGAGGGAATACTCGAACGCGAGAAAGTGAGTGAGCAACATGGCCCAACGGTATGACCGCGAGGCGGTCGCGACCGATTCCGATTCGTTCCGGCTTGCGCTGACGAAGGAGAGCGATCTGTCCTACCTCGTGGTCAAGCGCGTCATCGACATTGCGGGCGCGCTGTTCGGCCTCGTGTTCTTCCTGCCGCTCTTCCTGCTCGTCGCCCTCTGCATCAAGCTGGAGGATCCGAAGGGTTCGGTGTTCTTCTACCAGACCCGGATCGGCAAGGACGAGAAGCCCTTCCGCATGTTCAAGTTCCGTTCCATGGTCTCGAACGCGGAGGAGCGGCTGAAGGAACTGCTCGCCAAGAACGAAATTCAAGGCGCGATGTTCAAGATGAAGGACGACCCGCGCATCACGAAGGTCGGCAAATTCATCCGCAAAACGAGCATCGACGAGCTTCCGCAGCTGATCAACGTGCTGCGCGGCGACATGTCGCTCGTCGGACCGCGGCCGCCGCTGAAGCGCGAAGTCGCGGAGTACACGGAACACGACAAGCTGCGTTTGACCGTGACGGGCGGCTGCACCGGCCTCTGGCAGGTGAGCGGCCGCAACGACCTCAGCTTCGAGCAGATGGTCGAGCTGGACCTGAAGTATATCCAAAACCGCAGCATCGCGGGGGATATGAAGATCATATTCAAGACATTCAAGCTCCTCGTCGGGGCGAAGGACGCTTTTTAAACGAATGGGACGGGAGTTATCATGAAGAAAATCATGTTTATTACGAACCGGCTGCCATTCCCGAACACGGACGGACGCAAAAACATGCTGCTGCAGTACATCCGTCAGATGAAGGAGCTTCATCCGGGCAGCGAGCTCGTGAATCTGTCGTTCGTGGACGACGTGAAGTACTTGAAGGACCGGCCGGAAGAGATCGACGAGCTCGTCTGCATCGAGCTGCCGGGCCTGCCCGAGAAGCTGTTCAACATCGCGGTGTACTCGCTGCTGCTGCGCAAATGGCCGCTTCAAGTGTCCGTCTACTATTCCCGCAAGACGCACCGCAAGGTCAAGGAGATCGTGAAGGCCCAGAAGCCGGAGGTCATCCTGTACGACATGGTGCGGGTCGCGGAATACGCGACGCATAGCGGCGGGCAGCACGTCATGAGCTATGACGACCTGCTGTCGCTGCGCTACAAGCGGCAGCTGGAATGGTTCCAGTACATTCCGTCGATCTTCGGCGGCTTCGCGAACAAGCTGCCGGGCAGCATGAAGAAGCTCGCGGACATGAAGTTCGTGCAGAAATGGCTGATCGAGTTCGAGAGCCGGCTGCTGGACAAGTACGAGAAGAAGGTGGCGCCGCGCTTCGATCATCTCGTCTTCACGTCGCCGGTCGAAGCGGAGAATTTCCGGAAGACGACCCGCCACGAATCGTGCTACGGCATTCCGATGAAGTTCGAGCCGGACCATGCGCGGGGCAAGGGACCGCGGCGGTACGACCGCAACAAGCTGGTGTTCGTCGGGAAGATGGACATTCCGCATAACAGTTCCGCCGTCGTGTACTTCTGCGAGCGCGTATGGCCGAGCATCAAGCGGCAGGCGCCGGACACGACGTTCTACATCGTCGGGAAAAATCCGACCCCGCAGGTGCTGCGGCTGCAGGAGACGTATCCGGGCGTCGTCGTGACCGGGGAAGTGGACGACGTGAAGCGGGTCGTCGGCGACTCGGCGCTCATGATCGCGCCGATGCTGTTCGGGACGGGCATCAAGACGAAGATCGTCGAGGCCATGTCCTGGGGCGTGCCGGTCGTGACGAACCACATCGGCATCGAGGGCATCAACGCGAGTCACGGCGAGGACCTGTTCGTCTGCGATTCGGACGACGACATCGTGCGCAACGTGCTGCTGCTGCTGAACAACGACGAGCTGAACGAGAAGGTATCGCGCAATTCGGTGCGTTACGTGGCCAGCAACTTCAGCAGCTCCGCGACGCGCAAAAACATGGAGCTGATCTTATCGTAACGCCGTATATTGCCAGCAGAGCGAAAGCCGACATGGTTCGAAAGCTCATCATCGTGCTGTTTCTCTTCTCGATCGCCGTCATCTCGTACGATAGTTTGCCGTATTTCCACTTTTCGGTCTACCGGCCGCTTTCGATGTTTTCGATGTTCGCCGCCTCGTTTCTGCTGCTGTTTACCGGCTATCGGTTCAAGACGGGCGATTATTTCCTGGTCGCGTTCGCGATGTACAGCGTCGCCCATTCGCTCATCGTCTCCGTAGGCTACGGAGACACGGGAAGCAGCTTCAAGCATGTCATAACGCTTCTGTTCGGGCTAAGTATGTACCGAACGTCGGTTTATATCGCGGAGCAGACGAAGGAAGATCCCGAATTGATCGGCTGGATCGCCAAGAGCCTGATGGTGGCGTTCATCCCGCCGATCTTCGCCGGGTTCCTGCAGCTGATGGACTCGCTGGTCCTGCACAGCGGCTTCTCGATGCCGTTCACCGGCCTGTTCTCGGAGAAGGTGTACAAAGGCCGGATCCAGCTGCTGTCGGGCGAGCCGTCATGGGGCGCCATCCATATGCTGAGCGGCGGCCTGCTGATGTTCTTCCTGTACAAGCGCGGCTTCCGCAAGCAGCTGCCGCTCCTGATCGGCACCGCCGTGCTGCTGGTGCTGTCGTTCTCGGCGTACGCCTACAGCGTGCTGCTGACCGCGATGCTCATCTACGTGCTTATCGCGAACAAGAACCGCGGGAAGATGCTGCTCGTGCTGGGCGTCTGCGTGCTGGTCGTCGCCGTCGGCGTGCCGTATCTGCTCGAGACGTTCCACGTCAGCGGCTATTTCACCGAGCGGTTCCAATTTAACTTCAATCACTTGATCAAGACGGACAACTCCATGTTCATCCGGGTTTATTTTCCGGCGATCGGGTTCATCGAGTTTGCGCAGCATCCCGTATTCGGCGTCGGCGGCGGGTTTTACTACCGGGAATTCGCGGATCTGCTGCTCCGGCATTTCAGCGACGGGCTGAAGTTCAAGGAAGTGGCCGATCTCGTATTCGACCGTCCGGACATGGCGACGTCGCGGAACCTGCTGTCCAAAGTATTCGCGGAGGAAGGATTGATCGGCGCGGTGCTGATCGGCGGCTTCATGGCCGCGATCCTGAAGAGCGCCGGAAAGAGCCCGTACGCCAAGTTCGCGTTCGCGCTGTGCGTCGCGCTCGTCATGAATTTCGATTCCTATTCCTTCGTGAACTTCTGGCTGCTCATCGGGTTCATCCGCGGCGGGTTCTTCCAGGAACGGCCGGCCGTCCTTGCGGCCGCATCGGATACGCAGAGCATGAAGGGAATGAAACGGATCGCATGAAAATCGTCATCGTAAACAGTCTGTACACGCCGCATATCATCGGCGGCGCGGAAATCTCGACGCAAATCCTGGCGGAGACGCTCACGGCGGCGGCGGAGGTGCACGTGCTGACCGTCGGCCCGCAGCGGAAGCACGCGGGGACCGAAACGGAGGTCATCAACGGCGTCAACGTGCACCGGCTCCCGTACAACAACCTGTACTGGATCGGCGAAGGCGGCGGCGCCGGGACGCTGAAGAAGACGGTTCGCCGGCTGATCGACCTCTACAATCCGGTCCAAATCCGGACGGTGCGCGGGCTGCTCGACCGGATCGGCCCCGATCTGATCCACACGCAGAACCTGTCGGGCCTCGGCGCGGCGATCTGGACGGCGGCGAAGCCGGACGTGCCGATCGTGCACACGCTCCGCGATTACTCGCTGCTCTCGCCGGTCAGCTCGCCGATCTCGAATCCGGCGCTGGCGCGGACGTATCAAGCGAGCTCCCGCGGCGTCAGCAAGCGGGTGGCCGCGGCCGTCGGCATCTCGTCGCACATCCTGCGGCGCCATACGGACGCCGGGCTGTTCCCGAACGCCGCGCGGCTGGTCATCCCGAACGTCGTGGACGGCGAGATCGCCGGCCAGGCGAAGGACTTCGACCGCAAGCCGCTGCGCCTCGGCTACTTCGGCCGGATCGAGCCGGAGAAGGGCGTCCGCGAGCTGGCCGAAGCGGTGCTGGCGCTGCCGCGGGAAGTCGTGGAGCGCGTCGTGATCTGCGGCGAAGGCGGCTTCCGCGAGAAGCTCGCGGAGCTGTGCGGCGGCGACGACCGGTTCCAGTTCACCGGCAAGGTGACGCCGAAGGAAGCGCGCGCGTTCATGGGCCAGGTCGACGTCACGTTCGTGCCGTCGATCTGGGAGGAGCCGTTCGGCCGGGTCATCATCGAATCGTACCAGGTCGGCACGCCGGTGTACGCCTCGGAAGTCGGCGGCATCCCCGACGCGGTCTGGAATCCGGGTTCGTACCTGTTCAAGCCGGGCAGCGCGGAGGCGATCAAGGCGAAGATCCTCGAGTACCACGCGCTGACGGGCGAAGAGAAGCGCCGCGTCCAGGCGGAATGCCTGAAGCACTGCGGCGGCTTCACGAAGGCGTCGCTGCTCGAGAAGCATCTCGGCCTGTACGCGGGCCTCGCCAAGCAGAGCGGCCGGGCGTTCGCCCTTGCGGCCGCGGACGGGAGGTAGCCGAGCATGGGCAACCCGACCGTGTACATGTGGCCCAAGCACAGTCCGGACAACAAATACAGCGAGCTGCTCACCCGCTCGATCGAACGGAACGGCCTGACGGTCGAGCACTACGACCAGAAGGCGGCGTTCAAGCCGCGCAGGGGCGACATCGTCCACATGCACTGGCCGAGCAACTCGTATACGGCGTCGGCCTTCCCGCTGACGATGGTGAAATCGGTCTTCTTCGCCCTGCTGCTGCTGTTCTACCGCGCGAGAGGCATCCGGCTGTTCTGGACGGTGCACAACGTGTGGCCGCACAGCGGCAAGACGCGGTGGGACCGGGTCATGCGGAAGTTCATCCTGTCCGTCTGCCAGAAGGGCTTCGTGCTGAGCGAAGCCGTGAAGACGGAGGTCGCGGAGACGTTCGGCGTGTCGCCAAGCAAGCTCGTGGTGACGCCGCACGGCCATTACGTCGACGCCTACGCCAGCAAGGGCACCGACATTCGCAAACGGTTCGGCATCGCGCCCGATACGTATCTGTACCTGTTCATCGGGCGGATCAACCCGTACAAGGGCGTCGACAAGCTCGTGGACGCGTTCGCGGCGCTCGGCGAGGCGAACAGCGAGCTCTTGATCGCCGGCAAAGTCGACAAGGGCTACAGCCTCGACTTCATCGACCGGGTGAACGACGGCCGGATCCATGTGTATCCGCAGTTCGTGGACGATCACGAACTGGCCGACTACTTGGCGGCGGCGAACGTGATCGTGCTGCCGTACAAGCAAATCTCGACCTCCGGCAGCGCGATCCTCGCGCTGTCCTATAAGAAGCCGGTCATCGCGCCGAGGCTCGGCGCGCTCGGCGAATACGTCTCCGACGGCTGCGGCATCCTGTACGATCCGGACGATCCTGACGGCCTGCGCCAAGCGCTGCGCGCCTCGATGGCGATGGACGCGAAGGAGACGGAGCTGCACATCGCGGCGAAGCTCCGGGAATTGGACTGGGGCCGGATCGCCGGCAAAATGATCCAGGTATATACCGGCACGAAGAGGTACGAGGTGAACGCATGAAAGCAAGCATAGCGATTTGCACGCATAACCGGGCGGCGGACGTGAAGGAAGCGCTCGTCAGCCTGATGGAGCAAAATTTCGACGGTCCTTTCGAGGTCATCGTCATCGACAACCGGTCGACCGACAACACGCGGGAGGTCGTCGAGGAGTTTCGCAAGATGGTGGATATCCCGGTCCTCTACGTCTACGAGGAGCGGCTCGGCCTGTCGGTCGCCCGCAACCGCGCGATCCGCGAAGCGAAGGGCGAGTACATCCTCTTCCTGGACGACGACGCGGTCGCGTCCCCGGACTGGATCCGCTGCATCGTGGCGCTGTTCGAGCTCGACAAGCGCATCGGCGTCGCCGGCGGCAAGATCGAGCCGGCCTGGGAAGGCAGCGAGCCCGAGTGGCTGCCGGAAGAGAACCGGACGCTGTACACGATTCTGGACTACGCGGACGAGATCGTGGAGATGAAGAAGCCGCACATTCCGTTCGGCGCCAACGTCGCGTTCCGCATGTCGGTGTTCGGCGAGACGGCGCCGTTCCGGGAGGATCTCGGCCGGGTCGGCAGCAACCTGCTGTCCAGCGAGGAATCCGAGCTCATCGAGCGGATCCGGGAGAAGTACACCGTGTTCTACACGCCGCACGCGTCGGTGCTGCACAAGATTCCCCGCAGCCGGATCAGCCGGAAGTGGCTGCTGCGGCGCATCTATTGGCAGGGCGTCAGCCGGGCGGTCTCCTCGAACAAGAAGTCGGGGCTCGTCGTGCACTCGCTCGTCAGGCTGCCGGTGTTCGCCGTGCTCACGATCGTATTCGCCTACGACAAGCGGAAGATCTTCCGCAACGTCAGCAAATTATTTTACAACAACGGATTGCTCAGAGGCGTGCTGAAGCTGCACCAATGAAGCGATACGCGCAAGAAGGATGTCGAAGCCATGGGTAAACTGCAAGCCGTCCTGAAGCGGCTCGCCGGACGCGGATCGTTCAAAGCGATTCTGCACACCAGCGCCGCCAATCTGTTCATCATGGTCCTGAGCACGCTGACCTCGATCGTGACCGCGCGCCTGTTCGGCGTCGTGGGGAAGGGCGAATTCTCGGCCATCCTCTTCTGGCCGACGCTGCTGTCCGGTCTCGTCAGCTTCGGGCTGCCGACCTCGCTGATCTTCAACATGCGGACGGACAAGCGCCTCGCGCCCGAGTTCGTCCGGGCCGGGTTCCTGTTCCAGATTCCCGTCAGCATCGTCGTCGGCATCGTCGCCTGGCTCTTCCTGCCGATCTGGCTCGGCAACTATTCGGACGCCGTGGTCGAAACGGCCAGGTGGTACACCGTGCTGACGCTGCCGATGCTGTTGGCCGTCAATCTGCTGGCCGCGCTGACGCAGAGCCTGGACAAGTTCACCTTGTACAACGGGCTGCGCCTGTACGTGCCGCTCTCCAATCTGGTCGGGCTGCTGCTGCTGTGGGCGATCGGCAAGCTGACGATTCCCTACGCGTCGATCGCCTACTGCGCGACGAGCCTGATGGTCATCTTCTGGGCGCTCTTCCGGCTGCGGCGCGAGCTGACCTTCAACTGGATCAAGCCGTTCAAGGACAAGCTGGTGTTCAGGGGACTGTTCGGCTACGGCGGCCGGGTGTTCGGCGTCGAGCTGCTCGGCACGCTGTACGGCCAGTGCGACAAGCTCATCATCCTGTCGCTGCTGACGCCGCGGGATTTCGGGCTGTACACGGTCGTCTACACGCTGTCTCGGGTGTTCAACGTCGTGCAGATGGCCATCTCGAACGTCATCTTCCCGAAGGTGACCGGCATGGACAAGGACAAGATCATCGCCACGGTCGGCCGGGCGTTCCGGCTTTCGTTCCTGCTCATGACCGCCGCGGTCGTGCCGGGCATGATCATCGGCCGCTTCCTGCTCGGCTTGCTGTTCGGCTCGCAATTTCTGGAAGCCGGCACGGCGTTCTACCTGCTCTCGCTCGAGTGCATTCTCGGCGGCGGCTCGTGGATTCTCGCCTCGTCGTTCAACGCCATGGGCCGTCCCGGCCTGGTGGTGATCCGGCAAGCCGTCGCGCTTGCGATTACGGTCGGCCTGTTCTTCGTCTTCACGCCGCTGTACGGATTGAACGGCATCGCGTTCGCCCTGCTGCTCGGCGCGGTCATCCGGATCGTCATTACGATCGCGGCCATGCGGGTCGTGTTCAAGGTGAGAATCGCCGACATCGTGTTCGACAAAGACGATCTCCGTTTTCTCTTCAAGCGATTCTCGCGCAGCATGCCAAACTAGAAGAACGGAAGGAATCGATGTGAAAAATAGCGTGGCTACGAACAAACGGAAACGAAGCGTCAAGGATTACGCCAAATACGGGTACCGCCTCGCGCTCGGCCTATTGTTCCGGCGGAAGGTCGACCGCTGCGGAAGGCTGCTGCGGGTCGCGGGCGGCGTGACGGTCTCGAAGGCCAGGAACGCCAAGCTCATCATCGGCGACAACGTGCTGCTGTTCCGCAACACGGGGTTTTATCTGGATTCCAGCGAAGCGGTCATCGAGATCGGCGACCATACCTTCATTAACCGCAGGACCGAGATCATCTGCAAGAAGCACGTCAAAATCGGCAGCCATTGCGCCATCTCGTGGGACGTCGCCATCATGGATACCGATACGCACCGCATCGAAGGCATGTCGGAAACGAAGCCGACCGTCATCGGCGACCGCGTGTGGATCGGCAGCAAGGCGACCATCCTGAAGGGCGTGACGATCGGCGAAGGCGCCGTCGTGGCGGCGGGCTCGCTCGTGTCGAAGGACGTGGCCCCTTACGCGCTCGTCGCGGGGGTGCCGGCGAAGCCCATCCGGGAGAACGTGAGCTGGGAGATTTGAACGGGCCTGGTCCCGGAAGAGAGAAGATACGCCCACAGGAGAAGGAGACGGATTGATGGAAACCGTACAGTTCGCTCATCCGATGGATGAGCTCAAAAATCGGCTTCGGCATATTTTGAACGTGATCCCGCCGCATTCGAAGATTTACTATATCGATTACCCGGTGCACGGGAACGGCGGCGATCTGCTCATCATGAAAGGAACCGAAGCGTTTTTCAGGGATCACCGCATCCACGTTCAGGCGCGGTACAGCGTGCTGGACTTCCCGGACGGCCTCGCGATTCCGAAGGACCATATCCTCGTGCTGCACGGCGGCGGCAACTTCGGCGACTTGTATCCGGCGCACCAGAAGCTGCGCGAGAAGATCGTGGCCGATTACCCCGGGCACCGGGTGGTGATGCTGCCGCAGACGATCTTCTACAAGAGCCAAGCCGAGTTCGACAAGACGGCCGCGGTGTTCAACCGCCACAAGGATCTGCACCTGTACGTCCGCGACACGCTGTCCCAGGAGATGGCGAAGGCGCGCTTCAAGACCTGCCAGGTTCACCTGTCGCCGGACATGGCCCACCAGCTGTGGCCGATCCGCGCCAAATCCGAGCCGGGCAAGGAGCTGCTCTGCTTCCTGCGCACCGACATCGAGAAGACGAAGGAACAGGAACAGCTGGAAGCGTCCGGCAAGGGCGATTACTTGGACTGGGGCACGCTCTTCAACACCGTGGAGCACAAGTCCATCCGCGTGTTCAACAAGATGATGCAGAAGGGCAGCGGCAAGCTTCCGCTCAGCTCGTTCTGGGGCAAGTACACGGACTATCTCGTGAACAAGGCGGTTAACCGGTTCAGCAATTACAAAACGGTGCAGACGTCCCGGCTTCACGGCCATATTCTCTCGTGCCTGATGGACAAGCCGAACATTCTGCTCGACAACTCGTACGGCAAGAACGCCAGCTACTACCGCACGTGGACCGGCGGAATCGCCTCGGCGACGCTGATGGCGGATCCCGCGGGCAAATAGAATGGAGGAAGAATCGTATGAAAATCGTACTTCTTTCGGGCGGATCGGGCAAAAGGCTCTGGCCGCTGTCGAACGACTCCCGCTCCAAGCAGTTTCTGAAAATCCTCAAGAACGGCGACGGCAAGCTGGAATCGATGATCCAGCGGGTCTGGGGACAGCTGGAGAAGGCGGGACTGCAGCGTGACGCCTACGTCGCGACGAGCAAGCCGCAGGTCGAGATGATCTACAGCCAGCTGGGCAGCGACATCAACCTCATCGTCGAGCCGGAGCGCAGGGACACGTTCCCGGCGATCGCGCTGGCGGCGACGTACCTGTACGCGATCGAAGGCGTGTCGCTGAACGAGACGATCGTCGTCATGCCGGTCGATCCGTACGTCGAGGATTCGTTCTTCGAATCGCTGAAGCGGCTCGAGCACGTGCTCGACCGCTCGGACGCCGACCTGGCGCTCATGGGCGTGAAGCCGACGTATCCGTCGGAGAAGTACGGCTACATTATTCCGAACGGCGAGATCAGCGCCGAGCAGCCGTTCGTCGACGTGCTGAGCTTCCGCGAGAAGCCGCGCAAAGAGGACGCCGAAGCGATGATCCGGCAGCACGCGCTGTGGAACTGCGGCGTGTTCGCCTTCAAGCTCGACTTCCTCATCACCATCCTGATCGCGAACGAGCTGCCGATCCAATACGAGGAGATGCTGAAGCGTTACGGCACTCTGCCGAAAATCAGCTTCGACTACGAAGTCGTGGAGCGGGCCAACCGCGTCGCCGCCATTCAATACGACGGGCCGTGGAAGGACCTCGGCACGTGGAACACGCTGACCGAGGAGATCGAGACGTCGCTGATCGGCAAGGGCATCATCACGGAAGGCTCGGTCAACACGCACGTCATCAACGAGCTGGATCTGCCGATTACGCTGATGGGCCTCTCCGACGTCATCGTGGCGGCGAGCCCGGACGGCATCCTCGTCGCCGACAAAGCGTCGAGCCCGCAGATCAAGGAAGTGATGAAGCATTCCGACCAGCGTCCGATGTACGAGGAGCGGCGCTGGGGACGGTACCGGGTGCTGGATTACATCCGCTACCCGGACGGCCGCGAAGTGCTGACGAAGCGGATCTTCATCTCGGCGGGCAGAAACCTGAGCTACCAGTACCACAGCCTGCGCGACGAGGTGTGGACGGTCGTCTCCGGCAGCGGGGACATGATTCTGAACGAGAACCGCTTCTCCGTCAAGGAAGGCGACGTCATCTCGATTCCGAAGGAAAACAAGCACAGCCTGCGGGCGGAGTCGGACATCGAGATCATCGAAGTGCAGACCGGCTCGCAACTGATCGAAGAAGATATCGTGCGGCTCGAGCTCGACTGGAGCGAAATCGTGCAGCTGTGCCGCGTATAGCGGAAAAAAAGCCAAAACCAAAGCCTATGCTTACGAAGTCGCGTTTTCTTCGAAAACGCCAGCCTATGCTTACGAAGTCGCGTTTTCAAAGAAAACGCCAGCCTATGCTTACGAAGTCGCGTTTTCTTCGAAAACGCCTGAGGAGTGATCAGTCCATGAACATCACAGTCATCGGCACCGGCTACGTCGGGCTCGTCTCGGGCATCTGCTACGCGGAGCTCGGACACCGGGTCGTCTGCGTCGACAAGGATCTCGCGAAGGTCGAGACGCTGCAAAACGGGGGCATCCCGATCTACGAACCGGGCCTGCAGGAGCTGTCGGTCAAGAACATGGCGGCCGGACGGCTGAGCTTCACGGGCGACCTGCGCGACGCGGTCGGCCAGTCGGAGTTCGTCATTATCGCGGTCGGCACGCCTTCGCTCCCGAACGGGGAAGCGAACCTCGCCTACATCGACGGGGCGGCGATCGAAATCGCCGAGGCGATGAACGGGTACAAGATCATCGCGGTCAAGAGCACCGTGCCCGTCGGCACGAACGAGCGCGTCGCGAAGCTGATCCGGAGCCGGACGCCGGAACGGTTCGACAGCATCTCGCTGCCGGAATTCCTCCGCGAGGGCTCGGCCGTCCAGGACACGATGCATCCCGACCGGATCGTGATCGGCGCCGATTCCGACGCCGCGGCGGAGACGCTTAAGCAGCTGCACCTTCCGCTGACCGACAACATCGTCGTCACGGACATCCGCAGCGCGGAGATGTTGAAGTACGCGTCGAACGCCTTTCTCGCGACGAAGATTTCGTTCATTAACGAAATCGCGAACATCTGCGAGAAGGTCGGCGCCGACGTGACCCGCGTCGCGGAAGGCATGGGGTTCGACAAGCGGATCGGCCACGCCTTCCTGAAGGCGGGCATCGGCTACGGCGGCTCCTGTTTCCCGAAAGACACGCGGGCGCTCATCCAGATCGCCGGCAACGTCGATTACGAATTCAAGCTGCTGCGCGCGGTCGTCGAAGTGAACCAGGATCAGCGGATGAGCGTCATCCGCAAGCTCGAGTCGATCTTCGACGGCGAGCTGCAGGGCAAGACGATCGCGATCTGGGGCGTGGCGTTCAAGCCGAACACCGACGACGTCCGGGAATCGCCGGCGCTCGAAATCATCCAATATTTGATCCGCAGCGGGGCGCACGTCAAGGCGTACGATCCGATCGCGATGCGGAACTTCCGGACCATGTACGGCGACAACGGCGTCATGTGGTGCGACGAGGCCCTCGAGGCCGCGGCGGGCGCCGACGCGCTCTGCCTGCTGACGGAATGGGAAGAATTCGTCCGGACGGACCTCGGACAGCTGCAAACGATTTTGCGCAAGCCGATTCTGATCGACGGACGGAACGTGTTCAAGGAAGCGGACGTGGCTGAAACCTCCTTCATTTACTACTCCATCGGCCGGCCGCGTTTGAACCAAGGCGTCAAGGAGGAATTGTCGGCCCTGATCAACTAGGGGCCCTTGAATAAAGGAGAACCGATCGTGAAAAAAAAGTTGGTGTGCCTGGCGGCGCTCGGCTTCCTCGCCGGTATGATTCCGGCGCATGTGCTCGGAGACGCCGTCCCGCCCGCCTATGAAATCGAAGTCGATTCCTTGCAGAACTGGAACGCGGTTTACGCGTACTCGCCGTCGCTCAGGCTGCAGAGCCTGCCGGGCGACGCCCGGGACACGACGCGCGTCGCCCCGAGCGGCGCGGCCGGCGAGTACATGAGCTACAGGACGAAGGAGAAGAGCTATCTCCGCTCCTTCTCGATCTACGCCTACTTCGGCGAGAGCGGCGAGCGCGTCCATCCGGTCGTCTCGATCTCGGCCGACGGGAAGACGTACAAGACGATCACGCCGGACATCCACGACCACGGCGGCGGCGCCGTCGTATACGAGTCACGGGCGTTCTCGGGCAGCACGCGGTTTCTGAAGATCACCTTCCCGGGCGGGACGGAAGGGGTGCCCGCGATCGGGAAGGTCGTGCTGAACGGTCCGTTCAGCGTCGGGGCCAGCGTCCCTTCGGGGAAGGTGTACTACGGCCGGATGGTCATGCTGAACCGGTCGGAAGCGGGCGAGACGGTCTATTACACGACCGACGGCAGCGACCCGCGCAGCTCGAAGACCCGGAAGCACTATTTCTCGCCGATTCCGGTGCTCGGCAGCATGACGCTGAAAACGACGGCCGTCAAGCATTCCGGATCGGGCCAGTCGGCGGCCGGCCAGGTGTCGACCTACCGATACGACGTCACGACCCCGGCCGCGGCGCCCGCGGGACTGATCGACGAGCTGGAAGGCTTCAAGCAAAGCGCCGGCCGCTCCAACCTGTACATCGCGAAGAACGATCCCAGCTACTTCGACAACGACGCCGGCCGTATCGCGCGCACCGGCGCGGGCCAAGGCTACATCGTTTACCGCACGGAGTACGACATTACGTCCTTCACGGTGTACGGCAGCTTCTTCACGGGCGTGCCGCTCGAGGATCAGCGGTTCTACGCTTCGCCGGACGGCAAAGCCTACACCGAGGTGCGGGCGGAAGACGCGGCGGCCGGGTACCCGCAGAGCAACTGGCAGCCGTACGCCTACGAGGCGGCAGCGCTGCCGAAGGGCACGCGGTACCTGAAGATCATGCTGAACGGCGCGGCGAATACGTGGTCGCCCCAGGTGACGAAGGTCGTGCTGAACCGCAACACGGCATCGGTTCGGCTGGCGTCGACGGCAACCGGCGGAACGGCCAAGGTCGACCTCTCCTCGGAGACGCCGGACGCGCGCATCTATTACCGGTTGAACAAAGGGTCCGATTTCATCCCGTACACATCGCCGCTCGACCTCGCGGGCTATAACGTCATCGAGACGTACGCGGTCAAGGACGGCTTCGTGCCGAGCCCGATCCGCAAATACACGGTGAACGCGAGCAGCGACGTCGCGATCGACAAGTACGGACAGATGAAGAAGGCCAGCTTCTCCGGCAAGGTGACAAGCGAAAGCCAGCTGGCCGCCGACGCGAAAGCCGACGCGGCGTATTACGGGAGCCTGCAGGCGCCGGCCGGCCGCGACAGCTACGGCGGCTTGGCCGGTAGCGCGGCCAAATACGGGCTGAAGGCGAAAGGGTTCTTCGCCATTCAGCAGCTGAACGGCCGCAAGGTCATGACCGCGCCGAACGGCGACCTGTACTTCAGCCTGGCGGTGAACGGCGTGACGCCGAACGAGACGTACACGAAGGTGAAGGGCCGGGAGCAGAAGTTCGAAGCCATCCCGCCGTACGAGGGCGAATTCAAGAACGCGTACCTCGGGGAGGACAACTTCTCCTTCTACATGGCCAACGTCTTCCGCAAGACCGGCAAGTTCCCGACCGAGCATTCCGTCTATATGACGGCGGTCGACCGGCTGAAGAAGTGGGGCTTCAACGGCGTCGGCAACTATTCGCCCGAGAAGTACGGGGAAGACGGCACGATGCCGTACGTGCGGATGCTGCCGCTCAGCACGATGAATTGGGCCAAGCTGAAGGGCATCGCGATCTTCGACATTTTCGCGCCGGACGCGGAAGCGAAGCTCGACGACGCGTTCCGCAAGACGTTGACGCCGCACAAGAACGATCCCATGCTGATCGGCTACTTCATCGACAACGAATACGATTTCCACAAGTTTTATTCGGACGTGCCGAAGCTGAAGGCCAGCAGCGCCGCCATCAAGGGGAAGCTGGTGCAGCGGCTGGCGGACAAGTACGGGACGGTGGCGAAGTTCAACGCGGCGTGGGGCACGGGCTTCAAGTCGTTCGCCGACGCGCGGGAAGCCGAGCTGACGGTCAAGACGTCGGCGTCGTGGGCGGACATGGACGATTTCTACGCCTACTATCTCGATACGTTCTTCGGCACCGTCTCGCGGATCTACCGCAAGTACGACCCGAACCATCTGCTGCTCGGGGACCGGTGGATCACGTCGACGTTCCATAACGAGAAATACCGGGCGCCGCTCGCGAAGGCGGAAGGGAAGTACGTGGACGTCCTAAGCATCAATTACTACAGCTACAAGATCGAGACCGATCTGCTGAAGGACGTCTACGAGGAATCCGGCGGCAAGCCGATCCTGCTCAGCGAATTCGGCTACGGAACGGGCGAGCAGGGGCTGCAGCCGCTGCTGCCCAACTCGGCGACCAACCAGTTCCAGCGCGGCATGCGGTACCGCAATTACGTGGAAGGCGTCGCGACGCTGCCTTACATCGTCGGCGCGCACGTGTTCAATTACGTGGACCAGGCCGGCCTCGGCCGCTACTGGCAGGACGAGTGGGGCGAGCATTACAACTCCGGGCTCGTCAACGTCGCGGACCGTCCGTACAAGGATTACTTGGCGGGCGTCACGGTGACGAACGACGACATCTACAAGGTGATGCTCGGGGAGCGGCCGAAATTCTACTACGATTTCAACAAAGGGTGAGCTGCAATGGTCGATTCGAACGGCAACAATCTCGTCTTTCTGCTCTGCACGCCGAGAAGCGGAAGCTCCTTGGCGACGGTGATGCTGCAAAATCACGGCAAAATGTTCGCTACGCAGGAAATGTGGTTTCTGATGAGCCTCCGCGACTTGCAGGCGCCGCAGCGCCGGGCGTACGGCGGCACGGGCATCATCAGCCAATTCTACAACGGCGTGCTGCCGCAGGCCGCGTTCGAGGACGCGTGCCGGGCCTTCGCGCTGGAGGCGTACAACGGCTTGCTGCAGAGCAGCGAGGGAGCGGAGCTGGTCATCGACAAGTCGCCCCGGTATTACTATATGCTGGAATTTCTGGACGCGCTGTTCCCGCAGTCGAAGCGGATCTGGCTGATCCGCAATCCGTTCGCGGTGCTCGCGTCGAACAAGAAGGTGGGCCGGCAGCGCGGCGACGCGTTCGATTTCGCGGAGGCGCTGCGGCAGCCGGCGATGGAGATGAAGACCGTCGATCTGACCGTCGGGCTCTTCCGCTACTATGATTATTTCGCCAAGGACCATCCGTACGCGCACCGGCTGCACTACGAACGGTTGGTGACCGATCCGCGCGGGCAGCTGGCGGAAACCTGCCGCTTCCTCGGCCTGGAGTACGAAGAGGGCATGGAACGGTACGGCGATCGCATGCACACGGCCAAGTCCGAGCTGTACTTCAGCATGGGCGTCGGCGACCCGTTCGTCGCGGATCACCAGGCGCCGAACCGGGATTCCGTGGACCTCTGGAAAGAGGTGCTGGACAAGCGCGAAATCGAGCTGTACGGCCGCGCCCTCGGCGCCCGCCTCTTCCGCGAGCTCGGCTATGCGGAGGAGCTCGCGGAAGCGGAGAAGCTGACCGGCGCCCGGTTCGGGGACGAACCGGACGCGGAGCTGCTGGCGCTGCGAACGCGCCAGCTGACGGAAGCGACGGGCTGCGTCTGGACGCCGGGCTACGCGCTGAAGGCCGAGCCGCTTGCGGGCGGCCCGGCGGCGGCGCGGACGGGGCAGCCGGCCGCGAAGGAAGCGGACGCGAGCCGGGCGGAGACGGTCCGGCTGCAGATGCGGGTGCGGGCCCTCGAGCAGCGGCTGCAGCTCGGCGCGATGGAGCAGCGGCGGCTTAAGGCGCAGCTGGACGCGACGAGCCGCAAGATCAACCGGCTCAAGTCGCTCATTCCGTTCGGCAACCGGCTTTCGTCCTTGGCGTCCGCTTATCTGGGCGGCGGAGGCAAGAAATGAGCGCGATCGCCGGGCTGCTGCGGTTGGACGGCGGGACGGCCGGCCGCGAGGAAGGCGCCGCGATGATGGCGGCCATGGAGCGGTACGACGCCGACGACGTCCGGACGTGGACGGACGGCCCCGTCTTCCTCGGCTGCCGCGCCAAGTGGATCACGCCGGAATCCATGCATGAGCGGCTGCCCTTCCACGACCCGGCGAACGGGCTCGCGATCGTCTCCGACGCGATGCTCGACAACCGCCGGGAGCTGTTCGGCCTGCTGGACGTGCCGCAAGGCCTGCGCGCCGGCATGCCGGACGGCGAGCTGATCCTGCTCGCTTACCGGAAGTGGGGCCGGTCCGCGCCGGAGTACCTGATCGGCGACTTCGCCTTCGTCCTCTGGGACGAGACGAACCGGCTGCTCTTCGGCGCGCGGGACCTGCTCGGCCATCGCTGCCTCTACTACAGCCAAAGCGGCGGGCGGTTCGCCTTCGCGACGGCGATGGCGCCGCTGCTCGCGGTGCCGGGGGCGGCGAAGGCGCTGAACGAAGCCTGGCTCGCGGAGTTCATGGCGATCCCGGAAATGTACGAATCCACGGACGTCGGCGCCACGCCGTACCGGAACGTGCACCAAGTGCCGCCGGCGCACGCCGTCGTCGTCGCGGACGGCCGGGTGTCGCTCTTCGGCTACGGCTCGCTCGAGCCGAAGGAGATGCTCCGGCTGAAGTCGGACGGCGAGTACGAGGAAGCGTTCCGGGACGTGTTCCGGGAAGCGGTGAAGTCCCGGCTCCGGACGCATCGCCAAGTGGCGGCGACGCTGAGCGGCGGCCTCGATTCCGGCGCCGTCGCGAGCTTCGCGGCCCGCGCGCTGCGGGACGAAGGCAAGACGCTGCATACGTACAGCTACGTGCCGGCGGGCGACTTCGAAGATTGGACGCCCGCGAGCGCGACGGCGGACGAGAGCCGGTACATGAAGGCCACCGCGCGCCACGTCGGGAACATCTCGGACCGGTACCTGGATTTCGACGGCATCAGTCCGATGGCCCAGGTCGACGAATGGCTCGACATCCTGGAGACGCCGTACAAGTTCTTCGAGAACTCGTTCTGGCTGAAGGGGGTGCACGAGCAGGCGGCCGGGCAGGGCGCGGGCGTGCTGCTGACCGGAGCGAGAGGCAACTTCACGGTATCGTGGGGCCCCGCGGTCTACGTCTACGCCCGGCTGCTCCGGGAGATGAAGTGGGTGCGGCTGATGCGGGAATTCCAGCTCTACCGCGCCAACAAAGGCATCGGCGGATCGCGGCTGCTGTCCTTCATCTGCCGCGAGGCGTTCCCGGCGCTCGGCAAGCGCGGCGGCGGGGAAGCCGGTCCCGGCATTCCGGAGCTGCTGATCCATCCCGACTTCGCCGAGCGGACCGGCGTGTTCGGCAAGCTGCGGGACAACCGGATCGGCCCGAACGGCACGCTGATCGACGATCCGGTGGAAGTCCGGAAGGAGAAGCTGAAGAGCCTGCCCGTCGGCAACAAGAACGGCGCCTCGGCGACGAAGCTGTCCCTGCGCTACGGCGTGTGGGAGCGGGACCCGACCAGCGATCCCCGGGTCGTCAAGTTCTGCTTCTCGGTGCCGGTCGAGCAGTACGCGAAGGGCGGCTTGGACCGCGCGCTCATCCGCCGGGCGACGAAGCATTACTTGCCCGACGAGGTGCGGCTGAATCAGCGGGTGCGGGGCATCCAGGGCGCGGATTGGGTCCATCGGATCCTGCCGGCCTGGGCGCCGCTCGAGCGGGAGCTGCGGCAGCTGTGCGCGGATCCCGTTGCGGAAGCGTACCTGCACACCGGGCGGATCCGCGAGACGCTTGCCGCCCTCGGCGGCGCGCCGCGCCCGGAGCACGCGTTCCGGCCGGAGCTGCGGATGCTGATGCGCAGCCTCATCATCTACCGGTTCCTGAAGCGGTTCGCGTGACCCATACTACATGAAGGGAGGTGAAACGAATGGCAAAGAAGGAATGGACGATCCCGACGCTGGAATCCCTCGAAGTTAGCGAGACGATGTACGGCAAAGGCAACACGACGATCGACTACGTAACGACGGACGACATGGACATCTACAACCCGAGCTAGTACCCGCATCATACTTAAGAATGTCGACGAATGTCCTTATATAATCCGCTACCGGGTTATATAAGGACATCTTCTTCATTCGGGCGAAAAGGAGCTGAACGGCATGATATCGGCATTGCGGCAAACGGCTTACGCGTACGCGGCGTTCGGCTTGCGCTTCGCGAGCGAGATTCCGCTTCCCGAGCTTTCCGCGCCCGCTTACGGCGGCGAAGGAGAGCAGGCGGACGTCACGATCGCGTACGGCGCCGTCGACCGGCTGGAAGACGAGCTGGACGAAGCCGGCAGCAATTTCTCGCGCATCGGCAACCGGTTTCTCTTTCTGATTCCGGAGACGGCGTTCTACAGCATCGAGGACGGAACCCGCATCACGGTATCCCCGCTTCCCGGCGCGGATCCCGAGAAGGTGCGCGTTTATCTGCTCGGCACGTGCATGGGCGCGCTGCTGCTGCTGCGCGGCGTGCTGCCGCTGCACGGAAGCGCGGTCGAAATCGACGGCAAAGCGTACGCGTTCGTCGGCGATTCCGGCGCGGGCAAATCGACGCTCGCGGCGGTGTTCGGCGACGAGGGGTACCGGCTCGTGAGCGACGACGTCATCGCGGTGACGCCGGACGGAGCGGGCGGGAGGCCCGTCGTGGCGCCGGCTTATCCGCAGCAGAAGCTGTGGCGCCAGAGCCTCGAGCAGCTCGGCATGAACGCCGAACGGGAGCGCTTGAAGCCGATCTACCGGGAAACGACGAAATTCGCCGTCCCGGCGTCCGCGCGGTTCTGCGAGACGCCGCTGCCGCTTGGCGGGGTGTTCGAGCTGCTGCCGGCGCAAGTCGGCGCGATCGCGATCCGGCCGCTGCCGAATCTCGAACGGCTGCGCGTCCTGCTGCTCCATACGTACCGCAACCGGCTCATACACCGGCTGGGGCTGGCGCAATGGCATTTCAAGACGGCGGCGGACATCGCCAATCATACGGACTTGCATCAGCTGAGCAGGCCGGTCGAAGGGTTCACGGCCCGGCGGCTTGCGACGGCGATCTTACACACGATACGAGAAGGAGAGCGACGGCAATGACGCATTTATCCCTGGTAGAACAAACGGTGGTTCAGTCGGCGGGCAGCGTGGTCAGCGACATGAGCGGCGAGAAGGTGATGTTCAGCATTAATTCCGGGAAGTACTACAACCTCGGCGCGGTCGGCGGACGGGTATGGGAGCTGATGGCTTCGCCGATTCCGGTCAAGCGGCTCGTGGACGAGCTCGTGGCGGAATACGACATCGACCGCTCGGCCTGCGAGGAGCAGGTGACGGCGTTTCTGAAAAACCTGCACGGGGAAGCGCTCATCGAGGTGCGGAAAGGTGAAGGGTAAGCTGGCGAAGTTCTGGTCGCTGCCGCTCGGGAAGAAGCGGCTGATGGCGGAAGCGCTGCTCTACCTGGGGCTTGCGCGCGTCCTGAAGGCCTTGCCCTTCGCAAGGATCGCGCCCTCCCTGGGGCGCCGCATGCAGGAGACGCCGCTCGCGCACGAGCCGGCCGACGAAGCGGCGATCCGGCGCGTGGCGCAGGTCATTCAGACGATGAGCCGCCATACGTTCTGGGAAAGCCAATGCCTGGTGCGGGCGATCGCCGCCAAGAAGATGCTGGAGCGGCGGAGCATCGCGAGCACGTTGTATTTGGGAACGGCGCGGGACGCCGAAGGGAAGATGATCGCGCACGCCTGGCTGCGCAGCGGACCCTTCTACGTGACCGGCGCCGAGGAAATGGGACAGTTCACGGCCGTGGCCTCGTTCGGAACGGCTAAACGCGCGGAGAGGATGGAAGGTGCCTGATATGGAACACGATTGTACGCTGGATTTAAGCGCTTTTCCGGAGGAACTGCACATCATGCTGGCTTTCATGCGGTCGGATGCCGAAGCGCGGGAGCGGCGATCGGACGGGCCACCGGTGCCGCACATCGATTGGAATCAATTCCTGGCGCTTGTCCGGCATCACCGGGTCTACCCCCAGCTGTACGCCCGGCTGAAGGCCAGCCAATTGATTCCGGCCGATGTGCTGCAAGCCCTTCATGGCGATTTCATGCGCAATGCGTTTCAAATGCTGCGGCTGAGCGGAGAGATGGAGCGCGTCTGCGCCGAGCTGCGGGAACGCGGCATCCGGCCGATCGTGCTGAAAGGACCGGTGCTCGCGAAGGAGCTGTACGGCGACCTCTCGCTGCGCACGTCCAAGGACCTCGACGTCCTCGTGCCGATGGCGGACGTCGAAGCCGCCGAAGAGCGGCTGCTCGGGCTCGGCTACCGGAGCGACGGCGGCGCCCCGCGCGTCTTCAACTGGAAGTGGAAGGTGCATCACATCTCCTTCACGCATCCGGAGACGCGCGTCCAGGTGGAGCTGCATTGGCGGCTCAATTCCGACATGGGCAAGGAGCCGCCGTTCGAGGAGCTGTGGCGCCGGAGCCGCCGCAGCCCGCTCTCGAAGCGGGACGTGCATCTGCTCGGCGGCGAGGACCTGTTCATGTACCTCGTCTCGCACGGCGCGCGCCACGGCTGGTTCCGGCTGCGCTGGCTGGCCGACATCGACCGGCTCGCGCGCCTCGGCCTCGATTGGGGCATGCTCGCCGCGATGATGCGGCGCTACGGCTGCCTGCAGCTTGGCGGCCAGGCGCTGACGCTCGCGGCCGCGATGTTCGGCACGCCGGTTCCGCCGGAGGCGGCGCCGATGCTCGCGGGCGGCCACCGGCGCGAGTTGGCGGAGCGGTCGCTCTATTTTATACAGGACATGGTCTCGTTCGCGCCGGCCGACAAGGAGCTGGACCGCGTGTACAAGCGATATTTGTTCGCCTTGAAGACGAGGCGGCAGAAGTCGGCGTATCTAATCAGCCAGCTGTATCCGAGCTTTCGGGACACCGAGGCGCTGCCGCTGCCGAAGCCGCTGCACTTCCTGTATTTCCCGCTGCGGCCTTTCGTCTGGCTGTGGCGTCAGGTGAAGCAGGGGGCATGAGCCGACCCGCATCCCAATATTCCCTTATATTGCAAATTTCGGCATGACCCCCATAAAATAGCGGGAATCGTCGAATCGTATAAGGGAACGCAGCGATAAAGCGCTAAAGCGCGCTGCCGCGGCGATGATCGAGTTATCGAACGACAACGGCGTCCGGGAATGCGGGCGCGCCGCGTACGAGCATGATGAAGGACAACCATACAGAAGCACGGACAGGCCTTCGCCGCGGTTTTGGCCTCGCGGTCGCGCAGCGGCGAAGGGCCGGAAGCACCGGAGGACATCATGAGCGCAATTGCCGGAATTTTCAATTATGACGGCGGACCGGTCACGGAAGAAGACGGCGGCCGGCTGATGGAGGCGCTGCGGCGCTATCCGGCCGACGACGACCGCGTCTGGCGGTCCGGCCCCGTCTTTCTCGGCTGCCGCGTCCAATGGATCACGCCGGAATCGGTCGGCGAATCGCTGCCCTACTACGACAACGGCGGGCAAGTGGCCGTCGCCGCGGACGCGATTCTCGACAACCGGGACGAGCTGTTCGGCCTGCTCGGCATCGAGCCCGGGCGCAGGGGCCGCATGGGCGACGCCGAGCTGATCGCGGCGGCCTATCTGAAGTGGGGCAAGGAAGCGCCGCGCCGGCTGATCGGCGATTATGCCTTCGTCCTGTGGGACGAGCGGAAGCGCATGTTGTTCGGCGCCCGCGATTTGCTGGGCAGCCGCACGCTCTATTACCGCCGGGACGCGGGGCGCTTCGCGTTCTGCACGGCCGTGCATCCCTTGCTGGAACTGCCCGGCGCGCGCAAGGACGTCAACGAATCGTGGCTCGCGGAGTTTCTCGCGATTCCGGTCATTCTCGACGCCGTCGACGTGCGCGGCACGGTCTACCGGTCGGTCGGGCAGCTGCCGCCGGCGCATTGGCTGGCGGTCGAGGACGGGCGGCTGACGGTGGAGCAGTACGACGCGCTCGACGCGCCGCGGGAGCCGCTCCGGCTGCGGACGGACGGCGATTACGAGGAGGCGTTCCGCGACGTGTTTCGCGAGGCGGTCTCGTCGAAGCTGCGCACGTTCCGGAAGGTCGGCGCGAGCTTGAGCGGCGGCTTGGATTCCGGCGCGGTCGTCGGCTTCGCCGCCGGGCCGCTGCGGGAAGCGGGCAAGACGCTGCAGGCGTACAGCTACCTGCCGGCGCCGGATTTCGCGGACTGGACGCCGAGAAGGCTCGCGGCCGACGAGAGCCCGTACATTCGCTCGACGGTCGGGCACGTGGGCAATATGGCGTACAGCGGCCTCGACTTCGCGGGCCGGGACTCTTACGGCGAGATCGACGATCTGATCGGACTGCTGGAGGGACCTTACAAGTTCTTCGAGAATTCGTTCTGGATCAAAGGCATTCTGGAACGGGCGCAGGCCGACGGCGTCGGCGTGCTGCTGACGGGAGCGCGGGGCAACTATTCCGTCTCTTGGGGTCCGGCCATGGATTATTACGCCCGGCTGCTGCGCGGGCTGCGCTGGATCCGGCTGTACCGCGAGCTCAAGCAGTACGGGCGGCGCGTCAACGTCGGCCGTTCGCGGCTGCTGCCGGCGATCGGGGAGCAGGCGTTTCCGTTCGCGGCTGGCATCGCGAACCGCCGGCGGGCGGCCGCCCCGGAGCCGCGGCTCATCCATCCGGGCTTGGCCGCCAGAACGGGCGTCTACGCCCGGCTGGCCGGCCACGACGTCGGCCTCGAGGGCGCCGACTTCGACGAGTTCGCGGCGCGGGCCTACCAATTCGGAGGTCTGGCGTATTCCAATCACCAGGGCACGTCCGTCACCAAGTTCTCGTTGCGCTACGGCGTCTGGGAGCGTGACCCCACGGCCGACCCGCGCGTCATCCGGTTCTGCCTGTCGGTGCCGGACGAGCAATATGTCCGCCACGGGATGGACCGCGCGCTCATCCGCCGGGCGACGGCTTCGTACCTGCCGGACGACGTGCGGCTGAACCAGCGCGTGCGCGGCGTGCAGGGCGCGGATTGGCTGCACCGGATGCGGCCGGCCTGGCCGCGCTTCGTCGACGAGCTGCGGCTGCTCTGCCGCGACTCCGCCGCCGCCGACTATTTGAACGTGGCGCAGGTCAAGGCGTCGCTCGAACGGATCGGAACGGAGCCCCGGCCGGAGTACGCGTACGACCCGGATGCGCGGCTGCTGATGCGGGCGCTGATCGCTTGGCGGTTTTTGAAGAGTTTGGCTTGAGGCCGGCGCGCTTTGAAGGGAGGTGAAGCAGAATGGAACGGAAAGCTTGGCAGGAACTGACGCTGGAGATTTTGGACGTCAGCGCGACGATGGGCGGACCGAACGGCGTCTTCCCGGACAAGAACGGCAAAGGCGGCAACAACGGTCATGCGCACGAGAACGAATCCTAAACGGAAGCGGTACGCGTTCAACCTTAGGCCCTTATGCGCGGTAGGCGTATAAGGGCCTTTCATCATAGATCGGGACATGACAACGAAGAAAAGGTGAGGAAGATGAATGTTGCGGCACAGCGCATGAGATATCGGGCGTTCGGGCTCGCGATCGCGAGCGGGATCGACCTCCCGGAGCTGCTTGCGGACGCGGATCCGGCCGGCGAGGCGGACGTCGTTATTCGCAGGGAGGATTTGACGGCCCGTTGGCGCGAGCGGGCGGAGGCCGACGATTACTATGCTTTCGGCGACGGCGAATTCATGCTGCGCATCGAAGGAACGGGCATCTACCGGGTACGGGACGGCCGGGAAATTACCGTCTCGCCGGAGGAGGGCGCCACGGAAACGGCCATTCGCCTGTATCTGCTCGGCACCTGCATGGGCGCGCTGCTGTTTCAGCGCCAGCTGCTGCCGCTCCACGGCAGCGCCGTCGTGATCGGCGGCCGGGCGTACGCGTTCGTCGGCGATTCCGGCGCGGGGAAGTCGACCTTGGCCGCCGCCCTGCTGCAGCGCGGCTATCCGCTGCTGACCGACGACGTCGTGGCCGTCACGCTGACCCGCGACCGCGTCCCGTACGTCATTCCCGCCTATCCGCAGCAGAAGCTGTGGCAGGAAAGCATCGACCGGCTCGGCATGCAGGACGGCCGTTACGTGCCGCTGTACGCGACGAAGTTCGCGATTCCGGTCGCGCAGCGGTTTTGCAGCGACCCCGTCCCGCTCGCCGGCGTGTTCGAGCTCGTGAAGACGGACGGCGACCGCGCGGAGCTGCGCCGCCTTCGCGGGCTGGAGCGGCTGCCGACCGTCCGCTATCATACGTACCGTCAATTTTTGATTTCCCGGCTCGGCCTGGACCACCGGCATTTCTCGACGTCCGTCTCGGTCGTCGACCGCATCGCGATGTACCAGCTCCGCCGGCCCGAGAGCGGCTTCAGCGCGGACGAGCTGGTCGCGCTCGTGCTGGAGGCGGCCGGCGAAGGCGCGGGAATCTCGCACGGATAAGGAGGGAGAGCAGACCATGAGGCATTTGCTTCATTATATCGACAAGCTTCGCCGGTACGCCGGCTACAAGCTCTACGTGAATCTGATCGGCATGACGCTGATCAGTTTCCTGGAGGGCATCGGCATCTTCATGCTCGTCCCCGCGCTCGGGCTGATCGGGATATTCTCGCTGAATACGAGCGGCATTCCGTTCGTGTCCGGGCTCGTGGAGCCGCTGAAGGCGATCCCGGAGAAGACGCGGCTCGCGGTGCTGCTGGGCGGGTTTATCGTACTCATCACGGGGCAGGCGCTCATGCAGCGCAAGCAGTCGAACCTGAACCTGGAAATCCAGCACGGCTTCATCCGCTACCTGCGCGAGGACCTGTACCGGGGCTTGCTGCAGGCCGGGTGGCCGTTCTACCTGAAGAACCGCCGTTCCGACTTCACGCACGTCATGACGAACGAGCTGCTGCGCGTCAGCATGAGCACTTACCTGGCGCTGCGCCTGACGACGACGCTGCTGTTCACCGCCGTGCAGATCGGCTTCGCGCTGTGGCTGTCGGCCAAGCTGACGGCGATGGTGCTGGTCTGCGGCATCGCGGTCGCGGTCTATTCCAGCAAGTTCATCAAGCGCTCGAAGTCGATCGGGGACGAAACGACAGAGCTGGCGCAGCAGTACATCGGCGGCATGACCGACCATTTCAACGGCATGAAGGACATCAAGAGCAATATGACGGAAGCGCAGCATATGTCGTGGTTCCGCGCGCTGTGCGGCCGGATGAAGCATAACCTCGTGCATTTCGGCCGCACGCAGTCGGCCTCGCAGTTCGTCTACAAGGTCGCGTCCGTCGTGCTGATCTCGCTGTTCGTGTTCCTGTCGCTCGAAGCGTTCAAGGTGCCGGCCGAAAGCCTCGTGCTGATCATCGTCATCTTCTCCCGGCTGTGGCCGAAATTCTCGGCGCTGCAGGCCAATTGGGAACAAATCGCGCAGTCGCTGCCGGCCTTCAAGAGCCTGGCGGACTTGGAGCGGGAATGCTTGCTCGCGAAGGAGCTGGCGGATGTGGACGCCGCGCAGGACGCCAAGCCGCTGCGCATGAACGAGGGCATTGAATGCCGCGGCATTCATTATAAGTACGAGAGCGGCGGCGCGGGTTACGCCCTCGAGGACGTCAGCCTGGCGATCCCGGTGAACAGCATGACGGCGATCGTCGGCAAGTCCGGGGCGGGCAAGAGCACCTTGATCGATCTGCTGATCGGGCTCATCAAGCCGCAGGAAGGCGAAGTGCTCGTGGACGGGAAACGGCTGGGGCAGGAGGACGGCTTCTCGCTGCGGCGTTCCGTCAGCTACGTCTCGCAGGATCCGTTCCTGTTCCACGCGAGCATCCGGGAAAACCTGCTGATCGCGGCGCCGGACGCCAGCGAAGCGCAAATGTGGGAAGCCTTGGAATTCTCGGCGTCGGACGAATTCGTGCGGGCGCTGCCGCAGGGGCTCGATACGGTGCTCGGGGACCGCGGGGTGCGGCTGTCGGGCGGGGAGAGGCAGCGGATCGTGCTGGCGCGGGCGATTCTGCGCAAGCCGGCGATGCTGATTCTGGACGAGGCGACCAGCGCCTTGGACAGCGAGAACGAAGCGAAGATCCAGCATGCGCTGGACCGGCTGAAGGGCAAAACGACGATCATCGTCATCGCCCACCGGCTGTCCACGATCCGCAATGCGGACCAGGTGCTCGTGCTCGACAAAGGACGCGTCATCCAGCGGGGCGGCTACCAGCAGCTGTCCGCGGACGCCAGAGGCGCGTTCGGCAAATTGCTGGAATTTCAAGCCGGGGCGAACGCATAGCCCCGGCTTTTTTTGGCGTGTTCTTCTTCATGGCCGGCGTCCACGCCCGGCTGGGCGTTTCCGCGCTTAACCGTTCGCGAGGACGTTCCGTTCCTCCAAATACCCGAGCAGCAGCCGCACCGCTTCCTCCACCGGCGTCCGTTCCGTATCGATGACGAGCTCCGGGCTGCCAGGCACGTCGTATTTGGCGTCGATGCCCGTGAAGTTGCGGATCTGCCCGCTGCGCGCCTTCTTGTACAAACCTTTCGGATCCCGCTTCTCGCACTCCTCGAGCGAGCATTTCACGTAGACCTCGGCGAACTCGCCCGGCGCGAACAGCTCCCGGACCATCCGGCGGTCCTGCTCGTCCGGCGAGATGAACGCCGACAGCACGACGAGACCGGCATCCGCGAACAGCTTCGACACTTCCCCGATCCGACGCAGATTCTCCTTGCGGTCTTCCTCCGAGAAGCCGAGGTCGCGGTTAAGCCCGTGCCGGATGTTGTCGCCGTCGAGCACGTACGAGCCGATGCCCCGGTCGTGCAGCGCCTTCTCGAGCGTCAGCGCGAGCGTCGACTTGCCGGCGCCGGACAAGCCGGTGAACCACAGCGCGAGACTGCCGTGGCCGTTTCTTCGGTTGCGGTCCTGCCGCGTCACCATGGATTGCTGCCAGGTAATGTTGCTGCTCTTCTGTTCCATGCTGTCATCTCCTCCGTATGCGGTTAGCCGCTCGTACTTATTCTAGCACAGCCCGGGACCGAAGTTGCCGCCGACCGCGAGAATGAGGCTTCCGGACCGGGTCCGGATAGCGCTTCGGAGCCGCCGTCCGGAAAATTTCGGGACCCGGCGTCTTTTTTCCGTTTTTGTATTCCTCGCGCCGGCTATGTCTGCTAAAATATACGGGCAACAAGACTATTCTCGCACATCGCTACTGGGGGGCTTCCGGCTTGTCGTCCGCACCGCTGCTTACCTTTCTTTCGCCGCCGCTGCCGTATTTCATCGAGTCCAATCGCGGAACGTATTCGAAAGGCGGCGAGCATCCGAATCGCCGGAACATCGGCGTGTTTGACCTGCTCTTCGTTCACAGCGGCACGCTGCACATCGGCGAGGAGTCCGATACCTGGGAAATCGGCCCCGGCCAAATGCTTATTCTGCGGCCGGACCTGTGGCATTACCCGACCAAGCCCTGCACGGAAGAGACGGTGTTCGACTGGGTCCACTTCCAGACGGCCGGGCCGTGGGAGGAGCACGAAGGAAATAGCTGCGGCTCCCTTCGCGGCGACTACTACTCCTACGCCATCCGGCTGCCGAAGACGATGACGGTCTCGTATCCGGAGGAAGCGATCTCGCTCTTCGGCAAGCTGCACGACGCGGCGCTCGGCACCTCGCATGCCGCGTTCTGGCAGCGCCAGCAGTGGTTCCTGCACCTGCTGCAGCTGTTCGACGAAGGCTGGCGGAGCGACGCGGCGAAGGCGCCGATCTCCGTCGCCGAGGAAGCGGCCGCCTACTTGAAAATGAATTTCCGCACGACCGTGACGAACAGCAAGCTCGGCGAGGTCATGGGGCTGCACCCCAACTACATCGCGCGCTGCATGGGCGAGGTGTTCGACTGCACGCCGCAGCAGTATTTGCTCGCGTACCGGATGGATCAAGCGAAGCTCATGCTGATGAAGACGAACTGGCCGATCTCGCGGATCGCCGACGAGACCGGCTTCAAGCAGACGCCGCATTTCTCCCGCTCGTTCGCGGAGCATGTCGGCATCACGCCGCTCTCGTACCGGAAGCGGTTCACCGGAACGTCGCTGTCCCGGCCGAACCGGCCGGACGAGGAAGACGAATAGGCCGGGCGGTCCGCACGCGGACGCCGGCGGCGAAAGAAGCACGGACGCCTCGTCCGTGCTTCTTTGCGCTGTCTGCCGGAAGATTGCCCGGCGGCTGCGGATCGACCGGCAGCGCGGCCGCGGCGCTGTCGACCCGCCGAAGGCAGCACGCCTGAGGCGGTTCGTCCGGCGGGATGTCCGCCCGGCGCCTGCCTTCCGGGGCAGCGTGCTTGAGACGGCGAGCCCGGCCGCCGGGCGAACAGCGGCCGGTCCGCGTTCACGGCGCGTCCAGCCAGCGGAACCACCGGCCGTGGGCGTCCGTCTCGGCGGCCGCGAGCCGCTGCGCGCGGCCGCCTGCATGGCGGTCCAGACGGAGCAGCGCGTCGCCCATATTATTATAAAGATGATAGACGGCGCGCTGCTCGGCGATGGCCTCGAGCCGTGCCAGGAAGGCCTGCTTCCCTTCCGGCGAGAACTGATTGGCGACGTGCGTGTGGAAGACGACCAGCGCCGCGTCCCCCGGCATCTCCGCGGCCGCTTCGCCGAGCAGCGCGATCGCGTCGCCCTCGACGAGAAGCGGCGGCTGCGCCTTCAGGCTGGCGGCGGCCTTCGCGAGGTTCGTCCGCCGTTCGCGGTGCTCCGGCCAGACGAGGGCCTGCAGCCACCGGTAATCGTCCTCCCGGCGCAGGTCGCTCACGCGCAGGTCGATCCCGACGCGGGCGGCCACGGGCGGGCTGCGGCGATCGAGGAACGGCATCGTCCCGCCGCGAGGCTCCGACTTCAGCGCAAGGGCGGGGAACGGGCTGCCGAAGATTTCGCCCGTGCCGTAATCGTACGCGTAGCGGTCCCACAGCAGATTAAGTCCCGCGCTCGCGCCGGCCTCGATCAAGGCGAGCGGCTTGCCGGCGTCGCGGTGGATCAGGCAGAAGGCGGGATACAGGAAGGCGCAGCGGTTCACCTCGTTCGTCTGGACGCGCCGTGTCCCGATGAGCCGCGCGAGCTCGCCTCGCCTCGCGCGGCAGTAAGCCTTGAACGGCCGGACGGCGAGCTCGGGGTCGCCGGGGTTCGGCGTCAAGCTCGGATAGAAGTACCGGAGCGGATGCTCGTCGCCCCGGAGGAGCAGGTCGTGGACGGCCCCGAACAGCATGTTCGGGGGCAACTGGCCGGGCTGTGCCTTGGACGCGAGCCCGAGCAGCTCCGGATCCTCCGCGACGGCCAGCGAGAGCCGTTCGTAGAGCGGGCTGGAGCCGCGGAAGCAACGTTCGGCGAAATGGCGGAACAGGTCCGGCAGCGGCTGTGGCAGCGGCATAGGGGAGAAGCCTCCTTGTCAGAGCGGATGGTATACGTAGTATATACGCCGATAGCGATAAACGGAATTTTAACTATTTTATCTTTCATATAAAATAAGTTGATCGCGTGTCGCGGCATCGGCGATATAAGCACACGCAAAAAAGATCTCCCCCTCCGTTAACGGAGGGGAGATCTTTTGCGTTCATTCGACAACGGGCGACATTCGCGGCCGAGATTCGGCGCATCGTCCTTCAACCGGCGTCACGGCCCGAAGTCGAAACGCCGCCTGCGTATCCTGCCCCGGCTTCCAACCCCGGTTCTCTAGACCGCCAGCCCGCCGGGCTTACAGCGCCAGCGTCAAAATTTCCTTCACGTCCTTCTCGTTCAGCTTCTTGAAGCTGCCGATCGGGCCGAACAGGACCGCTTCCCGCGCCATGACGTCCAAGTGCTCTTCGCCGATGTCGTAGAAGGACAGCGTCGCCGGCGCGCCGATCCGGGTGAAGAACGCGCGCGTCGCGTTGATGCCGGCGAGCGCCATGTCTTCGTCGGACTTGCCGCCGCGTTCGATGCCCCAGACGCGCTCCGCGTACTGCACGAACCGGTCGATCCGCGATTCGTACACGTAGCGCATCCAGTTCGGGAACACGATCGACAGGCCCGCGCCGTGCGGAATGTCGTAGATCGCGCTGATCTCGTGCTCGATGCCGTGGGACGCCCAGTCGTTGGCCATGCCGACGCTGATCAGGCCGCCGTTCAGCGCCATCGTGCCGCACAGCATCAGATTGGCGCGCGCCGCGTAATCGTCCGGCTTCTCGAGCGCCTTCTCCGCGTTCTCGATGACCGTGAGCAGAATCGATTCGCACAGCCGTTCCTGCAGCGGCACGTCCGTCGTCAGCGAGAAGTACTGCTCGAACACGTGCGACATGATGTCGACGACGCCGTTCACCGTCTGGTCGCGCGGCACGGAGAACGTCAGCGTTGGGTCAAGAACGGAGAAGCGTGGGTAAGTATGTATGCTGCCGAACGAACGCTTCTGCTTCGTCTCCCAGTTCGATATGACGGCGTTGCCGTTCATTTCCGAGCCGGTGGCCGACAGCGTCAGGACGGAGCCCATCGGCAGCGCGTCCGCGATCTTCGCCTTGTGCATGAAGAAATCCCAGACGTCGCCGTCGTAGCGCGCGCCCGCCGCGATCGCCTTGGCGGCGTCCAGCACGCTGCCTCCGCCGACGGCGAGCACGAAGTCGACGCCTTCCGCGCGGCACAGCTCGATCCCGCGGCGGACGGACGTCAGCCGCGGATTCGGCTCGATGCCGGACAATTCGACGACCTTGGCGCCGACGGAACGGAGCTGGTCCGCGACTTCGTCATACAGGCCGGTTCTTTTTATGCTTCCGGATCCATATACAAGTAAAACCGTCTTTCCGAAAGGCGCGACCAGGCCGCCGAGCTGCGACACGGTCCCTTTGCCGAATACGATTTTCGTCGGGTTGTGAAAAGCGAAATTTTGCATGCTGCACCTCCAAAATGGTTTCGAACCTCTTTATCTTAGCGATACCAAAAACGCGAAGTCAAGCCGGCCCGCGGGGGAGCGCGCGATCGCCGCGTGGAGCGGAGCGAGGGGAAGAAAGAAGCTTGACGAGATTGCCGCGTCCCTTTTATAATAGTTCATATACGAACAGTTCTTTGTCGAACTATGTAAACTCGGTGTCGAACGGACGAAGGAGAGAGTGCGATTGGACTATTCCGATCCGAAAGTGAAACAAGCCGCCGACGTGCTGCAATCGTTCATGGCCGTGACGCGGGCGGCCTCCGAGTTTACCCGCCGCAACGCGGAGAGCCTCGGGCTTACCCTGCAGGGCATGGCCGTCGTCAACACGCTGCACCGCGACCCGGGCCTGACGCTGAAGGAGCTGACCGAACGGCTGCACGCCTCGAAGAGCACGCTCAGCGTCAGCGTCGAAGGGCTGGTGCAGGCGGGCATCGCGGAACGGACGCAGGCGGAGGGCAACCGCCGGGAGATTAACGTGAAGCTGACGCCGAAAGGCGAGGAGCTCGCGGGCCGGTCGATCCGGCAGGCGTATTCGTACCGGGCGATGGCGGCCGCGCTGGAAGCGATGGACGAGGGGCAGATCGGCGCGCTGCTGGACGGGCACAGGCGCATATTGGACGCGCTCGAGGCGTACGAAATCGACATGGAACGCGTCTAAAGACCCGGGTTCCCAAGCTACAAGAATTTTCTGAAAATAAGTGCCAAGACCGGGCGGGGCGTGTATAATGGAACCATGGTCGCGTTGCGTTAGCATTTTTGACAAAACCTTTACAAAGAAGCTACATATGGGAGGTGGATGGCACTTTATGGCGAACGCGGCAACGATCGGAATCTCTTTGCGCGATTTGTTTCTCTTCAATAACGGCGATCTCTATCACAGCTACCGCACATTCGGTGCGCATCCCATCCGTCTGGCCGACGAGCAGGGCGTGCGCTTCGCCGTATGGGCGCCGAACGCCCGCAGCGTGCGGGTCGTGGGCGACTTCAACGGCTGGGACGGCAAGCGCCACGTCATGGAGCCGATCGGCGATACGGGCGTTTGGAGCCTCTTCGTTCCCGATTTGAGTACGGGCACGGTCTATAAGTACGAAATACATACGCAGGACGGGGCAAAGCGGCTGAAATCCGATCCGTACGCGTTCCAGGCCGAGGTGCGGCCGAACACCGCGTCCGTCGTGGCCGACTTGTCCGATTACGCGTGGAAGGACGCCGCCTGGCAGAAGCGCAAGCAGGAGGTCAGCCCCTACCACGAAGCGATGCTCGTGTACGAGGTTCATCTGTCCTCCTGGCGCAGCTGGGGCAAGGAGCTCTTCTGGACGTACGAGGAAATCGCGGACGAACTCGTCGATTACGTCGCCGGCATGGGCTACACGCATATCGAGCTCCTCCCGGTCACCGAGCATCCGCTCGACATGTCCTGGGGCTACCAGGTCATCGGCTATTACGCCGCCACGAGCCGGTTCGGCACGCCGCAGCAGCTCATGTACCTGATCGACCGGTGCCATCAGAAGGGCATCGGCGTCCTCTTGGATTGGGTCCCCGGCCATTTCTGCAAGGACGACCACGGGCTTCGCCTGTTCGACGGCACGCCGATCTACGAAGGCGCGGACGCGAAGCGGGCCGAGAAGCCGCTGTGGGGCACGCTGGCCTTCGACTTCGGCCGGACGGAGGTCCAAAGCTTCCTGATCTCGAACGCCGTCTTCTGGATGGACGTCTACCATATCGACGGCCTTCGCGTGGACGCCGTCGCCAGCATGATCGACCTTCACTTCGACAAACCCCCCGAAATGTTCACGTTCAACGCCTTCGGCGGAAACGAGAACATCGACGCCATCCGCTTCCTGAAGCGGCTGAACGAAACGGTGTTTCGCTATTATCCCGACGCGCTCATGATCGCGGAGGATTCCTCTTCCTGGCCGGCCGTCACGTCCCCGACGTACATGGGCGGACTCGGCTTCAATTTCAAGTGGAACATGGGCTGGATGAACGACATGCTCCGTTATATGGCGCTCGATCCGCGCGAGCGGATGCGCCACCACAATTTGATTACCTTCTCGCTGCTTTACGCCTTCTCGGAAAATTACGTGCTGCCGCTCTCCCACGACGAAGTCGTGCACGGCAAAAAATCGCTGCTCAACAAAATGTCGGGCCCGTACGACCAGCGCTTCGCGCAGCTGCGCCTGTTCTACGGGTATTGGATGACGCATCCCGGCAAGAAGCTGCTCTTCATGGGCGGCGAATACGGCCAATTCGACGAATGGAAATACGACGAGCCGCTCGATTGGAAGCTGCTGCTGTACCCGAAGCACGCGGCCATGCACGCTTACGTCAAGGCGCTGAACAGGGCCTACGGCGAAGAGCCTTCGCTGTGGGAACGGGACTGCGATCCCGGCGGCTTCGAGTGGATCGACGTCCACAACGCCGCCCAGAGCGTCATCGTCTTCATGCGGCGCGGGCACGCGGCGAACGACTTCTCGGTCGTCGTCTGCAACTTCTCGTCGAACCACTACCCCGAATTCCGCGTCGGCGTTCCGGAGCCCGGCCGTTACCGGGTGGCTTTGCACAGTGAGGCGGCAGCTTTCGGCGGTGCCTTGGCGCATGCGCCGGAAGTCCTATACAGCACCAAGACATCCTGGCATGGAAGGCCCTGCAGCCTGCTGCTCGATCTTCCGCCGCTTTCGTTTCAACTGTTCGTGTTTGCCCCAGGGGAACATGGCCGCAGCGAACGCTTTTCCGCTTTGCATGGAAGGACGTAAGGCACAATTTGCGCTGCAGCGGGCCGCTGACAGCCGAGAAGGAGAAGGTGTCCATGGGCAGAAAAAGAATGATCGCCATGCTGCTAGCCGGAGGCGAAGGCAAGCGCCTCGGCGTGCTGACGAAAGACCTGGCCAAACCCGCGGTTCACTTCGGCGGGAAGTACCGCATCATCGATTTCACGTTAAGCAACTGCGCGCATTCGGGCATCGACACGATCGGGGTGCTGACCCAGTACCAGCCGCTCGTGCTCAACACGTACCTGGGCATCGGTAGTCCGTGGGGCTTGGACCGGAGAGACGGCGGCATGGCGATTCTCCCGCCGTACGTCAAGTCGAAGGGCGGCATGTGGTATAAAGGCACCGCGAACGCCATTTACCAGAACATGGGCTTCATCGACCGCTACGAACCGGATTACGTGCTCGTCATTTCCGGCGATCACATCTATAAAATGGATTACGATCTCATGCTGCGGGAGCACGAGGAGAAGGGCGCCGACGTCACGATCGCCTGCATCGAGGTCGCCTGGAAGGAAGCGAGCCGCTTCGGCATCATGCACGTGGACGACGACGGCGCGATCGTCAATTTCGAAGAGAAGCCGAAGGTGCCGACGAGCAATCTGGCGTCCATGGGCGTCTATATTTTCTCGTGGCCGGTGCTGCAGCAGTATTTGATCCGCGACGAAGCGAACAAGCATTCCGGCAACGATTTCGG
This sequence comes from Paenibacillus artemisiicola, assembly GCF_017652985.1. GTDB lineage: Bacteria > Bacillota > Bacilli > Paenibacillales > Paenibacillaceae > Paenibacillus_Z > Paenibacillus_Z artemisiicola. The sequence continues at coordinate 110,560 of NZ_JAGGDJ010000006.1, forward strand.
CAAGGACATCATTCCGGCCATGCTGCATGACGGCGTCCGCCTGCAATCTTATACGTTTGACGGCTACTGGAAGGACGTCGGCACGCTCGAGAGCCTGTGGGAAGCGAACATGGATCTGCTGTCCGAGCAGCCGGCCCTCGACCTGCACGACCGCGATTGGCGGATCTATTCCGTCAATCCGAACCGTCCCGCGCACTACGCGGCGGCGACGGCGGAGATCGCCGACTCCCTCGTGACCGAAGGCTGCTTCGTCGAAGGGCTCGTCCGGCGCTCCGTGCTGTTCCACGGCGTGGAGTGCGGCGCCGGCAGCGAAATCCGCGAATCCGTCGTCATGCCGAACGCCAAGATCGGCAAAGGCGCCCGCATTTATAGATCCATCATCGGGGAAGGGGCGATCATCGCGGACGGGGCCGTTATCGGAAGTCCGGACGGCGAGACCGTCACCGTCATCGCGAGCGACGAGCTCGTCGCCGCCAATCCTACGCTGCAGGGGGTAGAGCACACATGAACTCCGCGATTTTGGGCGTCATCAACCTCATTCACGAATCGGACGAGATGGAAACGCTGACCGCGAGCCGTTGCCTGGCCACGGTGCCGTTCGGGGCGCGCTTCCGGCTGATCGACTTCACGCTGTCGAGCATGGTCAATTCCGGCATCAACAAGGTCGGCGTCTTCGCGCAGACGAAATACCGTTCCCTGATGGACCATCTCGGCTCCGGCAAGCATTGGGACCTCCACCATCGCCAGAGCGGGCTGTTCATCATGCCGCCGGTGACGGACGACGTCAACGAGGTGCGCCGGGGCGATCTCTACCACTTCTACCAGCACCGCGATTTCTTCGCGCGCAGCACGCACGAATACGTGCTCGTCACGCGCAGCCACATGATCTGCAATCTCGATTTCGAAGGAGTGCTGGCCTCGCATAAGGCGAGCGGCGCCGACATTACCGTCATCTGCAAGGAGCAGACGGAGCTGTTCGGCGGCCGGGCCCGCAAGGTGCAGGTCGACGAGCGGGGGCGCGTCACGGCGATGCAGGATCATTTCGGCCGCATGGAGAGCGACCTCGTCTCGATGGAGATGTACCTGATGCGCAAGGAGCTGCTGCTGGAGCTGGTCGACACGTCGCTGGCCCAAGGCCAGGACCATCTGGTCCGCCACGCGATCATGTCGCGCGTCGACAAGCTGCACATCCAGTGCTACGCGTTCGAAGGCTATCTCGGCGTCGTGAACACGCTGAACAGCTATTACCAGAACAGCATGCAGCTGCTGCGGCCGGAAGTGTGGAAGAGCCTGTTCTACGAGCCGGGCCCGGTCTTCACGAAGGTCAAGGACGAACCGCCGGCGCGCTACGCGGAAGGGGCGAAGACGATCAATTCGCTCGTCGCGAACGGCTGCATCATCGAGGGCACGGTCATCAACAGCATTTTGTTCCGGGGCGTGCACGTCCGCAAAGGCGCGGTCGTGCGCAACAGCATCGTCATGCAGAACGGCGTCATCGGCGAGAGCAGCTCCGTCAACCACGCGATCTTGGACAAAGACGTGACGGTCGAGCGCAGCCGCGAGCTGTACGGGGCGGAAGCGTCGCCGTTCATCGCGATGAAACGGAGAGTCATCTGATTCGACTCCGCAATAAACGGCCGCGCCGGAGAAGCCGCGGCCGCATTCGAGGTGAAAGAAACGATGAAAATCTTATTCGCTGCATCCGAAGCGGTGCCGCTCGTCAAAACGGGCGGCCTCGCCGACGTCGCGGGCGCGCTGCCGAAGGCGCTCCGCGAGAAGGGCGCCGACGTTCGCGTCATCCTGCCCAAATACGGGACGATTCCGCACGAGCTGGCGGAGAAGTTCGAACGCATCGCGACGTTCCCGGTGCGCCTGGGCTGGCGGAGCCAGTACTGCGGCCTGCTGAAGGCGGAGCTCGACGGCGTCGTCTACTATCTGATCGACAACGAGCAGTACTTCAAGCGGAGCGGCTTGTACGGCTACGACGACGACGCGGAGCGGTTCGTCTTCTTCTGCTACGCCGTCGTCGAGTCGCTCTTCCATTCCGATTTCGTGCCCGGTATCATCCACTGCCATGACTGGCAAACCGGCCTGATCCCGTTCCTGCTGAAGACGCGCTACCGGTACGAGCCGGGCACGCGCGACGTGAAATCGGTCTATACCATTCATAATTTGCGCTACCAAGGCGTCTTCGGGCGCCAGCTGCTGATGGACCTGCTGGGCTCGGGCGAGGAGCTGTTCAGCTCGGAGGGCATCGACTTCCACGGGGCGGGCAACTGCATGCTCGGCGGCCTGCGGTACGCCGACAAGCTGACGACGGTCAGCCCGTCCTACGCGCAGGAGATTCAGACGGAATATTACGGCGAGAAGCTCGACGGCCTCCTGCGCTGGCGTGCGGGCGATCTGAGCGGCATCGTGAACGGCATCGACACGAGCCTGTTCGATCCGATGAACGATCCCGCGCTGTCCGTGCCGTACCGCGGCTCGCTGCCGCGCAAGCGCAAGAACAAGCTGGCGCTGCAGCGCGAGCTCGGCTTGACGGAGTCCGAGGAGACGCCGCTCATCGGCATCGTATCGCGGCTGGTCAGCCAGAAGGGCTTCGACCTGATCGAGGCGGTGCTGGAGCAGATCCTGGCGGAAGACGTCCAGCTCGTCGTGCTCGGCTCCGGCGATTGGCACTACGAGCAGATGTTCCGCCGCGCGGAGGCGAGCCGCCCCGGCCAAGTGGCGACCTGGTTCGGCTTCAACGACGGGCTGGCCCGCCGGATCTACGCGGGAAGCGACATGTACCTCATGCCGTCGCAGTTCGAGCCCTGCGGGCTAAGCCAGCTGCTCGCGCTGCGCTACAAGTCCGTGCCGATCGTCCGGGAGACGGGCGGCCTGCGGGACACGGTACGCGCGTACAACGAATATACCGGCGAAGGCAACGGCTTCAGCTTTACGAACTACAACGCGCACGACCTGCTCTACACGGTCCAGCGGGCGATCGGGTTTTACCGCGATTCCGAGGCGTGGCAGCGCATCGTCGCGAACGGCGCGAAGGACGATTACAGCTGGACCCGTTCGGCGAAGGCGTATCTGGCGCTCTACGCGGCGATCGCGCCGCAGCGAGAGGAGAGTGACGCATGGCCCGTCACCTCGTAATCGGGAACGGCAAGATTCTGATGAATCTGGACCGCAACTGCTACATACGGGATATTTACTATCCGTTCGTCGGGCAGCTGAACCACGTCGGCGGCCAGTACTGCCGGTTCGGGCTGTGGGTCGGCGGCCAATTCTCCTGGCTGGAGGATCCGGAATGGCAGTTCAAGCTGTCATACGTGGCGGATTCGCTCGTGACGAACGTCATCGCCCGCAACGACCGGCTCGGCGTCGAGCTGCACATGAACGACGGCATCCACCAGCGCGAGAGCATCTACATCAAGCGTATCCTCGTCCGCAACCTGGGGACGGAGGCGCGCGAGTGCCGGCTGTTCTTCCACCACGATCTGATGATCGACGGCTCCGAGGTCGGCGATACGGCGGCGTATTATCCCGAGAACCATACGCTCTTCCATTACAAGCGTTCCTCGTACTTCATGTTCAACGGCTTCTCCGACGAAGGCGGCATGATGCAGTACACGACGGGCATCAAGCGGTTCCAGTCCGCGGAGGGCACGTGGCGCGACGCCGAGGACGGCAGCCTGATGGGCAATTCCATCGCGCAGGGCTCGGTCGACAGCACGATCAGCTTTCGTACCGTGGTCCCGCCCGGCGGCGACCAGACGGTCTACTACTGGATGTCGATCGGCAAAAACCTCGAGGAGGTCAAGTCGCTCAACCAGTACGTTCAGGACAGCCATCCGGAGAAGCTGCTCAGCCGGATCGTCATCTATTGGAACCATTGGCTGCAGCGGGCGAAGCAGAACCTCGGCGACCTGCCGGCGGAGGTCGTCAACCTGTACCGCCTCAGCCTGCTGATCGTCCGGACGCAGACCGACGAGCGCGGCGCGATCATCGCCGCGAACGATACCGATATTTTGCAGTACAACCGCGACCATTACAGCTACATGTGGCCGCGGGACGGCGCGCTGATCGCGGACGCCATGTCGGCCGCAGGCTTCCAAAGCGTGATCGCGCCGTTCTTCCATTTCTGCGCGCAGGCGCTGTCGCCGGACGGCTATCTGTTCCACAAGTACAACCCGGACGGCACGGTCGGCTCCAGCTGGCATCCTTACATCGTCCAAGGCAGCCGGCGCCTGCCGATCCAGGAGGACGAAACCGCGCTCGTGCTGTTCGCGCTCTGGAAGGATTACACGCGCCATCAGGTCATCGAGCTGCCGCAGGCGCTGTACAACAACCTCATCCGGAAGGGCGCGCTGTTCCTGAGCCAGTACATCGAGCACGCGCTGTCGCTGCCGAAGCCCAGCTACGACCTGTGGGAGGAGCGTTACGGCATCTGGACGTACACGGCGTCGTCCGTGTACGGCGGCCTGATGGCGGCGGCGTTCTTCACGGAGCTGTTCGGCGACTACGAGCGGAGCGACCATCTCCGCAATACCGCCGAGGGCATCAAGCAGGGCATCCTGAAGCATCTGTGGGACGAAGAGGCGGGACGCTTCGCGCGGGGCTTGATCCAGAAGGACAACCGCTGGGTGAAGGACATGACGCTCGAAAGCAGCCTGTTCGCCGTCTGGGAATTCGGCGTGCTTCCGGTCGAGGACGAGCGCGTCGTCAAGACGATGCACGCGATCCGCGACGGCCTGACGGTCAAGACCCACGTCGGCGGCGTGGCGCGCTACACGAACGACTACTACTTCCAGCAATCGGGCGACATCGAGAACGTTCCCGGCAACCCGTGGGTCATCTGCACGCTGTGGGTCGCGAATTTCGAGATCGAGTCGGCCCGGTCGCTCGCCGACCTGGCCGCGCCGCGGAAGACGCTGGAGTGGGTCGTACGGACGGCGCTGTCCAGCGGCGCGCTGCCCGAGCAGCTGCATCCGAACGACGGCAGCCCGCTGTCGGTCGCGCCGCTCACGTGGTCGCACGCGACGTACGTGCAGGCGGTGACCCGCTACGCGGAGAAGTACGCCGAGCTTTCGAAGGCGAGCGAAGGCGCGGATACCGGTCCGGTGGTAGAGTAGCGGCGCCGCGGCCGCCGCGGGTGGCGGCCTGTCGACCGTCGCGATGCGCCGGCGATCGCGCAAAGAGCAAGGCGGCGGAGTGTTCCGCTGCCTTGTTTGAGTTTGCGCCCGAGGCGCGCGGCGCCGGCGGACGCGGGCGAGGCGGAGAACGCCCGAGCGCGGGCCGGCAATCGGCCCCCGGCTGGCCCGGCTTGGCGGCCGGGGGCCGCGGCCGCCTGCGATGCGACGCGGGAGGCGTTGCCATGCCTGCCGAAAAAATAGGCGCCGCCCCCCTTGCGCTTTCGTTCCCGGCTCCTTATAATAGGGAACCAAAGCTTCATACCCGGCGAGAACCAAAGACACGGTTCCCACCGGCGGGCTGCCCAGAGAGAGGGATGATCGCTGCGAATCCCTTCCGTCCCGCGGTGCGAATTACCACTTTGCAGCCGTCACGTTGAACCCGCCGACTCGGTGTCGCGGCTGTAAACGGAACCGGATCATCCCCGTTAGCGGATTCCAATAAGGACCTTGTCCTCTCTGCGCATGCGGCTCGAGGCAAGGTCGAATGAGGGTGGAACCACGAGCCGAACGCACTCGTCCCTTTCCGGGCGAGATGCGTTTTTTTGCGTTCACGCGGTTTGAAACGGCCCCCTTCGCCAAGGGGCGTGCCCTCGTTTCGGCCGACAATCATTCGAACGGAGGAAGAAGGCTCATGGAACCAAACCTAATCGTGAAATTGGCGGACGGCTCGGAACGAAGCTGCGGGAAAGGAATCGCGGTCGCGACCCTCGCGGACGACATCAGTCCGGCGCTGCGCAAAAGCGCCGTCGCCGCCCGCGTCGACGGGCGGCTGGTCGATCTGGGCCACGCGCTGCTCGGCGACTGCGCGCTCGAATTCGTCCCGCTCGACAGCGAGGCGGGACTGGCGATCTACCGCCGGAGCGCGGCGCTCCTGGCCGCGCAGGCCGTCCAGCGCGTGCTCGGCGCGGACCGGGTCCGGCTCGGCGAATGCCGCGAGACGGAAGACGGCTTCAGCTGCGACGTGCAGGCCGACGAGCCGCTGACGCCCGCCGTTCTGAGGGCCGTCGAGAAGGAAATGGACGCGATCGCGCGCGCGAATCTGCCCGTCGTCCGCCGGCTGCTCGGCCGGGACGAAGCGATCGCATGGTTCGGGCGACGCGGCGAACCGTTTCTGCTGGAGCGGCTCCGCGAGCTGCCGGCCGGCGCGGACGTTGCGGTTTACGAGCAGGGTGAGTTCGCCGCCATGTGCGACGGGCCGCTGCTGCCGTCGACGGGGAGGATCAAGGCGTTCAAGCTGCTCGGCGTATCGGGCGCCTATTGGCGGGGCGACGCGGACGGGGCGGTTCTGCAGCGCGTGCACGGCGCGGCGTTTCTGAAGAAGTCGCAGCTGGACCGTCATCTGGCGCTGCTCGAGGAAGCGAAGAAGCGCGACCACCGCAAGCTCGGCCGCGAGCTCGAGCTGTTCATGTTCTCGGAGGAAGCGCCGGGCATGCCGTTCTACCTGCCGAAGGGGATGGCGGTCCGCGCGGCGCTCGAACGGTTCTCGCGGTCGTTCTGGCGGAAGCGGGGCTACGAGGAGGTGCGCACGCCGTCCATGATGAACCGGCGGCTCTGGGAGCAGTCCGGCCATTGGGACCACTACAAGGACCATATCTACTTCGCGAAGGTCGACGACGCGGAATACGCGCTGAAGCCGATGAATTGCCCCGGCCATATCCTGCTGTACAACCATCGGCGGCGTTCGTACCGCGAGCTGCCCATCCGCTACGCGGAGTTCGGCCAGGTGCACCGCCATGAGTATTCCGGCGCGCTGAACGGGATGATGCGCGTGCGCGCGTTCTGTCAGGACGATGCGCATTTGTTCGTCCGGCCCGACCAGCTCGAACGGGAAATCGACGGCATCTTGGCGCTGATCGACGAGATGTATGCGGCTTTCGGCTTCGCGTACCGGATCGAGCTGTCGACGAAGCCGGAGAGCGCCATGGGCTCGGCGGAGCTCTGGGAGCGGGCGGAACGGGCGCTCGAGCAATCCCTGCGGCGACGCGGCGCCGAGTATCGGTTGAACCCGGGGGACGGCGCCTTCTACGGACCGAAGATCGATTTTCACATCCGCGACGCGATCGGCCGCAGCTGGCAGTGCGCGACGGTACAGCTCGATTTTCAGATGCCGGAGAAGTTCGACCTGTCTTACATCGGCGAGGACGGCGGGAAGCATCGGCCGGTGCTCGTTCACCGGGCGGTGTTCGGCTCGGTCGACCGCTTCGTCGGCATCCTGACGGAGCATTACGCCGGGGCGTTCCCGCTCTGGCTCGCGCCCGTGCAGGCGGCGGTCATTCCGGTGTCCGAGGCGGACGCGGAATCGGCGCTTGCGCTGCGGGAGGCGCTGGAGGAAGCGGGTTTGCGGGCGGAGGCCGACCTGCGGCAGGAGAAGCTGGGGTACAAGGTCCGCGAGGCGCAGCTCGCGAAGGTGCCGTACACGCTGGTGCTCGGCGAGGCGGAGCGGGCCGGCGGCACCGTATCCGTGCGGCGCAGAGGCGAAGTCGCGGCCGCCGCGATGACGCCGGCGGAGCTGATCGCGCGGCTGCGGGCGGAGGAGGCGGCGCGGGCGTAAAGCCGGACGCGAAACCCGCTTGACGCGGCGCTTCCCCGCGGCTAGGCTAAGGCTAGACGGCGTAAGGCGGATGCGCGCGGCATCCGCCCGACGGCCGAAAACGAGCGCGAACGCGAGTTCGCCAGGGAGGCTGCCCGCATGAGCAAGCCCGAAGAAGCAAAGCCCGAGGACGCAAAGCCCGCACAAGCCGAAGACGCACGGCCGGAAGACGTTCGCATCGTCATGCTGCCGCACCGCAGCTACGTCGGCATGGCGCTGACGTCGGCGTTCGCCTCGCACGACCCGAAGCGCGCGGAACTGCTGCAGAAGCAGTTCATTAGCCGGCGTTTCGAGATCAAAGGGATGACGGATTCCGAGACGTATGTATGTCCGTCCTTCGTCTGCGAGCAGCTGTTCACGTATCTGTTTTGCAAGGAAGTGAGCCGGATTGCCGACGTGCCGGAGGGCATGATCGGTTTCGAAATTCCGGAAGGACGCTACGCGAAGGTGCGCGCGAAGCACGGCGACCCGTACGACGCGCTGCATGCGTTCCTGCGGGCGAACGGGCTGCGCAACGACCCCCGCGGCATGTCGCTCGAGGCGTATCGGGTGCATCGCCCCAAGTGGCCGGACGAAGTCGACGTGTACGTGCCGCTCCTCGAGACCTGATGCGAGCGGGCGTTCGGACAACGAGAGCCGACAAACCGGCGAAGGGCGCTTCATGAAAGCATAGGCATCCGATCACCAGACAGGCCTCCGGCGTTCGCCGGAGGCCTTCGTTTTGGCCGCCGCGGGGCCAACCGCCCGCGAACGGCAAACGGCCCTACCGAGGGCAGGACCGTTCCGGGGATCGGGTGCGGTTACCATCTGCTTAGATGAATACACCGCGAAGAACGATTACGAGCAAAATATAGAGGACAAGGATTACGCCGATTGCCGTGCCGAATACCGGGCCGCAACCTACTCCGCCTACACCATTCATGTATCCCACTGTACATACCTCCTGAGTGGTTTGATTTGTGATGGTTCAGATCACATTGGTAATATATGACGGCGGGGCGGCAACGACTGGACGTTTGACGGGGGTACATTCATAATTATGCATTCGCCTAAACGGAAGTCCGCCCGAGCAGGGCGTAAGGCGCCATGGGGGCGCATTCGCCCGGTTCGACCCAGCGGATCGTGGCCGGCTTCGCGAATTGGCGGATGTTGCTGATGCGCGATTCGGCCCGCGTGTTCACCCCGTTGCCCACGAGCAGCATCGCGGAGCTGCTGACGGCGATGATCTCGATGCAGCCGACGCTGATGCGCGGGTCGCGGTTGACCGTCCGCACGTCGACGGGCTCCCTCGCCGCTTCGGCCAAGAACGGCGTGACCGGCGGAACGGGCTGGCTGAAAATATCATAGGACTCGAAATAGACGCGGTTCGAGAACAGATGGTCCGACTCCCGCTGCACGGCGACGCCGCGGAGCTTGGCGTTCACGTCCGCGCGGTCCCCGAACTGCATGATGGACGCGCTGCTGATGCTGTTCACGTAGACGCCGCCGACCTCCGACACGCGGACGGGGTAGTCCGAATTTTCAACGTCCGGCAGGCCTAGAAGGTCCGCGAACGGCACCTCGCCGGGCTTGCGGACGCTGCGCGCCTCGCGGCTCATCGGGCATCCCCGAGCTTGCTGCGCGTCAAGCGTTCTTCCGCTTCCTGCTCCAGCGCGCCTTCGCCTTCGGACTGCTCGGCGCCTTCCGGTTCCATCAGCGGCGCGAACGGACCGACGATGACCGATTCCGGCGGCGTATCGAACATCGAGACGAGCGAGATCGTCTCCGTATCCCCGATTTGCAGGACGGAGGCGCTCGCGACGGCGGTCAATTGGATGCAGCCGACCGCGAGCACGTGATTGACGACGTTAAGCTGCATGGGCGTTTCCTCTCCTTGTTCGCCGGCTTGGCTTAAGGCGCCAGACGGCCGACGTAATTTTGCAGAGCCAGATCGATATCGCGCTCCGTCTTGCGGATGACGTCCGCTTCGATGGCCGGTTCCTGCGCCTCGCCCGGCGTTCCCTTCTTCTGCTCTTCCTCCGCCTTGCGCGTCAGGGTCTGGATATAGAATTGGATGCGCGGATTCATCTGCTTGCGAATATCTTCGATCACCAGCTTGCGATGGTACGGATCCAGGGCGATGCCCGCCTGGGCTTCGATTTGCTGCAGCCTGAGCGGCGCTTCCTGGTCCAGGTAGCAATCGACGGCGCGCCGGATTTCCGGGTACGGCGGCGGAGGCGCGACGAACGCGGGCATTCCGCTCGCCGACGGGGACGGGAATTGATGCGGCGTTTGCGTCGCCTGCGGGTCCATGCCCGATTCCGGATTCTCCTTGGGCTCGTTCACGACGAGCTTGCCCGGTCCCGGCATGACGAGCTGGCCGATCTCCTTGACCTGCTCCTCGCTCGGCGCCGACATGCCGATGTTCAGCGTGCCGCTCAGCTTCTCGACCTTCAGCTGGTCGAAATGGTATTGAATCGTATCGACATGATAATACGGTTTGTTTTCCGCGGCGTTCATCCGCTCGTTCAGGTCGTCGAGCTGCCGGCACAACCTGCCGATGACCGCCTGCTGCTCGTTCACCTGGCCCTGCAGCTGCTGAACATATTGATTGAGCGCCATGACCATTTGCCACGGAGACGGCGATCTATTCGGTTCGTTCTGCATTTGCGGGCACCTCCGGTATTAATTCGGATTCGGCAGCGGCACGAAATTGACCGGATTCTCCTCCAACTGGGGAGCCGGTCCCGTGAATCCTCCCGTATTGTACATTTGGGCGTTCGACGCGATGGAACCCGCCGTCCCGACTTGCAGGACGGACGAGTTCGTCACGCTGTTGACGCGAAGCTGATGGATGGTGATGGTTTGATGAACCGTCAGATTCATCAGACGTTGACTCCGTTGGCGAGGTTGTTTTCCGTGTTGTCCTGAACGTCCGGATCGTTCGTGTTCGTGGCGCTGACGGCGTTGTTGGAGTTCGTCAGGCTGCCGGTCAGGAAGGAGCCGGAGCCCGCGTACGTCTTGGAGGAGCTCGCCGGGGAGAGCTGGACGGAATCGCCGAACTGCACGATGGCGCTCGAACCGACGCTGATGACTTTGACGAAGCCGACGATGGCTGGCATGGTGCCTCACTCCTTATCTGGGATTGCAGCATCGATGCTACATCCTATGCGGCAAACGCCCAGACGTGACTTTCGCGGCCGACTTCGCGTGTGGCGGAACGATGGGCGGATGCATACAGTGGTAGGAAGAAGCACGGAAGCGGGGGGAGTCGGGATGGCGCTTGATTGGGAGGAATTGGAGCAGTGGATGGAGAAGCAGCAGCTGCCCAAAGGATTCGATGTCTTCCGGCAGTCGGAGTGGATCGAGAATTACGTCCGCGGCATGATGAACAAAGCGATTCCGGCGGCTTCGTCGGCGTTCCAGACGACGAACGCGAACGTGGCGGAAACGAAGCGGTTCGTGGTCGTGACGTATCCGCTCGGGGAGGAAGCGGATCTGTCGGCGCTCCGGCTGCTGGCCAAGGAGGACCGGCTGAAGCTGAGCGGCCTGCCGGGCGGCGACGCCGAAACGATCCGGCTGCCGAAGCTGGTGCTGCCGCGTACCTGCCAGGCGGAATACGACGGCGCGGTGCTCAAGGTGAAGCTGAGGAAGCGGCCGCCGAGCAAGCGGTCCCATATCGCGACGATTCAGGGGCCGTAGGGGGGGTTCGTCACATAACTGTCACCAATTCGTCCGAACTTCAAAGGCGCGTCCGCTGGCGGAAGGCGGTTTCTTTCCTTATAATGCAGGTAAAGGAACTTGCATAGGGAGTGTTTTCCGTGACGCTGGTGGATGTCAGCCAAATTTCGGCCGCCTTGTTCATTACGGGCGCGATCTTCATCTTGTTGTTTTTCGGCCTGCTCAGCCTCGGGGTATTGAAAATGTTTCAGCTCAAATACCGGCAGGGCTGGTTCAGCTTCATCGGCGCGGTCGTCAGCGGCGCCGCGTTCGGAATCATATTGAATACGTGGTTCGTCTGAGGCGCTGTACGCGCCGTTCGAGCGAACGCGGAAGAGCCGTTTTTCGTCCGGGGGCCGGGCGGGAAACGGCTTTTTGGCGCGTTTGGATGCAAACGCATGGTGAACATCCGGCTGCGAGGGGAAAAAACGGTATCTGATGCGGTACATGGCCGCAAGCCGGCGGATTAGGGCATAGCTGCATGGCCGCAGCTAATTTGTTCTCGAAAGTACGCGGCCGCCAGGCGTTCCAGGCCTTAAGAAAGGCAACTCCATACGGCGCTCTCCTCCCTGGTAGTAAGCGCTTTCTCGGAGCCGCGCACCGGTTCGTCCGCCGCTGTTTTTTCTCCGATCCCGGACGGCCGGATATTCCCGCGGCGGGAAATAAATTTGTTGTCCCATTCGGGGCGGCGCGTTTAAAAATAGTCAATAATCCAAGTTGCCAGAACATAAGATGGAGTATAAGATAATGATATGAGAGAATATTCAGAACATTTCGTCAATGAATCCATACGAGGGGAGGGCTTGCCGATGAACAAGAGCCATGAAGTCGAGTATTGCAACCTGGAGCTGCGCTTCGACCGCCGGCAAATCCAAAATCTCATTCGGGATCTGATCCAGGAAGGGTACTCGCTCTATTGGAGCGAAACGGACGTTTATTTTCTCATCTCCGTACGAAGCGGCCGCAAGCTGGTTAAGCTTCGGTTTCAGCGGATGCGCAACCGTTACAAGATCGTCGGCGATTATTTGATCAGGGACGAGAAGCTCTCGGATTTGCTCGAGAAGCTGATCAACGATTCCCGCGGCCACGCGGTGGTCAAACGGTTCAAGGACCGGCAGATCGTCATCGAAAGCATCATGTTCGGCGAAATCATACGACTTGTGGAGGTGTCCGGCATGGAACATCGGATCATTTATCAGAAGAAACCGTTCGTTACCGTCGAAGAAGTGATTCAGGCGTTTCAGTCGAAGCGTGCGGAAGAACGGGCTTCCGTACTCCGGTTCGAGCTCGATTACGAATTGTCCGTCCTCCACGAAGCGATTACGGAGGGGCGGGAGACCGATATGGCGCAGTCCAAGGAAAGGCTGCAATCCCTGAGAACCGAGATGATACAGCTTGAGCTTTAGGAAGACCGAACGCGGGCACGCGAAATAGACTCCCGGCCGAACGCGAGCCGGGGGTTTATTTTGTTTGGGGTTCCCGCTTCCCGGCGTCCGTCAACGGCAAAATGTTGGGCGCCATGGTTTTCATTAGCGGCTAAAAAGAGTAAACTAGGAGTATTGTAAGCGTAGTGGGCCTGGCGGCGCGCCGCGTTGATTTAATCCTATAACAGAGAAAAGGTGTGGAATCGTTCAATGTCGAAACAGCAAATCGGTGTCGTCGGACTTGCCGTCATGGGCAAGAATCTTGCCCTGAATATCGAGAGCCGGGGCTTCACGGTATCCGTGTTCAACCGCTCCCGCGAGAAGACGGACGACCTCATGAAAGAAGCGGCAGGCAAAAACCTCGTCGGTACATACACCATCGAAGAATTCGTGCAATCCCTTGAAGTTCCGCGCAAAATCCTGATCATGGTACAGGCCGGCGCCGGTACGGACGCGACGATCGACGCGCTCGTGCCGCTGCTCGACCAAGGCGACATCATCATCGACGGCGGCAACGCCTATTTCCCGGATACGGTCCGCCGCAACAAGGACCTCGAAGCCAAGGGCATCCGCTTCATCGGCACGGGCGTGTCCGGCGGCGAAGAAGGCGCGCTGAAAGGGCCGTCCATCATGCCGGGCGGCCAGGAATCCGCGTATAAGCTGGTCGAACCGATCCTGACGGCGATCTCCGCGAAGGTAAACGGCGACCCTTGCTGCACGTACATCGGGCCGGACGGCGCCGGTCACTACGTCAAGATGGTCCACAACGGCATCGAATACGGCGACATGCAGCTCATCTGCGAGGCGTACGACCTGCTGAACCGCGTGCTCGGACTCGGCACGGAAGAGCTGCAAGCGATCTTCGCCGAATGGAACAAAGGCGAGCTCGACAGCTACCTGATCGAGATCACGGCGGACATCTTCTCGAAGTACGACCCGGATACGAACAAGCCGATGGTCGACGTGATCCTGGACTCCGCGGGCCAGAAGGGTACCGGCAAGTGGACAAGCCAAAGCGCGCTCGACCTCGGCGTGCCGCTGTCCATCATCACGGAGTCCGTTTTCTCTCGCTTCTTATCCGCCCGCAAGGAAGAGCGCGTCGCGGCGAGCAAGCTGCTGAAGGGACCGCAGGCGGCGCCGTTCCAGGGCGACAAGAACGCTTTCGTCGAAGCGGTCCGCAAGGCGCTGTTCGCGAGCAAGATCTGCTCCTACGCGCAAGGCTTCGCCCAAATGCGCGCCGCATCCGACGAGTACGGCTGGAATCTGCGCTACGGCGATATCGCGATGATTTTCCGCGGCGGCTGCATCATCCGCGCCGGCTTCCTGCAGAATATCAAGGACGCGTACGACCGCAACGCGGGCCTCACCAACCTGCTGCTCGACGAGTACTTCAAGGAGATCGTCGAATCGTACCAGGGCGCATGGCGCGAAGTCGTGGCGACGGCCGTGACGCAGGGCATTCCGGTTCCGGCGTTCGCGAGCGCGCTGGCGTACTACGACAGCTACCGCACGGAGCGTCTGCCGGCCAACCTGCTGCAGGCGCAGCGCGACTACTTCGGCGCCCACACGTTCAAGCGCGTGGACAAGGAAGGCACGTTCCACTTCAATTGGATTCAATCGTAAGATCCGCGATTAATTCCAGCAGGCAGCTCCGGAGGCGGTCGGTTTCATGGCCGCATCCGCCGCGCTGCTTGAGCAGCATGAGCGACGCTTCGGCGAAGCTTTGGAATTTCCGCAATAAAAGTGGCTGAGGAAGACCGACCAAGTCGGGCGCTTCGTCAGCCATTTTCTTTTTGACGAAGGCCAGCGTCCAGACGACGTCTTCGCGAGAAAGCGGGTAATCCGGGTTATTCAGCCGGCCGACCCTGTACCGGGCGGACAGCGGCTCTGGCAAAGAAGCCATGGGATTCACTCCTTTTTCGAATGGTAGCACGTATTAACAACTCTACGGTAGAAACAAGTTTTTTATACCCGCGCTACTCTAAAAATGCTATAATCATGAAACATGTTTATCGTGTAAATTGACGCGAAGGGAAGGTGTCGGCCGATGAGCGACGGCAAGCCGCCACGGCACGTGGTACTCGTCGGTTTCATGGGCACGGGCAAGTCGACCGTGAGCCGCCGGCTGGCGGAGCTGCTGGCTTGCGGGACATGCGACGTCGACGCCGAGATCGTGAAGCGCGAAGGGGAAGAGATTGCGGCGATCTTCGCGGGACGGGGCGAAAGGGAATTCCGCGCCGCGGAGACGGAGGCGCTGCGCGCCGTGCTCGGCGCGGAGGACGCGCTCGTCGTCGCGACGGGCGGCGGCGCGGTCCTGTCCCCGATCAACCGCGAGCTGATGTTGCGGCGCGGGTTCGTCGTGGCGCTGACCGCGGATCCGGAGCAGGTGATCGCGCGCGTCAGCCAGGATCCGGACCGCCCGCTGCTGCAGGGCGACGTCCGCCGGCGCGTGTACCAGCTGCTCGAGGACCGGAAAGGCGTCTACGATTTCGCCCACCTGACGATCGATACGACGTCGCTCTCCGTGGACGAGGTCGTGGAACGGATCGCGCAAGCGATCAGCCGATTCAGAACCAGCCAACATTCCATTTAAAAAAGGGGAAGTACGTAAACCATGGACGTTCTTGTTACGCCGACGCCGAGACTGCAGGGCGAACTGCAGGCGCTTTCTTCGAAAAACTACACGACCCGCTATCTGCTGGTCGCGGCGCTGGCCGAAGGCACCAGCACCATCCATTATCCGGCCCACAGCGAAGACAGCGACGCCATGCGCCGCTGCATCCGGGATTTGGGCGCGGTCATCGAGGAAGACGACCGGAAGATCACGATTACCGGCTTCGGTTCGCGTCCGCGGGACGTGAAGGAGCTCGACGTGGGCAACGCCGGCGCGGTGCTGCGCTTCCTGATGGCCATCGCGGCGCTGGCGCCGGACGTGACGTTCATCAACCGATACCCGGAATCGCTCGGCAAGCGTCCTCACGACGACCTGATCGACGCGCTCGGACAGCTCGGCGCGGACGTAAGGCATAACGACGGCAAGCTGCCGATCACGATTCGCGGCGGCGCGCCGAAGGGCGGCAAAATCCAAGTATCCGGCAGCGTCAGCTCGCAATTCCTGAGCGCGCTTCTCTTCCTGACGCCGCTGCTGCAGGAAGACAGCGAGATCGAGGTGCTGCACGACCTGAAGTCGAAGGTCGTCGTCGGCCAGACGCTGGAGGTGCTCGAGCAAGCGGGCATCGTCATCGAAGCGAGCGAGGATCTCATGCGCTATCGCGTGAAGGGCGGGCAGAAATACGCGGCGAAGGAATACGTCGTGCAGGGCGATTACCCGGGCTCCGCGGCCGTGCTCGCGGCCGCCGCGGTCACGCAATCCGACGTGAAGCTGCATCGGCTGCTGGAGAACAGCAAGCAGGGCGAGCGGGCCATCGTCGACGTGCTCCGCATGATGGAGGTTCCTCTGACCCACGATAACGGCGTCGTTCACGTGCAGGGCAACGGCAGGCTGAAGGCGCTCGAATTCGACGGCGACAAGGCGACGGACGCGGTGCTGGCGATGGTCGCGGCGGCCGTGTTCGCCGAAGGCACGTCGCGCTTCTACGACGTCGAGAACCTCCGTTACAAGGAATGCGACCGCATCACCGATTACCTGAACGAGCTGCGCAAGGCGGGCGCCAACGTCGAGGAGCGCCGCAGCGAAATCATCGTGCACGGCCGTCCCGAAGGCGTCGAAGGCGGCGTGGAGATCAACGCCCATTACGACCACCGCGTCATCATGGCGCTGACCGTCGTCGGGCTTCGCGCCAAGTCGCCGATCCGGATTCGCGACGCGCACCACGTCGCCAAGTCGTATCCGATTTTCTTCGACCACATGAAGGCGCTCGGCGCCAACGTGGAATGGGTCGAATCGAAGTAAGGCACGCTAGAACGGAAAGAAGCCGATCATTCAACCACCGAAAGGAATGAGGCCAATGGCGTTCGCGAACCCTTCGCGGGATGAAATCAAGCGTATATTAGAAGAAACGGAAACAATCGCGGTCGTGGGCTTGTCGGACAATCCGGAGCGCACTTCCCATATGATCGCCCAAGCAATGCAGGCCAAGGGCTACCGGATCGTGCCCGTCAACCCGAACGCGGAGACGATCCTCGGCGAGCAGGCGTATGCCTCGCTCAAGGATATTCCGTTCCCGGTCGACGTCGTCGACGTGTTCCGGCGCAGCGAATTCACGCCGCCCATCGCGGAGGAAGCCGTCGCGATCGGCGCCAAGACGCTTTGGCTCCAGCTCGGCGTCGTCAACGACGAAGCGGCCGAAATCGCGCTGCAGGGCGGCCTGAACGTCATCATGGACCGCTGCATCAAGGTGGAGGATTCCATCCTGCTGCCGCACGGAAAGACCAAATCCTGACAAACATAAAAACGCGGCGCGTCTCCAACAATAAGGGAGGCTATTGAGGACCAAGGCGATGCTGCCGCGGGAATCGGAGCCTAATCCACGAATTCTAGGAGGACGACACGACGATGAATCAATACGGGCAGCAGGGCTTCGGCATGAACGCGTCGGGAATGAGACAGCAGAACCAGTATCAACCCTCGGGCTTCGTGCAATCCCACTACCAAGGCATTTCGAAGCAGCCTGGCAGCATTTCCGCCCAATCGAACACGGGGCCGGTGATTTCGCATCTGGGGTACTCCGCGAACAACGGCTACGGACAACAAGCTTCCATGAATTCGTTCTCCGGACAAAGCTTCGCGAACAGCTCCCAGCCGGTGCTCTCGCACTTCGGAGGCAGCTCCGTTCAACAAAATACGCAGCCGGTCATCTCGCACTTCGGCGGCTACCAGGCGCAAAACGCGCAGCAAGCCCAGCCGTATCAAGCGTCGTCCGGCATGCAGCAGCAATCCGCGATCGGCCGCAGCTCGTTTAACGCGAGCTCTCAGCCGGTCATTTCGGCTTTCGGCGGCTACCAGGCGCAAAACGCGCAGCAAGCCCAGCCGTATCAAGCGTCGTCCGGCATGCAGCAGCAATCCGCGATCGGCCGCAGCTCGTTTAACGCGAGCTCTCAGCCGGTCATCTCGGCCTTCGGGGGCTATCAGGCGCAAAACGCGCAGCAATCGCAGCCGTATCAAGCGACGCATTATATGAACCAATCGTCGTCGCAGCCGGTACTGTCGCACTTCGGAGGCAGCACCGTCCAACAAAATTCGCAGCCGGTCATCTCGCACTACGGCGGCTACCAAGCGCAAAACGCGCAAAGCCAAGCCTCCGGCATGAGCAACGCGGGCGGCTTCGGCGCGACGACGAACCAAGCGGGCATGGGCATGATGGGCAGCAACCAACAACGTTTCTAAACAGCCGCGGCATGCGGGCTGAACGAAGCGGCGAGACGGCGGACTTCCGGTCCGCCGTTTTCTTTTTGACAACGGCAAGGGAAACCCTTACGATCAAAGAAGAATCCGCGGCCGTTTCCGATTGCGAAGCCGCGATCCCGTACATAGAGAGGGGGACATTCATGAACATCATGGGTCATTTGCAGCAGCTCGGCCGATCCTTGATGCTTCCGACCATCGTATTGCCCGGAGCGGCGGTATTTCTCGCGCTGAGCGCGCTACCGTGGGCGTCGTTGGGCATGCCGAGCATTCATACGCATCTTCAGACCGCGGGCGAGACGCTCTTCGCGTACTTGCCGTATTTGTTCGCGTTCGGCGTCGCGATGGGCATGACGAGCAACGCCTTGACGGCGGGACTTGCGGCGATCGCGGGGATGTTTATTTATACGAGCATCATCAATGCCAGCCATTACGAGCTGGAGCCGACCGTGTTTACCGGCGTCATTATCGGCATCGTCACGAGCGTCCTGAACGAGAAATTCAAGTCGCTCAAGCTGCCCGAATACATTCAGTTTTTCGGCGGGCCAAGGTTCGTGCCGCTGATCGTAAGCGCATTCTCGACGCTGTGGGCGATCATCATGGTCGAGATCGCGCCGTCGATCCACAGCGCCTTGATGGAGCTGGGCGACATCGTCAACTCCGGCGGAGGCTTCGGGGTCTTCCTGTTCGGCTTCGTGCTGCGGATCCTCGTCGTCTTCGGCTTGCACCATCTGGTCAGCCACGTCTTCTGGTTCCAGGTCGGCGCATACGAGACGCCGGGCGGGCATATGGTATTCGGCGACTTGCCGCGCTTCTTCGCGGGCGACCCGTCGGCGGGCGGCTTCATGGCCGGCCTCTATCCGACCATGATGTTCGCGCTGCCGGCGATCGCGTTCGCGATCATTCACGAGGCACGCGAGGACTTGAAGCCGAAGATCCGCCGAACGTTCCTGACGGCCGCGCTCTCGTCCTTCCTGACGGGCGTGACGGAGCCGATCGAATTCGCGTTTCTGTTCGTGGCGCCGTACCTGTTCGTCGTGCACGCGCTGCTGTCGGGCTTCATGATGTGGCTGACGTACGAGCTTGGCATCCGGACCGGCTTTTCGTTCTCCGCGGGGGCGATCGACTATCTGATCAACGAGCATCTGGCCACGAGGGGCTGGCTGATCATCCCGATCGGCATTGTTTTCGGACTGATCTATTACGTCATGTTCCGCTGGGCGATCCGCCGATTCCGCATTCCGACGCCGGGACGGGAGGAAGGCTCGCAGCTCGACGAATGGGCGGGCGACATCCCGTACCGGGCGCCGCTTATCCTGCAGGCGATCGGCGGGAAGGAGAACATCGTTCAAATGGAAGCCTGCATCACCCGGCTGCGGCTGAAGGTCGGAAGCGACCGGCTGATCGACAACAACGCGCTCAAGCATCTCGGCGCGGCGGGGGTCATTAGGCTCGGCGGCGGCAACGTCCAGATCGTGTTCGGCACCTATTCGGAGCTGATCCGGGAAGAGATGGACAAAGCGATCCGGCGCGACATTTCGCGGGTGCTCTTCAATTCGCCGGTGCAAGGCCGGATGATGCCGCTCAGCGAGGTGCCCGATCCGATCTTCGCGGGCAAGCTCGTCGGGGACGGCGTCGCCTTCATGCCGGAGAAGGGCGAACTCGTCTCGCCGGTGCCGGGCAAGGTCATCCACGTGTACCCGTCGATGCACGCGATCGGCATTCGCACGCCGGAAGGACTCGAAGTGCTGCTGCACATCGGCATCGACACGTCGCAGCTGAAGGGCCACGGATTTAAGGCGCTCGTCAAGGAAGGCGACCAGGTCAAGCCCGGCCAGCTGCTGATCACCTTCGACATGCAAAAGATCCGCAAAGGAAGCAAGTCGCTCGCGACGCCGATGGTCATTACGAACTCGGACCGCGTCAGCTCCTGGAGCTTCGCGCCGTTCAAAAGCGTGAAGCGCGGTCAGGCTTCCGTCATGTCGGTCGTTCTAAAAGAGAGAAGCGGTGGAGGGGAAACAGCGTGATTCAAGGGATAGGAGCTTCAACGGGCATCGCGATCGGCAAAGCGTTCGTCCTCCCGAACTGGGAGTGGGATCTGCCCGAACAAAAAATCGACGTAGGCGATCTGGCCCGCGAATTCGATCGGCTGTACGAGGGGATTCGCACGTCCAAGGTCGAAATCGAGCAGATGAAGGATGAGCTTCGCGAGGTCGTAGGCGCGGAAGAGAGCTATATTTTCGACGCGCACCTGGCCATACTGGACGATCCCGTGTTCATGAACGAGATTCAGGGCATCATTCAGCGGCAGTACAAGGCGGCCGAAGTCGCCGTCAAGGAAGCGATCGACCATTTCGTCACCATGTTCGATCTGCTCGACGACGAATATATGAAGGAACGCGCGCTCGACATCAAGGACGTAGGCAACCGGCTGCTGAAGCATCTGCTCGGCGCGCCGGAAATCACGCTGCCGTCGGATACGCAGCCGTTCATCCTGATCGCGAAAGAACTGTCCCCGTCGCAGCTGGCGCACTTGAACCCGCATCACGTGCTCGGCATCGCGACGCTGGCCGGCAGCATGACGTCGCATTCGTCCATCATGGCGCGGGCGCTGGGCGTGCCGCTCGTCATCGGCATCGAATCCAAGCTGGAGGAGCCGATTCAGACCGGCGACATGCTGATCATCGACGGCGGCCCCGGCATCGTGCACATCGATCCCGAGCAGGCGCTGATCGATTATTATACGGGCAAGCAAATCCTGCAGCGGGAGAAGAAGCAGCAGCTGAAGGGCATCATCGGCTTCAAACCGGTGACGCAGGACGGCAAGGAGATGGAGCTGAGCGCCAATATCAGCTCGCTGAAGGAGCTGGACGTCGCGCTCTCGAGCGGGGCGAACGGGGTCGGCCTGTTCCGGACGGAGTTTCTGTATATGGACCGCAGCCGGCTGCCCCGGGAGGACGAGCAGTTCGAGGTGTACCGCACCGTGGCCGAGAAGCTGTATCCGAAGCCGCTGATCATCCGCACGCTGGATATCGGGGGCGACAAGCAGCTGGATTATTTCGAGCTTCCGGCGGAGGACAATCCGTTCCTGGGCTACCGGGCCATACGTATCTGCCTCGACAAAACCGACCTGTTCAAAACGCAGCTGCGGGCGATCCTGCGCGCTGGCGAACGCGGCAACGTGAAAATCATGTACCCGCTCATTTCGTCCGTCGACGAGGTACGCGCGGCCAACCGGCTGCTCCAGGAGTGCAAGGACGAGCTGCGCGCGGAAGGCTTGGCGTTCGCGGACGACATCCAGGTCGGCATCATGATCGAGCTGCCCGCCGCCGTCGTGATCGCGGATATGCTCGCCGAGGAAGTGGACTTCTTCAGTATCGGCACGAACGATCTCATCCAATTCACGCTGGCGGTCGACCGCATGAACGAGCAGATCTCCCATCTGTACGAGCCGTACCATCCTTCGGTGCTGCGGATGATCAAGCTGACGGTCGAGGCGGCCAAGCGCCACGGCATCCACGTCGGCGTGTGCGGGGAGCTGGCGGGGGACGTCAAGGCGCTGCCGATCTGGCTGGCGCTGGACGTCGACGAGCTGAGCATGTCCGCGCATTCGATCCTGCCGGTCAAGGAACGGCTGCTCTCGCTGCGGCAGCAGGACAGCCGCGACAACTTCGATCGGATTCTCGGCTGCCGGACCAGCGCGGAGATCCACGAGCTGCTCAAGCTCAAGACGTCGGAGGAGCAGCTTGCTGAGGAGTTTCCGGACGTTTTCAACAATTCCTGAGCCGAGCCGGGCGGGCTTACGGTCGCGAAACGCGAGATAGCTGGACGAGAAAGAGCGGCACCCGGTTGGGGGCCGCTCTTTCGCTTGTGCGGTTGGATGGTAATCAGCCGCCGCGAAGCGCGTCGACGAACGCCTTCGCGTAAGGCGGCAGATCCGGCGGACGGCGCGCCGAGATGAGATGCCCGTCCACGACGACCGGCTCGTCCAGCCACGTAGCGCCGGCGTTCTCCATGTCGTCGCGAATGCCGGGGGTGGACGTCACCTTGCGGCCTTGCAAAATTTTGGCCGAAATCAGCACCCAGCCCGCATGGCAGATTTGCCCGATCGGCTTGGCCGCCGCGTCCATCTCCCTGACGAGCTCGAGCACCCTCGGGTAGCGGCGGATCTTGTCCGGCGCCCAGCCGCCCGGCACGAGCAGGCCGTCGATGCGGGAGGCGTCCAGCTCGTCGTAGGCGGCGTCGGCCGTGGCCGGCACGCCGTATTTGCCGATATGCGCGCGGCCCTTCTCCGGCCCGGCGAACAGCACGGTCGCGCCTTCCTCGCGGACGCGGTAAACGGGATACCATAATTCCAGATCTTCGAATTCGTCGTCCAGCAAGCAGACGACCGTTTTGCCTTGCAGCGACATGGACATTGTCCGTCATCCTCCTTCAACCCTGCGCATAGATAAAGATCAAGCCCGCGCAATCCACCCTCATTTTATCGAAGCCGCCCCGGCGAAGCAACCCGGGCCGCCCGCCGTTGCGCGTCCGCGGCGTTTTCAAGCCGCCGCGGCGCTGGCTGCTTAATCCGCTAAATGCAAAAATTACAACCTGCGCGCAAGGAGGACTTTAATGCGAAAAGTCGAATACCTTATCGTCGAGCTGCGCCTCTGAAAGAACGCTTTCAAGGCCGTGCTGCTTTTAGGAGAAGGAGTGGACCATTTTGCAAAAGCGCTGTTCTTGCGGCGACGTGATGCCGATGAAGCTGCGTACCGTCATTTATTCCAATAAGGTTGAAATCGATAACGTGCCCATCTACTCTTGCCCTTCCTGCAACCGCAGCGAAGTGTTTCCCGAGGTAAAGCCGGACCTGACGGGATTGATCGGCCAGCTGGGCGCGCAGCCCGCAAAACAAACCTTCCTGTTTAACGAATGGAATGAATGGGCAAAGCTGTTAGTAGAAGCCTATTACGAACATAAACATTCCGATCCGGCGATCGTCCGGAAGATGACCGAGGAACGGATCGACATGCTCCTCGATTTGCTGGCCGTCGCGCAAGCCACCGGCGATCCGGACTGGATGGCGGACATACATAAGCGGTTAAGCCAGCTGAGCAGGAGCATGCTTCAATACGGCTAAGAAGGATGTGTCCGCATGGAAATGCCTCTTCCGATGAGAACGCTTGCGGACTGGGAGGACGCCTACGGGAGCTCCTTCCGGCAGCCGCTGCTGGTGTTCAAGCACAGCACGCAGTGCTCCGTCAGCGCCGGCGCGCACGACGAATTGGCCAACTGGCTGGAGGACGCGAAGGCGCTCGCGCTGACGCCCGTCCTCGCGCTCGTGCCGGAGAACCGCAACGTATCGGACGCGATCGCCCAACAATTGAATCTCAAGCACGAGTCGCCGCAGCTCATTCTGGTGAACGGCGGCGAGGTGTCGTGGCATGCTTCCCACTGGCGGATTACCTACTCGACATTAGACGAGCATCTCGGCACGCATTGCGAAAAGTAATATTTTGTCGTATGATTAACGATAAAGTGTTATGGGGCGAGAGAAAAATTTGAACTAATGGAGAGAAGGACTGTGACGGTAACCATTTATGATGTAGCAAGAGAAGCAGGCGTGTCCATGGCGACTGTGTCGCGGGTCGTCAACAACAATCCAAACGTGAAACCTCAAACACGCAAAAAAGTATTCGAAGCCATCGAACGTCTCGGCTATCGTCCGAATGCGGTTGCGAGAGGGTTGGCGAGCAAGAAAACCACGACCGTCGGCGTCGTCATTCCCGATATTTCCAACGCGATCTTCGCCGAAGTGGCGCGTGGAATTGAAGATATCGCCAATATGTACCACTACAACATTATCCTGTGCAACGCGGATAAGAAGAAGGATAAAGAGATTCGCGTCATCAACACGCTGCTCGAGAAGCAGGTCGACGGGCTGCTGTTCATGGGCGGCGCCGTAACGGACGAGCACCTGCAGGCGTTCAAGACGGCCAACGTGCCGATCGTGCTGTGCGCCACGACCGACGAGAACGGCATGATGCCGTCCGTCGACATCGACCACGAAGCCGCGGCGTTCGACGCCGTGCAGACGCTGATCAAGAACGGCCACCGCACGATCGCGATGATCGGCGGCACGCTGCAGGATCCGGCGAACGGCTACGCGCGGTTTCAAGGCTATAAGCGCGCGCTCGAAGCCGCGGGCCTGCCTTACGACGAGAACCTCGTACGCATCGGCAATTACCGCTACGAGTCCGGCGTCGACGCGATGAAATACTTCCTGGAGCTCCCGGAGCGCCCGACCGCCGTCTTCTCCGCGACGGACGAAATGGCCATCGGCGCCATTCACTGCATCCAGGACGCCGGCCTCAAGGTGCCGGACAACGTTTCGGTCATCAGCGTGGACAACAGCCGGATGGCGTCCATGGTCCGTCCGCAGCTGACGGCCGTCGCCCAGCCGATGTACGACATCGGCGCGGTATCGATGCGGCTGCTGACGAAGCTCATGAAGAAGGAATCGGTCGACAATCCGCGCGTCGTGCTGCCGTACGAAATCGTCACGCGGCAGTCGGTAGGGAGCATCTGAATGGCGGCTCTTTATCATAAGATCGGCATCGTAGGCGCCATGGCCGAAGAGATCGAGCTCTTGCATAAGCACGTCGTCAAGACGGGATCGTTCGTGAAGGCCGGGATCGAATATACCGAAGGCACGCTGCACGGCCATAACGTCGTCTTCTGCAAATCCGGCGTCGGCAAGGTCAATGCCGCGGTATGCACGCAGGTGCTCATCGACGCGGGCGCGGACTGCGTCCTGTTCACGGGCGTCGCGGGCGCCGTCGCGCCGAGCTTGAATATCGGCGACATCGTCGTCTCGACGTCCTGCCTGCAGCATGACTTCGACGTCACGCCGCTGGGCTTTGCCCGCGGGCAAATCCCGTATCAGGACGTCTGGGAATTTCAAGCCGCGCCGGACCTCGTGGAGCTTGCCGCGTCGGCCTGCGAGCGGTTGTTCCCGGGACGCAGCCTGAAGGGCAAAGTGCTCTCCGGCGACCAGTTCATCGCTTCGCGCGACGCGGTGCGCGGGCTGTACGAAGAGCTGGGCGGCGCCTGCACGGAGATGGAAGGCGCTTCGCTGGCGCAAGTATGCGCGATGAACGGCGTGCCGTTCGTCGTCATTCGTTCCATGTCGGACAAGGCGGACGGTTCGGCGCATGTCAACTTCGCCGAGTTCACGATTCAAGCGTCCGTTAATTCGCACGCGATCATCGACGACATGCTGCGGCATTTGTAAGCAAAGACAGGGATCCGGCTAGTAGAAAGGCAGCTTTTCGCTTCCGAGCGCATCGGAAGGGGAAGCTGCCTTTTGTTTTGGTTCGCGCTTGCGGGTACCAGTGTCAATGATGCCCAATTGCGATCTCATTGACATTGCAATGCCTTGCAGGGCTGTCGCAGCTTAGAGCTGCTGCAGGACGATTCCCGCGACCTCCTTGTTGCGGGCCGCGATCTCGCCGCGCCGCGGCATCGGCGTCCAAGCCGCGAGGTCGTCCAGCCAGTCGGCCGGCAGCGGCGCATCGCTCAGCGCTGCCCAATGCTCCTGCCACGCCAGCGGCAGCGGCTCGTTGGCGCCTTCGGGCGCCAGCCGGTCCATCAACGGATGGTCCGTCATGGCAAGCCAGACGAACGCCCAGGCGCGAGGCACGACGCGCCAGATGTCGTACCCGCCGCCGCCCAGCGCGACCCAGCGGCCTTCGGCGTACCGATGGGCCAGGTCATGGATGATCGCCGGCATCGCCTGGTAGATGCGCATGCTGCAGTGGATGTGCGACAGCGGATCGTAAGCGTGCGCGTCGCAGCCGTGCTGGCTGACGATGACGTCGGGCTTGAAATACTCGGCCGCGCGGCTCACGGTCGCGCGGAAGCTGTCCAGCCACGAGTCGTCCTCCGTATATGGCTCCATCGGCACGTTGATGCTGGCGCCGAAGCCGGCGTCTGCGCCGCGCTCGTGAACGAAGCCCGTGCCGGGAAACAAATATTTGCCCGTCTCGTGAATGGAATACGTGCAAACGTCGGGATCGGCGTAAAACGACCACTGCACGCCGTCGCCGTGATGGACGTCCGTATCGATATAGAGCACGCGGGCGCCGTACCGCTTGCGGATATGCGCGATCGCGATCGCGGCGTCATTGTAGACGCAGAAGCCCGCGCCGCGGTCCGGGAAGGCATGATGCAAGCCGCCCGCCATATGGTACGCGTGCCGCGCGCGTCCGTCCATGACCGCGTCCGCCGCAAGCACCGAGCCGCCGACGATCGCGGCGGCGGCCGCGTGCATGCCGGGAAAATACGGCGTGTCCTCGGTGCCGAGGCCGAATTTGTCCGCGCCCGCGACGTCGGCCGGGACGGGTTGGGGCGAGCCGAGCCGCCGCACGGCCTCGACATAATCGTAGCGATGCACGAGCTTCAGCTGATCTTCGCCGGCCGGCGAAGCCGTCAGCATGTGCTCGTCCTTCAGCGCGCCCGCGGCTTCCAGCAAGTGCTTGGCCAGCGCCAGCCGGATCGGGTTGAACGGATGCTCCTGATTGAATTTATACCGTTTCGCCTCGGGCGAATAAATAAATACGGCATTGGCCGTCATGCTGCTCCACTGCCTCTCTGCACGGATTGCGCGAATCGCCTGAACTAATACATGAATCGCTGCCGGAAACGAACGCGGTCGAACTGCTCGACCGAGCTTAAAGGCACTTCCCTGCCGATGCGGACCATCAGGCAATTGGCGGGATGCGCGCAAATCTCCGGATCGTCGGTCGCGAACCAGACCATGCCGACTTCCTTCATCAGCTTCTCCATCATGGCACGGTAGTCCCAGACGCTGAGCCCCGTACCCTCCAAGTCCCAGTGCCAGTAATATTCCGTCGTATAGACGATGACGTTCTCCAGCTGCCCGCCGCGGAACGCGAGGGAGATGAGCCGCTTGGCCAAGCCCAGCCCGCGGTAATCGTCGGCTACCTCGACGGCGCCGAGTTCGATCAAATCCGCCATGTTGCCTTCCGACCAGCGCTCCAGCTCGTCGGGATAATGAAACGTGACGTAACCGACGATCGTGTCGCCGTCCCGCGCCGCGATGATGCGGCCTTCGGGCAGCGCGGCGATCTCGATCAGCGCCTGGAGCTGCTCGGGCGGACGACGGAAGGCGTCGAGCTGCGCGTGCAGCGTCAACCCGGTTAGCCGTTCGGCCGGCAGCGGGCCTTCGACGACGATTTCCCGCGCCTGAAAGCGGATGGTTTCGGTATGCGGCAGTTTGCGATGTTCCAAAAATCATCGGGCTCCTTTCGCCTGCTACCCTACTTATAGCAAAAAAATGCGTCAATGAAAAGCATGGTCGAGGCATCGAGAGTCATGCTATAATATGAAAGCGTATTCGGGTTTGCCGGCAGAGAGATAGGAAAACAGTTTTACTATGGGCAGGAGGATGATGAAGAATGAGCAATACCCATCAAGAACGGATTCCGGCGACGGCGTCCGGCTCCAACATGGCAAGCTACAATGAAACCTACGAAGCCTTTAACTTCGAACAGCTTGAACGGCAGTTTTCCTGGCATGGCACGGGCAAGGTCAACATGGCCTACGAAGCGATCGACCGTCACGTCGAAGCGGGGCGGGGCGACAAGATCGCTCTCTACTATAGCGATAACGCAAGGGACGAATCGTACACGTTCGCGGAGATGGCGAAGCAGTCGAACCGGTTCGCCAACGTGCTTCGCGGGCTGGGCATCGGCAAAGGGGAGCGCGTGTTCATCTTCATGCCGCGCACGCCGGAGCTGTATTTCGGCCTGCTGGGCGCGCTGAAAGTCGGCGCCGTCGTCGGGCCGCTCTTCGAAGCGTTCATGGAAACGGCCGTCAGGGACCGGCTGCTGGACAGCGGCGCGACCGCGATCGTCACGACGCCGGCGCTGCTGTCGCGCATTCCGCGGAGCGAGCTGCCGGACTTGAAGCATGTCATCGTCTTCGGCGACGACGTGCAGACAGGGGAAGGCATCGTCGATTACAAGGCCGAGATGGCCGCCGCATCCGACGCCGCCGAGATCGAATGGCTCGGGCGCGAGGACGGACTTATCCTGCATTATACGTCGGGCTCCACGGGCAAGCCGAAGGGCATTTTCCACGTGCAGAACGCCATGATTCAGCACTACTTCACCGGCCGGATCGTGCTGGACCTGCAGCCGGACGACATCTACTGGTGCACCGCCGATCCGGGCTGGGTCACGGGCACGTCGTACGGCATCTTCGCGCCGTGGCTGAACGGGGCGACGAACGTGATCCGCGGCGGCCGCTTCAGCCCGCAGGACTGGTACAAGACGATCGAGCGCTACAAGGTGACGGTCTGGTACAGCGCGCCGACGGCATTCCGCATGCTGATGGGCGCCGGCGACGACGTCGTCGGACAGTTCGACCTCTCCAGCCTGCGCCACGTACTGAGCGTCGGCGAGCCGCTTAATCCGGAAGTCGTCCGCTGGGGGATGAAGGTCTACAAGCAGCGCATTCACGACACGTGGTGGATGACGGAGACGGGCGGACAGCTGATCTGCAACTACCCGAGCATGGACATCAAGCCGGGCTCCATGGGCAAGCCGATTCCCGGCGTTCAAGCGGCCATCATCGACGACGCCGGCAACGAGCTGCCGCCGTACCGCATGGGCAACCTCGCGATCCGCACGCCATGGCCGTCCATGATGCGCAAGGTATGGAACAATCCCGCGAAATACGAGGAGTATTTCCGTATTCCGGGCTGGTACATCTCCGGGGACTCCGCCTACCGGGACGAGGAAGGCTACTTCTGGTTCCAAGGCCGGATCGACGACGTCATCAACACGGCCGGCGAGCGCGTCGGACCGTTCGAAGTCGAGAGCAAGCTCGTCGAGCATCCCGCGGTCGCGGAAGCCGGCGTCATCGGCAAGCCGGACCCGATGCGCGGCGAGATCATCAAAGCGTTCGTGGCGCTGCGCGAAGGCTACACGGCGTCGGACGAACTGAAGGCCGACATTACCAAGTTCGTGAAAGAAGGCCTCTCCGCGCATGCGGCGCCGCGCGAGATCGAATTCAAAGACAAGCTGCCGAAGACGCGCAGCGGCAAAATCATGCGCCGCGTGCTGAAGGCATGGGAGCTGAACCTGCCGACCGGCGACCTGTCGACCATTGAAGACTAAGCTTCGCCCGGCTTCGGCCGCGGCACGAAAAAACCTTCCGATGCAGCTCGCATCGGAAGGTTTTTTGCGTTGCTTCTTTAAGGTTGAATGGCGGCCGGCGCCGAAGGCGGCGATTCGCCGGCGTCGTTGACGGCCGTCACCCGGAAATACCCGCTCGTGAGCGGCGAGACGTATTCGAAGCGCGCCTCGTTCGTGGAGCCGATCTTCTTGAACGTGCCGCTGCCGTCGGTACTGTAATACACGTTGTAGCCCGTGACCTGCTCGGACGTCGCGTTGTCCGACCAGGTCAGCTTGATGCCGATCGCCGTGCTTTCGATGGCGATATGGATCGGCGCGGACGGCGACGCGAGGCCGGGATTCGAGCCCGGCTGACCGCCGCCACTGCCGTTGCCGTCGTCGGTCGGCAGTCCGATAATGTCGCCGACCGAGCCCGTGTCCGTCGGCGAGGTCGATCCTTGATCCGGCGGAGGCGCGATGCCGCCGCCGGAATTGACGACCGCGCTCGGCGCGGATTCCTTGCCGGCCACGTCGACGGCCGTGACGTAATAGGCGTAGCCGCCGGGCGCGTTAATGTAGTTCACGAAGCGCGCGTCCTGTCCCGTGAGTACCGGGTTATTCATGTTCGCGAACGCGCCGCCGTTCACGGAACGGTACAGCCGGTAGCCGACGACGTCGCGTTCCGGCGAAGCCTTGAACGTAATCCGGTACGCGCCGCCGCCCGATACCGTCTCGATGCCCACGTTGGACGGCGGGCTCGGCGCCCGGCCGTCGTCGGCCCGCGGATCGACCATGGACGGGGCATCGCGGCCAGCGTCCGCCGGCACGTAAGCGCTCATCGGCCTGCGGCTGTCCGCCGGCAGCTTCGCCTGCGCGGCTTCGATTTCCTTCATTAGCTCGTCGAGCGGCTTCTGACGCTTCACGACGAGCCGCTCCTTGACCATGTCCGAAGGCGTGGTCGGCTTCGGAATGTAATTGATGCCGTTGTAGGAGATGACGGCCATCCTGACGAGCGCGTCGTCCGGCTCCTTCGGCACGAACTTCGTGTTGAACCAGTCGGTGACCAGCTTGCCCTCGCTGCGCGTCAGATCCGTCGGCAGCTTGCCGCTCAGGCTGGAGACGGTCGCTTTGACGATGCCGGACGGCATGGTGAACTCCTTCGTCGGGAACAGCTCGGGCCGCGTGGACGTGACTTCGTTCATGATATCCGACCAGATGATCCGCGCCCGCTCCCGTTCCGGTTTGGACAGCGTGTATTTCTGCTTCTCGTAGCCGACCCAGACGCCGAGCGTAATGTCCGGCGTGAAGCCCATGAACCAGACGTCGCCGTAGCTTTGGGTGGAGCCGGTTTTGCCGACGACCGGAATTTTGCCGTAATTTTTGAAGTACGACGTAATTTTGTGCCCGGAGCCGGACGGATCGGAGATGACCGTCCGCATCATGTCCGTCATCAGGAACGCGGTCTGTTCCGAGAAGACGCGGAGCGGCTTGTCCTCGTGCTGGTAGACGACCTTGCCGTTCGCGTCGGTGATTTTGCTGATCATGTACGCGTCGTTGAATTCGCCTTTATCGGCGATCGCGCCGTAGGCGTTCGTCAGTTCTTCGACGGAAACCCCGATGCTGAGACCGCCGATGACGCCCGTCTGGGCATAGTCGTCTTCCGGCTGAATCGTCGTGATGCCGAGCTTTCTCGCGAATTTCCAGGCTTCCGGAATGGTCACGAGGTTGTTGAAGATTTTGAGCGCCGGGATATTCAGCGATCGGTTGAGCGCGTCCCTTGCCGTCACGAGGCCGTAAAATTTGTTCGTGACGTTCATCGGAATGTGGAAGCCCTTCTGTCCGTCCTTCATGACGATCGGCGAATCGTCGATGACGCTTGCCGGCTGGATGATGCCTTTCTCGATAGCAGGCAAATAAGCGGCGATCGGCTTCATGGTGGAGCCCGGCTGCCGGGTCATCTGGGTCGCGTGGTTCAGCTGCTCCGTGTAGAAGTCGCGGCCTTCCAGCATGCCGAGAATCGCGCCGGTCTTATGGTCGAGCATGACGGCGCCCGTTTGTTCGATGCCTTTCTCCTTGCTGTCGCCTCCGAAATTGCTCGGATCCGACCCGATCTTGTGCATGGCATTATAGACTTTCTTGTCGATCGTCGTGTAGATGTGATACCCGCCGCGGAGCAGATGCTCGTGGGCTTCCTCCAGCAGTTGGGCGTTCTCTTTCTTGTTGACGTCTTCCGGCTTCAGGTTCGGATTCTCCGCGAGCAGCAGCTGCACCGACGCCTGGCGCTCGGATTCCAGCATGAGGAACGGGAACGTCGAGTAGGCTTTCTCCGTCGGCTTCGCCAGCGATTTCTCGAGGTCGAAGCTCATCGCTTCGTCGTACTGCTCCTGGCTGATCCGCCCGGTTTCCAGCATCCGCCGGAGCACGATGTGCTGGCGGTCCACCGCGAGCTTGAAGCCGTCGGGATTGAATTTCCCTTTGCTCGTGAACGCCGTGTACGCCGAAGGGCGCTGAGGCAAGCCGGCCAGATAGGCGGCCTGCGCGATGTTGAGCTTGTTCAGGTCCGTGATGTTGAAGATGCCCTTGGCCGCGGCTTTGATGCCGTACAGATTGTAGCCGCTGTTGCTGGTGCCGAACTGCACCTTATTCAAGTACGCGGTCAGGATCTCGTCCTTCGTCATGAATCGCTCGAGGCGGAGCGCAAGGAAGATTTCCTTGGCCTTCCGGCTGTCCGTCTTGTCGAGCGTCAGGAACACCTGCCGTGCGAGCTGCTGGGTCAGCGTGCTGCCGCCGGTCTGCGTGTCCTCGTTCAGCAGCTTTTGCTTGACCGCGCGGGCCAGGCCGTTGAAGTCGACCCCGATGTGCTTGTAAAAGTTGTTGTCCTCCGTGGCGAGCACGGCGTTGACGACCTGCGGCGGAATTTCGTTCCGCTTGACGAGCCGGCGGTCCTCTTCCGTCCGGAGCTGGCCGACGGGGGTTTGTCCGTCATTGAAATACACAAAGCCGGTGACGGCGTTTTCATCGATTTTCGCTTCGATTTCCGCGCGCGAGCGCACGGGCTCGTCCTTGACGAAAGAGGCTACGTAGCCGGCGACCGCGGCGCCCGCGAACAGTCCGATCAATAATCCGAAAATAAAGAGCCATTTAATTGTTACGAACGTTACGATGCCAAAGGTCCGCCATTTGCTGTAGCTTTTCGGTTTCTGTTGACGGTCTTGATCCATACAATGCTGAGCCTCCTCCGATTAACAGCCTTATTATAGCATAGTTCCCAAGCCGAGTTGGAGTTCGGGGACGACGAATTTGTCCATAGGCCGCCAATTTTCCCAATTCGAAGGCGAATCGCGCGACTTTATTGACTTCGCACAGGGCGTTGTGGTATAACGGAAAACAAGAAAATCGCATATCGAAACGCGTTGAAAGGCTTCAGTAGAGCTGCGGGACGACGATGTCAGAGAGCCGGTGGGAGGTGCGAACCGGTACGCGCCGCAATTCGAATTACCGCCTCGAGCTGATCGGACGAACCCGAATAATCTCCTGTCCGCGATGGGAGCGTTCGCCAGTAGTCCGCATCCGGATGATCTCCGTTATGAAATGAAGTGAGAGCCGTATTCTCGCTGTCCGCGCGACTTGGCGGGCACGGGCGGTTCTAACGAGGGTGGTACCGCGAGCAAATCCTTCTCGTCCCTTGAGGACGCGAAGGATTTTTTTTATTTGATTCGGACGGGAGCGTCGAACGCGAATGGTAAAATGGGAAGCATTGACCGCTGCGCAGCAGCAGGAAGTCGAACGGCAGATGGAGGTCATCCGGCGGGGCGTCGTCGAGATCGTGCCGGAAGACGAATTGAAAGCGAAGGTCGCGAACGCCGTGGCGACCGGCAAACCGCTCAAAGTCAAGCTGGGGCTCGATCCGTCGGCGCCGGACATCCACGTCGGCCACACGGTCGTGCTCCACAAGCTGCGGCAGTTCCAGCAGCTGGGCCACGACGTGCAGTTGATCATCGGCGATTTCACGGGCCGCATCGGCGATCCGACGGGCAAGTCGGAGACGCGCAAGCAGCTGAGCGAGGAGGACGTGAAGCGCAACGCCGAGACGTACCAGAAACAGATTTACAAGCTGCTCGATCCGGCCAAAACGACGGTGTACTACAATTCCGAATGGCTCGGTCCGATGAGCTTCGCGGAAGTCGTGACGCTGTCGGCCAAGGTGACGGTCGCGCGCATGCTGGAACGCGACGATTTCACGAAGCGCTACACGACCGGCCAGCCGATCAGCATCCATGAATTTTTCTACCCGCTCATGCAGGGCTACGATTCGGTGGCGCTCGAGAGCGACGTGGAGCTCGGCGGCACCGACCAGAAGTTCAACCTGCTCATGGGCCGCACGCTGCAGAAGGAATACGGCAAAGCGACGCAGGCCGCCATCATGACGCCGCTCATCGAAGGCTTGGACGGCGTGAACAAGATGAGCAAGAGCCTCGGCAACTATATCGGCATCGACGAAGAGCCGAACGAGATTTACGGCAAGTCCATGTCCATTCCGGACGAGCTCATGCCGAAATACTACGAGTTGGCGACGGATATGACGAACGAGGAGCTGCAGGCGCTGCGCGAAGGACTCGCGGACGGCAGCAAGCATCCGCGCGACGCGAAGATGGCGCTCGCCCGCACGTTCGTGCGCATGTACCACGGCGAGGAAGCGGCGGCGGCGGCGGAACAGCATTTCGTCACGGTGTTCCAGAAGCGCGCGCTGCCGGACGACATCCAAGAGGCGGAGGTGAATTCGTCCGACCTGCAGGACGGGCGCATCGGCATTCTGAAGCTGCTCACCTCGATCGGCCTGCAGCCGTCCACCAGCGAAGCGAAACGGAGCGTGCAGCAGGGCGCGGTAAGGATCAACGAGGAGAAAGTCGAGGATTGGTCCGCGGAGATCGCGGTGGCCGAAGGCGATATCATCCAAGTCGGCAAGCGGAAATTCGCGAAATTGGTTCTTCGTTAAGGAAGGCCGGCCATAAGCTTATCGTGCGGCGTTTTGCGCGCGGTAAGCTTTTTTTTGATCGGCGACGAGTCCGTCCGGCCGCTCCGACAGGCGCGATTCGACAGAAATTGCAACAATTGCAAAGCGTTTCCGAAACTTATTCGGTACAAATGGCGTAAGAAATAACGGATGGAATTCAAAATAATGGAATTCTTCGGACAGGAGGGAGGGCATGGAAGGCTTATTTCTCGGTTGTCTCATCGGAGGCGCCTTGTTCGCGATCGTCAGCGTCGTGCTCGGCGACTGGCTCAGCCTGGCGCTCGACGGCATGCTCGATTTTTTGTCGCTGGACGGCCACCCCGTCCTTCAGCCGACGGCGATCGTCGGGGGGATTACCGTATTCGGGGGAGCGGGGCTGCTGCTCGCGCGCCATACCCCGTTCGGAACGGTTCCGGTCGTGCTGCTCGCGGCGCTCTGCGCGGTCGCGGCGGCGATCGGGATCTATTGGCTGTATATCCGGCCGATGGAGCGAAGCGAGAATTCGACGGGCTACTCCATGAAAGAGCTGACCGGCATGATCGGCGAAGTAAACGTGCCGATTCCGGCCAAGGGCTTCGGCGAGGTGACGGTGAAGGCGGGCGCGGGCTTGACGAATCATACCGCGGCCAGCTTCGACGGCGTCGAGATCGCGTCCGGCGAGCGGGTCGTAATCGTGGGGCTCGACGCGCACACGCTGCTCGTCTCCAAGCTTGAGCTTTAACCGGACATGAATGAGGAGAGGGGAATACAACATGCCAGATTATTTGGTTATTCCGGCTATCGTGGTCGGCGTATTGATCGTGCTCGGCTTGGCGTTTTGGGCAAGATACCGGACGGTGGGGCCGGACAAGGCGATGATCGTGACGGGCTCGTTCCTGGGCAGCCGCAACGTCGCGGAAGACGAATCGGGCCGCAAGAACAAAATCGTCCGCGGCGGGGGCGCGTTCATCCTGCCGATCTTCCAGAAGGCGGACTTCCTGTCGCTGCTGTCGCACAAGCTCGACGTGTCGACCCCGGAGGTGTACACGGAGCAGGGCGTGCCCGTCATGGCCGACGGCGTCGCGATCATCAAGATCGGCGGCTCCGTCGAGGACGTCTCGACCGCGGCCGAACAATTCCTCGGCAAGCCGACGGAATCGCTCAAGAGCGAGGCGCAGGAGGTGCTGGAAGGCCACCTGCGCGCCATCCTCGGCTCCATGACCGTCGAGGAAGTATACCGGAACCGCGATAAATTCGCCCAAGAGGTGCAGGGCGTCGCGGCGCGCGATCTGAAGAAGATGGGCTTGCAGATCGTCTCGTTCACTATCAAGGATCTGCGCGACAAGCACGGCTACCTCGACGCGCTCGGCAAGCCGCGCATCGCCGCGGTCAAGCGGGACGCCGATATCGCCGAAGCCGAGGCGGTGCGGGATTCGAGGATTCAGAAGGCGCGCGCGGAGGAGGAAGGCTTGAAGGCCGAGCTGCTGCGCGACACGAACATCGCGGAGGCGGCGAAGGACAAGGAGCTGAAGGTGGCGTCCTTCAAGAAGGACCAGGATTCCGCCAAGGCCGAGGCCGACCAGGCGTACGCCATCCAGGAAGCGCGCGCGAAGCAGCACGTCGTCGAGGAGCAGATGCAGGTAGAGCTCGTCCGCAAGGAACGGGAGATCGACCTCGAAGGCAAGGAAATTCTCCGCCGCGAGAAGCAGTACGACGCGGAAGTGAAGAAGAAGGCCGATGCCGACCGGTACGCCGTCGAGCAGGCGGCCGAGGCGGATAAGGCGAAGCGGATGCGCGAAGCCGACGCCGCGCAGTACAAGATCGAGACGGAAGCGAAAGCGAACGCGGAGCAGAAGCGGCTGGACGGCCTCGCGATCGCGGACGCGGAGCGGGCGAAAGGAACGGCGGAGGCGGACGTCATCCGGCTTCGCGGCTTGGCGGAAGCCGAGGCGAAGGAGAAGCTCGCCCGGGCGTTCGAACTGTTCGGCGAAGCGGCCGTGCTCGACATCGTCGTGAAGATGCTGCCGGAGCTCGCCGGCAAAGTGGCGGATCCGATCGCCGCGATCGACAAGCTGACCGTCGTCGATACCGGCCACGGCGAAGGCGCGGCGCGGGTCAGCAATTACGTCACGTCGCTGATGGCGACGGCCCCGGAAATGCTGAAGAGCGTCTCCGGCCTCGACCTGAACGCCCTCATCCGCGGCCTGACGACGCGCGTCGCATCGGCAGCGGCCGCCGGCGCGGCGGTCGCGGAGGCGGCCGCAGCGGGAGCCGGGCTGCCGGAGGCGGGTAACCCGATGCTGAAGGCCGATCCTGCGGCCGGAGGCGACCTGGCCTAAACGGCGCCGCCGACATGTCCGGGCCGCGCCGCGCCGGTCCGGGCGGAAGCGGCCGCGCGGAACCGTACTACGCGAAACGGCCCGTCCCTTAAGGGACGGGCCGTTTCGCGCGTCCGTCCGAGACCGGGAGGGAAGCGAGGCCGGTCTCGCGGATACAAGCCGCGGATATAAGCCGGCTTGACGTTCGCGACAGGAACCGCGCGGCTCCGCGGCGAAGGAATACGGCAATCGAGATACGGCAATCGAGATACGGCAATCGGGATGCGCATTAGGCAATCGGAGGAGATGGCAGCCATGATCAAGATGCACACGTGCTACGTCAAGGATTTTCACGGGAAATGGGAAATGGGCCGGGAGCCGACGCAGTACAACATTCTGCTGGTCGTGACGCGGGGGAAGATCATGTACTACGTGAACGACGAGACCGTGTTTCTCCAAAAGGGCGACGTGCTCTTCATGCCGGCCGGCACCATGCGGGGCGGCGTATCGATGGAAGAGCATCAGCGGTATGCGACGCATTTCACGCTGGAGGCGCACGACCGCGCGCTGCTGCCCGTGCTGCGGGAGGAACGCTTTTGCAAGACGTCGATCCCCGGCTTCGAATATTTCAAGCAGCGCTTCCTGCTGCTGAAGCATCATTGGCTCATGCGGGGGCCGTACTCGGAGACGGCCTGCTACGCCGTGCTGCTCGAGCTGCTCGGCATCCTCAACTACGAGCGGGACAAGCGGAAGCTGCCGGCCAAAAAAATCGACATGGCGGAAGACATCAAGCGCTACATGCTGGACCATTTCAAGGAGCCGGTGACGCTGAGCGACCTCGCCGCGTATACCGGGCGGACGCCGAACCACGTGTCGCATGTGTTCAAGTCGGTCACGGGCCAATCGCCGATCGAATATTTGCACCACTTCCGGATATCCAAGGCGAAGGAGCTCATGTTCGACAAAATGACGCCGATCAGCGTCGTCGCGGAAGAGACCGGCTTCTGCGACCAGGCCTACTTCAACCGGGTGTTCAAGAAGCTGACGGGCTGTTCGCCGACGGCGTTCCTGAAAGGACGGACGGATTGACGAAAGAACGGGCGATAGGATGACGGCGTAAATGTCAGCGCTCTCACCGAAATCGTTGAATCGTGCAAAAGAAAGCCGGATCGTTAATCGAATGCGCCTCCTCGGCCCCGTATGATTGATACATGCATTAATTACTCAGTTGGAGGGGATGCCGATGAATCCGTCTTGCTTGCAGTACGCATTGACCGAGGAAGAGCGCAAAACGTTTTTGGAAACCGGCTATCTGATCGTGGAGGACGCGCTGTCGCCGGAGCAGGTCGCCGCGCTGACGGTGGAGTTCGACCGCATATACGACGATAAGCTGAAGGCTGGCCATGATCCGAAGACGGCGCTGTTTTATCCAAATTTCATACCCGACCACGACGTCTTCCTGAACCTCGTCGATTACGAGAAGGTGCTGCCGAAAGTATGGGGCATTCTCGGCTGGAACATCTACCTGTACCACGCCCACATGATCGCGACGCCGCCGAACGGGCAGGCGAAGAACGACAACACGTTCGGCTGGCATCAGGACAGCGGGCGCGTCAACCAGGAGATGGAGTCCCATCCGCGTCCGCGCTTGTCGCTGAAGGTCGCGTATTTCCTGTCGGACGTGTCCGAGCCGGACCGCGGCAATTTCTGGATCGTGCCCGGCAGCCACTTGAACGACAATCTCCAGCTCCCGGCCGACCGTCAGGGCCAGCCGGAAGGCGCGATTCCGGTGCGCGTGAAGCCGGGGACGGCGGTATTCTTCGACCGCCGGCTGTGGCACGCGGGCACGCCGAACTGGTCGGAGCTGCAGCGCAAGGTGCTGTTCTACGGGTACGGCTACCGCTGGATCCGGACGAAGGACGACATGACCGTGCAGCATTTGTGGGACAAGAGCG
This sequence comes from Paenibacillus artemisiicola, assembly GCF_017652985.1. Taxonomy (GTDB): domain Bacteria; phylum Bacillota; class Bacilli; order Paenibacillales; family Paenibacillaceae; genus Paenibacillus_Z; species Paenibacillus_Z artemisiicola. The sequence continues at coordinate 149,273 of NZ_JAGGDJ010000006.1, forward strand.
ACCCGATCCGCCGGCAGCTGCTCGGCGCGGGCGTGAACTGCAACGGCTACTATACGCCGACGGACGCCGACGTGCCGCTGCGCGTCTGGTTGAAGGAGCATCAGCCGGAGCTGGTGCGTTAAGAGGAGGCGGGAGGAAGGCCCCGAGCCGTTTCGGCGCTCCGCGACGGCTCGGGCCGGCCCGCGAAAAATAGGCGGAAAAAAAGAGTTGACGGATATCCTTGCCATCCGGTACGATGAACATGTGAACGGCAAGTAATCGATTACATACGGTTCGCTGCTTCGTTTCGCGCAAGCGCGGAGCTTGGAGCGGCACGCCGGGAGCGATCGCGCGGCAGAGGCATCGACAGGGCAAGGCGATGAAGGGGCCTTCTTTTTCCAACCGACTTGAAAGCGGTTACGAGATGCCCGTGATCCAACATTGGATCGGCGTTCCAAGCCCGAGCAGCGCTGACCGGCGTGTCGTCCGATGTGAAAGACCGGCGTGCTGTCCGATACCGAGGCAAGAGCGGCAAGAATTCCGGCCGGCGGGGCGGGTACGAGTTCCGGCTTCCGCGAGCTAGACGGACTGCGGCTGCAGGCAGCCGGGCGCCGATCGTGCGCCATGGCTTGACTTCATTCTGCAATCGATTGCAGAATTCGTCGTTTCCGGCCACCGGCCGCTCTCTTGGCATGTCCGTTCCGTTGACCCGGCCAGGATTGCGGCGGCGACGCTCGGTTCTTAGTTCCGGCAATCAGCCGGACTAAGAGGTCTCGGCCCGACAGGCCGCATGTCCGATGCGGGCTCCCGAGGAAGGCAAAGCTGACGCCTTCGAGCCGGCGGCAGAGCCGACGAGAAGCAAACCGGCAAAACAAGTAAGCCGCTTACCTTTTGTGGCATCGATTGCACATGGGATGTTCAAGAACACGACTACACGGCAAAGGGAGTGCCCATCATGGACGTACAGCAAAGCCTCGCGGGTTTGAGCCAAGCGCGAATCGGCAAGCGCAAGCGCGAATCGAGCTATGACCGCTCGGGCGGCAACAAGGACTTTTTCACGATCAAGCCGGGCGACGTGACGGACGTCTGCCGCCTATCCGGGGCGGGCGCGATCACGCACATCTGGATGACGATGGCGCCGGACGCGCCGGTCGAGGAAGCGTTCCTGCCGCGCAAGATCGTCCTGCGCATGTTCTGGGACGGCGAGACGGAGCCGAGCGTGGAAGCGCCGATCGGCGATTTCTTCGGGATGGGTCACGGCTTGACCCGGAATTACGCGTCGGCCGCGCTGATGATGAGCCCGGAGGACGGCAAGGCGTTCAATTCCTTCTTCCGGATGCCGTTCGCGGACGGCGCCCGCATTCAGATCGAGAGCGAAGCGGAGCATCCGATCAAATTTTACTTCTACGTCGATTACGAGGCGTACGGCAAGCTGCCGGACAGCGAGCTTCGTTTCCATGCCTCGTGGCGCCGCGAGAATCCGACGGACGGCATCCCGGACGACGGCGTCGACAACGCCTATTACGAATTCGGCGGCAAGAACACGACGGGCGACGGCAATTACGTCATTCTCGAGGCCGAGGGGAAGGGACACTACGTCGGCTGCAACTTCAACGTGCATAATCTCCGCGACACGAGCGAGTGGAACTGGTACGGAGAAGGCGACGACATGATCTTCATCGACGGGGAGTCTTGGCCGCCTTCCCTGCACGGCACGGGGATGGAGGATTATTTCAACACCGCCTGGTGCCCCCAGCAGGAAGTTTGCACGCCGTACCACGGCATCATTCTGGGCGGCGGACCGAACTGGAGCGGCAAAATCACGGCCTACCGCTATCATATCCTCGATCCCGTCATGTTCGAGCAGCGCATCCGGGTGACGATCGAGCACGGCCATAACAATCACCGCCGCGACGACGTCTCGTCGACGGCCTACTGGTACCAGCAGGAGCCGCATCGTCCGTTCGCGCCGCTGCCGAAGATCGACAAGCGGCTTCCGCTGCCGGCTATCAAGCCGTTCGACGGCGGCAGCCTGGCTCGCATTTTCGGCCACGCCAATCCGTAATCCGGCTTTATAGCCTCGAAAGGACGGTGCCGCATTGAAACCGAAGAGCGGTATAGCCATAACCGCCGCGGCCGCCGCGCTGCTGCTCGTGGCGGCGGGCTGCGCGGACGGCGGGAAATCGAATCCGATGCTGGACGGCGAAGGGAAATCGTTTCTGCTGAAAGGCGTGTCGGGCGTGAAGCAGATCTCGCAGCTCACGGGCGCGGAGTCGCCGAACAAGACGGAGCGGTTCGGCGTCTTCGGCACGGACCTCGGCTCGATGTTCAACGTCGGCGACCGGACGTATTTCGTATTCGGCGATACGTTCGGCGAACGCGATCCGGATCAGATCGGCGGGGGCGGCAGCTTCTGGCGCTCCAACACGATCGGGTATACGACGGACGGCGATCCCGCGGACGGCATTGCGCTGGACGGCATGATCGCGGACGACACCGGCCTCGCCAAGGAGCTGGTGCCGTCCAAGAAGACCGATTACGACGAGATGACGACGATTCCGACGCACGGGCTGTCGGCGAACGGCGCGATGTACCTGTACTACATGTCGGTCAACCATTGGGGCGATCCCGGCAAGTGGGACGCCAATTTCGCCGGCGTCGCCAAGTCGGCGGACGAGGGCAAAACCTGGACGCTGCTGGATGGCTTGAAATGGCCGGGCGACAGCAATTTCATTCAGATCAGCCCGTATCGCGTGGCAGCGGACGATAACGCCGCGGAGATTTATTTCTGGGGCATCCCCTCGGGCCGGTTCGGCGGCGTTCAGCTGATGAAGGTCCCCGAAGCGGACATCGAGAAGCCCGATGCGTACCGCTATTACGCGGGCAGCGACGAGAAGGGAGCGCCGGTCTGGAGCGAGGCGGCCGCCAAGGCGAAGACGGTGGTCGACGACACGGTCGGCGAGCTGTCCGTCGTCTGGAATCCCTACCTCGAACGCTGGCTGATGACGTACCTTAAGGAAGGCGAGGGCGTGGTCATGCGGGAGGGACTGGCGCCGTGGGGGCCTTGGGGTGACGCGATCGATCTCGTGACAGCCTCGGAGCAGCCGGGTCTCTACGCCCCGTTCATGAACGACCGCTATACGGCGGACGGCGGCAAAACGATCTATTTCACGCTGTCCCTGTGGAACCCGTACAACGTCTTCTGGTTCAAAGCCGACTTGCAAAAATGAAAGCGGATTCAGGTTGACGATCATCATCCATCCGGTTTAAGCGCCACCGGCGTTTAAATAGCATGTCGACAAAAAAGGGAGGCTTCTTTCATGCAGCCAAAGAAGGGAATTCACTACGGCACGGCGCTGCTATCGCTCATGCTCGCATCCTCGCTCGCGCTGACGGCTTGCGGCGGTTCGGGCGGCGGCAACGGCTCGAACGGCAACGCGGCGAACGGGGGCAATGCGGCGAACGGCAACGCATCGGGCGGCAACGGGGCAAACGGCGCCGCGGACGGCAGCGGCGCGGCGGACGCGGGCGGGACGAACGACGGCGGCAACGCGGCACCGGCGGAGAAAACGACGATCGAGTTCTGGGCGAACCAATTCGAGAACACGACGAACGACTGGTTCAAAAAATGGGTCGCCGAATTCAACAAATCGCAGGACGCCGTCGAAGTGAAGATCCAAATCGTCCCGGGCGACGCCTGGGCGCAGAAGATGAAAGCGGCGCAGGCGGCCGGGAAAGCGCCGGACTTGTATACGATGAACTACGGCAGCATCGCCAACTCCGCGAAGTTGGCGCAGATTCAGCCGCTCGACGGGCTCATCGACGGCGGCAAGTTCGACGACGTGTACGACAACATCAAGGATTTCGTCTCGGCCCAGGGCAAATTCTATGCCTACCCGATGCTCGTCGAGCCGTCCGCGGTGCTCTACTACCGAAAGGATCTGTACGAGAAGGCCGGCCTCGATCCGGAGAAGCCGCCGGCGACGTGGGACGAACTGCTCGCGAACGGCAAGAAGCTGACGGAGAAGGGCATCTTCGGACTCGGCACCGGCGGCAACGCGGGCGACATCGGCTGGTCCTCGTGGGGACTGCAGTACGGAGCGGCCGGCCATTTGGCGCTGACGGACGACTGGTCGAAGGCCGACGTGCTGAACGACGGCTACCGCGCGGTCGTCGACTTCTACGCCAACGCGTACAAGTCGGGCATCATGCCGAAGCAGCCGCTCGCCGGCTATACGGACATGGCGCCGTTCGGCCAAGGCAAGCTGGCGCAGCAGGTCAACGGCTCGTGGGGCATCGGCCAGCTGCGCAACGACTACAAGACGCTGCTCGATAAAGTCGGCGTCGCGCCGATGCCTTCCAAGGACGGCGATCCGTCGGCCACGACGGCCACGCTCGGCGGCTGGTCGCTCGTCGTCGACGGCAAGTCGAAGCACGCGCAGCAGGCGGCAACGTTCATCGGCTATCTGCTGGCGGGCGACCCGAACATCATGATCGACTTCTTCAAGACGGCGCAATTCTCCAAGTTCTCGCCGCGCAAATCCGTCGACGAAGCGATGAAGGCCGACCCGGCCGCTTCGCAGGATCCGTGGCGCGCCTTGATCGCCGAGAAAGTCATTCCGTTCGCGAAGGCGGAGCCGATCTACCCGTACGACGTCAGCCTCGCGGTCTCGACGGCGATCGAATCGGCCATGAAAGGCACGGATACGGAGAAGGCGCTGGAGAAGGCGGATAAGGACATCAACGACTTCATCGCGAAATCGAAGCTCGCCGGCACGAATCCGAAGCAAGCGCAGCAGTAGCGACAGCCGGAAGACGCCCGGGGACGCGGCGGGTTCAACCCCCCGTCAACGGGCGTTCGTTCCGATTCCGAACCCACGGTGGTGAGTGAAGCCATGTTCAAAAAAAATGTCCGGCACGACAACAAAACCGCGTATTTGCTGCTTACGCCCATTCTCGTGCTGCTGACCGTCTTCGTCGTCATTCCGTTCTTCTATTCCGTCCGCGTCAGCTTCTTCAACTGGAGCTTCTATCAGCCGTCCAAGTTCGTCGGCGTCGACAACTTCTCGTTCGTCCTGTCGGACGACCGGTTTCTGAAGTCCGTCTGGACCGGCCTCAAATTCGCGCTCATGGTCACGCCGGCCACGCTCGTCGTGTCCTTCCTGTTCGCGAACGTCATTAAAGGCATGGGCAGCAAAATGTCGGGCTTCGTCAAGACCTCGATCTATATCCCGACCGTCATATCCGGCATCGTCGCCTCCGTCATCTTCGTTTTCATATACGATTATCTGGGCGGTCTCGCCAACTACGTGCTGGGCCTGTTCGGCGCCGAGCCGAAGGCGTGGCTCGCGGAAGTCGGCACCGCGCTGCCGAGCATCGCCGTGCCGGCCGTCTGGCTCGGGTTCGGGCTGACGACGCTGATCATGCTCGCCGGCCTGCTGGACATCCCGGAGAGCTATTACGAGGCGTCCGATCTCGAGGGGGCCGGCGCGTGGCAGAAGATGCGCTACATTACGATTCCGCTGCTCAAAAATATTTTCCTGTTCCTAACGGTCACTGGCTTCACGGCGAATATCTCCCAGTACGAGCTGTCGCTCATCATGACGAACGGCGGGCCGCTCGATTCCACGATGACGCCCAACCTGTACATTCTGACTCATTTCCGGAACGACGTGATGGTCGGCAACTCCATCGCGGCGTCGCTGCTCCTGTTCGTCGTGCTGGGCAGCATTTCGGCCATCATCTTCAAGGTGCTCAATTCCGACAAAGCGATCGACGGCTAACGGCCGGGCGGAAAGGAGGATACGGACTATGAAAACGAAGCAAACCGCCGCGAAGGCGACGTTGACGGTCATCGCGCTGATTTGCACGCTGCTCGCGCTGTTTCCGCTCGTCTGGGTCATTCTCGCCGGCTTCAAGGAGAAGACCGAGGTGCTGGCGACGCCGTTCCGGTTTTTGCCCACGCACTGGCTCGGCGTCAACTACGCCGATATCGTGAAGGATGCGGCGTTCCGGGAAGCGATGCTGACCACCTTCGGCGGCGCGCTGCTGTTCGCGGTGCTCTGCCTTGCGGTGAACGCGGCGGCGGCCTACGTGTTCGCGCGGCTGGAGTTCCGGTTCAAAACGTTTCTATGGCTGTACGTCATCTCGACGATGTTCATTCCGAGCATGGCGATTCTGCTGACTTCGTTCATCGTCGTCAACAAGCTGGGCATGCTGGACACCTTCGCGGTGCTCGTGCTGCCTGGGGTGGCCTCGGCCGGCTCGATGTTTTTCATCCGGCAGTTTTACTTGAACATCCCGCTCGCGCTGGAGGAAGCGGCGCTGATCGACGGCGCGGACCGGATGCGGATCTTCACGAGCATTTTCGTGCCGATGTCGTACCCCGTGTTCGTCATCGTCGGCATCGGCGCCTATCTCGGCTATTGGAACTCCTTCGTCTGGCCGACCATGACGATCACGAACCCGCATCTGTTCCAAATCATGCAGTACCTGGCGACGTTCCGCTCCGAGCGCTCGACGGAGCTCGGCATGCTGATGGCCGGCTCCGCGCTGTCGGCGATTCCGACCATCGTGCTGTTCCTGATCTTCCAGAAGTACATCATCGCGGGCGTCAAAATATCCGGCCTCAAGTGAAGGCCGCCGAACAAGGAGGCGCATGCGCATGATCGTGCTTGAAAACGACCAGGTCCGGCTCGAGCTCGGCGAGGCCAACGGAACGGTCCGCGGCTTGCGGGACAAGAAGCGGGACCTGGCGTTCATCGCGGACGGCGGCGCGGAAGGGGCCGTGCCGTTCCGGCTCGAACGGGACGGAGGGGCCGACGGAGCGTTCGCGTCGTTCGCATGGGAGCTGGCGCAGACCGAGGCGGGCGCGCAGCAAGCGAAGCTGGCGTGGACGACGGAGGACGGCGTCGCGGTGCGGGCCGAGATCCTCCTGGCGCCCGGCGAAGGCGAGCTCGTCTTCCGCTGCGCCGCGGACAACGGTTCGGGCGAGCGGCTGCTCAGCCTGGAATACCCGGTGCTTCCGGGCATCGGCACCCTCACCGAGGGCGGCGCGGACGACATCGTCGCCCATCCGTTCGCGACGGGCGTGAAGGTGCGCAATCCGATGGCGAATTTCGCCGCGGACGGCCCCGGACTGCGCTACATGCCGTACCCGGAAAGCTTCTCCGGCGCGTCGATGCAGTTTTTCGCCTATTACGGCGAGAATCGGGGCGGTTTGTACTTCGCCGCGGACGACGGGGACGGCCGGCCCAAATGGCTCAACTTCTTCAAGGGCGCCGGCGGCTTGCTCGAGGCGTCCTTCATCCACGGCTGCGAGGACATGGGGCCGGGCAAAGGGATCGCCCCGCCTTATGCGGCGCGGGTCGCGCTGCTCGCCGGGGAGGGCTGGGAGGAAGCCGCGGACCGGTACAAGGGCTGGGCGCACGCGCAAGCCTGGTGCGCCGCGGGCAAGCTGGCCGACCGGCCGGCGGGGGACGGCGGCGATTGGCTCTTCAAGGACATGGGCGCCGCGACGTTCGGCATCAACGCCGGCTCGGACCGGACGGCCTGGCTGCGCGCCTACCGCGACGCGCTCGGTACGCCGATTTTTCACGTGCTCGGCCCGGATTGGACGAACGCGCCGCAGACGTTCTACAAGGGGGTGCCCGGCGGCTTCGACGATTGGTTCCCGACGCGGTTCAACGAAGCGAACCTTGCCTGCATGAAGGCGTTCGGCGATAAGTTCGCGCCGTTCGAATTCGATTATCTGTACCGTTTCGAAGGCGCGGACGGCGAACTCGGCCGCGCGGCGGCCCAGAAGTTCCCGGACGCGAAGAAGAGCATCGACGCGTACCGGTTTCCGTTCCTCTGTCCCGCGCATCCGTACGCGCACGAGTTTCACGTCCGCCGGGACGCGGAGCTGCAGCGGGCGAACGACGTCGACGCGATCTACTACGATATTTCGGCCAACAATATCCTCAAGATATGCATGGATGATTCCCACGGCCATCCGGTCGGCGCGGGCCGGCTCATCGAGGAGGCGTACCGGCGCAATTACGCCGACACGAAGCGGGCCATGCGCGAAGCGGCCGGGCGGTACGTGCCGATGGGGACGGAAATGATGAACGAAACGATGCTCGGCCTCATCGACTATTACCAGGCGCGGGCAGGCGGGCAGCCGGCGGCGCCGCTCGAGCTGTGGCCGCTCCGCGAGCTGCTCAAGACCGGCGAAGCGGAGCTCGCGCCGATGTTCGCGTACGTCTACCATGAATACGGCATTCTGCGGATGGACGGCTGGGGCAAGCTGACGGAGGAGATCGGCGAGCTGTTCTACTTCACGGTGGCGCGGACCTATCTGTGGGGCGGACTGTACGAGCTGAATTACGAGTACAGCCCGATGGAAGCGCTGGACGGCCGGGAGAACGCGCCGGAGGAGCATTACTATCCGTTCGAGCCGCGGGGCTACGCGTTCTCGCCGTCGCGCGCGGCATACCTCGGGGCTTATGCGAAATTGCGCGTCGGCGAAGCCAACAAGTATTGGGCATACGGCCGGATGCTGCGGCCGCTGGCGTACGAATGCGCGCGCGTCCGGCTGGATTGGTTCCATTACAATCACGGCAAGGAGTCGCCGGAGTACAACGACGCCGGCACGCTGGAGGTCGAGGCGGTCGTTCACGCCGCTTGGGCGCACAAGGACGGAAGCGCCGCCTTGTTCTTCGCCAACGCCACGGGCGAGGAGCAGACCGTGCGTACCCGAATCGATGCCGGCTCGCTCGGTTTGGATCTGGACATCGGCGCCTCGGTCGAGGTCCGGTTGTTCGGCGCGCCGGCGCAAGCGGGAGGCGTTCGGCTCGATATCGGCGATGCGGGCGATGCGGAGTTCAAGATTCCGGCCAGGTGCGCCGCGATGATCGAGCTCTCGTAGCGGGCGCGCCGTCCCGCCGTCCGATGTCGTCATGAAGGCAGGAAGGCGTGAATCGGCGGCTTCCGAGGGGCGCGGCTCTTCGGAGGCCGCTTTCGCATCGGCCGGGAAGGACGGCCGAGACGCGGGCAGGATTTGTTTGCCTAATGATAGATTAGATGATACTGTGAGCTTAATCGTTTTTTCATATTCGGTTACTTGACAATGGCCACGGAGGACACTTCATTACGATGGACAACAATACCATTTACCATATCGCGGAGCGGGTCGGCGTCTCTCCCTCTACCGTATCACGTGCGCTGTCCGGTAGAGGCTATTGCGGTCAAAAAACGAAAACGAAAATCCTGGCCGTCGCCAAAGAATTGAATTACGCGCCGGACAGCGCGGCGCAGACGCTGAAAATGCGGCTGACGAAGAAGATCATTTTCGCCGTGCCCGATATTTGCAATCCGTTCTATTTCGATATGATCAACGGAATCAATCAAGTGCTGGAAGAGCACGGCTACCTGCTCATCCTCATCTATACGAAGCACAGCCTGAAGGAAGAGCTGCGCGCCATTCAGAACTTGAAGGAGAAAGTCGCCGACGGCATGATCATGGTGTCCTTCAACTTCATGGAAGACAACATCGGCGCGATCAACGCCCTGCAGTCGCCGGTCGTGCTGACGAACAAATACGTCTCGCCCGAAGGCGCCGACCGGTTCGATTACGTCTATGCCGATACGTATCTGGGCATTAAACTCGGCGCCGAGCATCTCATCGCGCAGGGCGTAGCGCGCATCGGCTATATCGGCGGGAGCAATGCCGAACAGACGGGCTATCAGCGGTTTTGCGGTTTCCGCGACGCCTTGGAGCTGGCCGGGCTGCCGGTGCGCATGGACTACGTCGCCGAGTCCGACTACACGGAGAACGGCGGGTACGAGACCGCCAAGGCGTGGCTTCAGCGCGCCGAGCTGCCGGAAGCGATCGTGGCGGCCAACGACCTGATGGCGATCGGGGTGATGAAGGCGTGCGAGGAAGCGTCCCTTCGCATCCCCGAGGATATCGCGATCGTCGGCATGGACAATCTCGACATCGCCTCGCGGGTGTACCCGAAGCTGACGTCCGTCTCGCTCAATCAGGAGGAGATTGGCCGGCGAGCGGCGCAGGTGCTCATGGACCGTCTCCTCGGCAAGCCGCGGGAGGAAGGGGAGATCCGGATCCAGCCGCGGCTCGTCGTCCGGCATTCCAGCATCCGGCCGGGATGAGCGGGAGCGGGATGGCGCCGCGGTGCCGCTAGACCGGATGGAAGAAGGCGCATGCGGCCGGAGAAGGAAAAAGGGAGCTTTGCGTAAGGCCGAATGGCTTTCGCGAAGCTCCCTTTGTTCGTGCTTGGACAGCGGCGGGGATACGTTCGCGGATGGCCCGGGCCTCAACCGGACGTCGCGTCCCGGTAGCCGGACGGACTGCAGCCGGCGTTCGCCTTGAACGCACGGCTGAACGCATGGATCGTCGAATAGCCGAGCTGGTCCGCGATTTCCTGGATGGACAGGTACGTATATTGGATCATCGTCTTCGCCTTCTCGATCCGGATCTTCTGGTGGTATTGGATCGGGGTCATCTGAAACCCTTTCTTGAACAGGTGGATCAAATGAAACTTGCTGACGTGGAACCGCTCCGCGAGCTCGTCCAGCTGCACGCCGCGATGCGCGTTGTCGTCGAGGTAGGCGCGCACCTCCGACAAGCGCTCCAGCTGACCGCCGCTCTTCATCGCGCTCCCCCAGTAATGCTCGCGCATGATGTGGGCCAGGATGGCCAGCATGGCGCTTTTCAACCGCAGCTCGTAGAAGGGCGGTTTGGCGGCGAATTCCCGGATGACTTCGAACAAACTCTTCTCCAGCGGCAGCGGGTCGGCGGGACGGAATCGCGTCGGAATAAAATAAAGCCGATCGTTCAGCTCGTTCTCCCGAAACCAGCCCCGTTCCTTCGCGTTCATTTGCGCGAGCGGCTTGAAGGAGACGCCGACTTCCCGGCTGTCGGGCCGTTCGGTCAGGTCGAAATGGATGTGGGGCTGGCGAATGCGCGACTCCCCCACGATGCGAATGGCATGCCGCTGCCCCGGCTTGAAGAAGAAGAAATCCCCGGCTTGCCCGTGCAGCACCTCGTCTTCCACCGTAACCAGCAGCTCGCCCTCCATCAGGTAGAGCAGCTCGTAATCCCAGATCACCCGTTCCTCCAGCGTCCACGACGGATCGAGGATGCTGTCGATCGCGACGCGGACATAAGGGGAGAGCTTCTCGATTTCCATGACGACACCCCGCAATAATAGATAAAGTATTCAACAATAACCGCTAACGAATCTCTTCGTTTATCATTATATAATAGATTCGGAAATGCACAATAATTGATACACGAGGTGATCGGTCAATGCTGCAACAATACGGACTGGGATTAGGGCTGTCCTCCGCGCCGCTTGTCACGAAAGCGCGCACGCGGTCGATTACGGCGGAAAATCCGAACGGCGAAAAAGGGCAAGGCGGCAAAGAAGCGAACCATTTGGGAACGGGCCGCAAAGGCCGGCCGGCCATTACGCTGAAGCAGGGCGACGAGGTCACGCTCGCCGAGGTGCAGGGCACCGGCATCATCCAGCATTTCTGGATCACGGTGACGGACAAGACGGGCAAGGGACATGCGGGCCAATTCGTGCTGCGCGATCTCGTCCTGCGCATGTACTGGGACGACGAGACGGAGCCGTCGGTCGACGTGCCGCTCGGCGACTTCTTCTGCAACGGCTTCGGGGTGCGCACGAACGTGAGCTCGCTGCCGATCTGCGTCGTGCCTACCGGCGGCATGAACTGCTACATTCCGATGCCGTTCCGGAAGTCCGCCAAAATCACGATCGTCAACCAGCATGCGGTCGACATCGGCGGGTTCTTCTACGCGTTCAACTATACGCTCGTGGACGAGCTGCCCGAGAATACGGCGTATTTCCACGCGCAATGGCGGCGGGAAGCCGTCACCGAGCGCGGCAAGGATTACACGATCCTCGATAACGTCAAGGGCGAAGGCCAATACATCGGCACGTACCTGGCCTGGGCGGCGCTCGAGCGGAACTGGTGGGGCGAGGGCGAGATCAAATTCTACATGGACGGCGACGACGAATGGCCGACCATCTGCGGCACCGGCGTCGAAGACTACGTAGGAGGCGCCTGGTGCTTCAACAACATGAAGACGAACGAGCCGGAATCCTACTCCACGCCGTATTTGGGCTATCAATTCTATAAGGAAACGACCGAGATCGACGCCTGGTACGGCCACGACGTGCCGATGCACGGCATGTACCGCTGGCATCTGCCCGATCCGATCCGGTTCGAGCGCGATCTGCGCGTCACGATCCAGCAAATCGGCCACGACCATGCGCAGCTGTTCGAACGCTCGGACGACGTGGCGTCGGTCGCGTATTGGTACCAAATGGAGCCGCACGCGCCGTTCCCGGCGCTGCCGCCGGCCAACCGGAGATGGCCGCGCTAAGCGCGGGCGCACGCACTCGGGCCAGGGTGACATTCTGAACGTGCCTCTGGAGGCGGACCTATAGGTCCCGTTGAACAAGAAGGCAAAAAAAAAGAGGTCCAAAGCATTCGCTTTGGACCTCTTGCTTATTAACGGCTGTAGAACTCGACGATTTGCTTCTCGTCGATCTCTTGCGGAAGTTCCGCGCGCTCCGGAAGACGAACGTATTTGCCTTCGACGGCAGCGTCGTTGAATTCCAGGTAATTCGGCAGGAAGTTACGGCCTTCCACCGCTTCTTTGATTGATTTCAGGGCGCGGCTGCGCTCGCGCAGACCGATAACGTCGCCGACCGAAACCGTGTACGAAGCGATGTCGACTTTCTTGCCGTTGACCGTCACGTGACCGTGGGATACGAGCTGACGCGCGCCTGCGCGGGAGTTCGCGAAACCGAGACGGTATACGAGGTTGTCCAGACGGCTTTCAAGCAGCGTCATGAAGTTTTCGCCGGAGATGCCTTTCATTTTCGACGCTTTGTCGAACAGGTTGCGGAATTGCTTTTCGTTTACGCCGTACATATGGCGCAGTTTTTGCTTTTCTTGCAGCTGAATGCCGTAGCCGCTCATTTTTTTGCGTTGGTTAGGACCGTGTTGACCCGGAGGGAATGCGCGCTTCAGTTCTTTGCCCGTACCGCTCAGGGAGATGCCGAGGCGGCGGGAGAGTTTGAATTTAGGGCCTGTATATCTTGACATGTGTCGTAAAACTCCTTCTTCAAATGGAATGTTTGAAAATGGGTGTTTCGCCGAGTACTGTCCGCGCTACGCTGCCGGGCAGCGAAGTCCGATCGGGCATGTTCAGCCGCAGGCCTGACCGCGACAGCCTCTTGAGGGTGACACAAAACCGCTCCCATGTATTCAACTATAAGATATTATATAAAATCACGGCGTTTTGTCAAGTCATGATTAGCGTCCGCGCCCATGTAAACGCCACCATCGACCGCGACTTTAGAACTGAAACCAAAGTCCTATGAGCATTAATCATTTCTAGTGCAATCCAGCTAGTTTTCCAGTATAGTGAATGGTAGAGATAACCGATTAATAATGAGGTTTACGACATAGCGGGGTGATGCTGCGTATGAACGATTCCACGAAAATAAGCGAACCGGCTCCCGGCGGCCAGCGGGCGGAAGAGCCGAAGGAAGCGCAGCAGCCCGACGCTTGGACGCCTTCGGGCGAGTATAACCTCGGCGGCGAGCCGCGCTGCGAAGACCTGCTGGCGCAGGCTTGGGAGAGCTGGCTGGCGGAAGCGCTGGCCGTCGATTCCCCGCTTGCGCGCCATACGCTGCGGCTGTCGAACGAGCACGGCGTTGTCGTCGCGCGCCGGCAAAGCGGCACCGGTTCCGCCGGCCTGCGCGCGCTGGAAGAGCCGTTATTCGGCCGTGCAAGCGGCCCTTTGAACGGTCCGAGCCTTGCTTTGGAGCCGTCGGGCGAAGTCGACGAGGCGTTCTACCGGCCGCTCCTCCGGATGGCCGCCGTGCTGCTCCGCGAGAAATGGGAGCGCGCCGCCGAATCCGCGGCCGTTCAGCAGACGATCAGGCGGCATCGGCTTAACGAACGGGAAGCCCGGCGGCGCGACAATCTGTTTCAAGCGGCCATTCGGCTGAATAACTTGAACGACGTCTATTCCGTGCTCCGCGCGCTGCTTGACGACGTCGGGCTGCTCTATCCGAGCGCGAACGCGCATTTGTTTTTGACGCAGGATTACGTCGACGGCGATTCCCGGATCCAGCCGCTGCTGCTGCGGCATACGAGCGACGACCTGAACGCCGACGCCTTTTTGTCGGGCAGGCCGATGACGGGGACGGACGCGGACGGTACGATCCGGCTGGCGATTCCGATGCGGGGCAAGCAGGCCGTCTACGGCGTGCTCAGCCTGGCGCTGCCCGGCGAGGACTGGGACGCGCCGGAGCTCCAATCCGTCGCGATGCTGACGGAGACCGCGGGTTTCGCGTTCGAGAACGCGAAGCTGTTCGAGCAGTCCAACCTGCTGGTAAGCGAGCTGCAGCTGATCAACGAGCTGACGAAGCGGCTGAACCAGTCGCTGCGCCTGAACGAGATATTCGAATTCGCGATGACCGAGCTGCTGCAGATTTTCAAAGCCGACTACTGCAATTTGCTGCAGCTGAGCGCGGATAACCACTTCCGGATCGTGGCGAGCAACGTGCCGGCGGCGGCGAACGAGCTGTATTCCGCCGGCTACGGCTTTTGCGGCATCGTCTACAGCACGAAGGAGCCTTTGATCATCTCCGATTACACGGCGACGCGCGTCGTCGATTCCCAGCTGATGGACGCCACGGGATCGCGCTCGCTGATCGCCGCGCCGGTCATGGCGGGCACGGAGGTCGTCGGGGTCATCCTCGTGTCGCACCGGGTACCGAACTACTTCTCGTACGAGAACTACAAGCTGCTGCAGGTCCTCTCCACGCATATCGGACTGGCGATCTCCAACGCCTCGCTGCACGCGGAGGTGCGGCGGATGGTCATAACCGACAATTTGACGGGGCTGCACGCGCGGCACTACCTTAACGAACAGATCCAGCTGCGCCAGCGGAAGGACCGCTGCGGCTCGCTCGTTCTCGTCGATATCGACCATTTCAAGCGCGTGAACGACACGTTCGGGCATTTGATCGGCGACAGCATCCTGGTCATCGTGAGCGACGTCATTCGCACCAGCATCCGGGATTCCGATATCGCGGCGCGCTGGGGCGGGGAAGAGCTGGCCGTCTACTTGCCGGGCATCCAGTCCGGCCAAGCGTACCGGATCGCGGAGCGGATCCGCAGCACCGTCGAAGCGCACACGAACCCCGCCGTCACCGTCTCGTGCGGCTTGTCGGAGTGGACCTTCGAGGAAGAGAAAATCAGCGTCGAGTCGTTGTTCAACCGCGCGGACATGGCGCTCTACGAAGCGAAGAAAAACGGACGGAACCGGATATGCGTCGGTTGACCGCGCGGCGGCCAACCTTAACGAGCTCATTATAACCGAAACGGCGGGGCATAGAGCCCGCCGTTTTTCCGTTTCGTACAGGTCGCGTACATAAAGAAGAATCGGAAGACAGACGCTATCCGGGAGGCTTGCAACCAAGCTTGAAGGATGGTGGATTCGATGAGCTGGTATATGAACAAATCAATGGGCAGGATCGCGGGCGCGTGCGGCTTGGCGCTGGCGCTGTCCGGCTGCGCCCACGACGCGAACCGGTCGCCGAAGGAGCTGTTGTCGCTGTCCGTATCGGGCTTGTCGGGCGTCGACCGGTACGCGTTCAGCGGCGACACCGCGATCGGCGCGGCGAGCGGGACGGCGAGCCGCCCCGCCGCTTTTCGCGGCACGGTGCAGCATCATGACCAAGTATCCGTACAGACCGAAGGCGGGGCGGACGAGATGCCGGCCGGGGTCCATCCGCTTCGCCTCCTGAACGATGTCGAACGCATGGCGGCGCGCGCGGAGGTCGTGCCCGAAGCGTCGAACGGCCAGCGAACCGTGCTGCGCATTACGGCCGACCCGGCGAAAGCCGCGAAGGTCTGGACGAACCGGCTGCGAAGCGAATTCGCGTTGCTGAAGAATAAAGTCCCCGCGAATGGTTCGGCTGCTTCGGCGCGGGACGCCGGGACGCGCAGCCAAGAGAAGCCTTCCGCGCTCCGGGAGGCGTGGGACCGGGAGCTCGACCGTTCCGGGAAGGAATTCGAGGCGATGCTGTCGACGATGTCGGTGCGATCGACCAGCACGCTGGTCATCGACCGCAAGAAGCTGCTGCCGCTGTCGCTCGAAGAGCGGACCGAGTTCCGCTACGAGGCGAACGGCAAGCCGGCGCGGGAAAGCCGGACGACGCGGATCGCGTTCAAGCGGTCGTAAATCGGAACGCGGGGCCGGGCCATGCTCGTGCATCGGCCAGCCAAACGTGATAGGATTAATTCCGTAACGATCGAACCATGGAGGTAATGAACGATGCATGATCCAAGAATCCGAAAGCTGGCGCAGAACCTCGTCAGCCATTCCATCAACGTGCAGCCCGGAGAAAACGTTTTGATCGACATGATCGGCTCCGAGCGCGATCTGGCGAAATGCCTCGTCGAAGAAGTCGCGAAGCGCGGCGGCCGTCCGTTCGTGGAGACGAGCGACCGCTCGGTGCTTCGCGCGATGCTGATGAACGCGACCGAAGAGCAGATCAAGCTGTGGGCGTCCTTCGATTTGAAGCGGATGGAGGCGATGCAGGGTTACATCGCGATCCGTTCCGGCGAGAACGTCAACGCGCTCGCGGACGTGCCTGGCGATAAAATGCGGCTGTACGACAAGTACTACCGGCATCCGATCCATTCGGAGCGGCGCGTGAAGCATACGAAGTGGGTCGTTCTGCGCTACCCCAACGACGCGATGGCCCAGCTGGCCAACACGAGCACGGAAGCGTTCGAGGATTTTTATTTCGACGTGTGCAACCTGGACTACGGCAAGATGGACAAGGCGATGGAGCCGCTCCGCGAGCTGATGGACCGGACGGACCGCGTGCGCATCACGGCGCCGGGGACGGACCTGTCGTTCTCGATCAAGGGCATCGGCTCGATCAAATGCGCGGGCGAGAAAAACATTCCGGACGGCGAGCTGTACTCCTGCCCGATTCGCGAGTCCGTGCAAGGCACGATCACGTACAACACCCCGTCGGTTTATTCCGGCATCACGTTTGAGAACATCGCGTTCACGTTTAAGGATGGGAAGATCGTCGAGGCGACGAGCAACCAGACGGACAAGCTGAACGAAGTGCTCGATACGGACGAAGGCGCGCGCTACATCGGCGAATTCAGCCTGGGTTTCAACCCGTATATCCTGCATCCGATGAAGGATACGCTATTCGACGAGAAGATCGCCGGAAGTCTGCACTTTACGCCGGGTCAGGCCTACGAAGACGCGGACAACGGCAACCGTTCGGCCGTTCACTGGGATCTCGTGCTCATCCAGCGGCCCGAATACGGGGGCGGCGACGTGTATTTCGACGACGTGCTGATCCGCAAGGACGGCCTGTTCGTACTGCCCGAACTGCTTGGCCTGAATCCCGAAAATTTAAAGTAAAAGGCTCTTGTAGGAATGGGGAAATCGGGTTATGATGAGTGAAGTTAGCGCAGTCAACTAAATAATGGAGGGATTCCTATGTCCAATAACGCGGCAATCGTAGACATTTCCCAAACGGCCAATAAATTCCGGTCGTCGATCGTTCTTCAAGCCGAGAACAAATACATCGACGTTAAAAGCATCCTCGGTCTCTTCACGACATTGGTCGGCGGACACTCCTATGAACTGCATGTCCACGGTCCGGATGCGGAAGAAGCCAAAGCGGCGATGTCCGAAGTATTCGCGAAACATAACCTGAACGTTACGGTCATCGAATAGCGTTTCGTTCTAAACGACAAGGTAAGCGCTTCACTGAGTAATCGGTGGAGCGCTTGTTTGTTTTATCCTTGTACATTGCTCCGATATCGTCTAATATAAAGGATAAAGACGATAAGCTTGATGGACAAGGAGGGTTACGATGTCTTCATCCGATGTTCTTATTCATTTGCATCAAAAAGCGCTGAACCTCCTTCACGAGGACGCCACCAAAATCGAGAAGCTGATCGAAGTGCAAATGGAAAATTTGACGACGAGACAATGTCCGCTCTACGAAGAGGTGCTGGATACTCAAATATATGGCTTTTCCAGAGAGATCGATTTTGCCATTCGCGCGGGGCTCGTAGCCGAAGGGGTCGGCAAGGAAATCATCAGCAAGCTGGAACGGAATTTGGCGCAGCTGTACGAGGCGTTGGAGAAGTAGCCGCGCTTTTCGCAGCTGCTTTTTTTGAAGTGGGCCTAAAGACCGATGAGGCAACGCAAAAAGACGCTCCGTACGGGGAGCGTCTTTTTTGCGTCCTTGCGCTTGGCCTCAGACGAGGTAGAACGAAATGCCGAGAATGATGTACACGAAGATCAGCAGCGAGCCCTCGTACCAGTTGGTCGTTCCGTCTTTGGAGATCGACTTGGCGATGAAGACGGAGACCGCGATGGCGGCGAGCTCGATCGGACTGAAGACGATGTCCATCGTCGGACCGAAGAAGGTGCTGACCAGGATGAGCACCGGCGCCACGAACAAGGCGATTTGCAGGCTGCTGCCGACCGCGATTTCGACGGCCGCGCCGATTTTGTTCTTCATGGCGAGCATGACGGCCGCGCTGTGCTCCGCCGCGTTGCCGACGATCGCGATCAGGAACGCCCCGATGAACACTTCGGAGAAGCCGAACTTGGCTGTGAACGTATGCAGCGTGCTGACGAGCCATTCGCTGACGAAGGCCGTCATGACGGTCGCCAGGACGAGGAACAGCACGGAGGTCGTCTTGGACCAGGCCGCTTCTTCGCCGTGATCCGGCGTGGTTTCCTCGACGTCCGCGAGCACGTCCTTGTGCGTGATCATCGAGAAGATCAGCCACAGGACGTAGGCGACGATCAGGATGCCGGCGATGGTCAAGCTGAGCAGCTCCGACTTGTGCGCGGAGAAGTGCTGCGTGGAGATGAAGATCGCCGGAATGCCGAGCGCGATGACCGCCAGAATCATCAGGGACGAGTTGTGGCTGGCCAGCTGGACGTTGAACCGCTGTTCCTTGTATTTCAGGCCGCCGAGCAGCACGCTCGCCCCGAGGACCAGCAGCAGGTTGCCGATGATGGAGCCGGTGATGCTCGCCTTCACCATGTCGAATAAGCCCGCGCGTACCAGGAAGATCGCGATGATCAGCTCGGCCGCGTTGCCGAACGTCGCGTTCAGGAATCCGCCGAGCCGCTGTCCGGCGTAGTGGGAGACGCTCTCGGTCGCTTTCCCCAGGAAGCCGGCCACGAACAGGATCGCGAGGGCGGAGATGATGAACTCGGCGACGGTCCCGAAGTGGGCGTAGTGCGCGACCCCGCTAAGGACGAACAGACAAGCGAGCAGCAGAAAAAACAGTTTTTGATTCAATGGTTCAGGCACCTCGTTCTGCGGATATAGGAAATCGAAATCTGTAAACACTATAGCGGAAAAAGTCATTTGTGTAAACTTGGAAACGGACCGGCCGGATACCTTGCTTCACAGGTGAGCTTCCATTACAATGAAAGCATGAAAGCATTAGGTGAACGAGGAGTGAGTGGCATGGCAGAAGAACTTCAAACCGGCATCATTCGTATCTCCGACGACGTAGTCGCCACGATCGCAGGCTTGGCTGCGCTTGAAACTCCTGGCATTGCTGCAATGTCCGGGGGGATATCCGAAGGCCTTGCGAAACGTCTCAGCGGCAAGAACGCGCAAAAAGGGGTATCGGTCGAAGTCGGCCAGCTCGAAGCGGCGATCGATCTGCGGATTATCGTGAAATACGGCATTCCGATTCAGGAAGTATGCCGGCAGCTGCAGGAGAACGTTCGCGAAGCGGTCGCGAACATGACGGGGCTGCACGTCGTGGAAGTGAACATCAAGGTCGAAGGCGTGGCCTTCAAGGAAGAGGAAATCCCGGTGGAACCAGAGGCGCCGGCTCGTCTCAAATAACGAAACGAACGAAACGCAAAAAAAGGCATGTCCATCGCGGACATGCCTTTTTCGGATTTATTTGCGCGCGGGCGGTTTCTCCTGCGCCGGCCGGTTATACTCGCGGGAGATGCTGAGCAGCACGCCCATGCCGAGCAGGCAGACGATGAGCGACGAACCGCCGTGGCTGATGAAGGGCAGCGTAACGCCGGTGAGCGGCATCGCGCCCGTGACGCCGCCGATGTTGATGATGGCCTGCACGGCGATCAGGCTGACGATCCCCACGCCGACGATCGTGCCGTACGTGTCGGGACATCGAATCGCCACGAGCATGCCCCGCCAGATGAAGAACAAGTAGAAGAGCAGGAACAGGAGGCTGCCGATGAAGCCGAATTCTTCCCCGATGACGGAGAAGATAAAGTCGCTGTACGGATACGGCATGTACCGGAGCTTCTGGACGCTGTGGCCGAAGCCCGCGCCGGTGATCCCGCCGTGTCCGAGCGCCTCGAGAGAGCGGGACAGGTGGTACGTCGTGTTCTGCATGTCCGAGGTCGGATCCATGAACGCCGTGAAGCGGTTGATCCGGTACGTCCAGCTGTCCGGGTCGTGCAGCATCGAGACGCTGACGAGCGCGGCCACGATGGAGGCGATGATCACGCCGGACAGGAAGAGCTGCTTGAGGTTCGCTCCGCCGGCCACGATGATGATGAGCGACGTGCCCGCGATGACGATGCAGGCGCCCAAATCGGGCTGCAGCATGATGAGTCCGCAAATGACGGCGATGATGATAAAGACGGGAACGAGTCCTTTCTTGAAATCCCTGAATTTCTCGCCTTTCTTGGCGATCAACGAGCCCAGATAGAGCACGAGACCGAGCTTCGCGAACTCCGTCGGCTGAATGCCCAGGGAGCCGATGCCGAACCAGCTGCGCGCCCCGTTCAAGCTTTTGCCGACGAACGGGACGAGGATGAGCATGATCAATACGGGGAAAAAGTAGATGACGAACCCTTTCTTAAACGCCGTATAGGGGATGTTCATCGCGACGAACATGCTGAACGTGCCCAGCACCGCGAAGAGAAGCTGGCGCTTCGTGAAGTACAAGGCGTCGAAATTGTTGCTCTTGGAAATGACCGCCGTGTTGGAGCTGGCACTGAAGACCATGATCAGTCCGAAGCCGACAAGCAGGAGGGTGAGCACGAGAAGCAAGAAATCCGGCCTGCCGCGCAGGCCGTTCGTCTTTGGTTTCATCTGTGGACTCATCGCGCGGGTTAGGCGAGCAGCTTCTTCAATTCTTGCAAGCGCTGCGAAGCCGCGTTCAGGATCGGCTGCGGGATCGGCGAATCATAGTCCAGCCCGTGCGGGAACGTAGCCCGTCCGATATAAACGGACTCCACTTGCAGCACGGCGTGCGCGGATTCCAGCTTCCCCTCGATCGCGCGGGTGTTGAAGCGCAGGTAGTAATCTTCGCGGTTGGCGCGATCCTCCAGCTTCAGGTCGTACGTCGCGCGGTAATATTCCCATTGCCAGCGCACGAAGCCGAGCTTCTCCGCGGATTCGTCGAGATGCGCGAGTTCGCTGCTCATGCCGTTCAAGCCCGTATTCTCAATAATCATCGGTGATCCTCCTTCTAACTAAAAGCAGGTTTATTCTTCATTTATGATAGTCGTTTTCAGGGGGCAGTGCAAGCCTTCGCCGAACGGGCTCCCGCGGGCAAAAGTGACAGCTTTACGAAAAATCTCCGCTTTCGCGGACAAACAACTTCCGTCCCCTTCCGGGCTTCTGTTACAATAAAGAGATCGCAAACGATTGAATGAATAGGGGGTTTGTAAGCGTGAGCGTGATGGCAAGGGTGGATGCACAGCTGCAAACTGCTTATCCGAATATGGTGGATTCGCGCCGGTACCTGCACCGGCATCCAGAATTGTCGTTCCACGAGCGGGAAACGTCCCGCTGGATCGCGGAACGGCTCCGCGGCATCGGCTGCGAGGTCAGGGAAGGCGTAGGCGGCTACGGGCTCGTGGCGACCGTCCGCGGCGAACGGCCGGGACCGGCGATCGCCCTGCGGGCGGACATCGACGCGCTGCCGATTCAGGACGAGAAAGGAACGGAATACGCGTCGCAGGTGCCGGGGGTCATGCACGCGTGCGGCCATGACGCGCATACCGCGACGATGCTCGCGATCGCCGCGTTCTATCAGGCCAACCGGGACGGCTTCGCCGGCGAGCGGCGCTTCCTGTTCCAGCCGGCCGAAGAGGTGTCGCCGGGCGGCGCCGTCGGCATGATCGCGGACGGCGCGCTGGAAGGCGTCGACGCCGTCTACGGCGTGCATCTATGGACGCCGCTGCCTTACGGCGTCGTCGCGACCCGGTCCGGCCCGTTCATGGCCGCTCCGGACGAGATCTATATCGACATCGCCGGTAAAGGCGGTCACGGGGCGCTGCCGCACGAGACGGTCGACGCCGTCGTCGTCGGCGCCGCGATGGTGCAGGCGATGCAGACGATCGTCAGCCGGAGCGTCAATCCGCTCGACCCGGCGGTCGTGACGGTCGGGTCGTTCCACGCGGGCTCGACGGCCAACGTCATCGCCGAGCGATGCCGGCTGACCGGCACGGTGCGGTCGTTCTCGGAGGATGTCCGCGCCTTGGCGAAGGAGCGCCTGGAGGCGATCGTCGGCCAGACGGCCGCGATGTACGGGGCCAGCGCTACGCTGGAATACCGCGACGGGTATCCGACGGTCGTGAACGACGCCAAGGAGGCGGAACGGTTCTTCCAAGTCGCGGCCGAGACGTTCGGGGCGGAGGCCGTGCGCGAATCGACCCTGATCATGGCGGGGGAAGACTTTACGTACTACTTGCGCGAAGCGCCGGGCTGCTTCATGTTCGTCGGCGCGGGCAATCCGGACTGCGGCGCGACGTTTCCGCATCATCACCCGCGGTTCGACATCGACGAGCGGGCCATGCTGCGGGCGGCCAAGCTGATGATCGCGATGGCGGAGGATTTCGCGGCGGAAGCGCTGGCCGGACGGATCGGCGGCGAATCGGCTTGATCCGGCAGCGGCGGCATGGCAACAGTTGACGTTGCGCGAGGCGCATGGCGGCAACCGGACGGGGCCAACCTAAGGGACGCAAGCGACGAACCCAAGGGGAGGCATGCGACGATGTCACGCGTAGTCAAAGAATTGATGTCGACGGATTGCGTAACGGCCACGTTGAAGGATAACGTGTATGAATTGGCGGTATTGATGAGAGACCACGATATCGGCTTCGTGCCGATCGTGGAAGGCAAGAAGCTGATCGGCATCGTGACGGACCGGGACTTGGTGATTCGCGGGTACGCGGCGAAGCATTCCGGCTCGACCGCCGTCTCGGACGTGATGACGGACGACGTGAAGACGATCGACGCGGGCACTTCGGGCGACGAGGCGGCGAGAATCATGGCCAGCCATCAGATCCGGCGGTTGCCTGTCGTCGAGAACGGCAACCTGGTCGGCATCGTATCCATCGGCGACTTGGCGGTCCGCGAAATTTTCGTGGACGAAGCCGGGCAAGCGCTCAGCAGCATCTCCGAGCAAGGCACGGGCGAAACGCACGCGTATCACTGAGCGTTCGCGCGCGAATGGCAATTCATGGAAAACGCAATTCCTTCGGGGATTGCGTTTTTTCGCGTGCGCGTAGCTGCCATGGAAACGCCAAGGAGGGCGGCAAATGCATAAAATCGGCTCCATTCCTTCATACTGACTGATGACTATACATGCGGGAGCTGGAAATATGTTGAAACGAGAACATCGGCCGTTGAGCGTGCAGGCGGATATGACCGTCCTGCTCGACGACCGGCACGAGCAGGCGGACGCGGCGCGCGAGCAGCTGAACCGGTTCGCGGATCTGATCAAACGTCCGGGCCATATCCATACGTACCGGATCTCGCCGATGTCGCTGTGGAACGCCGCTTCGGCGGGCATGACGCCGGACGACGTGCTGCGGGTGCTGGGTGAGCACAACGCATACGACCTGCCGCTGCAGGTCGTCGGCACGGTCCGCAAGCTGGGCGACCGTTACGGCAAACTGCTCTTGGAGCAGACGCCGGAAGGCCGTCTGCTGCTGCTTGGCGAAGAGGAGCTGCTCGCCGCGCTCGGCGAGCATGCGGCGGTAGCCGCCGCGCTGCAGCAGGAGGAGACGACGGGAGGGCGGCGAAGCGTGAAGCCGGAGGCCCGCGGCCTGCTGAAGCAGGAACTGATCCGGCTCGGCTACCCCGTGCTGGACAAGGCCGGCTACCGGCACGGCGAGGCGCTGGACGTCG
The DNA here is from genome assembly GCF_017652985.1 of Paenibacillus artemisiicola. Lineage (GTDB taxonomy): Bacteria > Bacillota > Bacilli > Paenibacillales > Paenibacillaceae > Paenibacillus_Z > Paenibacillus_Z artemisiicola. The sequence continues at coordinate 173,503 of NZ_JAGGDJ010000006.1, forward strand.
GGCTGCGGACGAAGACGGCGGGCGGGCGGGCGTTCCGGCTGCGCGACTATCAAGAGCGGGCGGTCAATTTGTTTTACCGCGAAGGGCAGGCGGACGGCGGAAGCGGCGTGCTCGTGCTGCCGTGCGGCGCGGGCAAGACGGTCATCGGCATCGCGGCGCTCGCGCGGCTGCGGTGCGACACGCTGATCCTGACGTCGAACGTGACCTCGGTCCAGCAATGGAAGGCCGAGCTGCTCGACAAGACGTCGCTCCGGGAGGACGAGATCGGCACGTACGCCGCCTCGTCCAAGGAAGTCCGGCCGGTTACGATCGCGACGTACCAGATTTTGACGAGCCGCCGCCAGAAGAGCGACGAATACGGACATATGCGGCTGTTCGGACAGCGGAATTGGGGACTCATTATCTATGACGAGGTGCATCTGCTGCCCGCGCCCGTGTTCCGAATGACGGCGGACCTGCAGGCGACGCGGCGCCTGGGACTGACGGCCACGCTCGTACGCGAGGACGGCCGGGAAGAGGACGTCTTCTCGCTGATCGGCCCGAAGCGGTTCGACCTGCCGTGGAAGACGCTGGAGACGCGGAATTGGATCGCCTCCCTGACCTGCACGGAGGTTCGGATTCCGCTGGCGAGCGACGATGCGGAGGCGTACATGGCGGCGGACGAGAAGGCGAAGATTCGCTTGGCAGGGGAAAACAAAGACAAAATCGACGTCGTGCGCGGCTTGCTGGAACGGCATGCGGGCAAGCAAACGCTCGTGATCGGCCAATATTTGACCCAGCTGCACCGGCTGGCGGAAGCGCTGGAAGCGCCCGTCCTGACGGGCGAGCTGCCGCACGAGGAACGGACGGCGCTGTACGAGCGCTTCAAGTCCGGGGACGTTCCAGTGCTCGTCGTATCGAAGGTCGCCAATTTCGCCGTCGACCTGCCGGAAGCGGCGGTCGCGATTCAAGTGTCGGGCAGCTACGGCTCCCGGCAGGAGGAAGCGCAGCGGATCGGCCGCGTGCTGCGGCCGAAGGCCGGCGATAACGAGGCTTGGTTCTATACCGTCGTCACCCAGGGAACGAAGGAGACGGAATTCGCGGGCCGGCGGCAGCTGTTCCTCCTCGAGCAGGGCTACCGGTACGAGCTGACGGAATGGCGCGAGCCGCAAAACCGGCTGCCGGAGGGTGCAGCCGCGCTGAAACGGGGGACAGCGCGGTGAAGGCGCGCGATATCGCGGCGAAGCTGACGGAAGAGCAGGCCGGACGGCTGCGGGAGCAAGCGATATGGGCCGGCTTGACGGCGTCTTGGCCGGAGGCGCTGCTGAACCCGGAGTGCGCGCGGACGGCATGGACCCGGCTGCCGGAGGAGGCGGCCTTGACGCTCGAGCTGATTCTGGCCGGCTTCGGGCCGGCGCCGTTCAAGGAGGAGCAGCTGCTGCAGGCCGCCCGCCCGGGTATCGCCGCCGGGGCCGATCTGCGGCTCGGGCTGCTGCGCCTTGCGGAGGCGGGCATCGTATTCCCCGTCCGCCGGGGCTGGGGCGAGAAGCTGTTCGTGCTGCCGCCGGACAGCTTCTTCGTCTGGCATCGCGCGATTCGGTCCGCGCGAAGCGAACGTTCGCAGCCGCCCGAAATCGAACCGTTGTCCGTGCGACCGATCGACGACGAAGGCTACGTCCCGCCGTTCAGCCTGCAGCTGCTGCACGCCATGGCCGCGATGGGGGAAGCCGGACTGAAGCTGACGGCCAAAGGCGTCCTGGCCAAGCGCACGGCGGCCAAGGCCGCCGAGCAGCTGCATGTCCGGGGCGAAGCGCTCGCGCCGCTCCTTCCGCCGCCGGCCGGGGCGGAGGCGTATCCGGCGGGCGTGCTGCTCGCGCTGGAGACGATGGCGCGGCAGGGCTGGCTTGTCCGAAGCGGGCAGTCGCTCGCGCGGGACGACGCGGCTTGGGAGGCTTGGCTGCGCCTGGACGCCGCGGACAGGGAAACGGCGCTGTGCCGGAGCCTCGTCGAGGCGATCGCGGCGCAGAACGGCCCGGCGGCGGCCGGCGCGGCGGCGCTTGCCGCGCTGGAGGCCGGCAAATGGTTCCGGCTGCGCGACGTCGATGCGTCGCATGCGGCCGGGCAGGCGGTGCTGGCGAAGCCGCAGCCCTCGGCGATCGAGCCGTGGTGCCGGCTGCTGCGGCAGTTGGGCTGGCTGGAGCTCGCGGCCGACGAAGCCGGCGAGCCCGCGGTTCGGTGGCGCCTCGACCCGCTCGGGCTCACGGACGCGCCGCGGGAGGAAGGCGAACGGGAACCGGCGGAGCCGGCGTTCGGTCCGCCCCCGGTGCAGCTGACGCCCGACGGCGAAATGTTCGCGTACGAGGATTGTCCCTATTCCGTCCGCTGGCAGCTGGAATGGCTTGCGGAACGCCGGCGTACCGACCATATGACGGCGTACAAGCTGGAGACGCGCGGCTATGCCCGCGCGGCAGGGGCCGGCCATACGGCGGATTCGTTGGCCGCGGCCGTGGAGGCGATGACGGGCGAACCGCTGCCGGACACGGTCCGCGCGATGATCCGGATGGGCATGGATACCCTGACGGCCGCGGCGGGAACGGCGCGGGACGAAGCGGCGGGAACGGCCCGCGCCGACGCCGCCGGAGCTGCGCGCGGCGATACTCCCGGAGCGGCGCGCGCCGGCCTCGCGCCGCGCGGCGATACCGTTCCCGAAGCCGGCGGATCCGCTTCCGGGCCCGGCGAGCCGTTGCCCATCGGCGCCGCGTTCGTTTACCCGCCTCCCGGGGCGGGCGGCTACGAGCTGCTGAACGAGCGTCCTTCCGTGAAGCAGCTGTTCGCCGGCATCGACGAAGTGCCCTCCATGTGGCTGAAGCAATTCCGAACCTACCACCATTCGACCCGCAGGGAACTGCTGGAGCAGGCATTAAGTTGGCGCGCGACGGTGAGACTGAATTGCGAAGGCGTCGCGACGGCGTTCATCCCGGAGCGGATCGTCGACGAGGCGGACGGATGGGCGGTCGCCGGCTATCGCCCGGACGCGGAGGAGCCTCAGACGGTCACGAAGCTGCATCCCGGCATGTGGGATGAAATGATGCTCGTGCTGCCGCCGCCGCTCGGCGTCCGATAACCGCGATTTCCCAGTCCGCTCTACCTTTTTGCGGCCGCGGTATGGTATGATACCAGTAAGGCATACGCCTATCGATCCTAGAGGGGGCGGGAATAATGGAAACTTTGCCGTTATCGGACCCCGGAGCGCCCGAATTGAATTTGCCGCTCTACGAATCTTACGATTCTTACGAGAGCAGCGGTTCGGCATCGCTCGATATGGGGCAGCTGCTGTTAAGCGCCTACGAGTTAGGCGATTTGATCAACCAATCGGCGGAAGTCGCCGAATACGCATATTGGAAATCCGTCGTCGACGGCGACGAGCAGGTACGCGGGCTGGTGAAGAAGTTCGCCAAAGCGAAGGAGCAGTTCGCGGAGTGCGAGCGGTTCGGCCGTTTCCATCCGGACTACAACGCCGCGAAGGACAACGTGCAGGCCGTGCAGCGCGAGCTGAACGAGATCGACTGCGTCGTCCGCTTCAAGGCGGCGGAGCAGGCGGTGGACGACCTGCTGCACGACGTCGCGGCGCAGATCGCCGGCGCCGTGTCGGACGCGATCAAGGTGCCGAGCAACGACCCGTTTCCGAAAGGCGGCGGGTGCGGCGGAGGCGGTTCGTGCAGCTGCGGCAGCGGAGGCTGCGGGTAAGAGAAGCAAGCGGAGAAAGAGGAGAAAGCGGGGGGCGGTCATGTTTTCGGAACGCGTGGGTTACATCGTGTGGGTCAGCGATCTTAAAGCGGCCCGTTCGTTGGAGAAATACGGAACGGTTCATTACATGTCGCGTAAAATGCATTACGTCGTCATGTACATGAACGCGGACCGGGCGGACGAGGTCGTGCGCAACATGGGGCGCCTGCCTTTCGTGAAGCGCATCGAGCGCTCGTACCGCAACGAAATAAAAACGGAGTACACGCAGGGCGTACCTGACAAAACCCGTTTTTATAGCTTGTAATTCGCAGGCCCCCGGCCGGTTTTTCGGAGTTGGGGGTCTTTTTCTATCGCCGTAACATCCAGTAAAAACCAGATTTGGGGCGTCTTTATTTTTATGTTGAAATATCGGACATGCATGCTACAATAATATGGAAAGTACATATAGATAATAAGGCCTACTTCTGGGGAGGGGTGGATCGCGAAATGAAAGACAAGATGACGGAGCGTTGGAACACGTACGAGTCCTTTCATGTCGTATTGGGCGATAAGAAGGTGGCGGACATTGTCATCACCAACCACGCCAAAAGCCGCTGGGCCGACCGAGTCGAAAGCGAGCGCACCGGCTTCGAGGACATTGCGGATTTCATGTGGCAGTGCTTGAAGCAAGGGCGCATCGAACCTTATTACCGAAACGAACAAGACGTCTACCTGATCGACGACGACCTGGTGTTCGTGGCCGAATTCGCCGTGCTGGAGAAGGAAACGGACCTCGCCGGCAATCCGCTGCACAAGATGATCGTCGTCACGTTTCTCGGAAGAATGTCTGAGACTATAGAACTACGCGATTTGAAATCGTATTATTCCTGGCTGCGTCATTCCCGCCGAATGACGTTAATCAAGAATAGCCGGAAACGCAAGTAAAACGGTGACGCGCCCGGCGCGGCCCGAATGATCTGCGACGTACAAGCACGGGCTGCTGCGGCTCGTGCTTTTTCTATGCCGGGGCGAGGATTTGCGGCGCGATTCATGTATAATAGTGGACAGACAACGGACAGAGAAAGGGAGGGGTGCCCGTCATGGCGCTAAATTTTCATCAGCTGCATATTTTCTACACCGTGGCGGACCGGGGCAGCTTCTCCGCGGCCGCGCAGGCGCTGCACATGACGCAGCCGGCGGTGACGATGCAGGTGCAGTCGCTCGAAGATTATTTCGGCACGAAGCTGCTTCAACGCTCGACCAAGCGGATCGAGCTGACGGAAGCGGGCAGGGCGCTCATGCCGTACGCCCAACGGAGCATCGACTTGATCCGCGAAACCGATCAGCAGATGTCCAAGTTTACGAAGCAGCTCAAGGGCCGGCTGCAGCTCGGCGCGAGCCTGACGATCGGCGAATACATCCTGCCGAGGCTGCTCGGCCCGTTCGGCCAAGAGTTCCCGCATATCGCGATCAGCATGAAAGTGATGAACACGGCGCAAATCATGGAGGAGATCGTCAACCACCAGCTGAACTTCGGCCTGATCGAGGCGCCCGTCAATCATCCCGACATGCACATGGAAGCGGTCATGAGCGACGAGCTGAAGCTGATCGTCGGCAAGGCGCATCCGCTGGCCGGCTCGCGGGAAGTCGAGCTCGAGGACGTGATGAAGTACCCGATCGTGCTTCGGGAGCAGGGCTCCGGCACGCGCCTCGTCATGGAGGAGCAGCTGCGGAAGAAGCAGTTCAGCGTCGCCGACATGAAGATCGTCATGGAGCTCGGCAGCACGGGCGCGGTTAAATCGGCGGTCGAGGCGGGGCTCGGCCTGTCGTTCGTGTCCGCTTCGTCGGTCAAGCACGAGGTGGCGCTCGGGCTCATTCAGACGATTCCGATTCGCGACGTCCATTTCAAGCGGCAATTTTATTCGATATTTCTGAAGTCGGCGCTGCTGCCGATCTCGGCCGTGACGTTCCTGACTTTTTTGAGAGAGAGGGATCTGCAGCAATGGCTATGAGCGGAAGAGCGGATTTGCATACGCACACGACGGCGTCCGACGGCCTCCACCGTCCGGCGGATAACGTGGCCCGGGCGAAAGCGAACGGGCTCGCGGCCGTCGCGATTACCGATCACGACACGGTCGACGGCATCGCCGAAGCGCTCGAAGCCGGCGAACGCCTCGGCGTGACGGTCGTTCCCGGCGTCGAGATCAGCACCGTCGCGGAAGGCATCGACGTGCACGTGCTGGGGTATTACATGGATTGGAACGACGCCGGATGGCGAACGAAGCTGAGCCGCCTGCTGACGTTCCGGGAACAGCGCAACGAGCTTATTATCGGAAAGCTGGCCGAGCTCGGCCTGTCCGTCGCCTGGGACGAGGTGGAAGCGGAAGCGAAGGCGCACGGCAAGGACGGGGGCTCCATGGGCCGCCCGCACATCGCCGCCGTGCTCGTCAAGAAAGGCTACGTCGGCACCATGCAGGAGGCGTTCGACCGTTACCTCGGCCAAGACGGGGCGGCTTACGCCAATCCGCCGCGGCTGCATCCGTTCGAAGCGTTGGCGTGGATCCGCGAAGCGGGCGGGACGAGCGTCATCGCGCATCCCGGCTTGTATCATAACGACGCGCTCGTGGAAGCGATCATCGCGCAGGGCGCGCAAGGCATCGAAGTCTTCCATCCGGATCACGACGCCGCAGCCGAGACGCGCTATCTGGCCATGGCCAAGCGGCACGGCCTGATCGCGACCGGCGGCTCCGATTTCCACGGCGAGCGGCAGGGCGTCGTCTTCCACGGGGAGATCGGCAGCCGGACCGTCGACGTCTCGGTGCTCGAACGGTTGAACCCGGCCGGGCGGCGAAACGGTTGACGGCACGCCGTTTCCGGGTCGGAAAGCGGCGTGCCGTCTGGGGGACGTCGTCGTCGATTGAAGTTAAAAAGTGAAGGTAGCGAACGCGCTGGAACATGTCTAACAACCGCGATCGCGGTTCACTCGTTGTTTTGAAGGCGGGCAGGCAGCCCTCCGATTCGCGCTCAGCGATTCGCGGCCCATGCCGGGCGATGCGATGCCCGGCGAACCTGGTCACCGGGCGCGGCCGTTATGCTTTGATTTGCGAAGGCAGTTCTTTCAGACGCTGTTCATCCGGAGTGATGAACAGCGTTTTTTGATGGTCGTAGATGACGAAGCCCGGCTTGGCGCCGCTCGGCTTCTTCACGTGCCGGACGAGCGTGTAGTCGACCGGCACCAAGGAGGAGGAGCGGGCTTGGCTGAATCGGGCCGCCAGCATGGCCGCTTCCTCGAGCGTCCGGCTGCCGAAGCCGCTGCCTCGGATGACAACGTGCGAGCCCGGAATATCCTTCGTGTGCAGCCACGTGTCGTTCGGACCGGCGAGCTTGTTCGTCAGGAAGTCGTTCTGCGTGTTGTTCTTGCCGACGTAGATCGCATGGCCCTCCGAGGACGTGTAGCTGAGAAGGGCGGGCTGCTTCGGCTTCTTCCGCTTCGCCCCTCGCTTCGCGCGCTGCCGCATGTAGCCCTCCTCCGAGAGCTCGTCGCGGATTTCTTCGATGTCCGCCAGGGACGCGCTGTCCAGCTGCTGCAGCAGCGAGGCGAGGTACGCGATTTCTTCCCGGGCGCGCTCCATCTGCTCGGCCACGTACGTCTGGCTGTTGCGGTATTTCGCGTATTTCTTGAAGAGGCGCTGCGCGTTCTGCGACGGCGTCAGCTGCGGATCGAGCGGCACGGCGACGGTCGGCATCTCTTCCTCGTAATAGTTGACGAGCTCTACGGCATTGTCGCCCCGCTGGATCAGATGCAGGCTGGCCGTAAGCAGTTCACCCAGGATCCGGAACTTGTCGGCCTCTTGCGCTTCCCGCAGCGAATCCTCGAGCTTCTCCAGCTTCTTCTCGTTCTTGCTCCGTTCGTTCTGCAAGAAGCGGATGAGATCCGTGACGCGCTGCTTGACCGTGTCCCGCTCCGCCTTGTCGCCGTAGAAGGCTTCCAGGCAGGCGCTGACCGAGGCGAACGCGGTCCGTTCTCCGTTCAGATGCGTGAGGGCCGTCACCGAGAACGCGGCTTTGCCTCCGCTTCCGCCTTCCGGCGCGACGATCTGCGGCTCGTATTTCCGCGCGCGGAAGCCCTCCAGCATGTCGCGGAACGAAGGCCACACCGTCTTGACCGTCACGTCCAGCCGGTCGAGGCCATGCGGCAGGACGACGCCCGCGGCGCCGCGGAAGACGATTTCCCGGGCCAGCAGCGGGCTGAGGCCGCTGAACGCCCCGACGATCAGCTTCTCGGCCGTGAGCGATTCGGGCGCGGCCGGCTTCGGCGCGGTGCCGAAATGGATGCTGTCCTCGTCCGGCGCGGGCGGGTGGAGCAGCAGCTCGCCGGCCGCGCGCAGCGCGCCTTCGAAGGCGGCTTCGTCCCGAATCGCGAACGGATCGCGCTTGCCCTGCTCCGGCGGGGCGACGTACGCGGTGCCGGGCATGACGACGCGGTAGCTGCTGATGGACGGCGTGACGTGATGGATGCCGTCGTGGATCGTCTCGCTCGCGGCGTCGAGCAAGATAATGTTGCTGTGCCGGCCCATCAGCTCGACGACGATGCGCTTCTGGAACGTATCGCCGAGCTCGTCCCGCTTGCGGACGTCCAGGTGCAGGATTCGTTCGCTGCCGACCTGGCTGACCGCCTCGATGACGGCCCCTTCGCAATATTTGCGCATCAGCATGCAGAACATCGGCGCTTCCAGCGGATTGACGAACGATTGCTCGGACCAATGGACGCGCGGGTAGGTCGGGTTCGCCGAAAGCAGGAGGCGGCCTTGCGCGCCGCCGCCGCGGATTTGCAGCACGAGGTCGTGCGGCGAAGGCTGATGTATTTTATGGATGCGCGCGCCGACGCAAGCTTGCAGCTCGTCGGCAATGGCGCGGGTTACGATACCGTCTAAGGCCATGATGCGAAAATCCCCTTTTCTTCTGAGTCATCTTCCCTATCATGCCATATCCGGACCAAAAACTTAAGTCCCCGCTGGGATATTTTGCGGGTTGTCCGAATACATTTAGGCCATAGAGGCTGTCCGTCAGGCGGCAAGTATCGGAAGGGAGTCGGAGCAATGGAACAGGGAATGTGGCATGGGCTGGAAACGGCCGAGCTGGCCAAAGCGCTTGACGCGAATTTGGATGCCGGGCTGACGCCGGAAGCGGCGGCGGAACGGCTGGCCCGCGCGGGACGCAACGAGCTGTCGGAGGGCAAGAAAGCATCCCCGCTGATGCTGTTTCTCGGCCAGTTCAAAGATTTCATGGTGCTGGTGCTCATGGGGGCGACGCTGATCTCGGGGCTGCTCGGCGAATACTTGGACGCCATCACGATCATCGCGATCATCATCATCAACGCCGTGCTCGGTTTCGTGCAGGAATTCCGGGCGGAGAAGTCGCTGCGCGCGCTCAAAGCCCTATCCGCTCCGATGGCCAAAGCGCTGCGGGGCGGGGAAGTCGTCATCGTTCCGGCGAGCGAGCTCGTGCCGGGGGACGTCGTGGAGCTGGAGAGCGGCGACCGGGTTCCGGCCGATATCCGGTTTCTCGAAACGAACAGCTGCTACGCGGAGGAATCGGCGCTCACCGGAGAATCCGTGCCGGTCGGCAAGCACTGCGACCCGATCAAGACGGCCGACCTGCCGCTCGGGGATATGCGCAACATCGGCTTCATGGGAACGATGATCACCCGCGGCACGGCCAAGGGCATCGTCATCCGGACGGGCATGAACACGGAAATGGGCAAGATCGCGAACCTCATCCAGCAGACGGAATCGATGGAAACGCCGCTGCAGCACCGGCTCGAGCAGCTCGGCAAAATCCTGATCATCGTCGCGCTCGCCTTGACGGTCCTGGTCGTCGCCGCGGGCATCCTGCACGGCCAGCCTGCCTACGAAATGTTCCTGGCCGGCGTGAGCCTCGCCGTCGCCGCCATTCCGGAGGGCCTGCCGGCCATCGTCACCATCGCGCTCGCGCTCGGCGTGCAGCGCATGATCAAGCGGCGCGCGATCGTGCGCAAGCTCCCGTCGGTCGAGACGCTCGGCTGCGCGTCCGTCATCTGCTCCGATAAGACGGGCACGCTGACGCAAAACAAAATGACGGTCACGCAGCTGTGGATCGGCGGCCGGAAGATGGACGTCACGGGCGAAGGCTACGAGCCGGCCGGCAGCTGTCTCGAGGGCGGCAAGCCGGTCGACGTCAAGCACGACCAGTCGCTCCGCCGGCTGCTCCAGATCGCGGCGCTGTGCAACAACGCGACGGTCACGAAGCTCGACGAGGAGCCGGAGTCGGCGAAGCGCAAGAAAGGCAAAGGGACGGTCGTCCAGGACGAATGGGTGCTGAAGGGCGATCCGACGGAAGGCGCGCTCACGGTGCTGGCCTCCAAGCTCGGCGTCTCGGCCAAATCGATGGAAGGGCTGTACAAGCGCGTCAAGGAGTACCCGTTCGACTCGGATCGCAAGCGGATGTCCGTGCTCGTCCACCATCAGGGCGGCCGGCTCATCTGCACGAAGGGCGCGCCGGACGTGCTGATGAACCAGTGCGCGTACACCCTGTGGGACGGCAAAGTCGTGCCGTTCACGGCCACGCTCAAGCAAAAGGTGAGCGAAGCGGCGGAAGGCCTCGCCGCCGGCGCGCTGCGGGTGCTCGGCTTCGCGTACCGCGAGCTGCGTCCGCACGACGCGTCGGAGGTGGATACCGACGTCGAGAACCAGCTGATTTTCGTCGGGCTTTCGGGCATGATCGACCCGCCGCGCCGCGAAGTGAAGGACGCGATCGCGAACTGCCGCCGCGCGGGCATCAAGACGGTCATGATCACGGGCGACCACCAGCTGACGGCGGAGGCGATCGCGGGACAGCTCGGCATCATGCCGCGCGGGGGCATCGCGGTCAGCGGCCAGCAGCTGAACGAGATGTCGGAGGAGCAGCTGGACCGGCTCGCGGACAATATTTTCGTTTACGCCCGCGTCTCGCCGGAGCATAAGCTCCGCATCGTCAAGGCGCTGCAGCGCAAAGGCCACGTCGTGGCGATGACGGGCGACGGCGTCAACGACGCGCCGGCGATCAAAGCGGCCGACATCGGCATCGCGATGGGCATCACGGGCACCGACGTGTCCAAGGAGGCGTCGTCCCTCGTGCTGAGCGACGACAACTTCTCCAGCATCGTGTCCGCGATCGAGGAAGGCCGCGGCATCTACGAGAATATCCGCAAGTTCATCCGTTATCTGCTCGCGTCCAACGTCGGCGAAATCCTGACGATGTTCCTGGCCATGATGGCCGGCCTTCCGCTGCCGCTCGTGCCGATCCAGATTCTGTGGGTCAACCTCGTGACGGACGGCCTGCCGGCCATGGCGCTCGGCGTCGACCAGGCGGAGAAAGACCTCATGCAGCAGAAGCCGCGTTCCGCGAAGGAGAATATTTTCGCCCGCCGGCTGGGCTGGAAAATCATCAGCCGGGGCATTCTGATCGGCGTGTTCACGCTGCTGGCGTTCTGGATCACGCTCCGCATCAAGCCGGGCGACCCGCAGAACCTGATCCACGCGCAGACGGTCGCGTTCGCGACGCTGGTCATGGCGCAGCTGATCCACGTGTTCGACTGCCGGAGCTCGCGCTCGATCTTCCACCGCAACCTGCTGCAGAACAAATATTTGCTCTTCGCGGTGCTGTCCTCCGTCGCGCTCATGGCGGCCGTGCTGTACGTTCCGGCGCTGCAGCCGATCTTCAAGACCGTGCCGCTCGGACTGCGCGACTGGTGCCTCGTCATCGTCGCCGCCGGCGTGCCGACGTTCTTCATGGGCATCGGCAGCGTGCTCGGCACGACGGACAAGAAGAAAAAGAAGAAAAAATCCGGCATGCAGCTCGGCGGGCAAAAGCCGGCCATGCGCTGAGTTTTCGCTGGCACGGATTCTGCTCGGAAGCGTTCAAGCTTTAAATAAGAGAGGTAACGAGGCCGCCGGGTCAGTCCGGCGGCCTCGTCCGCGTTTCGGACCTGCTGGACCTTCACCCAGCGTCATGGTTTATAATGAACGCAGCCAATGAACGGGACGGAAGGAGGGGACGAAGTTGAAAATCCATGAAGTTGCCGCCAAGCTCGGCATCACGCCGCGCGCGATCCGGCTGTACGAGGCGAAGGGCCTGCTGCGGCCGGGCCGGGAGAGGGACAACGGCTACCGGACGTTCTCGGAGCGCGACGCCTGGCGGCTGCAGACGATCGCCGCGCTGCGGGACGTCGGGCTCGGACTGGAGCGGATCGCCGCGATGCTCGACAAGCTCGACCGCGGGGACTCCGCGGGCGCGCATCATTATTTGGAGCTGCAGCGGATGGCGCTCGCTTCCAAATGGGTGGAGGGGAAGCACGCCCTCGACGCGCTCGACGAGCTGATCGGCCGCCTGGAAACGAAAGGCCGGCTGGAGACGGGCGATCTGTTCCGGCTGACGGGCCGGCTGAACGAGATCCGCCGGCAGCAAGCCTCGTGGATCGACGCGTGGCGGTTCGACGAGCTCGCCCCGCGGTTCGACGGCTCCGCGGCGCTGCTGTCCACCGGGCCCGCGCTGTCGCAGCCGGAGTACGGGCGGACGCTGGACATGATCGCGCAGTGGACGGCTCCGCGGCCGGGCGAGCCGGGTCTGGACGTCGGGACGGGGACGGGCAATCTGGCCGGCCTGCTTGCCGCGCGGGGCGCGCGGATGTCGGCCGTCGACCAGTCCAAGGCGATGCTGGCGATCTGCCGGGAGAAGCATCCTGAAGTGGCGGCGAAGCTCGGCAACGCGCTGGCGCTGCCGTTCGCGGACGGCCGGTTCGCGTTCGTCGCGTCGGCGTTCTCGTTTCACTTCCTGAACGCGGAGCAGCAGCTGCTCGCGCTGGCGGAGATGGACCGCGTCCTGAAGCCCGGCGGGCGCGCGTGCCTGGCCGGACTCATGACGGAGGAAGGCGGAGAAGCAGCCGGGACGGAGCCGGCCAAGCACTGCATCGGGCGAGAGAGGACCGCGGCATGGTTCCGCGAGCGGGGCTACGTGACCGTGCATTATGCCATTAATCCGCAGATCGGCGTCCTGCACGCCGCCCGCACGCCGTGACTTGACCTTTCCCCGGCGTCAGGGCTCATGCTGGGGATGCACCAACACACGGGAGGGAACAAGATGATCGATCACGACGTGATTTATCGGGACGAAGCGGCGCGCTACGACCGGCTCGTCGCCCGGGAGGACCAAGCGGGCAATCTGTTGAAAGCCATTCGCGCGGTCGTGCCGGATTTGGAGGCGAAGGACGCGGCGGACATCGGCGCGGGCACGGGGCGGCTGACTTCGCTGCTCGCGCCGCACGTGCGTTCCATTCGGGCGACGGACGCCTCGGAGGCAATGCTCCGGCTCGCCGCGGAACGGCTCCGCGCATCGGGCGCCGCCAACTGGACCGTCGCGCCGGGAGCCAACGACCGTCTGCCTTTGGCTGACCGCTCCGCCGACTTGCTGACCGCGGGCTGGACGATCTGCTACTCGGCCAGTTCTTCGGTCGGCGGGTGGCGGGACAACCTGCGGGCGATCATGGCCGAAATCGACCGCGTGCTGCGCCCGGGCGGCGCGGCGATCGTGTTCGAAAATTTCGGCACGGGCGCGGCGGAGCCGAGTCCGCCGGAATTCCTGACCGCGTATTACGCCGAGCTCGAAAGCCGTTACGGTTACAAGCATTTCTGGATCCGCACGGATTACCGGTTCGAAACGAACGAGGAAGCCGTGGCGCTGACCGACTTCTTCTTCGGCGGCGAATTGAGCCGAGCGCTGGCCGAGACCGGCACGACCGAACTGCCCGAATGCACGGGCGTCTGGTGGAAGCACGTCTAAGCGAAATGCCAAAAAGCGCAAATGGGCTAAGGTCCATTCGCGCTTTTTTGGCATAGGAAACGCAGCAATCCGGCTCTTCGCCGCCAAGACGACGGCGCCCCCTATTGCCGGCGAGCGAATCGCGAGTCCTGGCAATCCCGCGCGACCAGCGTAAAGCGTGTCCCGCCAGGGACGAAAGCGAGCCAAGCGCGCATGTCCGCCAAACCGCCTCTGCGGCGCGTCACGTTCCCATGGCATCAGGTAGTTCGCGAGCGCCAAACGGTAAGCGAGTCCCGCAAGGGACGAAAGCGAGCCCTGCGGTCGTTCACCTAGGTGCGCTTCTCGGTTCCGCCGACGTTAGACCATCCGGGTGTCCAGAGGGCGGAGCCCTTGGGGTCTCCCTTGAAGAAGGGGGATTTAGGGGGACGGTCCCCAGGGTGGAAAACTGTCGACAATTCCCCCCGGTCTAAGGTAAACTATCTCTTAATAAGCAAGTTGGCCAATCGGCACTTAAGACGCTTTTCGACAAATTTTTCCGAACGGGGAGACCAGGGATCATGAACTTTACGAAAATGCACGGTCTCGGCAACGATTTCATCGTGGTCGCGGGCGAATCGAAACTGCCGGACGACGCGGCGCAGCTGGCGGAACGGCTGTGCAACCGTTTCTTCGGCATCGGCGCGGACGGCCTCGTTTATATTTTGCCATCGGAGCAAGCGGACTTCCACATGCGGATCATCAACTCGGACGGCTCCGAGGCGGAGCAGTGCGGCAACGCGATCCGCTGCGTGGCGAAGTACGTGTTCGATAACGGCCTCACGGACAAAGAAACGCTGACGATCGAGACGCTCGGCGCGGGCGTGCAGGAAGTGCAACTGACCGTCGACAACGGCAAAGCAAGCCGCGTGCGGGTCAATATGGGCCAGCCGATTCTCGAAGGCCTCAAAGTGCCGACGACGATCGACGCCAACCCGGTCATCGGCCAGGCGATCGAAGTGGACGGCCGCGAATTCAAGTTTACCGCGGTGTCCATGGGCAACCCGCACTGCGTCATCTACGTCGACGACGCGGTCAATTTCGACCTCGCGACCTGGGGGCCGAAGCTGGAAGTGCACCCGATGTTCCCGCGGAAAATCAACGTCGAATTCGTGACGGTGCGCGCCAAGGACCGTACGGACATGCGCGTATGGGAGCGCGGCGCCGGCCCGACGCTGGCATGCGGCACGGGCGCGTGCGCGACCGTCGTGGCGTCGGTGCTGAACGGCTTGACCGACCGGACGGCGACGGTATCGCTCAAGGGCGGCGATCTGCTCATCGAGTGGGACGAAGCGACCAACTACGTGTTCATGACGGGCCCGGCGGAAGAAGTCTACCGCGGAACGGTCTAAGCAGCGGACGAAGGAGTTTTGACATATGAAACCGGATTTGAGGGAAGCGCTGAAGGCGCGTATCTTGACCGGCGACGGCGCGATGGGAACCTACCTGTACGGGATGGGGTTCCCTGTCGGCGTTTCCTACGAAGAATTCAACCTGCTCCGGCCGGAGGTCATCGCGGACGTGCATCGCCGCTACTACGGCGCCGGGGCGCGAATCATCGAGACCAACACGTTTTCCGCCAACCTGATGAGCCTGACCAATTACGGGCTGGACGCCGAGGTGGAAGCGATCAACCGAGCGGGCGTGCGCATTGCCCGCGAAGCCGTCGGCGGCGACGCGTACGTCGTCGGAGCGGTCGGCTCCATCCGGGCCGGGAAGCGCAAAAACATTTCGACGCTCGACCTGGAAGGGCTGTTCCGCCAGCAAATCGGGGCGCAGCTCGCCGAAGGGGTCGACGGCATCCTGCTGGAGACGTTCTACGACCTCGAAGAAGCGCTGCTGGCGCTTCGGATCGTGCGCGAGCGGTCCGACCTGCCGGTCATCTGCCAGTTCGCCGTGGAGAAGGAAGCGGTGACGCTGGACGGCAAACCGATCGCGGCGGCGTTCGATAGCTTGCGCCTCGAAGGGGCCGACGTCGTCGGCTTCAACTGCCGCAGCGGCCCGAACGGCATTCTCCGCGCCATCGATTCCATCGGCGGCGAGCCGGGGCTGCCGCTGTCGGTCTTCCCGAACGCGGGCATCCCGGATTACGTCGACGGCAAGTACCAATACACGTCGACGCCGGATTACTTCGCGGAATCGGCGCGCAAATTCGCCGACCGCGGCGCGCGCATCATCGGCGGCTGCTGCGGGACGACGCCGGAGCATATCGCGGCGATCGCCGCGGCGCTGGACGGCTACGCGCCGCGGCCGGTCGACCCGGCGGACCGGCTGGCGGCCGCGCCGGCGGAGCGCCTGACCGTCCGCGAGCCGAAGCAGCCTGCGGAACGCGCGGCGAAGACGGAGCCGACCATCGTAGACCTGGTCAACCGGCGCCATACCGTCATCGTCGAGCTCGACCCGCCGCGCGATCTGGACATTCGCAAATTCATGGACGGCGCCAAGGCGCTGAAAGCGGCCGGCGCCGACGCCGTGACGATGGCCGACAATTCGCTGGCCGTCACGCGGATGAGCAACATCGCGCTGGCTTCCCTCGTGCAGCACCAGATCGGCATCAAGCCGCTCGTGCACATCGCCTGCCGCGACCGCAACCTGATCGGGACGCAATCGCACATGATGGGCCTCGACGCGCTCGGGATCGACCACGTGCTCGCGGTGACCGGCGACCCGGCCCGCTTCGGCGACCTGCCGGATTCCAGCTCGGTGTACGACCTGACCTCGTTCGAAATGATCCGCATGATCAAGCAGCTGAACGAAGGCGTCGCGTTTTCCGGCAAGGCGCTGAAGCAGAAGGCGAGCTTCGTTACCGGCGCGGCGTTCAATCCGAACGTGAAGTACTTGGACAAGGCGGTCGCCCGGCTGGAGCGCAAAATCGAAACGGGCGCCGATTACATCATGACGCAGCCCGTCTACGACAAGGCGCTCATCGCGCGGATCGCGGAGGCGACGCGGCATCTGAACGTGCCGATCTTCATCGGCGTCATGCCGCTCGCGAGCGGGCGCAACGCGGAGTACCTGCACAACGAGGTCCCCGGCATTCAGCTGTCGGACGACGTTCGCGGCCGGATGGCCGGCCTGGAGGGCGAGGCGGGCCGCGCAGAGGGCGTACGCATCGCGGAGGAACTGCTGGACGCGGCGATGGACCATTTCAAGGGCATCTACCTGATCACGCCGTTCATGTTCTACGAGATGACCGTGAAGCTGACCGATTACGTATGGCGAAAAACGGGCAGTTTGGCAAGGTAACCTCGTTATTTCTCGCGTTTGCGCTTTAACACTTGTTCGTCCGATAAAAATGGATTAATATAGACGTTGGATGCACTTGCCATGCCGCGCCCCCGTGCGTTACAATAAGGGGCCCGAAACCCCGCGCCTCCGCTTGGGCTTTCGGCTGGCGCAACGTATGCTCCGGACTTTTTTCGTCAAGAATAGTGCAATATTCTGCCATCGGCAGACGCCTTCATTCTTGCGCTTATCGATAGATCGTGTACTATTCCTAACCAAGCACGAGAGATACCGGAGGGGAACCTTAACATGGCCATCAAACTCATCAATATCGGCTTCGGCAACATCGTGTCCGCGAATCGGATCATTTCGATCGTCAGTCCGGAATCGGCGCCGATCAAGCGGATCATTCAGGAGGCGCGCGACCGGCACATGCTGATCGACGCGACGTACGGACGCCGCACGCGCGCCGTCATCATCACGGACAGCGACCATGTCATTCTGTCCGCAGTGCAGCCGGAGACGGTTGCGCATCGTCTCTCGACCAAGGATGACGATCACGACGAATAAGTAACGGGGAGTCTTATGAAAAGAGGATTGTTAATCGTATTGTCCGGTCCTTCGGGCGTGGGCAAGGGTACCGTGTGCGCGCAGCTTCGGCATAAGCAGAACGATCTGGTGTATTCCGTTTCGGCGACGACGCGCAAGCCCCGCCAGGGAGAAATCGACGGCATCAATTATTTTTTTAAGAGCAAGGAGCAATTCCAGGACATGATCGCGCGCGACGCGCTGCTGGAATACGCGGAGTACGTCGGCAACTACTACGGCACCCCGCGCGATTTCGTGGAGCGGACGCTGGCTTCGGGCAAGGACATCATCCTTGAAATCGAGGTGCAGGGCGCGCTGAAAGTGAAAGAGAAATTCCCGCAAGGCGTGTTCATCTTCTTGGTGCCGCCGTCTCTTGACGTGCTCAAACAGCGCATTACGGGACGCGGCACCGAGAATGCCGATATAATCGACCATCGCATGAACGTCGCGGTGGAAGAGATGAATTTGATTCATTATTACGATTATGCCGTCGTCAACGACCAGATCGACGCCGCGTGCCACCGGATTCAGAGCATCATCGTCGCGGAGCACTGCCGCAGGGAACGGTTCGTCGAAGAACTCGAAGAAATGAAAGCAGCTTCCGAGAAAGCATGAGCGAGGTGAAAGCAGGTTGTTATATCCATCCATCGATGAAATGATGAAGAAAGTCGACAGCAAGTACTCGCTGGTCGTCGCGGCATCTCGCCGGGCGCGCAAGCTGCGGGACGGCAGCAAGAGCGAAATCCGCACGCCGAAGTCCCACAAATACGTGGGCGTCGCGCTCGAAGAAATCTACCATGACATTCTCGTGGTCGAAAGCACGCTGAACAAGAAAGACACGGACGAACAGGAATAACAACCCTCGCGGTTGTTATTTTTTTCATCCCGGAAAAGGAAGCGGCGCATTTCGCGGGACCGGACGAACGGCGGCGCGGCCATAGGTATAGAGAGGAGAGGCAGCCATGCTACAGGGAAAAACGATTTTGCTCGGCATTACGGGGGGCATCGCGGCTTACAAGGCGGCGACGATTTGCAGCCGGCTGACGCAGGCGGGCGCGAACGTGCGCGTCATCATGACCGAGTCGGCGACCAAATTCATCTCGCCGCTGACGTTGCAGACGTTGTCGCGCCATCCCGTCTATCTCGACACGTTCGACGAATTCGATCCGGCCGTGGTCGCGCATATCGACGCGGCGGACAGCGCGGATCTGGTGCTGGTCGCGCCGGCGACCGCGAACGTGCTCGGCAAAATGGCCAACGGGCTCGCGGACGATTTTCTCAGCACGACGCTCCTGGCGGCGACGGCCCAGGTCATCGTGGCCCCGGCGATGAACGTGCACATGTACGCGCATCCGGCGGTAGAGCGGAACATGGCGCTGCTCGCGGAGCGCGGCGTCCGGTTCGTGGAGCCGGGCACGGGCAACCTGGCCTGCGGTTACGTCGGCAAAGGGCGGCTCGCGGAGCCGGAGGAGATCGTCTTCGCCGTGAAGCAGTGGTTCGCCTCGCGCACGGAGCTGGCGGGCAAGAAAGTGCTGATTACCGCCGGCGGCACGGTGGAACGGCTTGACCCCGTGCGTTACCTGACGAACGATTCGTCCGGCAAAATGGGCTTCGCCCTGGCGGAAGCGGCGGCGAACCGCGGCGCGGACGTCACCGTCATCGCCGCGCGGACGACGGCGGCGCCGATCGGCGGCGTCGAGCTCGTCCGGGCGGAGTCGGCGGAGGAGATGCTGCAGGCGGTGCTGGCGCGCTACGAATCCGCGGACCTCGTCATCAAGGCGGCGGCCGTCGCCGATTACCGGCCGGTCTCGCAGGCGCCGTCCAAGATCAAGAAGAGCGACGAACGGCTCGTCGTCGAGCTGGAACGGACGACCGATATTTTGAAGACGCTCGGCGAACGGAAGACGCATCAATTTCTCGTCGGCTTCGCGGCCGAGACGGAGAATGTGGCGTCCTACGCCATGGATAAGCTGGCCCGCAAACATTGCGACCTCGTCGTCGCGAACGACGTCTCGCAGGAAGGCGCGGGCTTCAACGCGGACACGAACGTCGTGCAGGTCTTCGGGCCGGAAGGGCTGGTCGAAGCGCTGCCGCAGCTGCCCAAGCGCGAAGTGGCGGAGCGGCTGCTCGCGCGGATCGCGGAGCGGATGAACGCCGATACGGCGCCGGGAGACGCCGAATGATCGCGAGAGTCATCGTGGACGTGCCGAGCCGCGCGACGGACCGGCCGTTCGATTACGCGATTCCGGACGCGATGGCCGGCTGGGTGGAGGTCGGCAGCCGGGTCGGCGTGCCGTTCGGCGGCCGCGTCCTGCAGGGCTTCGTCGTCGGCATCGCGCCGTTCGCGGAAGTGGACGCGCGGAAGCTGAAGCCGGTTGCGGAGCTGCTCGACCATTTGCCGCCGCTGTCGCCGGATCTCGTCGAGCTCGGGCAGTGGATCGCCGAGAAATACTGCTGCCCGCTCACGACGGCGCTGCAGGCGATGATCCCGTCGGCGCTGAAAGGCAAGGCGGACTCCGTCGTGCGGCTGTCCGAGGATGCGGCGGCGGAGCCGGACGGCTTGTTCGTCGCGGAAGAAGAGCCGTGGCTGCGGTATTTGCGGCAGCAAGGCGGCGAAGCGCGGCTCGCGCTGCTGCAGGAGCGGTTTCCCGAGGCGGCGGCGTCCGTCAAAGCGGCGATCGGCCGGGGCACGCTGGAGGAGCGGGTGTCGATCCGCGACCGGCTCGCGGTGCGCAAGGTGCTGACGGTGTATCCGTCGGAGGATGCGGACGCCGTCCGCGCCGAGCTCGCGAACGCGTCGGCCCGTGCGGCGAAGCAGCGGGAAGCGGCGCAGTACATGCTCGAGCATGCCGAGCCGATCCCGCTCGCCGCGCTGGCGCAGGCGCTCGCGACGACGACCGGCACGATCCGCGGCGCGGAGGCGAAGGGCTGGCTCGCGATCCGCGAAACGGAGCAGCGCCGCGACCCGTACGCCGGCCGCGGCTTCGGCAAGACGGCGCCGCTGCGCCTGACGGAAGGGCAGCAGGCGGTCTACGACGAGCTCGCGAAAGCGGTGGACGACGCGTCGCCCCGGGTGTTTCTGCTGCACGGCGTAACGGGCAGCGGCAAGACGGAGGTGTACCTGCAGGCGATCGAGCGCTGTCTGAAGGACGACCGGCAGGCGATCGTGCTCGTGCCGGAGATCGCGTTGACGCCGCAAATGGTGGAACGCTTCAAAGGCCGCTTCGGCGACGCCGTCGCCGTGCTGCACAGCCGCCTCTCGAGCGGCGAGCGCTACGACGAGTGGCGCAAAATCCGCGAAGGACGCGCGGAGGTGGCGGTCGGCGCGCGTTCGGCCGTGTTCGCGCCGTTCAAGCGCATCGGACTCATTATTATCGACGAGGAACACGAATCGTCTTATAAACAAGAAGAAAGCCCGAAGTACCATGCTCGGGACGTCGCGGTCCGTCGGGCGAACCAGCATGGCGCCGTCGTCGTGCTCGGCTCGGCGACGCCGTCGCTGGAGTCGTTCGTCGCCGCTACCGCTTCCCGAGGCGGCCTGGAGACGGCCGGCGAGGGCGCGGCCGCCAAGCGCGGCGCGTCGCTGCTGCCGATGCCGGACCGGGTGGCCGGCCGGCCGCTGCCCAAGGTGCACGTCGTCGATATGCGGGACGAGCTGAAGGACGGCAACCGCTCGATGTTCAGCCGCCAGCTGCACGAGGGACTGCTGCGGCGGCTCGAGCGCGGCGAGCAATCCGTGCTGCTGCTGAACCGCAGAGGCTACTCGACGTTCGTCATGTGCCGATCCTGCGGGTATACGGCGCAGTGTCCGCATTGCGATATCTCGCTTACGTACCATCAGAAATCGCGGGCCCTCCGCTGCCATTACTGCGGCCACGCCGAGCAGGAGCCGAAGGCGTGCCCGTCCTGCGAGAGCGAGCATATCCGGTTCTTCGGCACCGGCACGCAGCGCGTGGAGGAAGAGCTGGCGAAGCTGTTTCCGGGCATCCGCGTCATCCGGATGGACGTCGACACGACGACGGAGAAGGGCTCGCACGAGAAATGGCTGACGCAGTTCGGCAACCGGGAAGCGGACGTGCTGCTCGGCACGCAGATGGTCGCGAAAGGGCTCGATTTTCCCTATGTGACCCTGGTCGGCGTCATCGCCGCGGATACGTCCCTGCATCTGCCCGATTTCCGGGCGGCGGAGAAGACGTTCCAGCTGCTGACCCAGGTCGCGGGCCGGGCCGGGCGCCACGAGCTTCCGGGCGAAGTCATCGTGCAGACGTATAACCCCGAGCATTACGCCATCGTCAGCGCGCGGCATCACGACTATGCGTCGTTCGTCCGGGAGGAGCTGAAGCACCGCCGGTTCATGGCGTATCCGCCGTTTTGCCGGCTCATTCTCGTGACGCTGTCCCACGAGCAGCTCGCGCTCGTCATCGGCGAAGGCGAGAAGCTCGCCGGAGCGCTGCGCGACTTGGCCCGGGCCGCCGGCATCCGGGGCTCGGACGAAGGAGACGGCAGCCGGTTCATGGACGTGCTGGGGCCCGTCGCCTCGCCGATTCCCCGCATGAAAGATCGCTATCGTTTTCAATGTATGCTAAAATATCGGGGAAACGTGGGGGCCGCGGACCTGCTGCAGCAGGCGATCGCGCAGCTCGCCGGCACGAACGGGCAGCCGCCGGTCACCATGAGCGTGGACGTGGATCCGCAAATGATTTTATAACGTACGTTATAGAGAGCAGCTAAGATTGGGAGGTCGTTTGGTATGGCAATTCGATTAATCGTGCAGGATCCGGACCCGGTGCTCCGCGAACGCGCGGCCGTGGTGACGAAGTTCAATTCCAATTTGCATAAACTTCTGAACGATATGGCGGAAACGATGTACGACGCGGAAGGCGTCGGCTTGGCCGCGCCGCAGGTGGGCATCTCCAAGCGAGTCATCGTCGTGGACGTCGGGGACGACCACGGGCTGATCGAGATGGTCAATCCCGAAATCGTGGAGCGCTCGGGCGAGCAGCTCGGACCGGAAGGCTGCCTCAGCATCGCCAACCTGAACGGCGAGGTTCGCCGCGCCCAGCACATCAAGCTGAAAGGCTTCGACCGCAACGGCGCGCCGATCGAGCTCGAAGCGAGCGATTTTTTGGCGCGGGCGTTCCAGCACGAAGTGGATCATTTGAACGGGGTGCTGTTCACCGACATCGCGGAAACGGTGTACGACGTCAGCAAGCGTCCCCGGCCGGACGGAGAGTGATCGCATGCGCATCGTATTCATGGGCACGCCGGAGTTCGCCGTGCCTTCCCTGGAAGCCATATTGGATGCCGGCCATACGGTCGAGCTGGTCGTGACGCAGCCCGACCGCCCGAAGGGCCGCAAAAAAACGCTGACGCCGCCTCCGGTCAAGGAAGCGGCGCTTCTGCGCGGGCTCCCGGTCGAGCAGCCGGAGCGGCTGCGCGGCTCGGAGACGGCGGCGCGCATCGCCGGGCTGCGGCCGGATTTGATCGTCACGGCCGCCTACGGGCAGATTCTGCCGAAAGCGGTGCTGGACGTGCCGCGGCTCGGCTGCATCAACGTGCACGGATCGCTGCTGCCGCGATATCGCGGGGGCGCGCCGATCCAGCGCGCGATCATCAATGGCGAGACCAAGACCGGCGTGACGATCATGTACATGGCCGAAGGGCTCGACACGGGCGACATGATCAGCGTCGTCGAAGTGCCGATCGCCGAGACGGACACGTCGGGCAGCCTGTTCGAGAAGCTGACCGCGGCCGGCGCGAAGCTGCTGGCCGAGACGCTGCCGGCGATCGAAGCGGGAACGGCGAAAGCGGTCCCTCAAAATCACGGCGAGGCGACGTACGCGCCGAATTTGACGCGCGACGACGAACGCATCGACTGGAGCCGCCCGGCGCGCGACCTCTACAATCAAGTGCGCGGTTTGTCGCCGATGGCCGGCGGCTTCACGGTATGGAACGGCGAGCCGTTCGGGGGGGGGGGGGCGGGGCGGGGGAGGGGGCGGCTGGGCGCCGGGCGCCGGGGCGGGGCGGGAGCGGGCCCGCGGCTGGAAGGGGGGGGGGGGGGGGGGGGGGGGGGGGGGGGGGGGGGGGGGGGGGGGGGGGGGGGGGGGGGGGGGGGGGGGGGGGGGGGGGGGGGGGGGGGGGGGGGGGGGGGGGGGGGGGGGGGGGGGGGGG
>NZ_JAGGDJ010000071.1 GCF_017652985.1 Paenibacillus artemisiicola
GCGTCCCGCTCCGCGCCGGCGGCGCCTTCCGCCCGGCGCCGCTCCGCGAGCGGCCCGGCCAGCTCGCGCAGCACCTTGTGCACTTCTTCCGGCACGAGCGGCTTGAGCAAGTAATGGTCCACCTGGTAACGCAGCGCCTCCTGCGCGTAGCCGAATTCGGAATAGCCGCTGACGATGACGGTCTTGGCGGTCAGCCCGAGCTCCTCCTTCATCGCGCGGATGAGGCCGAGTCCGTCCAGGACGGGCATGCGGATGTCCGTCATCACCAGATCCGGCGGGCAAGCCCGGATCGCGGCGATCGCTTCCTCGCCGTCCGTCGCCGTACCGCATAATTCATAGCCGCAGCCCTGCCAGTCCACCATCGTTTTCCAGCCTTCGATCATCAGCGGTTCGTCGTCGGCCACCAGCACCTTGTACATGCGCTTCACCTGCCCGGGAGGGTTTTACGTTCAGTATGTCATGCGTCTTCGGGAGCGACAATGGACGGAACTACGATTTCTTGCCGTTTTCTACAGTCATGTTGAAAGCGCTTTTATAAATAGGCGCCGCCGTCCGCCCGGCGGGTTGCGACGGCGGGCTGCTGTATAAAGAATATAATGGATCGACTGCCGTTTTATTGAAGTATCGTGTCCCGTTAGCTTAACTATCCGCCTAATAATTTTATAACTTACAACAGTCAAAATAACAAAGGCAAATATTGATAAGGCAGTTATAGCTTTTACTACGGAAGTACGCAACTCAGGTTGGTATTTTGAAGCCTGAAAAAGCCCAATCAATAATATTGGCGCTGCAATCAAACCAATTAAAGGAGTCATTCTTATCACTTTTAAATGCCAACTAAGATTATATACCGTATATATCTTCACTATTGATATCGAAAAACCCGTAAAAGCTAATAATATCAGCCCTAAAGTAACTAAGACGTTTTTCTTCTTAACAAAACTGATAAAAGCTACAGTCAAAATAATCAATCCTGAACCGAAGACAACTATTAAATATTGTGTTAACGGTAAACTATTGTAGAAACCACTCACTGCTGTTGCTCAACTTCAGAGAAATTTGTATGATCATTTCGGCAACTAATCCTATGAACTCCTACCCTTGTCTAAACTAACGTGTCCCATTAGTTTAATTTGATAAAATGTTCAATTCAAAAAAATAATATCATGCGTAAACCTTAGCCGAAGTACACGTGTATGAGAAATGATTCAAATGTTTTCGACATGAATTATGGTTCATCATGGTAGGACTGCATGTGAGTGAGACATCTTGTTACTCAACTTGATTTATAGTCTGCATAAGAGGATGTTCACCACCATTATGTTGTTTACCTCAATATACCATTTTTAATAACTACGAGTTAATGTTGAACTCTTCTGCCCGTTAGCGGAATGACGGCAGCCGATTGATCTGAAGCCGGCT
Organism: Paenibacillus artemisiicola; assembly: GCF_017652985.1. Classification (GTDB taxonomy): domain Bacteria; phylum Bacillota; class Bacilli; order Paenibacillales; family Paenibacillaceae; genus Paenibacillus_Z; species Paenibacillus_Z artemisiicola. The sequence continues at coordinate 1,423 of NZ_JAGGDJ010000071.1, forward strand.
GCCGTCGTATTCTCTTCGTCTAAATAGGCTTCCATAGGGATAGCGGTGGAATTAATCTTGTGCTTCTTCGAGTAACTCCCTGAGCATCCTATCCTTGTTATTCACAAACTCTTTCATAATCATAAAATGGTCGGTTTCCTCCAATACTTGGACCTCGATACCATCCGGCTTTAGATTGTAAATAATCGAATCTGGATATGCCATAAGGATCGGGGAATGGGTCGCAATAATAAATTGAGAGTTTTGCAAAACAAGTTCATGGATTCGTGTCAGCATCGCCATTTGGCGAAGGGGAGACAATGCAGCCTCAGGCTCATCCAGTATATATAAGCCATTCTCCCCGAACCGATGAATGAAAGTGGAAAAGAACGACTCTCCGTGCGATTGCTCATGTAAGGACTTACCACCGTACGAATCTTTAATAGGGCGACCCAATGAAGGTTGACTGTCCAACTCATCGATCGTCGTGGCGAAATTATAATAGCTTTCTGCCCGGAAGAAGAAGCCATCCTTCGGGCGTCGCGGACCTCTGATCAATTGTATATATTCGTATAAGCTCGAGTGGGTAGCCTGACTCGAGAAGGAAAAGTTGATCGTCCCACCCTCCGGGTTAAATCCCCATGCGACAGCAATGGACTCCATCAGGGTTGATTTGCCCATCCCATTTTCACCTACGATATAGGTTACCTTGGGGTGGAAATCAAGGGTATTTAAGCTTCGAATGACCGCCAAATCAAAGGGATAACGATTATAAGTGGGTATTTGGTGCCTCTTGAGCTGAATTTGTCGTAAATAGGAATGCTGCACATTCAATATAGTTCACTCCCGTTTAGGCCTTCAATCCCTATCCTTACCTTTGTCGGTCGACGCTGACTCATCACAGCTTTGAGTTTACTCCATCAACCAAATAATACCACATATTGGAACTATCCTGCCCGTTAGCGCAACGACGGCTGCCGAGCGTTATCAGGTCGGCTGCCGTCGTGTGATGATTGAGCTATCGTCTTCCGTTAGTTGAATGAATCGCCCCTTTTTTAAAGCTTTTGGGACAGAAATTCTTTGTGTTCTTCTGAAAGTTTTAATAACGCGAACTCATCACGCTTAATTAATTCACTGAGCTTAGTTGACTCTGCCCTGGCTAAATCATATAGTGCCTTATTTATTACTCCGCCGTTAAAAGCTTCTTCCAGTTCATCCGTGTCCTTATTAATTATTTCACCAGATGGTAAAACAATTAAATCTAGAAACAAATCTTCCATCCAAGGTACATTGTTGTCACTAACTCCATTTTGGGAACATATATCTATGTACCACTGCACGATATTACCCATTGAATCAAACATTGTTGTTACCGAATGGTTACGACCTGAAGGGAATTGTTGAAGCCAAAGATAGCCATCATCAACAATACAAATTCTCTCTCCGTTATAATCAACGTAAAGTGGGTCTGTTACTTTGACAATTCGCAAAAGAGTCACATAACCATTGAAGTTATCCGATTCAATAAAAGACTGCGCATATTCTCTTAATAAAACACGCTTCCAATCTGAACGGTCACCGTATTTCCTCTTTAGCATCCATACTCTCCCCCTCAATTGCTTTCCTTCAGCTTAACAGTTACTTACTTTAGGGGAAAACGACTTATTCGAATTAACCTGCCCGTTAGTTGAACAACGACTGCTTGGGGCCGCTTCGTCGGGAATGACATCAAGTTTGCGCTGCACGTCGGGTAGTTCGATGGGCGCGATGCGAGCGCTTCTTGAGTTTGTTGCAAGGACGTTTTCATCATAGTGTCACCCCCAAAAACCATGTCCGAAAATGGCCAGACCTTTTCAGACAACATGATACAATAAAACCAGGTCAGGAAAGGGTGACAAGGTGACGGATAACAAAGACGCACTGTATGCAGCGTTCAAGGCAAAAGACGCACGTTTCGACGGACGCTTTTTTGTAGGCGTATCGTCGACGGGAATTTATTGCCGCCCTGTGTGCCGGGCCAAGCAACCGAAGCCGGAAAATTGCACGTTCTATGCCTCCGCGGCGGCAGCGGAGCATGCGGGATACCGCCCATGCCTTTTATGCAGGCCGGAGCTTGCTCCCGGCACTTCAATCACCGACGCTACAGCTAATTTAGTTTACCGAGCAGCAAGAATGTTAGAAGAAAGCAGCGGCAGCGGGCAAAGTTTAGATGAAATAGCCGGGCGACTTGGTTGTACGGACCGACATTTGCGGCGCGTTTTTACAGCAGCGTATCACGTGTCGCCGGTTCAGTATTTGCAAACATGCCGGTTGCTCCTGGCCAAAAACCTGCTCACAGACACAGATTTGCCGGTACTGGAAGTTGCGATGGCGGCGGGGTTTGGCAGCTTGCGTCGGTTCAACGGCCTTTTTAAAAAACAGTACAAGCTTTCGCCTACGGCCTTACGAAAACGGACTGTAGAAGAAAAGAAGCATAAAGACAACCTTACTTTAGCATTGAGCTACCGTCCGCCTTATCCTTGGGACGAAATGCTGCATTTTCTGGCCGGACGCACCCTAGCAGGAATTGAAGTCGTAAAAAACGGCGAATACATGCGTACCGTCCATTTGGTAAACGCAGATGGAACGCCTGTATATGGTTGGGTGCGGGTGGGGCATGATCCTAAAAAGGATGCATTGAGCGTTACCGTGAGCGAAACTTTACTGCCGGTACTGCCGCAAGTATTAGCACGAATACGACATCTGTTTGACTTATACTGCGACCCGGTCGCGGTGTATGAAACACTACGGGTAATGAACGACATTCGACCCGGTCTTTGCGTTTTGGGAGCTCGTGTGCCGGGGTGCTTCAATGCGTTTGAAATGGCCGTGCGGGCGGTGCTGGGACAGCAAATTACCGTGAAAGCGGCAAGCACATTGGCGTCAAGGATTGTCCAAGCTTACGGCGCGCCCATTCAGACCGGGATTGAGGGATTGACCCGTATTTTTCCTTTACCCGAAGATCTAATGTCTTTTGGCGGCGCGATTAAAGATCGCTTCGGAGTGCTAGGTGTTACCGCTGCACGGTCAACTACGATTTTTGAACTGGCACGAGCATTCGTACAGGGCGAAATTGATTTTGACCTCCCGGCCCAGCCGGAGGAAGAGATGAAAAAGCTGATGGCGATTCGCGGTATCGGAAGCTGGACAGCGCAGTACATCGCGATGCGCGCGATGGAATGGCCCGACGCATTCCTTGAAACAGATGCGGGCGTCAAAAAAGCATTACAGCCCTACACGTCGAAGGAATTACTGAAAATGGCGGAAGCATGGCGGCCGTGGCGCAGTTATGCCACCATCAACCTTTGGAACACGCTATAAGGAGGCAGGAACATGTATTATCGGACAACCTATCCGTCACCCGTAGGAATCATTACGCTTGCATCCGATGGAAGCGGTCTTGTTGGCGCATGGATTGAGGGGCAAAAGTATCACGGGGCTACTATACCTGAAGGTAGGATAGAGCATGGCGACATGCCGATATTCGATACCGTAAAAAAATGGCTGAACAACTACTTTGCGGGCAAGAAGCCCGACATTTCAGAATTGCCGCTTAGTCCCATTGGCAGCGGATTCCGTCAAGAGGTATGGAGCATTCTATGCGAAATCCCATACGGCGAGGTGACCACCTATGGCGACATTGCCAAAAAAATGGCGGCCAAGTTGAACAAGGAAAGCATGTCAAGCCAAGCAGTAGGCGGCGCTGTCGGGCATAATCCGATCTCGATCATCATTCCCTGCCATCGCGTTGTAGGTTCAAACGGCAGCTTGACGGGGTACGCCGGAGGTGTTCATAGAAAGGTGAAATTGCTTGAATTGGAGGGTACCGATATGTCGGGGCTGTTTGTGCCCACAAGAGGTACAGCCCTTTGATATTGAAAAGACGGTGCCACGGTGAAAATGAAGCTTAACAATAATCACAATCTCTTCACGGCGTCTAAATCCGCATGGCATATCCCCCTTGGCTTAAGGAAAGCTCCACTCCTAAGAGTGGGGCTTTTATTAGCAAAAGAGCCCTCTGGGGGCGCCGCCATCAAGTGTGGGATGACAAGAACTTAACGTCATACATGACAAGAACATTATCCCATTTCCGATAAACGAAAACCCAACGCAGTTTGCGTTGGGTTTCAAGCAATGTATTGCCGCGGCGATCTCCTCCCTGAGTGATTGAACTAACGTGTCCCGTTAGCGCAACGACTTACGCTGTTGAATTTCGTGTTCCTCAACATAAAGCGGCATCAGAGAAGGCGAATTGTACCTTATCGCAGCCTTTAAACGACAAAATGGTGCCGATAGCCATAGCCCCCTAGCTGCAACGAAATAATGAGCCTAATCCGACAGTGCTCGCATGATGTTGGATTTCGCCTCTGCCGCAATCGCTTCATTCCCGTCATCGATCGCTTGCATCAAGATCAGTACGGGGATGTATACCGCGATCAGCCGCGCCAGCAGCTTCGTTTCCTCGTCCGCACCTCCGTAAGTTTCGAAAAACACGCCGCGAGCGTAAGGTGGTAAAAAGCTGTAAGCAACGCTCAAATCGCAAGCCGGATGGCCTACGCTCAGATCGCCCCAATCAATGATGCCGGAAACGATCCCGTTCTCATTCACAAGCATATTTTTGAAATGAAGATCGCCATGTAGCAGTGCATTCACCGCCTCGACACGGTCCGTTTGCAGCCTGCTAATATACGCTTCCATCACACCGGACTCCTCCGGCGACAAGTGTTCAACCACCTTCGATAGAAAGCCCTCCAATTTCACTTTGCGCGATGCTATGTCCGTCAAGCTTCGATGATCTTGCTGAACTCCGCACTTCAGCGCCGCCTGCACCGGAAACTCATGCAATCTCCGCAAAAATTTCGCCAGCGTCTCTGCCGATAAAGCCCGGCGTTCTTCCGTCAAACCGATGGGGAAATCTCCTGGCACGTAGGCATAGCCAAGAAATGGTGCCGGGTATCCGTCACTTGCTTCGCCATAAAACAACGGTTTCGGATAGGGGATGGTCATATATGCCTCCAGCTTCGGCAGCAGCTTCCCTTCTATACGAATCGAGCCAACTGCAATCGTTCTTCTTGGAAACCGGAACACGTACTCGTCACCGATGAGAAAAACCGTATTGTCCCAGCCCCAGCCCAATCGCTTCACTTGCTTCGATGACAGCTGAGGGAATTGTCTGCCGATCAGCGTCCGCGCCTGCTCTTCGTTAACCGCCCACTCCGCATCCCAAACATTCGTTCCTCCCATGAAAGGTCTGCCTCCTCGTTCTCTACTTTATTTAGACGTTTACATTCCCTGGAAGTTACGCATAACTGCCCGTTAGCGCAACGACGGCAGCCGATCGTTCTAAGGCCGGCTGCCGTTGTGCCATGATTGAGCTATCGTCTCCCGTTATCATGCCGTCATATCATGATTGAGCTATCGTGTTCCGTTACTTTAACAAAACTATCTTTCTAGAATACTTTTTTCGTACTCGTTAATTGCATTCTCACTCATAACCGAGGTTAAAAAAACAATTACCTCTTTACCTTCTCGTTCTATAATTTCTTTAGCACATGCGTCAACGGCAGGTTTACTCATAAATGTTGATATCGCCAGTAGTTCGGCTGCACCACCATTTCCCGCACTAAAAAGTTTTTGTGAGCAGACGTCAATTACCTCCTGACTCATGTATGGGGCGATAGCTGCCAGTTCAGCAACACCGTTGCCTCCCAATTGAAAAAGTTTCGATGCACATTCATCTAACACATCCTTGCTTATATAGGGAGCAATCGCTAACATTTCCGCTGCTCCAATGCTTTCTATTACAAGTTGTTTAACGCGCCGATTCATGAATTCCTCGCTGACATAAGGAGCCACAAACATTAGATTACGGATATTCAAATTGGCCTCTGCTTGCTCTACTATCTCTTGAACTTGTTCTGGGCTAAGCAGTGGTGCAATTTCAGAAATGTCTTTGAGCGATACCTCTTGATTCTGTAAATAATTCCGGGTTGTATGATTCAGCACATTTTTCAGCAATTGTGTTCCCATACTTTCATCAAGTATCTCATCGATGCTAACGTCAAAAATATGCGCTAATTGAGGAAGTTTAGAAATATCGGGCATCGACTCGCCTCTTTCCCAATTACTCACTGCTTGGTAACTGATGCTAAGTCTGTCAGCCAAACTCATTTGGGACATCCCAGATCGTTTCCTTAAATCAGCAATATTACGCCCTACTTTTGACATATCAAACACAATCATCACCTCTTCACCAGAATACTATTAGTGTATCTATTACTCACTAAATTGACCATCAAGTGATGCTTGAGTTTTTATTATAATTAACTCCTTAACATCAACAAAAATAACAGCCAATAATGTATCAGCTGCCGTCTTGCTGTTTTCAACTATCGTGTCCCGTTAGCTCAATTATAAATGACCCCATTCACTCTAAGATTATGAAAGCTCTCTTATATAGGCGATAAAATCAACGTTGACTGGTTCGCCGCCTGCAGCTCGCAGTATCGTATTAATTTGTCCGCGATGGTATTGTCCATGCAGCGCTACATGCGTCAATATATCATGAACGGACGTGGTATAAGATCTCCCGGTTTGATTCTTATATGCAATAACATTCTCCAAGTTTCCATTTTCCTCGATCGAAATGAGATAGGCTAAAAAGTTTCCATGGTTTTCATCGATCCATCGGCTGCAATCCGATAGGTCGGCGTCAGGCCATATCGCGATATGCGAGCTATCTTTGCCCAACAATCGAGTGAGCCAAACCTGCTCAGAATGTAAAATGTGGGCAAAAAGTCGCAGTGCCTGTTCATTATGGTCTTGCGTGCGCAAGTGCGCAAGAATTCGTTTGTTTGCCCAATTCAGCTGTTTGAACATAATGCGGATCGTTTGCATTTATGTTCACCTCCCTAATACGCTCATTAAACATCCGAACAATTCAATCTATCTTACAAGCATACTCTCTACCCCCATATAATACAACATTTGGATGTGCTATCCTGCCCGTTCGTTCAATAACTCGAACTGCTGTTTTTGGGGCTCACGGGATAGAAGGTAAGGACATACCGGACTCGAACATAAGAAAAACCGCCAGGGCACTGCCTTGGCGGTTTATTTATCGTTGATCTAATGTATATTCTTTGTCAGCACCTTCAGACGGTCCGACTTACACAGTTTTTTTCATGAATATCAGTTAAACACAAACGATAATAATTTTATAGTCTAACCATATCCAGAATTTATAAACATCTCCCATCTACTTATTGGTCAATCGTGTCCCGTTAGCGCAATAATAAAAAGCCTGTTCCTGACAATTCGTCAAGTCCAGGCTTAATATTTGTATTAAAGTTTTACAACATTCTCAGCTTGCGGTCCTCGTTGGCCCTTAACAACATTGAATTCAACACGTTGCCCTTCGTCCAAAGATTTGTATCCTTCGCCTTGAATGGCAGAAAAATGAACAAATACATCGTCGCCCGTTTCCCTTTGAATGAAGCCAAACCCTTTTTCCGCATTAAACCATTTGACTGTACCTGTTTCCATTAATTTATAACCTCCAAAGTTTAACATGATCCCCTAACAAAGCGGACTATTCACAAGTATATCCTATAGAAAACGAAAAAACTGTTGGAATTTGTCTTGAAAATCATTTTGTAAAGAAAATTGAATCGTGCCATCTGCCAGCGGACTTGTCCTTGTATTATCCTGCCCGTTAGCGTAATAAAGGGCTGCCAAGTTGGCAGCCCTCATGAAGTTGAACTATCGTGTCCCGTTAGCGGAATGACCTGACTATGAAACTATGATACGGTTCACCGCGCTGTCTGTAACGGCAAGTTCCGGGCAGGAGTGTTCGCCCGACAAGCAGTTGCGTATGTTTACGTTTAATTCACTGGAATATAGAGTACATTAGACCGAATTCATCACCACGGGAGCGGACCATCCTCGTTGGAGAACGTGCCTGTCGGACCGTCTGCGTCAAGGAGCGCGAGGCGCACAGGCTCGCGCGCAGCCTGTTGGACGGTTCGAGTACCCGCGAAGTTGTTGAGATCCGTTCCTGTGAAGCCCGGGCACGCAGCGTTAACCTTGATGCCTGTTGACGCGAGTTCGATGGCGAAGGCAAGTGTAATTGCGTTAAGGGCGGTCTTCGACGGGCTGTAAACGGCGCCAAAAACCGACCGATGCGGAAAGCTCGGGTCCGCGTTGAGCGTCAGCGATCCGGAAGAACTTGATAAGTTGACGATTCGTCCCGCCGTCGATTCTCGAAGGAGCGGCAGCATGGCTTGCGTAATGGCGATAACGCCGAACGCGTTTGTCTCGAACACAGCACGCACTTCGTCTAGAGACGCAACGCTCGGGCGGCCCGAATTCGCAACTTCCTCGAGTGGTCTGCCCGGCTTTCCGGCATGCGAGATGCCCGCATTGTTTACGAGCACGTCGAGTCGGCCAAGCTCATTCCGAATACGTTCTGCCGCGGCGGCAATGGAGGCCTGGTTCGTTACGTCAAGCTGGATGGCTCGGGCATTCGCTCCGATGCTCTTCGCGGCCGTCTCCCCATGCTCAAGGTTGCGTGACCCCACGAGTACGGTAAGGCCGTTCGCCGCGAGATCCTTTGCGATTTGAAGGCCGATTCCTTTATTGGCCCCGGTGACCAAGGCGACTGGTTTGTCATGCATAGCGACACTCTCCTCTGTTCATTCATGTACGACATTTGCCCTATTGTTTTAGTTGATGTATCAACCGCAAAGAAACTGTAACATTTTGTGGTTGACGCGTCAACAGTGTTATTATGTTTTTATGGAGAAAAACGTGTTAAACGAAGAGGAAATGCGAATATGGCATTTGTGGAAAGGCTCCTTTCAGAGCATTTTCGGGCGCGTAATTAAAGAGATGTCCTCGCACACAGGACTATCCGAAGGCGATTACGGAGTGTTGGATCGGCTAGTCCTTAATGGAGACGGCAGTCTTCGTCAACAGGAGTTGGCTGACTCGATGGATTGGGATAAGAGCCGATTGTCACATCATCTGACGCGGATGGAGAAACGTAGGCTTGTAGCGAGGAATCCACTAGACACAGATCGCGGTGTTCAGGTCATCATCACTTCTGCCGGAAAATCCGCATTGGATCAAGCTCGTCCTGTCGTGGCTAAGGCAATACGACAATATTTCCTTGAACAATTAACCGATCAAGACATGGAGTCGATCACTAGGATGGCGGAAAGAACAAAGACTGGGTCCTCAACGAGGCCCCGTCTCCCGTTCAAAGATTAACCTTGACCCGACTTTTCAGAGAACTGGCCCCTTTCGCCAAAACGGCGGAGGGGGGTTTTTGCTTTCCGCAAGCAAAAGTCCCCCTGCAGGTACCGCATCGTTCTGTGACCCCAAAAAGATCGCAGAAGACCGTTTACAGCGACTTTGCCGCCAATGCGCCTTTCCAAGCCCGATACGAGATTTTCCGAAAAACTTGCCTTTACTTGTGATATAGTTCACCGTGAATGATCTTCAACTATCCTGCCCGTTAGCGCAACAACGGCAGCCGATCGTTCTAAGGCCGGCTGCCGTCGTGTCATAATTGAGCTATCGTGTCCGTAATTGCAATGATAAGGAATTGTCTTCAAAAAGTTTGAAACTTAGTACCTCGCCTTTCTCTCTAGGGTTCCACCCTTGTATAATTGCCTCAGTAATAATAAAGGCAATCTCAGCCGGCAACACGATTTTGTTATTTAAAGACGCTACATGAGGAAACTCCACCCAGAACTCATTAATGTCTGACTCAATATATACTCGGAGCAATTGCCCCGTCACTTCATCATGCTGAACGGTCAGTGTAATAACACCTTTTGTTGATGGTGTGACTACCCATCTGTAAGGTTCTTGCTCGACAATTATTTTTCTTGTCCCTCTTTTGCTAATTGTCATTCGGCAGCGCCTCCTCGGACACTTGCAACTTAATACTACCATAAAAAGGGAATCCTCTTTCTTGCCTGGTAGCGCAATGTAATTTCATGCTGGCATTGATCAGCTTACCTTCCTGCGGGAACGAAATAATGGAGCAACTTCCGCCGGTACACTGCTCCAAAATGCGTTTGAACTATCGTTTCTTGTTAGCGAAACTGTTTTAAATCTAAGGTCTTTTATTCTCTTAAGTTCTTCCTCGATAATACGTTCCATCATATATACCTTCTTTCCAAATAACCTTGCCATCACCTGATAAAGCTTCAATTTTAAGGGCGTCCGGTTGTCCAGAAGCTTCTTCCAAATAATCAAAATGGGTAAACCAAAATCTCCCTTGGGTTGTTGTAATGATTTTGGCTTGACTGGTTGATGATTTTTGAATAACGATCACCGTTTGAATATCCTCATCTGTAATCAGCCCGGCAAACGTCAATATTGGAATGTTAGGGTCATTAGTCATTGTCCAAGTAAACCCTTCTTTCGGGCTTAATTCGGTGTTCCCACTAATATTCCATACCTCCATTTTATTGGAGAAAAATGCATGTCGAAAACCAAATTCGTCTTTAAACAGGATTATCAATCCTTTTTCCACTTTTTCTTGATATATTAGATCAAACATCTTGGACTGAGTTTTCTCTAATAAGCTGTCTATTTCAGCTGGAACACCAATTGTATCAATAATGTCTCCTGGGGCTAGTTTAGAAGGGTCATATAAATCGTATTTGTCGTGATGGATGCTTATTTTGATGATGGCGATTCCAATCAACCCGACCCCTATAATGATCGTAACGATTGTGATGATTCTTTTTACTGAATTCTGATTCGGGTTTCCCGCCATATAAACACCTCTCAACTTTATTAACAACCTGCCAATTACGGCAAACTCATTTCCTAGTCCTGAAAATTCAAAGATATTTGCAGGCAACTCTCAACTCCTGAATAACACTCTCATTCAAAAGTTGCATTATCCTGCCCGTTAGCGCAACGACGGCAGCCGATCGTTCTAAGGCCGGCAGCCGATCGTTCTAAGGCCGGCTGCCGTCGTGTCGATAATTGAGCTATCGTGTCCCGTTAGCTTAACAAGCTATGTCGTTATTCCGTTTTGAACTACCCTCCCCGTTGGTTAAGCAAATAAAAACGCTTCTCGGGGGAATCATTACTCGTTGAAACAATTACCAATTCATACCGTATATTAATTTAAGAAAAGTCAAAAGGTGGTATACAAATGTTTGGATTGTTTGGGCTCCTATTTATTATTATAGGCATTTTAAATGTCTTTTTCCCACAAGCCGGCTGGTATATGCGCTACGGTTGGCAATTTAGAAATGCTGAGCCAAGTGATGCAGCATTAATAATGAATAGAGTCGGCGGTGTGATTGCTGTTGTCATCGGAATATTTGTGTTGTTTGGAGGATTTCCTCGTTAGACTTATCCTACCCATTTGGACCTCAACGATCAGGGCGGCGTCTGCTCCTCACATATTCGCTTCGGTAGGAAATAAAAGAGCTCGCCCTATAAAGGCGAGCTCTTTTGGATCATTCAATTATCCTGCCCGTTAGCGCAACGACATCAGCCGATCGTAATCAGGTCAGCTGCCGTCGTGACATGATTAAGCTATCGTTCCCCGTTAGAGTCGCATAATACCCGGCATATTCGCAATGCTGAACTGTAACAATACTGTGTATCTTAGCGTTATAAAGATAACTCCCAAAGAATAGGTGAAAGAGAGGCGTTAATTGAATGAAAAGATTAATATCCGCTCTTCTTTGTATGGTTTCATTTTTTTGCTTTAGTCAACTCAACAACGTATCCGCAGCTACTTCTACTAGTACCTCATCATTGCCAACCTACTCCCATGTATATCTAAAGGCTGGACCGTACTATATTCTGTACACTCACCCCACTGCTCCATTTGTAGACCAAAATGATCGGTTACTAATTCCTCTTCGAACGTTTGATGAATTGTTCGGTGGAAGTGTCTCCTATCAAGCTAGTAACAAAACTGCAGAAGTTATATGGCAAGGCCATGCCTTTAAATTTGTAGTGGGTTCTGAAAAAGCCGAAGTGGATGGAAAAACCTTTTCCATGGATACAAAACCTGTAATCAAAGATGGATCAATCTCATTGCCTATACGTTTGTTTTTAAACACTACGAATCTAAAATATCATTGGGATAGTGTGCTTCGAGTACTTGTTTTAGACGATGAAAGTATACTTGTAGGAAAGCCTTTCATGGATTTTAAGGGAAACGACCTCTATCCAAAAAATATTGACAATGTTCTACAGGTTGAAAATTATACAATAAAAAAATCTCAAGATGGTAATTTTCAATTGAATCTTACAGCTAAAAACAAGTCAGGAAATGACATTCCAGCCGGTAAAGCGGATATTCATCCACTTGTGTCTTATGGTAAAGTTTTTGGCGGTTTTGCAACAGATTCCTATAGTCGTCCAAATTACCCTGCTATTTCCGAAGTTAAATCCGGCGAAGAAGTAACGATATCTCAAAACTTCCCATTACAAGATGTTGAGTATATTATTACTGTCGCTAGAATTTTATCTTAGGTTATTAATTACAGAATGAATAATACGTATTTAACCGGCCATCCCCATAAAGATGGCCTTTTCTATTTGCCTAACGACGGTTTTAGTCGATCGTTACTATGCCGGTTGCCGTCGTGTCATGATTGAGCTATCGTTCCCAGTTAGATCAATTAACTACATTGGGTATATAATTCCTAATTCTTCAAGTGATTCACGACACTCATCAATACCTTCTGCGTTCACAAGTCCGATACTGGTTGCTTCCTCTTGAGATATTCTAATTACGGATTTTGGATTCTGGAGTTTACGGTGAAATAACGACAAAACTAAATCACTCTGCTCTTGCGTCATTTCATAGTAATCATGCCAGTGTTTTATTGCTTCATCTGTGCAACCCAAAAGTTGTGTTTGAATAATCTCCGCACCATGCTCAAATAAATCTACTAAGCTATCGTTGGAAACAAAGTCATCACTCACTCCGTAAAATAACGCCGTGATTAACGGTATTGTTTGCCCATCAACCTCATCTAACAAGCAATGAAATGTTTCCGACTTAGCGATTGCATGAACCGCTGGTGGTGCCTTATGGAGACTTCTTATGGCTGTTTGAGTCAAGTCGCTATTATAAAGACGATCACTTTGCTCTTTTCTAAATGCGGCTACAATAATCCTATCGTGGAACGTAATTGTTCCTCGGATGCCGGCTCCATCTTGTACATTATAGTTTATGCCATCCCACGATTGCTCGAATGAAAAGTCAGGGTAATGCGCAGTCATTACGGCATGGGCAATAGACGCCAATATGCATCCATTCCAGATTTGTTCTCTGTTAATTGCTAATTTGTACAACTCTTATCAAACCTTTCAGAGACTAATGAATTTCGCTTTTAACTAAATGGATTCCATTGATGTACTTTTATAGACCAATGGAGTTTGTTGCGTTAATCTGCCCGTTAGTTGAACGACAAGGACTGCCTGCTGAGGGCAGCCTTTGTATTGATTTTTTAGGAACTCATTTGACAAGCGCATTTAAGCACCCAGCAAGATAAAAGATTAATTAACTTGCCTACTCGACAATACTTTCAATCATCTTCAAGAAGTCTTCCTCGGAAATTCCGCTATTGGGTGAATCCCATGCTGTAATAAGAATATCGTTTATATTTTGGTACCATAACGCCTTATTGGTGAATTGAGTGTTCTTTCCCACATAAATCACTTCTTGTTCATTAAAAGATAGTTTCTGAGACACTGCATGTTTAGGGATGTTCATGTCCACTTTCTGACCGTGTAATTTAACGGCCATGATATCGATTATCTTTTGATGTGAATCGTCAACAAAACTAATTAGCGCAGAGTCAGCTTCATGCCATGTAATTGGTTCGGTAAATAAGACATTCTTTGCCGAACTTTCCATTGCTCTATTCGTTAATATGCGGCTAAGTCGCTTATATTCATTCCTATCTATATTAGTGGGTACTAACGTGCCGGTTAAATAGTGAAATCCTTCAGGTAAAAAATCAGGTTTAAGCGTTAGAGTAGGACTCAACTTTTCATTCATGACCTGGATGAAGGCATCACTGGTGTCATCATGAATCAATTCTCGATTAAGCCCATAATCAGCTCCGTACTCGAACCCAAGTAGAACTTGTCCGCACACCTCTTCTGAACCTTTTACGTAATAAGCGACTCCATTGTCTGCCCCTGGCTCTATTGATTTGCTTGCCGCTTCACGATAGCTATTGATCAAGCGTCCGCATTCGCTATTCGTAGGAAGTGAATTGTTAGACGTTTGCAAAACCACTTCTCCTTTTTGATTGCGCAATTGCAGGTACTCAGCTGCAGCGTACGCGGAGACGGAGATAAAAAACATCATGAGAGCAATAGCAGCGGCTAAAGCTCCTTTATGAATGCGAAGCCGTCCTATTCTACGTGAAGATTTATTTTTTTCATGACCCAATACTCTCCGCATGACTCGGGACGTAATTCGCGATACAGGTATCTCGTCAATGGAGATACTGTGGCGCTTTAAATCTTCATCTTGGCTATCGTGATTTTGTCTTGCCATTGGATGTCCTCCTCCCTGATGTGTAGTTGCTGCCTGATCTTTTCCTTCGCGCGAGCAATCCGTTTCTTTACCGCTTCTGGTTTTGAACCAATCATTTCACCGATCTCAACATAACTTCGGTCTTCAAATATACGGAAAATGAGTAGGCTCCGATCTTTAGGTGATAATTTTGACAAGGCATGTATCATCAAAGGACTAAAGCAATGCTTATCATAGATTTGCTCCGGGCTCTCCTCGTGTTCCTCTTGATGGAACAACCAGCTGAATTTAAGCTGCAGTTTACGCCGACGGAGGACATTTAAGCAATGTCGGTAAGCGATGGAAAATATCCACGCGCCGAAGCTTACGCTTTGCTTATAAGCACCAATCGACTCATAAGCCTTTATAAGAACGTCTTGCACAGCGTCCTCGGCCTCTTGGACCTGATTCAGCATTCTGAAACAATAGCGATAGAGAGGCGGACTAAATTGCTCCGCAATGGCTTCATATGCTACAACATTTCCGGATTGGACTTGTTTGACCCATTCTTCAATCTCCGTGATCGCCGCCTCCTTACTTCGTCTCTATACTCTTATAACACGGAGGAAGCTAGATTCGGGACAAATCTTCGAATTAATTAATGAATTGCACATATTTAAAAGCCCCTCATTAAGCAAAATAAAAAGCAGACAGCTTAGGATAAAAATAAAGTCCTAGTATGCCACTGCTTTATCGAACTATCCTGTCCATTAGCGCAACGACTGCAGCCGATTCTAAGGCCGGCTGCCGCGTATTATAAATGAGCTATCGTCCCCGGAATTTCTTCTGACCGATGCAGGTTATTCCGTCCCAATTGGGTCAAGTTGAATGGTCTCCGACGTTTTGTTCCACCACACCTGCATTTTCACGGAAGAATCAGGATTGGCGGTTGAACCATTTCCACCCGAGGAGCCAAGACTGTACACATTGCCAATCTTATCGACACTAGGCAGTGTTCCGTTGCCATCCCCGCCACCGACTGTGTCGTACTCGTAACGGAGTTGACCCGAAGGTCTAGGGTCCTTGCCAATATATTTCATGAACAATCTTGATGTGTGATTCTCCTCTCCTTTCGGCTTATAGGTGATATACAAGGCTGCCCAATGCTTCGAATGTCCCCTGAACTCATAAATGTAGTCCATTTCGCGACCTGATTTAAGGTCCTGAATAGTATTGCGTTGCATACCGATGTATACATCATTCTCATTCTGTTTACATCCGCTAAGCAGCAGTGTGCTCGCCAACAAAAACGTTAAGATCATTCTCCATCTCATGGGATCCTCCTTAGATACGAATATTCCTAACACATCTTTATGGTTGAGTCGGCGACGCGTCAAGCTTTCGTGTCTCATTAACTTAATTTATCTTCGTTTCCTCCTTAATTACTTTAGTTGAAAAAATTCTTTATTGTTGTCATTCCAGTTAATTTCCACTTCAATCGGCCTTGTCTCGTCAGTTACTATACAACCTGCACAACTACGCTGGATTTCCATCAATGGACATTAGCTTCGAGAAATCCATAAATCACGCGTGACCTATTCATGAATTCTAGGGAAGTAAAAAACGAATTCTACTTTACTAGTGTCTTTGTTATTAGTCGGGTATTGATGCTCCATAATTTCGCCTTTTCCAATCTTTAAATCCTCAGTAACATCATTTAAAACTTGTTGTATCTCATTATTTGAAACTACCCACACGCCGCTTTTTACATCTTCAAAGTTAATTTCCTCTCCTAAGATGTTTCTCGACTTTATGTGTATTTTGATTTGCTGGTTGTTTTTATTAAAAGCAATGGATTCTGGGAACACACCATAATTCTTGTATTGTTCTTCATCATTGCTTCTCATCTCATTAATTTCTTTCAGTACTCCTTGCACCAAAAATCGTTCATCATTAATTGTAATGGTTTTCCCCGTTCCATACCCCATGTCAATAACAGATGTGCGAATCCGGAATGCGTCCGCAACTGATTTGAGCGGCAAAAAGAAACTGTTATTTTTCAACACGGTAACCGTATCCAATTCGAATTTTTGGCCATTTACTTCAATAACTTTAGAATTTGCTTTTAACTTAAGAGATGCATTACCTTCAATGATTGTTGCCGTTTTACTCGCCACTTCATAAGTCGCTGTTGCTCCAAACAACTTCGAGAATGATCGCAAAGGCACCATCATGCGATTATTATCATCGATGTATGGTGCCAGAGGCGCACTATAAAGTAAGAAATAACCTTCGATATTTAAGAATATTGAACCTCCACTCGCTTTTGATACGTTTGGATTGAATGCTGAAACGACTGACAAGAAAACCACGGCTACTAGAAAATTTTTAATGAATGCCATCTAGTTTCACTCCTTAATTTATTGAATTCCCATACATTAAACGGAGCGTATAGTAAATTGTTTCATCGTGCAAAATGGCATAAGCCCAGGAATATAATTGGCGACATCTTGTATAGTTATGGAAGTATCCTGCCCGTTAGCGCAACGACGGCAGCCAATCGTTATCAGTGATATGCTCCCCATACGGTAGACAGGTGAAATAATAAAACCTGTTATCGTAAGGGGAGTTTTTTCATGTCTCTAGGAAAGTATAGTGCGTTGGAGAAACTTGCTATTCTCAAAGAAGTATCAAATG
>NZ_JAGGDJ010000072.1 GCF_017652985.1 Paenibacillus artemisiicola
CTTCGCCGCGGCGGCGGCCCGCATCGCCGCCGCCATGCGCCGCCACCCGGTCCTGGTGGAGGGACCGGACCGGCTGGCGAGCGTCCTGCTTGGCGACGGGAACGTCGTCGCCAAGAGCGGCGCGCAGGGCGTGTTCGTCTTCGCCCTGCGCAAGGAAGGCATCGCCGGCGTCGTCAAGCTCGCCGACGGCGGCGAAACGCCGTGGCCGGAGGCCGTCTGCGGCATGCTGGAGCAGCTCGGCCTCGGCGAAGACATCGTCGCCGCCGTTCGGCGGAGCCTGCCGCCGGAGATGGTCAACGACGCCGGCCAGGTGACCGGCCGGCGCGAGCCGTGCCTGCGGCTGCGCCGCGCCGATCGCGGCTAGCGCCCTTGCAAAGCCCCTTGAACCGGTTTCCGATCGGGACCGGTTCAAGGGGCTTTTTTGCGCGGTTTCGCGCCGTTCGGGCCGCACGGCGAAGACGCGTTTGCGGGGCCGGGGCGTTTCAAGCCGCGGGCAGACGGTGTATATGCCAAGTAGCAAGGGGCGGCAACGCCGACAACGAAAACCGAAAGGGTGATGGTTATGTTAGGGTACGCGGTATTGTTTTTGATTGTTGCGCTGGTGGCAGGGGTGCTCGGGTTCTTTACGTTGGCTTCGGCCGCCGCGGGCATCGCGAAAATTCTGTTCGTCGTATTCCTCGTCCTGTTCATCCTGTCGTTCTTCTTCGGCAGAAGACGCGCTTAGCCGGACGGCTTGATGAACGAAAGGCGAATAGCCGGCCGCGCACGGGTTCGGCTCGGCGCTCGATCGCAGCTTAGCCCGATGACGGCTTTGCGGCCGCGACGCCGGCGCGCGCATCGCGCGGCGGTCAGCAGGACAAGCATGAGCGTAGGAAGTCCACGCCCGGCAAGAAGCCTCCGCATCCACTTGAATCGTGGACGTGGAGGCTTTTTGCTTGCCGGGCGAAACAGAAATAGGCGGAGGCGGCCGGATCGTCCTCATGCATCGAACGAACCTGCCTCATAGGTAGAGGAAGGGGGCCGGTTCGCCTTCATTCCCTGAAATGCCATGCCATCCAACCAAGGTAGGTTGTCGAAGCACCTTCATCTTCCGAAATGCCGCGTTGCAACCAAGGTAGGTTACTGGAACCCCTTCACGCCCCAAAATGCCATTCATTCCAGCCAAAGTAGGTTACCGGAACCCCTTCACGCCCCGAATTCCCCTGCGTTCCAACCCATATAGGTAACCGGATCATCCTCATCCCCCGCAACGCCGCGCCTTCAAACCGATGTAGGCAACTGAATTCCCTTCACGCCTGGTAACGTGGTGCATCCCGCTTATGTAGGCTGCCGAACCGCCTTCATCCCCCGAAACGCCCTGTTTGTTAAGGCATTAAGTCTTTCAGCTCGCCCTCATGACCTGAACCTCTTAGCTCACCTTCCGCCTCGAAGCTCGCGGCGCCCCCTCCGCCGACCGCCCCGATTCACGCCTTTCCGCTAGTTCGGCTCTCCTTCTCCCGCAGCGACTTCATCGCGTCCCGGTACGCGGTCGGCGACTGGCCGTAGAACCGGCGGAACTGCTTGGAGAAGTAGAGCGGGTCCTGAAAACCGACCGACGCCGCGATCTGCTCGACCGTCAGCTCCAGCCGTTCGCGCAGCAGGAGATGCGCCTTGTCGATGCGCAGCTTGAGCAGGAAGGTGACGGGCGCGACGCCGGTCTGCCGCTTGAATTGGCGCGAGAGATAGGCGCGGTTGTAGCCGAGCGTGTCCGCCATGTTTTCGATCGTGATCGGCTCGGCGTACTGGGTGGACAAGTACCGGAGCACCTGCCGGGTGAGCGCCTCGCCCTCGCCGCCGCGCGGCTGCGCGCCCGTTTCGCCGTCCGCCAGCGCGGACGCGTACTCCGCGAACAGCAGCTGCAGATAGCCGGCGGACCGCAGACGGGCGGCCGAAGCGCCCTGCCGGAAGGCTCGCATCGTCTGATGGTACAGCACGCCGATCCGGCGGTTCCGTCCCGTGTCGGCGACGGGAGCGGGCAGGCCGAGGCCGGCTTCCGCGGCGAGCGCGGCCGCCTGACGGCCTTCGAAGGCGAGCCACCGGTAGCGCCACGGATCTCTTTCGCTCGATTCGTAGCTGATCAGCGTGTCCGGATGGATCAGAAACGAATGGCCGGCCCGTAGCTCGTGCCGCCTCCCGGCGCACGTGAAAGAACCCGAGCCGGAGAGGACATGATGAATCAAGTAGAAGTCATACACCTTGGGCCCGACCGAATGGCCCGGCTTCGTCTGGCTCTCGCCGGCGAACAAGACATATAAATCACCATGCGAATTGGGTTCGGGATTGGACAGCACCGTATAGGTCGCGCGCAGCTCCATCATCAGGAAACTCCTTTGTTTACAATTCGTCCATCTGTCCTTCATTGTACCATAGGCGATGGCGCGACTTCGATGCGGGGTCACAAAATTCCATCCTATCCTCACATCGTACCATTTCGCTCCGCGCGCCCTTCGGCTATACTGATTCTAGAATCAGACCCCAACATTCGACGGAAAGCGGTGCGGCATAATGGCGAACCTGCAAGAACTGACCCAACGATTTTTGAACGTATACGGCGAATCCTCCGAAGCCATCGCGATTTTCCACGCCCCGGGCCGCGTCAACCTGATCGGCGAACACACGGACTACAACGGCGGCTACGTGTTCCCGGCGGCGCTGGCGTTCGGCACGACGATGCTGGTCCGCAAGCGCGGCGACATGCGGCTCGGCCTCGCGTCCACCAACTTCGAGGAGCATAAGCATCTGCCGATCGCGCCGATCGTCTACGACGAAGCGGACGACTGGATGAACTATCCGAAAGGGATCGTGCACGAGCTCGAGAGCCGCGGCGTCGTCTTCGGCAGCGGGTATGACCTGCTGTTCCACGGCGAGATTCCGAACGGCGCGGGCCTCTCGTCCTCCGCCTCCATCGAAGTCGTGACGGCCTACGGGCTCTTGACGATGGAAGGCCGCGAGACGGACACGGTCCAAATCGCGCTGCTCGCGCAAAAGTCCGAGAACGCGTTCAACGGCGTGCAGTGCGGCATCATGGACCAGTTCGCGGTGGCCAACGGCAAGAAGGACCACGCGATCCTGCTCATGTGCGATACGCTCGAGTACGACCTCGTGCCGTTCAACTCCGGCGATTACCGCCTCGTGATCGGCAACACCAACAAGCGCCGCGGCCTGGTCGATTCCAAATACAACGAGCGCCGCAGCCAATGCGAGCAGGCGGTCGGGGACCTGAAGGCGGCCTTCCCGGACCTGACGCTGCTCGGCCAGCTGACGCTCGGGCAGTTCAACGCGAACAAGCACCTGATCAAGGACGACGTCGTGCGCGCCCGCGCCGAGCACGTCGTCGAGGAGATCGACCGCGTGCTGCAATCCATGAAGGTGCTGAAGGCCAACGATCTCGCGGCGTTCGGCCGATTGATGAACGCGTCGCACGACTCGCTGCGCGACCTCTACGAAGTGACGGGCGCCGAGCTCGACGCGATGGTGGCCGCGGCGCGCACGGTGGACGGCGTCCTGGGCGCCCGCATGACGGGCGCGGGCTTCGGCGGCTGCACGGTGTCGCTGGTGCGCAAGGACGGCATCGAGACGTTCAAGGCGGAAGTAGGACGCAAGTACACGGAAGCGACGGGCTTGGTCGCGGACTTCTACGAGTGTTCGATCGGCAACGGCGTCGAACGCCTCGCCTAAGCCGTACGGCAAGGCATCGGCGGAGGTTTGCCGGCAAGCCCGGTCAGGAAGCAAGGTTTTCCGAAGAAGCATGGCTTTCGAAGATTGCACAACAATACGGATTGGAATCAGAGAAGGGAGAGGAAACATATGGCGGTATTGGTAACGGGAGGCGCGGGCTACATCGGCTCGCATGCGGTGGCGGCGCTCCTCGAGCGCGGGGAGGACATCGTCGTAGTTGATAATTTGCAGCAGGGTCACCGGGAGGCGGTGCTCGGCGGCAAGCTGTACGTCGGCGATCTGCGCGACGGCGAATTCCTGGATACGGTGTTCGGGGAGAACGACATCGACGCGGTCATTCACTTCGCGGCGAACTCGCTGGTCGGCGAGAGCATGAAGGATCCGGCCAAATATTACCACAACAACGTATACGGCACGCTGTGCCTGCTGGAGAAAATGAACGCGCACGGCGTGAAGCGGATCGTCTTCTCGTCCACGGCGGCGACCTACGGCGAACCGGAAAACATCCCCATCCGCGAGGACGACCGCACGCTGCCGACGAACACGTACGGCGAAACGAAGCTCGCGATGGAGAAAATGATGAAATGGTTCGACGTCGCGCACGGCGTCAAATACGTCTCGCTCCGGTACTTCAACGCCGCGGGCGCCCACGCGGGCGGACGGATCGGCGAGGACCATCACCCCGAGACGCATCTCGTGCCGCTCGTCCTGCAAGCGGCGCTCGGCCAGCGTCCGCATATCGCCGTCTTCGGCGAAGACTATCCGACGGAGGACGGCACCTGCATCCGCGACTACATCCACGTCAGCGACCTGGCGGACGCGCACGTGCTGGCCGTCGACCGGCTGCGCCAAGGCGGCGACAGCGCCGTCTATAACCTCGGCAACGGCACCGGCTTCTCGGTCAAGCAGGTCATCGACATCGCCCGCCAAGTGACGGGCCGCGACATTCCGGCCGTCGTCGAAGCGCGCCGCGCCGGCGACCCGGCGGTGCTCGTCGCCTCGTCCGAGCGCGCCCGCCAAGAGCTGGGCTGGAACCCGACGCGCAACAAGCTGGAAGACATCATCGGCAGCGCGTGGGCCTGGCACCAGGCCAACCCGAACGGCTACGGCGACCGCTAAAGCCCGCGAACGAACGCGCGGCGAGAAGGAGACTAGAACATGACGGAACAACAACGAACCGGCGCGAACGACGCGCTGCTGCTGATTGAGCGGCTCGTGCAATTCGCGGCCCGGCGCGGCATGATCGAACCGCCGCTGGATGCGATCGCGTCCCGCAACGCTTTGCTCGACCTGTTCGGCTTCACGGAAGCCTACGACGGAGAAGTGCCGGAGGAGCAGTTGGACAGCCCGGCCCCGCTGCTGGAGCCGCTGCTCGACTACGGCGCTTCCATCGGCCTCATCCCGGACGATACGACGACGTTCCGCGATCTGCTGGACGCGCGCGTCATGGGGATGCTCATGCCTCGGCCGTCCGAGACGGCCGCGCGGTTCCGCCGCACGGCGGAGCGCGACGGCATCGAGCGGGCGACGGACGACTTCTACCGGCTCAGCATCGATTCCAATTACATCCGGATGGACCGCATCGCGAAGAACCAATATTGGGAGCAGCCGACCGCGTACGGCAAGCTGGAGATCACGATCAACCTCTCCAAGCCGGAGAAGGACCCGCGGGAAATCGCGCTGCTGAAAACGGTGGCGCCGAGCAATTATCCCAAATGCCTGCTCTGCGCGGACAACGTCGGCTACGCCGGGCGCGCGGATCATCCCGCGCGGCAGAACCTGCGCGTCGTGCCGCTTGAGCTGCAGGGCGAGGCGTGGTACTTCCAGTATTCGCCGTACGTGTATTACAACGAGCACAGCATCGTGTTTCATAGCAAGCACGTGCCGATGCGCATCTCGCACGCGACGTTCGCGCGGCTGCTCGACTTCACGGACGCGTTCCCGCATTATTTCATCGGCTCGAACGCGGACCTGCCGATCGTCGGCGGCTCGATCCTGAACCACGACCATTTCCAGGCGGGACGCCACGTGTTCCCGATGGAGACCGCCAAGGCGGAGCGGCTGTTCGTCCGCCCGGAAGACGACGGGCTGACCTACGGCATCGTGGCGTGGCCGATGAGCGTCGTTCGGATCGGCGGCGCGGACAAGGCGAAGGTGCGCGAAGCGGCGAACGCCGTTCTGGATGCTTGGCGCGCTTACGGCGATCCGGAAGCCGGCGTGTACGCGTTCACGGAGAAGGACGGCGAGCAAGTGCCGCACAACACGATTACGCCGATCGCCCGCGTCCGCCCAGGCGGCGGCTACGAGCTCGACCTGGTGCTGCGGAACAACCGCACGAGCGAGGAGCATCCGGACGGCATTTTCCATCCGCACGCGAACCTGCACCACATCAAGAAAGAGAACATCGGCCTCATCGAGGTCATGGGCCTCGCCGTCCTGCCGGGCCGGCTCAAGACCGAGCTCGAGGCGATCGCGGGCTTGCTGACCGGCGTGGCGGCGTACGACGCGGCGGCGCTGCAGGGCGGACCGCTCGCGAAGCACGCGGACTGGATCGCCGCGATGATCGAAGCGCACGGCACGAGGCTGTCGGCGGAGCGGGCGCAGGACGTGCTGCGGGACGAAGTCGGCCGCAAGTTCCTCGACGTGCTGAAGGACGCCGGCGTGTATAAGCGGACGCCGGAAGGACAGGAGGCGTTCGCCCGGTTCCTGCGTTCGCTCGGCCTGGTCGAGCGGGAAGCGTAGGGCGATAAACGGCCGAAACGGAGGCCGAGCAAGACGAGAAGGCTGTTCGCGCCCCCGGGCCGGACGGCCTTTTTCGCCGCCGGCGCAAGCCTTAATGCTGACATAATAATCGTTTGTTATGCTGTCGGGGTTAACAGATCACGCATACTGCGGGCGGGAGTGGGACGAATGAGAATAGCGGTAGTCGGAACGGGATACGTAGGGCTGGTATCGGGCACATGCTTCGCGGAGCTGGGACATGACGTCGTCTGCGTCGATAAGGACCGCGCGAAGATCGCGCTCCTGGCGGGCGGGGACATACCGATCCACGAACCGGGGCTTCGGGAGCTCGTCGCGCGGAACGCGGAAGCGGGCAGGCTGGGCTTTACCACGGATCTGGGGGCGGCCGTCGAGCGGGCGGAAGCCGTCATCCTCGCCGTCGGCACGCCGTCGCTGCCGAACGGGGAAGCGGACCTGACGCATCTCGAGGGCGCCGTCCGGGAGATCGCTTCCGCCATGAACGCGTACAAGCTGATCATGACCAAAAGCACCGTGCCGGTTGGCACGAACGCGCGGCTGCGCGCGCTGCTCGCGTCGCTGACGGACCGGCCGTTCGATATCGTGTCGGTACCGGAATTTCTCCGCGAAGGCTCCGCGGTGAAGGACACGTTCCATCCGGACCGGATCGTCGTCGGGGCGGACCGGGAGGAAGCCGGAGCGGCCGCCGCGGCGCTGCACCGCCCGCTGACCGACCGGATTTTCGTGACGGACGTCCGCAGCGCGGAGATGATCAAGTATGCCTCGAACGCCTTTCTGGCGACCAAGATATCGTTCATCAACGAAATCGCGAACATCTGCGAGAAAGTCGGCGCGGACGTCGGGCAGGTCGCGGCGGGGATGGGGCTGGACAACCGGATCGGCTCCTCGTTCCTGAAGGCGGGCATCGGCTACGGCGGCTCCTGCTTCCCGAAGGATACGCGGGCGCTCATCCAGATCGCCGGCAACGTCGATTACGAATTCAAGCTGCTCAAGTCCGTCGTCGACGTCAACCGCGACCAGCGGTTCAGCGTCGTCCGCAAGCTGCGGCGCCTGTACGGCGATCTGGCGGGGCGGACGATCGCGGTGTGGGGACTGGCGTTCAAGCCGAATACGGACGACGTCCGGGAGTCGCCCGCCGTCGACATCGTCGCCGCGCTGCTCGACCTCGGAGCGCACGTCCGCGCGTGCGATCCGATCGCGCTGCCGAACTTCCGGAGCTGCCATGACCACGAACGGATCGCGTGGTGCGGGGACGCGCTGGAGGCCGCGCAAGGGGCGGACGCCGTCTGCCTGCTGACGGAATGGCCCGAATTCGCGGCGGTCGACCTCGGCCGCCTGCGGCAGGCGATGCGGCAGCCGGTGCTGATCGACGGGCGCAATCAGTTCGACGCGGAGCGGCTCGAGGGCGCCGGCTTCGCGTACAGCTCGATCGGCCGCCCGGCATTGAACCGGGAAGAGGGCGAAGCGGCCGAGCCGGCGGACGCGCAGCCGAACCGAAACAATATCGCGTAAACGACGAATACAGCCTTGAAGTCATCGCGCTTCAGGCTGTATTTGTTTAAATATTGATAATTTCACGCGAATATGACAAAATAACTGGAATATTTTTATAAAATGAAAAGGAAAAACGGAGGTTACGGCGAAGCTATGAGCGAAGCGTAATTTCCAGATTCGGAGGGACAATTTGATGCCGCAGCCGATATTACCGATTGACGAATTTCTCGCGCTGGAGACCGACGAGCAGGTGGAGAAATTAAAGCAGTGGAAAATGGACTACACGCTCAAGGATATCCGCGAAGCGTGGGGCTTCAAGCATTCCGCGCAATATTACATGCTGCTCAAGAAGCTTCGCATATACGAGCGCGTCGTCAACAAGTCCGATAAATTTTCGCCCGAGCAGCTGCTCGCTTCCCGCGGCGGCGCCGACGCCTATGCCGGTGCGCCGTACTCGGCTGCGGGGCGGACGTTGCCGGAGGATCAGTTCGGCTACGAGCTGAACGTGACGCTGACGGGACCGGAGCTCGCGGAGAAGCTGGAACGGCTGGCGTATTTCCTCAAGGGCGAGCACAAGACGGTATCCGTCAAGCTGTCGATTTCGGCGTCGGGCGCGTTCGCGCAGCAAGAAGAGGAAGACGAAGAAGAGCGGTAAGCCGGTGACGAGCCGGCGATCCGCTGGCAGTATTAGACAAATAGTGGAAACGAACAACCCGGACGCAGCGCGCGTCCGGGTTGTTCGTTGTCAATTCACGCCGATAATTGTAAATTAATGTAATATTATCGGATCACTCGTTGCCGCGCAGCTGGCCGAGCTCCGAGACGATCGCTTCGACCTCGCTGATGCTGAATTTGTCTTTGGACGCGACGATGTCGTAGACGTCCCGCAGGTCCTCGTATTTGGCCAGGCTGAAATTCGACGCCTGCATGGCGGCTCCGGAAGCCATGCGCAGCTTGTTCTTGATCGCTTCGATCATGAAGGCGATGTTGTCCTCGTTCGGTTCTGCCAAGTTTCGCACCTTTAATCTCCTCCCGTTGTCTACGTGACTGCTCGTATTGTAGCATGCCTGCCGAATGGCCGCTACACCCGGAGCGCGCCTCGCCGCGGGCGCATTTGAAGCCGCATGGCGATTTCGGTACAATGGGGACAGCCGTAACGAGGGGGAAATCGAGCTTATGGGAAACCGGGCCAAAGCCCGCAGGGCGCGGCTGGACGATCCGGTGCCGCGGGAGCGCGTCGGCATCGAAGGCGCGGCCGCGCTCTTGCGCAGGGCAGCCGCCGCGGAGCCGGACCGCGGCCGGGTCGCGTTCCTGTGCATCGGCACGGACCGTTCGACGGGCGACGCGTTCGGGCCGCTCGTCGGGACTTTGCTGGCCGAGGCCGGCTGGGCCCACGTCGTCGGGACGCTCGAGCACCCGTGCGACGCCGACATGTACGACGCGATGCGCGCGGCGATTCCGGAGGGCATGCTCACGATTGCGATCGACGCGTGCCTGGGTATAAAAGAAGAGGAGCCCGGCTACGTCGTCGGCGAAGGCCCGCTGTTCCCGGGTCATGCGGTCGGCAAGCGGCTCGCGCCCGCGGGACATTACAGCATCGCCGGCATCGTCGGGCCGAAGAGCCCGAAGCCGTACTGGACGATCCAGCATGCCTCGCTGCGCGAGGTGCTGGAGCTGGCCCGCGCGCTGGCGGATGCCGTTCAGGCGGCATGGGGGGAGCCTGCGCTGCCGGGTTCCGGGCCGCAAACGGCCATTACGCTATAAGTTACGCCATAAACAACCATTACGCCATAAACGACCATCGGCGCCTAAGGCGGCCGAATACGAAGGGATGAGATACGCATGACAACGGATCCACGCTCGATCGCAAACCGGACGTTCGCGACGCCGGACGGCCAAACGATCGCTTACTACGATTCGCAAGAAGCCGGCACGGGCGGCGACGGCCGGGTCGTCGTCCTGCTGCACGGCTTCTGCGGCAGCTCGGCTTACTGGGAGCGGACGCTGCCGCTGCTGCGGAGCGCGGGCCGCATCATCGCGCCCGATCTTCGCGGCCACGGCCGCAGCTCGGCGCCGGAAGCGGACGCGTACGCGATGGAGGATTTCGCGGAGGACCTGTCGCGGCTGCTGGCGCACTTGAATGCCGGGCCCGTCGCGCTGTTCGGCCATTCCTTGGGCGGCTACGCCGCGCTCGCCTTCGCGGAGCGGCATCCCGATAAGCTCGCGGCGTTCGGGCTCGTGCATTCCACGGCAAAGCCCGACGGCGAGGAAGCGAAGGCGAACCGCGACAAAGCGGCGCGGGCGCTGCGGACGGACGGGATCGCGCCGTTCGTCGAGGGCTTGGTGCCGAAGCTGTTCGCGCCGGCGCACAGGGAATCGATGGCCGATGACGTGCGGCGCATGATCGGCGTCGGCCTCGGCACCAGCGCGGCGGGGGCGGCCGCGACCGCGCTCGGCATGAAGGCGCGCCCCGACCGGACGGGCGTGCTGGACGGCCTCGAGACGCCGCGGCTGCTGGTCGCGGGCTCGGAGGACGGCGTCGTGCCGCCGGCCAATACGTTCACGGCGGACGGTCCCGGGGTGACGCAGGCGCTGCTGGAAGGCTGCGGCCACATGAGCATGGTCGAGGCGCCGGAACGGCTGGCCGCGGAGCTGCTCGGGTTTTTGAACGATAATTCGAACGATAAGCAATAAAGGGGAGCGGCACGGCCGCAATTCATGGATGACGTCGCCAATTCGCGGAGCGAAGCGCCGCCCTGCCGCAAAGCCGGTGCCGGCCGTTTCGCTCCGGGCATGCATAGAGCTTTTGACCGGCGCTGCCGGAAGGGGAGGAGAACCGAATGTTTCAGCGGGATTTCTTTATGCGGATGATCCAGCAGATGGGCGAAGCCGCCGGCGTCATCATGGGCTTGCGCCAGCAGCGCAAGCACGAGGAGGCGCTGCTCGTCATCGACGATTTGCTCGACCGGCAGTTCCGGATGAACGGCAAGCTGATAAGGCAGCTGTCCGACGCCGATCTCGTCCGGATGATGACCACGAACGGCGTCGTCGAGACGGCGAACTTAAGCGGCGTGGCGCTGCTGATGAAGGAAGAGGCGGCGATCCTGAGCGAGCTCGGGCGGACCGATCAAGCGTATCCGATCGAGCTGAAGGCGTTCCATCTGTTCATGCGCCTCGCGCTGCTGGACGCGCCGGCGATGCTGCGGACGCCGTCGGAAGAGGCGGAGGAGCTGGCCGGCCGGCTCGGCGAATACGAGCTGCCCGGCGCCACGAAGCTGCTCATGCTGGAATGGTACGAGGGCGACCGGCGCTACGACGAGGCCGAGAACATGCTGCACGAGCTGCTGGAGGACGGCGCGCTGTCCCGCGGGGAAGCGGTCGATTTCTACAGCCGGCTGCTGCTGCTGCCGGACGAGTCGCTGGAGGCGGGGGGACTGCCGCGCGACGAGGTGCTGGACGGGCTCGGACGGATCAAGCAAGACACGGAGAAGGTTTAGTCAGATACGGTTTAGGAGCTGAAGAACGGACTATGGATAGCAACGAGCAATGGCGGCGCGACCTGGAGGGCTGGGTGGCGGAAGGGCGGATGGGCGGCGCGACGTTCAGCCAGCTTCGCCGGAAGGACGGCGGCATCCCGGCCAAGACGGTGATTCGCCCCGTCGAGCTGAGGGGCGCGCTGCATTATCAATTTCAATATTACGCCGACAACAAAGTCACGCACGAGAACGTGCCGCAGGCGGAAGCGGCCGGCCGCATGGCGGACTGGCTGGAGGCTCATTACCGGCAGGCGCTGATCCGGACGGACGACGCCGACGTGCAGGTGCTGTTCTCCAAGAAGGGCAAGGCGGCGGTGCTCCGCAAGCCGTCTTCGCAGCCGCAGGCGAAGCAGGAAGCCGCGCTTTCGCACAACCGGCAGAAGCAGCGGGTGGTGCGGGAAGGGGAAGCCGCGCCGTTCCTGGTCGAACTCGGCATCATGACGAAGGACGGCCAGGTCGTCGCGAAGAAGCAGGACAAGTTCCGCCAGATCAACCGGTTTCTCGAGATGGTCGAGGACGTCCTGCCGCATCTGCCGGCCGACCGGGAAATCACGATCGTCGATTTCGGGTGCGGCAAATCGTATTTGACGTTCGCGCTCTACCATTTGCTCGCCGTGAAGCGGGGACACTGCATTTCCGTCGTCGGGCTGGACCTGAAGGCGGACGTGATCGCCTTCTGCTCGCGGCTCGCCGAGAAGCTCGGCTACGACCGGCTGCGGTTCCAGGTCGGGGACATCGCCGATTACAAGGATCGGTCCGAGGTGGATATGGTCGTGACGCTGCATGCCTGCGATACCGCGACGGACGCCGCGCTCGCCAAGGCGGTGGAATGGGGCGCGTCCGTCGTGCTGTCCGTTCCGTGCTGCCAGCACGAGCTGTTCCGCCAGGTCGCGAACGAGACGATGAAGCCGCTGCTGTCCCACGGCCTGCTGAAGGAGCGGTTCTCCGCGCTCGCCACGGACGCGATCCGCGCGCAGCTGCTCGAGGTGCTCGGCTACCGCACGCAGCTGCTGGAGTTCATCGATCCCGAGCATACGCCGAAAAACATGCTGATCCGCGCCGTCAAGACCGGCGCGAGCCGCGCGGACGCCGCCGCCAAATGGCAGGAATACGCAGCGTTCCGCAATATGCTGCAGGTCTCGCCTTATCTAGAGCGGGCGCTCGAGGACAAGCTTCGCCTCGCCGTCGGCGATGTCAAATAAGGTGACAACTTTTATTGTCGGATATCCGGGCATTGTGATAGAATGGAAAAGTGTATACGAAAAATCGTCCCAGGCCTTTTGTCATGGCATATTAAATAGTGATTTGGGTGGAGCTCATGGGACTAACGGCAGGTATGGATCTTGGCTTGCTCTTAGGTTTGTTCGCTATCTTCGTCTATGTGTTCGTCAAGAACGTCATCACTACGCAATATAAGGTTTATCTGCTCTTCCACGTCTTCATGATGCTTTGGCCCATCGGTCAGATCGGCGTCCACTCGACAGATCGCCCGCACCTTCAGATTATCTTCATCACGCTCTCTTTTGTCGGATTCACGATGCTCGGCTTCGGCTGGCTGCTGTTCGCGAAATTTTTGGTGAACGGCGCCTACTACAGGCCGGGCCGAAACGTCGTTCTGCTCACGTTGGCGCCATCGCTGCTGCTGCCCGCGGCCATGATCTGGAACCCGGATAATCTGTTCGTTGCGCCGGTGGGCGGCGGGTACGCCGAGCGGGTGTACGGGCCCGTCTTTTGGGCCGTGATCGTGCAATTGGTCGGTTATTTTCTTTATGCGATCGGGATTCTCCGGAAAGCGTACCGCTCCGGGGACGCCCGGTCCGGCGGGCCGCGGGTCGGCAACGCGCTGATCGGCCTCGTCATTCTGGTGACCCTGCCGACGCTGGACCTCGTCGTCAACGTCGCGCTGGACCCGTGGCTTCCTGTCGTTCCCGGCATGACGACGCTCAGCATCCTGCTGTCGGACATCTACTTTCTGTTCTCGCTGCAGAAGCACCGTTCCTTCGATCTCGTGAAGGTGGCGAAGCAGGACGTCATCGACACGCTGTCCGTCGGCATCGTCGTGCTGGACGAGCACGACGTCGTCATCGAGATGAACCGGAACGTCAACCGCAGCCTGAACATCGCGCGAGGCAAGCGGCTTGACATGGAAGCGCTTTTGGCGGCCCATTCCTTGGCGGGCGGCGTCGACGAAGCGTTCCTGAACGGCTTCCGCGCGCACGCGGGCGACCGCATACATACCGAGATTTCCATCGGCGCCGGGAACGGGCCGAGGCAGTACATGGCGATGCACGCCGCGCGCGTCCGGGCGGGCGCGAGCTTGCGGGGGAGAGTCATCACTCTCCAGGACATTACGGAGCTGAAGTCGCTCGTCATGAAGTCGCAGGAGCACAACCATTCGCTGCAGGAGCGCAACCGCGCGCTGATCTACATGCAGGACGAGCTGTTCCAGGCGAACCGGAAGCTGGAGCAGATGGCCATCACGGACAGCTTGACCGGCTGCTTCAACCGCAGGTTCATGATGCAGCAGCTCGAACACGAAGTGCTGACCAACCTCCGCTACCGCATCCCGTTCGCCGTCTTTCTGTTCGACATCGATCTGTTCAAGCTCGTCAACGATACCTACGGCCACGTCGTGGGCGACGAGGTCATCCGGCGAACGGCCGAAGCGGTCCGCGGCACCCTGCGGCGGACCGACATCCTGGCGCGGTACGGCGGCGAAGAATTCGCGGTCTACCTGCCCCACACGAACAAGGAGCAGGCCGAGATGCTGGCGCAGCGCGTCCGCGAAGTGGTGGAATCGAACGAGATTCCGACGGGCCGCGGCCGCGCGCCGATCTCGGTGACGATCAGCATGGGCGTCCACGTCGTGGAAGAGCAGACGCATCTGCAGGTCGACGACGTGAAGACGTATTTGAAAGAGCTGTTTTCGAAAATCGACACGGCACTTTACAGGGCAAAGGACAACGGGCGAAACCGGGTCGTCAATCACTGAGTCGAAAGGGGATCGGCGGGATGGCGAAGAACGGGCAGGTTGTCGGGGCTGCCGCGGCATTGGGCATGACGGCGGCGTCCGCGGGTTTATGTTATATGGCGTCGCAAGGACGCGCGCTGCTCCCCGTCGAAGCCGGACTCGGCGCGTTCGCGGCCGTCGTCCTGTCCGCCGGCTGGCTGCTCGGCCGCTGCTACGACCGGCTGAAGACGGACGCGACGGTCGACGCCTTGACGGGCGTCTACAACCGGAGGTTCATCGAAACGACGTTCCGGAAGCTGCAGCGCCAGGCGTCCCGCAAGCGGAAACGAATGGCGGTCATGCTGCTCGACGTCAACGACTTCAAGGACGTGAACGACCGGTTCGGCCATCAGCAGGGCGATTCGGCGCTCGCCCTCATCGCGGAGACGCTGCGCCTCTGCGCCGAACGCGGCGAGTTCGTGGGCCGGTGGGGCGGAGACGAATTCATTCTGATCTGCCCTTACGCGGACGACAAGGCGATCGAACGGATCACGAAACGGATCCACGACCAGCTGCTCGCCGTATCCCGGAAGATCGGGCTTCGCTTGTCGGTCTCGACGGGCTGCTCCGTTTTCCCGGATCACGGGAAGGATCTCGGCCAGCTGACGCTCGCGGCCGACAAGAAGATGTACGCGGATAAATACGCAAGCAAAACGCAAGAAGCCGAACCGGCAGCGCTGCAGGCATGAACGGTCAGCGCGCGATAAAGGCGGGAGAACATCTATGAGAAAAATGCACATTACCTCCGTTGCTCCGGGAGAACGGCTTGCCCGCCCTATTTTGCAGGAAAACGGAAACGTGCTGCTCGGCGCCGGCGTGGAGCTGAACCAGCGTTTCATCGACAGATTGATGGGGCTCGGCATCGATATTTTATTTATCGACGATCCGCTGACGGAAGGCTTGGAGCCGAGCGCCGCCATTCAGGACGACACGCGGAAACGGGCAACGGAATCGATATTCAAAACGATGACCTCGATCATGGATCAGCCGGTCATCAAAGGCCGCACGATCGCGCCGGAGCTCGGACGGACGTTCCGCAAAGTATTCGGCGACATCGTGCAGGATCTCGTCGGCCGCGAGGAAGTGATGGTCAGCCTGACCAACATTCACGTCGCCGACAGCTATCTCTTCCATCATTCGCTCAACGTCGCGATTCTCGCAGGTATTATGGGCCTCGCAAAAGGGTATAATCGAAATCAATTGGAAGAACTCGGCATGGGCGCGCTGCTCTTCGACATCGGCATGACGCGGATCCCGAAGGAGCTGCTGAAGAAGACGGGGCCGTACTCGCCGGCCGAACGGCTGCAGATGCAGAAGCATACCGAGGAAGGCTTCAACCTGATCCGGGCGCAGCACGACATCTCGCTGCTGTCGGCGCACTGCGCGTTCCAGCATCATGAACGGTACGACGGCTCCGGCTATCCCCGGAAGCTGAAGCGGGACGAGATTCACGAATACGCGCAGATCGTCGCCATCGCCGACGTCTACGACGCGCTGACATCCGCGCGGCCGCACCGGAAACGGTTTACGCCGACCGAAGCGATCGAATTTTTGTTCGCCGCGGGGAATACGTACTTCGACTTGGAATTGATCAAGATTTTCTGCAGGCATATCTCCATCTATCCCGTCGCGACGACGGTCCAGCTCAATACGGGGCAGATCGCGGTCGTGGCCGTGAATAACCCGCTCGCGGTGCACCGGCCGGTCGTGCGGATCATCCGGGAAGCCGACGGGTCGCCGCCGCCCGCCGCCTACCAGATCGACCTGAAGGACGAGCACGGCCTCATGATCGTCAAGGAAGTCTAGGACGCCGATTGTCATTCGAATTCACAACTTCATAGACATCGATACTAGCAAACTTGCCGAAAGGCAAGGACGCAAAGCCAAAGGGTCTAAGGTTCGCGAACGCGGACGATTGACAGCCTGGCTGCCGAAATGTACCCCCGGTCGACGCCGGGGAACAGGAAGCGGCTCCGTTGTGAAGGATGCGCTTTTTTTCATATGGAGGAGGAAACGGAGAATGGCAGGAGGCATGAAGGCAAAAATCCAGGACGTATACGGCAGCGGCGATCGCGGGAAGTTTTCGCTGAAGGCGCTGCTGCACAGCCGCACGGTCGTCGAGAAGGACGGCTACGTGTCCACCGGCGTCCTCACGCACGCCGAAGGCGACATGATGGAAATCGAGCTGACGGAATTCCGGAACTTCGAGCTCGGCGATCCCGTCAACCTGACCGTCTACTCGCCGGTCGGCATCCATCGGCTGCGGTCGTCCGTGATCGCGAAGGCGAACGGAGCGCTTGCCGTCCTCTTCCCGGAACGCGCGCTCGCCGGCTTGGAAGAACGGCGAGAATCGCCCCGCGTCGACGTCGCGGTGCAGGGCAAGCTGAAGCATCGGCAGACGGAGACGGTAACGGGCAAGAACGACGAGCGGCACACGTTCGAGATCGAAGAGGAATTCGAGCTCGTCACGCGCAACATGAGCGATTCCGGCATCGGCTTCAAGCTGCTGTTCGGCGGGCCGAAGCTGGACGTCGGCGACGTCTTCGACGTCACGCTGGCGCTCGAGACGCAGTTTCCGTGCAGGCTGGAAATCATCCGCAAGGACGACACCGGCCAGCGGGAGGGCTACGGCGCGCGGTTCGTGGACTTGAGCGAGCAGCAGCGACGCGGGATGCGGGCATTCCTGATCCGGGAGCAGGTCGGGACGTATTTCCGGTTGAAGCAGCAGAAGCTGAGCCGGTGAACGATAGCTCGCGCGATATCATCGCATAGGGGAAGACGTTGACCGGGAAGCCGGCGGCGTCTTCCTTTTTTGAACGATCGGGCAAGCAGAAGTAAGCCGGTTGGCAGAGAAGGGGACGGCATGCGAACAATTTGGCTCGGCATCGGCTCGCTCGCCGCCGCGGCGGCGCTGGCGGGGGCGGCATTCCGGTACGGCATGTATTTCGATGAACGGTTTTACCGTTGGGAATGGCCGCTTTGCTTAGGCGGCGCCGCGGTCGCGGCCGGCTGCGCGATCCGGCCGCGAATCGCTTGGGGACGCGGCGGATGGCCCGTTGGGGCTTCGGCCGCGCCGGGGCTCCTGCTCCTTGCGCTGCTTTACGCGCTGGCGCTGCTTCGCGAGCCGGCGTCCGTGCTCGGCACGCTGCAGCAGGCGCTGCGATATGCCGCGTACGCGGCGTTCGCGCTGCTCCTTCACGCGGCGTTCGGCGCGCGGGAACGCCGCGTTTGGCTGGAAGCCGCCTTGCACGCCTCGGGTCTCGCCGTGGCCGGCTTCGCCTTGGCGGGCTGGCTCGGGTTCGCGTCGTTCCCGTCCATGATCCTGACGACGGCGGACGCCCGCGTGTCCGCCGTCGGCGCGCGACTGGCGGGCTCCGTGCAGTATCCGAACTTCCTGGGCGCGATCGCCGCCGCGTACTGGATCTGGAGCCTGGTGCAGCTCGCGCGCGCCGGTTCGGACCGCCGGTTCGGCCTGTTCGCCGCCGGCGCCATGCCGTATCTGCTCGCCGGGCTGCTGACCGAGTCGCGCGGAGCTTGGCTGGCCGCCGCAGCCGCGTGGATCGCCGGCTGCGCGCTGCTCAAGGGCAGGGAGCGCGCCGCCTGGCTCCTGTACGGCGGCTGGACGGCGCTGTGCGGCGCGGCGGCGTACCGCGCCGTCGACGCCGCCGGCCTGCGGGGCGCGGCGGACGGGAGCGG
>NZ_JAGGDJ010000073.1 GCF_017652985.1 Paenibacillus artemisiicola
CCCCCCCCCCCCCCCCCCCCCCCCCCCCCCCCCCCCCCCCCCCCCCCCCCCCCCCCCCCCCCCCCCCCCCCCCCCCCCCCCCCCCCCCCCCCCCCCCCCCCCCCCCCCCCGCCCCCCCCGGCCCCCCCGCCGCCCCGGTGCCTGGCGTTCAGTCGTGTGCTCTTCCGGTCAGCAGCAGCCCGCCGGCGGGGCCGCGACCGCGGGCCCGCCGCTCGGCGAGCTGCTGCGGCGCATCGAGGCGGCGCCGGGCCTGACGATCCAAGGCGCCCAGCGGGAGCTGCGCCGGCTGGCGGACATCGCAAGCGGCGAGATGCCGGGCCTCGGGCAGCGGGCCGAAGCGGACGCGTTCGCGCCGCGCGCGGCCGACGCCGTGCTGAGCGAAGCCGGCGCGCGCGGCTTCGTCGAGGCGCTCGCGGCGGCGGTGGAGGAGCGGCTCGGAAGCCGGCCGGCCGCGGATGCGCCGAACCCGGTGCGCGACGTCGCGGCGTACCTCGACGCCCATTATTTCGAGGACGTCAGCCTGATCGACGTCGCGACCCGCTACCACATGGACGCCAGCTACTTGAGCAAGCAGTTCAAGGCCGTCACCGGCGAGAACTTCATCGAGTACGTGACGCGCAAGCGGATGGAGAAGGCGTGCGAGCTGCTGCGCGGCTCGGAGCTGAAGATCAACGATATCTCCGAGCTCGTCGGCTACGAGAACCAGCGGTATTTCAGCCAGGTATTCAAGAAATTCACGGGCCTGACCCCGTCGGAATACCGCGACGACGCGGCCGCGCCGGGCCCGGATGCAAAAAATTGAACATGGCGCCGACCATTTATTTTATTACGCGAAGGATGTCCGCGGCGGTACAGTAAGGGCAGGACGGAGACAGCCTCCGCCGTACCGACATTGGAGATAAAGGGGATATGCACATGAAAAGACAGCTGGGTCTCGGCTTGACCGCCCTGCTGCTGACGGCGGCGCTCGCGGCGTGCGGCAGCAACGGCGACGGCACTAGCAACGGCGGCAACGATACGGCATCGACGAATGCGAACGCGGCGGCGGGGACGGACAACGGCGCGGCAAACGGCACGGACGACGCCGCGGCGGGCGGCGATGCCTCGGAGCCGGTGACGATTTCGTTCATGCACTTCAAGAGCGACGTCACGGACGGCATCAACAAGCTCGTCGAGCAGTTCGAAGCGGAGAACCCGAACATCAAGGTGGACGTGCAGCCGGTCAAATACGACGATTACTACACGCTGCTCAAGACGAAGATGGCCGGCGGCGACATCGTCGACGTGTTCACGCTGAACGCGGGCGGCCAGACGAAGCTGTTCCACGACGGCGGCTACCTCGAAGACTTGACGGGCAAGGACTTCATGGCCAACTTCGACGCGAGCGTGCTGAAGGATCAGGCGACGGACGGCAAGAACTACATCATGCCGCTGAACGCGGGCCCGATCGCGGTGTTCTACAACAAGCAGATCTTCAGCGACCTCGGCATCGAAGTGCCGCGCACGTACGACGCGCTCATGGCGGCGGCGCAGAAGATCAAGGACGGAGGCAAGACGCCGTTCGCGCTCGGCTGGAAGGACGGCTGGACGCTCGGCATGTGGCTGAGCCGCGATCTGCCGAGCAACGTGGCGCTCGTCGACAAGCAGGCGGATTTCTTCGATAAGCTGGAGAAGGGCGAGACGAAATTCGCGGACGCCGCGTCGACGAAGACGATGATCGCGCACGCGCAGGACCTGTACAAATTCGGCAACAAGGACCAGCTCGGCGTCGATTACAACGGCGCGGTCGACCTGTTCGCGAAAGGCGAAGCCGCCATGATGTATATGGGCACGTGGCCGCTCGCCGACATCCAGAAGAAGAATCCGGACCTGTACAACTCGCAGATGGGCTATTTCCCGTATCCGTTCAGCAACGACGAGAGCCTGAACAAGCTCGAATTCAACCCGGACGCCTCCCTGGCCGTCAACAGCAAGTCGGAGCATAAGGAAGCCGCGCTGAAATTCCTGGCGTTCATGGCCAGCAAGGAAGGCGGCGACGCGTGGGTCAAGAACACGAACACGCTCAGCTACGTCAAGGGCACGAGCACGGACATCGCGCCGGCGCTCAAGGACCTGCAGCCGTACTTCGACAACGGCCAGCTGTACAACTCCCAAGCCTACATCACGACGACGATCGACTGGACGACGCAGTTCTCGCAATACGTGCAAAAGGTGTTCTTCAACAGCGCCTCGCCGGATCAGATCATCAAGGACATGGACGACTGGGTGTCCAAGAACCACAAATAACCGACGAACGGCATCGCGGATCGCCGGCGGCGCGGGCATGGGGCCCGCGCCGCTCGCGGCCCGGGGGAGGGAGTAAGGAATGCAAGCGCTTAGAAAATCGTTCAAACGCGAGATGTGGTACGTGCTGTTTCTCGTGCCGGGCTTGCTGCTGTTCACGTTCGCCGTCATCGTCCCGCTGGTTACGGGGGCGCGCTACTCGTTCTCGAGCTGGGACGGCATCTCGAGCAAGCTGACGTACGTGGGCTGGGACAATTACGTGAATGCGGTCCAGGACGCCTCCTTGTGGACGGCGCTGGGCAACACGTTTAAATATGCGATCATCATGACGGTCATCGTCAACGTCATTTCCCTGTTGTTCGCGCTGCTGCTGGACAGCTACCTGCCGCTGCGCAACCTGTTCCGGACGATGTTCTTCCTGCCGAGCGTCCTGTCGGTCGTGCTGGCGGGCTACATTTGGAGCTACAACTACAGCCAAGGGTTTCCGAAGCTGTTCGCCGCTCTCGGCATGGACGTGACGAGCCCGCTCGGCAATCCGCATTACGCGCTGTTCGGGCTGATCGTCGTCGCCGTCTGGCAGGGCATCGGCCCGCCGATGATCATCTACATCGCGGGGCTGCAGGGCATCCCGGGCGAGCTGCTCGAGAGCGCCAAGATCGACGGGGCGGGCGCCTTCCGCGCGTTCCGCAACGTGACGCTGCCGCTGCTCGCGCCGTCCATCACAATCAACATGCTGCTCACGCTGACGGGCGCGCTCAAAGTGTTCGACCTCGTCTACGTGACGACGAACGGCGGCCCGAGCTTCTCGACGGAAGTCATCACGACGTTTATTTACAAGACCGCGTTCTCGTCGTTCAAGGCCGGCTACGGCATGGCGATGTCGATGATCTTCTTCGCGGTGCTCGTCATCGTCACGGTCGTGCAGGTATCCATCTTCAGAAGACGGGAGGTGGATCTCTGATGCGAAGCGCCAAAATCATCGTGTTCGCGGTCGTGCTGCTGCTCGCCGCCGTGTTCATGTTCCCGCTGTACGTGTCGCTGCTCATGGCGATGAAGTCCGCCAAGGAGACGTTCGATTCGTTCTACGCGCTGCCCGGCAGCCTCGACTTCGCGAACTTCGCCCATGCGTGGGAGACGTCCAAATTCCCGGAAGCCATCACGAACAGCCTGATCGTCACGGTGCTGTCGGTGGCGCTGATCATCGTCGTCTCGGCGCTCAGCGGCTACGCGATCGCCCGGGGCGGCAAGCCGTTCTACAACCTCGTCTACCTGCTGTTCCTCTCCGGCATGATGGTGCCGTTCCAGGTGACGATGCTGCCCTTGTACAAGCTCGGCAAGTCGCTGCATCTCCTGAACAGCCACTGGGGCATCATGCTCATCTACGGCGGCTTCGGCGTGCAGTCGGGCGTGCTGTTCTACACCGGCTTCGTGCGCGGCATCTCGCGGGAGATCGAGGAAGCGGCGCGGATCGACGGCTGCTCGACGCCGGGCATCTTCGCCCGGATCATCCTGCCGCTGCTGAAGCCGGTCACGGCCACCGTGCTCGTGCTGAACGCGCTGTACATCTGGAACGACTTTCTGCTGCCGCTGCTCTACCTGCAGGAGAAGAGCTACCGGACGATTCCGCTGCAGCAGTACTTCTTCTTCGGGCAGTACAGCAGCGACCTCAACCTCGCCTTCGCCTACGCGGTCATGGGCATGATTCCGATCGTCGCGTTCTTCCTGTTCATGCAGCGCTTCATCATCAAAGGCATCGCGGCCGGCGCGATCAAGGGCTGATCCCGAAGGAACGCGAGGCGTCTCGACTCGTTCATGCGGTTAAACATTTAGGTCATCAAGCCGGACGGCAAAGGGCGCCAAGCCTTGCGCCGTCCGGCTTTTTCGCGTTCCGGGCCGGCTCTTGCAAAAAGTTGAACATCGGCCGCACAAAATTTTTGCTTCCTTTCCGGGTGGCGCTGAGGCTAAAATGTTCCGAACGCGCACGCGCGAATCATGCAGTCGAAATGGGGGAGCTAACATTGCCGATTCAAGTTCTGGAGCAAGCGAAGCTGTTCGAGATCCGCACGAAACGGACCTCGTATCTGTTCGGCGTCAACGGGAAGGGCACGGTGCAGCACGTCTACTGGGGCGAGCACGTGGAGGCGGCGGAATGCGCCGACTTGCTGAAGGGGCGCTCGCACAGCTCGTTCGACGCGGACGTGGACCGCGAGACCGAGGAATTCGGCGGCTGGGGCGGCAGCCACTACGCGGAGCCCGGCCTGAAGGTCGAATTCGGCGACGGCGTCCGCGACCTGAAGCTGGATTACGCGGGCTACGAGCGGACGGGCGAGGACGAGCTGACGATCCGGCTGGCCGACCGGCACTACGCGCTCCGCGTCGACGTGCACTACAAGGCGTACCCGGAGCACGACATCGTCGAGCGGTTCGTCCGCGTGCATAACGGCGAGGCGCAGCCGGTCCGCGTCGAGCAGGTCATGGCGGCCGTCTGGTCCGTGCAGGGGCTGCCGGACTACCGGATGACGCACGTGTCCGGCCGCTGGGCGGGCGAATACCAGCTGCGGACGACGGTGCTGACCGAAGGGAAGAAGGTGCTGGAGTCGCGGCGCGGCTTCACGGGCCCGCACGCCAATCCGTGGTTCGCGATCGACGACGGCCGGGCGGACGAGACGCACGGCCGGGTCTGGTTCGGCGCGCTCGGCTGGAGCGGCAATTGGAAGATCGTCGCGGAGAAATCGACGTTCGGCCATCTGCGGATCGTCGGCGGGATCAACGACTTCGACGGCGCGTTTCTGCTGGCGCCGGGCGCGTCGTACACGTCGCCGACGTTCGCGGGCGGCTTCACGGCCGGCGGCTTCGGCGCGATGAGCCGGCAGCTGCACGCGTACGAGCGGGCGCACGTGCTGCCGGCGCGCGGGCCGCGCAAGGTGCTGTACAACTCGTGGGAAGCGACCGAGTTCGACGTCCGCGCGGACGAACAGATCAAGCTGGCCCGCCGGGCCGCGGCGCTCGGCGTCGAGCGGTTCGTCGTCGACGACGGCTGGTTCGGGGCGCGCAACAATGACCGCGCGGGTCTCGGCGACTGGCAGGTCAACCCGGAGAAGTTCCCGAACGGGCTGCAGGCGCTTATCGACGAGGTCAAGGGGCTCGGCATGGAGTTCGGCCTCTGGGTTGAGCCGGAGTCGGTCAACCCCGACAGCGATCTGTTCCGGGCGCATCCGGAGTGGATCTACCGCTTCCCGACGCGCGAGGGCACGCAGCTGCGCAACCAGCATCTGCTGAACCTCGGCCTGCCGGAGGTGAAGGCGTTCGTGCTGGACTTCATGACGGAGCTTCTCGAGAAGCACGACATCGCGTTCATCAAGTGGGACATGAACCGCACCGTCACGGAGCCGGGCTCGTCCGAAGCGGGGCTGCCGGTCTGGCAGAAGCACGTCGAGCACGTGTACGAGATTTGGGCCGAGCTGCGGCGGCGCTTCCCGCGCGTCGAATTCGAGACCTGCGCCGGCGGCGGCGCCCGGATCGACCTCGGCATGCTGCGCTTCGCGGACCAGGCGTGGATCAGCGACAACACCGACGCGCGCGACCGGCTGGCGATTCAAGAGGGCTTCGCGTACGCGTACAGCCCGTCCGTCATGATGTGCTGGGTGACGGAGTCGCCGAGCGGCTTCAACGGGCGCAGCCTGCCGCTCTCGTACCGGTTCCGCAGCGCCATGATGGGCGGCCTCGGCATCGGGGCGAACATCGGCAAGTGGAGCGACGAAGAGATGGCGGAAGCGCGCGGCTTCGTCGCGCTGTACAAGGAGATCCGCGGCACCGTGCTGAACGGCGCGCTGTACCGGCTGGAGCCGCTCGGCCGCTCCAACGTGGCCGCGTACCAGTACGTGAGCGAGGACGGCGGCGAAGCGGTCGTCTTCTCGTTCCTGCAGTCGCAGCATTTCGGCGCGGCGGAGCGCCGGCTGCGCCTGCAGGGGCTGGACGCGGAGGCGAGCTACGAGGTGAGCCGGGACGGAGGCGAGCCGGTCTTGCGCCGCGGCGCGACGCTCATGGGCGCCGGCGTGCCGCTCACGCTGCGCGGCGATTACGGCAGCACGCTGCTGCGCTTGAAGCGGCTGTAGGCCGGGAACGTCCCGGACGGACAAGCGATTAGGGGGAACGAGCTTGCCCGCTTGCGGTCGCATGACGCGACCGCGGGCGGCAAGCTCTTTTTGGCGTCGGGCGCGTGGGACGCGAACTGCCGCAGGGGGGCGGCGCGCGCCGGAAGCGGGGCGCGGCCCCGGCGTGCCCACTGTTCCGGGCGGACATTCGCTCCGACTCGTTACTCCTTCGGCCAGTCACTCCGCGATGACGGGGCGCTCGGCCGGCCGATCGTTATCTTCGGCCGGCTGCTTGCGTACCTGGCTTACCCCTTCGGCGCATTGCGGTATTCCGTCGGCGGCACGCCCATCCGCTTCTTGAACAGCCGGGAGAAGTAATACGGGTCCGGGATGCCGACGGCGGCGGCGATCTCCTTCACCGTCAGGCCGGTCAGGCTGAGCAGCTGGCCGGCCTTTTGCATTTTCATCCGCAGGAAATATTCGATCGGCGGGAAGCCGGTCTCCTGGTTGAACAGGTAGATGAGATGCTGCTTGGACAGCCCGGCGTGCGCCGCGAGCTCCGGCAGGCCGACGCTCTCGCCGAGCCGTTCGGCGAGATAGCGGACCGCCCGCTCGAGATCGGAATCGCGCTTGCGGTCGCGCGCCGAGCCGCCGACGCCGAGGCCGATCCGGCCGAGCAGCTGCCCGAGCGCCTGCGAGACGTGGACGAGCACGGGCATCGAGTACGGCTTGTCCGCGAGCAG
This sequence comes from Paenibacillus artemisiicola, assembly GCF_017652985.1. Taxonomy (GTDB): domain Bacteria; phylum Bacillota; class Bacilli; order Paenibacillales; family Paenibacillaceae; genus Paenibacillus_Z; species Paenibacillus_Z artemisiicola. Next base: position 7,121 of record NZ_JAGGDJ010000073.1, read on the forward strand.
CGCGTACGCCCGTTCGAATTCGGCCGCCCAGTCGGCCTGCACGCGCGCGGGCAGCCTGACGGGGCCGGCGTCCAGGCCGTACAGCGAGACGAATTCGGCGACGTGCGCGCCTTTCAGGTGGAACCAATAGATGCTCCACGGCCGCGCGGGGTCCGCGCCGTAGCGGTGCGGCGCCCATGCCGGAATGGCCGCGAGCGTCCCTTCGCCGACCGGCTGCGTCCGGCCGTCCAGCTCGAGCCAGCCCGCCCCGGCGAAGCAGTAGATGAAAATGTGGCTGTCGCAGCCTTCCGGCCGTTCGCGGTAATGGTATTCCGCGTGCGGGAACACGCCGATGTCGCTGACGAACAGGCCGCGCGTGAGCGGGTGGCGCGCCAGCTCTTCGGTCTGGTAGGCGGGAAGCACGTACAGCTTCTGCTCGGGAAAGCCTTCGGGCTTGCGGGGATCCTCCATGATCGGGTCGCCTCGATTCGTAAAAATAAGAACATCGTGCATGATATGCCGTTATGAAAGCCTGCTGCGGCGATTTTTAATTATTGAAATCCGAATATCCTCCATTATAAACCGAATTTCGTGAATTGGAACGCGCGGCTTCGCGGCGTATTGTTAAAGCATACGAACCATCGAAGGAGGAATGCGTCTTGACGCAGCCGCAAGCGCAAGTCAAACCGGCCGTGAAGGTGTGGGAAGAGGCGGTCGCCATCCCGACGTACGGCATCGGGGAGCCGGACCGCAACCCGATGTTCCTGGAGAAGCGCGTCTATCAGGGCAGCTCGGGCAAGGTCTACCCGCATCCCGTGATCGACAAGATCGAGGACGAGAAGAAGCTTCAAACGTACGCCGTCGCCGTGCTCGAAAACGAATACGTGCGCATCGAAATCATGCCGGAGCTCGGCGGACGGATCTACCGGGCGCTCGACAAAACGAACGACTACGACTTCGTCTACTATAACCGCGTCATCAAGCCGGCGCTCGTCGGGCTCGCGGGCCCGTGGATCTCCGGCGGCATCGAGTTCAACTGGCCGCAGCATCACCGGCCGAACACGTACGGCCCGGTCGAATACCGGATCGCCGGGAACGCCGACGGCAGCGCGACCGTCTGGGTCAGCGAGATCGACCGGATGTACGGCACGAAGGTAACGGCGGGCTTCACGCTGCATCCCGGCAAGGCGTACCTGGAAATCTCGGCGCAGCTCTACAACCGGACGCCGGTGCCGCAGACGTTCCTCTGGTGGGCCAACCCGGCCGTCGCGGTCAACGACCATACGCAGTCGGTGTTCCCGCCGGACGTCACGGCCGTGTTCGACCACGGCAAGCGGGACGTCTCGCGCTTCCCGATCGCCACGGGCACTTATTACAAAATGGATTATTCCGCGGGCGTCGACATCTCCCGCTACCGCAACATCCCGGTGCCGACGTCGTACATGGCGTACAAGTCCGACTACAACTTCGTCGGCGGCTACGACCACGGCGTGCAGGCCGGACTGCTCCACGTCGCCAACCATCATATCTCGCCGGGCAAGAAGCAGTGGACCTGGGGCAACGGCGAGTTCGGCCAGGCGTGGGACCGCAACCTGACGGACGAGGACGGACCGTACATCGAGCTGATGACGGGCGTCTACACCGACAACCAGCCGGACTTCACGTGGCTGCAGCCGTACGAGGAGAAGTCGTTCAAGCAGTATTTCATGCCGTATAAAGACATCGGCGTCGTCAAGAACGCGACGATCGACGCCGCCGTCAACCTCGAGGTCGACGAGGCGACCCGCCAGGCGACCGTCATGGCGTACGCGACGTCCGTCTTCGCGGGCGCGGTCGTCGAGCTGCGCGGCGCGAAGCGCGAATACCTGAACGCGGCGGTCGAGCTGTCGCCGACGTCGACGTTCAAGTCGATCGTGCCGATCGACGACGGAGACCGCGCGCACGAGCTGACGCTGACCGTCCGCGACGCGAACGGCCGCGTCCTCGTCTCGTACCGCCCCGCGAAGCCGTCGATCGAGCAGGTGCCGGACGCCGCGAAGCCGCTGCCGGAGCCGGCGGAGCTGCGCACGAACGAGCAGCTGTACTTGGCCGGCCTGCATCTGGAGCAGTACCGCCACGCGACCTTCGAGCCGGAAGCGTACTACCTCGAAGGGCTGAAGCGCGATGCGTCCGACATCCGGATCAACGTCGCCTACGGCACGCTGCTGCTGCGGCGCGGGCTGTTCGCGGAAGCGGAAGGCCATTTCCGGACGGCGGTCAAGTCGCTGACGTGGCGCAACCCGAATCCGTACGACAGCGAAGCGCTCTACCAGCTCGGCCTCGCGCTGAAGCTGCAGGGCCGGCAGGAGGAAGCGTTCGCCGCCTTCTACAAGGCGGTCTGGTCCGTCGCTTGGCAGGACGCCGGCTACTTCTCGCTGGCGCGCATCGCCAGCGGGCGGGGCGCGTACGAGGAGGCGCTCGAGCTGTCCGGCCGCGCGCTCGTCCGCAATACGCGCAACTACAAGTCGCGCCATCTGCACGCGGCGCTGCTGCGCAAGCTCGGCCGGGCGGCCGAAGCGGCGGCCTACGCCGAAGAGACGCTGCGCCTCGACGTCGCCGATTTCGGCGCCGCCTGGGAGCTGGCGCTCGCCGCTGCCGAGCTCGGCGATCCGGTCCGCTCCGCGGCCGTGTCGGCGGAGCTGGAGCGGCTCATGCGCGGCGACGCGCACAACTACCTGAACCTTGCCGCGGATTACGCCGAAGCGGGCTTGCTCGCCGAAGCGATCGCGGTGCTCGGACGGCTCGCGCCGAGCGCGGAAGCGGACGCGTACCCGATGGTGCATTACGCGCTCGGCTACCTGCACGAGCTGGCCGGCGATGCCGGGCAGGCGGCGGCTTGCCGCCGGGCGGGACGCGCCGCGAGCGCGGACTACTGCTTCCCGAACACGCTGTTCGACCTTCTCGTGCTCGAGAGCGCGGCGCGGGCCGACGAGACGGACGGACGCGCCCGCTACTACCTGGGCAACTGGATGTACGACAAGAAGCGGCACGCGGACGCGGTCGCCTGCTGGGAAGCCTCGCGCGAGCAGGATGCCTCGTTCGCGACGGCGCACCGCAATCTCGCGCTCGCGTACTATAACAAGCTAGGCGACGCCGACGCGGCGCTCCGCTCGCTGGAGACGGCGTTCGCGCTGAACGACGGGGACGCGCGGGTGTTCTACGAGCTCGATCAGCTCTACAAGAAGCTCGGCGCCGAGGCGGACGTCCGGTTCGGGAAGCTGGAGCGCCACCCCGAGCTCGTGAACAAGCGCGACGATCTGTACCTCGAGCGCGTCGCGCTGCTGAACGCGCTCGGCCTCCACGAGGAGGCGTCCGCCGCGCTCGCCGCGCGCCAGTTCCATCCGTGGGAGGGCGGCGAGGGCAAGGCGACCGGTCAGCACGTGCTGACGCGCGTCGAGCTCGCGAAGCGGGCGATGGACGCAGGCCGCTTCGAGGACGCGGTCGCGCTGCTGAACGAAGCGCTCGTCTACCCCGAGAACCTCGGGGAAGGGAAGCTCGCCGGCGCGCAGGAGAACAACGTATATTACTATCTAGGCTGCGCGTATCTCGGCCTGAACCGCCCCGAAGAGGCGGCGGAGCACTTCCGCGCCGCGTCGCAGGGGCTCGAGGAACCGGCCAGCGCGATGTACTACAACGACCAGCCGCCGGATATGATCTTTTACCAGGGCATGGCATGGCTGCAGCTCGGCAGCGAGCGCGAAGCGAACCGCCGCTTCAACAAGCTGGTCGACTACGGCGAGAAGCATCTGCGCGACGACGTGAAGTTCGACTACTTCGCCGTGTCGCTGCCGGACTTCCTCGTGTTCGAGGACGACTTGAATAAGCGGGGCGAAATCCACTGCCGCTACATGATCGGCCTCGGGCTCATCGGCCTCGGCCGCTACGAGCAGGCGAAGGAGCAGCTGGACGCCGCGCTGCGGCTGGAAGCGAACCATCAGGGCGCGCGGACTCACCGCCGCCTGTGCGAATAGACCGATAGACGAAGCCGCGCCGCCAAGGCGCGCGGACTCACCGTGGATTGTGCGAATAGACCGATAGACGAAGCCGCGCCGCCAAGGCGCGCGGACTCACCGTGGATTGTGCGAATAGACCGATAGACGAAGCCGCGCCGCCAAAGCGCCGGCATGCGCGGCCGCCGGCCGTTCCCCTCGGGGAGCGGCCGGCTTTCCGCGCTCGCCGTCCGCTCGGGAATCGGCGCAAGGCGCTTGTCCGTGGCGGCGCATCGCCGGGCGGCTCGGGGACGGGCCGCGGCGGATGCGTCCGCATGCCTCGGAACGGCCGTCCGTTTTGGCAATGGTCGCGCTTTCATTCCCTTTCAGCCCGATTGACGCGCCGATTTCGCATAGGTAAAATGACTGTAGTTAATCCGGCAAAACGATTGAAGAGGGAAAAGGGGCAGGAGCACGTTGATGGACGCGATCGGATTGGTGTTGGAAGGCGGGGGCATGCGGGCGATGTACACGGCCGGCGTGCTGGAGTATTTTTTGGAGCAGAACGTGTACTTTCCGTATACGGTCGGAGTATCGGCCGGCGCCTGCGTAGCGACGAGCTACCTGTCCCGCCAGAAGGGCCGGAACAAGATCGTGAACGTCGACATGGTGACGGACAAGCGGTACATCTCGTGGGGGAATTACTTCCGCATGGGGCAGATGTTCGGGATGGACTTTATTTTCGACGAAATTCCGAACAGGCTGGTGCCGTTCGACTTCGGGGCGTTCGCGGCGAGCCCCGAGGAGCTCGTCGCGGCGACGACGGACGTCGTGACGGGGGAGACGGTCTTCTACCGCAAGAGCGACCCGGATTTCGACGTGTTGACGGTGCTCCGGGCGTCCAGCTCGCTGCCCTTCATCGCCCCGATCGTGGATTTCGACGGGCGCCGCCTGCTCGACGGCGGCATCTCGGATCCGATTCCGCTGAAGCAGGCGGAGAAGGACGGGATGAAGCGCAACGTCGTCGTCTTGACGCGGGACGACGGCTACCTGAAGTCGGCGAACCGGTTCGCCTGGATCGTGCGGCGCGTCTACCGCAAGTTTCCGGCGTTCGTGAAGGTCATGCTGCGCCGCCACCAGATTTACAATGGACAAACCGCGTATATTCGCGAGCAGGAAGCGCAAGGGAACGTCTTCGTCATTCGGCCCCAGCGGCCGCTCGAGGTCGGCCGGATGGAGAAGAACGCCGCGAAGCTCGACGCGCTGTACTGGCAAGGGTACGAGGACGCCAAACGGCTGCTGCCGTCGCTCCGGGCGTGGTCGGAAGCCGCGGTCGGCCGATAACGGCGGGACGCGCTGCCGGACGGGCACGACGTCCGTCAGCAGAAGCGTAAGGAAACAAGCCGCGCTGACCGCGTAGGCGGGCAGCGGTTGCTTGACGTGCAGCCGCGGCAGCAGGAACAGGCCAGTCTTCCCATAGGAGCCCCGCAGCAGCCCAGCTGCTCGCCCCGATGATTTCGCCATACCGCTCTGCCCCGTATTTTCGATATTCCGTAGATTCCGTATAGTATGGCACCGCGAAAGCCGGGTTTATCCCAGGCAGAGCCGGTTTATGCCGCCGCCATGCTCCCCTACCGATCCGGCAGCCCGCAAGACACGGTCCGCGACATTCGGTCGAGCGATTGAACGATGCGCTGGAGCATGGGCTTCGATTTGAAATACCCCCCGTGCGAAGCGGGCGTCCAGCCCAGCGGACCGGGGCAGCGCACCTCCACGTCTTCCGTGACGGCCGCGGCGTACTCGGCGTTCAAGCCCTTGAGCGGGTAGGCGATGATGTCGTCCCGGTCGTAAAAGTTCAGCCATTCCCCGATGCCGAGCGGCCGCAGCGCCGGCGCGGGCACCGAGATGGGCAAGCCGAAATGCTCGAAGCGCATCGTCCACAGCGCGATCGGGCTGCCGACGGTGTAGAAATGGGTCAGCGTCTCCCCGCCGACCAGCCGCGAACGGCAGGACCGGACGAATTCGGCCGGTTTGGGCCGCATTTTGCGATACTGCAGATCGTAGAAGTAATTGCTCGCGATGATCGTGCCGAGGCTGTGAGCAACGATGCAGAGCGGCGCGCCGTCGCCGGCCCGGCGCGACAGCCGCTGCAGCTGCTGGGCGAACCGCTCGTGGATGTCGTCGTAGATGTAATCGTGCGGGCAGGGGTCGCTTGTCTTCGGAATCGCCTGATAGGCGATGGCGTCGCCCAAATAATTGACGACGAACGCGCGCAGCTTCAAGGTCTCGTTCCACCGCAGCCGGCTTGCCGACGTCCGCTCCCAAAGCTTCTTCTCCAGCGAATCCGTGATGTCCCCCCAGTAGATGCCCTCCACGACAAGCCGGACCCGCGGATTGAGCCGCACCATCGCTTCCTGCAGCTTCTCCGCGAAAGCCGTATGAAAATCACCGGTTTGCTGCCCGATGCCGTGCACGATGCCGACCGCGATCCGCATGCCGCCGCCTCCCGAACGCAGGTCTGTTGTTCCCGTCTTCCATCCTATTCGGGCGGACGACGGGTTTAGACGCGGATTGACAAGAGCGGCGCGCGATTTTACAAAATCTCCGCAAACGCGGGGCAGGTTTCCGGGCAGATCGGTTCCGTTTCGGCTCCGAGAGAAAGCTCCGAGCGCGTCCGGCCCGGCCGATAAAATCCGCCCATTTTGCGCAACCTATGTTTTATTCGGCGTGGCGGAAGGGAATGGCAGCCATGAATGACCATTCGGTCTGGTATATCGGCCTTATCGTGATCAGTGTCGCGCTGCTCCTGTATACCTACTTCAAATCGGGCAACAAACGGAGCGTGCTGCTCTATTTCGGCATGAGCGGACTCGGCTACGGCATCGAATACGTCATTTTCATCCTGTTCGGGAGCTACAGCTACGAGCCGCGGCTCATCCGCGACAAACCGTATTACGACGAGTTGGCCGGCGCGATCGTGTCCAACGCGATGATCCTGCCCGCGATCGCGGTGGCGATCGCCGTGTTCCGCAAGGGGTGGATGCCCATTCTGGCCGCGATCGCGGCGATGTCCGCGGTGGAGTGGTTCTTTGTCCGCATCGGCATTTACAAGCATTATTGGTGGCGGACGTGGTACACGTCGATCGGCCTCGTCTTCTATTTCTGGGCGGCGAAGCTGTGGTTCGCCCGGATCATGCGGCCGCAGCGGGGGTTCATCCATGCGGTGACGATCATGATGATCCAGTGGGCGTTTACGTCGCCGCAGGCCCTCGAAATCATCTTCCTCGCAGGGCGAGCTTACAACGTGCATTGGTTCGGGAACCGGGAGCACGACAACATCGCCTTCTCTTCGACCTACTGCATCGCGATCAGCGTCTTCTTCACGGGGCTGCTTCTGCAGCGCGGGGGCATGCGCTGGCTTATCTATGTGCTCGGGCCTGCCGCGGTGCTCGGCGTCGACGGGATTCTGGCCGCTTCCGGCATTCTGCTGAGCCGGGGCTGGTGGGATTTCGCGTTCCGGTTCGTCACGATGTTCCTGATGCTCTTGGCCGGGGACGCGATCAACCGGCATCTGCGCAAAGGGCCGCCGGCGAAAGCGTGGCGGTGAGACCCGAAAAAAAGCCGGCCGCGGTCATCGAGACGAAGACCCCGCCCGGCCTTGTTCCGCGCGGGAGCTTACAGCCACCAGCCGTGCTCCTTCTCTTCGAGCGTCTCCGCGTTGACGTCGTTCCAGGCGAACGACGTCACTTCGCCGTTCAGCAGCCAGCGGGACGGGCACGTATTGTCCAGCCAGTCGAGCGGCTCGGCGGCGGGCAGCGGCTCCGCGGCCAGCTCGAACGCGCGCCGGAGCGCGGCTTCCTGCTCCTTCGTCACGGCGGACGGGGCGGCGGAGACAAACAGCGGGGTGCCGCTGCCGGCCAGCAGCCGCAGCCACCGCTCGTTCAGCGCCCACGGCACGTCCGGCGTCAGGCCGACGCAGTCCGCGTCATGGCTGTAGAAGGTGCCGTGCTGCGGCATGCGGAACGCCAGCGTGTTCACGCCCATGTAGCGCGTGCGCTCCCACCAGCGGCCGCTCGTGTCGTCGCCGGTGCGCTGAATCTCGAACAAGCCCGCGGACAGATGGCTGAACGTGTTGCAGCCGATGACGTCGGCTTGGCCGGACGCTTCGGCGATCGTCCGGTACAGCGCCAGCGTGATCTCCGCGGTCGTCCGGGACCGGTCGCGGAACGACGGCTTCAGCGAGTGCGGCCGCGACTTCATCGTGAAGCCCCATTGGCCGAGCAGGTCGTACGAGGTGAAATCGTGCTTCAGCAGGTCGATGCCCCAGCCGGCCATCGCGGCGACGGACGCGCGCACATGCTCCAGCACCTCCGGCACGCTCGGGTCGAGCACGTGGCCGCCGCTGCCTTCGTAGCGGATCCAGTCCGCGGGCACGTCCTCCGCCGTCAGCAGCGGGCGGCACCACAGGCCGGGCTTGACGCCGGCGGCCTTCATGTCGTCGATCAGGCGCGCCATGTCGGGGAACTTGGCGTTGCCGACCCACGGTCCGCCGTTGCACGCGCCGCCGCCGCTGACGAGCTGCCAGCCGTCGTCGATGACCATGTACGGCCGGTTCGTCGGATGGGCGGACAGCGAGGACATGAACCGCGAGTCGGCCAAAATTTCCTCGTGCGAGCTGTTGCCGTACGCGTAGTACCAGTTGTTGCCGCCGTAGACCGGCTGCTTCGGCAGGACGGGCCGGTCGCACAGGAGCCGGCAGAACCGCCGCGCCGCCTCGAACGGGGAGACGCCCTCTTCGCCGGGATCGTGCAGCAGCTCGGCGACGAGCAGCTTCCGCGCGCCGAGGCGGACGCCCTCGGCGCCGCTCGTCACGTCCGCCGTGAACGTAATGCCGTCGGCGTCGAGCTGCCAGTAGCAAAACGCGTTCGGGCCGGTCTTCACCCCGAAGCCCGCCGTGCGCGCGCCGTCATGCCGCAGGAAGTACCACGGCAGCACCCGTTCCGGCACGATGCCGCGCCATTCCAGCTCGCCGTAGCCGCGCTCCCAGTGGTCGCCCAGGATAAGCGGGCGGCCTTCCTGCTTCGCGTTCCAGCGGAGCTTGAGCTGGCGTACGGCATGCTCCGGCGCCTCGAGCTCCAGCGCGAACGCGCCGCCGGATTCGGCGAGAGAGACCGCCAGCCCTTTGGCCGTCCAGCGGCCGCCGCTGCCTCCGAGCGCCCGCCAGCCCTCTTCCGACCGCGCCAGCACGGCGTCCGGCGCTCCCAATCGCATGATAGCTTCCATTTCGCTTCCTCCTTTATAATAGGGACAATGACATCAGTATAGCCGGGCGCGGCCGCGCGATGAATAACTAACCGGGTCGTAAACGGCGGCAATTATTAACCAACTGAGACATCGGGACGAAGGGGCGTGCGTACGGTGGCGGAAAACCGAAAAGCCGCGGGCCGGGCGGGAACGGCGGCGGGAGCGACAGCGGCGGGCGGCGCGGGAGCGGCGGGGATCGCGGGCGC
>NZ_JAGGDJ010000074.1 GCF_017652985.1 Paenibacillus artemisiicola
CGCCGTGACGAGCCGCGCGCCCGGCGCCGGCTCCGTCTGCAGCGCGAACGCGCACGCGTCGCCGAACGCCGACGCGGCGAGCGCCAGCCGCTCGGCCAGTTCATCGAACGGCGGCGGCTCCGGCGCGGCGGCCCCGTCCGTCTCCGCGCCGTCCCCGCGGACGGCCTCCGTCAGCACGAGGACGTTCGCTCCTTGCAGCGCCGGCCACTCCGCGAGCCCCGCGCCTTCGTCCGGCGGCAGCTCGCCGGCCAGCCAGCGGTGCAGCTGCCGGCTGCGATAGGCGGGCGACGCCTCGCGCAGCCGCTGCCGCAGCGCGTCCGACGACGCCTGCGCCTCCCGCTCCGCGGCGAGCTGCGTCTCCAGCCGCTCCAGCAGCGCCTCGACCTTCTCCGCGTCCACCGGCTTCAGCAGGTAATCGTACGCGCCGTGGCGCAGCGCGGTCTGGGCGTACGCGAACAGGTCGTACGCCGACACCATGACGACCTTCGTCGCAATGCCTTCTTCCTCCAGCCGCCGCAGGAAAGCAAGCCCGTCCATGTTCGGCATCTGGATGTCGCTCAGCACCACGTCGGGGCGCGCGTCCCGCACGGCGGCGAGCGCCGCTTCCCCGTCCTTGGCCGTCGCGACGTCCGCGTCCGGCCGCATCGCCCGAAGCATGGCGGCCATTCCTCTCAGATGCCGCGGTTCATCGTCCACGATGAGAATGTTCATACCGTTCTTCCTTCCCTTCTTCGGCCAATCGATTTCTTTATACAGTACTACGTTGCGGAGGCCTTGGGTAGAGGGACGCGGGCATTCCATTAACTGGGTTAATGATCCAGCGCTTCGTGCTCCCGCGCGTCCGCGCTCCGCGTCTTCGCGGGGAGGCGCGCCGAACGCGCCGGGTGCCGACCGCCCATTTTCCTTTGGCAAGAAGGCGGTTTCAGGAGGATATTACCAGTCGCTCCTCGAATCCTTACAACGTTGACCTAGGAGCTGCGAAGCGGCGATGTAGATGAAAATTCAGGATTCCGTATTCAAACTCGTGATGGAGGTGTTTGCAAGTGAGCCAAATGCAAAGATTGACTCCGCTGCTGAAGAGCTTCATGGAGAACGGCGGACCGGCCGGGTGCGCCTGCACCGTCGTACGGCGGGGAGAAGTGTTGTACCGGGAAAGCTTCGGATATGCGGATAAGGAGCAAGCCATAAGCATTCGGCCGGATACCATTTACCGGATTTATTCGATGACCAAAGTGGTCACCTGCGCGGCCGCGCTCATGCTGTACGAAAAAGGACTGTACCTGCTGAACGACCCGCTGGACGAATACTTGCCGGAATTCAAAAATCCGCAGGTGTACCGGCAAGACGGGTCCGCCACTCCCGCGGCGGCTCCGATCCGGGTCAAGGACTTGTTCACGATGTCGTCCGGGCTTACGTACGGCGGCGACGGCACGGAAACCGAAAGGCAAACCCGCAAAATCTTCGAGCAGGGTGTCGCCGCGCTGGAACCGCGGGCGATCTCCAAAGCGCTGGCGGGCATTCCGCTGGCCTTCGATCCCGGCACGCGCTGGCAATACGGGACGAGCCACGATGTCTTGGCCGCCTTGGTCGAAGTGCTGTCCGGGCAACGGTTTGGAGATTATCTGCGGAAGGAAATTTTCGAGCCGCTAGGAATGACCGATACCTCGTTCCGGATCGAGGACGAGAAGCGGCATCGCCTGTGCGTGATGTACGATCGCTCCGAAGACGGGACGCTGACGCCCAATACGCGCATGGACGCCGCTTATCAGCCGGGCAGCCGCCATGAAAGCGGGGGCGGCGGGCTTCTGTCGACGATCGGCGATTACGGCCGGTTCGCGCAGGCGCTGGCGAGAGGGGGCGAATTGGACGGGGTTCGGCTTCTCAGCCCCCAGACCCTTCAATTAATGGCGACCAACCATTTAAATCCGCGGCAGCTCCAAGATTTCGATTGGTCGCAGATGAGCGGATACGGCTACGGGTTAGGGGTGCGCGTCATGATCAATCGGGCGGCCGGCGGCAGCAACGGTCCGATCGGCGAATACGGCTGGGCCGGATTGGCCGGTTCGTGGGTCTTGATCGATCCGGCGGAGGAGCTGTCCGTCGTGTACATGCAGCAGATGCTTCCGAGCCTCGAGCCTTATATCGTCAACCGGCTGCGGGCGGTTGTGTATGGGGCGCTCGCGTAGCGCGCACGGACGTGCCTGTATGGCATGCAAAGAAGCCTCCGTTTCCGCGTTTCGCGAAAACGGAGGCTTCTTGCCGTACGGTGCATGCGACGCGCGCCGCGTCCATGGGATGCGCTTCAATGGGATACGCTTCCGGGGTTCACGCCCCGTCTCCTGCCAGGTCGGCCAACTCCGCCAGCAACGCTTGGTAAGGCTTGGATGCCGCGAGCGTCTTCGTGTAATGCTCCCAGTCCGCCATAGAAAGCTCCCCCAGAATGACCTTGATCTGCGTTTCCTTCAGCTCGGCGTTCAATTCCGCATACTTGCCCGTGCTCCACAGCCCGGAGAAGGCGGGAACGACGGCATCCGCGTAAGAGGTCTTTTGCCATTCCTTGACCGCCGTCTCGTAGGCGCCCCGCGTTTGTTCGGGCACGGACTTCAGCGCGTCGCTGTTCAAGAGGTCCGGCTCGCCGAACAGACTGCGAAGCGCCGCGCGGTCGGTTTGACCGAATCCCTCGATGCCGTCCCACGCTCCCGACTCGTTCTTCGCCAGCCCGCCGTCCAGCCAGCGCAAAATCGTCTTCGGCGCCACGCGCGACATGCGCGTGACGATGTAGGTGTCCGTTACTTCCGTATTCCATGGCGCGATGGGGGCGCCGAGCGAATCGGCCTTAAGGCCCGACAAGGGAATCCATTCCGCCTTGTCGCCCGTCAGCGCCGCGGCGTCGCGCAAGCTTAATGCCGCGAGGCCGGATCGGCCGCCGCGGATGCGGTCGGCGGCTTGTTCCGGCGTCTGGGCGGCGAATTCCTTGTCGATCAGCCCTTCCCGATAAGCGCGCGCAAGCCAGCTCAGCGCCGCGGTCTCCCCGGCGCCGAGCGCATGATCGACGACGCGGCCATTCTGAACGGCGAAGCGCTCGGGACTTCCCGTGAACGCCTGCTCGACCCAGGCGAACGATCCGAGACCGGCCGCGGTCGTATAACCGGTCATCCCGTACGTATCGTTCTTGCCGTTGCCGTCGGGATCCTTCAGGGTGAACTGCCGCAGGGCGGCATACACCTCCTCCATCGTCTTCGGCCGGGCTAAGCCGAGCCGGTCCAGCCAATCCTGCCTGACGGCCGGAAACGGCGCGTCGTGAGGATCTCGCGGCCGCGCGATGCCATAGATCCGGCCGTCGATCGTCCGGCCTCCGGCCGCTTCGGCGGCCAGCGCCTTCAAGCGCGGGAACGCGTTCAGATCCTCCGTGAGATCCATCGCGAAGCTCCGGAGCAGCTCGTCGGAATACGCATAGTTATTTTGCAGCAGCATGACCGAGCCCGTATCGCCGGCGGCGACCATAATGTTGGTCCTCTCCCGGTAAAAGTCGGGTTGAACCAAAGTCAGATTCACGTCGATTCCCATCTGAGACCTAAAGTAGCCGATCAGATTCGCCGGCTGTTCGGTTACGCGGTTATCCGCCCGGGTCGTCAGACTGATCTTCGGGAGCGCCGCCGGGTCTTTGACATAGGCATAGCGGTTCGCGGCGTCCCACGCGACCGTCAGACCAACCGCCTCGGCCGCGGATCGAAGCGGCACCCACAGGACCCCTTCGCCGATATAAGGGGCTGCCGGCAGTTGCAGGGTCTTGTCCCCGAGCTTCGCTTCCCGCCGGCCGGCCCGAAGGAGGAGCGCCGGCTTCCCCGGTCGCTCGGCCGTCAGCGAACCGTCGGCCGCGTCCCAGGCGACGCGGTAACCGATCGCTTCCAGCAGCCTGCGGCCCGAAACCATGATCGTCCCGTTCGCGTTCCGGGACTGCAGCTCGGCGGTATAATCCAGGAAGAGGACGTTCGCGGCCATGGCCGATTGGCTCGCTCCACTCGTCTCCTGCTTGATCAAGGCCGCATTCGGCGCGGCGGACTCCGCGGCGGCGGGGCAGGCGGCGGCCAGCCCGCCGAGCGAGGCGGAAGCGAGGGTGGCGATGATCGCTTTTCGATAATTCACAACAGCCATCCTTCCATAATAGGGAATATCATGTAGACGCTGGCAGGTCTTGAAAAGTTTCGCTCCCTCTCGCAGCGGTACGCCGAAAAGCCGCCGGGACGAGCCCCGCGGCCTGCTTGCCTTTATTAAACCGTACGAAAGGTTAACCGCCGAAAAGGCGGATGGCGTAATCTTCCGAAGGGCCGCGCGGACCCGGCAGAACGGCGCTTAAGGCGCGACGCGGATCGTCTCCTCGCCGCCCGCCCACCGGAGCACGAGCGTAACCGGCACGCTGCCGCGCACGGTAATCGCCGGCTTCTCCCCGGCCGACCGCCGCGCTTGGCACGACAGCTCGAGCACGCCCTCGGGCCCGAACGGGTACCGGTCGACGCCGTGCTCCTCGAGCAGGCGCACGTCCCAGACGAGCCGTCCCTCGGCGGCGTCGGCGCGCAGGCCGAACACGTACTCGAGCAGCACCGCGATCGGCGCGAGCCCGCTCCAGCCGACGAAGTCCGGCTTCGCCGGCACGCCCTGCGCGATCGACTCCGGCGCGTAGTTTTCCCAGATCGTGCCCGTCCGCCGGAGCACGTCCGCGACATGGCCGACGTGGCCGCGCGCGATCTCGTGCGCCAGCGCGTCGCGGCCGTGGCCGCTCAAGCCGCGCAGCACCATGTAGTTCGTCGGCATCCAGACGCCGCCGCGCCAATAATCCCCTTGCGGCTGGTAGTTCGGATCGTCGGCGGACAGCGACGGAATCCGGTGCGGCCGGTTGAACTCGGACGGATTCTCCAGATGCGCCGCGAAGCGGGCCAGCCGCGCGTTCGGCACGGCGCCGGCGATGAGCGCCCAGTAGGCGCCGATCGACTTCATGCCGAGCCGCCCGCCGTCCGGCTTCAGATCGTGATAGAACGCGGTCTCCTCGTCCCACAGCTTCTCGTCGACGAAGCGGGCGAGCCGCTCCGACTCCGCCGCGAAATCGCGCACGTCCTCCGCCCGGCCGAGCAGGCCGGCCATGAGCAGCACGAGCCGCGCCGACAGCAGCTGCTGCAGGCACGCGTCGACCCAGACGAGATGGCCGTGGTAGAACTCGTCGGCCTGGTACGGCAGCTCCGCCGGCATCCGCGGCTGGTTGTCCATGCCGGCGCCCCAGCCGGAGGACCAATAGCCGCCGTCCGGCCACGTCCGGTACGCCCGCAGCCAGCGGTGGTACGCCGCGAGCACGGGGAAGACGCGCGCGAGCCGGTCCAGATCGCCGGAGGCCTGGAAATATTCCCATTCCGCCCAGGCCAGCACGTTCGGCCCGGTGCTCGCGGGATCGTGCCGGTGGAACCGGTCGGCGCCGTCGCCCGTGCCGATCTGGCGGCAGATGAAGCCGTCGGGATGCTGCTTGGCGTACAGGTTGTCGAGCGTGCGCTGGAAGGCGAACGCGCGCCGGCCGTACTTCGCGAACATCATGATGAAGCAGGAATCCCACATGAACAGGCAGTCGTTGAACGCCGTATCGATATAATTGGCGGGAAAGCCGCTGCCTTCGGCGGGCGCGCGGAGGTTGCCGAACGCCAGCTCCCACGCCTTCCAGTAGCTCGCGATCTCCGCCTCGTGGCCGTCCCACCTCGGCGACGGCAGCCGGTCCCGCGCGCCGTCGAACGCCGGAAGCGCGGCGGCGTCGGCCGCCATGCCCCGGAACGCGTTCTCCCGCACGAGCGGATTCGGCACGTACGTGCTGTAATAGCGGTCCTTCTGCACGCTCTGGAACTCCCGTTCCTCGACCTTCGGGCGAATGCCCGGCGCGTTATTCGCCGTCATGGCCGCCTCCCGTCTCCGCGCTTGCCGCCGATTCGGACTCCGCGGCCGATCCGGCTTCCGACTCGCGCGCAGCTCTCGCGGCCGCCCCGGCCTCTGCCGAAGCTTCGGTCTCGGCAGCCGATCCGGCTTCCGCCGCCGCGTTCCCGCCGGCGCCGCCCTCCGGCGCGAGCGCGATCGTCTCCTCGCCGCCGTCCCAGCGCACGATCAGCGTCAGCGCGACGTTCGACCGCGCCTCGATCCGCGGCCGCTCCGTCCGCGAGCCGCGGGCGGCGCACGCCAGGTCGAGCACGCCTTCGGCGCCGAACGGATACCGCGCCACGCCGTGCGCCTCCAGCAGCCGCACGTCCCACGCGAGCCGCGAAGCCGGCGCGTCCGGCCGCAGCCCGAAGCGGTACTCGAACAGCACGGCGATCGGCGCGAGGCCGCCCCAGCCGACGAAGTCCGGCTTCGCCGGCTTGCCGGGCGCGGCCTGCTCGGGCGCGTAATTTTCCCAGATCGTGCCCGTCTCGGCGTACACGTCCGTCACCTGATCCAGGTGATTGGCCGCGATCTCTTCCGCGAGCGCCTCGAAGCCGGCCGCGCGCAGCCCGCCCAGCACCATGTAGTTCGTCGGCATCCAGACGGCGCCGACCCAATAGTCCCCTTCCGGCCGGTACGCGGGATGATCCGCCGACAAGGACGGCACCCGGTGCGGCCGGTTGAACGCGCCCGGATCGGACAGATGCGCGACGAACCGCTCCAACCGGCGCGCCGGCACGATATCGGCCAGCAGCGCCCAGTACGCCCCGATGTTCTTGACGCCGGTCAGCGTCCCGTCCGGGAGCATGTCGTAATAGAACGCCGTCTCCTCGTCCCATAGCCGGTCGTTGATAAGCGCCGTCAGCTTCTCGGCTTCTTCGGCCACGTCCGCGACCTCCGCCTCCCGGCCGAGCACGCCGGCCATGGCGACCAGCAGCTTCGCGGCGTAGACCTGGAAGATGCAGCTGTCGCACCAGACCAGATGGCCGTGGAAGAAATAATCCTTGTCCTTGTCCGCGTTGTTCGGAATGCGCGGCAAATTGTCCGCGGCGCCCGACCAGCCGTTGGCCCAATACGTGCCGTCCGGCCACGTGCGATACGCCTTCAGCCAGCGGTGGTACGCGACGAGCGCCGGGAATACGTTCGCCAGGCGCTCCGTATCCGACGACATCCGGAAGTATTCCCATTCGGTCCACGGCATCAGGTTCGGCCCCGTGCTCGACGGATCGAAGCGGTGGAACACGTCGGTGCCGTCCGTCTGGCGGATCTGCCGGCAGATGAAGCCGTCCGGATGCTGCTTGGCGTAGAAATTGTCCAGCGTCCGCTGGAAATCGAACGCCCGGCGCCCGTACATCCCGTACAGCAGGATGAAGCTGCTGTCGTACATGAACAGATCGTTGTTGAACGCCGTGTCGATGTAGTTCGCGGGGAAGCCGTTGCGCGCGTTCGCCTTGCGCAGATGGCCGAAGGCCAGCTCCCACGCCTTCCAGTAGAGGCCGAGCTCGGTCTCGCGCCCTTCCCAATGCGGGCGGGGCAGCCGCTCCGCCGCTTCCGCGTAGGACGGCAGCGCCCGCTCCTCCGGCGGCATCCCGACGAATCCGTTCTCCCGGACGAGTCCGCTCTTCACGTACATGTCGTAATAACTCATCGGCGCGCGGCGGAAAGAGTCCTTCCACGCGGGCAGCGCTTGGTCCGCGGCTGCCGGTTCGTGCCCGTTCGTCATGCGCTCGCTCTCCTTCCTTCGTGCCCTAGAGCACGTACGTTTGTCCGTCCGCGGGCCATTCGACCTCGCCCCGGAAGACGTCCTTCGCGGCCGCGACGCAGGATTCCGCCCGGCTCGACAGGGCATGCACGAGCAGCAGCTTCGCGACGCCCGCCGCCTCCGCGATCCGCCCCGCGTCGATCGCGCCCGCGTGCATGTACGCGTTGTTCGCCGGGTCCGCGGCGACCGGTCCGAGCGCCGATTCGTGCACGAGCAGGGCGCTGCCCCGCGCATGCTCGGCGATCGGCGGATGGTAGGCCGTATCGCCCGTGAACGTGAACGTTTTGCCCGAACGCCGGTCCATGAACCGGTAGCACAGCCCCTGCACGGGATGGACCGTGGCGCAGGTCTCGAGCCGGAACGCCGCTTCCTCGTAGCCGTCTCCCGGCAGGAGCGGAATGAGCGTCGGCACGTCGTCCTTCCCGTAGTACCGTTCCGGGTGCAGGAAGCTGATGGCCCGCTTGACGATCAGCTCCAGATCCTCCGCCGGCCCGACGATCTTGAGCTCCCGCAGCGGCTTGCCGCGCATCAGCCAGTAATAGAGCAGCGACGGCAGCGCCATGTAATGGTCATGGTGAAAATGCGTAAAAAACACGTACTCCAGCTCCAGCGGCTCGATGCCGCGGTTCCGCAGATTCGCGACCGCCGTCCAGCCGGTATCAACCAGATAGCGGCCGTTGATCAAGAACGTCGGCGATTCGCCGCCGACCTCCGGTATGGCGCCCGACGTGCCCAGGAACGTAATCGTCGTGCGATGCTCCCCCGGCTGCTCCTGCGCCGCCCGATCTTTCTCGCGTTGTTCCATCGCCATGCTCCTCCTCCGTTCTTAGATCGCGAGCCGCATCAGATCGTGCGCGACCTGAACGTCGCCCGCGTGCCCCGCCGAGACGATCCGCTTCAGTTCGTCCGCCCGCAGGTCCCACTCGTGGTGAATGTGCGTGATCAGCAGGTTCGCGATGCCCTGCTCCTTCACGAAGGCGTTCAGCTTCTCCGGATGGATGTGGCCGAACTCGTGGATGACGAGGTCCGCGTCCGGCAGCGCGCGGACGATGTCGCCGGACGACAGCACGTCGCCGCTCACGACGATCTTCTTGCCGTCGAGATGCAGCACCATGCCGTAGGCGACCGGCGCGATCTCATGGCCGTGGCGCTCGTCGATCTTGCGCCAGTTCTCGTTATTCAGGTGCATCGTCTGGAAAAATTCGATGCGCAGGCCGTCGCGCTCGAACACGAACGACTCGTCGTATTCGTGCGATTCCAGCTGGAACGGGTAGATGTCCTGCGGGATGATGAACATCCGCTGCAGCTGGCCGACCTTGCGGACCGTGCCCGCCGGGCCGTAGATCGGGAGCGTCTCCGGCTTGTAGGTCAGCTGCAAATCCTGGATCAGCATCGGCAGGCCGCTCGCGTGGTCGGGATGCCAGTGGGTCAGGAAGACGGCGTCGATGGCCTTGGGGTCCTCCCCCATCTTCTTCAGCAGCATGCTCGCGGGGCAGCCGCAATCGATCAAGTACAGGCGGCCGTTGCGCTTGATGGCCATGCTGCAGTGGTGGCGATTAGCCGTCGATACGCCGGCGCTCGTGCCGAGAAACAAGAGTTCGGTCATGTGTACACCTCATCGGAATGTCGTTATTCTTTCACGCTGCCGAGCACGATGCCGTGCACGAAATACTTCTGGAGAAACGGGTAGACGATCAGAATCGGGAACGTGGCGACGAAGATCTGCGCCGCGGCGTTCGTCCGGTCGGACACGAGCTTCAGCATGTCGATGTCCTGCGGCGTCAGGAACCGCATGTCGCGCTGGATGACGACGGTCTGCAGGAAGCTCTGCAGCGGATAATGCGACGGGTCGTTCATGTAGATCAGGCCGTCGAACCAGCTGTTCCAATGCGACACCACGCAGAAGAGCGTCAGCGTCGCGAGCGCGGGCACCGACAGCGGCAGGTAGATCCGGCGCAGGATCACGAACGGGTTGGCCCCGTCGATCATCGCGGATTCCTCCAGCTCCTTCGGCAGCCCGCGGAAGAAGTTGAGCAGCAGCACCACGTTGTAGACGGGCACCGCCGCCGGGATGACGAGCGACCAGACGGAATCCATCATGCCGGTCATCTTCACCGTCATATAGAGCGGAATGAGTCCGCCGCTGAACAGCATCGTCAGGACGAAGAACCAGACGTAGGCCGTGCGCGGCCTGAATTGCCCGGCTTCCTTCGAGAGCGGATACGCCGCGAGCACCGTGAGGAGCATGTTGACGGACGTGCCGAGCAGCACCCGCTTGACCGAGACGACGAAGGAGGAGAGAAACTCCTGCTTGCTGAGCACGTTCTCGTAGGACGCGAGCGTGAAATCGACCGGCCACAGGCTCACCGCCCCCGCCGCGGCGGCCGAGGACGAGCTGAACGAGAGGGCGAGGATATGGACGAACGGGAAGATGCACAGCAAGGACAACGCCGCGAGAAACGCGTAATTGAAGACGATGAACGTCTTGCGGCTCCAAGACAGTCGGTAGACCACGAGCCTGCCTCCCTTTGCGATTAAAAGATCCGATAGTTGGCATACCGGTAAGCCAGCGCGTACGAGAGCGAGATGAAGAGGAACGACACGACGGACTTGAACAGGCCGACGGCCGTCGCCACGCCGTACTGGTACTGCTCGAGGCCGAGCCGGTACACCAGCGTGTCGATGATATCGCCGCTTTCGTACACTTGCGAATTATAAAGATTGAACACCTGGTCGAAGCCGGCGTTCAGGATTTGCCCGAGACTGAGCGTGGAGAGCAGAATGATGATCGGGACGATGCCCGGCAGCGTCACGTTCAGCGTCTGCTTCCACCGGCCCGCTCCGTCGATCTCCGCCGCCTCGTACAGCGCCGGATTGATGCCGGTCAGCGCCGCCAGGTAGACGATCGTGCCGAAGCCGAATTCCTTCCAGACGTCGGTCGCGACGAGGACGAACGGGAACCAGCGGTTGTCGCCCAGGAAGAAGACCGGCTCGATGCCGAACGACTTCAGCACCTGGTTGACGAGGCCGGAAGACGGCGACAGGATGTCGAGCAGGATGCCGCCGAGAATGATCCAGGATAAGAAATGAGGCAGGTAAATCAGCGTTTGGAACACGCGCTTGAACGCGATTTTGCGGAGCTCGTTCAGGAGCAGCGCCGTGGCAAGCGGCGCGATCAACCCGCAGACCATCTTCATGAACGCGATGAACACGGTATTGTACAGCACCCGGTACGTATCGGGCAGCGACAGGACGAAGTCGAAATTATCCAAGCCGACCCATTTGGAATCGATCATGCCCTTCGCCGGCACGTATTTCTCGAACGCGATCGCCATGCCGGCCATCGGGCCGTAGCAGTAGATCAGCACGAGCGCGACGGCGGGCAGCAGCATCGCGTGGAAGTACCATTCGCGGGCCCATCTTTTGCCGAACACAGACGCACCTCCAAGAATGAAACGAAGGGAAAACGAGACGGTTTCCCTTCGCTCCTCGTTATTCGGTTTGGCAAGCCGGCACGCCGCTTACTTGGCCTGCTTCGCGTACCAGTCGTTGACTTCCTGCGTCATCTGCTCGCCGCCGAGCGAGCTCCACTCGCCGACGAACTTGTCGAAGTCGCCGATCGGCGCTTTGCCGGTGATGATCTTCGTGTACAGCTCCTGCTCCTTCTGGTCGAGGACGGACTTCTTCGACACCATCGTCGGCGTCGGCGCCCCGGTGAAGGAGTCGAACCAGAAGCGGTTGCTCGTCAGGTACTGGTTCATGATGTCGAGCGAGCCGTGCGGTTTGGCCACCATCCAGCTGCTCCAGTTGCCGGCGTTGCCGCCCCAGTACGCTTCGACGTCCTTGTAGTACGCCGAGCCGACGACGCTGTCCGCCACCATCGACGGATCCTTCGCCTCGACCGCCTTCGGCAGCTGGCCGCCCGCTCTGGCCTGGGCGTCCTGCGACATGACGATGATCGGGTTCAGCTTCCAGTACGCGTCGCTCGTCTTGCCTTTGTGGAACCGCTCCGTCTCCGGCGTCGGGAACACGGTGTCGACGTCGATGAACTTGTTCAGCAGCTTGATGGCCGCTTCGGGGTTCTTGCTTTCCTTCGAGACGACGTAGTAGCCGTTGACGCCCGTGCCGACGATGATATTGCCCGAGTTCATGCCGATCTGCGTCATGGCCGGCTGGTCGTCCACGGACGGAAGCGGGTACACTTCCCATTCCTGCGTGACCTTGTTGTCCTTCACGACGGCGCTCGGCAGCGGCCAGCTCGTCGTCCAGAATTGGCCGAACGCGAGGCCGGCCTGGTTGTTCGCGACCAATTCGTTCTCCTTCGTATGGTCCTTCGTGAAGAACTCCGGATCGATCTCGCCCGCCTTGTACATCTCCTGCAGCGCCTGCAGCGCCGTCTTCATCTCCGGCTGGATGCTGCCGTAGACGAGCTTGCCGGAAGCGTCCTTCACCCATGCGCCCGGATAGGCGTGGTAGCCGTTGAACAGGCCCGCGAAGCTGAACGCCTGGTTGTAGATTTCCTTCTGCGCGATGATGCCGTACGAGTCGTTCTTGCCGTTGCCGTCCGGATCGTTCTTCGTGAATCCCTCGATGACCTGAAGCAGATTGTCCATCGTGGTCGGCTCCGGCAGGTTCAGCTTCGTCAGCCAGTCTTTCCGGACGAACAGGAATTGCGCGGAGTTGTACGGGCTGTCCGTGACCGGAATGGCCATCAGCTTGCCGTCGAACTTGGCGGTGTTCAGCTCGGCGCCGCCGTCCGCCGTCATGAACTTCTTCGTGTTCTCGGACGCGTACTGGTCGTAGACGTCCGTCAGGTCGTACACCAGGTCGTTCTCGACGAGCTGCTGCAGCTGCGTCGCGTTGACCTTCATGAGGTCCGGCAGGTCGCCGGACGCGACCGTCAGGTTCACCTTGTCGTCGTACTGCTTGGAATCGACGATCCACTTGTTCTTGATGTTGATGCCGAGCTCCTCGCCGTAGGCGTCGTACACGCTGTTCTTGTCGTAGCTCTGCCCTTCGTCGAACTTCAGGTTCGGGTCGGATTGGCCGACGATCGTGAAATCGATCGGCGTCTCGTATTTGCCCGCGTTGACGGCCGGCGCTTCGTTCGCCGCGTTCGCCGGCGCGTCGGACGCCGCTTCGTTCGTCGCCCCGTTCGCCGCCGTTTGGTTGTTTGCCCCGTTCGCTTCGCTGCCGTTGCCGCCGTTGCTGCCGTTGTTGCCGGAGTCGTCGGACGCGGAGCATGCCGACAGGACCAATGCGCTTGCCATGCAGAAGATGGCCAGCTTGTTCGCGTTCTTCTTGCTTACCATTTCGTACTTCCCCCTCGAAGGCGTTTGAATGCCGGTTCGGATGCGAACCGTACTGCTGAAACCGGGCGACCGAATAAGTGCTGTGCTGCTTTCACCCATAACGATAGACAACTTCCGATCATCCGTCAATCGATTTTGATCAAAAAAATGATCATTAACAATCACTTAATATGGTTTGTGATTGAATCGAGTCTAAACTGCTAAAAATTGGGCATCGCAAATGATACGAGTCAATCGGACGCGTACAAATTATCATTTTCAATCATTTTGGTTGATTTTGATGATCAAAATGATATATTTATATGTACAAGTTGTAAAATTGGTCGCAAACGATCACATCCGATTCATATACGGGAGCGCGCCGAATGAAAAAAAGACATCTCGAAATCATCGACATCTTGAAGCAAAAGCCATACATGACCATCGAGGACCTGTGCCGCGCGCTGGACGTGTCGCCCGCGACGATGCGGCGCGATCTGACGCAGCTCGAAGAATCCGGCGACATCCTGCGGATCAACGGCGGCGCGATGATCAAGCCGCAAGCCGGCGGCGGAACGCAGCCGGACGGCCGCGGGAAGGCCGATCCGTACGAGGACGAGAAGCTCCGCATCGCGCAAGCCGCGGCCTCGCTCGTGAAGGAAGGCGATACGATCTTCGTGGACGCCGGCTCGACGAACCAGCATATCGCCGACCGGCTGGCCGGGAAGACGAACATCACGATCATCACGAACAGCCTCGAGATCGCCTACCGGCTGAATCCGGTCAAAGAGAAGCAGAACCTGTCCGTCATCATCTGCGGCGGCGCGCTCGGCGAGGCGAATCCCGACAGCATCGTCGGGCCCGTCGCCGAAAAAATGATCTCCATGTTCCGCGCCAACCTCGCCTTCATCGGCACGTCGGCGATCGACATCCGGCAGGGCATCACGGACGCTTACCTGGCGTCGGCCCGGATCAAGGAGAACATGATCGAGAACGCCAACAAGGTGTACCTCGTGACCGACCGCAGCAAATTCGGCGTCATCAATACCGCGTTCGTCTGCCCGATCGAGAAGATCGACCATGTCATCACCGATCTGGAAGCGCCGGCGGAAGACATCCGGTATTTGCAAAACCGAGGCATTGCCGTCACGCTCGTGTAGGCCCGGCCCCCGATCCCCCGCAACCGCGCGAAGTTCCGCGCGGTTGCGGTTTTTTTGCGCCGCCGCGCCCGGTCGAGCGGGCGGGAAGGCGGGGCGAGCCGGCTCCGTGACTGGATTTGATCACTTACGCTCAACCTTACCTTCGCTGATTATGTATTATAATCATATAATCAGGTGTATTCTATCGTTTTTTGCTAGAATTGCGTATACGTTTTGTAAAAATGATTGAATTCAGTCAACCTTGATCAGAAATGAAAGCCCCTGCAGCGTCGGCCGCGCAAACGAAAAAAGGCCGCCTGGACACGGCAGCCTTTCGAGAAGCGTTTGATAAGGGACAAATGCGTAGTTAATTGATGAACGGATGCGCGGCTGATGCGGAACGGGCGCGCGGTTGATGCGGAACGGGCGCGCGGTTGATGCGGAACGGGCGCGCGGTTGATGCGACGGATGCGCGCTGCGATTTTCGGATCGGCGGGCGGCCTCGGTTCAGCCCGGGTTAACGCATCGCGCGGGTGCGGTTCCGGGGCTCAGGCTTTCATGAGCTCCTTCTTCCAAAATTCCACGACGGTGTGGCCGGGCAGCTGGACGGACGCCCAGGAATTTTTCGATTTGAATCCGAGCGCATCCAGGGTCGCGATCATGGTCTCCACCTCGGCGTCCGGGATCCGGAGCTCCAGCGACAGCGTATTCTCGATGATTTTCGTTAAGCGATCGGCAGCGGTAATGATCGTTCTCCATCCTTCCAAGATATGGTTTCGGTGTAACGTTCCCCTTGCCTGCCTCTTTTATGCGCCTGGAACCAACCCGCCCCGCAACGTGCATATTCCGCCGCCGTTTCCGCACACTAACCTTTTCCAATCCATTCTGATCCGGGAGCGTGCGGCATGCGGTTCAAAGACGTCTTTTCCATTATCGGTCCCCCCATGATCGGACCGTCCAGTTCGCATACGGCCGGCGCGGCGCGCATCGGACGGGCGGCCCGCCAGCTGTTCGGCCGGCTGCCCGCCCGCGCGGAGGTGCTCTTCTACGGCTCGTTCGCCGCCACGTACGAAGGACACGGCACTTACAGCGCCATCGTCGGCGGGCTGCTGGACATGGCGACCGACGACGTCCGGCTGCCGGAATCGCTCGCGATCGCCGGGCAGGCGGGCATGCGCGTCGGCGTGGACGCGGGCAAAGGGCTGTTCGTCCACCCCAACACCGCCGAGCTGCGGCTGTTCGGCCGCGACGAAGACGAGGAGCCGGCGTTCACGCTCGTCGGCACGTCGATCGGCGGCGGCAACATCGAGATCGTGAACGTCGACGGCTTCAAAACGAGCATGACCGGCCATTACCCGACGCTCGTCGTCCGCAATGCCGACGCCCCCGGCATGATCGCCATCGTGGCGCGGCTGCTGCAGCTGCACGGGATCAACATCGGCACGATGACCGTCGACCGCAAGAGCCGCAGCGGCGAAGCGATGATGGCGCTGGAGACCGACGAGGATTTCCCGCCGACGCTGCGGGAGGAGCTCGCCGCCTATCCCGAAATCCATCGGGTCGACTTCGTGCATCTGACGTAAGGAAGGGACGATCATCCCGCGCAAGGAGGAACGAACGCCATGCAATTTCGAACGCTGCGCGAGCTCGCCGAGCAGGCGGAGGCGCGCGGACTGTCCATCGGGCGGTACATGCTGGAGGAGCAAGCCGCGGAAACCGGGAGGCCGCCCGAAGAAGAATTCGCCCAGATGGCGGCGTATTACGGCATCATGAAGGAGGCCGTCCGGCGCGGCCTGACGCAGGACACGACCTCGCGCAGCGGGCTGACCGGCCGCGACGCCCAGCGGGTCATGGCGTACCGCGACGAAGGCGCGCCCCCGTGGGCGATGCGGGGAGCGGACGGCGCGGCGGAGGCGCCGGGCGGGATGGCGAAAACGGGGACGCCGGGGGCGGAGCCGGGCGAGATGCCGGGGGCGGCGGCGCGGAGGCCGGGCGCCGTGCCGGGCGCTGCACCGGGAGGCGCGCAGGCTCCGGGTCCGGAGGAAATCCCGGACACGCCGGCTGCTCCGGCGGCGCGGAGGCCGGGCGCCGTTCCGGCCGAAGCGGCAGGCGGCGCGGAGGCGCCGAGTCCGGCCGACATGCCGGCCGCGCCGTTCGTTCCC
>NZ_JAGGDJ010000075.1 GCF_017652985.1 Paenibacillus artemisiicola
CGGCTTCCCCGGGCGGGCGCCCGTCGGGTCGCTCGTCGTCGCGACCGCGCTCGTCGCGGCGGACCTCGGCGCCGAGACCGCGAACGGCTTCGCCGGCGTGGACGAGCTCGGCTTCGGCTCCGCGCGCCTCGCGGCCGACGCCCGCCTCGCGGGCGCCTTGGCCGCCCGCCTCGCCGCGGCCGGCTTGCCGGTGAGCACCGGACCCGTGCTCACCGTCACGCCCGCGACGGGCACGGCCGCGACCGCCGCGGAGCATCTGCGGCGCGTGCCGGACGCGGCGGCCGAAGCCATGGAAGGCTTCGGGGCGGCCGAGGCCGCTCGGCAGTTCGGCCTGCCCGCGCTCGAATTGCGGGCCATATCCAACGCCGTCGGCCCCCGCGACCGGGATGCCTGGCGGATCGGCGACGCGCTCCGGGCTCTGGAGCGCGCCAGCGAGATTTTGAAAGAGGTGCTCTGATCTTATGAAAATCGCGTACTCCCCTTGTCCCAACGATACCTTCGTTTTCCACGCGCTGACGCACGGCCTCGTGCCGGGCGCGCCGGCGTTCGACGTCACGTACGCCGACATCGACATCACCAATAATTGGGCCGCGGCCGGCGAAGGCCCCGAGGTCCTGAAAATTTCGTACGCCGCGCTTCCGTGGGTGCTGGACGACTACGCCCTGCTGCCGTGCGGCGGCGCGCTCGGCCGCGGCTGCGGACCGCTCGTGCTGACCAAGGACAAGCTGGCTTCCCCCGCGGAGCTCGCGGGCAAACGCGTGGCCGTGCCGAGCGAGCGCTCGACCGCGTACCTGCTCTTCCGGCTGTGGGCGGCGCAGAGCATTCCGGGCGGCAATCTCGACATCGTCGTCATGCCGTTCCACGAGATCATGCCGGCCGTGCGGGACGGCGCCATCGACGCCGGGCTCGTCATCCACGAAGCCCGCTTCACCTACCAGAATTACGGCCTGAGCCTGCAAACCGACCTCGGCAGCTGGTGGGAATCCGATACCGGCCTGCCGATCCCGCTCGGCGCCATCATCGCCCGCCGCTCCTTGGACGCCGCTCCGCTGACGCAGTGGATCCGCGCTTCCGTCGACTATGCCTGGACCCGCCCGGAAGCATCGCAGGCGTACGTGATGGAGCACGCGCAGGAGATGTCCCCGGACGTCGCCAAGCAGCATATCGCGCTGTACGTCAACGAATTCACCGCGAATCTCGGCGCCAGCGGCTATGCCGCCGTCGAATCGCTGCTCGGCCGCGCGATGAAGGAAGGCCTCGTGCCGGCGTTCGACCTTGCCAAGCTGCGCGCTTAAGGCGACGGCCGAAATCGCCCGCGCGCAGGTCGCCGGTCACCGCGCGTTATCGTTAGCGCCGTGACTCATCCCAGGCACAGGGCCCAGGCAGCTTCCCGCTGTCCGGCCGCGGTCCGCCCGCGGCTTGCCGCTTGCGCGCCAGCCCGGAAATCACGCGCACGGGCTTCGCAGGCATTGAAAAGGCATCTTCCGCGTTCGCGCTATCGCGACGTCGGAAGATGCCTTTTTTGCATGCCGTTTTCGGCGGATCGCCCGCAATCGACGGTCCCGCGCCCGCTTCACCGTCAGACGCGCGGCTTCTCGCTTCGCCGCAATCGCGCGTTCCCTACGCCTGCCCGCCCGCTTTCC
Source organism: Paenibacillus artemisiicola (assembly GCF_017652985.1). Taxonomy (GTDB): domain Bacteria; phylum Bacillota; class Bacilli; order Paenibacillales; family Paenibacillaceae; genus Paenibacillus_Z; species Paenibacillus_Z artemisiicola. The sequence goes on from NZ_JAGGDJ010000075.1 coordinate 1,644, forward strand.
GCTCCTCCCGAAGCTCCCGCTCGAACAAGGTTTGGTTCGCCCGGTGGAACTTGCGCAGGTTGCGCGGAAACGGGCAGTCCTTGATCAGCGCGTCGATCCCCGCCTGGTCGCCCGCCCGCACGGCCGCCCGCATCGCGGCGATGTAGGCCATGTCCGCGGCTTGCCGCCGTTTCATCTCCGCGACGTCCGTCGTCGAGCTCCCGTGGCCCGGAATCAGCCGCGCGATCTCGTGCGCCTCCAGCATCGCGTCCAGCTTGGCGATCGACGTTTCGTACAAGCGGCTGTCGTGGTAAATATACGGAAACTCGATATTCGACCAGTAATCCCCCGCAAGCAGCAGGCCGAGCGGCTCCACGACGGTATACACTCCGTCGTCGTTGTGCCCCGGGGACTGGTAAAACGTCAGCTCGAGCGAGCCCGAAGCGCCGAGCCGCAGCTTCCCGCCGTCGCCGCCGATCGCGTGCGTGACTTCCGGATAGCGAATCTCGTAGCTCCGCTCCAGGTAGTAGCCGTCGTCGAAGGCCCGGATCTGCTCTTCGATCTCCGCCCTGGCTTCGGCGCTCTTGCCGGCCAGCGCGGCCGAGGCGATGATTTCCGCGTCCGGAAACGCGCCGTACCCGATAATATGGTCGTAATCCGAATGCGTGAACAGCACGTACTTGCGTTTGCCGTTCGCGGCCGCCTCGTCGGCGTAACGCCGGATCTCCTCGACCTCGCCCGGCAGCCAGCACGGATCGACGACGAGCACCGCGTCCTCGCTTTGAATGACGGCCGAAACCGTTTTGTACAACGCGCTCTCGAAGAGCGTAAGCGCGCCGTTTCGCCTTTTAATCATGGTTTCGATGCAGCCTCCGATCTCCCTAAATGTCCTCTCGGCTTCGCGGCTTCGCGGCCGCGCCTCTTTCGTTCGCGCTACGTCTACGATACCGTGCCCGTCCCGAAAAAGCCATCCCCGTCCGGCCGAGCAGCGGGCCTCCGTCCGTTGTCCGAGCCGAACGGTCGTCACGTCTACATAGAAAGGCGGATAACCGCCAAACTAAAGGAGTGGAATGCCATGGAAACCAACGGCCGGGCTTTTGCCCCCGTCCCATTTTTACCGACAAAGGAGCACCCTATGACCTACGACTGCATCATCGTCGGCGGCGGCCTCGCCGGCATGCAGGCGGGCATCCAGCTGGGACGCTACGACGCGCACAAGGTACTCGTCGTCGATTCCGAAGACGGCCGGTCGACGCTTTGCCGCAGGTACCGCAATTTCCTCGGCTATCCGAACGGCGTATCCGGGGAGGAGCTTCGCCGCGCGGGCCGGCGGCAGCTGAACGAATACGGCATCCGCGTCGCGCGCGACACGATCCTGGCGGCCGAGCACGCGGGGTCCGGCGATGACGCGGCCGGCGGGTTTCGCCTGCGGGGCGCGCAGGGCGCCGTCTACGAGACGCGCGCCATGCTGCTGGCCACCGGCGTCATGGACCGCCTGCCCGACTGGCCGGGCTTGCGCCCCTGCCTGGGCCTGACCGTCTTCGTCTGCCCCGACTGCGACGGCTTCGAGATCCGCGGCCGCGAGACGCTCGTGCTCGGACGCGGCGACGTCGGCGCGGAGATGGCGCTGACGCTAAGCCAGTGGACCAAGCGTTTGCTCTATTTGCGCCAGGAGGACGAGACGCATCCGCTCGGCCCGGAGCTGGCGGAGCGGCTGGCCGCCGCCGGCATCGAGCACCGGGCCGCCCCGGTGCGGGCCATTCGCGCCGCGGGGGACGGCGTTTTCCAGACCGCCGTCCTGCAGGACGGCACGGAGGTCGCCGCCGACCGCGCGTTCGTCGCCTTCGGCGGCAACGAGGTGCGCTCGGGGCTCGCCGAGCAGCTCGGGGCCCGCATGCACCCGAACCGCCACGTCTGGACCGATCCGCGCACGAAGCAGACGACCGTCCCGGGGCTGTGGGCCGCGGGAGATATCGCCTTTCACTCCGAGCAAGCGACCGTCGCCATGGGCGAAGGCGCGCAGGCCGCGATTTGGATTCACAAATCGCTGTCCGAAATCATGGAAAAGGAGCGGCATTGAGCCGCTCCTTTTCGTTATGCCCGCCCGCGGGGGCGCTCCGGTCGCGCGATTACGCCGCCTTCTGCAGCTCGTAGAAATTGCCGTCCCACAGGACGAGCAGCGTTTGCGCGTCCTTCACCACGAAGAAGCTGCCCGGGCTCGCCCCGTCGCCGATCGTGACCGCCTTGACGGAATCCGCGTCGATGCCCAGATCCTTCAGCTGCACCCGGTATTCGCTCGCGAAATCGCCTTTGGCAATATCCTCTTCCTTGTATTCCGGCTTTTGAATTTCGTCTTTGCCGAATACCGCTTTGTCGCTCGCATAGGTCGCTTTCGTGCCGATCATGCTATCGTCCGGCGCCGTCGAGACCGCCGTGGATCCGGCGACGCCCTTCACGGTCCAATCGCCGAAGTAGGACGGCGTCGCCGCGGATTCGTCCGCCGGCGCGTTCGCGTTCGACCCGTTCGAAGCGTTCGTATTGTTCGACGCGTTCGTTGCGTCGGACGCGCCGGAGCCGTTCGCGCCGTTCGACGCGTTCGATGTATTCGTCGCGTTCGATGCCGCGGGATCGTTGTTCGAATTCGCGTTGCCGCAGGCGCTGACGGCAAGGACGGCTGCAAGGACGACGGACGTAAGAAGCCATTTTTTCATTGTCGGTAACCTCCATGATATCGCAAGCTATGTTCACCCGTTACAACGCGTCCGGGTCGAATAAGGTTGCAGCGGGGCTACTCGTCTTTTTTCGCTTCGTGCACCTTCAGCAGCTTGCCCTTCACCGTCGTCGTCTTCATGGCGCGCAGCACCTGCGGCCCCTTGCCGTTCAAAATATCGACGAACGTCGCGTTGTCCCGCATCGCGATGATGCCGATGTCCTCCGAAGCGACGCCCTCGAGCTTCGAGATCGTGCCGACGAAATCGACCGCGCGCAGCTTCTTCTTCTTGCCTCCGTTGAAATACAGCTTCATGATGCCGGCGCCGAGCCGTTCCCGCTTGTCCGGGCGCGGCGCCTCCGCGGCCGCGAGCTTTCGCTCGAACGCCGGCCGCGCCGCTTCGACCGCCTCGGCGGAAGGCGCCTCCGCCCGCGGCAGCGCGAAGCCCAGGTAGCGCTCGATCTCGGCCAGCCGCCGGTCCTCGCGCGGCGACGCGAACGTGATCGCCTCGCCCGCCAGCCCCGCGCGGGCCGTCCGCCCGATGCGGTGGACGAATTTCTCGCTGTCCATCGGCAGGTCGTAATTGACGACGTGGGTGACATGCTCGACGTCGATGCCCCGCGCCGCCAAATCCGTCGCGATCAGGAAGCGGAACGCCCTGCGGCGGAACGCGTGCATGACCTTGAAGCGGTCGTCCTGGTCCATGCCGCCGTGCAGCTTGCCGCAGGAATAGCCGCTCGCGCGCAGCTCGCGGCAGACCTCGTCGACGGCTTCCTGCGTGGCGCAGAAGACGATGCAGCGGTCCGGGTTTTCCGTCATCGTCACCGCTTTGAGCAGCGAGGGCTTGTCCCGCTCGCCGACGATGTACAGCTTGTGGCCGATCCGTTCCGCCGCCACGCCGCCGGGCGCGTCGATCTCCAGGTGCAGCGGGGCGCGCAGATGCGTCCGCCCCAGCCGCTCCACGTCCTCCGGCAGCGTCGCCGAGAACAGCAGCGTCACCCGGTCCTTCGGCAGCGCCGCGATGATTGCCTCCACCTGCTCGACGAACCCGCGGTTCAGCATTTCGTCCGCCTCGTCCAGCACGAGAAACCGGATCCGCTCCACCTGCAGCGTCCCGCGCCCGATATGGTCCAGCACGCGCCCGGGGGTGCCGACGACGGCGTGGACCTTCTGGTTCAGCTCGGTCTTCTGCGCCGCGAACGGCTGCTGCCCATAAAGCGCGACCGCCTGCAGCCGCTTGAACCGGCCGAGGCCGACGAGATCCTCCTTGACCTGTCCCGCGAGCTCCCGCGTCGGCGTCAGCACGAGCGCCTGCGGGCGGTTCTCCGCCCAGTCGATCAGCTCGCAGAGCGGAATGCCGAACGCCGCCGTCTTGCCGCTGCCCGTCTGGGCGCGAACGGTCAGATCCCGGTGCGCCAGCACCTGCGGGATGACCTCCCGCTGCACCGGCGTCGGCTCGTCGTAGCCGAGGGTCTCGAGCGCCCGCAAAATCTCCTCGCTCAGCGGGTAGTCCCGAAAATGCGTTTCCTGCTTGTCCGTCGTCATCGCATGCTCCAATCCCTTTCGCCTGGCTTGCTTCTTATGTCCAGTATACCCGATCTCCGCGGCGGATGCCCGGCCCGAAGGCTTGCCCTTTTCCCGCCATGAAGGCGACCTACTCACCCTCTTCTTCCGGAAACCGACCCGTTCCCCGCCATGAAGGCGACCCAGTCCCCCTCCTCCGCCGAAAACCCGCCCGTTCCCCGCCATGAAGGCGACCCAGTCCCCCTCCTCCGCCGGAAACCCGCCCGTTCCCCGCCATGAAGGCGACCCAGTCCCCCTCTTCCACCGAAAACCCGCCCGTTCCCCGCCATGAAGGCGACCTACTCACCTTCTTCCTCCCACGCCGAACGCGCGCCTCACCCGCACGCCCGCCGCCGTCGCCCCCACTCGCCCCCGCGCCGCCCGCCTCCATGCCGCCAACGCCAAAAAGCCCCGGCCCCCGCAAGGGGGACCGAGGCCCAATTGCCAACCGACAGGCTAGCTCAAGTTGATCTTCACCGTCTTGATCTCGAACGGTCCGAACGAGAGCTCGTAGCCGCCCGCTTCCGCCGCGGCCAGCGCCGACGTCTCCCGCTCCATCAAGTCGGCCAGCGCGGCCGATTCATGGGCGAGGCGGACCTGCAGCCGCGCCGACGCGTTCGCGCCCGACGTCTCGTACAGCCGCACGATGAGGGCGTTCTCGTCCTCCGCCTTCTTCACGGCTTCGAGCATGACGCCGCGGCCGTCCAGCTCGAGCGCCGAGAACCGGTCCGCCGGCAGCGCGCCGCCCGCCGAACCGCCGGCCTCCGCCGCCGCGAGCGGCGAGTTGAACGCATACGCCGCCTTGTACACCTCGGCCGCCAGGAAGTCGCCCTCATGCGGCAGCAGCGCGTAATCGAACCGGTGCTCCGCGCGGTCGCAGACCGGGTCCGGATACGAGGGGCTGCGCAGCAGATTGATGCTGATCGTGTGCCCGTTCGCGCTGTAGCCGTATTTGCAGTCGTTCAGAAGCGCGGCGCCGAAGTCCGGCTGCGACAGGTCGATCCACTGATGCGCGCAAATCTCGTCCTTCGCGTATTCCCACATCGTGTTGCGGTGCGTCGGGCGCTTCAGGTGACCGAACTGGATCTCGCAGTTCGCCGCGTCGGTGTAGACGTTCAGCGGGAAAATCGCCCGGAGCATCCGGCCGTTCTCCTGCCAGTCCGCTTCCGTGGCGAACGCCAGCTGCTTGCTGCCCGCCGTCAGCGAGACGCGCTGCACCAGCGTCGAGCTGCCGTAGGCGTACCGCTGCTCCACGACGGCTTGCGGCCCGTCGACGAATGCCCGCGCGCCCGTCAGCGTCATGCGCTCCGCGCCCGCCGCGGCGTAATCCTCGGGGAAGTCCCACGCGTCGCCGTTGTCGGCGTAGACCGCCAGCACGTTCGCCGGCTCGTTCGGCGCCAGCACCTCGCGGCGCAGCGTCTTGTCATAGACGGAGCCGATGCTGCCGTCCGCGAGGAACGTGACCCGCACGAGCTCGTTCTCGAGCGCGTCGTCCGCCGCCCGGAGCTCGAACGCCGGCAGCGCCTGCGGCGCCGCCGCGTCGACGACCGTGTAGCCCATCGCCGGCACGGTTACCTCGCGCCATTCGCCGCCGACCGCGTTCGTCCATTCCGTGCGCGCCCACGGCAGCGAGTTGAACACGACCGCCGCGCGCTCCGCGCCCGAAGGCGCCATGGCCGCCGCCGCGTCGCGGTACGCCCCGGCCGTCAGTTCGTTCACGCGGGCGAGCAGAACCTCGTACCGCGCCAGCGATTCGTCGAACACCCGGGTGATCGACGAGCCCGGCAAAATATCGTGGAACTGGTACAGCAGCACTTCCTTCCAGATCGTCTCCAGCTCCTCGGCCGGATAGACGCCCGTCCCGGACGCATGGGCGAGGGAAGCCGCGAACTCCAGCTCGCGCAGCGCCTTCTCCAGCTTGCGGTTGAACCGCTTGTTGCGCGCCTGGCTCGTCAGCGTGCCCTGATGCTTCTCGAGGTACAGCTCGCCCTTCCACGACTTGTAGCGGCTTGCGTTCTCGCTTAGCTTATCGAAGAACGCGATGGCCGGCTCCTGCTTCACGGGAATGAGGCCCTGCAGGTTCTTCACGCGGGCCAGCCGCTCCAGATGCTCTTCGCCCGGACCGCCGCCGCCGTCGCCGATGCCGAATACGACGAGGCAGTGGTCGGAGACGTTTTTATCGTAATAGTCCCGTTCCGCCTTCAGGACGGACCGCGGCAGCGCCGGGCCGTTGTACGTGTCCTCCGGCGGGAGGTGCGTCAGCACGCGGCTGCCGTCCAGCCCTTCCCAGAAGAACGTATGGTGCGGATGGTCGTTATGCACGCTCCACGACAGCTTCTGCGTCATGACGTAGTCGACGCCGGAGAGCTTGAGCAGCTGCGGCAGCGCCGCCGAATAGCCGAACACGTCCGGCACCCACAGCATGCGCATGTCGAGGCCGAATTCGTCCCGGAAGAACCGCTTCCCGTACAAAATCTGCCGGACGAGCGCCTCGCCGCCGGAAACGTTCGTATCCGGCTCCACCCACATCGCGCCCTGCGCTTCCCAGCGGCCCTCGGCGATGCGCGCCTTGATCTGCGCGTACAGCTTCGGATGCTGCTCCTTCACCCATTGGTACAGCTGCGGCTGGCTCGCGCCGAACACGTAGTCGGGATACCGCTCCATGTTCCGCAGCACGGTCGAGAACGTCCGCGCCCCTTTGCGGTACGTCTCGCGGATCGGCCACAGCCAGGCGAGGTCGATGTGCGCGTGGCCGACCGCCGTCGCCGTCATCGTCGGGTCGCCGCCGCGCTTCGCGAGCTCGGCGCCCAGAATGCGGCGCGCTTCGGCGACCGCCTCGTCCGACGGGCGGCGCAGCAGCAAATGCGCGTCGTACAGCGCCTGCACGATGCGCGCCGTGCGCGCGGACTTGTCGCCGGCGTTCTCCGCATAATCGAGCAGCACCTCGTAATCGTAGTACAGCTGGCGCACGTCCTCATGGCAGATCGCGATGTCCGCTTCCTTCACCGTTCCGCTCCGGAAGAAGCCGAACAGGTCGTTATTCCCCGCGTCGCCCCACAGGTCGACGGTTTCGCCGCCGCTTGCGCGCTCCGCGAGCCGGAATACCCGCTTGCCCGGCAGGCCGAGCGTGAGGTCGAACTCCGAGTTCACGTTCGTGAGCCCCTGAAGCGGCGTCCCTTCCTCGTCGAACAGGCACAGCTCCCCGTTCACGTCGATCAGCAGCACGACCGGCTGCCCGGCCGCCGCCTCCGGCACGGTCCCCCGGAAATGGAACCACGCGCAGTCCCACCGCTCGCCCCATCTGTCCCCCGCCTGCAGCTCCAGCCGTTCGCCGGATTCGCGCTCCGCGAAGACGACCGGTTCCTTCGTGGCGTACGCCGTCATCGCAAGCGGCGCGACCTTCGTATAAATGCGCGACTCGATTCCCCGCAGCGTCTGGCGGAGAACGTCCATGTTAATCGGTGTATGCGGCATTTGATTCCGTCACCCTCCCTTGGCTCTCGGTAGATATGCCATAATAATATATTATATATGTATAATAGATCAATTGGTTTGCGAAAATAAAAACATGCCCCCGTCGGAAGCATGTTCGTCTCCTGTTTGTCTTGCCGCCATACTTACCGAACGCAGTCCGCCTAACCGACGGCTCTCCTCCGCACCGGGCCGCTCATCGCGGTTCCGGCGCCGGACCCGTCGTCCCGCGCACGACCAGCTCCGGCTTCAGCACGATATGGCTGTACGCTTCGGCGCTTTTCCTTCGCTTGCCGACGATGTCCAGGATCAGCTCGCCCGCGCTCCGGCCGATGCCGCCTTCATGCTGGTCGATGTACGTGAAGGTCCCCTGCTCGTCCAACAGGCCGCGGCTCGGATTGTCGAACGTCAGGATCGACAGGTCGCGCGGCACCTCGAGTCCCGCTTCCTTGGCCAGTGCCGCGATATGCAGGCCGAGCGTGCTGTTCAGCGCGATGTACGCCGTCGCCGCGCGGCTCGCGATCGTCCGCACGAGCGGATGCTCCGGCCCCGCCTCTCCCGGCTCAACCGTAAAATCCGTCAGCAGCAGCGCCGGATTGATCATGCCGCCGTTCTCCTTGAGCGCGTTCATGTAGCCGTTCACCCGGTCGTCGACCGACGCCGTCGACAGCGGCGTATCCGCGCAGATCGCGATGCTCCGGTGCCCGAGCGCCCACAGATGGTCGACGGCCAGCTTCGCCGCCAAGGCGCCGTCCGCGTTCACGGTATGCGTCTCGACGCCCGGCAGGTAGCGGTCGATCAGCACGAACGGATAGCCGTTCATCTTCAGCGCGATGATTTCCTCATTATAGACGTTCGCGTCCACCGGGAAAATAATAAGCCCCTCGACCGTATCCCGCAGCTCGCGAATGAGTTCTTCCTCGCGTTCCTTGTCGTTGAACGTGAACAGCGCGAGCAGCGAATAGCCGGCGGCCGCCAGCGCGTCCCGGATGCCCGACAGCAGCCGGATGGCGAAATAATCGCCGATGAACGGAATCACGAGGCCGATCCGCGGCCGTTCCGCCTCCAGCTCCGCTTCCGCTCCTTCGAAGCTTGCGCCCCGCTGCCGCAAGGCGCGCCCGTCCCCGCCGCCGTCTTGTCCGGCCGTGCCTTTCGCGGCCCCGAGCGCGCCGAGGCCGAAGTCGTCGCCCGCCGTCTCCGCCGCCGCGGCCGCATAGCCGGTCTCGTCCTCCGGCACGCCCCGCACGAAAGTGCCGCGCCCCGGCACCCGGTAAATCCATCCGTCCCGGGCCAGCTCCCCGAGGGCGTTCGCCACCGTAATGCGGCTGACGTTGAAATGCTCCAGCAGTTCCTTCTCCGCGGGAATGCGGTCCCCCTCGCGCAGCTGCCCGGCGCGAATCGCCTCCTTAAAATGGCTCTGAATGCGTATATACAGCGGCTTTCTGTCCATGTACATAGTCGCAGCCCTCCGCAAGGTTTTTTATATATTCAATATATCATATATGTATGGGATTTTGTTGGAAAATTATTGTCGCCCAATTTCTTACAGATTTCGAGGCGATATGTAGAATAGACGCAGAACGGGGCGAAAAAGAGGGAGGGCATGTAAGGTTTTGCGGAAATCGGCCGAACGAAGGCCAAAAATCGCCGATCGCGAAATCGGCGGCGTTGAGGGTGAAGTCGCCCCAACCGGCCCGGCTGGGGGAGAGGATATCCGATAAGGCCAGATAAGGGCTGTGCATCGGCCGCGCAAAAAGCGTGAAGCACGATCCGATCCAAGCACGGTGCAAGGAAGCAACCATGACGGCATCCTGATAATGCCCCGCTGGTTGAGTGCGTTGATTGTGGAATCCTTTGATTGTGGAGTACCCTGTTGGTTGAGTGCCTTGATTGTGGAGTACCCTGTTGGTTGAGTGCCTTGATTGTGGAGTGCCTTGATTGTGGAGTGCCCTGATGGCGGAGTTCCCGATGGCGGTTCCCCGATGGCGGCGGCCGCCCGGGAACCCGAGAGGGTGCCATAGGCCGGAACAGGCGGCACGAATGAAGGGGTAGCCGGGCCGGCCGTACCCGATAAAAAAGAGGGAGCGCCTAAACGCTCCCTCCCATGCCGCCTAGCGCGGCGGCAATTCAACCTGCCCCCGCCGGACGGCGCTCGCCCGATTCGGCCGCTACTTGATTTCCAGCAGTTCGTACTCGATGACGCCCATCGGCGCGTTGACGCTGATCCGCTCGCCGATCTTCTTGCCGAGCAGTTCCTTGCCGAGCGGGCTTTCGTACGATATTTTGTTCTCCGCCACGTTCGCTTCGGCCGGCGCGACGATCTGGTACTCGATCTTCTCGTCGAACTCCACGTCGTGCAGCACGACCGACGCGCCGATCTGCACGTTGTCGAGATTGCCGCCTTCGACGACGCGGGCCGTGGCGAGCATTTTCTCCAGCACCTGGATGCGCGTCTCCATGAACGCCTGGTCTTCCTTCGCGGAGTGGTACTCGCTGTTTTCCTTGAGATCGCCGTAGCTGATGGCCAGCTTGATCCGCGCCGCAAGCTCCTTGCGCTTGACGTACTTCAGATCGTCCAGCTCCTCCTGCAGCTTGTCGAAGCCTTCCTTGGTTAAAATCACTTGTTCGCCAGCCATGTCAACCGCTCCCGTTTATTCATATTGGATAACTCCATTTTACCCGATTTTCGCTCGTTTGTCCGCCGAACCGCGATTAGGCCATCATGTCAGTGTTAACCAAATGGCCCCCGCCTATAAGAGCGCCCAGCAAAAAAGCACCCGTCTCCGGGTGCCTGGGCGCCGTTAGCCGGATGCTTTCATTTGCTTGCTGCGCAGCTGCCCGCAGGCCGCGTCGATGTCGGTGCCGTGCTCGAGGCGGACGCTGACGCTGACGTTCCGTTTCTTCAGCGCGTCGTAGAAGCCGCGGATCGCCGACTGCTCGCTGCGCTGGTACTGGCTGTGCTCGTCGACCGGATTGTACGGAATGAGGTTCACGTTCACGTGCGGGCGGCGGTCGCCGATCAGCTCGGCGAGCTCCAGCGCGTGCTCCTGCCGGTCGTTGACGCCGCGCAGCAGGATGTATTCCAACGTGATGCGGCGCTTGTTCTTGCTGATGTAATAGTCGATCGCCGCCATCAGCTTCTCGATCGGGATCGCCCGGTTGATCTTCATGATCCGCGTGCGCAGCTCGTTGTTCGGCGCGTGCAGCGAGATCGCGAGATTGACCCCGAGGCCGCGGTCGGTGAATTCGATAATCTTGTCGGCCAGCCCGCTCGTCGAGACCGTAATGTGCTTCGCGCCGATCGCGAGCCCTTTATGATCCTTGACCACGTCGAGGAAGTCGACCAGGTTCTCGAAGTTGTCGAACGGCTCGCCGATGCCCATGACGACGATGTGGCTGACGCGCTCGCCCTGTCCCGCGGCGTCGAGGTACAGCTGCGCTTTCATGATCTGCTCCGCGATCTCGCCCGCGGACAGGTCCCGGCTCTTGCTCAGCAGGCCGCTCGCGCAGAAGCTGCAGCCGATGTTGCAGCCGACCTGCGTCGTCACGCAGACGGACAGGCCGAATTTGTGCCGCATGAGCACGGTCTCGATCAGGTTGCCGTCCTGCAGCCGGAACAGGAATTTCACCGTGCCGTCGGCGGATTCCTGCCGCGTGTGCTCGGCGAGCGTTTCGATCGCGAAATGGTCCGCGAGCAGCGCGAGGCAGTCGGCGTTCGCGTCCGTCATCGCCTCGAACGACGTCACCCGCTTCCGGTAGAGCCATTCCCACGTCTGCAGCGCCCGCGAAGGTTTATGTCCGCGCTCGCGCAGCCAGTCGGTCAGCTGCGCGAGCGTCAATCCGTATATCGAAGGTTTGTTCATTTCAAGTCCTCTCTTCGCATGTTACCGCGTATTCCTATTTATTCTCCCAAAATTCAAAGGGGAATACAAGGGCGGGGATGTTTTGCCGTCCCGCGCAAAAAAAGCCCCTGAACCGGCATCCCCATGCTCGGCTCAAAGGCTTCTCTTCATCCTATGGGCCCGTCGGCAAAATAGTACGGGTAGTGCATCTTCTCCTGCACGCGGCGGGCGAAATCCCGGCCGGCCAGCGATTCCACCACGAACAGCCCCAGATCGAGGGAGGACGCCACGCCTCCGCCCGTGAACGCGTCGCCGTCCCGCACATAGCGCTCCCGCACGACCTCGGCGCAGTACGGTTCAAGCAGCTCGTAGGCCGACGGATTCGTCGTCGCCCGCTTGCCCCGCAGGAAGCCCGCCGCGCCGAGCAGCAGCGCCCCCGTGCAGACGGACACCTTGTACGGCGCGCGCTCCGCGGTCCGCAGCCAGGCGACGAAGCCTTCGTCGAACCGCAGCTGCCGGGTCGACATCCCGCCCGGGACGAAGAGCAGGTCATAGCCGGACAGGTCCGGCTTCACGCGCGGGACGTGAATCGACAGTCCGCGGTCGTCCGTCACGCGCGGCTTGTCCGCGCAATAGTCCCATGTCAGGCTTTCGTCCGCGCCGAGAAACTTCAGCCAGGTGACCGCCTCGTTGAATCCGGAGAAATCGAGCAGAGTCATGCCGTCGAACAGCACGAACGCCATTTTCATGCCGCGTCATCCTTTCTTGCGACTCGTCTTGCCGGCCGATCTCGGACCGGCGTCTCGTCGTCCTCCTTTTCGACGTCTGGAAGGAAAATCCTTTCGGGTTCGTACAAGCGCCCGTCCTGTATGGTACAGTGGAAGAAAACGGGCCTCCGCGTTTTTTTTCGGCGCGGCTGTCACAGACCGCTAACCCTCCACGTCTTATGAGCAACTTGCTAATGAGGAGGCGGTTGCGATGCAACACGCGGAAACGATTGTGATCGGCGGCGGATTGGCGGGCTTGCTGACGGCGATCCAGGTGGCGAAGGCCGGCAAATTAACGGTGCTTCTGGAGAAATCGGCGCATGTCGGCGGGCGGGCGATCACCGTGCGCAAGAACGGCGCTTATCTGAATCTCGGGGGCCACGCGCTCTATCGCGGCGGCGCGGCGTTCGCGGCGCTGCGGCGGCTCGGGATCGAGCCGAAGGGCAACGTGCCGGGTACGGCGGGATCGGTCATTTGGAAGAACGGACTCGTTCCGCTGCCGGCCGACCCCTACCGGCTGCTGACCTCGAAGCTGTTCCGCTTCTCCGGCAAAATGGAGCTGGCCCGCTTGTTAACCCGGCTCGGCAAATTCGACGACGCCGGGCTCGGCGGCCTGTCGCTCCGCGAATGGGCGGAGGCCGAGGTGCGCGACCCGATGGTGCGCCATCTGTTCTACGCGCTGTGCCGGACGGCCACGTACAGCCGCGACATCGACCGGCAGCTCGCGTCGGCCGTGCTGCGCCAAGTGCAGCTGGCTCTGAAGGGCGGCGTCCAGTACCTCGACGGCGGCTGGCAGAGCATGACCGACCGGCTGCGCGAGCTGGCCGTCCGCAGCGGCGTCGCGATCCGTACCGACGCGGGCGTCGCCGCCGTGACGCACGAGGACGGCGCCGTGCGGGGCGTGACGCTCGCCAGCGGCGAACGGTGGACGGCGGACGGCGTCGTCAGCGCGCTGCCCCCGGGCGATACGTTCCGGCTCGTGCCCGGGGCCGAACGCACGGCCCTGCTGCGCTGGAAGGAGGACGCGAGCCCCGTGACGGCGGCCTGCCTCGACCTGGCGCTCGACCGGCTGCCCGTGCCGGGCAGGGACTTCGCCATGGGCCTCGACCAGCCGTTCCTGTTCTCGAATCACTCGCGGGCGGCGAAGCTGAGCGACGACGGCACGGTCGTGACGCATCTCATCAAATACAACCTCGCCGGCGAGCACGACCCGCGCGCCGACGAGGAGGCGCTGCAGCGGACGATGGAGCTGCTGCAGCCCGGCTGGCGGCAGCATGTCGTCGCCAAGCAGCTGCTGCCGAGCATCACGGTCGTGCACGACCAGCCGCATGTCGGCCGGCGCGATTCCAAGCCCGGACCGGCCGTGCCGGAGATCCGCGGCCTGTACGTCGCCGGCGACTGGGCGAGCCACGGCGAGCAGCTCGCCGACGCGGCGGCGGCCAGCGCGGAGCGCGCCGCGGCCCGGCTGCTGGCGGACGCGCGGACGGG
>NZ_JAGGDJ010000076.1 GCF_017652985.1 Paenibacillus artemisiicola
CTCATTGCTCATCCTCCCGCATGCAATATAGTCGAGCAAGCCTTGCTGTAACAACTTAATTATAAGAGTCCTAAAAAAGGATGAAATATCACTTTTCTGCCATTGATAGCACTTTCATATCTGATTCGCCGAATAGGCCGCCTTTCTAGTAAAACCTCGGTTTAGGAAAGAGCTTCGGCGATTCGGGTTGGGGTTCTTCGGGATAGGGAGTGAGAATGGTGGAGGGTGGGCCGCCGGCGCGAGCCGGTTTGGAGCCACTTCGAGGCATTCGATGCGGGCAAAGGTCCGTAGGCATGGCTAAATCGCCCGATCAAGATGGGGTTGGATTTGTAGGCGGGCAGGTGTTAGTTTTCAATTTTTGGGTAATGAAGGGAATAGAGGATATGGCGCGTATAGGCGCGGGGTGAAGGCATGGAGAAGAGTTGTTGAAGCTGGATATGATGCTGCGGGTAAACGGTTGAATCGATAAATCGATTAAGAGTTGGAAGGCTATTTGAACGATCACGTTCAAGATCGGAGTAGGAGCCGCTGATAATTTCTGTTTCATACTTAAAAGAAAAGGGACATGCATCATGCACGTCCCTAGTTTCGTAGTGCTCAAAATCAAAACCCTTTTAGATCAAACAACCTCGACATGCACCGTATGCGGGAACATATCCACCGGCTGCACCTCCGCCGTCCGGTACCCGCCGTCCTCCAGCACGCGCAGGTCGCGCGCCAGCGTGGCCGGGTTGCACGACACGTACACCACGCGTTCCGGCTTCATCGCCAGGATCGTGTCGAGCAGCGCTTCGTCGCAGCCTTTGCGCGGGGGGTCGACGACGATGACGTCGGGGACGATGCCCTCTTCGCGCCAGCGCGGAATGACGACTTCGGCCGGGCCGGCTTCGAAGGCGGCGTTGGCAATGCCGTTGAGTGCAGCGTTGCGCTTGGCGTCCTCGATGGCTTCCGGCACGATCTCGACCCCATGGACGTGGCCGGCTTGGCGCGCCAGGAAGAGCGAGATCGTCCCGATGCCGCAGTACGCATCGATGACTTGCTCGGTGCCGGTCAGCGCGGCGTATTCGACTGCCTTGCGGTACAGCGCCACCGTCTGTACCGGGTTCACTTGGTAGAACGACCGGGCGGAGATGGCGAAACGAATGCCGTCGAGCTCGTCGTAGATGACCTCGCTGCCCCAGAGGACGCGAGTCTCGTCCCCGAAGATGACGTTGGTGTCGCGTTTGTTGATATTTTGCACGATGCTCGTCACGCCCGGGATCGTCTCGCGGATGCGCGAGATCCACTCCTCCGCGTTCGGGATCCGCTTGCCGTTCGTGATGAGCACGATCATCGCTTCGCCGGTCACGAAGCCGACGCGGGCCATGACGTGGCGGAGCAGGCCTTGGCCCGTCTCCTCGTTATACGCGGTGATGCCGAGCTCGCGGCCGATGCGCTTCACGCGGGCGACGATCTCGTCGTTGCTGTTGTGCTGGATCAGGCACTCGTCCATGTCGATGATCCGATGGCTGCCGCGGGCGTAGAAGCCGCCGATCAAGTGCTCGCCGTTCAGATCCGGCTGCGGCAGGCCGTCCTTGCCGTGGATCGCCCCGCTGACCGCCATGCCCATCGGCACGGACGCCTTGTTGCGGTAGCGCCACGGCTCGCCCATCCCGATCGTCGGATGCACGATCACCGCCGCTGCGTCCTGTCCCGCTTCTTCAACCGCACCGCTGCTCTCGCCGCCGGCGGCGCGAACCGCCTCGCCCGACACCTGCAGCTTCCCGATCCGCTCCAGGCTGTCCACCACGTGCTGCCGCTTCCATCTCAGCTGCGCGGCATAGTCCATGTGCTGCAGCTGGCAGCCGCCGCACTGCTTGTAGATCGGGCACGGCGCGTCGACGCGGTCGGCGCTCGGCGCGACGATCTCCGTCAGTTTCGCGTAGCCGTATGTCTTCTTGACCTTCAGGACGCGCGCGCGCACGGTCTCGCCCGGAAGCGCTCCCTGCACAAAAAGGGTAAAGCCCTCCGCGCGGCCTACCCCTTCGCCCTCGTGCGTCAAGCCGATGATCTCGACCGTGACGTCGTCGTTCTTATTGACCGGCGCCTGCGAGGCGCCGCTAGCGGCCGGCTTCACAGACGGCGCATGGTTGGCGTTGCGCCCTGCACCACCCGCTCTGCCCCCGCCGTTCCTGCTCTTGAACTTGCTCATTGTCTTAACCCGCTCCATGCACCGCACGCCCGGGCGCGCGGTTTGCTTTATTTATAAGTCGAAATGCCCGCTTCGTCGACGATAATGCTCAGATGCGACGGCAGTACCGTGAACGTGCACGGCAGCGTGCCGCCGTATTCGCCGTCGAGGTTCAACTGCACGTAGTCCGGCGTCGTGACGGTCAGCTGCCGCGTCTGGAAGCTGACGACATGCGGATCGTTGAGATGCTCGCCGCGCAGCGCGAGCGTCGCGAGGCGGATGAACTCGCCGAGGTTGCACTTCTTCAGCACCACGACGTCGAACAGGCCGTCGTTCAGGCTTGCGTCCGGGGCGAGCTTCTCGAAGCCGCCGACGGAATTGCTGTTGCAGATGAGGAACATCATGATTTCTTCGTGAATCTCGCCGATTTCCTTGGCCTGGAGGCGCAGCTCGGTCGGCCGCAGGCGGGTCATTTTCTCGAGCCCCTTCATATAATAGGCCAGCTGCCCGATCATCGTCTTCAGCTTGCTCGGCACCTCGTACGTCAGCTCCGTCAAGGAGCCGCCGCCGGCGATGTTGATGAAATACCGGTTATTGGCCTGACCGAGGTCGATCGGCTTCGCGTACTGCTGGATGATGAGGTCGCACGCGTATTCCCAATGCTTCGGAATGCCGAGCGCCCGGGCGAAGTCGTTGGTCGTGCCCAAGGGCAGAATCCCGAGCGGCGGCCGGTGCTCCTTCTCCGCCAGCCCGTTGATGACCTCGTACAGCGTACCGTCGCCGCCCGCCGCGATGATCATGTTGAAGCCGCGGTCCGCCGCGTCCGCCGCCGCCACCGTCGCATCGCCCTCGCTCACCGTCGCGTGGCAGCTCGTCTCGATGCCCCCGCGCTCGAGCCGCTGTAAAATATCCGGCAGCCTTCGTTTGATTTCCTCCCGACCCGACGTCGGGTTATAAATGAGCCTTGCCCGCTTAATCGTCACTGACTGCTACCTCCGAACATCCGAACATCCAGGCCGGCCGATAAAGGAAAGCGACCGCCGGCGCCGCGGCGGGTACGAGGGGAAAAGCACGACTACGCGGTTCCGATCGAATCCGAACGGACCCGACCTTCCGTCGGCGTTCCGCCATTTCGTTCTCCCCATCGCAACCGCTGCCCAACCGCTCTCGCCATGCGCGCCAACGCGCGTTAGCGGCGCCCTCTTATCCTCGGGAACCGCCGCCGCTGCCGTCCTATCCTGCTGCCGGATTTCTATCCGAATCTGATCCCGATTGCTATCCAAACTTCTATCCGAATATCGATCTGTTGCCCTATTCCTTACTATACACCAATGCGGCTAACTTCCCAAATGCCCGTCGCCAGCCGCGCCCAGTTCTGCAAGCCATTTCCGGATCTGCCGCTCCATCCAGCCCGCGATGCGCGGATTGGGCAGCAGAGCCCGGCCGTTGTACCGGTAGGCCAGCCCCTCGAGCCGCTTCGGAATGACCGTCCGGGTAAAATACCCCTCGCTCAAGAAGAGCGGCACGACGAGGAACGCGTCGCCGGGGTGGCGCCGCTGCAGCGCGCGCAGCTTGCAGGCCGCCTGATCCGGCAGCAGCATCGCGATGTCCGCGCCGGCGAAGCCCCCGCGCGCGCGAAGACGCGCCGTTAGCCGCTTCATACCCGCTCGCCAGCGGCCGTGAAACACCGCCTCGCGCGAGCCGTGCGCGATAAGCAGCAGCCGCTCCCGCGCGGGCGCCTCCGACAGCGCCGCGATATTGCCGTGCAGCAGCTCGGCGATGTCCGCGTCGTCGTCGATCGGCTGCCCCATGCGGACGCGCACGCCCGCGGGGACGCGGAACGGCGCAAGCTCGCCCGGCCGGGCCGCCGAGACGGGCGGCGCGCCGAACGCCTGCGCGATGTCGTCCGCATGCGTGCTTCCGGACGACACAAAAAGCGGAAGGACGTAGAGTTCGCTTACGCCTTCCGCTACCAGCCGATCGATGCCGTCCTGAATGAGACGGCCTTCCACGATTTCAAGAAACGACGACGCGATCGGCACCGCGTCCCCGCTTCCGCCATCCGGTTCGAACGCGAACCCGGCGGAAGCGGCGACGGCCGCGACGGCGTCGTCGACGAGCTTCACCCAGCCCGCTTCGCGCGAGCCGTGGCTGATGACGAGGATGCCCGGCTTCATCGGGCTATCGTCCCGAGCGCTCCAGCGCCATTTTGTACCCGTCGTTGCCGTAATTCAGGCACCGCTTCACGCGGGAGATCGTCGCCGTGCTGGCGCCGGTCTCCGCTTCGATCTGATTATAGGTAGCGCCCTTGCCGAGCATGCGCGCCACTTCAAGCCGCTGCGAGAGCGACTGGATTTCGTTCACCGTACACAGGTCGTCGAAGAAAATATAGCATTCTTCCACGCTCTTCAAGGTCAGCACCGCTTCGAAAAGTTGGTCGACCGTCTTATCGTTCAGCTTCTTCAATTGCATCGTCCGCGCTCCTCCCACCCTGACTGATATGCTCAGTGTACTGCTTTCATCGACAATTTTCAAGCGTCACCGTTGCGGTGCTTTACAGATCAACAGAGACGAGCGAGAGACGGATTGATAGAAGCGGGATAGAAGAGGGCGGGCAGGCACGCGATGCGGGAGGGCGCTTGCGGCTCGAGGCATGGCTTGGGGAAAACCGCCGTCCGATCGGCGTTGCTCGGGGCATCGCCGTCTGCACCTCGCGTCCGCGGAGCGGCAGCGTTCGGCTCGATAGCGGTCCGAATGCGTTCGGCTGCTTGCCGTCGGCCATGCTCCGGGCGAAGCGCCCCCTCCCATTCACCCATAAATATTTGCCCAAAGCGGGCATCCGTCCAATCCGCATAGTCGAGTATCCCATAGACTAATAACAAAACGTTGAAAAAGGTTGTGATCTGCGTGAAATATCGCTACGATCCGTCCGTCAGAAGCTTCCAGCAGCCCCTCGGCGGCCAAGGTCAAGGCCCGCAAAATCCGCCCGACAGCCCGTTTCCGGGCATCGCGGATCCGTTCACGGGCCTGAATAAAACCGTCGGCGTCAAGACGCCCGTTCCCTTCGATACGGCCGAATTCTCGAAGGGCGTGCCTTCGATCAACATCATGCCGGCGACGAATCAGCAAATCATCCCGCTCCCCGAGGCGCCGAGCACGCCGGGCGTGCCCGCCGCGGCGGCCGACGCGAAGGCCGACCCGGCCGCGCCGGCCAAAGGCGGCTTCAATCTCGGCAACAGTCTGAACGACCTGAAGGGCGTGGTCGACCGGATGGGCGGCCTCGACGGCATCGTCACGACGATGACGAAGGTGCAGAAGGTCGTCGGCAGCATCACCCAGATGGCCCCGCTCATCAAGGTGCTCGCCGGCTCGTTCGGGAAGAAAGGGGCTTCGGCCACGATCGCGGAGGACAGTCTCGACGAATACAAGCCGCGCGCGCGCAAGAAGAAGCGCCGCGCGACCGGCAAGAGCGCGAAGGGCGGCGGCACCAAAAGCGTCAAAGGCGGCATCTCGCCGAACGGGGCGAAGCGCAAGCGCCCGCGCAAATAGCACCGCGCCGCGGCGAGCCGAATGCCCTCATTCGGCTTCAAGCATGTGCGCGCATGAACAGCCGGCGGTGAACGGAGCCGTCGGCCGTTTGCCGTGCGAAGGCGAAGACGGGTTCCGTTGTCGCCGCGCAAGTGTTCTCGCGCCGTCGCCGGCTTGCTGCGTGCCGCCGCGATTGACAGCTGCCGCATCCCGTCGCTGCCCCGAACCCGCTGCGAGCGGACAAGCCATTCGACAGCTTCTGGCAAAAAAGTAATGACTTTTGGCCCCCGAATCGGTTAAGATGAGGTTCGGGTATCGTTCAACATTTGGACACAACTCCCCCGTCCCGGGACGCTTGTCCCCGGCTCGGGCGTACATTTTATTCAAAGGTGGTTTGCCGGTCATTATGGTTACAAGCTCAGAATTGCGGGCACGGGCTCGGGAAAGTTTGCGAGGGCAATGGGGCAGAGCCGCGGGCTTCACGCTGGTCATGCTGCTGATCGGCGCCCTGCCGAACGTGCTGCCGGCCATCGGACAGATCGCCATCGAAATTTGCGCCGGCGCTCTCGCCCTCGGCGCGTATAGCTACTTCTTGCTCGTCTCTCGCGGCGAGCGTCCGCCGTTCGTCGAATTGTTCAGCGGCTTCGCGGACTTCATCCGCTCGTTCCTGGTCTATCTGCTCGTGTTGATTTTCACCATCCTGTGGATGCTGCTGTTCATCATTCCCGGCATTGTCGCCGCGCTTCGTTATTCGATGGCTTATTTTATTCTGAAAGATAACCCGGAGATCGGCGCGCTCGAAGCGATCCGCCGCAGCAAAGCGATGATGGTCGGGCACAAATGGCGGCTGTTCGTGCTGCTGCTGAGCTTCATCGGCTGGATTCTCCTCTGCATCCCGACGTTCGGCATCGGCACGCTCTGGCTCAACCCGTATATCTACACCGCGGTGGCGCATTTCTACGAAGACCTTCGCCTGCGCGGGGAATCCCTCAGCGGATCGTTCGCCGCCCAGGATTCGCCTCCTCCGCCGCCTCCGAACTCGTTCTAAGCGAGCTGCCGGCAGGTGACGGTACGGATACCAAACAAAAGGCTGTCCCGCTCGTCATGAAAATGGCGATGGGGCGGCCTTTTATTCGTGAACGGCTCTTGAATCACGTGCCTACCTGTGGAGATGACAGGTCACATTGCCGCTACTTGCTCCAGAGCTTATAGAGCACTACGCCGATCACCGCAATGACGCCGGCCGCAATCGGCACGATCCAAGGGTTGCCGACAATGAAATAGCTGTCATGGTACTGGAAGTCTTCGCTTAACGTAACCATCGTTCGTGCTTCTCCGTTCTGTCGATTCGTTTCTCGGTCAGCCTCCGTGCGAACCGTCGCGTTCGAGAAGGCTAACCTATCTTCTATTCGCCGG
The DNA here is from genome assembly GCF_017652985.1 of Paenibacillus artemisiicola. Taxonomy (GTDB): domain Bacteria; phylum Bacillota; class Bacilli; order Paenibacillales; family Paenibacillaceae; genus Paenibacillus_Z; species Paenibacillus_Z artemisiicola. The sequence continues at coordinate 7,115 of NZ_JAGGDJ010000076.1, forward strand.
CTTGCTTCAGACTCCTTGCTATCATGTTCCGAGACTGCCACTCGGATGGGGCAGAATTACCGTACCTCGTACCGCTCTTGCGCCGAAATCGCCGCTTTGCGGACCACGTCCCGTACCTCATACCGTTCATGCCCGGCCGCCCCGCTGTTTCCCCCAACAAAAAAGCACCAAGCCCGCGCCGCCGCGCAAGCTTGATGCTCTTCCAACCAGAGGCCCGTCCCCTACAAAAACAGCGCGATCGCCTGGTAAATCAGTGCCGCCACGATCATCGAGATCGGGATCGTGATGATCCACGAGATGACGATCCGGCCGGCGAGGCCCCACTTGACCGCGGAGAAGCGCTTCGCGCTGCCGACGCCGAGAATCGACGACGTGATGACGTGCGTCGTGCTGACCGGCAGATGCGTCAGCGTCGCGGAGAAGATGACCGTCGCCGACGTAATGTCCGCGGCGAAGCCGTTGATCGGCTCGATTTTGAAAATCTTCGTGCCCATCGTCTTGATGATCTTCCAGCCGCCGATCGAGGTGCCGAGCGCCATCGCGGTCGCGGCGGAGATCTTCACCCACAGCGGGATGTGGTCCGTCGTGTCCTGCACGTTCGCCGTGACGAGCGCGAAGGTGATGATGCCCATGGCCTTCTGCGCGTCGTTCGTGCCGTGCGTGAACGATTGGAACGCCGCGGTCAGGATCTGGCCGGAGCGGAACATTTTGTTGACCTGATGCGGGCTCGATCTGGCGAACGCCTGCTTCAGCAGCCACATGACGACAAAGCCCCCGGCGAACGCGATGAACGGGGATAGAATAAGAGCCTTGATAATATCGGTAAAGCCGCCGGCATTGATCGCGCCGAAGCCAGCCGAGCTGATGACCGCGCCCGTCAGGGAGCCGATCAGGGCGTGCGACGACGACGACGGGATGCCGAACCACCACGTCACGAGGTTCCAGATGATCGCGCCGAGCAGCGCCGCGACGACGACCTGCACGCCGTGGTCGAGCACGGTGGGATCCGCGATTTTGCCCCCGATCGTCTTGGCGACGCCGGTGAACATGATCGCGCCGAGGAAGTTCATGAAGGACGCCAGGATGATGGCGAGCCGCGGCGACAGCGCCCGCGTGGAGACCGTCGTCGCGATCGCGTTCGCCGTATCGTGAAACCCGTTGATGAAGTCAAATGCCAAGGCAAGAAAGATAACGATGCCGACCCAAATATATACGTCCATGCTCATAGCCGCTCGTCCCCGTCCCCTTAGCTGTTACGCATGATGATGGTTTCGAGTGTGTTCGCGACGTCTTCGCAGTAGTCGGTCGTTTGTTCGAGGCGCTCGTAGATCTCTTTGCGCTTGATCAGCTCGATCGGATCCGTCACGTTCGCGAACAGGCTCTTCACGCACACGCGCAGCAGGTCGTCCGCCTGGTTCTCGAGCTCGTTGATCTGGATCGACGGCTCGCGCATCGCCAGCAGCTTCTTCTCCGACAGCAGGTAGATCGCCTTCTTGATCTGCTGGGCGCAGCGGAGGAGGTTGTCCGCGAACAGCGTGATGTACTCGTCCGGCTCCGTGATGTTGTACATCTCGAATCGCGACGCGCAGGCCTCGATGCCGTCCAGCACGTCGTCCAGCGAGCTCGTCAGGTTCATGATGTCGTCCCGCTCGATCGGCGTAATGAACGTTTTATTGAGCTCCGTCAGAATCGTATGCACGTGACGGTCGCACTGGCTCTCGAATTCTTTCATGTCGCGCGCGAATTTCGTGACGTCCTCGATGCTGGAGACGTTCTGCTGAAAATAGAGCACCGCCTCCAAAATCGTGTCCGCCATCGCTTCGAACGTGTTGAAGAATACGTCGTTTTTCCTCTTGAACATAACTATCCCCTTTGCCATCTTCCTCGATTGGTTGCGGCGTCTTTACAAAATCAACAAGAAACCGACAATATCTTATCACAGTTTACAACGCAATTGTTAAGGGAATGTAAATGAATTATGACATTCTTCGCGATATTTTTTTCGGCCGCTTTTTGCGCCGGCGGCACTATCCTAGTCTTTTCCGGCATAGCCGTTTTTAACCTAATGCAGGGAAAAATAAAACCGGAAGCGCGGGGCTTCCGGTTCGGGGGAGGCGGCGATTAGGTACAGCGAGTCGGCTGGTTCGACGGTTACGAGGACGTTCGGCTGCGCCGCTGCCGCAGGCATGTCGCGCCATGTTCAGCCCCGCATCCGCACCGCGTCCCCGCCGCGTCTAACTCGCTTCCGGCCCCGGACCCGTCTAAGGCTGCTGAGACGTCGCGCTCCCCGCCGCGCCCAGCTTCAGGTGGCTCTCGAACGTCGGCGTCAGCGGCACGATATGGTAGAACGTATGGCCCGGCACGAACGGCAGCTCCTGCCCGTCCTTCATGAGCCGGATAACCCCGTCGGCGCCGCGGACCCACGCGCAGTCGACGGCTTTGCCGAGCTGGATCAGAACGGCGGGGCCGCCGGATTCCAGATCGATCTCGAGCCGCCCGTAATCGTCGTACGTCCGGTGCTTCGCGCCCAGCACGACGAGGTTCGCCGCGGTCAGCTGCGCCTTGGACTCCAGGTCCGTGTGCGGCTTGCCGTTAATGAAGCGAGCGTACAGCTTGGCCGCCGGATCGTACGTATACGACACGACGTAATCCTTCAGCAGAAAATGCAGCTCCACCTCCGAGGCGTCCGTGCCCCCTGCCGTCGCGCCCGCTTCCGACCACGAATAGGCCGGAATGTCGACCGTCTCGTCGTAGCCCTTCTTCGCGGCCCCGGCGCGCAGCTTCTCGAGGTTGGAGTACAGATTATGCGGCGCCTTGCGGAACGACTCGCGGTAGAAGTACGCGCCGGCGTTGGAAATCTCGTCGAGGTACGGCTTGCCGTGATGCTGCAGCAGGTCGTAGGCGTCCGTGCTCGCCCCGGCATGCGCGAGAACGGCGCGGTACGCTTCGCCGATCCGGATTAGATACGGCCGGTTGCTGCGGATCGGGCCGATCGGCGACGTCGACGGCGTGCTCTGAAACACGGCCACGAGCCGCGTGATGCCGCCCTCCGCGAGCACCTCCCAGACGACGTCGGCGTTCGGCAGCCCCGACTGCGGGCGAGCCGCGGCGAAGTTGTTCACCATGACCGCGATCGGCCGCTGCTTGGGCTCCTCGTCCTGCGGCAGCCCCGTCAGCGGAGCGACGAACTGCGGCGGGTCGACGGCCGGCGGATCGACCGGCTCCGTATCGGCGGGCTCCGTCGTCTCGTTCGCCGGCGGCGGCGCGTCGTTCGCCGCGTTGGGCGTATTGCCGCCGCCGCAGCCCGCCAGCGCCAGCATGGCGGCCAGCGCCAGCAGCAGGCCAAAACGAAGCAGCGCCTGCCTGTCGTTAAGTCGTTCTCGCACTCGCGCATCCCGCCTTTTGTCCATTCGGATAGAAAAACCTGTCCGTTCCATTAAACCACATTTATCCAGGGATTGTCTTGTTCGGGCAGCTTGGACCGCCGGCCGAACCATGCTGTCTGGCTGCAAACTGTGCGGGTAGGGCACACTCGCTCCCCGAGAAAACTGCGCCTTCGGCAAAACGGCTCCGTTTGGCGGATTGATCGTTACTTCAGCTTCACCGTAAACGGCTGTTCGATCCAGGACGGATAATCCGTGATGCGGAACGTCAGCGGATTCGTGTACGGTTTGTCGAGCATGGCCTCGAAGGTGGTGGTCATTTCGTCGGTCTCGTTCGTGCTTGAAGTCCGGTAGCCGCCGATCTGAAACTCGCGGCCCGCCGCGTCATGGAACCCCCCGTCGACGATCGAGAAGGAAAAACGATCCCGCTCCTTATTCGTCTTCACGCCCAGCCTTACCGTAACCTTGTCCGGGCCGGTCTTCTCGGCGGATATGATTCTCACCCGATCGTCGGGCGCCTGCACGATGCGCTTCTTCGCCAGATCCAGCGTCAGCTCCAGCTTCGATTTGTCCAATGCCATGATCCGGCTGCCTTCCAGCGTCAGATGCTTGGGTTTCGAGAAGAACGCGCTCTCGAACTGCAGCGTCACTTTGCTCGGCGAGGCGGACGTCGACCCGTAGCTGCGCAGTTCCTCGCCGGCATCCGTCACGATCCGGAGGTCGCCCAGCCAGAAGATCTTCATGGCGTTCGCGTCGTCGAACTCCGCGTCGACTTCAATGCTCGTCGGATGCACGACCGCCCGCGCGAACCGGATCCGCTGCCCCTGCACCGTTACGGTCTGATCGAGCGGGATCGTTTCCGACAGGCCCTCGAACCGCGTTTTATCGATCGGGAATATCGCCGTCCACGCCTTGTCCTGCGGATAGCCCGTCAGCCCGATGCTTAATTTGATGCGGTCCGGCATCTCCGTTCCGGCCGCCAGGCTGATGTCCATGCGCTGGTGAAATTCGGCGCGGAGCTCGCCGTCGGCTCCAGAACCTCCGGAAGAGTAAGAAGCCAGCAGCGGCTTGCCCGTATCCGCGTCATAGACGCGCGGCCGGTCATACGGGAGCGCCGTCTTCTCGGGCAGCTTCACCGTATAGAAGACGTTCAGCCGCGTATCGTCCGCGATGATTCCGGTGACGGTGAACGTCACGCCGTCGTGGCTGTCGCCGGCGCTGACCGGCTGCACGAAATCATTGCGCACGGCGCCCTCGAGCCCCTTGTCCCCGGCGACCAGCGCGACGAGGCCCGACAACCCGGGCAGCTCCGCCACCGCCGCGGCGAATGCCGGGGACACCCGCACCAAGCCGAGCAGCAGCGCGAGCACGAGGGCAACGGACGCCCCTGCCGCGGTCCGCCTCGCGCGACTGCGCCCCGTGCGTCTTGCCCGCGCCACGCCCCGCAGCACCGCTTCGTCCAAGGCGGCCGGCACCGGAGCCGCGTCCCACGCCGCCTGCTCGTCCGCCAGCCCCGCTTCGAGCCGGCTCCGTTCATGCTCTGGCAAAATCATGGCTTCCCTCCTCTCCGAGCTCGCCCCGCAGCCGGACGAGCGCCTTATGCAGCCGCGTCTTGACGGTGCCCTCCGGGCATTCCAGCACGGCCGCGACCTCCGTCAGCGTAAGCTGCTGGTAATATTTCAGGATGATGACGTCCTTCTGCTCCCGCGGCAGCCCGTCGACGAGCCGGCGCAGGCTGACCCGCGTATCGCTGGCGTCCGCGAACGTGCCGGACGCCCCCTCCGCCTCCCGGCCGTCCGCCGGCTCCCGGCGCTTCCGCTTGCGGAACTCGTCGGCGCAGACGTTCAGCACGATCCGCACCGCCCACGTATGGAAGTACGCCGGCTCCTTCAGCTTGCGGAAGCTCTTGTACGCGCGGTAGGTGGCCTCCTGCACGGCTTCCACGGCATCGGCCTCGCGGTGGAGATAGGCGAGCGCGATCCGGTACAGCCGTTCCTTGCTCGCCTCCATGAGCCGCAGGAACGCGTCGTCCTTGCCGGATGCGGCCGACTCCTTTTGCTCGATCGTATCCAGTGTCTTGACCTCCCGCCTTGCCTTAATGATTATTAGACGCCGGGAAGGGCGAAACGGTTTTCCGTCGCGGACAGAAAAAAAAGCAACCCGGCCGGCCGGACGAACCGGCGGGCGGATTGCTTTTCCGTGCTAGGGGCCGAATCGGCGCTGCGGCCGCCGGCTAAACGACGCGAATGTCCACCGGAATGTTGCCCCGCGTCGCCTTGGAATACGGGCACACCTGATGCGCCGCCTGCGCCAGCTCCTGCGCCTGCGCCTGTTCGATCCCTTTCAGCGTCACGTCCAGCTGGACCGCCAGCGCGAAACCGCCGTCGTCGTCCTTGCCGATCGTGACGCGGCCCCGCACTTCGGTGCCTTCGACCTTGACTTTCTGCATCCGGCACACGAGGTTCAGCGCGCTCTCGAAGCAGGCCGCGTAGCCCGCCGCGAACAGCTGCTCCGGATTCGTACCGGCGCCGCCCGCGCCGCCGAGCTCCTTCGGCATCCGCAGCTCCAGGTTCAGAATTCCGTCGCTCGAGGCGAGCTTGCCCTCGCGGCCTCCGGTGACCGTTACGTCCGCGGTATATAAGTTTTGCATGGTCGGTTCCTCCGTCGCGTATGAGTATGGGCCGGATCCGGGCGCTTCGGCCGCGGTCCGCCGTCCACTAGGATTCTCCGCTGCATCCAGAACTATCCATCCCCTGCCGAAGACCGGACGCGATGAAGCAACGCCGCCGTCGTATACGATGTTCCATTTCAGCCATACTAGTTCTAAAACCCGCCAAGGGAGGATTTCCCTATGCAACCTTTTCTGGAATGGCTTCACGCGCGCTGGCTGTCGGCGATCGTCGTCGTCCTCGCCCTGATCGCCGTCGGCTACGTCGTCAACAAGCGCAAATCGTTGTTTTATAAGGAGTAGCTCTCCGCCCGCACGTGCGGGCCTACGAAAAACCCGACCGCTTCGTCCGGCTCCTGCAAGCCGGCGCGAGGCCGATCGGGTTATTTTGCGTTCGGTCGGCCGGGCGGGAGGTTGCGGCGCGCCTCATCCCTGCTCCTGCTTCTCTTCCTGCCGCTGCGCGTCCGTCATGAGCGGCAGCAGGATCGTGACCGTCGTGCCGACGTCTACGGCGCTGTCGAGGCGGAACATGCCGCCGTGCAGCTCCACGATCTCCTTGCAGATCGCGAGCCCGAGGCCGCTGCCGGAGCGCTGGCTCGTGCCCTTGTAAAACTTCTCCGTGACATGCGGCAGGTCCTCCGGGGGGATGCCGACGCCCGTATCCCGGATCGTCAGGCGGGCGAAGCCGTCCTGCCGTCCCGCGCCCACCAGGATCGAACCGCCCTTCGGCGTGAACTTCAGCGCGTTGTCCATCACGTTGATGAACACCTGCTTCATCCGATTGGCATCCACCTTCGCCGTCAGCCCCTCGTCGCCGAGATCGCCGCGGATCGTCACGGATTCCCGCTGCCCGCGGGCTTCGAATTGCCGAAGCGTCTCCTCGAGCGTCCTGCGGACGTCCAGCATCTCGGGATGGAGCACGATGCTCTTGGCGTACAGCTTGGAGAAGTCGAGCAGGTCCTCGACGAGGCCGGAGAGCCGTTCCGTCTCGCGGTCGATGATCGCGAGGCCCAGGTTCAGCTCCTCGACGTCCGAGGGATCGCCGGAGGCGAGCGTCTCGCTCCAGCCCTTGATGGACGTGAGCGGCGTGCGGAGCTCGTGGGAGATGGAGGAGATAAAATCCTCCTTCAGCTTCTCCCGCCGCGTCAGCTCGGAGGCCATCGTGTTCAGCGTCTCCGCGAGCCGGCCGATCTCGTCGCGGTCGCGCGGCACGGCGCGGCGGCTCCAGTCGCCCTCCGCCATCTTCTCCGCGACCTTCGTCAGGTTGCGGATCGGGCGGGCGATCCGGTTCGCGATCAGCACGCTCATCGTGAAGAAGAGCAGCACGACGGTCGAGCCCACCAGCACCGTCAGCCACAGGATGTTGGCGATGATCCGGTCCACCGTCGAGAGCGACGCGGTGTAGCGGAACATGGCCGCGATGCGCGCGCCTTCCTTGACGGGCAGCGTCACCGCGATGATGCGCTCGTTCGTCACGGGATCGCGCCCGCGCCAGATGCCCTTGTCGTGCACCAAGGCGGCGCGGACGTCGGGGGTATCGATGACCTTGCCATTGCCGTCGAAGCCGTCGCTGTCGACGATGATCGCGCCGGAGCCGGTCAGCAGCTGGAGATGCGCCGTGCCGGCGGCCATGTTTTGCAGCATGTAGCGGGCCTTCTCCTTCGTCGGCTCGTCCGCGATCTGCCGGTTGTGCAGCGCCGCTTCCGTCTGCGCCCGCTGCAGCACGGAGCTGACCGCGCTGGAATAGTAGTAATTCCAGACGAGCGTGCCGAACAGGGAGCCGAGCATGACGACCACGAGCACGATGAGCACGCCGTAATTCCAGACGAGCCGGGAGCGGAGGCTGGTGCTTCTCATTGCCCGTCGCCCCGGTTCCAGCGGTAGCCGTAGCCCCACAGCGTCTCGATGTGCTTGGGATCGGAAGGCTGCACCTCGATCTTCTGCCGGATGCGCCGGATGTTCACGTCCACGATCTTCAGATCGCCGACGTAATGGCGGCCCCAGACCGAATTCAAAATATCGTCGCGGCTCAAGCCCTCGCCGTCCCGCTCCATCAGCAGCTTCACGAGCGTCCATTCCGTCGGCGTCAGCACGATCTCGACGTTATCCTTCCAGAGACGGCGCTCCGATGCGGAGAGGAGGAACGGTCCGGAGGCGATGTCGCCGGGCCGGACCGGGCGCCGCTGGCCTGCGGACGGCGGCGCGTCGGCCGCGGCCGGATCGGCGGCGGCATCGCCGGGCGCGCCG
>NZ_JAGGDJ010000077.1 GCF_017652985.1 Paenibacillus artemisiicola
CAGGCCGCAGCGGGCGCGGAAGCTCCCGGCGCCCGCCTCCCGCACGCCGCCGCGCGCCGCTTCGCCCGCCGCCAGCGCGGCTTCGTAAGCGCCGCGCGCGTCCAAGGCGCGCTTCTGCGCCAGCAGGCAGTCGCCGTAGACGAGCTGCACGTCCGGATGCGCGGCGTAGCGATCCGCTTCCCGGCGCAGCAGCGCCTCCGCCCCGTCGGCGTCGCCGGCGGCGAGCAGCGCCTTCGCCCGGTCGCGGACGAGCGAAGCCCGGTACGGCGCGTCGTCCGGCGCAAACAAAGAAGCCAAAGCAAACGCCGCGCAGGCGTCCTTTGGCCGGTTCAACTGGCAGAGCGTCACGCCCCGGTTATACAGGTGGAACGGGTCGTCCGGCGCCAGGCGCAGCGCCTTGCCGATCAACCGAAGGTTGCGCTCGGCCTTCGCCTTGCGCGCCATCGGCTCCGGCAGGTAGCCGTCATGTCCCAGCCGCAGCCCGGAGGACGGGCCTTCGACGTAGCGCGGCTCGGCGCCGGGCCGGACGAGCTGCTCGTGGACGACGCCGGCATACCGCAGCCCGCGATCCGCGCGGAAGAGACGCATGGCGTCGTGCGCCAGCGTCTCCCCTTCCCCGCGGCCGTACAGGCTCTCGATCCGCGCGGTCAACCCGTCCGCGGGCGTCACGCGCAGCAAGCGGCGAAGGCCGGCCCGGTCGAAGCCGGGCTCCAGCCACTCGTCCGCGTCCACCGCGAGCACCCAGACCGTGCGCGCGGCGTCCAGCCCGGCGTTGCGCGCCGCCGCGAAATCGTCCTCCCATGCCGCCCGGACGATCCTGGCCCCGTACGCTTCCGCGATCCGGACGGTTCCGTCGGCGGAGCCGGTGTCCGTGACGACGATTTCCTCCGCGAAGCCCCGCACGCTGTCGAGACAGCGGCCGAGCGTCGCCTCTTCGTTGCATGCCAGGACATGAATGCCGAGCAGCATGGAATCACGCTCCCAAATTAAGTGCCTTGCCCGTTGAAGTACACGTCGATCGTCGTCGGGTTGCCCGCGGCCGAAGAGCGGTACGCCAGCCGGGTGTATTTCAGAAACCGCTGCGGCACCAGCACATCCACGCTGCCGACGGCGATCCCCGTCGTCGTGTCGACGTCCGCGTACCAGTTCGTGCCGTCGGCGCTGATTTCCACGCGGGCGTCGGCGTCGTTCGCGCCGGGACCCACGTTGTGCACGAAGAAGGAATACGTGCCGAGCACGCTCGTCGTCACCGCCGGAAGCGGCGTGAACGCATCCGCCGTCGCGAGCGCCGTGCTCGCCTGTTCGACGAAGCTCTTCTGCGAGATCGACGTCACGCTGCTCAGCGTACCGCCCGTGATCGTGGCGCCCATGACGCTCGTAATCGTGCCGTTCAGCAGGTTCGTCAGCGTTCCCGCCGTGATCGTCGCCCCGAGCACGCTGGTCAGCGTACCGTCCAGCAGGTTCGAGATCGTGCCTGCCGTAATCGTCGCGCCCAGCACGCTCGTGATCGTGCCGTTCAGCAGGTTCGTCAGCGTTCCCGCCGTGATCGTCGCCCCGAGCACGCTCGTAAGCGTGCCGTCGAGCAGGTTCGAAATCGTGCCCACCGACACCGTGCCGCCCGAGATCGCCACCGTACCGGCCGTGATCGTGGCGCCCATGACGCTCGTGATCGTACCGTTAAGCAGGTTGGTCAACGTTCCCGCCGTAATCGTCGCCCCCAGCACGCTCGTGAGCGTGCCGTCGAGCAGGTTCGAAATCGTGCCGCCCGAGACCGCCACCGTACCGGCCGTGATCGTGGCGCCCATGACGCTCGTGATCGTACCGTTCAGCAGGTTCGTCAACGTTCCGGCCGTAATCGTCGCGCCCAGCACGCTCGTGAGCGTGCCGTCGAGCAGGTTCGAAATCGTGCCCACCGACACCGTGCCGCCCGAGATCGCCACCGTACCGGCCGTGATCGTCGCGCCCATGACGCTGGTGATCGTACCGTTCAGCAGGTTCGTCAGCGTTCCGGCGGTAATCGTGGCGCCGAGCACGCTGGTCAACGTGCCGTCCAGCAGGTTCGAGATCGTGCCCGCCGTGATCGTCGCCCCGAGCACGCTCGTAAGCGTGCCGTCCAGCAGGTTCGAGACCGTGCCCCCGGACAGCGCGACCGTACCGGCCGTGATCGTGGCGCCCATGACGCTCGTGATCGTACCGTTCAGCAGGTTCGTCAGCGTCCCCGCCGTGATCGTCGCCCCGAGCACGCTCGTGATCGTGCCGTTCAGCAGGTTCGAAATCGTGCCGACGGACACCGTGCCGCCCGAGATCGTCACCCCGGAAATGCTGGTGATCGTACCGTCCATAATAATATTCAATATATGCCCGGCCGTGTCCGTTGCCACCGGCTGCGGCGTCAGCGTCGGATCCTGCCCGAATATCAACGTGCGCAGCTTGTCGGGATTCGGGTTAAAGGATGAAAAGTTCGGCATCGTTCCTCACATCGCTTTCACAATAAAATTCGCTCGCTTCCGGTTCCGGATGATTCACTTGATCCGCTGTGCCTGATAATAAACGGCGATCCGCGTCGGCTTCCCTTCGTGCATGGATTTCAAGCGCAGCCGCGTGTACCGCTGAAACCGCGCCGGCACGACCACGGCCGTGCTGCCGCCCTGCACGACCTCTTCCGCGTCGACCGCGTAATCGAAGCCGTTCGGACCGATCTCGAGCTGCGCGATCGCAGGCTCGCTCCCCTCGTTGACGACGGCGTACGAGTACGTGGCCTTGTTCGAGGTATCCTGCGCGGGCAGCGCGACAAAATCATCCGTTGTGCGTACATCCGAAAAAATTCGCTCCGAAAACACGCCGGCGGCGGCGGTCTTCTTCTTTTTGTTATGACAAGGATGATTCGATTGCCCGTTCGGTTTGCAACGCGGGGGAAGCGCAGGCCTTCTCCCTTGGTGACAGCGTCGGGTCTTCTTGGTCATGTCATCTTCCCCTTAGCGCAACGCTTCTGCATTTTATGTAATATTTTCCATGATAGAAACGGCAGTTGTCCGCCGGACCATAGGCCAATTTTTACATATCATTAAGGATTGTCTCGAGGTCTTACTGAATTTCCCATTCCATATAATGTAAACTAATCGGAATATGATTTGCGGGTCCCATTTTCAGAAAAGAGGTGCTGCATGACCAACTATCATATATTCAACACCGAACAAAATCCCATATATATGCAGCAGAGCAATGTTTTCGCATCCCCCGGCATAAATGGCGCCCCCGAGCTCGATGCCGCCAAGAACGGCGTGCTCTATATCTTGAATTCCGGCAGCGTCTCCGTCGGCTCTGGCAGCTCCCTCCTGCTGCAGGCGGCCAATCCGGTCGGCAGCGGGAAGCGGCTGTTCGTCTCCCGGGTCGCGGGCGGCACGACGGCGGCAGCCGCGCTGACGATCGCGTCGGGCGGCACGATCGCGGGCGGCACGACCCCCGCTCCGTTCAACGCCTTGTTCGGCAATTCCGCCGCGAGCGCCGCGACGACCAGGCAAAATACGGGCACCCTCGGCGGCGCGCCGACGACCGTCATGACGATGCAGGTGACGAGCGGCATGTTCGCGATCGACTTCTCGGGCAGCCTCGTCGTCCAGGCCGGCCAGACGATCTCCTTGACGCTCGGCGCCGGCGCCTTGACCGGCTCGCTCAACCTGACATGGTGGGAGGCATAGCGGACATGCCGAATCAAATCGTCTTCGATCAAAGCAACGGCAAGTTCTTCGGCAAACTGGCGAACACGTACGCCGCGCCGGGCATCGTGGCCCCGCCGGATTACGACGCGGCCGCCGAGGCGCGGGAGTTCGCCGTCAGCTTCGTCACCTCGTCGACGCTCGGCTTGCTCGGGGGCTCGGTCACCGCGGCCGTGCAAATCGCCAACCCCGCCGGCAGCGGCCGCACGCTCTACGTCTCCCGCATAGCCGGCGGGGTTGGCATCGCGCTCAATCTGCTCTCGAGCTTCAGCGACTCCGTCGCGCTCGCGCGCGGAGGCACGATCGCCTCGCCCGCGGCGCTGACGCCGGTCAATACGCGGCTCGGCAGCGGGGCGGCAAGCGTCATGACGGCGCGCTCGTCCGCGAGCGCCATAAGCGGCGGCACGAACTTCTTCGCTTGCCCGATCAACGCCGGCATGTTCAGCGCCGATTACGGGGGCGCCCTCGTCGTGCCGCCGAATCAAAGCCTCTCCATGACGGTAAGCGCTTCGCTCAGCGTGGCCGGCATTCTGTCCTGCTTCGCCAACGCGCTCTGGTGGGAAGGTTGATGCCGCGCGTCGACGCGCACAGCAAAAAGCGGCCGCTTCCGTAAGCACGGAAGCGGCCGCTTTTGTCTGGCCTATTGCAAATTGGGCGTATCGCGTCAGCCGGGATCGCAGGTCTGCGTGTGCACCTCGGCCGTCAGCTTGCGAAGCTGTTCGCGCAGCGCGACGATGCCGTCCGGGGTCAGGCTCGTCTGGCAAAAGACGCGCTCCGGGATGTCGGTCGCCCGCTCCTTGAGCGCCCGCCCGTCGCCGGTCAGCCGGACGATGACGCTGCGCTCGTCCTGCGGGTCCCGTTCCCGGCGCAGCAGGCCCATGGCCTCGAGCTTCTTGAGCAGCGGCGTCAGCGTCCCGGAATCCAGGTACAGCCTGCGGCCAAGCTCCTTCACGGGCACTTCGTCCTTCTCCCACAGCGCCAGCAAGGTGACGTACTGCGTATACGTCAGGCCCAGCTCGTCGAGGAACGGGCGATACAGCTTCGTCACCTCGCGCGCGCAGGCATAGAGGGCAAAACAGAGCTGATTGTCCAGCTCGAGCATCGCGCTCTTGTCCATGATTCGTCTCTCCAATCTATGTCAATGCAATTAAATTGCATACAATTGATGTGGTTAGAATATCAGCTGACCCGAGGGCTGTCAACTGATTTCCTTGCCGGCGCCGCGCTGCAGGGCCATGAATTCCCGGAGCATCGCGATGCGCCACACGACGATCATGCCGAACGCGAGCACGAAGAACAACGCGCCCGTCTGCGGGATCGACACCTTCGACTCCACCGCGTCGTGCACCAGCAGGCGGACGATCAGCAGGCCGAGCAGAATGAACACGAACATTTTGGACCGCTTCAGGACGATCTCGCCGCCGACCCGCTCCAGCTTGGACGTCCGGATCAGCGGATAGGCGAACACGGTCGCGCCCGCGGCGAAAGCGATCAGCGCCCACGTCCACGGCACGTGCGTCTCGGGCACGACGAACATCAGGAAGCCGGTGGACATGCCAAGCGGGGGGATGATGATTTTCCGCATGTTCGTCGGCCGGTTGCTGGCCCGCAGCCGCAGGAACATGACCGCCGCGCCGGACAGCAGCGTCACGACGATCGACGCGACATGGCCGACTGAAAACGAATTCTGGAACATCCGGACGCACTCCTTTGCGGCAAGCTCCGCGGTCGGTTCGACGGCTCTGGCGAAGCAGCCGTCACTCCATCTATCCTACCTATTTTGCGCCGTTGTTGCAAACGCCGCCATTCCCGAAGGGACGCGCTTCGTCTCCTTAGACGAGCACGTCGGCGCGGATCTTCACGACCGCCTTGCGGATCGGCATGTCCTCGTCCGCCGAGCAGTTCGGACGGTGGATATCGGTCGGGAAGAGGACGACGAAATCGCCGGGCACCAGATGTACGGTTTGCTCGCGATGAATCTCGCCGTAGAACGCGATGTCTTCCGCGTCGTAGCGGTCGTCGGTCACGATCTGGTCCTCCGCCGCTTTGGCGACGCGCATCTGCTCGCGGCCGCTCAGCAGCAGCTGCACGTCGGTGTGCGTCCGGTGCGTCTCCGGCGGTACTTCATGCCACGGCCGCGTCACCGGTTCGTTGATGAGGAGGAACATGCCTTCCTCGCCGATGTCGTGCCGGCCGGCGGGCAGCGCGTCCAAATCCATGGCCTGCAGCCGCTCGATCGCGCGCCGCACGCCCGCGGGGAACGTCTGCTTCTCGCGCGCCCAATTGGTCATGTCGCTGATCATCATCGGTTCAGCCTCCTTCGGTAACGATCGCCTTGACCCGGCCTACGTCGCCGCTCTGCAGGCGGACCTTGATGCCGTGGGGGTGGTTCGGCGAATTCGTCAAAATATCCTTGACCACGCCGCGGGTCAGGCGCCCGGTCGGCTGGTCCTTCTTCAATACGATGTCGACCGTGAGGCCCGGCCGGATGTTCGCGCGCGATTGTCCGTTTGTGCTCATGCGGGGCAGCGCTCCTTCTCGTTCGGTTTTCTGTCCCCCATCATAATCCAGCGGGCAGGCGAAGTAAAGGAACGGGCCTTTCGTTATTTTCGTTGACAGTGAGAATGAGAATTACTATCATTAGAGTAGAAAAGCAGGCTGGCGAAGCGCGCGGGCCGCGGAGAGGCAGGGTTCCGGACGGATGAAGAAAATCAAATACTGCTGCCGCAATTTCCGGCACGGCTCCAAGACCGTGTTCAAATCGCTGAAGCAGGAATTTCCCGATTTGAAGCAGAAGAAGAAGGACTGCCTCGGCAACTGCAAGCTGTGCGCCAAGCAGTGCATGGTCCTGATCGGCAAGACCGAAGTAGTCGTCGCCCCGTCCGCGGACGCCCTGTATGCGAAGCTGAAGCATCGGATAGGCTAATGACGGCATAGTGTGGTACGATAAGAGAAGAAGCGCCGGATCGACCGCATCCGCCCGCCTTCTTCTCTTTGCGTTTACATACGACCCTAATTGGAAAGCGAGGCGTAGCCGATGATGAACGACACGCTCAGCGAAGCGTTGAACGAACAGCTGAACTTCGAGTTTTATTCCGCCCACGTGTATTTGGCGATCGCCGCGTATTGCTCCGGAGAAAGCCTGGACGGCTTCGCGAACTTCTTTATCGTGCAGGCCGAAGAAGAACGTTTCCATGCCATGAAATTGTACAAGTACCTCAACGACCGCGGGAAGCGCGTCACGTTGAACGGCATGGGCACGCCCAACAACGACTATGGCTCCATTCTCGACGCGTTCGAGCATGCCTACCAGCATGAGCTCGAAGTCACCAAGCGCATCTACCACTTGTCCGACCTCGCCCTGAACGACCGCGAGCATGCGACGATCCAGTTCCTCAAATGGTTCATCGACGAGCAGGTCGAAGAAGAAGCGATGTTCGACAGCATCATCAACAAGCTGAAGCGCATCGACCAGGACAGCAACGCGTTCTTCATGCTCGATGCCGAGTTCGCGGCGCGCAGCTTCACCCCGCCGGCGAACGCCTAAGCGTACCGCAGGGCGGCGGCCCGGCGGCGAAACGCCGGCGAGCAAGACGCGGCCGGACGCAACCGGCGCTTGAACGCGCGAAAGGACAGCCTCGGGGCTGTCCTTTTTTTGCATGGCCGCCTATGGGCTGGCGGCTTGCCTTAACCGGGCCGGCGATTCCGCCGATGTCCCGCAACCGTCAGCGGCGGCGCGTCGTCAGAATGGTGAGCGCGAATTTCGGCAGCACCAGCTGGCGGCGCCAGCGCGACGGCTGCTTCAGCAGCCGGTACAGCCATTCGACGTTCAGCTTCTGCCAGATGACGGGCGCGCGCTTCACCTTGCCCGCGATGACGTCGAGGCTGCCGCCCACGCCGAACGCGACCTTCGCGTTCAAGCGGCTCTTATGCTTGTAGATCCACTTCTCGGCATTCGGCGCGCCGAGCGCCACGATCAGCAGATCCGGCCGTTTCCGTCCGATGTCGGCCACGATCTCGTTCTCCTGGTCGCCCTTGAAGAAGCCGTTATGCCGGCCGGCGATCTCCACGCCGGGATACTTCGCCTTGATGATGCCGACGGCCTTCGCGTTCGTCTCCTCGTCCGCGCCCAGGACGTAAAGCGAGAAGCCGTTTGCCGCCGCGCCCTCCAGCAGCCGAATCAGCATATCGTAGCCCGTCACGCGTTCGGGAATGCGCGTCCCCTGCCATTTCGCCGCGAGCACGACGCCGATGCCGTCCGGCGTGACGAGATCGGCCTCGTCGACGATCCGCCGCAGCTCCGGCTGCCCCTTCGCCGCCATCACGATCTCCGGATTGGCCGTAATGAGATGGAACGGCTTCGTCTCCGCGCGCGTATCCGCCGCCAGCTTGGCCTGAATCAGCTTCACCGTATCCGAAAGCGTCATTTTCGAGAAGGTCACGCCTAAAATATTGACGCTGTCCATGCTTCCACACCTTCCTCTTCCTCACTCATGCTGTCCCTTATTGTAGCACAGGGCCCATGCCGGCGAAAGAAACCGCCCCGCCGGGCTAATCGAACAGCCCGCCGAGCCAGCGGATGAAGTCGCCGACGATCGGCACGAGGCCGAAGCCGTGCTCGCCGATCGCGACCAGGCCGTAGACGCGCTCGCCGATCGCCACCGCGCCGACGACATGCTGGCCGATGGCGACCGCCCCGAGCGCGTTCTCGCCGATCGCGACGGCCCCGAGCGCGGATTGGCCGATCGCCACCGCCCCGAGGGCAAGATCGCCGATCGCCACCGCGCCGGCGGCGAGGCCGCCCGAGAGCGCGACCGCGCCGAGCCCGAGCATGGCGCCGAGGGCGACGGCGCCGAAGCCGACGATGCCGACCGCCACCGCGCCGCCGGCGACGAGGCCGATCGCGACGTCGCCGAGCGCCACGAGGCCGAAGGCGACCTTCGGCTTGCCCCTGCCCGCGCTCGTGCGGATGCTGATGACGGGAAACTTGGAAGTCGGCCATTGGTAGTCGATCTCGTTCCGTCCGTTTTGGCCCAAATACCGGTTAAACCGAAGCAGCCGGCTCCATTCGAACATGTCGCGCGCTTCCTCCTCTTGGCTTCTTTGGTGATTCAAGCCTTTTTTTCAAGCGTATACTAAAGGCAAGAGCGCAGGCAACCTCGTTCGCCTGCCGCGGCGAAATTTTTTGACCGGCGATACGCCGACTATAGGAAAGCAGGTGACAGCGATGACGAAACGAATCCGCACGGCGGCGTCCGGCGCGATCGCGCTGACGCTCGCGCTGATGCTGCTCGCGGGCTGCTCCGGCAAGCCCGGCAGCGTCGCCGAGGCGCCCGGCAAGCCGCCGGCCGCCGATCAAGGGGACCGGACCGGCTCCGGGACCGGCGATAACGCCGGTAATCGCGGGAATGACGCAGGTGCCGTGAACAAGAACGATACCGGAGACGGCGGGACGGTCGCGCCTTCCCAGCCGTCCGATCCGTCCGCCGGCAGCGGCGGAAACGGCCCGAACGCGGGCGGCGGGACGAACGGGAACGGAGGAACGAATGCGAACGGCGGAGCGAAGCCGGGCACGGGCAACGACGCGAACGCGGGCGGCGGCAAAAGCGAGCCGGACAGCGCCAAGCCGAAGGTCGTCGCGAGCAACGAGGCGTTCCGCGTCTACGGTCCCGCGCCGGACAGCGTCGTCGGCAAGACGTTCAAGGTGAAGGGGCAGGCGCGCGTCTTCGAGGCGGCCTTCGGCTACTCCTTCGAGGACGGCCACAACGTGCTCGCGGAAGGCCATGCGATGGCGGACAAAGGCGCGCCGGCCTGGGGCGAGTTCGAGCTTGACATCGCGCTCCAGGAGCCGCCGTCCAGCCCGACGGGCGTGCTGACGATCTACGAGGCGAGCGCCAAGGACGGCTCGCACGTGCACGAGCTGCACATCGCCTACACGTTCGACAAAAGCATCCTGAAGCTTGAGGGCGAATAAGGCTTTGGACCGAAATAAAATAAAATAAAACGAAACGAAGGCGGCTGCCATTCCGGCAGCCGCCTTCGTCTTATCCCGCCCGCGGACGCCGCCGTTAGTCGGCGGCATGAAGCGCGTCCAGCGCCTCCGCCCGGTCCGCCAGGAAGAAGAACCGTTTCCCCTGGTTGCATTCGTAAATGAAATCCCGCAAGCTCTTGCTGTCATAGCCGCCGAAATCGCCGACGATGGCGATCTTGACGCCGTAGTTCGTGAACTTCTGCAGGATATCGCCCGCCAGCTTCGTCCGCAGCTCGAAGAAATCCTCCGCGACGTTCGCCTTGTCGAGGAGCAGCTTGTGCGCGTCCCCGTTGTAACTCGCGTCGGCCATCAGATCGAGCGCTTCTTGCACGCTGCCGATGACGACGCCGTCGCCTTCGATGATCGCGACCCGGGACGTCCCGCGCTGATCGATCGTCATGTTCATGCGCCGCACCGCCTTCCTTGATTTCGATGATGCGCCTGCCCGAGGGCCGGCTGACTCCATCATAGCCCGAACGCGCGGCGAGATAAAGCCGCGCGCCGAAAATAAAACGGAGCCCGCCCCGCCGGGCAGGCTCCTCGCGGCGAAGCGCGGCGTCAACCGCCGAGCAGTCCCGCTTCCTTCAAATTCAAGTAGCTCGCCGCGATCGTTTCCATCGGCGTCAGGTTGCGGAGCCGGTCCTGCTCGACGACCATCCAGTTCACGCCGATCTCGCGGGCCTTCAGAATCGAAGGCGCGATCCGGACGATGCCCGTGCCGACGGCGGTCCATTGGTCCGGCGCCTCGGCCGTCGTGACGTCCTTCACGTGAATGGCGGGAACGCGGCCGGCCATCTTGTGCAGCACCTGAACCGGGTCGGCGCCGCCCATCGTGATCCAGGCGATGTCCATTTCGAAGAAGACCGCCTTCGGGTCGGTGTATTCGACCAAAATATCCATGGCGCTCACGCCATTATACGCCGTCCGGAACTCGTGCGCATGGTTGTGGTAGCAGAGCTTGACGCCCTCCGCCGCCAGCCGGGCCCCCGCCCGGTTATACAGCTCGGCGTCGCGCAGCAGCTGGTCCTTGGATTCGCACGGTCCCCACCAGACGGTGACGTGGGACGCCTCGACCGTCGACGCGTTCGCGACGAGCCGGTCCAGCTCCTCGCGCAGCGACTCCCGGCTCGCGCTGACCGTGACGGCCTGCAGGCCTAATGCTTGAAAGCGCTTCACGTTGCTCGCGGCGTCGCCCGCCAGCAGATGAGGCTCCACGCCCTCGATGCCTTGATAACCGATCTCGGCCGCCTTGCTCATCGCACCCCAAAAATCGGTCTTCGCTTCCTCGTGAATGATGCCGATCAAACCCAGCTTCGGATTTCCCATCTTCCGGTCACGCTCCTTGTTCGGCCGCCGGCTCAAAATGGCCGGCGTCCAGCAATTGGATAAACGGATTGTCGGTCACGCCCGCGAGGGGCAGCTCCACCCGCGCGTGGCGCCGGACCGATTCGTAGCACGCATAGATGATCTCGCTCGCGCGGAGCGCCTTCCGGTACGACAGCTCGGGCTCGCGGCCCGCTTCGAGGCTCGAGACGACGTCGTCGATGACCCCGATCATTTGGGCGGCCTCGTCGGCCTCCGCCACTTCGGGCTTCCATGCCGGGTCGTCATAGACCCGCGCTTCGCCGATGCGGCCGTCCCAGTCCACCTCGACGAAGCCTTCGCTGCCCACCAGCCGGACGCCGGTGTGCATATCCTGGTCCGGTCCGCCGGTCTGCACGGCGGCGCGGACGCCGTTCGCGAACACGAGCGTGCCGACCGCCATGCTTTCCGCGCGCACGCTGAACCAATTCAGCGGGTTCGTGCCGTCCACCGCGCCGAGCACCCATTTGACGCCGGTCTCCTCGTTGAAGCTCAGCGCCTGGTCGAACGTGTGGGTCCCGCAATCCAGCAAATTCGGCGGCGAATAGAGATCCATCCGCAGCAGCTTGCCGATCCGTCCTTCCCTCAGCCACTCCCGGACGAGCCGGTTCCCCGCCGCGAAGCGGCGCTGGTGGCAGAACGTCAGCTGGCAGCCCGACGCCTCGGCGAGGCGCGCCATCTCCAGGCAGTCGCCCCAGGTCGGCGCCATCGGCTTCTCGGAATGCACGGCCCGGACGCCCGCCGCCGCGCATGCCCGGAACATCGGCAGGTGCAGCGGCGTCCACAGGCACGAGATGACGATGTCCGGCTTCTCCGCGGCCAGCATGGCCGCGTAGTCCGTATGGACGGCGGCTTCCCCGAACGCGAACTCCGCCTTGAACGACTCCGCCGCCTCCGGACTCAGGTCCGATACGGCGACGACCCGGCAGCGGCCGTCCGCCCGCAGCGCCTCGGCATGGCGCTTCGCCCGGTTGCCGCAGCCGATGAATGCAACGCGATACTTGTCCACGATCACAGCCTCCTCCGCCTACATAGCCTTAGCCTACCACAAGCGCGCGGGGGACGGGGATAGACAATCGTACGAGAAATGGCGGGCGATCGTTCACGATTCGGACCGCGGGAATCCCGGCTAACCCGGACATTCCCCGGGATTCCCCAACAACCGCCAAAATTAAAGATCTTTCATGCCGGCAGGATGTAACTTCCTGACCGAGAATGTAGTCTTATGACAAATAGGGATCAGAGGCCCAGGGAGGGTATCGCGTGAGCTTCAATCGACTACGGACGGCGGCTTTGGCCGTCCTGCTGGCTTTCGGGGCCGCGGCATCTGCCGGCCCGGCCGCGGACGCCGCGGCGACGCGGAGCGCCGTGGACGCGGATGAGGACGTCGCGGCCGTGCCGGCGGCGCCGGCGCTTCCCGCCTTCGGCATCGCGGCGGGCGACGTCGCGGCCGTGCATTTTCACCAGGCCGACCAGCGCTACCTGCCGCTGTTCGCCTCGCGCGGGGCGGACCATGACGCCATCGCCAAGACCGCCTCGGTCGTCAACCGCCTGATCGGCAAGGCGGAGCTGACGAAGGAACGGCTGGAGGGCGAGGAGCATTTCTTCGCCGTCGGCGCGGACATCGACTTGGCCGGCGAGACGGACCTGTCGCTCGAATTCAAGGACCGGCAGCACGTGCTGCTCTACTACGGACCGGACGTCTATCTGGCAGCCGACAACGCCGCGATGGACGATCTCGCGACGCTGATGGCGCTGCCGCCCCGCTCGACGATCAGCACGCTGGAGCCCGCGATCGGCGGGACGCTCGCGATCCGCGGCAGCGACGGGTTCGGGCAGTCCGGCATCGTCAACGTGTTCGTCGAGACGCCGGGCGCCTCCGGCGGCTACACGACGGCGAAGGGGACGTATTTCCCGTCCAAACGGGCGCTGCTCGTCTATTCGGGTCCGATGCGCGAGGCGCGCTACGCGCTGACGTTCGTCCTGCCGGCCTACGGCGAAACGATCGACGGCGCCTTCAAGCCGGTGCTGCCGGGCGAATACAGCCTCGATCTCGTCACCGACGCCGGCAACCCGTCGTTCCCCGTGCGCGTCGCCGCGCCCGCCGGCCCGCAGCTCGCGATCAACGGCGTGCCCGCCGGCGGGACGGCGCTCGCGCCGGTCGTCTCGAACGGCGCCATGCTGCTGCCGATGCGGGCGCTGGCGGAGGCGTTCGGCTGGCGCGTGACGTGGGACGCGGCGCATAAGGCGGCGATGATCGCTTCGCAGCCCAAGCCGCCGGCGGTCAACCCGGGCGGCGCCGGCGAGCTGTCGCTCTGGGTCAACGGCAAGCGGCTGACCGGGGCGAACGCCAAGCCCGTCCTCGTGAAGGGCAGCGTCTATCTGCCGCTGCGCGCGACGGCCGGCGCCCTCGGGCTCGGCCTGACCTGGACGCCGGCCGTGAACGGCGCGCTGCTGACCTTCAAGCCGGCGCCGCTCCGGGAAGGCGCGTACGCGGGCGACCCGCGGAAGCTCGCCGCCGTCAAGGTCCTGAACGGCTACGTCGAGGCGCTGAACGCCCGGGACGGCGCGGCGCTCGAGAAGCTGTTCGCCAAGGACGTCCTGCCGGCCCCGGACTTCGGCGTTATCGGGCAGCGGCTCATTACGGGCATCCGCGCCGTGACGTTCCAAAACCGGCCGGGCGGCGCGCTGCTCGCCGACGTGACGTTCGGCTACCTGTTCGACCCGCGCGGCAACCGGACCGGCGGCGCCGGCCTCGTGCTGACGCAGGAGGACGGCGCGTGGCGGATCGCGGACGTGGACTGAGCGCGGCCGGCGGCAGGAGGCATGCGAAAGAGGCTCGCGAACGCCGTATGCGTCCGCGAGCCTCTTTCGTGAAAGGCAGGGCCTTATTGCCCGCCCGGCGCCGTCGCGATCTGCCACCGCACGCCGAACGGATCGGTCAGCCGGCCGAACAGGCTGCCCCAGAACATCCGCTCGAACGGCATGAGCACCCGGCCGCCTTCGGCCAGCCGGTCGAACGCCTGGCGCGCGGCGTCCTCGGTCTCGAATTCCAGCGTCAGGTCCAGGCCGTTGCCGCGCTCGACGGGCCCGGCGTCCGCGAGGAAGAACGTCACGCCCGCCGCCTGCAAGACCAGATGCATGACGCGGTCGCGATCCTCCGGCGTGCTGCCCGGCATGTCGGCGAACGTCTGCAGGCTCACGATTTCGCCGTCAAGCGCCCGCGCGTAAAATCCCGCCTGCTCGCGGGCATTGGCGCTGTAGAGATAAGGGGTTAATTTGGCCACTTGAATCGCTCCTTTAAGGTGGATGGGATTGCGCCCGTTAACCGGAAGCAATCACGGCTCGCGATGAATCCAGAACCGCCGGACGACGTTCCCGTGCGCCTCGGTGAACTCGGAATCGAACCGGCCGCCGTTCGCGAGAATCGTGCGTTCCGAGCCGTCGTTGCCGCGGTCGCAAATGACGAGCACCTCGTCGAGCCCGAGCCGGTCGGTGACCGCCAGCGCCTGCGCGAGCATCGCTTTGGCGTAGCCCTTCCGCCGCTGCGACGGCGCCACCCCGTACCCGATATGCCCGCCGCTCTCCGCCAGCTTGCGGTTCAGCCGGTGCCGGATGTTGGCGGCGCCGACGATGCGGCCGGCCCCGTCCTGCAGCCAGTAGGTCGAATGCGGCACCCAGCCTTCCTCCACCCGCGCCTCCTCCGACGCTTCCAGCAGAAACCGGACATACGCCGGAAAGTCCGACGGGTCCCGCTCCACGACCCACGGCACGATGTCCTCCCCGCTCTCGATCCATTCCCGGTAAAAGTCCATGTACGCCGCACGCAGTTCGACCGCCGGCCGTACGAGACGCACGTCTCCTCCGCCGGGAACAGCCGCTTCGGCGTTCGGCTTGCCGCCGCTATCCATATCCGCCACTCCTTTCGTTCGCCCGATCGTTCGTCTCCGCCCGGCTTGTCCCGGGCGAGAAAAAAGGCAAGGCATCAGATCGTGCGCTGCTGCCTTGCCTTGCCTTGCCTCGACTTGTCTTGCCTTGTCGTGCCGCTGCCTACCGCGTACGGCCGCGCTGGGCGCGACCGCCCGCGTTCGGCTTGCCGCCCGGGCGACCGCGCCCAGCGCGGCCGTACGCGGTAGG
>NZ_JAGGDJ010000078.1 GCF_017652985.1 Paenibacillus artemisiicola
CTGCTGGAGCCGGGCGCGGGCGGCGTAAGCGGCGCGAACGCGAGCAGCGCGGCGGAGGCGTCCGCGGACGAGGGGGCCGCCGAGACGGACGGCACCGGAAGCGGCGTGCCCGAAGCCGTCTCCGCGGGCGCCGCTTCCGGATCGCCGGGCGACGCGGGCGGCGGCGCCCGCGTCCCGGTCGGCGAGCTGCCGGGCGGCCGGGAGCTGTTGGAGCTGTATTTCGCCTGCCAGGACTTCGTCCGCGCGGCCAAGCTTTACGACGAACGGTACGTGGCGTACGTCGAATGCGCGCGCAGCGAGGTGCGGGTCAAGCTGTTCTGCCTGGACCCGTCGCATTTGCTGCGGACGATGGGCAAGGGCTACCGGTCGACCGTGTTCTTCTCGGCGACTCTGACGCCGCTGCCCTATTACATGGACATGCTGGGGGGTGACGGCGAGGCGGACTATTCCGTCGTCATTCCGACGCCGTTCTCGCGCGAGCAGCTGGACGTGCTCGTCAGCCCGCTGTCCACCCGATACCAGGACCGGGAGCGGACGAAGGGGGCCGTCGTCGCGCTGCTCCGCCGCGTCACGGCGGAGCGGCGGGGCAACTTTTTGCTTTTCTTCCCGTCCTACGCGTACATGGACGACGCGTACGAGCGGTTCATGGCGCTGCGCGCGGAAGCCGGCGGGGCGGAGCCCGCGGAGGACGGCGCTGCGGAGGAGGGCGAGAACGTGATCGTGCAAGGCTCGCGCATGTCGGAGGAGGAGCGGGAACGGTTCCTGTCGGCGTTTCAAGGCGGGACCGGGGAGCGGACGATCGGGTTCGCGGTCATGGGCGGGATATTCGCGGAGGGGATCGACCTCGTCGGGGACCGGCTGACGGGCGTCGCCGTCGTCGGCGTCGGGCTGCCGCAGGTCGGGTTCGAGCGGGATATCATGAAGGCGTTCTTCGACGGCACGGGACGGAGCGGCTTCGATTACGCGTTCCTCTACCCCGGCATGAACAAAGTGCTGCAGGCGGGCGGGCGCCTCATTCGCTCGGAGCGGGACCGGGGCGTCCTGCTGCTGATCGACGACCGCTACCTGCAGACGCCGTACAAGCGGCTGCTGCCGCAGGAATGGCTGGACTACACGATCGTATAACGGGGCCGGCGGCCCGACGGCGCGCCGCGCGCGGGCGCGGGCGGCTATCCGCGCAGCGATTTCTCGTATACGTTGACCCAGAAGCCGTCGATGACGGAGGCTCCCTGATGGGCGTAGCCGTTGTTCAGGAACAACCGCTTGGCGCCGTGCTGATTGGTCAGCGCGTCGAGGTAGAGGCGGCGGAAGCCGAGCTCGGCGGCCGTTCCCTCCAGCCGGGAGAGCAGCAGCTGCCCGTAGCCGCGCCGTTGGTAGTCCGGATGCACGCGCAGCCGCTTGATCTCGGCGGTCTCGAAGTCGAGCTTCTTGAGGCCGCCCATCGCGACGACCGTGCCTTGCCGGTTCGTGCCGACGAGAAACTCGCCCCCGCCCGACAAGTATTGCTCGTCGATATGGAAAATATCATGGTAATGCAGGTGCGTCGGCTCGACGCCCGCGGCGGCAATGACGAGCAGGTGGAGCCGCCAGATGTCGTCGTGGTCGGCGGTGGAATAACGGCGGATGTGCAGCATCGCGATCGCTCCTTTTCCGGTCTGGGATAACGGCAACGCATTATTATGTAATATAATCTAACATAATATCGAGACTGAGGGAACGGATTTCCGGATAAAACAGGTCGCGCATGGAGATTAAGCTGTGCGAAATTGGTTTTATGGAAGGTGTATGTAAGGTGTTGTCCGTGAGATCGGTTGCTATTGAACCGCGGGTCGTTTTGCCCAATAATGAGGGTAGTAAAGGAGATGAGCGGACCATGAAGGTCGTCGTGGTATCCGATACGCATATGACGCGCATGGCGAAGAAGCTGCCGGACCGGCTGATCCGGGAGCTCGCGGACGCGGACGCGATTCTGCACGCCGGCGATTGGATGACGATGGGGGTGTGGGACATGCTGCGCGCCTACGCGGAGACGGACGGCGTGGCCGGCAACAACGACGGCGCGGACATCGTCGCGAAGTTCGGCCATCGCAAGATCGTCACGCTCGGCGGCGTGCGCGTCGGCCTCGTGCACGGGCATATCGGGACGGGCAAGCGCGCGGATACGGAGACGAACGCGTTCAGGTCGTTCGCGCCGGGCACCGTCGACGCCGTCGTGTTCGGCCATTCCCACGTGCCGGTGAAGCGCGAGCGGGACGGGGTGCTGATGTTCAATCCGGGGTCGGCGGCGGATAAGCGCCGGCAGCCGAAGTATTCCTTCGGCGTATTCACGATAACGGGGGGCCGGCTGCTTCAAGCGGAGCATATCTACTATGACGACAAGAGCTGAGGAAAGCTTAACGCTGCGCAACGTCGGGATTTTCGCCCACGTCGACGCGGGCAAGACGACCACGACGGAGCAAATGCTGTATCAAAGCGGCCATATCCGCGCGCTCGGCAGCGTGGACGCCGGGACGGCGCAGACGGATTGGCTGGACGTCGAACGGGAGCGGGGCATCTCGGTCCGGGCCGCGGTGACGCGGTTCGCCTGGAACGGGACGCCGATCAACCTGGTCGATACGCCGGGGCACGTCGATTTCCTATCCGAGGTCGAGCGGTCGCTGCGCGTGATGGACGGCGCGGTGCTCGTCGTGTCCGCGGTGGAAGGCGTGCAGGCGCAGACGGAGATCATCTGGCAGGCGCTGCGGGAGCTGGGCATCCCGACGATTCTGTACGTGAACAAAATGGACCGGATCGGCGCGGACGCGGACCGCGTGCTCGCCGAGCTGCGCCGGCTGCTGTCGCCGGCCGCCGTGCCGGTCGCGGCGCCGGTCGGCGCGGAGGGCGAATTCGCCGGGCCGGTGGATCTGCTGGACGCGGAGGCGGTCGCGGCTCATCCGTGGGCGGCCTCATGGCGGCTGGCGCTCCTGGAGGCGGCGGCGGAACAAGACGAAGCGCTGCTCGAGGCGTACCTGGAGGGCGGCGAGCTGGACGAAGGCGAGGCCGCCCGCGCGTTGACGGACGGCGCGCGCCGCTCGGCGCTGTTCCCGGTGCTGTTCGGCGCGTCGGGGCGCGGCCTCGGCGTGACGGAGCTGATGGACGCCGTCTTGACGTATTTGCCCGCGGCCGCGGGTTCGGCGGAGGCGCCGGCTTCAGGCGTCGTGTTCAAGATGGAGCGGGACCCCGTCATGGGCAAAATCGCGTACGTGCGCCTGTACGAAGGCACGATCCGCAACCGCGACGCCGTGCACAACCACACGCGCGACGTTCAGGACAAGGTGACGCAGATCCGCCGCGTGCACGGGGCGAAATCGGAGGATATCGGCGTGCTGACGGCCGGCGACATCGCCGCGGTATACGGGCTGAGCCGCGCGCGGATCGGCGACGTGCTGGGCTCGCCGGAGGGCGTGCCCGGCGAGAAGCGGCTGGCGGTGCCGCTGCTCACCGTGCAGGTGCGGTGGGGCAGCGAGGCGGACTATCCCGCCGTCGTCGCGGCGTTCCAGGAGCTCGCGGACGAGGATCCGCTGCTCGATCTGCAGTGGCTGCAGGACGAGCGGGAGCTGCATTTGAAGGTCATGGGGCCGATTCAGATGGAGGTGCTGGCCTCGATTCTGCTCACCCGGTTCAAGCTGGCGGTGACGTTCGGCGCGCCTTCCGTCATCTACAAGGAGACGCCGGCCATGGCGGGCGAAGGGTTCGTCGCGTATTTGGCGCCGAAGCCTTGCTGGGCGATCCTGCGCTTCGCCATCGAGCCGGGAGAGCGCGGCAGCGGGCTCGTGTACAAGTCGCTCGCGCGGGGCGAGCGGCTGCTCGAGAGCTACCAGAACGAGGTGGCGCGGCGCGTGCCGGAGGCGCTGCAGCAGGGGCTGCGGGGCTGGGAGGTCACGGACCTGTCCGTCACGCTCGTCGAGGGCGAGCATCACGTCTGGCATACGCATCCGCTCGACTTCGTCATCGCGACGCCGATGGGCATCATGAACGGCCTGGCGAACGTCGGCACCAAACTGCTGGAGCCGCTGCTGCGCTTCCGCATGTCCGTGCCGGAGGAATACGGCGGCAAGATCATGAACGAGCTCGTCGTCATGCGCGGCGAGTTCGACGCGCCGGTGCTGCGGCAGGAACGCATGGAGCTGGAGGGGCTGCTGCCCGTCGCGACGTCGCTCGACTTCCCGGCGCGGCTCGGCGCCATGACGAAGGGGCGCGGCACGCTGACGACGTTCTTCGCCGGCTACCGCGAATGTCCGCCGGACGTCGACGTTTCGCGCGCGCGGCGCGGCGTCAATCCGCTGGACGAGGCGAAGTATATTTTGTCCGTGCGCAACGCGATGAGCGGGTAGCGACGGGCGGGGCGCTAAGGGCGGCGGCGGCGACCGGGGAGCGCGTAATCGGGCAGGAACCGCGATGCGCGAAGGAGGCGAGGCGGATGAAGGTGAAACGAATCGTGGCGAACATCGCCGCGGCGGACCCGGCGGAGGCGGAGCGCTTCTACGGGGGCGTGCTCGGCCTCGAGGTGCTGATGGACCACGGCTGGATCGCCACGTACGGCACGGCTTGCGAGATGACCGTCCAGCTCAGCATCGCGTCGCAGGGCGGATCGGGAACGGACGTGCCCGATCTGTCCATTGAGGTGGACGACGTCGACGAGGCGTTCGAACGCATGCGGGCGGCCGGCTTCCCGGCGGCGTACGGTCCCGTCGACGAGCCATGGGGCGTGCGGCGGTTCTACGTGCGCGACCCGTTCGGGAAGCTGGTCAATATTTTGTCGCATGCCGCGGGCGGCGGGGGGCGCTGAGGCGGGGCGTCGGACGGCCCCGCCGACCCGTCGCTCCTCATAGCGGCGTTAGACGGGCGGAGCATCCCGCGGCTGCGGCCAGATGATCCGGCATTTGCCCCGATTCGGCGAATTCGGCGGTTTTGCGGCCATGAGATCCGTTATTGGTGCAGTACGGGCTCGATAGTAGCCGTATTCGGCGGAATAACGGCGCTCCTGTCCGGCAAATCGGTCCGGATGGCCGTTTCGGGCAAATAGCGGAACCATTGGCCGCGAACAGGCCGGGAACCGGCGGCAGCGACGCGCGGCAAGCGCAGAAAAGAGGCAGATACGGGACGGATCGTCCGTATCTGCCTCTTTGCGTTCCGGCCGGGCATGCCCGCGCGATGATGCCGGAGCCGGCCTGCACCGGCGCGCAGCCGATTCGGGCGCCGTACGATCGGCTCCGGATCGGTCCCGTATTCGTCCCGGTTTCGGCTATGCCTTCGCGAGCTTGCTCGGATTGTTGATTTTGTACGGGACGGGATGCTTCGTGAGCTTCTTCGCGACGACCTTGGCTTCGAACGTGATCGTGTCGCCGACCTCCAGCGCGAGCTTCTTGAGCGTGTTGCTGTGGCTCGACCATGCGTCGCCGAGCTCGAGCTCCGGTTCGACGATGCTGACCTGCTCGTAGACGATCACTTCGTCGTCCTCCTCGGCGAAGTGGTTCGGCACCGTCGTGAACTCCTTGACGACCGCGGTCATCTTCACCTTCTCCTCCGGGAGCTGCGGCTTGGACGACGTCCGTTTCTTGACGGGCTTCTCCTTCGCGGGCTCCGGCGCCGAGGCCGCAGGCTTGTCCGCGGCTGGCGCGGCCGCCGCGCTCGCCGCCGTATTCGTGGCGTCCGGGACGTCTTCGGCGTTCGTCTCGCTTCCCGTGACGGCGGCGCTTGCCGCAGCGTCCCCGGGCGCTTCCGCGCCGTCGCTTGCCGCCGCATCGCGCTCGGCCGCGGCAGGCACCGTCTCCGTCTCCGCCTGCGCCGCCTCCGCGGGCTCGCCGTCGACGGACGGATCGACGGCGGCGACCGTCCGCTGGCCGTAGCTCGCCGCCTGCATTTCTTTCAGCAGCGAAGGGTGAATCAGGTGCTGCCGCTTGTTCTCGAACTCGATGACCGCGGTCATGAAGTCGACAACCCCGACGATCGCGCAGGGCACGCTGGCGCCGCCGCGCTTGTAGACGAACGGTTTCGATTTGACCGCTTTGTCCGACAGCAGCCCCCACGTTTTGCACTGCGCGATCAGCGCCTCTTCGTCCGCGAACGCGCTGAAGGCGCCCGGCTCGATCGTGAACTTGTAATCCATCCGAACCCAGCCTTTCCGAAAAGCCATAGTTAGCACCAGTTTATCATGTTTCGGCCGGAAAGCGAATGCCGGGGACGGACCGGAGCGGCCTTGGTTTCGAGCCGGCCGTAGGACCGGAAGCGCAAGGGGGAACGGCGGCATGGCTGACGGTTCCAGGTCCGCCGGTCAGTGAAAGGCGGCATGGCTGACGGTTCCAGGTCCGCCGGTCGGTGGACGGCGGCATGGCCGATGCTCCAGGTCCGTTGGCCGGTGAACGGCGGCATGGCCGACGGCTCCAGGTCCGTTGGCCGGTGAACGGCGGCATGGCCGACGGCTCCAGGTCCGTGGTGAACGGCGGGTAGCCGGAGGACGGCTTGAATGGGAGCGCCGGTCGGCCGACGGCACGTCGCCGATGCCGCTGCTGAGGCCGGAAGCGGCGCGCCGCTCGGCATCGCGCCTCCTGCCGTCGCGCACCGGACGCGCGCGCGGGCGTTCACGAGCGCGCCCGCGCGCGCAAACGGCCCGGGAGCTCCGCCATGGAAGCTCCCGGGCCGCGTTCAAGCCGCTGCCGTCACTTGTAAAACCCCTGCTCCTCCGCATAGCGGCCCCAGTGCGGCCGGCGTCCGTCGACGTCTTCGATGCCATAGTCGTCGGACAGGCCCCACGAGGTGAAGATGCGGCCGGTTTTGGCCATGAGATCCGGGTCCGCCGCCAGCGCCGCGATGCCGCGCCCGACGAAGAAAGGCGTCTCCGACTGCAGAAAATGCGCTTCCTGGGCGCCCGCGTCCCGCCAATTCGCCTCCGTCACGCCGAAGTGGTCCAGCATTTCCTCGGAGCGCAGAAAGCCCGGCGTCACGACCACGGCGGCGACCCCGTGCGGGCGCAGCTCCGCCGCCTGGGCTTCGGCCAGGTGGATGACCGACGTTTTCGCCAGGCTGTACGGCAGATTGCCGCGGTACCGGTAATCGAAGCCGTCCGTGATCTCCACGATCAGCCCGGAGCCCCGGCGGACCATGAGCGGCGCGCCGTAGTAGCTCGTGATGAGGTGCGAGTGCACCGCCCGCCGCTGCATGAGCAGCGCTTTGTCCAGCGAGCCTTCCCAGAACGGCGTCCCCCATTCCGTCAGCGATTCGCCGCCCCATACGTCGTTGATCAAAATATCGAGCCGGCCGTCCTGCTCCTCCGCGACCCGCGCGAACAGCGCTTGCACCTCCTCCGGCACGGTGTGGTCGACGCGCGCCGCGATGCCGCGGCCGCCCTGCTCCGTCACGAGCGCCGCCGTCTCCTCGATCGTCTCCGGCCGTCCGATGTCGGACGGGTTGCCGCGCACGCTCCGGCCCGTCGCGTAGACGGTCGCGCCCGCGGCGCCCAGCATCGCGGCGATCGCCCGCCCCGCGCCCCGCGTCGCGCCGGCGACGACGGCGATTTGGCCATCCAATGGTTTTGCGTTCGTCAACACGATTCCTCCTCCGCATGTTGCAAGATTGCGATAATCATCCTGCCTGTAACCGGGAATCAACCCGACGTCATCAGTATATCCTTCAAACATGACAGCTATTGTCTTATTCGCATGGTAGAATGGAACAAGATTCAAGGAGCGGCGAACGCTGCGAAATCGGCGGCGCACACTCGGAGCGGAATCGTTTCAAACGCGGGCATGCCGCTTCAATCGGACCAAATAGGAGGCGGAGCATCATGCGTGCGGATCGGCTATTGGCGGTGCTGGCCCTGCTGCAGGCGCACGGCAAATTATCGTCGAAGGAAATCGCGGAGAAGCTCGAGGTGTCCGAGCGGACGATCCACCGGGACATGCAGGCGCTGAGCGTCGCGGGCATCCCGGTGTACGCGGACCGGGGCAACGGGGGCGGCTGGTCGCTGCCGGAGGGCTACCGCAGCCGGCTGACGGGCATGACCGCGGGCGAGATCTCGTCGCTGCTCTTCCTGCAGGCGTCGGACGTCGTCCGCGATCTCGGGCTGGCGGGCAGCACGCGGTCGGCTATGAACAAGCTGCTCTCGGCGCTTTCGCCGGCGGCCCGCCGCGACGCCGAGATCGCCCGCGAACGGCTGCACGTCGACGGCGCGGGCTGGCGCGACGCCGGCCCGCGCGAAGCCGGCGCGTCGCTGGCCGTCGTGCAGGAAGCGGTCTGGGCCTCTAGGAAGCTTCGCGCGATGTACCGCTCGTCCGACGGGGAGGCGGCCAAGGAGAGGCTCCTTCGGCCGCTGGGGCTCGTCGTCAAGTCGGGCATCTGGTACGTTATGGCGATTGCCGAGCCGGACGACGAAGTCCGGACGTACCGGGTGTCGCGGATGGAGGAGGCGCGGATGACGGACGAGTCGTTCGAGCGGCCGGAAGGATTCGATCTGGCGGCGGCCTGGGAGGCGTCGCTCGTCCGGTTTCGCGACCGGCTGCCCCGGTACGACGCGACGGTGCTTGTCGCCGCGAGCGCCTGGAGCCGCTTCGGGCGGGAACGGTTCGTCACGGTCGGGAGGCAAGCCGACCGCGGCGGGGGATGGATCGAGGCCGAGGCGGAGTTCAATACGCTCGACTCGGCGGTCGGCGTGCTGCTCGGCTACGGCAGGCTGGCGAAGGCGCTCGCCCCGCCGGAGCTGCGCGCGCGGGTCGCCGAGGAGGCCCGGGCCGTCGCGGAAGCCTACGCGGAGGATGCGGAATAGCGCCGCGCGCGTGATTCGTCCGACGCGCGCCGAGGCGCAACCGGCTAGCGAGCGGCCGGCCCGCGCACGGCCTCGGGCACGCCGCCCGGCGAATACGCCCCCGCGGTCGTAGAGCCTAACGGAGCGGGACTGGCGCCGCGCGGCCGGCGCGTCCCGCGGCCGGGTCGCGGCCCGGACACCTCGACGGCCGGCGGCCCGCGCGAAAAAACGGCCCGACGGGCGAG
Organism: Paenibacillus artemisiicola; assembly: GCF_017652985.1. Classification (GTDB taxonomy): domain Bacteria; phylum Bacillota; class Bacilli; order Paenibacillales; family Paenibacillaceae; genus Paenibacillus_Z; species Paenibacillus_Z artemisiicola. The sequence continues at coordinate 9,025 of NZ_JAGGDJ010000078.1, forward strand.
CGGAACCTTCCGCTTCGCCCTTCGGGCCGTTTTCGCGATCGCGCCGGAATCAATACCCGCGCGTATACGGGCGCGGAATGAGCTCGGCGGCCTCCGCCGCGGCTTCGCGGCCGGAGGCTGCCGCTTGCACGGCGTGCAGCGCCCAGTACGGGTCGCGCAGCATGCCGCGGGCGACCGCGACGAGGTCGGCGTCGCCGTGCGCCAGCGTCGCGTCGGCGAGCTTCGCGTCGTCGAGCAGTCCGACGGCGATGACCGGCACGCCGAGCGCGGCCTTCAGCCCGCGCGCGAGCGGCACCTGGTAGCCGGCGTACAGCGCGGAGCCTTGGGCGCCGACCGGGCCTTCGCCGCCGCTCGAGACGTGGAAGACGTCCACGCCGGCGTCGCGGTAGCGGCGGAACATTTCCAACCCGCCGGCCAGGTCGTAGCCGCCTTCGGCGTATTCCGCGGCGGACACGCGCATGATGAGCGGCATATCCGGCGGCATGACGCTCTTGACCGCTTGGACGACCTCGCAGCCGAACAGCGCGAGATCCCGGCCGTACGCGTCCTGCCGGTTATTGACGAGCTTCGAGTGGAACTGGTGGATCAGGTAGCCGTGCGCCCCGTGGAGCTCGATCGTGTCGACGCCGGCTTCCACCGCGCGGCGGGCGGCGTCCTTGAACTTGCCGGCCATGGCGCGGACTTCGTCCGTGCTCAGCGCGCGGGGCACGGGGGACGACGCGCCGAACGGAATGTCCGACGGACCGACCGGCTGCGCGGCGTCCTGCGCCTTGCGGCCGGCGTGGGCGATCTGGATGCCGACCTTGGCGCCGTGCTTATGCGCCTCCGAGACGATGCGGCGGAAAGCCGGGATATGATCGTCCGACCAGAGGCCGAGACAGTTGTCCGTGATGCGTCCGTCCGGTTCGACGTTCGTCATCTCTATAAGGATAAGGCCCGTGCCGCCGACGGCGCGGGATATGTAATGCACGTAATGCCACTCGTTCGGAATGCCGTCCTTGGCATCGACCGCGTACTGGCACATGGGAGCCATCACGATGCGGTTGCGCAGGGACAAGCCTTTCAGCTGATAGGGGGTATAAAGCCGGTTCCGGGTCAAACGGCGTCACTCCTTCTTTCGGTCCGAATTAGAAATCCCGAGCAGATCGCTCCGCTCTATGTGCCATTATATAGCTAATACTTACTTAATTAAAGTTAAATTAGTAAGATAACCTACTTACCCGGGAAATCCCGCCGCGAATCCGTTATAATGGAACCATCATCAAGAACCGGGCAGGGATCAACCATGCAAAATCAACTCACGGCCGCCGACTGCGGCGCGCTGCTGCAAGAGGCCGAACGCTTCATCCGCCAGTACGGCACTGAGCTCGGACTCCCGCAAGACGCGACCGAGGCCAGGCTGGCGTACATCAAGGACGAGCTGGAGGCGACGGGCGCGTATGTCCATACGGCCGACGAGCTGGCGTACGGGGCGAAGCTCGCCTGGCGCAACAGCAACCGCTGCATCGGGCGGCTCTTCTGGGATTCGCTCGTCGTGCAGGACGCGCGCGCGGCCGGCACGGAAGAAGAGATGGCCGAAGCCTTGTTCCGCCATATCGACTATGCTACCAACGGCGGCAAAATCCGTCCGACGATCACGATTTTCGCGCCGACGGCCCGGGCGGAACGGCCGCGCGCCCGGATCTGGAACGAGCAGCTGATCCGGTACGCCGGCTACAGGCAGGCGGACGGCACCGTCGTCGGGGATCCGGTTTCGGCGGACTTGACGGAAGCGTGCGAGGCGCTCGGCTGGCGCGGGGCCGGCACGCCGTTCGACGTGCTGCCGCTCGTCGTCGAGGCGGACGGCCGAGGGCCGCGCTGGTTCGAGCTGCCGAAGGACCTCGTGCTCGAGGTGCCGCTCGTTCACCCGGATCTGCCGGCGTTCGCGGCGCTCGGGCTCAAATGGTACGCCGTGCCGTTCGTCTCCAATATGCGGCTCGAAATCGGCGGCCTGCATTACACGGCGGCGCCGTTCAACGGCTGGTACATGGGCACCGAGATCGGCGCGCGCAATCTGGCGGATCCGTTCCGCTACGACCTGCTGCCGAAGCTGGCGGCGCTCATGGGGCTGGATACGGCCAAAGAGTCGACCTTATGGCGGGACCGGGCGCTCGTGGAAATGAACGTGGCGGTGCTGCATTCGTTCAAGGCGCGGGGCGTGACGATCGTCGACCACCATACGGCGAGCCGGCAGTTCGCGCTGTTCGCGGAGAAGGAGCGGCAGCGGGGCCGCGTGCCGACGGGCCGCTGGTCGTGGCTCGTGCCGCCGCTGTCGCCGGCGACGACGGGCATCTTCCATGCGCGGTACGAGGATACGGAGAACAAGCCGAATTATTTTTATCAGCCGACGCCTTACGGGGGATGAATATCGCTGGCGTAACGATCGACTATCGAATAAGGGACGGAGCCTCGGCTCCGTCCCTTATTACGATCGCGCATCGGTTCAAGGGCGCGGCGCATGGTCGCGCAGCGCGGAACGTTTGGCCGGCGGGGGGATGATCACGACCTGTGGCTCCGCGTCCTTGGCGGACTTGTTCATGGATCCGCGAGCCGCGGTCAGGCCGAGCAGCAGCACGACCGCGAAGCCGTAGACCAGCCGCAGGGCCGGCGCGCCGCTGTCGCTGCCGAGGAAGAAGCCGTGAACGAGCGCGAGGAAGAAGACCGGGTAGGACAGCAGATGAAACGCGAGCCATACCGGGCGCTTCAGCTTGTTCCGCAGGTCCGTCGTCAGGATGACGAGCAGCAGGCCGTAGCCGCTCAGCGTGCCGAGCCCGCTTAATACCGGCTCGTAGGAGGAGCCGAACGGCACGAGCAGGCCGAACCAGGAGTACGGCATATACGTGTCGATGACCGTGACCGCGCCGTGCAGCAGGCCGACGGCCGTGCCGGCGACGGTGAAGAAGGCGTGCAGCCGGTAGAGGCGCCGCTTGGAGCCGCGCGGCCAGAACTCGAAATTGTACGAGATGCCGATCGCCATGCCGATCGTGATCAGGCAGAAGGACGCGATGCCGGCAGCCCGGATCATGAACCAGGTGGGCAGTTGAAGCAGCAGGTCCGCCATATGGCTCCCTCCTTCGATTACGTGAAGTTCCTCTTAACGGCGGGCACGAGGCGTACGGCCGGCAAGCCGGTCCAGCGCGTTCCGAGCGACGCCGGGTCGCCGTAGAAGACGAGCTCCCGGCCGCGGGTGAAGAGCAGCGCCTCGACCGGCGCTCCCGTCCGGGCGAGCAGGCCGAGCCCGGCTTCGGTGCCGAGGATGCACAGCGTCTTCGCCCAAATCTCGCAGGCAACGGGGTCGTCGCCGGACGCCGTGCACTGCGCGACGTCGCTGTCCGACGGCGCCATCGCCGCGGGATCGATCAGATGATGGCGGTCGCCGCCGGCGGCGGTCCACCGGCGGCCGAGCGTGCCGGACGTGGCCGAGGCGCCTTCGCCGAGGAGCAGCTGGCCGATGTCGCGGCCGGGCTCCCACGGGTGCTCGATGCCGATGCGCCAAGGGCTAGGCCGGCGGACGGCGGCTTCGGCGCCGCGAGCATCGGCTGGCTGGCCCAAGGGCGCGGCAAGCGCGCCGCCATGCGCGGACGGAGCAGCGGCCGAGGCCGAGGCGCCGCCAGGCTCGGGCGCTGCTCCGGCAGCGCCGGGCCGCTCGCCGCGCGAAGCCGCAGCGGCGGCTTCGCGTCCCCAGACGGCGAGGTCGCCGCCGGCGTTGACGATGCCGTACGCCGCGCCGCGCGTGCGGCGCAGCCAGTCGGCCAGCCGTTTGACCGCCCAGCTCTTGACGATGCCGCCCAGATCGATGGACGCGCCGCGGGGCAGCCGGACGGCCCGCATATCGGGTTGGATCTCGATGGTTCGCAGGGATGGCGGAAGATTAACGGGTGCGTTAACGGGTACGTAGGCAGGATGCGCGGATGCGCCGCGGCCGGATTCCGCGGGCGCGCGGACTTCCCGACCGGCCAGCTCGTCGAACGACCGGTCGTAGCCGCTGCGTTCCAGCGCGGGCAGGATGAACGGATCGAATGCGCCGTTCGTCAGCTTCCGGTACACTTCCGCGAGCCGCAGCACTTCCAGCATGGCGGCGGACACGAGACAATCCGCGCCGGCGCGTTCGTTCAGGCGGACGAGCTCGCTGGCCGGTCGGAAGCGGCTGAACCGTTCCTCGACGTACCGGAACCAGGACGTCGCGTCCCGTGTCAGCCGCTCACGTTCCTCGCCGCCGCCGCAGGGCAAGGTGCACGAGATCGCGGTATTCATGGCGCGGAAGCGCAGCGTGAACGGCGGCCTTTCGGCCGCCGCCGAGGGGGGAAGGACGTTGTTCATGCGAAGCTCCTTTCCGCCGTCCGGCGCGAATTACGATCGGCTCGTGCGCGTGTCGGAGCCGTCTCCGCTTTGCGGCGGCCGCGCGTCCATGGCGCCCGAGCCGTCCCGGCTCTCCTGCCCGCCGTGCCGGCCGAAGCGCCGGCCTCCGCGGCCTTGGTCCTGCCAGGCTCCGTCGCCCGAAGGCGTCTCCGCTTGACCCTGCCATTCGCGCATGACGGCATCGCCGTCGTCGGCTTGCGCCTGCAGGTCGTCGGGTCCGGCGCCTTTCGCGGCCGCTTGCCGGTCGAGCGCCTGCTGGAACTGCGGGCCGGAGCGGACGAATTGAAAGACGAGCACGAGCAGCACGGCGCACGCCGCGCCGATTTTCCACTTCAGCCACTTCGCGGCCTTCATGGGACCAGCCTCCTTTCGGGCGGATCATCCGCTTGCTCCCGATTATAGCGGGGGGATATGAAGGAGATTTGAAGCGGAGGCTGAAGCAAAAAATTTCCTTTCCCTGCGCGTAAAGGGAACATTCGGTACATGAGCGCCGCCGGAATGTGGTAGGATAGGAATACCGGTTGAGAGACGGGTCGGTTTTCGATTAATAAATGAGGTGGAACTAGTGGCAGGTTTTGAACAATTGGGCATCGCGCAGGCAAGGGCGCAGTCGCTCCGGAACGAAGGCATCACGGAAGCGACGCCGATCCAGGAAAGCGCGATTCCCGTTATTTTGCAGGGCGGCGACGTCATTTGCCAGGCGCAGACGGGCACGGGGAAGACGCTGGCGTTCCTGCTCCCGATGCTGGAGAAGGCGCGGGCGGACAAGGACGACGTGCAGGGCTTGATCCTGACGCCGACGCGCGAGCTGGCGCTGCAGATCACGACGGAGCTGAAGAAGCGGCTCGCGGACGGGGACGGGCTCAGCGTGCTCGCGGTGTACGGCGGGCAGGACGTGGAGTCGCAGCTGCGCAAGCTGAAGCAGGGCGTCCATATCGTCGTGGCGACGCCGGGCCGGCTGCTCGACCATATCCGCCGGGGCACGGTGAAGCTGGGCGGGGTGCGCATGCTCGTCCTGGACGAGGCGGATCAGATGCTGCACATGGGCTTCCTGACCGAGGTCGAGGAAATTCTGGCGCAGATGCCGTACCGCAAGCAGACGATGCTGTTCTCGGCGACGATGCCGGCCGGCGTCCGCTCGCTGGCGGCGCGGATCATGATCGAGCCGAAGGACATCACGGTGCGCGCGCCGCAGGTGACGGTCGAGGGCATTCGCCAGCTGACGGTCGAGACGGGCGCCCGCGACAAGAAGGAGCAGCTGAAGCGGCTGCTGGAGGAGCATAACCCGTTCCTCGGCGTGATTTTCTGCCGGACGAAGAAGCGGGCGAGCGAGGTCAACGAATATTTGCAGGAGAACGGCTTCAACAGCCAGGAGCTGCACGGCGATCTGTCGCAGGCGAAGCGCGAGCAGGTCATGAAGCGGTTCCGCAACGCGAAGGTGCACCTGCTGGTGGCGACGGACGTGGCGGCCCGCGGCCTTGACGTCGAAGGCGTGACGCACGTGTTCAACTTCGACATTCCGGACAACGCGGAAAGCTATATTCACCGCATCGGCCGCACGGGCCGCGCGGGCGAGGACGGGCTGGCGATCACGCTCGTGTCGCCGCATGACCGGCTGGAGCTGGCCGCCATCGAGAAGGGCATCCGGATGTCGATCCCGCGGGAAGGCCGCGCGGGCGGCGCGCCTGCGCGCCAAGCGCGCGCGGCGGGCGATCGGCCCCGCGAGG
>NZ_JAGGDJ010000079.1 GCF_017652985.1 Paenibacillus artemisiicola
CACGGCGGCCGTCGCGAGCCCGGCCGGCTCGTTCGCGCGCATCCGGACGACGGCGATCTATCCCGGCGCCGAGACCGCGGGCATCGGCCGGCGCGGGTTCGAGGCGTTCGTCGGCGGCCGCGGCAACGGCTGCCTGCGCGCCAAGGGCTACATGCCGTACGGCAAGGACGGCGCCATGATGCTGTTCCAGCTCGCGGGCAAGCGGATGGAATGGTCGCCGAGCACGTACGACGGCGCGCCGTACTTCGTCATGATCGGCATCGACCTCGACGAAGCCAAGATCCGGCAGGAATGGGAGCGGCTCGCGCGCAAATAAAGCGGTTCGTACCGCGTCCGAAGCCCCTTTCGCCGCCCGCTTCCCGTTAGCCCGGTAACGCGCCGCGCCCGTAATCGACATCGCGTCGCGGTCATCCGCGGCCGCCTCCCGGGACCCTTCGCCTATCGCCCAAGGCCAGCCGCCGGCTGGCCTTTTCCCTCGTGCCCGCCCTGCCGCGCCGAATCAATTGCGCGTTCGGGGGAGGAAATCGCGGCCGCGCATGGAACTACTTAAAAAAGCTCACATCCAGCGACGCACGAAGGAAGGTAACGCAAGCCATGCCGGTCAATCTCGCTTATTTTCTGTTTTTCTACGCGTTTTTCTACATGGGCAACGCCGTTTACGGCACGTTCATCCCGCTGTATTTCCAGCACGTCGGCTTCACGCAATCGCAAATCGGCACGCTGCTCGGCCTCGGCCCGCTCATCGCGATTCTCGCCCAGCCGATCTGGGGCTTGTTCAGCGACCGCGCGAAAACCAAAAACAGCATCCTGCTCCTGCTGCTCGCCTGCACCGGGCTGTCGGTGCTGCTGTACCCGCTGACGAACCAGTTCGCGCTGCTGCTCGCGTTCATCTGCGTGTTCACGTTTTTCCAGTCCTCGATCTTCGCGCTCAGCGACGCCGTGACGCTGGAGGCGCTGGACAAGCGGGGACGGGGCAACTTCAGCCTCATCCGGCTCGGCGGCACGGTCGGCTTCGCGATCATGTCGATCCTCTTCGGGATCATCGCCGACAAGCGCATCGATCTCCTGTTCGGCGTCTATGCGGCGATCATCGCGATCTGCTTCCTGCTCGCGATGCGCTTCCCGACAATCGAAGGGCATCAGGCCGGAAGCAAAAAAATGTCGGTGCGGGTGCTGTTCAAAAACCGCAAGCTGATGCTCTACATCGGCGCGAACTTCGTCTTCCAGGTCACCCTGGGTTATTACTACGCGTTCTTCCCGCTCTACTTCAAGGAAATGGGCGGCGACAGCGCCTGGCTCGGCTGGTCGATGGTCATCTCGTCCCTCAGCGAAGTGCCGTTCCTGCTGCTCTCGAGCCGGATCTTCCAGCGGATCCGGACATGGCATATCCTCCTCGGCGCCGGCGCGGCCGCGGCGCTGCGGTGGTACCTGTTCTCGGCGATCCACGATCCGTTCTGGCTGCTGCCGTCCCAAGCGCTGCACGGCCTGATCTTCATCGTGCTGACCGTGACGCTGGCGAACGTCATCAACAAGGAAGTGCCAAGCGAGCTGAAGGCCAGCGGGCAGACGCTGAACGGCCTGCTTACCCTCGGCGTCGCGCGCATCATCGGCAGCCTGGTCGGCGGCGTGGCGAGCGAGGCGTACGGCATGCGCAGCGTGTTCCTGTACAACTCGGTGCTCGCCGTCGTCTGCGTTATCGTGTTCGCGATCGTCTTCACGGTGCAGCAAAACAAAGAGGCCGCCCTGCTGAAGCGCGGCGCCAACGCTGGCGGCTGAGGCAAGCGGTCGGGGCAAGCGGTCGAGGCTGAGGCATTCCGCTAAAGCAGGCCAGGCAAGCTGGCCAAGCCGCGCCCGACGCGCCATCCGAACAGCGCGCCTGCCGGACAGCGCCGTCCGGGCGTGCCGCGCCTCATCCACCAAAGGCTTAACCCGTCAATCAACGCCAAAAAAACCTCCGTGCCCCGTTAGGGCGTCCGGAGGTTTTTTGGATGGCAACCGCTTGCTTCCGCGCATGCCTTAGCCTCTCAGCCGGCGGTAAAGGACGTACGAATACGCGACCGGAATGAGCGACGTCGCGAGGATGGCCGCCAGGAACAGGACGATCGGCGCCGTCCCTTCGAAGAACGCGGCGACGAGCGCGACGAGGCCGCCGAGCATCATGAGCGGCCCGCCGATCCGGTGGGTCTTCCGCCACACTTCCTCGTTCGCGAGCGTCCACGGCGTGCGGATGCCGAACATGTAATTGTGCCGCACCTGCGTCATGTAATTGCCCATGACGGCGAACAGCAAGCCGACGGCCGCGAGGACGATCTTGCGCATGTCGACGTCGTAGCCGAGGTTGTAGGCGACCATCGCCCATCCCGCCGCGCCGAGCAGCAGCGTAATGCCGAAGCGGCTTACCTCGAACGCCTTGCCGAAGCTTTGGAAGTTCGCCCGCTTCGGATCGAGGCTCCGCCGGATGCGCAGCAGCAGCGGCACGAAGCCGAGCAGCGCCAGCACGAGGACGGCCGCGCCTTTGCCCATCGTCCCGTTCACTTCGTTGTCCGGCCCGAAATGCGTCGCCATCGTGTCCGGAAGCCGGTTATACAGCAGCAGCGCGCCGATCGCCGGCGACAGCCCGATCAGCAAATACAGCGCTTCGCGTTTATTTCTCATCGTCATGCCCCTTCCCTTCTTTCCCCAGTATGCCGAACATCCATCCGATCACGTCCTCCACGACGGTCGTATGCAGCGAATAAATGATGCTCTGGCCCTGCCGTTCGTCCAGCACGAGACCCGCCTGCTTCAACAGATTCAGATGGTGGGAAATGCTGGGCTTGCTGATATGGAAATGGTCGGCCACCTCGCCGGCGCTCATGCTCCGGTCCCGCAGCAGCCGCAGGATTTGCCGCCGGGTCGGGTCGGCCAGCGCCTTGAACGCGTCGTTCAACGGATCGTCCTCCTTCGCGCTTCCTCGCTCGCGCGCGCTTCCAAGCCAAGCGCTTTTAATTAAAGATTTAGAACATTATCTAAATATCTAAATCCATAGTACCGCCCGTCGGCCGCCGCTGTCAACGGGCATTCGCCCGAACCGGATGCGAACGGGTCCGGCGCGGAGGCGGCAAACGCCAAAGAACCGCAGCCCCGTCCGGCGACGGAACTGCGGCCCTTGGCCCCGGCTTAGAAGCCGAAATACGTCTTCGCGTTCGCGTAGCTGACGCCCTGCACGAGCTCCCGCAGCAGCTCGGGATCGTCCGGCGCTTCGCCCTGCTCGACCCACTCGCCGACCAAATTGCAGAAAATGCGGCGGAAATATTCGTGCCTCGTGTAGGACAGGAAGCTTCGCGAGTCCGTCAGCATGCCGACGAAGCGCGGCAGCAGCCCCATGTTGCCGAGCGATCGCAGCTGCGCCAGCATGCCGTCCTTCGTGTCGTTGAACCACCAGGCGGAGCCGAGCTGGATTTTGCCGGGGATGCCGCCGCCTTGGAAGCTGCCGATGAGCGCCGCCAGCACGTCGTTGTCCGTCGGGTTGATGGAATACAGAATCGTGCGGGGCAGCCGGTCGTGCTCGTCCAGCCGGTCGAGCAGGCGCGCGAGCGGCGCCGCCACCGCGCCGTCGCCGATGGAATCGAAGCCCGTGTCCGGCCCGAGCTCCGCGAACCGGCGCGCATTGTTGTTGCGGTGCGCGTTGATATGATACTGCATCGCCCAGCCGAGCTCCGCGTAAAGCCGGCCCAGGAACAGCAGCGTGTACGTCTTGTACTTCCGCTCTTCCTCCGGCGTCACCCCGTCGCCGCTCAGCGCCTTCTCGTAGATCAGCGCCGCTTCCTCGTGCGTCGTCTCGGCCCACGGCACGTAATCGAGCGCATGGTCGGACACGCGGCCGCCGACGGCATGGAAGTACCGTGCCCGCGACTCCAGCGCGTGCAGCAGATCGTCGTAGGACGACAGCTTGCGCCCCGCCGCCTCGCCGAGCTTCTCGAGATAGCCGAGGAACGCCGGGCGGTTGATCTCGAGCGCCTTGTCCGGGCGGAAGGAAGGCAGCACGCGGAAGCCGAGCTCCGGCGCCTGCGCCGCGAGCAGGACGTGGTGCTCCAACGAATCCGCCGGATCGTCCGTCGTGCAGATGACTTCGACGCCCGCGCCGCGGATGAGATCCTGCACGGAGAAGCCGCCGCCCCGCAGCTTGGCGTTCGCCTTCTCCCAGATGACCGGGGCGTTCCGTTCGTTGATCAGCTCGTCGATGCCGAACAGGCGCCGAAGCTCCAGATGCGACCAGTGGTACAGCGGATTGCCGAGCGTCATCGGCACGGTGCGGGCATAGGCGAGGAAACGGTCGTAATCGCCGACGCCTTCGCCGCCGGTGATGTATTTCTCCTCCACGCCGTTCGCGCGCATCGCCCGCCATTTGTAATGATCGCCGTAGAGCCAGACCTCCGTCAGGTTGTCGTAACGGCGGTTCTCGTAGATCTCCTGCTGGCTCAGGTGGCAGTGGTAATCGATGATCGGCATGGCGGCCGCGTAGTCGCGGTACAGCCGTTTGGCGGTTTCGGTTTGCAGTAAAAAGTCATCGTCCATGAACGCTTTCATAAACAGGCGGACACCGTCCTTTATGGGGGATTCCCTTCCAGCATAGCGCAACATTTGCGCGGAATCGCGGCTTTTCTTGCCGAATCCGTTCCGCTTTCGCTTATCTTGCGCTACAATCGAGCTAACCAGATCGGAGGCGGAGCCATGAAGCTCATCCCGGACAAGCCGTTCACGTACGGCCACGAAGACGGCGACTTCTACATCCAGCAGGTTCGCCGGACGAAGCCGTTCGGGCGGACGAATCACGATCATCCCACGTACGAAATCTATTACTTGGCCGCGGGCGAACGGGTCCACTTCCTCGACCGGCGGACCGTCCGGCTGACGGCCGGCGACCTCGTGCTCGTCAACAAGCACGTCGTCCATAACGCGTCGGATCTCGGCCCGCCGGAGCATGAGCGGATCGTCGTCAATTTCAGCGATGCCTTCCTCGGCGCGGGTCACCCGCTTCACGATCCGCTGCTGTTCGCGCCGTTCGCGCGGCAGGCCGCCGTGCTGCGGCTGGGCGCGCAGGAACGCGCCTTCGCGGAGCAGCTGTTCGCCAAAATGGTCGCGGAAGCCGCGCACGAACGCCCCGGCCGCGAGGTGTACCTCCGGCTGCTGCTCGCCGAGCTGCTGCTGCTCGCCGCCCGGCATCCCGCGGACGAGCCGAAGGACGTAGTCGCCGCGCAAAGCCCGCTCCAGCGGAAGATCGCCGAGGTCGTCGCGCACGTGAACGCCAGCTACGAGACGAAGCTGACGCTTGCCGGGCTCGCCGGGCGGTTCTTCGTCAGTCCGTACTACCTGAGCCGGTCCTTCCGGGCGGTCACCGGCTTCACGCTCATCGAATACGTGAACCTGACGCGCATCCGCGAAGCCCGGCGGCTCCTTCGGGAGACGGACTTCAAAATCATCGCGGTCGCCGAGCGGACCGGCTTCGAAAGCGCCGGCCATTTTGACCGCGTGTTCAAGAAGCTGACGGGCACGACGCCGCACTTGTACCGGAAGCTGAACCGGCTGTAGGCCGAAGGGGCATCGGCAAGGGAGCGGCGCGGTCATCGATGTCAGATTAGATGACATTGGAACTAGCCAAGGGGAACGGATTGCGCTATACTGCTTACAAAAGCCAATCGAAAACGAGGTGCATCTCCCGTGAATCCGCGTCTGCTCGTCATCGTCAGCCTCTTCTTCATCGGCTACGGCATCATCGATATCCTGTTCGTAAACTACCTGCTCGGCGTCCTGCTCCTGCTGGTCGGCGCCTGGATGAACTTCAGCGCCTACAAGAAGCGCAAGGCCGCCCGGGCGGCGAAGGAATAACGCCGCGCCGGCGAGCGCGAATAAAGAAGCAGCCTCCGTCATCGGGGGCTGCTTCTTTCGGCTTTGGCGGCGTCTCGCTCCGCCCGTCCGCGCGCCGTTATTGCAGCAGCCGAAGCATCTGCACGACCGGCCGCCCGTCGCCGGTCAGCCGGATTTCCCGGCTGCGCAGCTGGGAAGAGCCGTCGCCGTCGAGGAAGATGCCGCCCGCGAGCCGGCCCGCTCCGACGGTCTCGACGATCGCGGAGCGGAACTCGGCCAGCGTGCCCTTCGTCGTGCTGACGACGAGGTACAGCGTGCCGGCGTCGTCGTACACCGCCGCCGAACGAAGCCGGGCCTCGTCGATATTCGGCGCCCGCTCGGCTTCCGCCCGCGCCCGCCATTCGCCGTCCCGGCCCAGGCTCATGCTGATGCCGCCCTGCGCCCAGAAGCGGGAGCGGTCGCTGACGCGAAGCTCCGCCATGCGGCCGACGGTCTGCACGCTCAGCCGATCCGCCGCGCCGTCCCAGACGAGCGTGCCTCGTACGTATTTGGCGTTGACGTCGCCCGCGCCGTAGCTGCCCGGCGCCGCGTTGACGGGCACGCCGTCGGCGACCGCGATGCTGAGCAGCGCCTCCTCGTAGAAGAACCCGCCGTTCACGCCGTAATACGGGCCGGCCGCCACGTTGGCATGGACCGCGGCCGGGCGGACGTTGCCCGGCCGCGTCGCCATGTAATGCAGCGCCATGCCGTTCGAGGCGGCCGTCTCGCCGTAAACGTAGCCGCGCGGCATGTTCGTTTCGTCGTCGTTCGGCTGCCCGCCGAACGGACCGATGAACAGGAACAGCGCGGCCCCGAGCAGGAACGCGAGCGCCAGTCCGCCTCAGAGCAGCGGCAGGAGCAGCGCTTGGCGGTTCATGCGGGCGGGCGCGAGACCCCTTTCGCCGCCGGCGTCGGCGCCGGCGCCGGCCGCGCGATCGCGGAAGCCGTCATTCATGCCATCCACTTATACCGGCGCCGACAAATGCCAGCACACGCCCGCGGGATCGATCAGGTGCAACTCGCGCTTGCCCCACGGATACGCCTGCGGCGCCTTCGCCCGCATCGGATAGTCCCCGCTCCGCTGCAGCTCGTCGATGCGCGCCCACCACGCGTCCAGATCGTCGACCGCCAGCTCCAGCATGTAATTCTCTTGAAACGCCTGATCATGAAAGTTCTGCAGGAAAAACTCCTGGTCCCCGATCCGGTACACGGCGAGCGATTCGTCGCCGTACCGCTTCTCGAAGCCCAGCGCCTCGAAGAAGCGCTGCGCGAGCCCGAAGTCGGCGCCCGCCGGCACGAACGGCCGCAGCTTGAACGCGCTCACGGCGCCACCTCCTCGCGGGATGCCCACAAGCCGGCGAACCAGTCGAACGACAGCTCGCCCGAAATCTCGTGATCGCCCTCGAAGCGGTCGTACGCGAGAGCCGGACCGGCGCCCAGCAGCGCGTACGCCGCCTTCAGCTTGCCGTGCGCCTCGTCGACGGCGCGCAGCGGGAAGATCGGATCGCGCGAGCCCGCTTCGATCAAGAGCGGCCGGGGCGCAATCAGCGCGAGCAGGTCGGGCATCTCCGCGAGCCGCGCCAGCCCCGGCACGAAATTATCGATGCAGTGCGGAATGGCAAGGATGCTCGCTTGAAATGTATTGGCGTAGCCGCTGACGACGACGGCTCCGATCCGCTCGTCGATCGCCGCCGCGAACGAAGCGACCAGTCCGCCGCCGGAGATGCCCATGGCGCCGATCCGCGCCGGGTCCACGTCGCCGCGCGCCAAGACGTAGTCCAAGCACCGCAGCGTCTCGTATACGCGATGGCCCGCCATCGTCTGCCCCAGCATGAGCAGGTTCGTGGACAGCCGGTGGCACGAGTCGCCCCGGTCGGCGTCCTCGGCGAGCTTGCGGTCGCCGAAGCCGAGCAGCTCGGGCACGACCACGAGATGGCCGCGGCGGACGAGCTCGACCGCGAAATTCTTCTGGTAGCCGGGATCCCCGGTCTTCGCCGTGCCGTCGGGATTCAGCGCGACGAGGTCGCGGCTCCCGTATCCGTGGCCGTGCAGCGCGATGACCGCGCCCCGCTCGCGGCGATACGCCTTCGGCTTCAGCACGTACATCGGCAGCGCGAGATTTCCGTACGTGGCGATGCCGATTCTCTCGCGCGTGTAATCGCCGCAATCCGCGGCTTCAAGCAGGACCGGCGCCGGTTCGCGCCGGTTCGCCGGCTCGGCGAGCAGCTCCGCGAACTTGGCGCGCAGCCGCGCCTGCCACGCCCGCCATTCCTCCGTCGTCCGGGCCTCGAATGCCTCGGCCGGCCGGACATCGTCCAGCAGTTGCTTCAAATAATCGTCCGGATGCCACATGTCCCGTCTCCTCCTCTGCCTTTGAAAACGCTGTAACGCACTCTGAACCTTGTTCGCCTCCGGCCGCCGATCTCCTTCCGTGCCGCAAAATAAAACGACCCGTCCCGGACGCATTGCGCGCGCCGGATCGGGTCGTGATGATCCTATCCAATTTGCCTCAGCCTATTTACCCGAGCCTAATTGAGCCGAGCTTATTCGAGCCGAGCCTATTTGAACTGAGCCTATTTGGACTGAGCCTTTCCAGCCTATCCGATCTTCCCCGACCCAAAACCCGCTTATTTCACGGTCTTGTTGTACGTGTCGATCTTCTCCGTGATGGCCTTCGCCGCGTCGTCGAGCGCCTGCTTCGGATCTTTCTGGCCGCCGAACGCTTCTTCGATCGCGCCTTCCACCGTTTGGCGCGCTTCCGGGAATACGCCCATGACCGCGCCTTGCGTCGCCGGGATCAGCTTCGTGGCGTGCAGCTGGTCGACGGCCGTTTGGAATTGCGGGTACGCCGCCATGTTGTCCTTGACGATCTGCTCGTCGTACGCCTTCTTCGTGATCGGGAAGTAGCCCGTGTTGATATGCCATTTCGCTTGCGTGTCCGGCTGCGCCAGAAACTTGATGAACTCCCAAGCGGCTTTTTGCTCTTCGGCCGGCTTGTTGTTCATGATCCACAGGCTCGCGCCGCCGACGACGACGCCGCCTTCCGTCGCGCCGTCCGGCTTCGGCAGGAACGACGTGCCGACTTCGAACTTGCCTTTCGCGCCGTCGACGATGCCGCGCAGCGAGGCCGTGGAGTCGAGCGTCATGCCGATTTGGCCCGCCAGGAACGCCTTCTTCGTGTCGTCCGTCTTGCGGCCGAGGTTCAGCGCGACCTTGCTGTCGATCAGATCCTTCCACCAGGACAGCGTCTTCACGCCCGCGTCGCTCGCCACGAGCGATTCCGTCGCCGTGTCCGTGCGGCCGTTGCCGTTATTGACGTATTCCGCCCCTTGGTTCGCGAAGAACTGCTCCATGAACCAGCCGTAGATGGCGAACGAAGCGCCCGTCTTGCCGTCCTTCGTCAGCGCTTTGGCGGCGTTCTTCACTTCTTCGTACGTCTTCGGCGGGTTCTCCGGATCGAGGCCGGCCGCTTTGAACATGTCCTTGTTGTAGTAGAGGATCGGGTTCGACGTATTGAACGGCATGGAGTACAGCTTGTTGTTGAACGTATAGTAGCCGAGAATGTTCTCTTCCAAGTTCGACACGTCGTAGTTGTCCGCGTCGATGAAGTCTTGGACCGGCGTGATGGCTTTCGAGTCGACCATGAATTTGGAGCCGATTTCGTAGACTTGGATCAGCGACGGGCCCGACTTGGAATCGAGGGACGCTTTCATCTTGTTCAGGCTGTCGTCGTACGTGCCTTGGTAGACGGCTTCGACTTTAATGTCGGGATGCGATGCGTTGAAATCGGACACGAGCTGGTTGACCGCGTCGCCGAGCTCGCCGCTCATGGAATGCCACCACGTAACCTTGATCGGCTCCTTCTGCTGGTTCGCGGACGCGTTGGCGTTCGCGCCGTTCGCCGCGCCGTCCGTGCCGGCCGCGGCGTTCGCGTTCGTTTGGTTCGCGGCGTTCGTCTGGTTAGCCGTATTCGCGTTCGCGTTATTGCCGGCATTGTTGCTGCCGCAGGCGGCCAGCATAGCCATCAGGCCGGCCATTGCCAGCGGTACCCCCGCTTGTTTCCATGCTTTCATTCTCGTTTCTCACTCCCGTAGTTTACTTTTTTATATGGATGCACGTCCGAAGACGATTCCCCCGATGTCATAACGCTTGAGGCCGGTCGGCCTCAGCCCTTGACAGCGCCGGCGGTCAAGCCGCGCACGAGCTGCTTCAAGCCCAGCACGAGCAGCAGCAGCGACGGCAGCAGCACGAGCGTGACGCCCGCGAGCACCAGGTTCCACACGGTGACTTCCTGGAACTGCAGCATGCTGATGCCGATTTGCACCGTCCGCTTCGCGTCGCTGTTCGTGATCAGCAGCGGCCACAGGTACATGTTCCACGCGCCGAGGAAGGCGTAGACCGACAGGGAGGCCAGCGCCGGACGCGACAGCGGCAGCACGACGATCAGAAAATGCCGGACGTGGCCGCAGCCGTCGATCCGCGCCGCCTCGAACAGCTCGCGGGGCAGCTGCATGAAAAACTGCCGCAGCAGAAACACGCCGAAGCCGGAAGCGACGAAGGGAATGATCAGCCCCTGGTACGTATCGAGCCAGCCCCAGGATTTGATCGTGAGGTAGTTCGGAATGATCGTCACTTCCCACGGAATCATCATCGTCGAGACGAAGGCCGCGAACCAGAACGACCGGCCGCGGAACGCCACGTAGACGAACGCGTAGGCCGCCATGCTGGCGGTCAGGACCTGGCCGATCATGACGAGCACCGAGATGCCGAAGCTGTTGAGCAGGAACGTGTCGAGCGGCACGAGCTCCAGCACCTTCTGGAAGCTGCCGAGGTACAGATGGGACGGGAACATTTTCGGCGGATATTGCGCCGATTCGTCCGACGTCATGAACGAAGCGAGCACGGTATACACGACGGGATACACCACGGCGATGGCGAAGACGATCAAAATCGCGTACTGCGCCAGGCGGCGAAGCATCCGGGGAGCCAGCGTCATCGTCGTCAATGGTAGTGCACCTTCCTCTCGAAGCGGAATTGAAGGAACGTCAGCAGCATGATGATGGCGAAGAGCACCAGCGACATCGCGCTGCCCGTGCCGAATTGGTAGTTGATGAACGCTTCCTTGTAGATCGAGTAGACGAACACTTCCGTCGAGCCCGCCGGGCCGCCCTTGGTCAGGATGTTCATCTGGCCGAAGGACTGGAACGCGCTCATCACGGACACGACGGACAGGAAGAACAGCGTCGGCGACACGAGCGGCATGATGATCTGGAAGAACGTGCGGAACGGGCCGGACCCGTCGATGCGCGCGCTGTCGAAGATATCGTCGGCGATGCCCTGCAGGCCGCTCAGCAGCACGATGTACTGGAAGCCGGAATTCATCCACACGGTCATGATCGAGACGGAGACGAGCGCCCAGGCCGGATCGGTCAGCCACTGCACCGGAGAGAGTCCGATCTTGGTCAGAAAATAGTTCAGCGTGCCGGTCGTCGGGTGGAACAGCATCATCCAGATGACGGAGGACGTACTGACCGAGAGCGCCACCGGCAGGGAGAAGACGAACCGGAACGTCCGCATGCCGCGCAGCTTGCCGAAGGTCAGCGCCGCAAGCAGCAGCGCCAGCAGGAGGCCGGTCGGCACCGTCAGCGCCGTGAATTTCAGCGTGACGAGCAGGCTGTTCCAGAAGGCGTCCGAGCGGAACAGCGAGCCGAAATTATCGAGTCCGACGAAGGCGGCCACCCGGCCGCGCGGATCCGTCAGAAAGAAGCTCAAGTAGATCGATTTCAGGAGCGGATAAAACAAAAAGATCGCGAACAGCACCAGCGACGGCGCGATGAACAAGTAGCCGACCGCGTTTTCTTTCGCCATGGCCGAGAACAGGCGCCCCGCCCGGCGCGTCCGGACGTCCGGGCGCGCGGCCGCAAGACCCGCTTCCGTCGAATTCATCAACCATCCACCCTTTCAACTGTATTTCTCCTGATTAGGATAAGCCCCCCGTATTAGAACGGTGTTTTCCGAATTTAAAGAATTAGTAACCCAAAACCGCTATGGATGGAATGTGGCAAATAAAATGCAAACGTTCATGAAAATTTGAACAATACGCTTTCATTTCAGATGCACCGGTGCTTCGAGCAGCGTAAAACAACGCAAAAAAGCAGCCGGCATAATGCCGGCTGCTTTTTCTTTCATCGTTCAGATGAAGGCCTCATTCTTAATCATTCAATATTTCTAGAATTTACTTATTCGGCTTCCACGTGATAAGCGGCCTTCAGGTCGGCCAATCCTTTGGCGGCCACCTGCGCTGCCGTCTGCCCGCCGAAATCGGCGATGAACAGCTCCAGCGACAGGAAGCCGCGGTAGCCCGCGCCGTACAGCAGCCGCGCGAGCTCGGACGTCGGAGCCACGCCTTCGCCCGGGAATACGCGGTCTGCGTCCGTTATCGTCTCCCGCGGCGGCTCGGCCGGGTAGTCGTTGACATGGTAGATGCCGATTTGGCTGCCATCCAGCCGCTTCAGATCGTCCAGGCTGCTGCCGCCCGTGTACATGTGGAACGGGTCGAGGAGCAGCTTCGCGCCTTCCGCGCCGCTCGCCTCGGCCACCTCGATCGCCTGGTCGAGCCGGAACAGCGCGCGGGCGCGGCCCCAAAATTCCAAATACACGTCGATGCCGATTTCGCGGCCCAGCGCGGCCAAGCGTGCGTAGTGACGTGCCATGTCGGCCGGCGGCACGTCCGCCACGTCGCCGAACGGCGGCGCCGCCACGGCGACGCAGCCGATCTCGGCCAGCATGCGCATCTCGCGCTCGGCTTGGGCGAAGCCTTCCTCCCGGACCGCATCGTCGCGGTCGGCCCATTTGAAGAACGCGATGGCGTTCGCGAAGACGATGCCGGCTTGCTCCAAGCACGCGCGGAGCCCGGCGGCCGTACCGCCGTTTTGCAAGTAGGCTTCGATGTCCTTCACCCATAATTCGATGCCCTCGTAGCCGGCCTCGGCCGCGACGCGCACCTGCTCCGTCACGTCCAGCCCGAACGGAAACAGCGTCGATGCGTTAAGCGATGCTTTGAATGGAAACACGATGTCTTCTCCTCCTCTAGCTAATCGGCGAGGCTTCCGCGAACGGCACGGGCAGCGCCCGGCCGTCCCGGCTGCTCTGCAGCGCCAATTCGATCAATTGAATGGCCAGCCGCGCTTCCTCCGGCTTCACTTCCAGCTCCGCCTGTCCGTTGATATGCTCCATCACGTTGCGGTAATAGTCCATGTAAGAGCCGGGGATCGTCTCGACGACGCCTTCCACGCGGAGTCCGCCGACCGCGGTGTTCAGCTTGCCCCACTGCTCGCGCGGCTCCTTGCCCCAGCCGCGGACCGCCGACGGCTGCGCGCCGCCGATGAGCGCCTGCTCCTGCGGGTCGATGCCGTATTTGACGAACGCGCCCTTCGTGCCGTACAGCGCGTAGCGCGGCAGCGGCTCGCGGATGAACTTGGACGATTTCAGCCGCAGCTTGAACCCGCTGTCGTACTGCAGCACGACGTCGAAATAATCGTGCGCCGTCGCGTTCGCCCGCTGCATCCGGACGTCGCCCGCGATCGAGGCCGGCGCGCCGAACAGGCGCAGCGCCTGATCCAGCAGGTGGACGCCGAGGTCGTAGAACACGCCCGTGCCCGGCTCGCTGCCTTCGCGCCAATTCGTGGAACGCAGCACGGGATCGAAGCCGTCCCAGCGGAACTCGGCTTCCATCAGCTCGCCGAGCAGCTCCTGGCGCAGCAGCTCGCGCAGCGTCAGGAAATCGCCGTCGAAGCGGCGGTTATGGAAGACCGACAGCACTTTGCCCTGCTCCCTGGCCAGCCGGATAAGCTCGTCCGCCTCCTTGGCGGTCGGCGTGAACGGCTTCTCGACGACGACGTGCTTGCCGGCGAGCAGCGCGTCCCGGACGAACGTGAAATGGTCCGTGCTCGGCGTCGTGACGACCACGAGGTCGATCGCGTCGTCCGCGTACAGATCGGCCGCGTCGTGGACGACTTCCACCCACGGGTAGCGCGCCTTGGACTTGGCGCTGCGGCGCTCGACGACCTTCGTCAGCTCCAGGCCCGGCACGGACGTGATCACCGGCGCGTGAAAGACGCTGCCGGCAAAGCCGTACCCTACCAGGCCGACGCGTACGGCTCCGCTCATGGCGCGACGACCCCCATTCCGGTCAGATTGCGGTAGCTGATCGCGATGCTCTCGAACGCCGGCCGGCGGCAGGCGTCCTGCTCCACGACCAGCCACTCCGTGCCGATCTCTTCCGCCGCCTTCAGAATCTCGGCGAAATTCAAGACGCCTTCGCCCACTTCCGCGAAGAACCGCTCTTCGCCCGGCTCCATGTCCTTCACGTGCAGCACCGGGCAGCGTCCCTTCAGCTTGCGCAAGTACTGCGCCGGGTCTTCGCCGCCCTTCTGCGCCCAGTACACGTCCAGCTCCAGCTTGACGAGCTCGGGATCGGTCGCCGCCAGCAAAATATCGAGCGCCGACTCGCCGTCGAACTGCCGGAACTCCCAGTCGTGGTTATGGTACAGAAACTGCACGCCGCGCGCCTTCGCCGCCGCCCCGACGGCGTTGAACTTCTCCGCCGCTTCCAGGACGGCCTCGCGGGAATCGAAGCGGTACGACATCGCCACGTATTTGGCGCCGAACAGCGCCAGGAAATCGATCAGCTGGTCCAGGCCGTCCGTCAGCTGCTCCAGGCCGGCATGGCAGCCCATGACCTGCAGGCCGATGCGGTCGAAATGCGCCTTCATCTCGTCGATCGTGATGCCTTCCGGCGGCGGTCCCGCCTCGACGGCCCGGTAGCCGATCTCGGCCACCTTCGTGAAGCTGCCGAGGAAATCTTGCTTCAGTTCTTCGCGAATCGTGTAGGGCTGCAGCGCAATCGGAAATTTCATGACTCTCGCAACCTTTCGGATTGGGATGGGAACGTATATGAGGGGCAAATGCTTCCGATGTGGTGATTGCTGACGGCTTCGCCGATTATCGCATTCACCTGGCCTATGCTTCCGATGTGGTGATTGCTGACGGCTTCGCCGATTATCGCATTCACCTGGCCTATGCTTCCGATGT
>NZ_JAGGDJ010000080.1 GCF_017652985.1 Paenibacillus artemisiicola
CATGGGCGCCCGCCCGCGGAGCGCCGGCGCCGGCGCTTGGCGCGAGCAGCAGGCACGCGCCGGCCAGGAAGCAAGGCGCCGACAGCGCGAACACGGCCGCGAAGCCGCCGAAGCGCTCCAGCAGCGCGAAGCCAAGAGCCGCCCCGAGCGCGGCGCCGAGCAGGTCGGCGGCGTACAGCCGCGGCGCGGGCGCGGCGCCGCTCGCGAGCGCCCGGCCCATCACCCAGCCGAAGAGGACGAACGGCACGGTGCCGAGCAGCGCGTACAGCGCGAGCTGGTGCACGTACGGGAGCTTGGCGAGCGCGAAGCTCAGGGCCGCGATGTACAGCCCCGCGGCCGCGGCGACCCCGCCGGCCGCCCGCCGGCCGCCGTCCGACGCGCCGCGCGGCTTCGCCCGGTACGCGATGTACGCGCCGGCGCCGATGCCGAAGACGGCGAGCGAGACGATCAGCGAGACGTAGTGGTACTGCAGCAGCACGCCGTACACGCTGGTCATGGCGATCTCCAGCCCCAGCACCGCCGCGGACATCAGCCCGACGCCCGCGCTCCAGCAGGCGCTTTTCGTCAGCTTGAACATGGGCTCACCCCTTCTGTCCGGTCAGCGTAATGCTCTCCACGAAATACTTCTGTCCCATGAAGTAGAAGATCAGCGACGGCAGCATCGTCACGACGGACGCCGCCATGAGGAAATTCCACTGCACGTTGTTCTCGCTCTTGAAGAAGTTGATGCCGAGCGCGAGCGTGTACAGCTCCGGCTTGTTCAGGTACAGCAGCGGGCCCATGAAGTCGTTCCACACGCCGTTGAACTGGAAGATCGCGACCGTGATCAGCGCCGGCACCGTCAGCGGCAGAATGACCCGGATCAAGATGCCGAGCGTGCTCGCCCCGTCGATCTTCGCCGCCTCCTCCATCTCCGTCGGGATGCCCATGAAGAATTGGCGCAGCAGGAAGATGAAGAACGCGTTGCCGAAGAAGGCCGGCGCGATGAGCGGGTAGAACGTGTTCATCCAGCCGAGCGACTGGAACAGGTAGAACACCGGGATCATCGTGACGGTGCCCGGCAGCATCATCGTGGACAGCATGACGATGAAGAGGAAGTTCTTGCCCTTCGCCCGGAACCGCGCGAAGCCGTACGCGACGACCGTGCAGGACAGCAGCGTGCCGACGATCGTGCTGATCGTGACGATGACCGTGTTGCCGAGCCATTTGCCGAACGGCAGGCCGGTGAACGTTTCGACGTAGTTGTGCCACTTGATCGGGCTCGGAATCCACCGGACCGGCACCTCGAACACCTGGAACGATTCCTTCAGCGACGTCGACAGCATCCACGCGAACGGGACGAGCATGACGACCGAGCCGACGAGGAGCAGGAAATAGACGACGAATGATTTCAGCCCATTGGATGTCCGCATGCCGTCACTTCCTCTCCCCTTCGTAGTAGACCCAAGCGTCGGACGATTTCACGACGACGAGCGTCAGCGCCAAAATAATGACGAACAGGAACCACGCGAGCGCGGAGGCGTAGCCCATGTTGAAGTTCTCGAACGCGTTCTGGAACAGGTAGTAGTTGAAGAACAGCGTCGAGTTCATCGGACCGCCCTTCGTCATGACGTACGCCTGCCCGAACGTCTGGAGCGCCCCGACGATGCCCATGACGAGGTTGAAGAAAATCGTCGGCGTCAGCATCGGCACGGTCACGCTGCGGAATTTCTGCCACGCGTTCGCGCCGTCGAGGTTCGCGGCCTCGTACAGCATCGGCGAGATGCCCTTCAGCCCCGCGAGCCAGATGATCATGCCGCCGCCGACGCTCCAGAGGCTCATGATGATGAGCGACGGCATCGCCCATTTGGGATCGAAAATCCAGCCCGGCCCGCTGATGCCGAAGTAGCCGAGCACTGTATTTAATAATCCGATTTGCGGATTGAAAATCCACATCCAGAGCACCATGACGGACACGCCGCTGACGACGGCCGGCATGTAGAAGATGGTGCGGAAGAGGCGCATGCCCCAGGCCGCCTGGTTGAGCAGCAGGGCGAGCGCGAGCGAGAAGACGAGCCCGAGCGGCACGGAAAACACGGAGTAGACGACCGTCACCTTCAGCGACTGCCAGAAGAGCGGGTCGTGGTGAAGCGCTTTGGCATAATTCTTGAAGCCGACGAATTTGGCGGGCGTCAGCAGGTCCCACTTGGTCAGGCTGATGACGAACGACGCGATCATCGGCCCGAAGACGAAGGCGAGAAATCCGATCAACCACGGCGAAATCAATGCGTAAAACCAGAGCGCTTCCTTGCGCAGGGCGTTCGACCGAAACGACTTGCGGATGGGGCGCGGAACGGCGGGAGCGGCTTGCTCGGACACCGGCTTGCTCATGTCATCACCTCGGGATTAGTTTGGCGGCGCCGCGGGAAGCGCGCCGCCGGCACCGGGATGGGGCGGGCGGACGCTGCCGTCCGCCGCCCGATCGCACCTGCGCGGCGCTATTCGTTCTTCGCGGTTTGCAGATCGGCGTCGCCCTGCTTCGCGGCGGCGTCGAGCTCCTTCTTCACGTCGATCGGCTTGCCGAGCATCATTTTGTCCATGACCGTCTGCAGCGACTTGCCGCCGGAGACGCCGAAGAACGGGCTGATTTTCTCCGGGAAATCCTTGATGTTCGGCACGTCGTCGAGGAACGCCTTCAGCGCCGGATCGTTCGTCTGGCCCAGCTTCTCCGCCGTCGACTTGACCGCCGTGAACGCGTGCTGCGCCATCAGCTCCTGGCCTTCCGGACCCGTCAGGTACTTCAGGTAATCCCAAGCGGCGTCCTTGTTCTTCGACTTCGAATAGAGGCCGTAGCCGGAGTAACAGATCGTGTTGGCCGCGCCCGCGGGGCCGACCGGCATCTGGACGACGCCGAACTGGAGGTCGGCGTTCTTCTTGTAATCCTCCGCCGGCCAGCGGCCCGTCATGTTCATGGCCACCTTGCCCGCCGCGAACAGGTCGACGCCCTTGAACGCTTCGCTGTCCGTGTTCGACGGGGAAATGTGATCCTTCTGGTACATGTCCTGGTACAATTCAAGCGCTTTCACCGTGCCGTCGCTGTTCATGTAGCCGTCGATCTTCTCGCCGTCCGGGCTGATGACGCTGCCGCCGTACGATTGGATGAGCGGGAGAACCGCGCGGATCCAGCTGCCCGGCAGGCTGACGCCCCACTGCGTGTACTTGTCGCCGTCCTTCTTGGTGAGCTTCTTCGCGGTATCGTAGAATTGATCCCACGTCCAGCCTGCCTGCGGATACGCCACGCCCGCGTCGTCGAACATTTTTTTGTTATAGAAAACCGCGATGTCGGAATAGTCCTTCGGCATCGTGTAGTACTTGCCGTCCAGCTTGCCGACGTCGAGCACGCTTTGGTAGTAATCGCCGGTATTGATGCCGTTCGCGCCGCCGATGTAGGTCGTGAGGTCCTCCAGCGCGCCCTTCTTCATGAACATGCTGACGTCGCCGTCGCCGATCTGGAAAATGTCCGGCGCCTGCCCCGCCGCGATTTGCGTCAAAATTTTCGTCCCGTACTGATCCGGCACCGATTCGATGGAGATGGACACGTTGCCGTGCGTCTTTTTGTAGTTGTCCGCGATCTGCTGCTGAATCTTGAGCCCGTCTCCGCCTTCCCACGTGCCGATGCGCAGCTCGACCTTCTTGTCGCCGCCGCCGTTGTCCGCCGCGCCCGCGTTCGCATTCCCGCCCCCGTTCGAAGCCGCGTCTCCCGCGTTCGCCGTATTGGAAGTCCCGCCGGCGTTGCCGCCGCCGTTCGCGCCCGAATTCCCGTCGGAACCGCAGCCGGACAGCGCCATCGATGCCGTAATGCCGAGTGCCAGAAATGCTATGCCCCTGTTTTTCATCTTGCACACTCCTCAGATTGGGATTGTATATTTAAGAGCGCCGCCGGTGGGCGAAGCCCCAAATATCGACGAATAAACCGAAAACGTTTCGGATTTATCGCAAAAATAAAAGACCTTCGACTTTATTAAGTTTGTAAACTAATCGATCTTATTCCAAAGCCTTTTGAAGCGCTTACTTTTATCCGAAACGTTAAGGATAAACCCGGTAAAAAATCGCCCGCTCGCTGCCGTTCTAGGTGTCCGTCTTCAGGGGCGACGTGCTTTCGCGCACGATCAGTTCGTTATGCAGCACGATTTTGCGCTGGATGTTGCGGCCTTCGAGCATATCGATGAGCAGCTGCGCCGATTGATAGCCCATCTCGTACTTGTCCTGGCGAATCGTCGTCAGCCGGGGCGAACAATACGACGCGATGACGATGTCGTCGTAGCCGACGATCGAGATCGACTCCGGCACCTTGCCGCCGCTGCGCTCCACGGCCTTCAGCGCGCCGAGCACCATCAGGTCGCTCGCGGTGAAGACGGCCGTCACGCCCGGATGGTTCCGCAGGATGAGGTGCATGGCGTCGCCGCCGCCTTCCTCCGAGAAATTCCCGTTGTAGACGAGCTCGGGACGGAACGGAATGCCGTGCTTCTCCAGCTCCAGCCGGTAGCCGTTCAGCCGCTGCTGGCTGACCGAGGCTTCGTTGTGCCCGTTGATCATCGCGATGTTCCGGTGGCCCAGCTCGATCAAGTGCCGGACGGCCATGCGGGAGCCCTGCACGTTGTCCGTCGTGACGTGGCCGAGGTTGTTGCCCTCCGCCGGGATGTCGATGAGCACGCACGGAAAGCTCGTATCGCGCGCGACCTCCTCCAGATACTGATCGTTCACCCGCAGCCCCGAGATGATCGCGCCTTCGACGTTGCGCTCCTTGCACAAGTCGGAATACGACTTGGCCAGCTGCTTCTTCGGATTGGTGCTGAACAGCAGGATGTCGTAATCGAGCTCCGACGCGCGGTCGTTGATGCCGCACAGGATCTCGTACAGCATGGCGTCCTTCGCTCCCGCGCGGTTGATCTCCGAGAGGATGACGCCGATGGAACGGGACTTCTTCGTGACTAAGCTCCGGGCGAGCACGTTCGGCCGGTAGTTCATCTCCTCGGCGACCCGCTTGATTCTCCTCCGGGTCTCCTCGTTGACGTCGTCGTAGCCGTTCAACGCCCGGGAAACCGTCGTGACGGAAACGCCCGCAATTCTGGCTAGGTCTTTAATAGTCGTCAAGGCGTCTTCCTCCAAGGTTCCAAAACGTTTCGGAACAGGTTCTAGCGTTATTATATAGGCACGAAGAAAGCGATTGCAAGCACTATTTTCCGGGCTCGTCCCGGTTGCGCCGTATTCCGGGGCATGATCGGGGGCTGACGGGCGGCGGCTGTCGGAGCCGTATCGATAGCGGACGGAAGCCGCTGTCGGAGCGGCAGCGCGTTAAGCGCCCACGACAAAGAAGCCGATTCTCAGCTCGGCTCCTTCGCCCGTGAATTCAATTGCTCGATGACGCTTCCCTCGCCGACGAAGACGGAGCCCCCCGCCCGCACCGTGTCCTTGACGAGCGTAACGGCACCCACCCGGTCGTCCCGGATCAGGCCGATCCAGCGGCCTTCCTTCGCTTCGGGGTCGTGCTTCGCGCCCCAATCGGCCAGCTCCAGCAGCACCGGCACGAGGTCCAGTCCCCGCTCGGTCAGCGCGTAGGTCTCCTTTCGCTTGTCGGTGTCGTGCGGCCGCTTCGTCAGCACGCCCTTCCGCTCCAGCCGCGCGAGCCGCGACGACAAAATGTTCGTCGAGATCCCTTCCTCCGACGCCAGAAACTCGCCGAAC
Organism: Paenibacillus artemisiicola; assembly: GCF_017652985.1. GTDB lineage: Bacteria > Bacillota > Bacilli > Paenibacillales > Paenibacillaceae > Paenibacillus_Z > Paenibacillus_Z artemisiicola. Next base: position 5,725 of record NZ_JAGGDJ010000080.1, read on the forward strand.
GTCTTCTTGCGGTAATACACGATGTCGCGCACGATCAGGAGCGACCAGTTGTCGCCGACCGTCTCGAGCGCGAAGTTGACCGAACAACGCGACTTGTTGTCTGTACGTTTCATAGGGCTATCTTATCACAGGCGGGCGGCGATTGAAATCCGTTTGCTTGCATCATACAACCGAATAAGGGAATGGCAAAAAGCCGCCCGCCCGCTGCGGAGGCAGCGGCCGGCGGCTTCGGTTGCGCGGACGGGATAGCCGGTTGTCTTAGTAGGACATGCCCGGATAGAGCGGATATTGCGCCACGAGGTCGCGCACCATGCCGCGCGCTTTCTCGAGCACGGCTTCTTCCTTCGGGTTCTTGAGCGTCATCGCGATGATCTCGGCGATCGTCTTCATCGCGTCCACGCCCATGCCGCGGGAAGTCGCCGCCGGCGTGCCGATGCGGATGCCGCTCGTGACGAACGGGCTCGTCGGGTCGAACGGAATGGCGTTTTTGTTGACCGTGATTTGGACGGAATCCAGGACATGCTCCGCGTCTTTGCCCGTGATGTTCAGGTTGCGCAGGTCGATCAGCATGAGGTGGTTGTCCGTGCCGCCGGAGACGATGTTGATGCCTTCGGCGAGCAGCGCTTCGGAGAGCGCCTTGGCGTTATCGACGACGTTCTTGCCGTACTCCTTGAACGACGGCTGCAGCGCTTCGCCGAACGCGACGGCTTTCGCCGCGATGATGTGCATCAGCGGGCCGCCTTGGGAGCCCGGGAACACCGCTTTGTCGATCGCCTGCGCCCAGGCTTTGCGGCACAGGATCATGCCGCCGCGCGGTCCGCGGAGCGTTTTGTGCGTCGTCGTCGTCACGAAGTGCGCGTACGGCACCGGGCTCGGGTGCAGGCCGGCCGCGACGAGGCCCGCGATATGCGCCATGTCGACGAAGAGCAGCGCGCCGACGTCCTCGGCGATTTTGCCGAGCGCTTCGAAATCGATGATGCGCGGGTACGCGGACGCGCCCGCCACGATCATCCGCGGACGGTGCTTGAACGCGAGCTTGCGCACTTCGTCGTAGTTGATCGTGAACGTGTTCTCGTCGACGCCGTACGCGACGAAGTTGTACAGGATGCCGGACGCGTTAACCGGGGAGCCGTGCGTCAGATGGCCGCCGTGCGCGAGGTTCATCCCGAGCACCGTGTCGCCGGGCTGCAGCGCGGCCAGATAGACGGCCATGTTCGCCTGCGCGCCGGAGTGCGGCTGCACGTTCGCGTGCTCCGCGCCGAACAGTTCCTTCGCGCGGTTGCGGGCGATGTCCTCGGCGATGTCGACGTGCTCGCAGCCGCCGTAGTAGCGCTTGCCCGGGTAGCCTTCGGCGTATTTGTTCGTCAGCACCGTGCCCATCGCTTCGAGCACCGCCTCGGAGACGATGTTCTCGGACGCGATCAGTTCGATGTTGTCGCGTTGGCGCTGCAGCTCAAGGCCGAGCGCTTTGACGATTTCGGGATCTTGCTTGCGTAGGTTTTCCATGGTTGTATCCTCCTAAAATTTTGTGGCGGAGCTAGGCCGTTTGGAAATCGGCCGTGGAACAAAATCGCTTCGTAAGCATCAACCAATTTTGTGGCGGAGCTAGGTCGTTTGATATCGGCCGTGGAACAAAATCGCTTCGTAAGCAAAAGTTTTCGTTTTTATGGCGAAGCCATAAGCATCAATCAGATCAATCGCAGCTTTCCGCCGCGCCGTCCGCCGCTTCGCGGGCGTACACCGCCCGTTCGCCGCCGATCAGCTTCGGCCGGGTGAACGCCATCGTCAGATGCGCCGCCCCGATGGAGCGGATCGACGGCCGAACCGGCACGGCCACGCGCTTCAGGTGCATGCCGATGAACGTGTCGCCGATGTCGAGGCCGGCATGCGCCTGCACCGTCTCCGTCAGCACCGCGTCCCGCAGCGCGCCGAACGCGTACGCCGCCATGGACCCGCCCGCCTTGCGCACCGGGACGGCCGAGACGAGCTCGAGCCCGTACCGCTCCGCCGCCTCGCGCTCCATGACGAGCGCCCGGTTCAGGTGCTCGCAGCACTGGAACACGGCGTAAAAGTCCAGCTCCCGCCGCACCGCCTCGATGCCGTCGTAGATCGCCTTCGCCGTCTCCAGCGTCCCCGAGGTGCCGATCCGCTGGCCCAGCACCTCGCTCGTGGACGTCCCGACCACGAGCAGCTGCCCTTGGCGCAGCCGCGCCGCGGCGGCAAGCTCGCGGACAACCGTCTCGACGTCCTTGCTCAACCGGGCCGGATTCCAGCCCGCTGCCGTATCGCTCACGCCGATCCGCTCCTTATTCCGCGCGCGCGGGCTGCGCGGCGTATTTCGCTTCGATCTGCTTCACTTTGTTCAGCCGGCCGACGTGGCGCTCACCGTTCGAGAACGGCGTCTCCAGCCAGACGCGGATGATCTCCTGCGCCACGCCGGGACCGACCACGCGCTCGCCCAGGGCCAGCACGTTCGTGTCGTTGTGGTCGCGCGTCGCCTGCGCCGAGAACAGGTCGTGCACGAGCGCGCAGCGGATGCCCGCCACCTTGTTCGCCGCGATGGACATGCCGATGCCGGTGCCGCAGATGAGGATGCCGCGGTCGGCTTTCCCCTGCGCGACGAGCTCGCAAGCCGGGAGCGCGTAATCCGGGTAGTCGACGGACTGCTCACAATCGCAGCCGACGTCGAGAATCTCATGGCCGAGCGATTGAATGAACGGCACCACGACTTCCTTCAGCCGATAGCCGCCGTGGTCCGCGCCGATGGCGATTTTCATACCGCATATACCTCCCAATGTGACCGCGCGATGGCGGAAAATGTCGATTCGCAATGGTTTTAGTATACCTGATTTCGCCGGAAAAGACGAAAAAAGAGCAAGCATGCTCACGCACGCTGCTCTTTGCCCAGGCGACCGGCCGTATCTTCCGATGCTCCACCGTGGTTGGACCCACTTTCGTCGCCAGTTACATCGGAAACCGTCTTTAATTAGCTCTATCATACCGGATCGGGCCGGTAAAATCAATCCGCAAACACCGCGCGCGGGGCGCCCGGCGAACGGTTATTTGCGCGGCTGCTGCAGCCGGTCGAGCAGCTTGCGCAGCGCCGCTTCGATCTCCGCCGCGCTGGCCTCGTAGACGGGCAGCGGCCCGCCGAACGGGTCGGCGATGTCGAAGCTCGGGATGCCGGCTTCCAGCTCCAGCAGCCGGGCGCGTTCCGCGTCCGTGAGCTGCCCGCCGAGCGCCTGCTTCATTTGGAAATCGGTGTACAGGCTCTCCAGCTCCGCGATGCGCCGCAGTCCTTCCTCGTCGCGGTAGACGTACTCCAGCAGGGTGTACGTCTTGTCCACGGCGCTCGGGAACCGCTGCAGCAGATGGCGCTTGTGGCTCGCCGTCATCGTCAAAATCAGGTCGGCCCACGTCACGGAGCCGCTTTCGAGCGCGGTGGAGCCGTTGTTATGGCGAATGTCCCGGCGGCGCAGGACCGATTGCGCGTGGTCGGAGACGGGCAGCCCGTCGACGGTGGACACGCCCGCGGAGCGCACCTCCAGCGGCAGGCCGCGCTTCTGCGCCAAATCCCGCAGGAGCGCCTCCGCCATCGGCGAACGGCACGTGTTGCCGGTGCAGACGAATAAGATCCGTTTCATGCGAGAACCTCCTCTAGATGGTTGGCCGGACCGCCGCCGTCAGAACAGGATCAGCAGCCCGAACGTCAATAAAATCACGCCGCCGATCGCCTCGCCGTACCCGCCGAGACTGGAGCTGACCCGGCGGCCGAGCAGCAGGCCGGCCACGGACAGGCAGCCCCCGGCGACGCCGAACAGCAGCACCGCCAGCAGCATATCGACGGCGAACATGCCGAGCGACAGCCCGACCGAGAACGAATCGATGCTGACGCTGAGCGCGAACAGCAGCATGCCCCACGAGCTGCGGTGATCGATCGACGGCACCGCGTCGCCCCGGAGCGAGCTGTACACCATATGGCCGCCGAGCAGCAGCAGCAGCCCGCCCCCGGCCGAAGACGCCACGCTGCCGAGCAGCGTGCCGACGTACTTGCCCGCGAAGATCCCGATGAGCGGCATCAGGATGTGAAACAGCGCGATGAGCGTGCTGAGCTTGAGGATATCCAACAGCCGGATGCCTTTCAGCCCGATGCCGACGCCCAGCGAAAAAGCGTCCATGCCGAGCGCCAGCGCGATAATGACCAGCGTCAGCAGCTGTCCGGCCTGCAAGCCTGCCTCGACCATGCCATCCACTCCTTGTCCCCGTTATCTCCTCCAAGCATATGCGGACAAGACGGGAAAGATGACCGGATGGCGGGACAAGCGGCCGAGGCCGGGCTTCGGGCGGGCGGGCATTCAGGCGAAGGAAGCCGGGCAACCGATAGCTACCCACAAAAAAACGTGACCTGCGGTAGAAAGTACCGTCGCTTGCGAAAAAACGAGATGTCTTATAAAGCGATTCCGGCCGGGCATGCTTCGATTGCGGTTCCGCTCCGCGAGCCGGCGTTCGCGGAGCCTCCGATCGAGCCCGCCCGGTTTGCCGCCGGTCTTGCGCAGGCCGATGGCTCCAAAGCCGCCGGCCCGCAAGTCAGACGCACACGACCGCGTGGCCGGCGGCCTTGGACAAGCGGTTCATGTACGCGTGCCCGATGCCCGCCTCCGGGCACGTCTCCGCCCAGATGCGCTGGACGCCCTGCGCGTCGAACGCGCGCAGCGCGGCGTACAGCCCATGCGCGGCGGTATCGAGCCTCGCCAGGCTGCCGACGGCGAGCACGCAGTCCGCGTCGTACCGGGCCGCGTGCTCGTCGAAGGCGAGCACCCCCGTGCGCTCGCCGCGCGCGCGGGCTTCGCGGACGGCCGCCGCGATCCAGGCGGCCACCGCGTCCGGCTCGCCCCGCACGAGCTGCAGCGCGCCCCGCGGCGCGTAGTGCGCGTACTTCATGCCGGGCGAGCGCGGCGCCTGCCCGGCGGACACGCCCGCCGCGGCTTCCGGCGCGGCGACGGCGTCGTAGGCGACGGCCGCGCCCGCCGCGCGCAGCGCCTCCGCGGTAATGCCGCCCGGGCGCAGGATGCGCACCGTCTCGCCGTCCAGGATTTCGACGACGGTCGACTCCAAACCGACGCCGGCCGGGCCACCGTCGACGATGCCGTCGATGCGGCCGTCCAGGTCGTCCCGGACATGCGACGCCAGCGTCGGGCTCGGGCGGCCCGAGCGGTTCGCGCTCGGCGCGGCGAGCGGACAGCCCGACGCCGCGATGAGCGCGAGCGCGACGGGATGCGCGGGCATGCGCACCGCCACGGTGTCGAGGCCGGCGGTGACGCGCGGCGAGACCGCGTCCGGCCGGACCGGCAGCACGAACGTCAGCGGCCCCGGCCAGAACCGCTCCATGAGCCGGTCCGCGAGCGCTTGCGCCCCCGGCGCCGCGAGCGGCAGCGTCAGCTCGGCAAGCCCGGCGCGCTCGGCGACGTGCACGATGAGCGGGTTGTCGGACGGACGGCCCTTGGCCGCGAAGATGCGTTCCACCGCCTCCGAGCGCCGCGCGTCGGCGCCGAGCCCGTACACGGTCTCCGTCGGGAAGGCGACGGTGCCGCCGTCCCGCAGCCGGGCCGCCGCCGCGCGAAGCGGCTCGCCGTCCGGCGCCGCGGCGTCGACGCGCCATAGGGTTGTAGGTCGTACTGGTGTATTCAATGTCGTTTCCCCGAGTTCTGCTTCTGAAGCGGTTTTATTCCTATTATACCATACGCGTCCCCGCGCGAAACAAAGCCGCTTGTCCCCGTAACGGCGCGGCGCGGACGGCTTTGCGGCATGTCCGGCTCCTCGAGGACCGCATTCGGAAGAAAAACGGCCCTGCCGCCCCGTTGTATGCGTTTCAACCGCCCTCCCGCGCCTCCTATCGCTCGCCATGGCCCCCCGCCGTCTTTGACGGAAACGCCTGGCGGCGTTATGCTTCTTAAGCTATGCATATATGTCATTGGAGACATATATCAAACCGAGGAGGCCGCATTCCATGCACGTTCCCGCTTCATCCAAGCCCGTCCGCATCCTGCCGATCATGATCGCCATCTTCTTCGGCAGCTTCGTATCGGTGCTCAACGTCAGCACGATCAATATCGCGATTCCGGTCCTCACGGATCGCTTTCACACGACCCTCGCCACCACGCAGTGGACCTTGACCGGCTTCATGCTCGCCATGGGCACGTTCGCCCCGATCACCGGCTACTTCGGCGAGCGGTTCAGCTACAAGCGGCTCTTCCTGTTCGCCATGTCCGGCTTCACCGTCGCCAGCATCTGCTGCGCGCTGGCCTGGAACGTGGAATCGCTGATCGCGTTCCGCATCCTGCAGGGCGCGTTCACCGGCATGATCTCCCCGATTACGATGGCGATCGTGTACCAGGTCATTCCCCGCGAGAAGGTCGCGATGGCGATCTCGTTCTGGGCCGCCTCGTCCATGCTCGCGCCGGCCATCGGCCCGACGTACAGCGGCTGGCTGCTCGACAACGTCTCGTGGCATTGGCTGTTCTGGCTGAACGTACCGATCGCGGCGGTCGGCATCCTGCTCATCGCGATTTATATCCCGTACTACCGGCTGAACGTGCCGAAAAAATTCGACCTGATCGGCTTCGTGACGGTCATCATCAGCAGCGCCTCGCTGCTCGTCGCCCTGTCGCACGGCAGCGAGTGGGGCTGGAATTCCTGGCAGACGCTGACGCTGTTCCTCGTCGGCCTCGCGTTCCTCGGCCTGTTCATCTGGCGCGAGCTCGCGGCGGAGACGCCGCTGCTCAATCTGCGGGTGCTCAAAATCAACCGCTACAGCGTCGCGCTGCTCATCACGAGCATCATCACGATCAGCCTGTATTCCGGCACGTTCCTGACGCCGGTGTTCCTGCAGAACATCCAGTCGGTCACGCCGCTCGACACCGGCCTGATCCTGCTGCCCGCGTCGCTGGCGATGGCGGTCATGATGCCGTTCGTCGGCAAAATGTACACCAAAACCGGTCCGCGCGCGCCGCTCGCCATCGGCATCGTGCTGATGGTCATCGGCACGGTGCCGCTCAGCTGGCTCAGCATCGACATCTCGCACCGCTACATCATCCTGTGCATGATCGTTCGGAACGTCGGCATTTCGTTCGCGATGATGCCGGCGAGCAACGCGGGCATGGAAGCCGTGCCGAAGCAGTACAGCGGCCACGCGTCCTCGCTCACCAACTGGGTCCGCAACGTGCTCGGCTCGTTCGCGATCGCCGTCTTCACGTCGCTGCTGACCTCGCGGACGGCGAGCCACGCGAAGGACTTCGTCCAAGCCGGCGCGACGGACCAGAAGCACATCACGCTCATGTCCGTCACGATGAGCGTCGACGACGTCTACCTGATCGCGTCGATCATCGCGCTCGTCGCGCTGCCGGTCGCGCTGTTCATTCCGAAGCTGAAGCAGCCGAAGCCCGAAGAGACGGTAGGCAAAGCGGCTTAAGGCTAAGGCGGCTTAAAGCTCCGGCAGAACCGTAAGACGCGCGTTAAGCGCCCATCTCCGCACGCCCGGCCGGCTTCGGCCAACGCGCAAAAGGCTCACTCGCCCCAATGGCGAATGAGCCTTTTGTTCGTAGGCTTTCGATCGCCGCGCGAGTCGCGGCTTCCGTCCTAGAACAAGTGCTTGAAGAAGCTGAAGAGCGATTGAAGCAGCTCCCACAGGAAGAACTTCACTTCCGGCTGCTTGACCGCGCCGTCCTGACCCGCCGGCTTCGCTTGATCGCCATGCGCCGCGTCCGTCTTCGCTCCCGCGTCCTTCGCGCCGGCTTGGCCGCCGTCCGCCTTGACCGCTCCGTCCGTCTGGCCCTGGTCGCCCGCCTTGACCGCCGCCGTCGCGACGCCGGCCGACGCCGGCGTCGACGCTTCGCCGCTCACGGCGTCCACGAAGCAGAGCGGCGGGAAGAGCACGCACCACCAGTTCTGCCCGGCGCCCGCGCCGAGCGTGACGCGAAGCGCTTCGTAGTTGCCGGCCGGATAGACTTCCGTGCCGTAGATCTTGGTCGGGAACGGGACGACGCTCAGCTCCGCTTTGAACCCGTAGTCGAAGCCGCGGGCGGCGAGCTTCGCCGCGATGACGGCGTCGATGTCGCCCAGATGCGCGCGGATCGTCGCGCGGGCTTCGTCGATCGTTTGCGGGCCCGAGACCCACGCGTTCATCTCGTCGACGATCGCGTCGCGCACCTCGCGCTTGACCGCTTGGTCGGGCGCGCTGTCCGAGTTGGCGAGAATGCGGAGGCGGATGGATTCCGACGGAATGCTGCCGCCGGCGATCGCCGCGTCGGCGCGCTGGTTTTCCCAGCTCATGAGCAGGACGGCGGCGATCAACAGAACGTACCCGTAGACGGGACGGTAAGGAAAACGGGAATAAGTGCGGATCATGTTAACACAAGCTCCTTTTGGCACCCGTCGGTGCGTCGGCTTGCGTTCCGGAACGATGATAGTCCCATTATGTCCGCGCGCGGAGCGGTTTAAACCTCGCAATCTCGTGAAAACGGAATGAAAATAGCGCGGTACGTCATAGAAAAAGACGCCCTTTCGGACGTCCTCACGGCGCATGAAGGGCGCGCCTGCCGCTCCCGCGAACGCCGCGCCCATTACGCTGCTCGCTATGAATCTCGCTTCCCTATTAGAGGTTGTCTATTCGAGGCTGCCTATTCGCAGCTCCTGGTTGACGTTCCTAGCACCGCTTCCCTATTCGACCGCGAGCACATGCCGGTCGATGCCCGCGTAGTCGGGAATGATCCGCACCTCGCGCCAGGCGCCGATGCCGCGGAGCAGGTCCGCGACGGCCTGCGCCTGGCCGATGCCGAGCTCGAAGCCGACGATGCGCGGCAGGGCCGACAGCCGCGCGAGCTGCTCCGCCATGCGGCGGTACGGCGTCAGGCCGTCGTCGCCGCCGTCCAGCGCGAGCCGCGGCTCATGGTCGCGCACCTCCGGCTGCAGGCCGGCAATGTCGCCCGCCGGGATATACGGCGGGTTCGAGACGAGCACGTCGATGCGCAGGCCGGCGACGCCCCCGGCCGCGTCATCGCCCGCCCCGGGCCGCGGCCGCGCGAACGGCCCGAGCAGGTCGCCCCGCACGAACGCCATGCGCGCCGCCGCCCCGTGGCGCGCCGCGTTC
>NZ_JAGGDJ010000007.1 GCF_017652985.1 Paenibacillus artemisiicola
CCCCCCCCCCCCCCCCCCCCCCCCCCCCCCCCCCCCCCCCCCCCCCCCCCCCCCCCCCCCCCCCCCCCCCCCCCCCTTCTCCGGCAGGAGGCGGGTCCCCGACCTGTCCCGGCGCCGGGCCTCGGGCCCCCCCCCCCCCCGCCCGGGCCCGCCCCCGCCCGGCCTCGGCCGGCGCCCCCCCCCGCCGCCCCCCCCCCCGCCGGACCCCGGACCGGACCGACTCCGCCGCCTCCGCCCAGAAGCCGCCGGCCTCCGCGTCCGCCACCGCGCCCGCGCCGCCTTCGGCGGGCAGCGCGACCAGCCACTCGTGCCCGCTTAAGCGGATCGCGCTTCCGTCCGGCCGGCGGGCGTCCAGCAGCTCGCGGAGCAGGCTCCCCGTCCGGGGCACCTCCCGGGCCCGTTCGGGGTCCGCCGCCAGCAGCGCCTCGTAGCCGTCGACGGCGATTAAAGCGGTTACATACGTCCGCTCCGCAAAGCCCGGATCCAGCGCGATCAGCTCGCGCCAGGCATGCTCCCGCGCGGGACCGTCCCGATCCGCGAACAGCCGCGCCATGTGGCTCTCGGCCAGGACGTCCCGCGAGCGCCGGAGCAGCTTCGCCTTCTCGGCCTCGGCCTTCGCCTTGGCCATGACCGCGGCCAGCTCGGTCCGGTCGATCGGCTTCAGCAGGTAGCCGACCGCGCCCGATTCCAGCGCGGACTTCACGTACGCGAACTCGTCGTGCCCGCTCAGGAACACGACCTTGATCCACTCGCAATGTTCCTGGATCAGCGCGGCCAGCTGCAGACCGTCCATGAACGGCATGCGCACGTCGGTCAGCACGACGTCCGGCCGCAGCGCCCGGATCTGCTCCCACGCCTTCCGGCCGTTCCTCGCCCCGCCCAGGACCTTGATGCCCATGGCCGTCCAATCGATATGGTTCATCATCAGATTCAGCTCGATGGCTTCGTCTTCCACCAGAAATACCGTCAGCATGCGCGAACCCCCGTTTCCTCGAAGTGCAGCCCTAATTATACTACTTGGCCCGATCCGCGAAGAAGGCCAAAAAGACCGATTGCGGCATGTAAGACGTTTTCCCGCACGATTCTTCACATTGTTGTATTGCTGGCCGAAATCGCGGGCCCGTATAATTTGGCCAATATGACCGAAAGAGGTGCGCTCCATGGAAACGGCGGCTACGACGATTCGCGCCAACGAAAAACGGGCCAAACGGCCCTTCCGGCAGCGGCTGCTGGAGCAGCGCTACCTGCTGCTGATGCTGCTCCCCGCGTTCATCTGGGCGGTGCTGTTCGCCTATTTGCCGATGGCCGGGCTGTACATGGCCTTCATCAACTATCAGCCGATGCTCGGCAGCTTCTGGACCAACCTGTTCCACGGCGAGTTCGTCGGCTTCAAGTGGTTCGATTATTTCTTCAGCAACGGCGACTTCCTGATCATCATGCGCAACACGCTGGCTTCGACGCTGCTCTCCCTGGTCGTGTCCTTCCCCGTGCCGATCCTGATCGCGATCGCGGTGAACGAGATCAAGGGCGCCGTTTTCAAGAAAACGGTGCAGACCGTCTCGTACCTGCCGCACTTCATCTCCTGGGTCATCGCGGCGAACATCATCGTCACCGTGCTGTCGTCGGACGGCATCGTGAACAACGTGCTGAAGTGGCTGCACCTGACGCAGGACAGCATCCTGTTCCTGCAGGAGGGCAAGTACTTCTGGTGGATCGTCGCGATCGGCAACACGTGGAAGGAGATGGGCTATAACTCGATTATTTATTTGGCCGCGATCTCCTCGATCAACCTCGACCTGTACGAGGCTGCCAAGGTCGACGGCGCCGGACGGTTCAAGCAGATCGTGTACGTCACGCTTCCGCATCTGAAGCCGACGATCGTCATCCTGCTCATCTTCTCGCTCGGCGGCGTGCTGAACGCGGGCTTCGACCAGCATTTCCTGCTCGGCAACGGGCTGAACCAGGATTATTCCGACGTGCTTTCGACCTATTCGTTCCGGTACGGCTTGCAAAATTCCATGTTCTCCTACGCGAGCGCCGTCGGGCTGTTCAACTCCGTCGTCGCGTTCATCATCATCGTCATCGTCAATTCCGCGTCCAAGAAGATCAACAACCAATCGCTGTTCTAAGGAGGGAGCGCACCATGCCCGGAAAAAGCACGCTGGCGGATAAATCGTTCGACGTTCTGATGTACGCGTTCCTGTGCCTCGTCTTCGTCGTCACCTTCTATCCGTTCTGGAACATTCTCGTCGTCTCGCTGAACGACGCCACCGACGCCGTGCGCGGCGGACTCTACCTCTGGCCGCGGGAGTTCACGCTCGAGAGCTACCGGTCGATCCTGCGCAACTCGGAGCTGATCGGCTCGGTGAAGGTCACCGTCCTGCGGACCGTCGTCGGCACGCCGCTGTCCGTGCTCGCCATCGCCCTGATGGCGTACGCGCTCAGTAAGCGCGAGCTGATCGCGTGGCGGTTCTTCACGCTCTTCTTCATCTTCACGATGTACTTCGGCGGCGGCCTCATCCCGACGTACATGATCATCAAGTCGCTGCAGCTGATCGATTCGTTCTGGGTGTTCGTCTTCCCGGGGCTGATCGGCGTCTTCCTGATGATTCTCGTGCGGACGTATATCGAACAGCTGCCGCCGGAGCTGGAGGAATCGGCCAAAATCGACGGGGCGAACGACCTGCAGATCTTCGCGAGCGTCGTCCTGCCGCTCTGCGTGCCGGTGCTCGCGACCATCGCGCTGTTCATCGGCATCGGGCACTGGAACTCGTGGTACGATTCGTACATCTACACGTACAAGCCGGAGCTGAAGACGCTGCAGGCCGTGCTGGTCAAGATCCTGAACCAGTATCAAACGGGCGCCATGGTGTCCGAGGCGGAAGCGCTGGCCAAGTCGTCGAAGCGCATCCCGGTGTCCGGCGAGAGCATCCGCATGGCCGTCACGATGGTGTCGACGGTGCCGATCATGCTCGTGTATCCGTTCATCCAGCGCTTCTTCGTGAAGGGGATCATGATGGGCGCGATCAAGAGCTGAGGCGGTCGGCGGGCGAGGCGGTTGGCGGGCGAGGCGGTCGGCGGGCGAGGCGTTGGGGCGCTACGAGGCGCGCTGGGTCGGCGGCGCTCAACACCTGCCGTCACGGCCGACTTTCACGCCAATTGCGGCTCCTGCGGCCGCGAAAAGCCGACCAGAAGAGCCTCCGAGACCGCAGCCGCGGAGCCGGGGGCTTTTCCGTGCAGCGGCAGGCGCCATCGCCAACCCGCTATCCCCATCGGACTCACGTTCCGTTATTTCGCCTTTTTCAAGCGTTTCTCTAATTTCGCGGCCACACGATCCGCTATTAGGCGGGAAACCTGCCGTCATGGCCGTCATTCACGCCAATAGCGGCTCCTGTGGCCGCGAAAAGCCGAAACCGCTTGAAATCCGCGAAATAGCGGATTTCCTGGCCGCTTAACTCGTCCCCGCGCAGTCCGCGCGAAGACGGGGCCGTCGCCGAGCGGCACGCACCCGGCCCCGAAATCCGACCATAAAGCCTCCGAAACCGCAGCCGCGGAGCCGGGCTTTTCCGCCTAGCGGCATGCACCCGCCATCGCCAATAGACAAACGATGATGCCTTCGATTCCGTGACTGCGCGTGCGGAGATGTCGGCATCTTTTTTATGGAGCGCTCGAGGCGCTGCTTCTCCCGCCCCTGCAGGCCGGCCGATCTAATCAGGCGCTTCACCCGGCCAAGCCCGCAGGGCAACGGCCGATGCTTCGCGCAATACGCGTATATTTGGTTGCTTTTAGGCAAAAACGGGTATGAGAGGATGCGGACGATCACCATCGGACCACCATCCACCGAATCGAAAGGGAGGACTCCCCGATATGACCACAACAAGCGGCAAAGGACGCATGGACGGCAAAGTAGCCGTCATTACGGGCGCGGGCTCCGGCATCGGCCGGGCGGCGGCGCTTCGGCTGGCGGAGGAAGGCGCGCGGATCGCGCTCGTGGACGTAAAGGAAGAACGCGTCGCGGACGTCAAGCGGCGGATCGAGGAAGCGGGCGGCGAGGCGATCGCCATCGAGGCGGACATCTCGCAGGCCGAGGACATCGAAAGCGCGATCCGGGAAGCGGCGAACCGCTGGGACCGCCTCGACGCCGTGTTCGCCAATGCGGGCATCAACGGCACGCTGGCGCCGATCGAGACGTTGACGCCGGAGGACTGGAGTACGACGCTCGACATCAACCTCAAGGGCACCTTCCTGACGGTCAAATACGCCGTGCCGTTCCTGAAGCAAAACGGCGGCAGCATCGTCATCACGAGCTCCATCAACGGCAACCGGGTGTTCTCCAACTTCGGCATGAGCGCCTACAGCACGTCGAAGGCGGGACAAGTGGCGTTCATGCAAATGGCCGCGCTGGAGCTGGCCCAGTTCGGCATCCGGGTCAACGCGATCTGCCCCGGCGCCATCAAGACGCACATCGGCCAAAACACGCATCCGACGCCGGAGGTGGAGGAGATCAAAATCCCGGTCGAGTTTCCCGAAGGCGACCAGCCGCTCGAAAACGCGCCCGGGCGGGCGTCCCAGGTCGGAGACCTCGTCCTGTTCCTCGCCTCCGACGCGTCGAGCCATATTACGGGCACGCCGATCTACATCGACGGCGCGGAGTCGCTGCTTCGCGGCTAGTCGCGCGCTCGGGCGTGCGCTCGCCGGTGCCGCGCGCGAATCGCGCCCCGAGCGCAAGAGCGGGTGCAAGATCCCCGGGGGCCGCTGCTCCGCAGAAGCCGACTCGCGGCTCGCGAACGAAACCGGCCGCCCCCATTGCTCGCGGCAAGGGGGGCGGCCGGTTTCGCCTGTTCACGGCAGCCGTTCGCTTGCGGCTGCCGTGCGTTTGCGGCTGCCGTTGACATGCTGCAGCGTGCGTTGGCAACAGCCGTTCGCTTGTAGCTGCCATACGCTGGCAGCAGCCGTGCATTGGCAGCCGCGAACGCGATGCGCTCATCCGGTATTCCGCCGCTGCCAGCAAGCACGCTCCGTTCGCTTCGCCCACCCCGGTTGCGGCGCAAGCCGCCCATGCCTCGCTTTGACTTCCCGAAAACGGATGCCGTATAGTGGGTTCAGGGGGGACGAACGATGAAGACCACGGAAACGAAACGGCTGCAAAAGGGAAAGGCGACCAAGAAGCGGATCTTCGCCGTCGCGAAGGAGCTCATCTTGGCCAAGGGCTACAACCACGTGACGGTCGACGAAATTTGCGAGCGGTGCGGCCTCTCCAAGGGCGCCTTCTATATTCACTACAAGTCGAAAGAGGACATCGTCCGCAAGCTGTACCGCGACGATATGTCCGAATACATGGACGAGCACTTCGCGGCTTACGCGCAAGCGCATCCGGACGCTTCGCCGATCGACAAGCTGAGGACGTACCTCGCCCTCGCGTTCGGTTTTCCGGCCGTCGTCGGGGAAGAGCTCACGAAGCTGACCTTCGTCGTCTATCTCGCCGCCAAATCGCCGGAGGTGCCTTCGTTCTTCGCGAATTGCCTGGAGCCCGAGCTGCTGCACGGCATCGTGGACGACGGCATCGCCCGCTCCCTGTTCCGGGAGGAGCTGTCGCGGGACGACATCGTGAACAACCTGTATATCTTCATCACGGGCGCGACGATGACGTGGTGCCTGTCGGATGCCGCTTACGACCTGGCCGCCGCGAGCGTGAAATCGGCGGACGTGCTGCTGCGCGGCCTGCAGCGGAATCCCGGCTGAACGGCAAAACCAAACAACCTCCGGCAGGCCGCGATCGGCCAGCCGGAGGTTATTTGATTTCGGAACGCTATGTATCCGCGAAGCGCGAACCGTGCGCCTTCGCCGCAAGCCACGCGAATGACGCGCAAGGCGGGAGCTGCGCCTAGAGCGACGTCTGCTTCCGTTCCGGCTCGATGCCGTACCGCTTCAGCACCCGCTTCACGGCGTCGAACTGGATCGGCTTCGCCAGGAAATCCGCCATGCCCGCCTCCAGGCAGCGCTCCCGGTCGCTCGGCAGCACGTTCGCCGTCATCGCCACCACGACCGGCGCCTGCCCGGCCGGCGCGGAAGCGAGCACGCGCCGCGTCGCTTCGAGCCCATCCATGACGGGCATGCGCATATCCATCAGAATGAGGTCGTACGCCCGCCGGCCGGCCCGTTCGACGGCCTCGCTCCCGTTGCTCGCGACATCGGCGGCGATGCCGAGCTTATGCAGGAGCGTAAGCGTCAGCTTCTGGTTGATCTCGTTGTCGTCGGCAACGAGCACGGCAGCGGCGGCGCCGCCGCGCAGGTCCGCCCGCGCGTCCGCGAGGCCGGCTTCCGCGAAGCCGGAAAGGCTCGCCGCGGCGGCATCCTCCTCCGCCGCCGCGGCGAAGCTGCCGGGCGGAGGCGACGCCGGCCGGTCCCCGTCCGTCGAATCGGCCGCGGCTTCCCCGTGCGGCGTCAGCCACGTCGTCATCGGCACGGTGAACCGGAACGTCGTGCCCTCGCCCACGACGGACGAGACGCCGATGGTGCCGCCCATCAGTTCGACGAGGTTCTTGCAGATGGCGAGGCCGAGGCCCGTGCCCTCGTACTGCCGCGCGAGCGACGTGTCGACCTGGGAGAACGGCTGGAACAGCAGCGGCAGCTTATCCGCCGGAATGCCGACGCCGGTATCCGTCACGACGAATTCGATCCGCACCGTCTGCCCGGCCATGCCGAGCAGACGCGAGGATACGGAGATGGTTCCTTCGGTCGTGAACTTGAAGGCGTTGCCGATCAGGTTGATGAGCACCTGGCGCAGCTTGATCTCGTCGCCCACCAGCAGCTCCGGCAGCGCCGGGTCCGCCTCGTAGGACAGCGACAGACGGCTCTGCATCGATTTGGCCGTGAAGATGTCGAACGTCTCGGCGATGAGCAGCGGCAGCTTGAACGGCAGCTGCTCCACCTCGAGCTTGCCGGACTCGATCTTGGCGTAATCGAGAATGTCGTTGATAACCGACAAGAGCGCTTCGCCGCTCTTCCGGATGATCTCGCCGTATTCCCGCTGCGATTCGTCGAGCTCCGTGTCGAGCAGCAGCCCGGTCATGCCGAGCACCCCGTTCATCGGCGTGCGGATCTCGTGGCTCACCGTCGCGAGGAAATTCGTCTTCGCGCGGGCCGCCACCTCCGCCGTCTCCTTGGCGGCCATCAGCTCGCGCTCGAACCGTCTTCGTTCGGTCATGTCGCTGACCGTGCAGGCATAGATCCGCTCCTCGTCGATGGTCGCGATGCCGATCTGAATCTCCGCCGGGAACCGGCTGCCGTCCTTGCGCACCGGATGCAGCTGCATCCGCTCGCCCGCCGGCGCGCCGAAGCCCGCCGCATCCGATTCGTCCGATGCGCCGCCGGCCGTGCAGCCCGCCTCTCCGGCTGCGCCCGCAGCCGGCACTTCCATGCCGCCGAGCCGGTACGCGCCGCCTTCGAAGCTGGGGATGAGCATCGTGACGGGATGGCCGAGCACCTCGTCCTCGCGGTAACCGAACATCGCGGCGACCGCCGGGTTGACCGTCAGGATGACGCCGTTCTCGTCGAAGGTCATCATCGTGTCCGTGCTCGTCTCCTGAATGGCGCGGGTCAGCGCCTGCGTCTTGGTCAGCTGGTACGTCGTCTGCATCAGCTC
Source organism: Paenibacillus artemisiicola (assembly GCF_017652985.1). Taxonomy (GTDB): domain Bacteria; phylum Bacillota; class Bacilli; order Paenibacillales; family Paenibacillaceae; genus Paenibacillus_Z; species Paenibacillus_Z artemisiicola. The sequence goes on from NZ_JAGGDJ010000007.1 coordinate 7,646, forward strand.
GAGGTTGCCCCGCTCCAGCTCGGCCGTCTGCCGCTGGAGCAGCTCCGCCTGCAGCTGCAGCGTCTTGCTGCCGACGTAGAGCCGCACGAAGCCTTCGATCTTGGCGCGCAGAATCTGCGGCACGAACGGCTTCAGCATGTAGTCGATCGCGCCGGCCTCGTAACCGGTGAAGAAGTGCTCCGCTTCCTTGCTCGTCGCCGAGATGAAGATGATCGGCGTCTCCTGCGTCTTTTTCCGCGACTTGATCAGCCGCGCCGTCTCGAAGCCGTCCATTTCCGGCATCTGCACGTCGAGCAGAATGACCGCGAATTCGTCCTTGAGCAGACAGCGCAAGGCTTCCGCGCCGGAGAGGCATTTGACCAGGTTGCAGTTCAGGTCCCCCAGCACCGCCTCCAGCGCCAGCAGATTATCCGGGTGGTCGTCCACCAGCAGGATGTTGACCGGTCCGTCGTAAGCGATCATCATTGCGTCTTCACCTTCCCCTTGCCATGGTACGGCAACGGCTTCGGCGGGTCTCCCAAGCCCTCGCTTCCGCGGCATCCGCGGAAAGCCCGAAGCGTCGTCGGCCGTCCCTCCTACGATTTGATTTTGCGGTACAGCCGGCTGTGCGCGTCCAGCTCCTCGTACGCGTCGGCATGCCGCGTGAAGTTGATCGATTCCTTGGTGCCCAGCGCCAGGATGCCGAAGGTGCTCAGGCTCTCGAAGAGCAGGCCGTGCACGTGGTTCTGGAGCTCCTTGTTGAAGTAGATCATGACGTTGCGGCAAAAGATCACGTTGAACTCGTTGAACGAGCGGTCCGTTACCAGATTATGCTGGGCGAAGACGATATTGCTCTTCAGCTCGCTCTTGAACAGCACGGAATCGTACTTCGCCGTATAGTAGTTGCTGAACGATTCCTTGCCGCCCGCCTCGATGTAATTGCGCGTGAACGTCTGCATCCGCTCCAACGGGAACACGCCCTCGCGCGCCGTCTCGAGCACGCGCTCGTTCATGTCCGTCGCGTAGATCCGCGTCTTGTCGTACAGCCCCTCTTCCTTCAGCAGGATAGCCATGGAGTAGACTTCCTCGCCCGTGGAACAGCCCGCGTGCCAGATTCGGATGAACGGATACGTGCGCAGCAGCGGCACGACCGATTGCCGGAACGCCCGGAACGCCTCCGGGTCGCGGAACATCTCGGTCACGTGGATCGTCAGGTCGGTCAGCAGCCGGTTCATGACCGCCCGGTCGTGCAGCACCCGCTCCGTCAGCGCCGTGATCGTCGGCAGCCGCTCCGCGTTCACCCGGTGCCAAATGCGCCGGCGGATGGAGGAGAACGCGTAATTGCGGAAATCGTAGCCGTAGAGCTGGAACAGGCCTTCCAGCAGCAGGGCGATTTCGATCTGCTCCCGCTCGCCGGCTTTGTTAGGGTCTTCTTCTCGCAGCATGTCGTCTTCTCTCACCGTTTCGTTATTGATATAACCACACCCTCATCAAGGACAGCAGCTGGTCGATATTGACCGGCTTCGCGATGTAATCGGACGCGCCGGCCTCGATGCACTTGTCCCGGTCTTCCTTCATGGCTTTCGCCGTGATCGCGATGATCGGCAGCCGCTCGAACGCCGCCGTCCCCCGGATATGCCGCATCGTCTCGTAGCCGTCCATCTCCGGCATCATCATGTCCATGAGCACCAGCTGCACGTCGGGGTGCTGCTCCAGCAGCTCCAGCGCTTCGCGGCCGTTCTCGGCGAAATGAATGTCCATCTTGTAGCCTTCCAGCGCGCTCGAAAGCGCGAACACGTTGCGGATGTCGTCGTCGACGATCAGGATCGACTTCCCTTCGAAAATCGTCTCCACGCTGTGCAGCTTCCGCAGCACGCTGCGCTTCGCCTCCGGCAGGTCCGCCACGACGCGGTGCAGGAACAAGGTCGTCTCGTCCAGCAGCCGCTCCGGCGACTTGACGTCCTTGATGATGATCGTCTCGGCGTATTTCTTCAGCTGGATCTCTTCCTTCTTATCCAAATCCCGGCCGGTATAGATGATGATCGGCAGCTCGCGCAGCTTCTCGCTGCCGCGGATGCGGTCGAGCAGCTCGAAGCCGGAGATATCCGGCAGGCCGAGGTCGAGCACCATGCAGTCGTAATGCCGTTCCTCGAGCTCGCGCATCGCCTCGCGGCCCGACGACACCGCCTTCACGACGACGTCCTCGTCGCCGACCAGCTCGATGATGCCCGTGCGCTGGGCGGCGTCGTCCTCCACGACGAGCACGTACTTCAGGTCGCGGTCGAGGAACGATTCGATTTGCTGGAACAGCCTGTCGAGCCGCTCCTTGTCCGCCGGCTTGCGCAGGTAGGCGATCGCGCCCATGGACAATCCCTGCCGCACTTCCTCCATGACGGAGACGACGTGCACCGGAATATGGCGCGTATCCGCATCGTGCTTCAGATGATGCAGGACGGACCAGCCGTCCATGACCGGCAGCATGATGTCGAGCAGGATCGCGTCCGGCTTGAACGTCCGCGCGTCGTCAAGGCCGACGTCGCCCTGCATGGCGACGATGCCCTTGAACCCGCGTGACCGCGCGATGTCGAGCAGCACGCGGGCGAACGGCCCGTCGTCCTCGATGATAAGCACGGTGCGGTCCTCCGGGCCGATGGCGCCGCGGTCGTCCTCGATCGGCGACGGGGAAGGCGCGCGCGCGGCATCCGCGCGGTTCGGCGGCGGCGCGAAGCCCGGGGCCGCCTCCGCGAGGACGGCGCCGATGGCATGCCGCCCCGGCTCGGCCAGCATCGCCGCTTCCACGGCCTGCTCGCCGAGCTTGGCGTCTTCGCCGGCTTCCGGCGCGCTCGCGGCCACGTAATACTCCGGCAGGTACAGCGTGAACGTGCTGCCGCGTCCCTCTTCGCTGGCCAGCTCGATGGTGCCGCCGAGCAGCCCCGCCAAGTCGCGGCTGATGGCCAGGCCGAGGCCGGTGCCGCCGTAGATGCGGCTGGTCGTGCCATCGACCTGCTGGAACGCTTCGAACACGAGCTGCTGCTTCTCCGCGGGAATGCCGATGCCGGTGTCGCGCACCTCGAAGGCGAGCATCCGGCCGTTCTCGGCGCGGACCTTCGCTTCGTCCGGCTCCGCGCAGCGGATCGTCAGAACGACCTCGCCCCGATGCGTGAACTTGAAGGCGTTTGACAGCAGGTTCTTCAGTACCTGCTTGACGCGGTGACCGTCGGAATACAAGCCTTCCGGCACGTCCGGCGCCACCTGGACGCCGAAGGCGAGCCCTTTCTGCTGGCTCATCGGGCCGAAGCTCCGGCGCATCGTCTGCTCCAGCTCGGCGATCGTCACGTGCTCGGTGACGAGGCTCATTTTGCCCGCGCCGATCTTGGACAGATCCAGAATCTCGTCGATCAGCTTGAGCAGGTCGCTGCCGGATGAATGGATCGTCGTCGCGAACTCGATCTGCTTGCCGGTCAGATTCCCTTCCTTATTATCCGTCAGCATCTGGGAAAGAATCAGCAGGCTGTTCAGCGGCGTCCGCAGCTCATGCGACATGTTCGCGAGGAACTCGGACTTGTACTTGGACGACAGCGCCAGCTGCACCGTCTGCCGCTCGAGCGCCGTCTTCGTCCGTTCGATCTGCTCGTTCTTCCGCTCCGTCTCGCGCATCTCGGCTTCCAGCAGATGCGTCTTCTGCAGCAGCTCCTCGTTCGTCTGCTCCAGCTCCTCCTGCTGGCTCTGCAGCAGCTCTTCGGACTGCTTCAGCGAGCGCGTCTGCTCCTCCAGCTGGTCGTTGGAGCGGCGCAGCTCCTCCTGCTGCGATACAAGCTCCTCCGACTGCACCTGCAGCTCCTCGCTCAGCGCCTGCGATTCCCGCAGCAGCTCCTCGATCCGCAGCCGGCCGAACAGCGTATTCAGCACGCTGCCCAGCCCTTCCGTCAGCTCCGCCAGCAGCTCGCGGCGCCGGCCGTCGATCGGCTGCAGCGACGCCAGCTCGATGACGGCGAGCTGCCGGCCTTGGTAGTCGACCGGCAGGAGCAGCAGCGCGCGCGGCTGCGTCTCGCCCGAGCCGGAGCGAATCCGGACGTAGTCGGCCGGCAGCTCGGTCAGCTCGAGCGGCTGCCCGCCGCGGGCGCACTGCCCGACGAGCCCTTCGCCCATCCGGAACTGCCGCTCGAAGGCGGCCTCGTCCTGCGGCGCGTAGGCGCCCTGCAGGCGGAACCGGCTGTCCTCGCCGTAGCCGTCGCGGACGTACAGTCCGCCGTACGCCGCGCCGACGAGCGGCACGAGCCGGTTCATGAACGCCGTCCCCAGCTGGCGGAGCTCCACGGCGCCCTGCAGGTCCACGGTCGCCGCGGCGAGATTGGACTTGACCCACGCCTCGTCCTCCATCTTCTTGTTATACCGCTGCTCGGCTTCGGTCTTGCGCTCCAAGTCGTCCGCGAGCGCGAAGAACGCCTTGGCCACGGCCCCGAATTCGTCCCCGGTCTCCGCGCGGCGGCGCAGAGCGGGATCGCTGATCCCCCGGGCATACGCGCCGATCATGGCCGTCAGCCGGTTCAGGCTGCGCGACACGCCGGCGATGTTCCAGAGCATCGTGCCGATACCGATCAGCATGCCGGCCACCATGGTCGCCACCATGACCATGCGCGTATTCTCGTTCGCGGTCCGGGCCGAAGCGACGGCCTCGTCGGTGGCCCGGCGGTGAAACGCGGTCAAGTCGTCGATCAGGTTGACCGTGTTCTCCTGGCCGGCGGCGCCTTCCTTCTCCCGCAGGGCGACCGCGTCGGCGCCGTGCCCTTCGGCGATGAGCCGCTTCACCTGCTCCGCATATTGAAGATAAACGGTCAGGCCGCGCTCCAGCGCGTTCAGCGAGGACTGCTCCGCATCGGAATCGGAACGCGCCTTCAGCTGCCCGAAGTAGCCCAAGGCGTTCTTCGGTTCTTCGGTCAGCAGGGCGTCGTTCTTGGCCAGATTGTCCGCCGTCGGCACGGTCAGGACGTTCGTGATGCCCCGCGCCACCTTGTTGATCGAGCCCCTGAGGTCATATGCCAGCATCAGCTTCTGGTACCGGTTGGCGTACACCTCGTCCAGCTTGCCGCTTAGCATCGACACATTGTTCAAGCAGACGATCGATATAAACATCAGTACCATCATCATGACGATAAAGCTAAGCATTAATTTTGTCTTTGCCTTCATTCCTGATAACCCACCCGAATTTCCCCTTTGTCGTCATGTCGGCTCCGGCTCGTGCCGGCAGCCCGCTATCTCCACGCGCGAACAGGCCGCGCGTCCCGGAGGACGGCGACCTCGCCGCAACGATTCGGATCGTTGGTCGATTGCCTTGCGATTCGATGCTTAATGGATGTTCGTAATGACGAGTACACGACCGCGATCAAGCTCCTCTTCGTAACGTTCCGCTTCCATGTCGGACAAGCCGATCGACGTCAGCTTCGAGCGAATTTCGTCGCCCCTCGATTTGAACACATTCGCCATCGCGGTGAACATGCCCTCTTCCTTCATGCCGATTTCGTTCGCGTCCGCGGCGTCGGACAACGATTTCGTTTGACTGCTGTCGTGCGCCAGCACGTAAATGTTCTCCTGCCTGTATCCACGCCGGTTCAGCTCTTGTACGGTATGCAGCGCATCCATGGCCGTCGGTACGATTTGAACGCTCGGTTTCATCGGTTGCATGTGAATCCCTCCGCTTTTCAAATGGATTTGCCAGGTGAGGCTAGTCTGGATTTACCCCCGGGCGGCCGCCTTGAAACAAGCGCCGGGACGAATTCGCCCGGCCTCGGGACGTTCGGCCTACCGTCCGGGACGTTGCGCGGGAGCAGGCGATTCAGCCGGTTTCCCGCCCGTGTATACGTGTATAGGAACGCGGAAAGGCGCCCATGACGGCGAAGCCGGTTCCGCCGGTGTCACCTCTTACTTCCCCTCTATTTCGAATATTCGACAAGCAAAAGGAGCTGGCGCATATGTTTCAGGAATGTTTCCACCACTCGCCGCGGAGCAATTGGGCATACGCCTACGACATGGACACGATCCATCTGCGGGTGCAGACGAAGCGCGACGACGTGGACGAGGTGACGGTCATCGCGGGCGACAAATACGACTGGGCGAGCATCAACGAAGAGCTGCCGATGCTGAAAATCGCGTCCGACCGCTTTTACGATTATTGGGAGGCGGCGGTCAAGCCGAAGTACAAGCGGTTCTCGTATATTTTCCGAATGCGGCAGGGCGAGGAAACGGTCTATCTGTCGGAGGACGGCACCTGCGGCGAGCAGCCGTTCCCGGTGAACGGGTATTACGAGTTTCCGTATATTCACGAAATCGACCTGTTCACGGCGCCGGAGTGGGCGAAGTCGGCGGTGTTCTATCAGATCATGCCCGACCGGTTCGCCGACGGCGACCCGGCGATCGACCCGGAGGGGAAAGCGGAATGGGGCGGCCAGCCGACCGCCGATGCGCATTTCGGCGGCGACCTCCAGGGGATTCTGGACCATCTCGACCACTTGACCGACCTCGGCGTGACGGCCGTCTACCTGACCCCGATCTTCCAGTCTCCCTCCAACCATAAATACGATACCGTCGATTACATGAAGATCGACGAGCATTTCGGCGACAAGGCGGTGCTGAAGCAGCTCGTCCATGCGTGCCACGAACGCGGCATCCGGGTCGTGCTGGACGCCGTCTTCAACCATACGAGCGAGCAATTCCCGCCCTTCCAGGACGTGCTGAAGCACGGCGAGCAGTCGAAGTACGCGGACTGGTTCCACGTGCGGAGCTTCCCCGCGGAGGTGAAGGACGGCATCGCCACGTACGATACGTTCGGCTTCTTCGGCCAGATGCCGAAGCTGAACACGGCGAACCCGAAGACGAAGAAATACCTGCTCGACGTCGCCGAATACTGGATCCGCGAGACGGACATCGACGGCTGGCGGCTCGACGTGGCCAACGAGGTCGACCACCATTTCTGGCGCGCCTTCCGGCAGGTCGTCAAGGCGGCGAAGCCGGACGCGTACATCGTGGGCGAGGTGTGGAACGACTCGCGTCCATGGCTGCAAGGCGACCAGTTCGATTCCGTCATGAACTATCCGTTCGCGGACCGGGTGCTCGGCTTCTTCACCGGCGAAGGCGTCGACGGCCGGACGTTCGCGGAAGGCATGAACACCCTGCTCATGCGTTATCCGCAGGGGACGAACGAGGTGATCTTCAACCTGCTTTCGAGCCACGACACGCCGCGGGTGCTGACGCGCGCGGGCGGGAACAAGCTGAAGCTGAAGCTCTCGGTCGTGTTTCTGCTCACGTACATCGGCACGCCTTGCATCTTCTACGGCGACGAGATCGGGCTGCAGGGCGGCAACGATCCCGACTGCCGGGCGTGCATGATCTGGGACGAAGAACGGCAGGACCGGGAGCTGTACGACTTCTACAAGCTGCTCATCGGGCTGCGCAAGTCCCATCCGGCGCTGCGGAGCGGCCGTTTCCGCTTTCTGAAGGCGGACGAGGGGGACGCGCGCATCGTCTACGAACGGCTGGGCGAGGGCGAGCATTTCACGGTCTGGATGAATCCGACCGGCGAGCGGACCGTGCTGGAGCACGCGATGGAGACGAACGACTGGCACGACGCGCTCACCGGGGACCATGCGCCGGTTAAGGACGGCATGCAGCGGGTGGAGCTGGATCCGTTCGGGTACCGGATCTTGGCGCGGAAGCTGTAGCGGGTCGGGGCGACGGGGCGGCGGTTGCGTGAGCGGCGGTTGCATGAGCGGAGTTAGCCTTCCTGCGTGCGGATTCGGCCGCATGTGCTGTACTGGGTACCGTTCTTGCTGTCCCATGAAAATTAAGGATTAGACTAGAGTCGTTGATTTGACGCGGCTATTAGGGGTAGAGGATCGGCTGCTTTTATGAAATAAGGAGTAGACTACACTCCACAATAACGAAAGGCAGTCTTAAGACTTGGAAAATAAAGTCGTAGACTGCCTCTTGTTATTGGAGCTATCGAGCTGCGAATGAATTTGTTGGTCAGATTCGAAAGCAAAATTTATTCTGCAAATATTTAAGATATTCCCGTATTTGATTCGTTATCCGTGTATTTGCGCTTCGTAATCCGTAACGATTTTCCCGTCATGTTGAATCATCTGACCGTTATGGTTTTCCGTGTCAAGCGCGAGTTGCGCGATGAACTCGCCTGCTTCTTCGGCTGATTTGATGTAGCCATCCATTGCGCCAGCGGTGTGTCCATTCAGATCCGTCGCCACACCACCAGGCATGACGCCAAAAATCTGTTTGCTGCTGCCCGTATTTTTGAACTCAAGCGCGTAATTCATCGCCATCACATTTTGCGCGGCCTTACTGGTCTGATAAGCGAGCGGATGCCAGTGATTAGTCGGCTGGATCGGTATCGTGATGTTCACGATTTTTCCGTTTGCGGCGAGCTTCGGCAGGAAACTTCTAATCATCTCGTGCGTCCCGAGGAAATTGACTTCCAGTGTCTCGCGGAGGTCGTCGGTCGTGTAATCAAACGCTGTTTTCTTCGTGTCGAGGTCGGGGCGGTCAGCCTTGTGACTGTCAGGAATTCCAGCATTGTTGATAAGCAGATCAAGCTGATCGATTTCTTCTGCGGCGTTGTGAATCGTGTCGAAATCGTTCAAATCAATTTTGACAAAACTTGCAGGAATACCTTGTGCCGACAGCTTTTTAACTGCTTCTTGGCCATGACTTTCGCTGCGTGCGCCAACCAAAATTCCAACGCCTGATTTTCCGAGAGCTTCTGCAATCGCAAAGCCGATGCCTTTATTTGCGCCTGTGATGAGTGCTTTCATAATTTTATTTCTCCTTATAAAGTTATATTTAATTAATTTTATAACTGCTTGATGAATCATATCATAACTTTCGCAGTTATATTTGTCAACAATTATAACTTGTGATAAAATCAAAGCATGACTACCAAGGAGAAGATTTTAGAAAAAGCGCAGGAACTGCTGTTGGAAAAAGGCTACGGAAACGTGAGTTTGACGGATATCGCAGCAGCCGTGAATATCTCTCAGCCCGCACTGTACAAGCATTTCAAGAATAAAGCAGATCTTTGGGAATTACTCGCTTTTAACTGGCTTGATGCCATGCTGGCTGACCTTTTCCCGTACAACGTCGACCCGAAAAAGTCGCAATCCGAGACGATTCACGACTGGTTTTGGACGCTCGCGAGCGCTAAACACGCCGCTTACAAGGCTGAACCCGTCATGTTCAAGCTCTATACAGAGTATCTAAGTACTAAGCCCGAGCTCGTTGAAAGACACATGAACGACCTGATTGACAGCCTCGGGGCCGTTTCCGGTATGACTGACCGCCAAGACAAACGGTGTTTGATTGGCTTGTTTTCGCGTTTTCATCACCCCATGTTCGCCGACTTTTGGGATGAGAACACGCAAGACGATTTTGAACGAACCTGGAAATTTGTTGAACCTTATTTTAAGGCAAAAACCATCTTATAATTTCGTAAGATGGTTTTTAATTTCCGTGAGCGCTTTATCTTTCATGTTAAGATAGCGTTCCCCATTTCGGGGGCTTTTTAGAACCATAAACCGTATAATACCGACATCTAAAAAGTGGCAGTCATGGACTAAAAGTCCTCCAACCTGCACCTCGCGCGGCGCGTGCATTTAGACTAACGTCTTCAATGGGGGCTAGTTCTTCAACCGCTAGTTCAAAAAGACGCACCGATTAGCGGTGCGTCTTTTTGCGTTAACCTCGATCGTCTAGTGCCGTCGGCGGGTGTCTAATCCTTTATTCTCTCAGTTTACTTATTTTCCCAGTCTAGTACTTTATTTTCGCTGATCCCTTGCAGCGAAAATCACGAGCTCAGCCGCATGTACTGTACCGGATACCGTTCTTGCACCGAAAATCGAGGTTTCGGTAGCATGTGCCGTACTGGGTACCGTTCTTGCAGCGTAAATCGCGGTTTCGGCCGCATGTACCGTACTGGGTACCGTTCTTGGCCGCTAAATCGCGGATTCGGTCGCATGTACCGTACTGGGTACCGTTCTTGGCCGCGGGACGCCCCTTACTCGCCTCGACCCAGTCTCAACAACGGGCGGAAAAGCCGCCCGCGCGCAACAAAGCCGGGACGCATGATCGCGTCCCGGCTTTTCTGTTGCTATGGCTTGCTGCTTCGGCGCTTACGCGTCCTGCGCACCGCCGCCGCTGCCCGCAGATGCCGCCTCGATGTCGCCGAGCGCCCAGAAGCCGCTCGGCACGTCGCTCCACGAGGACCGCGCCGCGTTCAGCGGTTGAATGCCCAGCGTGCGGTTGAGCACGACGACCGCTTCGGCGCGCGTCAGCGTGCGGTCCGGCCGGAAGCTGCCGTCCTCGTAGCCCTGCAGGAAGCCCGCGCCTTGGGCCGTGCGGATCGCTTGCTCCGCCCAGCTGCCGGCCGTGTCCGTGAAGCCCGGGCCCGGCTTGGCCGCGCTGCCCGACAGACGGACGGCGATTGCCGCCATTTCCGCCCGGCTGACCGGCTGCTCCGGCTTAAAGCTGCCGTCGCCGTAGCCGCTCATCAGGCCGGCCGCCGTCGCTTTCGCGATGGCCGCGGCCGCCCAATGACCCGGCTTCACGTCTTTGTACGCCTTGCCGGCCGTGCCGCCGGCGCTTGGCGCGACGCGCGACAGAATCGTCGCCAGCTCGGCGCGCGTGAGCGTGTTGCCCGGCTTGAACAGATGCCCGTCGAAGCCTTGAATATACGGCTGCTTGGCGCCAGCCGCGCCTGTCAATTTCAGCGGCGCGAACGTGCTGAACTTCGTCGTCGCGAACCGGACGCCCGGTTTGCCGCCGAAGGATGCCGCTTCGCCCGGCTTGAACTCCTTCGTGCCGTCGCTGTGCTCGATGTAGACGCCGAGCGTGCCCGGCGCGCCGTTCGCGTCCGCGGCCTGCAGCGGCAGCACGAGCGTCACCTCGCCTTGCGGCAGGTTGGTCGCGATGTCGACCGGACGGCCGGCGAGCTCCGCCGCGCCGCCGTTCGCCCCGACCGCGGCGACCGCGGATGCTTTGGCGCGGCCTTCGATTTGCGCGCCCTGCTCCGTCGATTTGACCGGGGTCAAGTCAAGATACAGACTGCCGTCCGCTTGCTTCAGCAGCGCGTTCGGAATATGCAGCTTGACGTTCGCCGCATCGATATCGAGATCGAGGCCGCTTTCGGCCAGCTGCTTGACCGCGTCCGCCGCCAGCTTGACGCTGGCCAGCGCGGCGGCATCCGTCGCGTCCGGAATGGACAGCGTGACCGCGCTTTGACCGGCCGCCTTCTGCTTGTCGATCAGCGCGCGGGCGTTATCGCCCGTCAGCGCCAGCTCATCCTTCACGGTACCGTCCGGCTGCGTGGTGCGCACGACCTGCGGCGCGGACGGATCCGTGACCACGATGCCGCCGCCCGAGCCAACCGGCGGCGTAACGGTGCCCGCGGAGACGTTGAATTTCAGCGCGTCCGCCAGCATCAGCTCGCCCGACTTCTTGACGACGCGGATCGTATGCGCGCCGTCCGCCAAAGCGTCGGAACGGAAGAGACTCGTCTGCGCGGTCCGGTCCGCCGAGTGGGCGCTTACCGTCGCCTTCAGCTCGCCGTCGATAGAGATCTCCATGTCGCCTTGCTTCGGACTGGTCGGAGCCAGCAGCTCGACGCCGGTTCCTTGGAACGCGTACGCGTAGGCGCTGCCGTCCTCGGTCGCGGCATGGATATCGTCCGCGTAATCGCCTTTCAGGCGGAACGTCAGCTTTGTCGTGCCCGCCGGCTGCGCGTCCAGGTACGCTTTCGCGATCGTGACCTTCCGGTCGTCGATCGTGTAATCCGATCCTTCCGCCAGCTCCGCGGCACCGTTCCAGATGCCGCTCAGGCTATCCGCGCTGAACATGAGGTTGACGCTGACGTCTTCCGAAGCGCCTTTCTCGTAGTCGGTCGACGAAACGTCGATCAGGTCGGGCAGTTGGACCCGCAGCGCGTCGAGCAGCATGAATTTACCCGTCTTCTTGACGGCCTTCAGCGTGTGGAAGCCGTTGGTCAGCCCCGTCGCGGAGAAAACCGTGACTTGAGGCTTGTTATGCGCATCCGTGCCGTAGGTGCTGACCGTGCCTTGGCTCACGCCGTCGATGAAGATCTCGACGTCGCCTTGGCCCTGATCCACTTCCGTGATGTAGTCGATGCCCGTGCCCTGGAACGTATACGTGAAGAAGGCGCCTTCGCCCTCGGTCCACTGCACGTCGTCCTTGTAATCGCCCAGGTTGCGGCCGCCGCTGCCGCTCCAGCCCCCGGTGTAGCGGATCGACGGGTCGTTGTTGTTGATCATCGCGTAGCGGCCCGGGGAAGCCGAGTTGCTGACGGAGACGACGAGCGTGCGCGGCGTGCTCTGCGCGAACTCGAACGTCAAGCTCGTATCGCCGACCGGCTGCGAGGCCAGGTACGCTTTCAGGATGCGCACGGTCGAGCCGTCGACCGCGTAATCCTCACCCGCGGTCAGCGTGTCCGCGCCGTTCTTGACGGCGGTCAGGCTGTTGCCGTCCGGAAGCGCGAGGGTCACGTCGATGTCGCGCTGCGCCGTCGGCCGTTTATCGAACTGCGCCGCCGTCGGGCTGATCGACGTGCCGCTCACCGCGATGGACAGGCTCTGCGCGTCGCCGCCGGCGAACGAGAACGTCAGCTGCGCCGGCTGGCCGGAAGGCTGCTGCGCGAGATACGCCGCTTTGATCGTCGCCGTATTGCCGCTTGCCGTATAATCGGTTCCCGCTTGCAGCGCCGTCCCGCCTTGCTTGATGCCGCTCAGGGAGCCTGCGCCGAACGGCAGCGGAACGGTGATGTCCGCGGGCGCGTCCTTATTGAAGCCGGCCGACGACGGCGCGCCGAGCAGCGTGTCCGCCGTCACCTTGAGCGCGTCGAACAGGAAGTAATGCTCGCCGCCGTCGTTGCGGACGACGCGCAGCGTATGCGGTCCTTGTGCCAGACCGGACACGGTGTACGCCACCGCCTGTCCCGCCTGAACAGCGTCCTGGGTATCGACGGTTTCTTTCAGCTCGCCGTCGACGTAAACGTCCAGCTTGCCGCTGCTGGAGCTTTTCTCGGCCCAGACTTCGATGCCCGTGCCGTTGAATTCGTACGACATCTCCGGCTGCGTGCCGCCATTCGGCTCGCCGTAATGAACGTCGCCCTGGTAGTCGTTGAACGACCGGTTATTGCTGTAGCCCCACTGGTTCTGGTACTGAATGGCCGGATCGTTGTCGTTGATCATGACCGTATGGGAAGCCGCGGCTTCCGTCGCCGCAGGCGCGCCGCCGTCCGGGCTGCCGTTCGCGCCGTCGCCCGTTCCGGCCGGTCCTTCAGAAGCGGTTACGACGGGATCCGTCACGATGACGGACAAGTCCTGCGCGTCCCGCACCAGCTCGTTGCCGCCGTTGCGCGTCCACGCGCCTTCGTATTTCATGCCGGTGTCGTCGTCATTCACGATCGAGGAACCGCCTTGCGCCGTCACCTTGAACAGCCGGGAAGCGTGCGGCTCGAGGTAGACCGACTGGATGCCCGCGTCGGAGCTGCCCAGCTCCTGATGGCTCCACAGATCGCGGATCGACGCCGAACCGCTCAGGCCGATGTCGCTCCAGTTCACGCCGACCTTGGCGCCTTTGCTGCCGAGGTTGAACAGCGCGACCGTGTACGTGCCGTCGCCGTTGTTGGCATACCATGCCTGCTGGTCCGAAGCCGTGGAGACCGGATGAATGGGATGGCCGGCCTGGTTGACGGCGATGACATCGTCGTTGGTCAGGAGCGAGAGTCCGTAATCGTCCAGGTTCGCGATGTCGTCGCCTATGTACAGCTGCGCCGACGAGGCGGCCCACAGCGTCATGGCCGTTTGCCGTTCGTCCTTCGTCAGGCCGGACGTGGCGCCGTTGCCGATATCGAGCGAGTCGAAATCGTTCCAGCCGCCCGGGCCCGCATCTCGCCACCACAGCTCCGCGTCGGGGAAGAGGCGGGCGACGTTGCTCCACTGCGTCATGCCGACGGCCGGATTATAGGATTCCACGTCCCAATCGACGCGCCAGCCGTTCGCGTATTTCTTCCAGAAGTCCACGTAGTTATGGTCGAGCGCCCACGAAATCTCGAACCAAATATGATGTCTGCTCAGCGCCTCGGACCACGCTTTGACGTCGTCGCGCGCGTCGATCGACGTGTCGTTATGGCCGGAGCCCGGCGTCACGCTGTCGAACTTGACGAAATCCACGCCCCACGACGCGATTTCGTCCGCGACGGAATCGACGTACTTCTGCGCGCACGGATTGCTGAAATCGATCTTGTAGCCGAGGTTCCAGTAATCCGCGGTCGTGTACGGTTTGACGGCGATATCGCCGATCGTGCAGCCGGGCGCGTCATAGATCGGCAAATTCTCTTCCACGGCCGTCGGCGATATGCCCGGAATCAGGTAGATCCCGATCTTCTGCCCGTTATTGTGCACGTAGTTGGCAAGGTTCTCAAAGCCGCCCGGATAAAGCGTCGTGCTCGGCACGGGACGTCCGTATTCGTCCATGCTGCCGTTCCAGCCGGCGTCGATATTGATATAGTTGTAGCCGTGCGACTGCAGCTTCTCGTGCATCGCGTCGGACATTTGCTTGATTTTCGCTTCGGACGTCCAATTGCCGGACGGTCCGTCGTAGACCTGCAAGCTGTAGCTGCTCCAGCCCATGTACGGCTTTTGCGCGAGGCCGTTGTCGGCGGCTTCCGCCACGTTCGCCCGCGGCCCGGTCCACCCGAACTGCGCGACGATGACGGCCGCCAGCAGAAAACCGATCCACGGTTTTCGCAGACGCATTGCATAAAGATTCAATGTACGCATCCCCTTATGAATAAGATCGTGCAAACGCTGGTACGACTGGATGAAGGGTCTCCGCAGGGACGGTAACGGCCGTCCGCGGCTCCGCGTCGGTCAATGCCTCCTTTCCGTATGCGGTTGCCCGCCGCCGCGGCCGAACGCGCGGCTCCGCGTCCGGTTGAGAGCGCTTTAATTTCGGCGCTCGCCTCTTCCCGCCGGAGGCGGCGCGTATCGGGCGGCGATGCGACCCACAAGGATGACAGCGCTTACGTAAAGCCGATTGTAGACGAACATCGCTGCCAAAAGTAGGTACATTTCGGTCGTTTACCGTACGATTCCCCCCGAATGCGGCAGGTACACTTCGCGTTCGGGCGTCCAATTCTCCCGAATTGCCGCGCACGCCCCATGGCTCCCCGCAGCCGCCGGCCGAACCAAGCGCCCGGCAGCGACGCCGCGGGCCTGCCGCCCGCCGGGGGCGCTGCCCTGCATCGCCGGCTCACCGCGCTGCATAATTATCCATCGGCACCATGCCCTCAGCCATGACTGGCGCGCTCCTTCTTTTCCGCTGGTCCCGCGCCTGTCCGTCCCAGCCCCGACCGCACGGCCGACGAATGAGCGTGGCTCTTGCGGCTACAACCCACCAGCGGCATGCGACCCATAGGGCGACGCGGCCGTAGTCGGAAACCAGGCGGTAACGGGTTGACGCGCCAACATGCCGCTCGTGCGGTTGGTCTTGTTAGCCGCGTATTTAAGCGGCCACCACAGCGGTTATTTCGGACTTTCCGGGCTTTTTACGCGTTTGGCGGCCACACGATCCGTTATTTGCCTCTTCGAGCATGGATTGGCACCCATTTGAGGCGATTAGCGGCTCCTGTGGCCGCTTAAATGCCAAAAACATCCCTAAATCGCAAAATAGCGGATCTCCTGGCCGCGTAGATGGCAGTCCGCCAACGAAACCGCAATTCGACCCGAATAATGGCGTTATGGCGGTCGCCACCTGCACCGCATCGTAATTTAAACTGCCTAACGTACCGCACCCGTAGCACCGTACCGCGACTTGAGCCGCGCAGACGACAGACAGTACGTCATGGGCATCGCTTGCAGCTTACCCCGCACGGAGGACGGTCCACCGCCGGCACTCCCTCGTAACTTCTGCCATGTGCATGGCAGCCCGCCACGGCACCGCGGCTTGTTCTGCATATCCGGGGCACCGCGGCTTGTCCAGCATATCCGGGGCACCGCGGCTTGTCCAGCATATCCGGGGCACCGCCCCGCAACTCGGCCCGCACGCACGGCGGGAGACGTGCCGTGGTTGCCGCAAAGGCGCGATAAGGGTCGGAGATTCGGGCATATCGGCGGCAGGGCGATAAAGTTGCGCTGCGGTGCCCGCAGTGGCGCGGCGCGCGACCAAAAGGCGGATCGTCGTAAAGACGAAGCACCGGCTAATCGTTCAACGTCGTCCCGTCCCACTTCCCCGGAAACTGACCCGGAGTCCAAATTACTGATACACCGCCTCCCGCTGTATCGGTAGCCAGGCCAGCCGCGAAGGCTTGGACAGGGCCAGTCCGCGGGATGCCGGGCATTGTCGAAACCTTTTTCGCCTCTGAAGCAGGCCAAAGGGATTATAATACAGGGGTTTGCTCATATACTCTAACTGGGTGCAGGACTAACGCCGCAACGCAGCGTCACGGCGCGAACGCGCGAGGGAACGGCCGCCCGCCGCCGCCTCGCGCCGATACGGACGCCTCCTTGAAACCGCGGAATAGGAGGCGCCCCGGCTCTCGTCTGCGCGCCTTCCCCCACCGACGTTCCCGGACATGCGTCAACCGCGAACGCGCGGGTATATACCCGCCGTTTTACCGCTTGAAGCGCCGATTTTTCCCTGTGCGCAGGAAAAGTTTTTGGGCGTTTCATCCTATTTTGCCGCGTGTATAAAACTAGTACAACGGACTTCGGGGAGGAAACGAAATGAATTCGAATGGTTGTGTCGCTATGCTGCTGGCAGGAGGAGAGGGGCGGCGCTTGGCTCCGTTGACGGAGTCCATGGCGAAACCGGCCGTGCCTTTCGGCGGCAGCTGCCGCATCATCGACTACACGCTGAGCAACTGCATCAACTCGGGCATCGGCACGATCGGGGTATTGACGCAGTATATGGCGGATTCGCTTCATGCGCATATCGGGGACGGGACCTCCTGGCATGCGAACGGCCGCGCGGCGGACATCGAGCTGCTGCCTTCCGATCGCGCCGGCGAGCACGGATATGCGGGAACGGCCGACGCGATTTACCAAAATCTCGACTTCCTCGACCGGAAAGCGCCGGAGCATGTGCTGATCCTGTCGGGCGACCATATTTACCGCATGGATTACCGGCGCATGCTTGAAGACCATATCGAGAGCGGCGCGGCGGCCACGATCGCGGTCAAGCGCGTGCCGTGGCGGGACGCGAGCCGGTTCGGCATCATGATCGCGGACGAGCAACGCCGCATCGCGGAGTTCGCCGAGAAGCCCGCGAAGCCGAAGAGCAATCTGGCCTCCATGGGCATTTACATTTTCAAATGGAAG
The DNA here is from genome assembly GCF_017652985.1 of Paenibacillus artemisiicola. Lineage (GTDB taxonomy): Bacteria > Bacillota > Bacilli > Paenibacillales > Paenibacillaceae > Paenibacillus_Z > Paenibacillus_Z artemisiicola. The sequence continues at coordinate 25,018 of NZ_JAGGDJ010000007.1, forward strand.
GCGCTGCGGGAAGCGCTGCTGGCGGACCGGGCCGACCCGGCTTCGAGCCGCGACTTCGGCAAGGACATCATTCCGCGGCTGCTGAAGAACGGCACGCCTCTGCTGGCGCATGCGTTCGACGGCTACTGGCGCGACGTCGGCACGGTCGAAAGCCTGTGGGAGGCGCACATGGACCTCATCGACGGCGAGCTCGACCGCGCTGCCGGCGCGAAGCCGTGGCCGATCCTGTCCAGCGTACGGAGCCGGCCCGAGCGGTCCTACTTGTGCCCGAACGCGGACGTGCAAAGCTCGTACGTGCATCCCGGCAGCGCGATCAAGGGGGATCTGGACCGCTGCGTCGTGTTCGGCGATGTCATCGTCGAGGAAGACGCGGACATCCGCGAAAGCGTCCTGATGCCCGGCGCCCGCATCGGCCCCGGCGCGCGTCTGTCCCGCGTCATCGTCGGCGAAGGCGCCGTTATCGAGGAAGGCGCGGTCATCGGCAGCCTGAACGGCGACGTCACGGTCATCGCGCCGGGCGAGTGCGTCGCGGCGCATCCGCGCTTCGTCGTGACGCCGGACCGCCTGCCGCAGTCGCTGTACGACCGCGATGCGGCCGCTTCGGCCGGCATCGTCTACGACAAAGCCTGATTCGGCCGACGCCGAACGGAATCATACTTATTTCGAGTTTCGAACGAACCTCCATATGCGAATCGAAAGGAATCCCTAACGAAACGCCCGAACGCGGGAAGCGCGGCTTCCTTCCGTTCGGGCGTTTCTTGTGCCGGCCGTTTTGCCGGCTGCGAAACCCGCAGGACGGACAAACGCAGGCCAACTCCGAGCGCGATACGGGCGATACGTCGCCGGATGCGCAGAGACGCCGGCGCTCGAACATGCGCTTCGCCGCGCGGAGCGGCGAAGCCAAGGTTCCCCGCCTGCCGATCGGGCTGGCCCGCGGCGAGGCCTACCTTCGGCGGCAGCAGCAGCGGATCCCTCATCCGCGCCCGCAAACGCCCCAAAAGGCCCGCATCCCTACGCGGGCCTTTCCTCCTGCTATTTCACGCGCACGGAGCGCCGTTCCTCGGCCGCCTTCAAAGCGGCCTGGATCAGCTTCAGCGAGACAAGCCCGTCCCGCGCGCTGACCGGCGGCTTCTTTCCTTTCCGGATCGCCTCGATGAACGCGTCGATGACGCCGCTCTCCGTCTGGTTGTCGTTCGTCTGCATGCCGTCGATTTCGTATTCCTTGGACGTGCCGTCGCTCCGCTTCAGCTGGACGGGGTACGTTTCGTTGGCGAAAATCTTCAAAATCCCCTTCTCGCCGTACAGCACCGTGCTGTTGTCTTCCTCGCCGTAATACGTCCAACTCAGGGCCACGGTGCCGAGCACGCCGCCTTCCGTCTGCACGATGCACACCATGTTGTCGTTCACCGCGATCGGCTCGCCTTCCGTATCGGTCTTATGCAGCGCCCCGCTGAACGCCGCGATGTCGGCGATCTCGTCGTCCAGCAAGTAGCGGATCAGGTCCAGCTTATGAATGCCGAGGTCGCCCGCGGCGCCGAGCCCGGACCGCTCCTTGCTGAAAAACCACGTGTCCATGCTCTTCACGAACGCCCAATGCTCCGGTCCGCTGTGGCCGAAGGTCGTCTGGAACGTCAGCACCCGTCCGATCTCGCCCGAATCGATCAGCCGCTTCGCGATCCTGTGCGCCTTGGAGAATCGCTGGTTATGGCCGATCATCAGGATGCCGTCCGATTTCTCTTCCGCCTTCATCATCGCCCGCGCGGCGGCGACCGAGATCGCGATCGGCTTCTCGCACAGCACGTGCTTGCCGGCGCGCAGCGCCTTGACCGTCACTTCCTCGTGCGTCTCGTTCGACGTGCACACGCTGACCGCGTCGATCGTCTCGTCCGCGATGACGTCGTCGATGCTCGGCGCGACCCGGCCGCCGAACTGATCGGCCAGCCGCTGCGCCCGTTCCGGGTTATGGTCGAAGAAGGCGGCGATCTCCGCATGCCCGTTCGCCGCGTACTCCGGCGCGTGCCGAAGCTCCGCGATCGAGCCGCAGCCGATGATCGCTACTCGGATTGTCATGCGTCATCACCTCATCGATTGAAGTCGGCCCGCGCCTGCGGCGCAACGCCTCTGCTTCTTTATTAACCCATTCCGAACGAGAAGGAAGCAACCGGGGGGCGGGCGCCGGCCAACCTAAAAAAGGCGCCGCTTCCGCCCGATGGGGCGAAAACGACGCCTGTCCGCAAAGCTTGCCCGGCTGCGGCTGCCTGCCGGCGCGGCTGCGATCACACCAGCTTGAACCGCTCCAGCTGCTCCCGCAGCCCTTCCCGCTTCAAAATCTCCACCTGCTTCTCGCCGATCAGGTCGAAGTGCGGAAACGGTTCGCGGCGGTGAATGTAGGCGGGATCCAACCCGTTGCGCCGGCACCAGGCGGCCAGCTTCTCGAGGTCGCCGCAGCCGACCTTGGTGACGGTCTTGGCGTCCTTGAAGCGCGGCTCGAGCCAGTAGTGGGTCAAATAGGCGATCTCGCCGCGCGACACCGCCGCCTTCCAGCGCGCCAGCTCCTCGCGCGTGACTCCGAATGCCATGGGGCGCCTCCTTCTCCTGCCGTCCTGCGCAGGATGCCGCGATGCCTTCTATTGTGCCCGAAACGGCGGCCGGGAGCAACTCGGGGGCGCGGCCGGTGTCAGCCCGGTCCGTCCAGCCGTCAGCTTCCGACGTCCGGCAGCTGCCGTCAGCCGCGCAGAGCCGCGCCTCGCATCGGCGCGAAGAACGTCTGCTCCACCTCGGCCGGGGGCAGCGGGCGGCTGTAATAGTACCCCTGGATTTTCTCGCAGTCGTTGTCCGTCAAAATATCCAGCTGCTCCTTCGTCTCGATGCCCTCCGCGATGACGTCCATGTTCAAATGCTGGGCCATCGAGATGATCGTCGCCACGATCGCCTTGTCGTTGCGGTTCACCGTAATGTCGCGGATGAAGGAGCGGTCGATCTTCAGCTTGTGGATCGGCAGCAGCTTCAGATAGCTCAGAGAGCTGTAGCCCGTGCCGAAGTCGTCGAGGCTGATCCGGATGCCGTAATCGGTCAGCTCGTTCAGGATGCCGATCGAGACCGAGGCGTCCATCATCATGCTTTCCGTAATCTCCAGCTCCAGGTACTGCGGCGCCAGACCGGTTTCTTCCAGAATGTTCTTGATGTATTGCGTCAAATTCGGCTGGTGGAACTGCTGCGACGACAGATTCACCGACACCGTGATAAGCGGGCCGCCCGCGTCGTGCCAGGTTTTCATCTGGCGGCACGCCTCCCGCAGCACCCAGGTGCCGAGCTCGTAGATCATGCCCGTCTCTTCCGCGATCGGAATGAATACGCCCGGCGACACGACGCCTCTGGACGGATGGCGCCAGCGGACGAGCGCCTCGACGCCGATCATCCGGCCGTCTCCCGTCCGGATCTGCGGCTGGTAATCCAGGTACAGCTGATCCCGCCCGATCGCCTGCCGCAGCTCGACCTCCAGCTCGATTTTGTGCTGCAGCTGCGCGTTCAGCTCCCCGGTATAGAATTGGTAGCCGTTCTTCCCGTTCTTCTTGACCTCGTACATCGCCGTATCGGCGTTCTTGAGCAACTGCACCGCGTCCTCCCCGTCCTGCGGGTAGAAGGCGATGCCGATGCTGGCCGTCACGTAGAAGTCGTTCTCCTTCAGGCGAAACGGCACCCCGACGGCCGCGATGATGCGCTTCGCGAACCGCTCCGCCTCGTCCTTCCCGTACCGGCCGTCGCAGAGCAGCGTGAATTCGTCGCCGCCCATCCGGGCCAGCGTCACCTGCTCGTCTTCGAGGCAGGCCACGATCCGCTTGCCCACTTCCTGCAAGAATTGATCCCCGTACGTGTGGCCGAGCGAATCGTTGATCAGCTTGAAGCGATCCATGTCCATGACCATGACGGAGAACCGATCGGGCCGGCCCTCGATCAGCTCCGCGAGCGATCGGTTCAGCATCCGGCGGTTCGGAAGGCCCGTCAGCTCGTCGTGGAAGGCCAAGTACTGGATCTTCTCCTTCGCCGCCTTCTCCTCCGTCACGTCCTTGGCGATCATATAGCTGCCGACGATGCCTTCGTCCTGCACGACCGGCACGTTGACGACGCTCAGCTCGATGCGTCTCCCGTCGCGATGGACGAACGCCGTCTGATAGCTCTGCGCCTCGCCGCCCAGCGACCTCCGGAAATGCTCGCGCGTTCGCTCCCGCTCTTCCTCGGCGATATGCGGAAGCAGGTCGTCGATGCCGCGGCTGCGCAGCCAATCGCCGGACAACCCCGTCACCTCGGTCGCCGCCGCGTTGAAGCCCGTGATGCGGTGCGAAGTGTCGATCGAGATGATCGCGTCCTGGTTATTGTCGAACAGCGACTTGTACCAATTCTCGCTTTGCTGAAGCTCGGAATCCTGGCGGGACAGCCGGTTGGAAATGTAGATGCCGAACAGGGACAGGCCCAGCGTGAACAGCGTGCCGCCCGCGATGACGTAAGGCAGGAACGTATGGTTCAGCACCATCCCGCGGACGGCGTGCGGCGCGGCGTCCGTCTCGAACCGCGCGGCGCGCATGCCCGTGTAATGCATCCCGGCGACGGCGGCCCCCATGATCAGGCTGGCGCCGAGCTTCTTCCAGACGCCGCCCCGCTCGTCGCCCCGCCGCAGGTAGAACGCCAGCCACAGCGCCGCGAGCGAGGCCGCGACGGCGATCAGAATCGAGCAGGCGAACAGCAGCGGATCGTAGGCAATGCCGATCTGCATGGCCGCCATGCCCGTATAATGCATGGCCGAAATCCCGGTCGCGAGCAGCAGCCCGCCCGCGATCAGCCGCCGCGCCGACGGCCGGCTGCGGCCGACCGCGAACAGCCCGGCGAAGGACGCGGCGATCGCCGCCGCCACGGACAGCACGACCTTGTCCAGGTCGTAGGCGACCGAGACGCTGAGCGAGAAGGCCAGCATGCCGACGAAATGCATCGACCAGATGCCGAGCCCCATCGCCGCCGCGCCGAACAGCAGCCAGCCCCAGCGGGAAGCGCCCTTCGCCGTGCTGATCCGCCCGACCAGATCCAAGACGGTGTAAGAGGCCACGACCGCCACCACATAAGAAAACCACACCAGCAACATATCGTAAGTCCCGTGCGCGTGATGCAAACCCGTCCCTCATTTCTAATCTGATTCATTCATGTTAACGGAATCGGAGGAGCGGCGGAAGTCCCAATTTACGATTTTTGGACCGAATTTTTGCCATTTATAAGAAAACTTGCGACAGGAACCGGCAAGCTTTGACGCAGCGCTGCTCGATCCGGATTTCGCCCGGCTTCGGCGGATCGCGGACGGGCCGATGCGGCAAATCGAACGGAGCCGGAAAAACGGAAAGGCTCCAATAAGCCTCCCATTATTTGGGGATGAGGGGTCCGAAACTTTCCCCGCGCCGCGGCGTCTATTGGGGGCTGAAATCGAGACGGAGGTTTTCGTACGATGAACAAATCTAATCGCCTGCTGCTTGCGCTTCTGGCCGCAGCCGTCGGAATCGCGGCCTGGCAAAGCTGCCGGCTTCATCTGGAACGGGAGGCGAGAGAAGCGCAGCTCGCCCATGCCGTATCGTTCGCGGCTTTTTATTTAGACTCGGCTTCGCAGGCCATCGCGAACCTGAACGCGGACGGCAAATGGAACGATCCGGCGGAGCGGAGCGCCTTCCTCGAATTGCTCGCCGCAACGCAGCAGGTCCTGACGGACGCCAACGCAAACATGCAGGACTATCAGCGGCTTCGCGCGTCGGAAACCGCAGCGCGGCTGAACGACGTATACTTCCGGTTTATGGATTGGAAGCGGCCTCTGGCGGATGCGCTCCGCGATACGGCGCCTCTGACCGAGCACGACAGGGCTCAGCTGACGCGCCTTAACCGCATCGTCTCGCAAGTCCAGCCGCTCTATAGCGGTTATCCGGCCGATCCGAGCTTGGTTTTCGCCAAGATCGACGGCTTGTACGAAGCGTGGAAGAAGGATAACCCCTGATCGTAATCCCTGATCGCCTCAAATGCGCAAAGAGCCCGCCGAATATCGGCGGGCTCTTGCTTCAACAAACGGACAATGCCGCAAGCTTACCCTTCACGCGCTCGCAAGCGCGGCTGCTTCCGGCAACGAGGCAAGCGTCGGGCTCGCGAAGCCGGATTCGCTTCTTCGATTCTTCGATGATCCCTACAGCCCGGTCCGATTCTCCCGCAGCCACGCTTCGGCCGCGTCCACGCCGGCCTGCAGCCCGAACAGCCGGCAGTCCGCGCTGCCGACCGCCCCGCGCGCCGGCATGCCGCGCGCGTCCAGCTCCGCGCCGACGAGCGTAAAATCAGCGGAATCGTAGGCGAAGTCGTCGAACCACTTCCATGTCCTCGCGCCCGCTTCGGTCATCGCCGTCCCCATCCGCTTCGCCGGCATGCGGTCCAGCCGCGTTTCCGCCAAATGAAAGGCGGTGCAAGCATTGTAGCCGGCGCCGAGCAGCAGCACCTTCGCTTCCGGCAGCCGGTAGAGCTTGCCGAGCGGGGAATCCGCGCCGAACTGCGGCGTCAGCGGATGATCCGCGACGATCGCCCCGGCCAGCTTGCCGTTCGCGGAGAACGACACCTGCGGATGCGCCGACCGGACCGTTCCGGGGAACGTCCGGAACAGCTCCGCGATCCGGCCCATGCCCCGCGTCGGCGTCGTCAGCGGATCGAACGCCGGCATCTCGCGGTAAATCGTCTCGAGCCACGCCCGCGGCACGGGCGGGTTGCTCCACTCGGCCGGGTCGCTCCAGTCGCCGCTCTGGGCCGGCATGACGATCGTGCCTTCCGGGCCGACCGCCTGCAGCAGCGCCTGCACGATGGCCTGCGGCCCGCCGCACACCCAGCCCATGCCGGACAGCGACGCATGCACGAGCAGAACGTCGCCTTGCCGCACGCCGAGCGCCTCAAGGTCGCGCGCGATGCGGGCGACGGTGACGGGCTCGCGGGTCGCCGCGACCGTTTCGAATTCTCCCATGATGGTCCTCGTCTCCTTCGACGCGTAGATGATTGCAGGTAGATAAAATAAATAGAAACTAATAAATAGAAACTAGTAAATAGAGGAAGGTCGACTAACGAAAGCGCTTGCTCCGCGCCTGCCAGCCAAGCCTCCCTGCTTGTTCTTACCCATCTTAGCGGCTGACCGCGCGCATTACAACTCCGCTTCCGCCAACTCGGCCCGAAACGAATTCAAAATCGCGCGCAGCCCCTCCGGGTCGCTCAGCATCGGCAGATGGCCGGCTTCCATCGCGGCGACGCGGCCCGGCGCCAGATTGGCGATCATGCGGTCCTGCAGCCGCGGATCGAATTCCTTGTCCCGCGTCAGCTTGATATAGACCGACGGGACAAGCGGCACCGCCGCGCGGCACGGCTCGGTGTAGAGGCGCCGCGACTCCGGCACGAACCTGTCCACGACGGCTTCCGTCTGCGCTTCGCTCAAGCCGCCGCACAGCCCGGCGCGGATCGCCGCCGCCGGCGGCTTCGTGCCGAAGAGCCGCATCAAGGCGGCCGCGGCCGCCCGCTTCGGCATGGGCAGCGCCGACAGCCACGAACCGCCTTCCCGCGGAATCGCCGCGCCGACCGCCGCGAAGCCGGCCAGCCGTCCGCGTTCGGCCAGCGCCGCCGCGGCCGGCAGCGCCGCGACGCCGCCGATCGAATGCGCGACGACGACCATCCGCCGGACGCGCCACGCTTCCGCCTGCTTGCGCACATGCGCCGCATAGTCGGCCAGTCCGAGCCGCAGCCGCTCCGCGGCGGGACCGTCGCGCAGCGGATAGTCCGCCGCAAGCGCCGGCGCCTCCAGCCCGTCCGTCACCTCCGTCCAAATGCTCCCGCGCAATCCCGCGCCGCTCACGAACAAAAAGCCGATTTCTTCGTTTCGACGCATCTCCTGACTCGTCATGCCGAACCCTCCTCCGCGGATTTCCCTGCTCTGTCTCCATTGTAGCGGCGGGTGGTGACAGCCCTTGTCAGTCAACGGCGCGAGGCGGCTGTTCGGAAGAACGTACCTGCGGCCAAACACGCCGCAAGCCGGCCGGCTAGGCGACTCAGGCGGGGCGGCCGCGGGGCGTCGGCTACGCAACTCGGGCGGCGCGGCCGCGGGAGGCCGCGGGGAGAACCGGCCGGGCGATGCGGCGCGGCGCGGCGCGGTTCTGAAGCGCGGGCATAGCAAAAAGCCGAATAAAAATCCCTTTCGGTCCGCCGGGCGTCGCCTGAGGGGCGGGCGCTGCGGGTAATCGAAAGGGATTCAACGGCATATGTGTGGTGTAAAACTCGCTTGCCGGAGCATACGGATGGCCTTAGGCTTATAGGTTCGCCGCGGCCGACTGCCCTAGGCATGGATGCATGGTCCCGCCCCATCGGAGCCTCGGTCTGCCGGCCTCGCGTCTGAAGGACGCCGCAGCCGGCAGCCTCGAATCAAAATTGGCGCCCTAGCGCCTCCGAACCGTCCGCTCTCCGATTTTCGCGGCCACCAGATCCGCTATTTCCGCCGATTGTTCGAAATTCGGATTTCTCCGGCCACAGGGGCGCTTATTGCAACGTATACGTGCCTAAACCAACGCTTTCGGAGCCAATAACGGCTCCTGTGTCCGCCAAAACGCCGAAATCGGCGATTTCGCGAGAATAGCGGCGCTCCTGTCCGCTAAACGGCGCATGACGCATGCAACGGGTGCGATCGACCATGCACCGCACACGCCGATCCTGCTTGCCCTCGCTCGGCATTGCTCTTCACTTACCTTACCTTCACTTACCTGCATCTGCCCCTGCCGGCATTTGCTCATCACTTACCTGTATTTGCCCTGCCCTTGCCCCACACTTGCCCCGTGCCCCGCCTCAGACCCCGCCGCTACCAAGCCGCCACGCAGCCGTCCGTCCGCGGCTCCGTGCCGCCGATCAGCGCGCCGCTCGGGTCGCGCCAGATGACCTGGCCGCAGCCGAACGCCTTGCGGTCGAGCACGAGCTGGATCTGGTGGCCGCGCCGCTCCAGCTGCCGGGCCAGATGCTCGGGGAAGCCGGTCTCGATGGCGACCTTGCGGCCTTCGAGCCATTGCCAGCGCGGCGCGTCCAGCGCAGCTTGCGGGTGTAAGCCGAAGTCGATCAGGTTCGAGACGACCTGCAGATGCCCCTGCGGCTGCATGAAGCCGCCCATGACGCCGAACGGGCCGACCGGCGCGCCGTCCTTCGTGAGAAAACCCGGAATGATCGTATGAAACGGCCGTTTGCCGGGCGCCGCGACGTTCGCGTGGCCGGGATCCAGGGAGAACGACGTTCCCCGGTTTTGCAGCGCGATGCCCGTCCCCGGCACGACCAGCCCCGAGCCGAAGCCCCGGTAGTTGCTCTGGATGAACGATACCATGTTCCCTTCGCCGTCGGCCGCCGCCAAGTAGACGGTCCCGCCGCTCGGCAGCCGGCCCGGCGCGGGCATCAGCGCCTGTTCGCCGATCAGCTGCCGCCGCTGCGCCGCGTACGCCGGCGAGAGGAGTTCCTCCACGCTCGCCTTCATCATCGCCGGATCCGTAATATGCCGCAGCCCGTCGACGAAAGCCAGCTTCAACGCTTCGACCTGGGCGTGAACCGTCTCGAGCGAATCCTTGTGCGCCAGCGGAATGCCGTCCAGGACGTTCAGCGCCATGAGCGCGACGAGCCCCTGGCCGTTCGGCGGCATCTCCCATACGTCGTAGCCGCGGTACCGGACGGAGATCGGATCCGTCCATTCCGGGCGATGCGCCGCCAAATCCGCCGAGCGGAGCAGGCCGCCGGTCTCGCGCGCGAACCGGTCGATCGCTTCCGCCAGCTCGCCCCGGTAGAACGCTTCGCCCTTCGACGCGGCGATCGCTTCCAGCGTGCGCGCGTGGCCCGGCGACCGCCAGGTTTCGCCCGGCCGCGGCGCCCGGCCCTCCGGCGCGAACACGCGGAACCACTCCGCGAACAGCGGATCGCCGGCCTTCGCCTCCCACGCCCGGAACGCCCGGGCCCACGTCGCGCCGAGCTCCGGCGTGACCGCGTAGCCTTCGCGGGCGTACTCCGCAGCCGGCTCGAGCAGCGTCGCGAACGGCAGCCGGCCGAACCGCTCCGACAGCGCGGCCCAGGCGGACGGCGCGCCCGGCACGGTCACCGGGAGCCAGCCGTCGGCCGGCATGCCGTCGCGGGCGCCGCGCTCCCGCGCGGCTTCCGGCGTCAGCGCCATCGGCGAGCGGCCGCTCGCGTTCAAGCCGTGCAGGCGTCCCTCCTGCCAGACGATGGCGAAAGCGTCTCCGCCGATGCCGTTGGCCGTCGGCTCGACGACCGTCAGGCAGGCCGCCGCCGCGATCGCCGCGTCGACGGCGTTGCCGCCCTGCTGCAGCATGCGCAGCCCCGCCTGCGCGGCCAGCGGCTGCGAAGCCGCGACCATCCCTTTTCGCGCCACGACCGCCGTTCGCCGCGACGGATACGGATCATGCATCAAATCGAACGTCATCTGTTCCATTCCCCTTTCGGATCTTGATTCCGGATCGGATTCGATAGTCCCTGATTAAGTTTCTTTGATAGGTTTTCTTTGACAGGTCTTCTTTGATAGGTCTTCTTTGATAGGTCTTCTTTGACAGGTCTTCTTTAATAGGTCTTCTTAGATAGATTTCTTCTGCGTTGATTCTGAATAAGTTCTTCTCCGGAGGGACGCCCGATTCCTGTCCCGGAAGCGCCCGCCGGCCGAAAACGGGCACATCCGCCTAGTTCCCGCGGCTTCCCAGCATGCGGGCGATAGCCGCCGTCGCGCAACGCGGGTATCGCGGCTATTGAAGCGTCCATCCCCGCTATGGTAAAGTATGTAAAATCCAATCCCGGCAGGAGGAACGCTCATGTCTCAAGCACGCGGCCCGCTCCCCGACTATCCGATGGCCGCCATTCCGGGCGGCGACGTCCATCTGCGCGACGACCGCGTCAACCGCCGCTGGACCGTGGCCTTGCAGCCGTTTGCGCTCGGCCGGCATCCCGTCACCGCGGAGCTGTACGCCGCGGTCGCGAACCTGCCGGAGCCGGCGGCCGGCGAGCGGCGCAAGCCGGCCGTGAACGCGTCGTGGCTCGACGCCGTCTCCTTTTGCAACGCGCTCTCGGAACGAACCGGGTACGCGCCCGCGTACGCGATCGGGGAAGACGGCGAGACGGTGATCTGCGATTGGGACGCCGACGGTTACCGGCTGCCGACCGAGGCGGAATGGCAGCACGCGTGCAAGGCGGGCACGACGGGCTACCGCTACGGCGCGCTGGACGACATCGCCTGGCATGCGGGCAATGCGGGCGGCGCGATCCGCGACGTCGGCGGGAAGGCGCCGAACGCCTGGGGGCTGTACGATATGCTGGGAAACGCGTGGGAGTGGTGCTGGGACGTCTACGACCCGAAGATTTACGGGAGCTATCGGATTTTTCGCGGCGGCAGCTGGGCCGAGGAAGCCCGAGGCTGCGGGGCGACCTGCCGCCGGCGCAGCCACCCGGCGTTCCGCATCGACGACCTGGGCTTCCGCCTGGCCCGGTCCGTGCCCGTTCTATAAAGAAAGAGCCGGTTCAGCGCGCGCTGAACCGGCTCTATTTCGTTGCTGCAGGAACGGGATTCGCTTAGCCCATCATCAGGCCGATCGCGGCGTTCTCCTCGGGCGTGCCGAGCCAGTAGCCGTACGAAATCGCCGTTTGGACGAAGTTCCCCACCGCGGCCGGCTCGGGCGGACCCGGCGGCACGGAAGCGGCCGGACGGCCGATTTCTTTGAAGAATTTCCCCATCTTCATCGTCGAGGCGATCAGCAGCGTCACCGGCTCGCCCGAGGCGTTCCGCCACGCGTGCTTCCGGTTCGGCGCGATATCCAGCGTATCGCCGGCACGGTAGACCGACCACGCGCCGTCCAGCCAAGCTTCGATTTCCCCGGAAATCACGACGAACGTTTCGCGGTCCTCATGGCTATGCACGGGCACGAATACGCCGGGAAAGAGTTCCCCTTTCATCAGGCAGTAATCTTGGTTATCGGAAAGCGCGGTCAGATGCTGCAGGCGCGGGCCGAGTACATCCAATACTTCAGACATCGAACATTCTCCTTTGTCGCGGATATTTTTGACAAGATTGCCAACCCTTCCAGCTTCTCCGTTCGGATGCGGCTGTGTTAGGATGGATGCACTTGATGATAACGCGATCTGGACCGTTACGGAACTTCCGCTCTGTTGGGAGGGTATAACCGTTCATTATAGGAGGACTACGGATGCAGGTGGAATGGTTTCGAAGCTTTACCGAGGCGGCGAAATGGAAGAGCTTGTCCAAGGCCGCGGACAGGCTTAGCCTGACCCAGCCGGCGATCAGCAAGCAAATCCGGCAGCTCGAAGCGACCTACGGCATCGAGCTGTTCCGGCGCAGCGCGGCGGGGGTCGATTTGACGGAGGCCGGCCGGCATTTCTTGGAGCGGATCATGCCCGTCGTGGCCTCGCTGGACACCATCGAAGCGGTCATGCGCCGGTTCAAGGCCGAGCCGGGGTATACGCTGGGCTGCCTGCCGAGCGTCGTGGCGCGGCTCCATTCCGGACGGCTGCGCGATTACCGCGACGCCGGCCATCCCGTCACGATCAAGGTGCGGCAAACGTCTGCCGCGCTGCGGGACGAGCTTCAGGAGGGCGCGTTCGACGCCGCCCTGCTGGATGCGGCTTTCGCGGGCGACCGGATGTGGAGCAAGACGCTGTTTACCGAAGGCTATGTTGCCGTGCTGCCGGAAGACCATCCGCTCCGTGAACGGACGTCGCTGCGGCTGGAGGAGCTGAGGAAAGAGCGATTCGTCTTCGCGAGCCCGCAATGCGAGATCCATGACCGGGTCAAAACGCTGACGGAAAGCTACGGGTACAGCCCCGACGTCCAGCTGGAGGTCGACGGGAACAAAGAATTTCTGTTCAACGTCGCCGTCGGCGCCGGCATCACGGTGCTGCCCGAGATGCTCGCGGCGGAGGCGAAGCAAATGAACCTGCAGGCCGTGCCCCTGGCGGAACCCGGCCTGCGCCGCACCGTCGCGCTCGCCGCGCGGACGGCGGACGTCGGCGCGAAGCTGTTCCGGCTGCTGGACGCCGAGCCCGTGCCGTCCGCGTGAGCGGGAATCGAACAGGGACCGAAACGATAAGAAGCCTCCTTCTCATGAAGGGGGCTTCTTGCGTAAGAGTTAGGATGCCGCGTTTGTCGGCATCGTCATGCTTCCGATGCGGGCGAATGCTGCGTGTCCCGACCTCCGTCGCGACACGCAAACCAATCGCCTAGGCTTATGCTTCCGATGCGGGCGAATGCCTTTGTCCCGACGCATCGGGACAGGGGCATTCGCCTAGGAATCCATCGTTTTCACTTCCGCCGCGCTCGCCAGATTATTTCTCCGCTCCAAAATGATGTTCCGGCAATAAATGAAGACGCTCGGCAGCTGGCCGAGGATGAAGACGGGGTCCCTGCGGTAGATCGCGTAGATCGACAGGACGATGCTGCCGAGAATGCTGTAGATCCAGAAGGACAGCGGCACGACGGTCCGCTTCGCCTTCTCGCTGGCCAGCCATTGGGTGATGAAGCGCATCGTGAACATGATCTGCCCGACGAAGCCGAAGACGATCCAGGCCACGCCGCCGGCCGACATGCCGCCTAACAAGGAATGCCACCACATGCTACTGTCCCCGAATCTGGTAGCGGATGACCCGTTTGCGCAGCCAGCCGATGACGATGGCGTCCATCAGCCCGACGAACGCCCGGTTGAGCACGCCGTACTTGGATACGCCGTGCTGCCGCTCCTGGTGGGACACCGCGATCTCGATGACCTGGAAGCCGTTGATCTTCGCCAGCGTCGGCAGGAACCGGTGCATCCCTTCGTACAAATAATAGCTCTCGGCCACCTCGCGCTTCATGAGCTTCATCGGGCAGCCCGTGTCGTAGATGGTATCGCCGGTCAGCCAGTTGCGGACCCCGTTGCCGATCCGCGACGAGACCTTCTTCACGAGCGTATCCTTCCGCCGGACGCGCTTGCCGTTCACGAAATCCATCTTCGGGATGTACGGCATCAGCTTGAAAATATCCCGCGGGTCCGTCTGCAAATCCGCGTCGATGAGCGCGATCAGCTCGCCGGAGGCGCCCTTCATCCCGGCATAGATCGCGGCCGTCTGCCCGCAATTCTTGACGAAATGGATGACCTTCACCGCCGGATCCCGCTCCGCGAGCTCGTTCAGAATGCTCGCGCTCCGATCCTTGCTGCCGTCGTTGACGAGCACGATCTCGTAGCTCTCTATTTTGTGCCGGACCGCGTTCGTGATCGCCTCGTGCAGCAGCAAAATATTTTCTTCTTCATTATAGATCGGCGCGACGATCGAGAGCTTGACCATAATTATTCCCCCTATACCATGTGACGAACCTGCGCAACCCTTCGTGAAACTCGGTCCGCGGCGCGTAGCCGAACAGCCGGCCCGCCTTGGACACGTCCGCGTACGTCTGCTTGACGTCGCCCGGCTGATTCGGCAGCCAGCGGATGCGGGCCTTCTTGCCGAGCGCCCGTTCCACGCCCCGGACCAGCTCGAGCAGCGAGACCGTCCGGTTCGTGCCCAAATTCACGATTTCGTAGACGGCGTCCCGCGCTTCGACGTATCGCAGGCTGCCCATGATCCCGTCGACGATGTCCCCGATGTACGTGTAGTCGCGTCTGGACGACCCGTCGCCGTAGACCGTCAGCGGTTCGCCGCGGTCGAGCATGGCCACGAATTTATGAATCGCCAGATCCGGACGCTGCCGCTCGCCGTACACGGTGAAGAACCGGAGCATAACCGCATCGATGCCATGCAAATAATAGTACGTATGGCCGAGCACCTCGCAGGCTTTCTTCGTCGCCGCGTACGGCGAGATGCTCCGGTCGACGGCGTCGTCCTCCCCGAACGGCGTCTTCTCGTTGTTGCCGTAGACCGAGGAGGACGAGGCGCACAGCCATTTGCGCACGCCGTGCCGGCGCATCGCCTCCAGCAGCTGGAGCGTGCCGCGGACGTTCACGTCCTCGTACAGCAGCGGGTCCGCGATGGACGGCCGCACGCCGGCCATGGCCGCGAGGTGGATGACCGCGTCGATCCGCTCGCCCGCGAACGCGGCGTCCAACTCGTCCGCATGGCGAATATCCGCGACGACGAGCTTGTAGCTGTCCCCGGCGACAGCCCGCTGCAGACGAAGCAGATCGGTTTCTTTGTGAATAAATTGAAAATCCGATTCCATTCCGATACTATTCAGGATATTCTTAATCTTGGTTTTGTAATCGTACGCTTCGTTGAAATTGTCGACGCAGACGACGCGATGGCCCGCCTTCAGCAGCCGTTCGCACAAATGGGAGCCGATGAAACCCGCTCCGCCGGTTACGCAATAGGTACTCATTGCGCCTCCTCCAGGGTGTACGCCGGTTCGTTCGAACCGACCGGATAGTAACGGAACAGCCGCCGGATCCGCGGATCGTCCGCGAACTGGTTGCGCAGGTCGAAGAAATGGCCGCCGCGCATGCTTCTGGCGATCCGATCCCAGCCGAGGTCGCGGAATTGCGGCCATTCCGTCATCAGGACGAGGGCGTCCGCGTGCTGCGCGCATTCCGCCTCGCTCTCGCAGTAGGCGACGATGCCGTCCCATTCGGTCCACTGCCGCTTCGCCTGCTTCATGCCCTGCGGGCAATACGCCTTCACGGCCGCGCCCCGGCTTAACAAGCCGTTAATGATATCATAGCTGGGCGCGTACCGGATATCATCGGTCTCGGGTTTGAAAGACAAGCCCAGCACGGCGACGGTTTTGCCCTTGAGCGAGCCGCCGAACGCGAGCGCCTCGGCGATTTTGTCCGCCATTCGGCGCTTCTGCTTCTCGTTGGCCGCCGCGGCCGCGCTCACGACGAACAGCTCTTCGCCGTTCCGGCGGCCGACGTCGAGCAGCGCCTGCGTGTCCTTGGGGAAGCAGCTGCCGCCGTAACCGGGACCTGCCTGCAGGAAGTGCGGGGAGATCCGTTCGTCGAGGCCCATGCCCGCGGCGATGTCCCCGATGTTCGCGCCGACCTTCTCGGCCAGCAGCGCCAGCTCGTTCACGAACGAGATTTTGACGGCGAGGAACGAATTGGACGCGTACTTGACCATTTCGGCCGTCTCCCAGTTCGTGAACAGGAACGGCACCTCCTGCCGCAGATGGGCGGCGTAGACGGTCTGCAGCATCCGCTTCGCGTCCTCGCTCTCGGTGCCGACGACGACCCGCGACGGAGCGAGAGAGTCGCTTACCGCCTTGCCCTGGCGAAGAAATTCCGGATTCGACGCGACGTCGATGCGGTACGGGGCGTTCCGGGCCTTCAGCGCGCCGTCGAGATAGCGCGCGATCGAACGCGCCGTGCCGACGGGCATCGTCGACTTGCAGACGACCGTCTTCGGGCCGTTCGCGTAACGGCCGATCGCTTGCACGACATCCTGAACGTGGTCAAGATTGGCGCTGCCGTCCTCCTTGGCCGGCGTGCCGACCGCGATGAAGAGCACGTCGCTCCCGCGGATGACGTCCTTGGCGCTCGCCGTGAACGACAGCGTGCCCGCGCGAAGGCCGGCGGCGAGCAATTCGTCGAGCCCCGGCTCGTAGATCGGCGATTGCCCCCGCGACAACCGGCCGATCTTGCCGGCATCGACGTCCATGCACGTCACCGGGAAGCCGTGCCCGGCGAGCACGGCGCCGTGTACGAGCCCGACGTAGCCCGTGCCCATGACTCCAATCTTGACCATCGGATCCACCTCATATCCTGCCAATATACGAATCTTAAAAATAATTAGTTTACCAACTTAACTTTTATAATAATGACCCATGTCGTAGATTTCAAGTCCAACATTTCCCTTCCGGCAGCCTCTCGCGGGCCGGCGAAGCCGCCTCCCGCGGGCTTCGTCATCGTCCCGCGGGAAGCCGCCCGGCACGCACAAAACCGATTTCGATAGGAGCATGCACGCCATGAACGACAACCGACAAGACATCATACAGCGGCTGCGGGACGCCTTCATCCTGTTCGCCAAAGCCGAGTGGCGGGAGAAGCCGGTCAACGGCCTGACGCGCAGCGACATCCGCATCCTCTTCTGCATCATGGAGTACGAGAACAACGGCAATCCCAAGCCGCGCATCTCCGATCTCAGCAAACGGCTGCTCGTGACGACGCCGACGGTCACGCAGCTCATCAAGAAGCTGATCGAGGAGAATCTGATCGAGCGCACCGTCGATCCGGACGACCGGCGTTCCGTCGGCATCGGGCTGACGGGCAAAGGCAAGGAGGTCGCCAAATCGGCCGAGCTGTACATCCGGGACTCGCTCGGCGGCCTGATCGACGATCTGGGCCAGGACGAAAGCCGGCAGCTGGCGGAGCTGCTTACGAAAGCTTATCATTATTTTAATAATCGAGAAGGAGAAAAATGACAACAACCGTATAAGCTCCCGGCTTGGCCCGAAGGCTAGTACCACTATACTACGAAAGCTCCTCTGCGAACGAATGCATAGATTTTACAGAAGCCATAGACCATGTCTATGATGGAACCTATCGCTAACCTAAAGAGACGCTCGGGCTCGCCCCGGCGTCTCTTCGTTCGTATCGGCAAAAGCATGCGTGCTTATAGGACGACGATGCGGTCGATTAACCAATAGGCGCCTAGGATCAGGGCGATCGCGGAGCCCGCCGTCACGGCCCGCCTCGAGAATTTCCAGCGATGCAGCAGGACGAGCGGGAACAGCACCAGCGCGACCAAGCCGATTTGAATCGTTTCGATCCCGAGATTGAAACTGATTAGGTCTATCGCCAGCTCGCCTTTCGGAATCTCCATTTCTTTCAAAATGTCGGCAAAGCCCATCCCGTGAATGAGTCCGAACAAGAAGGTTAAGACCCACCGGTAGCTGACCTTTTTCCGCACGATATTTTCAACCGCCACGTAGCAAATGCTGAGCGCGATCGCGGGCTCTACGAACCATGCGGGCACGTTGATGAGGCCGAGCACCGTCAACGTCAGCGTGATGCTGTGCGCGATCGTGAAGGCCGTGATCATTTTCGCGTACTGCTTGAACGTCTGCCTGGCGATCAGCAGCGAGAACAGGAATAAGAGATGATCGTACCCGCCTAATATGTGACCCATGCCCAAGGTAAAGAACGAAAACCAGCCGGAAGCATGCGCCGCTCCGTCCGGGCTTTCCGTACCGCCGGATGCCGAGCTATTGCCATCCGCCTGCGAGCGCGGATCTTGCCGGAGCGCCGCATAATCGCTTTCCGAGAGCTTCATCGACCATACGCGGTACTTGCCGGACAAGGCGGACGTGCTTTCGCGTTTGCCGTAATTGATCTTGACCAGATTCACGTAATTGGCCGTCACTTTATCGCTTAAGTAGAGATGATCCGTTAACGCGATCGACCGGGAAGCCGATACGGGCGGGAACTCGATCGTCAGGAACAGCTTCGTCGCATCGCCTTCGCGTTTCAACGCATAGCTTTCGATCTGGGACCACTCCTGCGGCACGTTGTCGATCGTCAATTGAATATCCTGCTGCAGGAGCGCCAAAAACGAATCCTTCACCCCGTCGAACTCTTCCGGCTCCAGCGTTCCGTTCTGGTTCGCGTCGCCCGCCGTCAGCTCGATGACCGAAAGCTCGTCCAGCGCGTACGTCATCTCGACGTTCGCTTTCGTCAGCGTTAACGTCGTATAGCCGGCGCTGTAGGCATGCGCGTCCGCATGTCCGAGAGGAAGCAGCAGGAAGGCTAGCATAGACAGCACGATGGAAATTCGCGTTGCGGTTCGGATACGAAACATGATGGATCTCCTTAGTAGACGAATAGTTTGACAACCAACCAAACGATGGCGAACGGCAAGATAACCTTTGACATCCGGGGAACGAAGCTCTTCGCCTTCCATGCGTATTGAAGCAACAGGTAGAGGAGCGCGGCAATGACGGCTAACGCGACGCCGATTCCCGCCATATAGGCCAGCACGGGCACGATGTTCGTTCCTCCGTCCGCCTTCAACCCCGCCAGACCTTCCGCGTAACCCGCGCCGTAGAACAGGCCGAACCCTCCCGCCAGCCATGGATAGAGCGTTTTTTGCTTGCCGCGCAGGGTATACAGCGCGACGATAACGACGCTGAACGCGAGCATGAACGGAAGGAAAGCGCCGGACAAGTCCAGCGGCCGCAAGCCGGCCAAGACGAACGTCAGGGTATACGCGCCCCAAAATACGGCTAGCGCGATCGCTAGCTGCTTGAAGGATCGGCGGCCGATGATCAATAACGCGATGAATAGAATCGCTTCAAACAAGCTCAACGCTTGCTTAAGCCCAAGCAAGGAAAAGTGCTCCAGCGTATAGGGCGCGCTCATGTCTCCGATTCGCATCTCGTGCGACTCGGCGACGAACACGGCATTGGCTTTCAACTCTCCGAGCGCCGCGTTGACATAGTTGACATGATAGGGATCGCGCTGGAAGACCATATCGTAATCCATTTCGAATTTATGCGGCGTATTCGCGACCGGGAACTCCAGCACCGCTTCCGCAAAGGGCTGGTTCTGATCCTTGATCTCCACTTGGCTCAGCCGCGTTAATTTTCCCTTGAGCGGTAAATCATCGGCGTATAGCTGCAGATTGGCCAATAAGTACTTCTCCACGGGAGCCTGCAGCTCGTTCACGAACCGGGCGTACGCTTCCGGCGTCAGGTCCCCTACATCCGGCTCCTCCGGAGTCGCCTCTACCCGGATGTCGTACATATCCATTTGCAAGATCACTTGAATGGCATGCCCTTTCATCGAAATATCCGTGAACGCGATGCTTACGTTATCATGCGCGGATGTAACCCTGGGAAACAAGCCCAATAAAAACAATAGAAAAAGAGCTGTCAATCCGATAAGCCTGCCTCGTCTGCTTCGCATGTCCGCCTCCTGATGAACTGAAATCGACTTCGGCATCTCCCTGCGCAGGTTCCGGCAAGGAGCTCGCGGCGAATCATTCAAAAAAGGAACAAGTCGACGCTATGACTTGTTCCTTCTCGATCGTCTAGATGGAACTTGCCCGTCCTCTATTCGCCTCTTAAGCGTGCAACCGCGTAAAGATGGCATACAGGACTTTGGCCGCTTCGTCGCGCTTCAAGTTATCCAGCGGTCTGAGCTTGCCGTTGCTGCCGCTGACGATCCCTGCCGCGACGAGCTTCGCCGCGCTGTCCGCCGCGTACGCCGCCACCTGCTTCGCGTCGCTGAACGCGGCGAGCGAGGCTTTCTCCGAAAGCGCCTTGCCCGCGATCGTCAACGCGCGATCCATCAGGGCGATCATTTCCTGCCGGGTAATCTGCGATTTCGGGTTGAACTTGTTGTCGCCGGATCCGCTGACAAGGCCGACCGCTTTCGCCGTCATGACCGCTTCATAGTAATACGCCGTCGACGGGACGTCGCTGAATCCCGCGCCTTGATTCTGCGCGTTCACGCCCAGCACGCCCACGAGCAGCTTGGTGAAGTCCGCTCTCGTCATGTTCGCCGCTGGCGCGAACGTCGTTGCCGTCATGCCGGTAATGATGTCGCGAACGGCAAGCGCTTCGATCTCGTTCTTCGCCCAAGAGGTTTGAATGTCCGTGAAGCTCTTCCGGGCAAACGCGATGCCGTAGCGGCTGAAATGGCTGGTCGCGAATTGGATGCTGCCGGTTTGCGCGTTATACGTGCTGTTGGCGACCGCATGCAGTTGGTCCTGGCCGTCGATATAATACACGACCAACTTGTTGCCGTCCTTCGCCTCGTCCGCCGTCGGCGCGTAAGGAATCGATACGGCCACGGAGACCGCGTCGTTCTTCCACTCGATCGCTTGTCCGTTAACCAAGAAATGAAGCTCGAACACCGGATGGTTGCCGACCTGCGTCCGTACCTCGTTCGACAAGAGGGAGACATCCTGCTTCTGCACGACGAGCGTCAGCGTATTGGCATTCGCCGCTTGTTCCTTCGTCAGGACGTTGGACGGCAGCTTGAACGTTCCGAACGGCGTCACGATCGCCACCGTCCGCTTCTCCGACGCATCGAGCAGGAAGTAAGGCAGTTCAACCGACATTTGACCCTTGTCGTCCGGCTTCACTTTGGAGGCGTCGAGGGTAACGACCTTGACGTTATTCTTGTCCGGCTTGGCTTGGTCCAGCGCGACGAGCGCGTCTTGGCTGTTCAGCACGAACAGGCTGTCGTTAACCGGAGGAGGCGTCGTACCCGTTGAACCGCCCGGGTTCGACGTGCCGCCTTCATTGCGCGTGACGTGCAGCGCTTTATTCGGCTGCGCGGTTTCGGAGCTGACATAGCCGTCCGTCGTCAGCGCCGTTACTTTCGTTTCCGCAAGGGTGACGGTCGCCGGGGCGCTGCCCGTATATTCGAACGTGATCGTGGCGGCGTTTATTTTCCCGTTGTATTTATTGGCCAGATCATAGAAACCGAAGTACGTCACGCCGTTGCTTTCTTTCGGGCCTACTTTGGAGCTGGCGGCCGTCGCGCTGCCGAGGGTGACGGATTGAATCTTGACGCCGTCCAAACGGAGACCGAATTCGGCGGTGCTGAACGGGGCGTTATTGTCCAAGAGAATATCGACGGAAAAAGCGTTGGCGTTGCTAGCGACCGCAATGCTCGATTGCGAGAAGTCCACGGATTGAATATGTTGATCGGCTGACGCATAGGCAGATGCCTGGAAGCTGAGGCAGCAGATGACCAAGAGTGCGGCTAACCATTTTATTTTCATGAGTTTAGACTCCCCGGTTAGTAAGGAGCAGAAGAAGACGCAAGGTCTTCTCCCGCCCGTTTACTTCCTTAGTATTAGTGTAGGATGTGGTTCATGATCAAGGTTAAGTCTGCGGTGTCGATCACGCTGTCTTCGACGACGTCGGCCCGCTTTGCTCCCGGCCAATTCGTATCGGCGGAAGTCAGTCTGTAGTACTCGGTCGCGAAGGAAAGGTCCCCGACGTCCGCTTTGGTGTCTTCGTTCACGTCCACAAGGTCTTTATACGTGCGCATGAGGATCGAGGCCGTCTTATCCTCCGCGTTGTTCAGGACTTCCGTGTTGATTCCCTTCGAAGCCGTGGATACTTTGTCCAGCTCGATGTCGGCTTGCAGGAAGCGGTTGAATACGCTGAGCGGTTCCAGCGTCAGCTTCACGACGTCCGTGTAGCCCTCCGACGTAATCGGCTTCGTGAAGCCCGCGAGGAACCGTACGGTCCCGTTCGTATCGTCGAAGGCTTGGATGTCGTCGTCCTGGCCGATCAGCTCGGGCGTCAGCAATTTAAACTTCGTGCTGTCATAGCGGAACGTCACGTCCAGCGCGTTCACGTCGTCCGTGTTGCTCAGGGCCAGATAGAATTCCGCCTTGTTCGCCAGCTCCGCGATGATCGTGCTCTTCTTCGCGTACACTTTGACGTTCGGCTGATTCGTCACCGTAATCGGAGCGGTATTCGCTTCGACCGTGGAAACCTTCGCCTTGTGTTTATTCAAGGTGGTGAGGTTGGATTTCGTCAGCTCGACGTTCGTGACGGCGGACTTTTGACCGGTCGGCGCTTCGAAGGTCAGCTTGATGACGTCCGCGTAATCCACCGTGTGAATCGGATTCGCGAGCGTCGCCTTGATGTTGACTTCTCCCGCCGTGCCGCTGTCGACGACGAAGCTGCCCGCGTCCGGCGTCGTCAAGGCGGCTTCCTTGAACTTCGCTTTCGCGCTGTCGAACTTGAACGTCACGTCCAGGTCTTTCACGGCGTTCGCGTTCTTGATCGCGTAGTACACGCTGGATTTATCTTCCGCTTTGGCGTACACCTTCGCGTCTTCCGGTTTTTTCAGCACGTTGTAGGAGTCGATCTTCGTGAGGCTGTCGTCCGTCTCGATTTCGTATGTATCGTAGGTGAAGGTCGTCGGGGTTACGGTAACCGTGGAGAACGATGTCTTGCGGTGCTGGATCCGCGCTTCGGAGTAATATTCCGCTACCGGCGCCAGATCGTAGTATTTACTGCCGCTCGCGGAGTTTGCCGTGAAGTAGGACGTGCCCGTCGGGTTGATGTCGTTGCCTTCTCCGTCCTTGAATTGCGTCTGAACGTTGTTGTTGTACAGCGGGTACGATCTCGCGTACGAGTGGTCATGACCGGTGAACACCAGATCGATGTCAAGCTCGTCGATGACCGGCTGCAGATAGAGTCTTCTATCCAGCGAATCGGATTGCGAGTGAGCCGAGCCGGCGCCGTAGATGTCATGATGCAGCGTCACGAATCGCCATTTGGTATCCGGATGGTCGGCTACGGCTTGTCTCATGAACACGGCATGGTCCGCGGTGCTGGAGCTGTTGGAGTTCAGTACCATGTACAGCGCGTCGCCGTACGTATACGAGTAATCGCCGTTCACGATGTCGTTGCCTACTTTTTGACCGCCCAGGGTCGTCAGGTTAGGCACGTTGTAGTGATACTGGTAATTGATGTTCGTATCGTGATTGCCGACGGTGGTCGCGACCGGAATATTCTTGAGCTGATCGGGACTCAAATACAGATCGTATTGCGCCTCGGACGTTCCCGTGTCGACCTGGTCGCCGCCGGACATGACGAAGTCGATGTTCGGGAAGTTTTGTTTCGCGATTCGCATGGTTCGTTGCCAGCCGATGCCGTCCGTGGCCGCGTTGCCGCTCGCGCCGATTTGCGGGTCGCCGACGTACATGAACGTGTAGCTGTCCGGATTCGGCGTCTTGTAATTGGAAGCCGCGCTCCAGTTCGCGTCCGTGCCGTCTCCGAAACGATACGCGTATTGCGTGTTCGGCTCAAGCCCCGTTGCCGTTACTTTGTTGGAATTGAATCCCGTCACCGCCGCGGAAGTCGTGCCGCTGAAGGTCAGAATCTTGTCGGCAGCCGGAAAATCGGTCCCGTTGACCAAATCCGACGCTTTCGCCATCTGAACGACGGCGGCGGCCGGATCGACGGAAGAGTACCAAGCGAAGTTCACTTGCGACACGTCCGAACCCGGGGAAAGCGAAATGGCCTTGGCCGTGTAAGCGGCCTGCGCTTCGACGGCCGCTTGCGCGCCGTCCGTTCCTTCGCCAAGCGCGCTAGCCGGCAAAATCGATACGGCCAGCATCGAGGATAGGAGCAGCGAACCTATCTTCGTGACTTGCTTTTTCTTGCCTTTGCTGAACATTGAGATACCAACACTCCCCTTACCCTATTTTGCGGACTCGATGAGCCCGACGATTAAAGTGTAAGGTCGAACTGTTAAATCGCTTTCTGCATGAAGTGTAACTTATGTAAATTATTGTATATTTCTGCGATAATAAGGCAGTAGTTCGGGCGTAAAGGCTTTGCCCCGCGGGTTCGGTTTTTCGTCTCTCGCTAGGCCAGACTAGGCTTGGAATTCAGGCTGCCGGCTTACGAAAATAACATATTTGAGCTCCTTGTGCATTTTCAGCCAATACGATAGATTGGGTAGTGTATTTGAGCCGTTCGCGCATTCTATTCATTCGGAGGTAGCCTATGAAATTATCGAAGACGACGACCAGAACGGCGCTCTCCCTGCTGGCCCTGCTGATCATCTGCGTTTCCATTTATGCGTTCCACCGGGCACCCGAGGTGAAATATCTCCAGTCGGGCGTCGCGGATTCCAAATACGAAACGGCAAAAGTATTGAAGATCGTCGACGAGCAATTGGAACAAAGCCCCGATCAGCTCAATCTTCGAACCGGCACGCAGCAGCTGGAGGTGAAGATTCTGTCCGGCGAGCATAAGGGCGAAGTGCGTTCGGTCACGAATTATGTCAGCTTGTACAACCACAATATATTCAAAGCCGGCTCGACGGCCGTCGTCAACGTGGATACGGCTTCGACGAAGGAATACGAGGTTTTCGTCTACAGCAACTATAAAGCTCCCGTCATCCTCGGGTTGGTCCTGCTGTTCTTTGCGGCGCTTTGGGCGGTCGGAGGCAAAAAAGGACTGCTCTCCGTCCTCGGCATCATCTTCACGTTCGCATGCATCGTCTATTTGTTCATCCCCATGATTTATCGCGGGTATTCTCCGATTCTGGCGGCCGTGCTGATCGTCATTCTCGCTACGTTCGTCACGCTCGTGCTCTTAAACGGGTGGAGCTCGAAGACCTGGTCCGCGATCGTCGGCACGATGATCGGCGTGACGGTGGCCGGCCTCATCGCCTATATTGCCGGAAACATGGCGCATATTACGGGGTATAACATCGATAGCGGAGAGTCGCTCGTGACTATCTCGCACAACACCGGGTTGCAGTTGAAGGATCTGCTGTTCGCGGGCATTCTGCTCGCTTCGTTGGGCGCGATGATGGACGTCAGCATCTCGATCGCGGCAGCCGTTCACGAGGTGTATCTCGCCAGCCCGAATATCGGCAAGAAAGCCTTATATCTCGCCGGCCTTAATGTCGGACGCGACATGATGGGCACGATGGCATCCACCCTTATCCTGGCGTTCACGGGCAGCGCGCTCAGTTCGCTCATTATCATCTACGCGCTGCGAACGTCCATTGCCCAAATGCTGAACATGAATCTGATCGGCATTGAAGTCATCCTGGGCATGAGCGGGTGCATCGGCATCGTGCTCCTCGTGCCTGCCGTCGCGTTCGTGTCCTCCCGCATTATTCCAAAGTACGAGAAGCTCCCGGCCGCGGTTACGCCCGGCGCCGAGAAGCTTCAAGTGAGCGGGCAGCTTTAAACGGACCGGGCAGCATGCATAACCGGACACCATATCAATGGAGCAACTTTATTCAACCGGCTAACCGGCCAACTTCAAACCATGCAAAAAAGGAACACGTCGACTTCATGACTTGTTCCTTTTTCATGCGGTTATTGGCGGTGCCGATTCCAAGCGAGCAGTCCCTGCAAGGCGCCAGCCGAATCGCTCGGGCCGCGGGATGCCCGTCAGGCATGGGCCTCTCTTACAGCTTGACGGCCGGCTTGACCGTGAACGTGCCGGCCTTGCCTTTGCCGTCGACTTCGATCGCATACTCGCCGGGCTGCGGATTGTTGAGCAGGAAGATGTTTGGGCCCGGCTTCACGTCGGCGCTGAAGTTCAGATCCTTGGACACGATCTTGAGCCCGCTGCCGGCGCTCGCCTTGACGTTGAACACGACCTTGATCATGGCGTTCGCCTGAAATTCGGTCACCTTCGGCGCGAAGCCGGCACCGGTGACGTCGATCGTGGCGACCTGCATGTCGTTCGCGTCGTCCATCGCGGCGACCTGCGTCTGCGGCTGGCCGATGCCGCCGAGCTGCAGGCGGTCCTGCAGCAGCAGGGCGCCGGCGAACAGCGCCACGGCGCAGGCGCCGAGGACGATGCTGCCGCGGTAGGACGGCTTGGCGGCCGCTGCGGTGACAGCGCCGGTCTTCGCGCGGCGGCCGGCCTGGTTGGCAGCGGCGCGGCGGCGGGCCTTGCCGGCCGCCGCGGTGCCGCGCTCGGCGGGCGCCTGATCCGCCGCGCGCTGAATGAGGAAGGCGCAGCCGGCGAACAGCAGCGCCGTCACGAGGACGACCGTGCCGGAGCCGAAGAACAGGCTTCCGAGCACCGTGCCGGCTAGGCCGGCAAGCACGCCGGCGAGCCCGCCGGTCACGGCCGAAGGCGCGCCGTACGCCGCGCCGCCCGTGGCGCCGGCAACCGCGCCGAACAGCGCCGCGAGTCCCAGAAGCGCGGCGAGCCGCAGGTCGAAGGACTGCGCCAGGATGGCGCCGAAGGCGAGTCCCGCCGCGACAGCGGACAGAACCGCCTCGCGCAGTCCGGCGCGCCGCGGCCTTACGGTTCGTTTTTGATAGCCGAGGAAGTTGAAGTACAGTTCGATCAGCCCGACCACCAGCAGGCTCCCCGCGTTAAACAGCATGGCATTCATCTCTCCGTCCCGTTTCGAAATTCTCGCCGGAACGGCCGATTTCCGTGTCCCGTTTCCATTCCGTTTTCACTTCGGTTATTTGGTTCCGATGCAAGGGTTCGCATGACTTGCAAGCACTCACTTCAATTTCTTGCCGAAGTCCCAGTCCGGGTACACGTACGGGATTTCCGGCGCCGACGCCGGCTCCGCGCTTTCGATCATCAGCTTGACGACCTTCTGCTCGTGGTAGGTCGCGGTCGCCAGCGTGCCGGTCAGCGTCACCCACGAGTCGTTGGCGTAGCCCCCCGCGTTGTCCGCTTCGGCGATAATGCCGTACGGCGAAATATCCGCGATGCAGTGCGTCATGGCCATACGGCCGATAATGAGCTGATTGGCCGCCAGCCCGTCCTCCCGGTAGACGAACCCGCGGATTTGCAGCTTCTTCCCCTGGAAATTGTCGGCGAACGTATTCATCGCCTGCAGTTTCTCGATGAACCATTCGTCGCTCATCGCGATCGTATCCTGCTTGTACAGCAGCATGCCGAGCTTGGCGTAATCCCGGTTATACGTATCCGAGCGGAAGAGCTGCTTCAGGTCGGGATCCTCGGTCCCGTCCAGCCGCGCCAGATCCGCCGGCATGCCGCTCCCGGTGAAGACGCCGA
Organism: Paenibacillus artemisiicola; assembly: GCF_017652985.1. Lineage (GTDB taxonomy): Bacteria > Bacillota > Bacilli > Paenibacillales > Paenibacillaceae > Paenibacillus_Z > Paenibacillus_Z artemisiicola. The sequence continues at coordinate 52,553 of NZ_JAGGDJ010000007.1, forward strand.
GGTTCATCCCCTTGTTGTGCGCGAGCGACCCGGCGAACGCTTCGTTCGGCAGCAGCAGTCCGAGCAGCAGCGGCAGAACGAACAGACCGTATACCAGCACGTTCTTCACGGGACCGCCTGCGGGCTCGTGGCTGTGCCCATGGTCGTCGTGGCTGTGCCCATGGTCGTCGTGGCCGTGGCCGCAGTCCCAGGCTGCCGCGGGCGCCCGGAAGGAGCGGATCAGCAGGTACAGCTGGCCGAGCATGAAGAGCGCCATGCAGCCGGCGGCGAGATCGACGTATTTGACGAGCTGCGGCGCGATGAAGAGCAGAATTTGCCCGGTGGCCGACAGATAGGCGACGTAGGCGGTCAGCCCGAGCAGAATCGCCAGTCGGACGACATGATGCAGCAGCGGCGCGATTCGGCTCGCGTTCATGGCACGACTTCCTCTCATGGCAATACGAATTGGCCGAGCGCCCACGTGCCGGCATAGACGAATCCGGCGGCGAGCGCGGCGTAGAGCAGCACGAAGCGGGTTTTGAACACCGCGGTCATCATCAGCAGCCCTTTCAGGTTCAGCATCGGGCCGAGCACCATGAACGCGACGAGCGCGCCGGACGCGAAGGTCGTCGTGAACGACTGCGCGACGAACGCGTCCGACGTCGAGCAGAGCGACAGCAGGAAGCCCAGCCCCATCATGATGAGGTTCGAGCCAGCCGGGCCGTGTCCGAGCGCTTCCAGGCTGCTCCGCGTCACGAAGGCCTGCAGCACGCCCACGAGCAGCGCGCCGATTATGAGGTATTTGCCCATCGAGAAAAACTCGCCGATCGCGTGGCTCATGGCGTCCGTCAGCTTGTTCAGGCTCCGGGCGGCCAGGCTGCGGGGAGGGGCCGCTTCATGCGCATGGTTGTGATGATGGTCGTGCGCGTGAGGATGGTCGTGGTCGTGGTGATGGTCGTGCGCGCGGTCATGGTCGTGTCCGTGATCGCGCTTGCCGCCCGGCACCGGCTTCAACTGATCGGTCTTCACGAACCGGTGCACGATCAGGCCGATGACGACCGCCGTCAGGAACGCGAGTCCCATCCGCGACCAGACGATCTCCGGCTTGCCCCGGAACGCCGTGAGCGTGGACCAGAAGACGATCGGATTCAAGATCGGGCCCACGACCAGAAACGTCGTCGCGGCGTACAAGGGCATGCCCTTCGCGATCAGCCTGCGAATCGCCGGCACCATGCCGCATTCGCAGATCGGGAAAATAATGCCGATGAAGCTGGCCGCGACGATGCCGAGCAGCGGATTCCGCGGAATGAGCCGGCGGATCGTCCGCTCGGGCACGAATACCTCGAGCAGCGCCGAGACGATGACGCCGACGAGAATGAACGGCAGCGCCTCGATGATGACGCTGATGAACATCATCTTGATGATTTGCAGCTTTTGGTTCTGGAACACGGCGCCGGGCGACAGCTTCGAGAGCAAATACAGCGCGACGATGATCGCGACGGAGGCGGCGATGACGGCATTGCCGCTCCCCCGCCGCGGCTTGGCGGCCGTTACGGTCGTTTGCATGACGATTCTTCCTCCTAGACGAATACGCGTTCCGCGAGCCAGACGGCGCCGAGCACGAGCGCGGCCGCGGAACCGGCCATGACGGCACGCCGGGCGTACTGCCATTTATGCAGCAGGTACAGCAGCGGGAGCAGCAGGGCGACGAGCGACAGCTGCACGGCCTCAATGCCGAGGTTGAAGCTGATCAGGTCGACCGCGAGCTCGCTCTTCGGCAAGGACATCTCCTTCAGCAAGTCCGCGAAGCCCATGCCGTGGATCAGGCCGAACAGGAACGTCAGCACCCAGCGGTAGCTGACCTGGCCGCGGACCATGTTGTCGACGGCCACGTAACAGATGCTGAGCGCGATCGCCGGTTCGACGATCCGCGGCGACACGTCGATGATGCCGAGCACCGTCAGCGTGAGCGTGATGCTGTGCGCGACCGTGAACGCGGTGATCATCGAAGCGTACTGCTTGAACGATTGTCTCGCGATGAGCAGCGAGAAGAGGAACAAGAGGTGATCGTAACCGCCCAATATATGATGGATGCCGAGATTGAAGAAGGACAGCCAGCCCGAGGTCGGCGATTCCGCCGCCGCGTCCGTTCCGGAAGCCTCGCCCGGCTGAGCTGCGGCGTTCGCTTGGCCGTTCGCGTCCGGCTTGGCCGGCTGATCGTTCCCCGCCGTCAGCGCGCTTGCGTCCTGCGGCAGATCCCCGTACTCGGTTTCCGTCATCTGCATCGCCCATAAGCGGTTGTCGCCCGACAGCGCGGCGGTGCTCTTCTGCTTGCCGTAATTGATGGTCAACAAGTCCACGTACGTGGACGAGGTTTTGGTTTGCTCGTACAGCCGGTCCGTCATGGCGATCGGCTGACCCGAGCCGACGGGCGGGTACGAAGCCTTCAGAATCGCTTTCGTGGCGTCGCCCTGCCGGTCAAGCACGCAGCTGACGACCTTCGTCCACGGCGTCGAGACGCCGCCGATCTTGATCGCGATGCTTGTTTGCAGCAGCGCGATGAGCGAATGTTTGACGGCGTCGAACTCCTCCTGTTCCAGCATGCCGTTCTTGTTGACGTCCCCGCCGACCAGCTCGATGACCGACAGCTCGTCGAGCGAATAGGTCATTTCCGTGCTCGCGCGGGTGAGGTCGAGCGTCGTGTAGCCGGCGCTGTATGCGTGAGCCTCCGCCTTCCAGGGGACCGTCAAGAACGCGAGCGCCGCCGCGGTCAAGATCACGGCCAGCATACGCATCGTGCGCAATACGTGCATTCCGTCATTCTCCTCCTTATTAAAGACAACAGGGATGCCGCTCGCGAGCGGCATCCTCCTGTTGCGTGTTGCTTGGATCTAAGCTGTCGATGCGATTGTCGTTCGTGCCTTAGCGATGAAGCAGGTTGTACACGATTTGAGCCGCTTCGGCGCGGGTCGTCATGCCCTTCGGATCGAAGCTGCCCGCGCCGTGTCCTTGCACGAGGTGCAGCGAAGCCGCCGCGTTCACGTACGATACCGCCCAAGGCGCGATCTTCGCTTGGTCCTTGAACGCCATGCCATCGGAGCCGGCCGGCGTGCTGCCGCCCGCATGCGCGTAAGCGCGCATCAGCATGACGGCCATTTCCTCGCGCGCGATCGACGCGTTCGGATCGAACGCCGTGCTGCTCTTGCCTTGTACGATGCCGGCTTGAACCGCGATGGACACGTCGTCCGCGAACCAGTCGGACGCGTTCACGTCCGCGAAGGAGGCTTGTCCCTTCTCCGTCAGGTGCAGCGCGCGAACGAGCTGCGCGACGAATTCCGCGCGGGTGACGCTGCGCTTCGGTTCGAACGCGCTCGCGCTCGTGCCATTGACGATGTGCTGCGCCGTCAGCTCGCGGATGACGTCCGCGGCCCAGTACGTCGCCGGAACGTCGCTGAACGATTTGTCGTATTCGAGTACCGCGTATTGACTGAAGTGGCTGATTTGCGCCGTCATGTAGCCGTCCTTGTACGTGCCGCCGATGAATTCCAGCTTGCCGTCATCGGCGATGTAATACACGCCTGCAAGGGCCGGATCGACGCCTGCGCCGACTTTCAGCTTAATCGTGATCGGCTGGCCGAAGGTCGAGAGTTCCGTCGTCTTGCCGTCCGCCGTCGTAACGGTCAGACGGAACGCGTAGATGTCTCCCGCCGGCTTCAGGTCCGCCCCGGAGGACGTTTCGCCCTTCGCGATCGCCTGCGCCGCTTCTTCGCTTGTCAGCGGCATGAGCTGCAGCGAAATCGTGCTGCTTCCTTGCGCGTCCGCCGGCACTTTGCCGATCAGCGCTTGGAGCAGATCGCCCGGAACGGTCAGCGCGAGGTCGCCCGCGTTCAGCGCGAGGCTGCCGCCTTTGAGCGTATTCGCGAGATCCGCGCCCAGCTTGACTTCCTGCGTGCCTGCCGGAAGCGTAACCGACTTGGCGCCGCTGCCGTTATCCGTCAGACTTCCGGCCGTGACCGTGTAGGTCGTCGTTGCCGGAGGCGTCGTGACCGGCGGGATGTAGCCGCCGCCCGTGTCGCTGCCGCCAGCCGGGGTCACCGACAGCTCTCGGCTGTCCCGTACGCGAATTCGGTTGCCCAGCGAGTATTTGCCGCTCAAGCCGATAGCCTTCAGCGTGTCGCCGACCTGCATAGCCGGTACTTGCACGCCGCTTTGATTAACGATGTAGCCGTCCACGAAGACGGTGACGTCGCCGGAGCCGTCGTCGATGATATACGTGCTGCTATCCTTGATCTCTTTGACCGTGCCCGACACTTGGACCAGTTGACCCTGGTAGGCGTCGGACACCGAGTCCGCCGTCGAAACGTTCTTCGGCTCCACCGGGGTGCCCGACTTCAGCACCACGATGCTGTTCGCGAACCTATCGAATACCAGCTCCTTGTCGTTCTCGAAGGTGCTGATCTTGCCGTAGACGCGAACCGTATCGCCGAGCTTCAGCGAGTCTGCCGGCACTTCGCCGAACGCGACGACGCCGCCGGACGCATCCTGAATGTAAGCCGAATCATAGAACGCCGTCGTCGTCACTTGCCCTTCGATCACGACGCTCGTGCCTTCCGGCTGCTGGCGTACTTCGTTGATCGGCATGACTTTTGGTTCGCGATTCGTAAGCCAGTTGACGACGTTGACGGAGAACGGAATATTGTTCGTCGGACCGTCGTTCTGCGTCATCTGCTTGTCGTTGAAAATGTTCATGCCCGACAGCACGATGCGGCCTTTGCCGATCTGTTCGGAAGCCACGAGCGGAATGACCGAGCCGCCCTTGACGTCCGTCAGCGCCGGACCGTTCTTGCCGTTCGAAGTATAGACGTTGTACGGATACGTATCCGACTTCACCTGTGGACTATCCTGGAATGTGGTCTCGTTGCCGCGCGCCAGAATCGTCACGGTATCGCTGTCGGTCAGCGCCTTCTTGCCGCCGCTGCCGTCATTGGCGGCCAAGCTCGAACCGCTGTAGAAGTCGAGCAGCGGAATGAAGTCCGTCACCCCGCTAGCGACCGGCGAATTGTGCAGGCGCAGCGAGAAGTTCGAGGTAAGCGGCGTCGACCAGAAGTTGCCCTCCTTCGTCTCGTCGAAGACGCCGTCGTTGTTCACGAGCATGCCCGAGCCGATGCCTGCGAGCAGGCTGTTCAAGTTTTGCGGCGTGCCGTTGTAATTGCTCTTCTCGCTCATCAGGAGCGAGCCGCCGCCTTGGACGTACGTTTTCAGCACGTCGATTTCGGCCGGCGTGTACTCCGTGCTCGGGTGCGTGACCACGAGAACGCCGACGTCGGCGAGAAGCGAGGCGGTCAAAGCCGTTTTATTCTCGATGACCGTGTACCCTTGCTGCTTCAGCGTCAGCGTCAGGGACGTCAGGTTATCTTTGTACGTGCCCGTGTCGCTTGTCGTATTCTCGTTGCTGTGCGTCGCGTCAATCATGACTTTAATGCCGAGCGGCGCCTTGACGCTGAGCGCTTGCTCGAATTTGTTGTCGCCCAGATCGTTGCCGTCCCCGGCCTCAAGAACGACGATCAGCTTATGGTCGCCCGCTGTCGGGTTTGCCCAGCTGACGCTGGCGGTCGCGCTCTGGTTCGATGCCAGCGATTCGATCGTCGCGTCGCCGATCAGATGCTCCGCATCGATGCTGTCGTAGTAGAAATGCGCCGTCAAATTCGTCAGGCTGATCGTGCCGAGGTTGGACAAGCCCGCCTTCAGCGTCGCCGGCACGCCGGCGATGGCCGCGCCTTCCGCGATGGACAGGTCGTTGACCTTCACGGACAACGGATCCTGCGGCGACCAGATCGGCGCGGAATACGTGCGGTCGCCGTCCTTCTGCGTCACGCGGATGACGAACCATTGCTGGCCGCCGACCACGTTCACGCTCGGCTTCCAGTTGAACGAAGCGCTGTCGCCGGACGGCGTGTACGTGTCGATGACGCGGCCGCCGTTGGTAACCAGCTCGACCTTCGCGACATTGTCGTTCGAAGGCGTCTTGATGAAGCTGTATTTCGGATCGCTGGCGCTCTCGGATACCGGATCGCTGCCCGTCACGTCGAAGTTCAGCGTCTTCGAATCGACGGTCGCGCCCATGTAATAGCCGTTGGCCAGGACGTCCAATTGCGCGTTCGGATCTTCGCTGAAATACACGTGCATGTTGCGCATCGCGTCAAGCAGCGATTCCTGCGAAAGGTCTTTCGCGACGATGATCGTGCGTTCTTTCGTTTGGCCCCATGTGCCGTCATGGTTGTCTTCGCCGTACGTCGGCGCGACATGCCAGCCCAGGTCGAGCGCGCTGAAGAATTTGTTCTCCGCGTTCACGTACGAATAGTTGCCCGAGCCGTTGCCGACTTCCAGCATCGTGAACAGCTTGTCCACGTTTTTGTCGTACGGAATGAAATTGTCGAACGCGTTGGCGCCCATCGCCGGATGGTTGAACTGCGCCACGATGTTGTCGTAGGTCAGCGTCCATGCGTAGTAGTTTTGCAGGCTTTGGTACTTGCCGCCGTTCTGTACGCGGTCGATGAAGTTCGTCGTGCCGAAGACGTTGGAGTGGCCCCACGTCGTCGAAGTCATCTCGAACGCCGGGAAGACGACGAAGCTGCCGTCCTTCGTGTATTGGTTGGCCAAATCCTTGGTCAATTGCCAATCCGAACCGCCCGTCCGTTCCGGCATGCCGTTATGGTCGACGGTGTCTTGCCCGACCAGATTCGCGTCGATGTCATGCGAATGGTCGGAGAACGCGAAGTAATCGTAGCCATGCGCCTGCGCTGCCTTCAGCGCGTCTTCAGGCGTGCCTTGCGCGTCATGCGAAATGTTCGTATGGTTGTGCGTCGTCCCCCGGTAGTGGTTGCCGCCGGTGAACCGCTCCAGCACCTCGAACGTCCAGGAATGCGTGGATGCATTGCCCAGCTTGTCTTTGCCGCTCACTTGAACCGTATGCGTGCCGACCGCCAGATCGTCATCCGACGTCAGCGTCAGCTTGATCTGCGTCTCGGACAGCTCGGCCTTGGACGTCAGGTTCTTGCCGTCGATCGAGATGGCGAGCGCGGCCGTATCGACGCCGTTCGGATCGTCGACGTTCACGGACACGGCCGGATGATAGCTCTCGACCCGATCGCTTGGCGCCGGCTGCTCGTTCGAGTACGCCGGTCCGTCCGTATCCTCGACGACCGGTACTTCGTGCGGTTCCGCGGCGGTACCGGAATTTTGCTTCGGTTGGCCGGACGTTTCCGCTTCGATGTAGTACAGGACTTTCGCTTTCGCCGCGTTCACGTTTTCTTTCGGAATTTTGGCGTTGTAATTCAGGTTGTCGGTTGCGACCATCGGAATCGAGGCGAAGCTTGCGTCGCCTTCGTTCTTATAATAGAGCGTTACGGAATCCGCGTATTTGACCTTCGCGGTGAACGGAATGTCCAGTCCGACGTACGCTTTGGTCAACGGCGTATGGCTGAACTGCATGTCGCCTTTAATATCCGCCGCGTTTCTTGGCGCGAGGTAGTAGCCGCTTGTGTATGGCGAACCCCACTTGGTCTGCTCCACGATGCCCGTGAAGCCGAATGCGTCGCCCAGCGAAACCGCCGTATTGACGTCAATGCCCGAGTTTGCGGCGATCTTCACGTTAGCCACGTTGCCGGCATCATCGGCGATCGTAACGTTGAATTCCGGACCGTTCGCCGGAATGTTCGTCACTTTGCCGCGAACTGTAACCACGGTGCCTTCCAGCGGCTCGGCTTTCGCGGAGCTGCTCAGGTCGGCTACCGATGCGGAAGCCGCGGCCACCGGAGCGTCCATCCCTTCGTCCGTCACCGTCGTCGGCACGAACTGCATGGAGCCCGCCGCGAAGGCTACTTTGCCTTCGAGCAGCACCTTATGGCCGGGTTGAATCGTCTCCGCCGGCGCCTGCGCGCTGACGACATGAATGCCGCCCGTGCTATCCTGCACGTAGTAGCTGGCGTTCTCCGTGCCGACCGCCTGGTTGGCGGACGTTACGATGCCTTCGATCGTCGTGGCGTAGCCGACGTTCAGCGGAACGCCGTTCGCGTCCGTGCCGTCGATGCTCGCGATCGTCGACGATGCCGCCGGCGCCGCGTCGACATGCGCGTAGAAGCTCTCCGGCTGCGCGCCGTCCTTGTACGTCACGTAGACGGCTCCGCTGCCTTGCGCGTCATTAAACGTCAAGTGGAAGGAACCGTCCGCTCCCGCCGTCGCGGATTGGCCGGCCGCCGTTACGGCGCCGTTCGTCACGACGTACGCTTGGACGGACGCGGATGCCGGCACGGAGCCCGCGACGCCCGTTACGGTCGCGCTGCCCGCCGCGGTGGCGAGCGTGATTTTCGACGCATCCGGCGTCGTCATCGATTTCGAGTTGTGAATGACGATTTCTTTCGGATCGGTCTGCACGTCCGGCGCGTTCAGGACAAAGTCGTTAGCCGTGTTCCGGTTGAAATAACCGTTGCCGAGACCGAACGCATGCCGCGGATCCGAACCCGCATCCGTCTTGCGTACGATGGCGCCGCCCTTGATGCTGCCGTTGTAGAACGGCGCGCCCCAATGGTCGGTCTTCAACGAGAAGTTCTTGTTCGAACCGTCGCCGAACGCCACGATGTCGATCGCCCGCGGATCGTCCTGATCCGTCAGGCCGGTCGTGGAGTAGGCGAGCGTGATAATGCCACCCGCGCTCGCGCTCGGGCTCAGCGCGGAGCCGGCCGCTTGGTCGGCCGCGATCGGCAGCGGACCGCCCGTCGTGCTCGTGCTTCCGGAGACGAGGTAGTAGCCGTGCGCCTTGATCGTCCCGGTCAGCTTATAGCCGCTGCCGATAGTGCCGTTGCCCGCGGACGTATAGACAAGCGCCCACTTATTGTTGAAGCTGATGTCTTGGTTCGTACGGTTGTACAACTCGAAATATTTCGTGTTGTAGAACGCGCCGCCGTTGCCGCCGTTCGCGTACAGCTGGCTGATGACGACGTCGCCTGCCGTGTACGTCGCCGGCGTCGATACCGCAACCGTAGCGGAAGCGGTAAAATTCCCCTCAGCCGTCGTTGCCGTAATGACGGCCGATCCGGGCGCGACGGCCGTTACTTTGCCGGTACCGTCGACCGTGGCGGCAGCGGCGTTGTCGGATGACCATTGCACCGCTTTATTCGTCGCGTTGGCCGGCTGCACCGTCGCCGTCAGCTGGCCCGTCTGGCCGGCGTCGAGCGACAGGCTGCTCTTGTCGAGCGTAACGCCCGTTACGGCGATCGGCGTATCGTCGACCGTCACTTGGGCCGTCGCCGTGAAGCCGCCGTCCGCCGTCGTGACCGTGATCGTCGCCGTTCCGACGCTCACCGCCGTCACGGTACCGTTATCGACGGTCGCTACCGCGGCGTCGCTGGACGTCCAGGTAACGGCTTTGTTCGTCGCGTTGCTCGGCTGAACGAAAGCCGTCAGCTTATCCGTGCCTCCCGTGGACAGCGTCAGCGCCGCTTTGTCGAGCGTGACGCCCGTCGCGCTGACCGGCGTCGAGGTGCCGATCGGCGTGCCGTATACCGTGATGTTGCCGATTCGGCTCGTGCCGCCGGATCCGATCGGTTTATCGTTGACCGCTAAAGATGCGGCATCTATTCGCCAGCGCACATAAACCGTCGGCGAATCGTTTACATCGGTTGGCAGCACATGGTTGCTGATAACGCCTGTCGTGTTATCGTTCGCTACGTTATACGTACCGCCGTCCGTTTTCCATGTCGAATTGTCAGTGCTGTATTCCAGCAAAAAAGTTTTCGGCCCCGTTGCGGAGCTCTGCTGTACGGAAGACAGCGTAATGTTGTCGTAGCCAGTCGTGCTGAGCTTCACCAGCCAGTACGAGGTTCCTGCCGACCAGCCGCTTGACGTGACCGAAATCGGGCTCGTTCCGACGACTGACATCGGTAAGGTGGATCCTACGGGGCCGATAACGGTCGCGGGATTCCCCTTGTTCGCCGCGATGCCGTCGTTCGCATAATACGTCGTCGCATCCGCGGCGTTAAAATTGCTCCACTGCGCCAACAACTCCGGCGCCCCGTCCGCGCGCGCCGTCCGCGGCTGCGGAAGCAGCATGCCGGCCAGCAAGACGAACGTCAGCGCCAGCCCGATCCACTTCCGGTTAGTACGTATAAAAGACTGCATTTCCGAGGTTCACGCTCCCTAAAAATATGTAATGCCCATTGATGACCGCACGACCTTTGCCCTATGCCATCAAAACGATTTCTGCGCTAATTCAGTCCACCCACTCCTCTGCTGCAATCCCATCCACCCGACCCGTTAATCGTAACCCGACATATGTTGAAAAATAGCAAATATGCAGCGTATAAAGTATAAACCACCACTTTTGCGGATACCGCTTAAGAGATTGTAAAGGACCGAGCGCGAAACTCCGTTTTAATCGGGTCAAACATCCGGGAATTCGCGATAATTCGACAAAAATGGCTCCAAGGCCTACTCGCCTGGAGCCATTTATTTTGGATTAATTTACAAACTATTCATAAACCGCCGGCACGGTCCGGACACAACCCGCGCCAACCCTGGCGTTATGCTGCCCTACTCAAGCCTCCTGTTCGCCGAACCCGCCCAGGATCATCCGGTCCAGCGTCGTGCCGGCGACGACCATCGGATAGACGTTCTCGTCCATCGGCACCATGAACTCGACGAGCACGGGCGCCGGCGTGTCGAGCGCTTCCCGCCAGGCCTGCCGGGCTTCCGCCTTCGTGCTCGCCCGCAGGCCCTTAATACCGTACGCTTCGGCCAGCTTCACGAAATCGGGGCTGCCCGCCAGGTCGATCTGGCTGTAGCGCCGCTCGTACATGATCTCCTGCTGCTGCTTGACCATGCCGAGCACCTGATTGTTAATGACGACGATCTTAACCGGGATATTATGGATGGCGCATACCGCCATCTCCTGCGCGCACATCTGCATGCCGCCGTCGCCGTTGATCGAGACGACGAGCCGTCCGGGATTGCCGAGCTGGGCGCCGATGGCCGACGGGAAGCCGAAGCCCATCGTGCCCATGCCACCGGAGGTGATCAGCGACCGCGGCCGGTTGAACTTGTAGTAATGCGCGGTCCACATTTGATGCTGGCCGACGTCCGTCGTCACGATCGCGTCGCCGCCCGTCGTCTCGTGGATCAGCTCGATGACGAACTGCGGCTTCAGTTCGGTCTCCGAATCGCGGTACCGCAGCGGGTACGCCGCCTTGTTCGCCCGCAGCTCCGCGAGCCAGGCCTCCGACCGGGCCGGCTTGGCCGCTTCGTTCGCGAACCGCAGCACGTCCTTGACGTCTCCGATGCAGACGATGTCCGTCCGCACGTTCTTGCCAACCTCCGCCGGGTCGATGTCGATATGGGCGATCGTCTTCGCCAGAGGCGCGAAGCCGTCCAGCTTCATCGTCACGCGGTCGTCGAACCGCGCGCCGATCGCGACCAGCAGGTCCGCACGCTGAATCGCCATGTTCGCCGCGTATTCGCCGTGATGGCCGGGCATGCCGAGCCACAGCTCGTGACTGCTCGCGAAGCCGCCGAGCCCGAGCAGCGTGGTGACGACCGGAACCCGGGTCTGTTCGGCAAACGCCAGCAGCTCGGCCGACGCGTTCGCGTAGACGACGCCCCCGCCGGCGATGATGACCGGCCGCTCCGCCGCCGCGATCGCGCCGAGCAGCCGCTTTACTTCGCCGGGATCCACGGCCGGCGCCGGCTCGTAGCCCCGGACCCGCGGCTCGTCCTCGGCCGGCCGGTACGCGAAGCGCTGATTGGACACGTCCTTCGGAATGTCGATCAGGACCGGTCCTTTGCGGCCGCTGTTCGCCACGTAAAACGCTTCGCGGACGATGCGGGGCAGGTCGCCCGCGTCCCGTACGAAATAGCTGTGCTTCGTGATCGGCATGGTGATGCCGACGATGTCCGCCTCCTGGAACGCGTCCGTGCCGATCAGGCCCGTCGGCACGTTGGCGGTGATGACGACGAGCGGCACGGAATCCATGTACGCCGTGGCGATGCCGGTCACGAGATTCGCCGCGCCCGGTCCGGAGGTCGCGAGGCAGACGCCGACCTTGCCCGTCGACCGCGCGTAGCCGTCCGCCGCATGCACGGCGCCCTGCTCGTGCCGCGCGAGCAGATGCTTGAAGTCCGGATTGTCCGTCATCGCGTCGTAGATATTCAGCGCGCTGCCGCCCGGATAGCCGAATACGCACTCGACGCCTTCGGCCAGCAGGCCGCGCAGCAGCGCTTCCGAGCCGGTGATCGTCTCCGGCTCCGGCGGGTACTCTCCGCTCGCCGCGGCGGAACGCCGCTCCTTCTCATTCGTTTCTCCCGCCTGTTCCGATTGCCCCGACTGCTCCGTCCGTTCCGCTTGGCTCTCCTGCTCCGTTGTTCCATTTCCCGCTTGCTCCGCCTGTTCCATCCATTCCATTCGTTTCATGCCCGGTTCCTCCCGAATCGAAAATAACCTCTTCCTCCCCTCGCGGCAGACGTCGGCTGTCTGGCCAAGGGGCGAAAGAGGTCGATCGTTCGCGGTACCACCCGGGTTCGCCGAAACCTTGCGGCTTCGGCCTCTCGAGGCAGGGAGCGCCCTTGCGGCGCGCCTGCCTGCGGCACGGTAACGTGTGCCCGTCCGTCCGAGCCTACGCCCGCTGCGCCGGCATAGGCGCCAGCCGCGGGTTTCGGTCGGCCGCTCCGAGAGGACATCGCGCAGGGACTTAAGGCGAAGGTTTCAGCGTTCCCCCCGCTCTCTGGACGTAAGCACGTCCTGCGCTTTCTTCTCTTCATCGCGTTCGCCGTATAAGCCAAAAACCCCTTTCCTCCGAAGGCGCAGACATCCTGTCTGGCCAAGGGACGAAAGGGGTTCGATTTCGCGGTACCACCCTGGTTTGCCGACTTCTCGCGAAGCCGGCCTCATGAGGCGAGGAGCGTTCGCCGTGCGATCGAAGCGATCCGGCGCGTCCTGCCTGCGGCACGTTAACGGGTGCCGGCCCGTTCGCGCCTACGTCTCGCGCCACCGGGCATCAAGCGCCGGGGCCGGGATGTCGGGCGACCGCTCCGAGGGCGACATCGGACAAGGGCTTCCGGCGAAGGTTTCAGCTTTCCCCTCGCTCTCTGGACGGAAGGACCGTTTGCCTTTCTTTCTCATCATCGCGTTGTCTGAATTTTCATTATCTTAGCACAAGGCCGAACCGTTGGCAATCCGGAATCCGATCGCCGCGGGAGACGGCAAATCCGCCGTTACCCCTTGACCGCCCCGTCCGTGATCCCCTGGATGACCCAGCGCTGGAAGAACGCGAAGATCAGCACGATCGGAATCGAGGCCAGGATCAGCGAGGCGAGAATAAGCGCCCAGTCCCGGCTGTACTTGCCGAAGAACATGTTGATCGTCAGGACGAGCGTGTATTGGCGGAAGTCGTTCAGCAGCAGCACCGGCAGCAGGAAGTCGTTCCACAGCCAAAGCAGGTTCAGCACGACGATGGTGAACGTGATCGGCAGCAGCAGCGGGAAGATGATCAGGAAGAACCCTTTCCATTCGCCGCACCCGTCCATGCTCGCGGACTCGTCGAGCTCCCGCGGGATGCCCTTCACGAAGCCGTGGTAGAGGAAGATCGCCATGTTGACGCCGAGTCCCGCGCAGACGACGCCGAGTCCGAACGGCGAGCCCTGCAGGCCGAGGTCGCGGGCCATCTTGGTCAGCGTGACCATGATCGTCTGGAACGGGATGAGCATCGACGCGACGAAGAGCATGAAGATGGCGTTGCTGAGCTTGCCGCGCGTGCGGGACAGCTTGTAGCCCGCGAGCGAGCTGCAGGCGACGATGCCGACGATGCCCGTCACCGTGACGACGACGGTGTTCCAGCCGCTGTGCAGCATGTTCGCTTTCTTGAACGCTTCGGCGTAATTATTGAATTTCAAGGCGGACGGCCAGCCCAGAACGGAGCTGTACACCTCGCCCTCCGTCTTGAACGAATTGACGATGGCCATGTAGATCGGGAACAGGAAGTAGACGGCCAGCAGGGCGAGCACGACCCACCCCAGCACGGAATAGACGCGCTTGCTCATGCTTCCACCTCGCGCTTCTTCATGACCGTCACCTGAATCATGGTAATGACGAGGATGATCAAGAACAAGATGATCGCCTTGGCGCTGGCATACCCGTAACGGTTATTGCCTTGATACGCTTCCTCGAGGATATTCATCGTAATGACCTGCGTGCCGCGTCCGGGACCGCCCCCGGTCAAGGCGTAGACGAGGTCGTAGATCTTGAACGAGCTGTTCAGGGTCAGGAAGATGCAAATCGTCAGCGCGTGCGCGATCAGCGGCAGCGTGATGTAGCGAAGCATATGGAACGGCGTCGCCCCGTCGATGATCGCCGCTTCCTTCAGATGCTGCGGAATGCCCTGGATGGCCGACATGTAGATCAGCATCAGGGTGCCGACGCCGCCCCAGACGGAGACGAGCAGGATCGACCAGAACGAGATCTTGGGATCGCCGAGCCATGACAAATCCAGAAAACCGAACAACGCGTGCTCGGACAGCGCCGGAATGACCTTCGAGAACACGAACACCCACATGAACGTGCTGATGATGACGCTGAGCATGTTCGGCATGAAGAAGATCGTCCGGAACAGTCCCTTCGCCCGCGTGCGGGATTCGATCAGCAGCGCCAGCAGCAGGGCGAGCACGTTCGTGAAAATCACGTCGAAGACGACGTATTTGGCGGTAAACAGGATCGCCGTGCGGAAATACCGGTCGTCCCGCAGCGCCTCGACAAAATTCTGAATGCCGACGAAGCCGTACGTCTTGTTCAGACCGTTCCAGTCCGTGAAACTGTAGTACGAGCCTTGAAGCATCGGGATGACCAGAAACAGCAGGTAGAGCACGAAGGCGGGCAGCACGAACAAAATGAGCGACACGGTCGCCTTGCGGCGTCGGCTCGTCATGGTTGCATTCACTCCTTAGGGAAGACGCGCCCCGCTTCCGCCCGCGCTAGAGGGCGGCGAAAGCGGGGTGCGCTCGTTGTGATCCGGGTCCGGTCGGTTACTTGTTGGCCGCGTTGGCTTCCTTCCACGCTTTGTCCAGGTCCTTGATGACGTCTTCCTTGGACAGCTTCTTGTCGTAGTAGGATTGCAGCGCCTTGCCCGACTCGTCCTTGACCGCGGACGGAATAGCGGGATCGCGGTAGGATTGGCCCTTGTTCACGTACACGGCGGCGTCTTCCACCCAAGGATACGGCTTGAACGTATGGTTCTTCGATACCGGGTTGAACTTCAGGCTTTGGTACAGGTCGTTCGACGCTTGGTCGTCGAGGATGAAGTTCAGCAGGTCGATCGCGACGTCCTTGTTCTTGCTGTTCGGCGGCACGGACAAGGCCGTGGATACCGAGACGTTGATGCGGAGCGAAGCCGGGTCGTCGTTGATCGGCAGCGGCGCGACGCCGAATTCCATCTTGTCGTTCATCTTCAGGATGGCGTCCGCGTCCCACGTGCCCTGCACCCACATTGCCGCCTTGCCATTGGCGAAGTCGGCCGCGCCGTCGTCGTTGCCCTTCTCGAACGCGCGGTCCGTGCCGTTCGCGTTGACGAGATCGATGATGTCGAACATCTCCTTGATGTCGGCGAAGCTGCCTTGGTCGCTGTTCATTTTATCCATGAAATCCGTATGGCTGCTGTTCACGAGCCCGCCGACCGTCAGCGGCAGGAACAATTGCGGAATCCAGCTTTCCTTGTAGCTGAGCAGGAACGGCGCGATTTTATTGTCCTTCAGCTTCTGCACGACCGCTTTCATCTCGGTGAGCGTCGTCGGCGGCGTAAGGCCGAGGTCGCTGAATATTTTCTTGTTGTACAGGTAGCCCCACGACAAGCTCTCCATCGGCACCGCGACGACCTTGCCGTCCATCGAGACGAGGTCCTTGATGCCGTCGATCAGCTTGCCCGCGAGCGGCTGGTCGGAGAGGTCGGTCAGGTAGCCGGCCTTGTAGAAGGACGGCATGTCGTTGCCGGCGTGCAGGCTGAAGACGTCCGGCACGTCGCCCGTGGCGAGGCGGGTCTTGAGGATTTGCGGGGCGTTGTCCGCGCCCGGATATTCGGAGTTGAACGTCACTTCGATGTTCTTCTCGGCTTTCTCTTTTTCCGCGAATTTCTCGAAGTACCCGTCGAACTGCTCGCGGAACCGGTCGAGACCGCCCAGGAAGATCTTGAGCTCGACCTTCTTCGGCGCGGCCGCCGGTTCGTTGCCGCCCGCCGTATCGGCCGGCTGATTGTTCGCCGCCTGGTTGCCCCCGTCGCCGCCCGCGCTGCCGGCATTGGCGCCGTTGTTCGAATTGCCGCCCCCCGACGAGCAGGCTGCCGTCAATCCCAGCAATGCAACCGCTGCCAAGATCGAAATGGATTTCTTCATTACAAGACCTCCCTAGGTTGTGATAACGCTTACGTAACGAGTATAACGGGGAGGCGTCGCGCTTGGCATTGGACCGCATTTGCGCGTTGTTATGGACGATATTGATATTCCGCGGCGCTCGCTAGGCGATTGCTAGGCACTTGCTCAGCGCTCGTCTGCCGCTTCCCGCCGCGCCTGGGCCGGCGTCATGCCCGTGATTTTCTTGAAGATGCGGTGAAAATACGTCAGGTCGGAGTAGCCGACGGCCTCCGCCGCGCTCTTGATCGACGCGGACGCCTGCAGCAGCCGGTTCGCCTCCTCCACCCGCCTCGTGATGATGTAATCCATCACCGTCGAGCCCGTCGCCTGCCGGAACGTCCGGGACAGATGCTCCTTGCTGACGAAGTAGAGCCCCGCGACCGATTCCAGCGTGATCGGATCGGCGAACGAACGGTCGATGAACCGCCGGATGTCCTCGATGTCGATGCGGTGCTTGCTGCGGCGGAGCTGGATCGTCTGCTCGAGCACCGCCCCGTACGCGGCGCGCAGCATGCCGATCCATTGCTCGAGCGGCGTGAAGTCCGTCACGAAGAACGAACCCGCCTGCTCCGGCAGGGCGGACGCGTCGTCGGCGCCGGCCTTGGCCGCGAGCTCGCCGAGCAGCAGCATGAAATGCTTGTAGAGCAAATGGTACAGCCCCGGCGCCGCCTGCGCCTGCGTCCGCAGCAGCGCCTCCAGCGACGCGAACGACTCCCGGACCGCGCCCGCCTGCAGCTCCTGGAACTGCCGCGAGATCAGCTCCTTGTATTCCGTGACGACGCTCATGACGTCCTTGCCGAGCGGCTGCGCGGCGTGCAGCCCCCGGGCGATGCGCAGCTCCGACGCCGCCTTCTCCAGCGCCCGGTTCAGCTCCTCCGCCTGGACCGGCTTCAGGATGTATTCGTCGACCTTGGAGAGGATCGCCTGCTTCGTGTACGCGAAGTCGTCGAAGCCGCTGATGACGATCTTGCGGATGAACGGATAGTCCTCCGTCAGCTTCCGCAGCAGCTCCGCGCCGTCCATCCCGCGCATGCGCATGTCCGTGATGACGATGTCCGGATGGATCTCGTCGATGATCCGCAGGCCGCTCAGGCCCTCCTCCGCCTCCTCGACTTGCTCGATGCCGAAGCGCGTCCAATCCGCGAGCCGCTTGATGCTGTCGCGCGTCCAAAATTCGTCGTCGATGATGACCGCCTTCATTCCGTTTCTCCCTCCTCGATCGCGGGTATAAGCAGCTTGACCGTCGTGCCCTTGCCCGCCTCGCTCGAGACGAACAGGCCGTATTCCTCGCCGAACAGCAGCTTGATCCGCGCGTTGACGTTGCTCATGCCCATGCCGTCGCCGTGCTCGGGGCCGTCCGCCGGCTGGCTTAGCCGGCGGCGAATCTCCGCCAGGCGCGCGTCGGGAATGCCCGCGCCGTTGTCGGCGATGTCGATTTCGATTTCGTCGAGCACCTTCTCCACCCGGATCGCGATCGTCCAGGCGTCCATTTTGCCCTCCAGGCCGTGGAAGAAACAGTTCTCCACGATCGGCTGGAGCGAGAACTTCGGAATCCGGCAGCCGAGGCAGTCCTCGTCCGCCTCGATCCGCACGCCGATCATGCTCTGGAACCGCAGCTTCTGGATGTGCAGGTAGTTCTCGACGTGCTCGAGCTCGTCGGCGACCGTGACCAGGTCGGACTTCATCCGGATCGCGTAGCGGAACAGGTCGCTGATCGCCCGGACGTGATCGTTGATCTCCGGGACGTGGCGGGACAGCGCGATGCCCCCGATCGCCTGCAGGGCATTATGCAGGAAATGCGGGTTGATCTGCGCCTGCATCGCCTTCACCTGGGCCGTCCGCTTCTCGATCGTCGCCTTGTACTCCGTCTGGATGAGCTCCTTGATCCGGCCGAGCATGGAATTGAACCGTCGCTCCAGCGTCCCGATCTCGTCGCTGCGCGGCTCGCGGATGTCCACCTCGAAATTTTGGATCTCGACGGCCTTCATCGACTTCGTCAGCCGGATGATCGGCCGCGTCGTCACGTACGCGATCAGCACCGACGCCGCGATCGCCACGATCGCGAACGCCAGCGCCGTGAACAGGCTGAAGTTCAGCGTCGACGACGCGCCCTCGGTGACGTACGCGATCGGGATGAACTTCACGATCCAGACCTGGCCGGAGACGCTCGGCTGGTAGAACAGGAAGCCGCGCTTCGATTCCGCATACCCAGGACCGTCCGGGCCGGAGAGCGCCGCCTTCACCGTCTCCTTATCGGTCGTGATTCGCTCGCCGTACGGATTGTACATGACGTTGCCGTCCGCGTCCGCCACGAACACCTCGCTGTTGGCCTCCGAATGGACCATGTCGAGCACGCTGTTCATCATTTTCCACCGCACCTCGAGCATGACGCCGCCGAGCACCTCGCGATCGGAGAAGCGGTTCATGCTGCGCACGATGGAGAACGTGTTCTTGCCGTTGTTGAGGAGCAGGTTCAGGCTGTCGTGCGTCCGTCCGATCTCGCCCCAGTCCGCCTGCGGCGTCTTCAGCTGGTCGGTCGAGACGCCGGCGTCCTTGTCGACGACGTACAGCCGGTCTTGGGATTTCAGGTACAGCGCGATCTGGGCGATGTTCTTGTTGTTGGCGCTGTAGAGCGACTTCAGCCGGTCGAGCGTGTATTGGTTCACGAACGACGGCGCCCCCGCGCCCTGGACCGGGCCGCCGTTGGCGTTGGGAAACAACGTGTTGTCGAGGAGGAGCGAGTAGGAGACCGCCTGCAGCTGGTCGAACTTCTCGTCGAAATATTTCGAGGCCCACTCCATCCGGGATTCGTTCGAACGGATGACCTCCGTCGCGAGCGACTTCTTCGTCGTGTTCGTCGCGAACAGCGTGACGAGCGAGAGCGGCAGCACGGCGATGAGCACCATGAGCAGCATGAGCTTGTACCGGAGACTGAGCTGGAAGGGGCGCGCGATTCCGCGCCAAGCTTGTCGGGTCCATCTGAGCATCGGGGAGCATCTCCGCTTCGTGTAGAATCGTGTAGAATCGTGTAGGATGGCGTCTACTGCCAGTTTGCCTCCTGCCAAGCCGGGTTGTCAACGCTTCCATTGTTGGAAACCGCGTGTTTGGCGCGAATGCGTGCGCGGACGCAGAGGGAGAATTGCCCGCCGGCTGCCCGGCGCGCGCGGAACCGGTCGTGCCGAGCCGCCAAGAAGCCGGCGCTGCAATGCGCCTTAACCCGTGCACCAGTGCCTGCGCGCCAATTCGCCCGAGCCGGAGCGCCAATGCGCCTGACCCTTCGCGCCAAGCGCCCTAGCAGGAAGAAATCGGACAAAACGCCGTTTCGCCCTCCCCTTTCGCGCGCCGCTTGGTATAATACGAGATGTAAAGGAGTGAGCCACGGATGAGCCGTTATATCGATCGCTATATTCGCAACGAGAAGGAAGAAGCCCGGGTCCGGAAAATCGAGGCGCTGGCCGCGCGCTTCGCGGAACGGGCGGAGCGCCACGACCGGGAAGGGTCGTTTCCGTTCGACAACTTCGCGGACCTGCGGGAAGCGGGGTACTTAAGCATCACCGTGCCGAAGGAGTACGGCGGGGAAGAAGCATCGCTGCGCGAGCTCGTCCTGCTGCAGGAGCGGCTGGCGTACGGGGACGGCTCGACCGCGCTCGCCGTCGGCTGGCACGTCGGCCAGCTGCTGCATCTGCGGACGACCCGCAAATGGCCGGACGCGGCCTTCGCCGGGCTGTGCCGGGACATCGTCGCGGACGGCGCGATGATCAACACGTTCGCGAGTGAAGCGGCGACGGGCAGCCCGAGCCGCGGCGGACGGCCGGAGACGGCCGCCGTGCCCGCCGAGGGCGGCGGCTGGCGGATCACCGGCCGCAAGACGTTCAGCACGCTGTCGCCGATTCTCGACCGGTTCGTCGTCACCGCGTATATCCCGGACGAAGACGCCACGGGCGAATTTCTCGTCCGCCGGGGCGACGGGGTGACGATCGTGGAGACGTGGGATACGCTCGGCATGCGGGCGACCGGCAGCCACGACGTGGTGCTGGACGGCGCCTACGCCGCGCCGGAGTGCCGGCTGACGGGCAAGGGCACGGACGACGGGGCCGGCTGGATGCTGCACATCCCGGCCTGCTACATGGGGATCGCGTTCGCCGCCCGGGACTTCGCGCTGAACTTCGCGCGCACGTACCGCCCGAACACGATGGATAAGCCGATCGCCGCCCTGCCGCCGGTGCAGCAGCAGATCGGCGAGATGGAGATCGCGCTCCGCTCGGCGCGCGCGCTGCTCTACGAGGCGGCGGACCGCTGGGACCGCGAGCCGGAGGGCCGGACGTCGCTCAAGCCGGAGCTCGGCCTGGCGAAATACGCCGTGACCAACAACGCGCTGCGGATCGTCGACCTCGCGATGCGCATCGTGGGCGGCGCGAGCCTGTCGCGCAGCCATCCGCTCGAGCGCTATTACCGCGACGTGCGCGCCGGCCTGCATAACCCGCCGATGGACAACGCCGTCGTCGCGAACCTCGCCGCCGCCGCGCTGGGCGAGTCCATGCCCGGTTAAGGCGCGAGGGGCGGAAGGCGCGCGGAACGCAACACGGCCGTTGCGCAAGAATAGCCCGGGCAACATTGCCCGGGCTATTCCGGTTGCGGCCATGCGCGTTCCTGCAACGCTTCCGTCCGCGGCCCCATGCTCCGCACGCTCATGCAGACCGTCGCCCGTCGCGCGCCAGCCTGCTAGAACAAATCGTCGCCGGCCCGCTGCGGCGCGTCCGGGTCGCCTTTCAGGAAATACTCGTAATCGCCGAACCGGGACAGCGCCTCGTCGTCGGCCAGCCATACCCACTCGTCGATCTCCGTCTGGCAGCGGTGCGCGCGGAACGCGGCGAGCTTCGCCTCCAGATGGGCGCCGACGTCGACCTTGATGACGTCCTTGCGGGTATAGCCGTAGCGCTTCGGATGCTCCATCGCGTCGCCGAACGTAATGAAATAGAGCGCGCCCTTGCTTGCGGAGCGGCGAAACGCGGCGGTCGCCGCTTTGCCGATCGCGCAATGGTCCGGATGGCCGCCGTACCGCTCGTGGAACGTCAGCACGACGTCCGGCCCGATCTCGCGGATCAGCGCCTCGATGCGCCCCGTCAGCGATTCCTCGTCCTCGAACTCCACCGTCTTGTCGCGGATGCCGAAGAAGATGAGTTCGCCGATGCCGAGGCAGTCGCATGCTTCGCGCAGCTCCTGCTCGCGGGCGGCGGCCATCGTTTCCCGGTTCAGATACGGCGGATTGCCCATCCGGCGGCCCATATCGCCCTTCGTCGCGCTGACCAGCGTGATCTCGACGCCTTCGCTCGCGTACTTGGCGAGCGTGCCGCCGCAAATGAACGTCTCGTCGTCGGGATGGGCGAATACCGCCAGCAGCCTGCGCGTCTCATGTGCTTGCGTGTTCATTCCGGAAACGGCTCCTTTCCAAGGTGGAGCGCGGTATGCATGCGTCCCCTGTCGTCGTAGCCGGCCAGCAGCAGGCGGCCGTATTCGTCGGTTTCGAAATGCGTGAGCGCTTCCATGCGCAGCCAGCCGTGCCCGTCGAACCGGAGCGCGGCGCGGAAGGACGGCGCCTCGCCCGCGAGGTAGGCGTGGGTCACCTTGACCTTGAAGTTGCGGACGAACACGAAGGACGTCGCTTCGCTGTGCACGTACGCCTCCGTCCCGACGAACCGCCGGAGCTCGGCTTCCGCTTGCGGCTTGTTGATTTTAATCATCGCACAGGATCCTTTACCGGTTATTTTTTTGAAATCAGGCTTATTGTAGCACGAATGGCGGCGGGCGCCGAGTCCGTAAAGCACCGAAAACGCGGCTGCCGCGTGCGGTAAGCGTTTGCGCGCGAAGAAGCCGGGGCATCGCCGCCCCGGCTTCTTCGCGCTGCCGCCGTCCGCCTGCGCTCCCCGACGATCGGCGCGCCGCGCGCGTTACCGCTTCTTCGCCTTCTTGGCGCCCGCCTTCGCTTCGTTCTCCGCGATCCGGTGCGCGACGATCCGGCGGATCAGCTCCGCGGGCAGCGGCTCGCCGAACGGGAACTGCACGGCGCCCTTCGAGCTCTTGTACGCGGCCAGCTCGTCCTTGAACGCCGCGATGCCGTTCGCGGTCGGATAGAAGCCGATATGCTGCTTGTTGGCCGCGTAATACACCAGGATGCCGTGCTGCTCGAAGGCCGGCATCCCGTAGCTGATCTTCTCCTGCGCGCCGGGCGCCGCCTCGCGGATGAGCGCCCGCAGCCGCCGCAGCTCCGTCCGAACCTCGGCGGGACAGGCGTCGAGGTAGGCGTCGACGGCAGCCGGGGCCGTTCCGTTGTCTGCCATGGCCGTTCCTTTCCCGGGCCGCCGTTAGGCGCCCGTCCGCGGTCCCGCCGCTTGCGCTTCTTGGCGCCCGTAGCCTTCGAACTGCGGCAGCCAGCCGCGGTTCGCTTCGAACAGCTCGTCCACCATGCGCCGGATCTCGTCCAGGCTGCAGACGGCGGAGGTCAGCGGATCGAACGCGACCGCCTGGAAGATTTTCCGCCGGTCGCCCGTCAGCGCGCCTTCGACCGCCAGCTCTTCGCAGCGCGCGCTCGTGTTCACGAGAATCGCCAGATGGTCGGGGAGCTTGCCGACATGGATCGGCTCGAGGCCGCGGCGCGACGCCAGCACCGGCACCTCGACGCACGCCCCTTCCGGCAGGTTGTCGATCAGGCCGAAATTCCGCACGTTGCCGTTGAACTTGAACAGCGTGCCGTCGCCGAACGCCGCGTTGAAAATATACGCCGCGTATTCCTCGCCGCGCGCGAGGTCGATCGGCGCGTCCCGCCACTGCTCCATCTGCTGCTGCCACTGGTTCTTCATCTTCTCGCCGTACTTGACGATGAGGCCGTACTCGCCCGGATTCCAGCCCGTCCCGTGGAGACAGTATTGCTCGATGAGCTCCGGCCGCTTGCGAAACCACGCGTTGTACTCCGAATTATGGCCGCTCGACTCCGTCACGTAGTAGTCCAGGTGCAGGAACATCTCGTTGCGGACGATCTCTTCGTTGTAGACGGCGGGTTGGTTCGCCACCGCGTCCCGGATGAGCGGATAGGCATCCTCCCCGTTCCACTTGAAGTCGAGGTAAAACGCCTGGTGGTTGATGCCGGCGCACGTATACGTCACTTCCTCCATCGGCGCGCCGATCCAGCCGGCCAGCATGGCCGCCGTCCCCTGCACGCTGTGGCACAGCCCCGTCACCTGCACCTTCGTCTCGCCCTGCAGCGCGCGGCAAAGCATCGCCATCGGGTTGGTGTAGTTCAGGACGATCGCGTTCGGACAGATGCGTTCGACGTCGCGGCAAATGTCCAGCATCGCCGGCAGCGTGCGCAGGAAGCGGAATATGCCCGCCGGTCCGCGCGTGTCGCCGATGTTGATGTCGACGCCGTATTTCTTCGGGATTTCCACGTCGTGCCGGTACACGTCCAGATCGCCGACGAGAATCGTGATCACGACGCCGTCCGCGCCGCGGAGCGCCGCTTCGCGGTCCGTCGTCGCCTCGACGGCGACGTCGCCGTAGCCGCCGGCGGCGATGATGCGCTCCACCGCGGCCTGCGCGAACGCGAGCCGGTCCGGATTGACGTCCATCAGAGCAATCGTGCTGTCTTGAAACGCGGGGAAGGTCAGCAGGTCGCGCACCAAATTTTTCGTAAACACCAAGCTGCCGGCGCCGATAAATGCGATTTTCGCGGTCATGCCAGTTCCTCCTTCAAGGGCGTGGAATAGGTGCGGCTGCGCTCGCGACGCGGCGCGGCGAAAGCGCAGGCTAGTAACGATATTCGCCGCCGTTCCCCCAAAACCTTCCAGAAAAGCGGATTGGTTTGCGTGGACAACCGGAGGTTGGACATGCAGCATTCCGCGGCAAAAGCGGATTGGTTTGCGTGTACAACCGGAGGTTGGACGCATTCCGCTTTAATCGCAAGTGCCGCCCGGGCGCGCATCTACCTGCCGGCCCGAATGCGCAACGCAAAAAAGGGTCCGCCTCTCAACGAGGCGAACCCTTCTTGCGCGGTAACAACGGCGCTTAGCGGAACCGGTACGTCCAGAACCGTTCCGTGCCGAACCGCTGCTGCAGCTCCTTGTCCGATAGCGCGTTTTTGCCGAGCAGCTCCGCCGCTTGGAACTGAGAGCGGTGCGCCGTAATGGCGGCCACCTTCTGCTTCAGCGTGCCGCGGACGTCGTTCACGACGTCCGCGCGGCCGATGTTCTGCTCGTGGTCGCGCGCGAACGCGCTGCAGAGCACCTTCGGACGCTCCCCCTCGGGCAGCTTCGCGACGGCCCGGACGACGGCGGCGCCGGTGGCGTCATGGTCGGGATGCACGGCGTAGCCGGGATAAAACGTGTACACGAGCGACGGCTTGACCTCGTCCAACAGCGCCGCGATGCGACCGTCGATCAGCGCCGCCTCTTCGAACTCCACCGTTTTATCGTGGAAGCCGAGCAGGCGCAGATCCGTGATGCCGATCGCGGCGCAGGATTCCTCCAGCTCCGCCTTGCGGATGAGCGGCAGGCCGACCCGGTTCGTGAACGGCGGGACGCCCATGTTGCGGCCCATCTCCCCGAGCGTCAGGCAGGCGTACGTCACCGGCGTGCCTTCTTCGATATGTTTCGCCAGCGTCCCCGAGAAGCCGAAGGCTTCGTCGTCGGGATGCGGCAGCACGACCAGAATGCGGCGTTCCATCTCGTTGCTCCTCTCCTTCCCCATCAGAACGGCTCCCGGCTCAAGTGCAGGGCGACAACCAGCTTGCCTTGGCTATCGTGGCCCGCCAGAATGAGCCGCTCCGCGTCGGTCTCGTCGTAATGCGTCAGCCCCTCGGAATAGACCCAACCGTGAGGCATCTTCAGGCCGACCCGGTACGGGCCGCCCCCGGAGATCGCCCCGTGCGTATAACGGACGACGGCATTGGTGACGAACGTCGCCGCCGGATGCTTCGTGCTGTCCAGATGCGCGGCGTACGCCCCCGTCGTCATTTCTAAATGTAGGTATAACTCCTGGTCCTTCAACCGGTCGATCCGCTGTTGGATGACCGCTTCGTTGATCGGCTGCATGGGCCGCTCCCTCCCTTCCAAGCGTCGCGACGTCGGTCGCCATCTCATTATAGCCCTTCGCCGCTAGACTTCCAAAACGCCTCCGCCGGGACCATGAAAAGAAGCCCCTAAGCCGGATCCGACTTAGGGGCTGCCCTCGTGGGCCTGCTATTAAGCTGTTCTGGTAAGGTTCATTTTATCGAAATTGCCGACGTACAGCAAGCCGCTCGTCGTCGAACCCTTGAACACGATGCAGATCGTCTGCTTGCCGATCACGTCATCGTGTTGTGCCCGTGGCTCCGAACGTCCGGCTGACAGCCGGACCGGTACTCGAATGAAACCAACACGTCCTACTCTCACTGCGCAATAAAAGCGAAGCTTGCGTTATCGAAGTTGCCGATGTAAGGATGATTGCCGTCCGTCGCACCTGTCAGCACGAGATAGACGTCCTGAATACCCGTTACCTTCTGCGTCAGACTAGCCGTCGCCGTCACGTACGTGCCCCATGAAGGGACGGTCGGAGGCGTGGCCACCGTGCCGATCTGCGTACCGGTCGGGCTGCCGAGACGAACCTCGACCGAAGCATTGGCAGCAACCCGATTGGTATTGCCCGAGTACTCGATGGCAATCTGGTTCACGCCCTGCGTGCCGAAATTCATTTGACGGTACGCCAGCCATGCGCCGTTGGTCGTACCTGCCACCTGCAGACCGCTCTTGCCGCCTTCGGTTTTGAGCGGCGTACCGGACCATGCGTCGTACGACTCCAGTTCCAGCTTGGCATAATCGCTTCGCTCGTAGCTAAGCGTGAAGCTGTCGAGGTTGCCGATATACGGATGATCGCTGTCCGTCGTACCTTTCAGCACCATATAAAGATCTTGCTTGCCCGTTACTTTCTTCGTCAAGTTCGCAACGGCTGGCTGGTACGTCCCCCAGCCTGTGCCCGTGTTCGGCAACATCACGGTTCCGACCAGTTCGTTCTGCTCGCTGTAACCGCCGAGACGAAGCTCGATCTTGGCGTCCGCCGGCACCCGGCCGCTCGGCGCATCATACACGACGGAGACCTTGTTCTTGCCCGTCGCGCCGAAGTTGACGTTCCGGTAATGAAGCCACGCGCCGTTAAACGTATTGCCGACCGTTTGGCCGCCGTTGTTGTTCTCTATCTTCAGCGGGGTACCGTTTGGATGCAGCGCGTCCGTCCAATCGGCCTTCTGTTCAAAGCCCAGCTTCAGGCTGTCGGCATCCGGTTGGTCGCCCGGATCGGTCTCGGACGCCTTCAAGGAGAAGCTCGCATTGTCGAAGTTGCCGACGTATTTCTTGCCGGTCTCGTTCTCGCCCGCGCTGCCTTTCAGGACCAGATACAGATCCTGCATGCCTTTGACGGTTTGCGTCAGATCGGCGGTCACCGTGGCGTACGTGCCCCAAGCGCCCGCGGTCGGCGGCACGGCAACCGTGCCCACGAGCGTGCCGTTGATGCCGCCGAGGCGAACCTCGACCGCCGAGTTGACGAAGCAATTCGTGGAATTGCTTGTGTACTCGACCGCGATTCGATTCACGCCCTCGGTACCGAAATCCATGCGCTTATACGCCAGCCACGCGTCGTTGAACGTATTGGCGACCTGCTGCCCGCTCTTGCCGTTCTCCGTCTTCAGCGGGTCGCTGTTGGCCGGATTCAGGTCCGTCGACCACGCGTCGTACGTCTCGAGCTCCAGCTTGGCGAAGTCGGCTCTGGTCTTCTCGTAGCCGAATTTGAACCAGTCGAAATTGCCGATATACGGCAGTCCATTCGTAGGTTGACCCGCCTTCATCACGACATAAAGCTTCTGCAGGCCGGTCACCGTCCGGTTCAGCTTCGCCGTCGTATCGAGGTACGAGCCCCAATCCGCAAGCTTGTCATCCAAGTTCACGGTGCCGATCAGCTCGCCGTCCGCGCTATCCAGATGGAACTCCAGCTTGCTGCCCGCAGGCACCTTGTTCGTCGGCGCGTCGTAATCGACGGTCACTTGATTGTAGCCCGTCTCGCCGAAGTTAACGTTATAAGCGAGCCATGCGCCGTCGAACGTATGCGCGACGACGGTGCCGCCGCCGGTCTTGCCTTCCGTCTGCAAGCCGCCGCCGCCGTTCGGATGCTGGACCTCCGTCCATTGCGCTCGCTCCTCGAACTCGACCTTCAGCGTGCCGTCTTCCGGCTGTTCCGGTTCGTCCGGCGCGTCCGGGTCCGGTACCGGCAGCGGATCCGGAATCGGATCGTCGACCGGCGACGGTCCTTCCGGATCGGGCAGCTTGCCCGGCTCCGGCTGGTTCGCGATCGGCTCCGCCAGCCACAGCGGCGAATCGTAGATATCGCCGTTGAAGTCGCTGACGAGATATACGTTGATTGCGAATTTCGAAGCATTGACGTTATAGATTTCCGAAATGTCGAAATTGCCCTGCTTCACCGGCACGGCGGTGGACAGCCATGCGCTGGTATTCGTCGCGCCGTTCATCAGCTGGAACACGACGACCGCGGAATCCGCGTATTCGCCTTTCAGCGAGCCGGTTACGTGCACTTGCATGTTGCCTTCGCGTTTCACGTCGGCTTTCAAGTCGTACACGTCCCACTTCACGTCGGACGTATAGGCCTTGTCCGCCTTGAGCGCAGGACCGGCCGAGCGGTTATCCTCCGCGTTTGCGCCGACCCGTACTTGCACGGCGCCAACCGCGTAATTCAGCGGGCCGACCGTTTGCGGATTGGCGGAAGCCGTTCTCCACGTCTTGCCGCCGTCCGTGCTGAATTGATATTCCTTGGCGTCCGCGATGCCCGTCACCGGCGTCCAGCCGATCGTGTTCATCGTGTCGTCCACCGCGGAATTCGTCGGCGCTGCCGGCGTCGTCAGCTTCCGGACCGCTTCGAGGCTGAATTCGAACGCGATGTCCGAGCTCGTGCCGTTGACTTGGTGCACCTCGGCGGTCAGCACGTTCTTGCCGTCCACCAAGTATTTCGGATCGATGACATAGCTGTTGCGGCTGCGCTCGTCGGCGACGGTCGCGTTCGCGTAGGTGTCGTACCCGACGGCGCCCGCAGGCATGTTGGTCCGGATGACCTCATGTCCGTTCAAGTACACGATCGCGCCGTCGTCGCGGATCAGGCTGGCATCCAGCTCGAGAATGCCGCTCGGATCCTTAACGTTGAACGTCTTGCGGAAGTACGTCGTCGGGTACTTGTTGTTGGCGTTCGGGCCGTAGCTTACCTTCGTCGCCGGTTTGCCGTAGCTGTCGTACCCGAGCATCGCCGGCCCGGTAGCCCACGCGCTGTCGTCGAAGCCGGCCGTCGTCCAGCCTTCGCCGGCGTAGCGGCCCTTATCGAGGTAGCTCCACGTCGATTTCTCCGCGATCAGCGGCTCGTGACCGAACTTGTTGTCGATGTCGGCCGTGTAATCGATCGTCGGCGGCTGCGCGCTCGCTTTCGCGCCCCACTTCGTGTTCGGCTCGCTGCCCATGCGGAATTCCAGCGTGCCGCCGGCCAGGATGTCGTCGTACTTGATCCACGCCTGATCGAAGTTGCGGCCGTTCAGCTCCGCGGATTGGATGAAGCGGTTTTGGCTGGACACGTCGTCCGCCTTGATCGTCAGCGTCTTGCCGCTGCCCAGATGCAGCTTGACTTCCGAGAAGATCGGCGAGCCGATCAGGAAGTCCGATTCGCCCGGATTGCCCGGGAAGAGGCCGAGGGCGCTGTACAGGTACCAAGAGCCCATGCCGCCGGCGTCGTCGTCCATGGACAACAAGTAGCCTTCCGGGTCGTCGCGGTAAACGCGGGACTTCATCGGGTAGGCGTATGCGCCGTGGTTGTGATATTTCTGCGTCACGACTTCCGTCGTGAATTGGCGCGCGAAGTATTGCGTCAGATACGGATACCCCAGGTAATCGAACAAATACGGCACCTGGATATCCTCTTCGTTGATCGCCATGTACTCGTCGATGTCGAAGAAATGCAGCAATTGCTCCGCCGTGGCTTTATTGCCGCCCATCAGCTCGGCCATGCCGTTGACGTCCTGCGGTACCGACCAGCGGTACTGCCACAGGTTGCCCTGGTAGGCGTAACGGTCGACGGCCAGGATGTCGCCCGCGCCGACCGGCTTGCCGTTCGGCGTGAAGAAACCGGTCGGTTTGCCTTTCTCGTCGACTTGCGCCGCGTTCCACAGGTTCTTGTACGACAGCGCCATCGTCTTGTATTTCTCGTACGTCGCTTGGTCCCCGATCAAAGCCGCCAGCTTCATCGGGAACGACGCGCTGTTGTATTTCTCCAGCTTGCCGGAAATGTCGCCGTCGCTGATGGAGAAGTTGTCCGCGTCGACGGCCATGCCCTTCAGCGCCTTGTAGACGTCGAAGTCCTGGAAGCCTTTCGCGTACGCGTCGAGAATGACGGCGCCGTTGAATTCGTTCCGGACCGTCGGGCTCGGCCAGTAGCCGTCGCCCCACTGCATGTACGTGCCGCGGGTGCCGTACAGATCCACCAGCGATTTCACCATGTTGTTGTAGCGCTGCGGCTCGAGGAGGGAGAACATCGCGTATTTGCGGAAGTCGTCCCAGGTCGTCCAGCCGTTGTAATATTGGAAATCGTCGCCCAGCTCGGAGGCTTGGCGAATCGTCTTCTCGTCGAGTCCCGCCTTGAACGTGCCCGCGGAGCTCGTGACGTTTTTCGGGCTTTGGTACGCGTGGTACATTTGCGTGTAGAACACGCGCTTGTTCTGTTCGTCGGCATCCGTGATCTCGACCTTGTTCAGGACGCTGCCCCATGCGTCGCGGGCTTCCTGATGACGCGCGTCGAAATCCCAGTCCGCGTATTCGCCGCGCTCGGCTTGCGCCTGCGCCACGCTGATCGTCGACAGGCCGACCTTCGCTTGGATCGTCTTGCTGCCCGACGTGTCGAAGTTCATCCATGCGCCGCTGTTGAAGCCGGTACGCTCGGCCACGCCGTCGCCGACCGCATTGTCCTGCCACGTCTTATACGACGCGAAATCGTGATCGAATTTGATGGAGTAGTAGATCGTGTAGTAGCCGTGTCCGCAAACGTTCTTGGACTGGATCATCCCCGTGATCTCGTTGCTGCCGACCACTTTCAGGTTGGCGTCCACCATGCCCGCGTACGAGTTGGAGAGGTCGACCAGGACGGAGCCCGTCGCCGCCGATGCCGGGAACGTGTACTTGTGGAAGCCCACGTTGTCCGAGCTCGTCAGCTGCACGCCGACGCCGGACGCGAGCGTCACGCCGTAGAAGCCGGCGGATGCCGTCTCGCTGCTCTTGTCGTACTTCTGCTTGTAATCCGCGACGTTCTTCGTGAAATCGCGAACCTCCGGCATCATGAGGATGTTGCCGCCGCCGCCGCTGCAGCCTACGCCGCTGAAGCGCAGGTGCGAGAAGCCCTTCAAGCTTTTATCTTGGTAGTAGTAACCGCTGAACGCTCCGCCGTCGCTGTCCGGACCGAGGGAAACGAGGCCGAACGGCGTCGTCGGGCCCGGGTTCGTCTGGCCGTTATCCCCCATCGTGTTGATGAACGGATCGACGTAGTCGATCGGCGCGAGATTCGTTGGCGGGGAGGCCGGCGTTTGGCCGGCGTCGACGCCGTAAATCTCGAATTCATAGATGCGCGCCACATTGCCGTCGTACGCGGCTTTGTCGATCGCGAGACGGACGTAACGCGCTTCGAACGGCGACACGAACCGGTCGACGATCGTCTGCACGTTGCTCTTCACGACGTCGACGTCGGTCCAGTTCTGGCCGTCGTCGCTCTTCTGAAGGCGGAAATCCTTCGTATTCCAGAACGGAGCGTTGTTCCCCTCGCTGATGGCCGCGTTCTGCACGGCCCATTCGTTGATGCTGTAGACCTTGCCCAGGTCGAGCTGCAGCCATTTGTTCGCCGCGGACGTATTGTCGCACCATTTGGTGTCGTTCTTGCCGTCCACGGCGTTCGCCGGGTTCTCGTTCGCGTTGCATTGGCCGGACGCCGTCGCCGTCGCGCCGATCGCCACGTTCCGCGTCGCCGTGCCCGGGTCCGCCGAGGCGGCCGCGGACACGACTTCCGACGTAACGGGCAGCAGCAGGTTATAGACGAACATGGCCGTCATGGCAACCGCCAGAAACTTCTTCCACATTGAATTTCGGTCCTCCTTCGTTCGTCTTACAGGGAACCGGCAGGCAGCAGCCGGCCGATCATGACGGCCACTTCGGCGCGCGTCACGGACTTCTTCGGATTAAACTGCTTGCCGTCGCCTTCGATCAAGCCTGTGGTCCAGGCTTCGTTCACGGCTGCCGCCGCCCACGCCGAGATGCTCTTCGCATCCGCGAAAGCCGGCGCTCCCTTGCCCGGAGCGGAGAGATCGAAGTACTTCGCCGCGCGCACGAGCGCCACGACCGCTTCTTCGCGGGTAATGCCGTCGTTCGGACGGAACGCGCCTTGGTAGCCCGTCACGATGCCGAGCGAGGCCGCTTGCGTCACGGCGCCGGCGTAATATTGGCCGGCCGGTACGTCGTTGAACGGATTGGCGCCCGCAGGCACGTCCGCTTTGCCGTTCCACGCGACGCTCCGCATGAGCATCGTCGCGAACTCGGCCCGCGTGATGCCGCGTCCCGGCACGTAATGCTGCTCGTCCACGCCGGTGACGATATGCTTCGCGGCCAGCGATTTCACGGCCTGCTCCGCCCAGTGGCCCTTCATGTCGACGAAGGACTTGCCGTATTCCAGAATCGCGTACGTCGAGAAGTGATTCGCCGGGAACGTGAACGTACCGTTCTCCGCCTTGCCGCCGACGTACTCCAATTGACTGCCGTTCACGTAATACACGCCGGCCAGATTCGCCGCGATCAGCTTCGCCTGTTCGTTCGTCAGCTTCAGCCGGACCGTCACCGGCTTGCCCAGGTCGTGAATCTCGGTCGCCGTGCCGCCCGATACGAGCTGGATGGTGACCGTAATCACGGCGCCGATGCCATGATAGTCCGCGTTCGAACCGATCGAACCCGCGATGGCGTTCTTCGCGTCGTCCGTCAGCGCCGTGTTCAGCACGATGCGGATGTTCGTCTCCTGGCCGGCATTGCCCGCCGCGATCGCTTCCGCCGGAATGCGGACCGTGCCGTTGTCGGAGGCGATGACGAGGTCCTTGTTTTTGCTTTTGAGCGTTTCCAGCGCTTGCGCCGGGAACTCCAGCGCGTTGCCGGACGTGCCGGACGAATCCGGCAGCTTGATCGTTACGGCGCCGCCGGCTTGGCCGGCCGCGGACGTAAACGTATCGCCGCCGACGATGTACGTGCCGTTCGGCGCTTTGTCGGGCTGGATGTCGCTGCCCGTCGCCGTGCCGGCGTCGGCCGGAATCGCGTTCGACGGCGGAGCGATGCCGATACCGTTACCGCCTCCTTCCGACTGCTCAGGCGGATAATTGCCATTCTCGTCCGTAACGGCGAACGTCCTGCTCAGCGTCGCGGCGCCGTTGCTCGCCGCGAGATGGTAGACGCCGTACGGCGCGAAGTCCGCTTCTTTCGGGATGGTGATCGTCTTCTTGAAGCTGCCGCCCGCCGATTCGATGACGTCTAGATAAAACGTCGTTTTATCGGGACCCACGATTTTCACGTTAACGTCGCCCTCCGCCATTCCGGAAAGCATCAATTGCTCGCCGCGCTGCAGCTTGCTCGCATTCATCTCGAGCGCGAACGTAGCCGCGGCGTAGCCGGACACAGGCGCCAGCATGAAGAACAGCGCCAGCATGGCCGCCAAAACCTTTTTCACGATTGCAGTCCTCTCTTTCCAGCCGTTATTGGAGCACGATCGGCTTCGCCAGCTGTACCGGCGTCGTATCCAGCGGCTTCTTGCCGCTATCGAATTGATTCACGACGAACACTTTCACTTTCGCGTCCGCTCCTGCTTGGTCGAAGTACTGCGTGACCGTCATCTTCGTTTGGTTGAGCGGCACCGCGCTGAGCAGTCCCGGCGTTGTGTCGTTGCCCTTGATCAGCTGGAAGACGAGGTAAGCTTCGCCGCCGTAATCGGTCAACGACTCGACATTCACGGACACCTTCAGCTTGTTCTTGACGTCGTCCCGCTCGATGTCGCCCGTGAGCAGGAACGTATCCCGCACGTCGTTCTTCGTGAACGCCTTCGGCGAGACGAGCGGCGCGCCCGCGGAGATGCCGCGCGCCGCGTCGGCCGCCACGCGCACCTGTACGGCGCCTGCCGCATAGTCGGCGTCGCCGACCGGCTGCGGATTCGCCGTGACCGGCTTCCACGTTGCGCCGTTGTCCGCGCTGAATTCGTAATCCGCCGGTTCCGAATACTTCGGCGCGTTCGTCCAGCCGAACGTGTTGTGCGCGTCGTCGACGACCGGAATCGTCGGCGCGGCCGGCTGGTCGCCGGCGCTCGCCGCCACGCTCGCATCGGAGTTGTTGCGCTTGTTGACGGCCTTCACGACGAATTCGAGCGTTTGGTCCGGATCGGACGCGTCGACGACGTATTGATAGTCTTCTTGACCGGTTACGACCGGAATCGTAACGCTCCAGTTCGCGCCGAGCCTGTCTGCGGCTTCGTAAAGACGGAATTCGCGTACCGGGTTAGCCGCATCGTCGTTCTTCGGCTTCTTCCAGGCGATCGTCCGCTTGCCGTTGTCCGACTTGACCGCGGTCAAGTTCTCGACAGAAGCCGGCTTCGCGTCGTCCCGGAAGATCGCGTACGTATCGAACGGCGTTTCCTGGCCGGATTTGTACGAATCGATCTTGAAGCTGTTCTCCGTCATGCTGACGCCGGAATAAATGGCGACCTTCGGCTGTTCAAAGACATTCGCATAGAATTGGTTAACGCCATCCTTGATGTCGTAGAACTTCGTGGCTGCCGAGTTGTTGATCATGTACAGCGTGCCGCCCGGATTCACGACGCGGCCTTCGTTGTCCTTCGTCACGTCCTTGATCGGCTTGTTATCGTACATTTGGAACGAGCGCATGAATGTATGGTCATGCCCCTGCAGCACGACGTCGATGCCCAGATCGTCGAAGATCGGGTACATCTTTTCTCGAAGCGCCAAGATATCATTGTCGATCGCGTGGTTGCCGACGGAGTAAATCGCCTTATGGAACGCGACGATCTTCCACTTCTTGTCCGTCTTCGCCACTTCGTGCTTCAGCCACTCGACTTCTTTGTCGAACGAATCGGATTGCCGCTTATCCCAACCGATATCCATCGTGTTCAGAATCATGATGTGCGCGTCGCCGTAGTCGAACGCGTACACGCTGCCCGGCGGCAGCGGATCCGGGATGGAGTCGTTCGGATAGTTGAAATGGTAGTAATAGTTGTCGTTGTACGGTCCTTCGTGGTTGCCGACCGCCGCTTGAATCGGCAGGTTCATGAGCATGTCCTGCGGCTGCCCGAAGTAGTCCAGCCATTGGGATTCCAGCGCGCCCGCGTCGACCTGGTCGCCTGTCATGACGAGGAACCGCGGATCCGTGACATGCTTCAGCGCTTGGGACATCGTGTTCGCCCAGACGCTGTAGTCCTGGGAGTTGGAGCCCTGCGAGTCGGTCATGTACAGGAAGTTATAATTCTTCTCGTCGTTGCCTTCGGTCGTGAACGTGCCCGTCTGACTCCAGTTGTCGTCCGCGCCGACGCGGTACTTGTACGCCGTTCCCGGCGTCAGCCCTTCGGCCACCACTTTATGGGAGATGAACGAGCCCGTCGTGCCGCTCGTGATCTGAAGATTGGTGAGCACGCGCGTGTCTTCCGGCTTGCCGACGAAACGCTTCGCGTTCGCCGAGCCGAAGTCCTCGCCCGCCGGCACGATCTCGACGATGCTGTCCTTCGCGTTCGCCGGCGCGTTCTCCGGCCGATCGTAGCGGGTATACCAGGCGTACGACCGGTTCGTCTTCGCGCTGCCGTAGATCGACATCGCGATCGCGATCGGCGAGTAGTTGACGACCTCGGAGAGGTTGGACGGCGTAAACTTGAACGCCGCGACAGGCGTACCGTCCGCGTATTTCAAGCCGCCGAGCCCGTCGTAAGCCAGCGCGAGGCGCTGACCCGGCAGAATGGCTTTCGGCGGTTTCAGCGTGACGCTGGATGCGTCCGCCGGCGAGACGCTTTGCACGGCGACCGGCGCTCCGTCGGCCGTCAGCGTCAGGTGCGCGTTCAGATCCGCCGGCAGCTGGCCGAGCTCGGATACCAGCGTTACCGTCACGTTCTTGCCGTCCGCCGACGCGGCGCTTGCGACGGCGCCCGTGTAATCGGCCGGCAGGTAGTATGCGTTGCTCGGCACGAAATCCTTCGCCAGCGTCGGCGTCGACCAGCGCAGGTACAGGTTGGAGCCGCCGAAATCCTCGAAGTATTCGATCTTGAAGCTGTACTTGCGGCCGGCTTCCAGATGGACCGGCGCGCTCGTGATCTCTTTATCCCAATCGTTCACCCAGTGCTCGATGACGGGCTTGTCGTCGATCCACAGGTTGAAGCCGTTGTCGCCTTGCATATAGAAGGTGTAATCGTCGGTTGCCGGCGCCGCGATCTGGCCGGTCCAACGAATGTTCGCGTTGTCCTCTCCGCCCGTGAAGCCGGTCAGGATGGGATTCAGGTCCGTGAAGTTGAGGAGCGGGTCGACCGTGGTCGCCTTGTAATCCCCGAACGCGAAATTATTGGCCGCGCCCGTGCCCGCATAGAAATCGGCGAGCAAGCCGTGGACGCTGCCCGCAGCGCCTTGAGCCGTTCCTTCGCCTGCTTCCGGCGCGGCCGCGTCCGGCTGCTGCGCGTCCTGATCGGCGCGGAAGCCCATGGCCTCGAACTCGTAGATATGCGCCGCGTAGTTGCCCGTCGCGGGATCCGCGATGCCCGGATTCGTGATGGCGAGCTTGAAGTATCTCGCCTTCACCGGCGTCTCCAGATCGTGGGTCGTCGTGCCTTCCGTATTGCCGGTCACGGTGACGGCCGGCGTCCAGTTCACGTCGTCGCTGCTCGTCTCGATCGTGAAATCCTTCGTGTTGTATGCCGCTTGTTCGCCGCCGGAGCCGGCATGCGCAAGCACGAATTGCTGCACGGTCACCTCCGCGCCGGCATCGACTTCGAGCCAGTACGGACGTTCCGCCGTCGGCAGACTGTCGTCGCCTTCGGTGACCCATTTGCCGCCGTTCATATTTCCGTCAATCGCATTGGCCGGCGCGAACTCCTCCGACACGTACCCGTTCGCGGCAGCCGTCACGCCTTCCGCCGCGAACACGTTCACCGCCGCCGTCCGCGCGTTGGCATGCCGCACCGCGGAATAACCCGCAGCGGCAAAAACCGACGTCCAGATCAGCACGATGGCGAGCATGCGATTTGTCAGCCTGAACCCTTTCTTCACTCCTGCATTCCCTCCTATAAATCTAATAAACCCTGCATTACTATAAGCCGGATGAGAGGGGGCTTCAATTGTTAGCGCGTTAACGGCGGTTAAATCCTTCGTAAAGGCGAGGCTCGGTTTTGCCGCAGGCATTTGATAACTTTTTCTTGTGCGATCCGGGCCATAGGAAGCATTTTCTTATATTTGTAAGCCGAAGCGGACGCTTGGGTTTCAAGTCCCTCTTTGCCCTGCCGCCCCCTTGAAACCGCTCTACCCTCCGCCGACTAGGGATGTAAACGGTTCAGCGCGACGGGATGGCGGATCCCTGCGGTCCGCAAATAGTCCTAGGCAATTCGACTAAACTTTACGGTTTAGTCGTGTTTAGGAATTGTAAATATTGAGCGGAATCGCTCAAAGGTAAGTCACGAAGCGGCAAGCTGCCGGCTGGCACGGACTCGCGTCTCCATGCGAATCGGCGCCGAAAGTCTCAGGGACAAATATCCAATATTGGAATAAACGAAGACTGTTTTCGGCCCTGTTTTTGGTCCTGTCCTGTGAGCGGCTCTATGGGCGGCTCTATGAATGAATCTATAAATGACTCTATGAATGACACGATAAGCGATGCTGCGAGCGACGCGATGCGTGACCCCATGATCTCCGCGCGCAAAAAGGACGCGATCGCTCGCGCCCCGCACGTCCCCGTATACTAGCCCCCTGCCTCTAAACGCATCAAAAAAACCGCAGCAAGCCGCTGCGGTTCCGTTCGTCAGGAAGGCCGAAGCCGTTCCGAATATCCTTTCACGCGTGCAGCTTGACCTTCGTCCCCGTCGGGATCCGGTCGAACAGCCATTCGACGTCTTCGTTATGCATCCGGATGCACCCGGCGCTGGCGTTCGTGCCGATCGACGCCGGGGCGTTCGTGCCGTGGATGCCGTACGTCGTGCCCTGCGTATTCGGCACGTCGAGCCCAAGCCAGCGGCTGCCGAGCGGGTTCTTCGGATCGCCGCCGGGGATGCCTTTGGCCGAGTACCACGGGTTCTTGATCTTCGTAATGATCTCATAGCTGCCGATCGGCGTCAGACCGTCGCGTCCGCTCGCGATCGCGAAGCTTCGCTCGACCTTGCCGCCGGCGAGCACGTACAGCTTGTTGCGCGTCACGTCGATCTCGATCGCGTAGACCTTCGCGGACGGCGTTCCCGCCGCCGGCGCCGCGACGGCCGGGCTGCCCGCGGCTTTGTAATCGTACGGGTTGGGAATGCGGAGCGCCTGACCCGCCTTGACCGCGCCGTCGGCCGGCAGCCCGTTGGCCTGGGCGATCGCCTGCCGGTAATCCGACGCCTTGAAGTAGCGGGAAGCGAGACTATACAGCGTGTCGCCCCTCGCGACTTTATGCCGTCCCTCGCCCGAAGGCAGCGGAACGCGCAGCGCCATGCCTAGTTTCAGCCCCGTGTTCGGGTCCGTAATGCCGTTGTACGTCATGAGCGCGTTCAGATATTGATTTCGGTTATAATACTTGTTCGTAATCGCGAACAGCGTATCGCCGGGCTGGACCGTATACTGCGCCAGGACGAGCGGATTCCTCAGCCGCACCGTCGTTCCGGCCTTCAAGCCCGCCTTCGGGTCGAGACCGTTCAGCTTCGCCACCCGCACGTAGTCGCCGGTCAAATAAAACCGCTTCGCGATGCCGTAGAGGGTGTCTCCCGGCTTGACGCCGTACGCAATGCTGATGAAGCTCTCCTCGCTGCCCCCCGCGTTCGACATCCCCGGATGATAGCCGGCAAGCAGCGCCACCGCCATCACCATACTTAAGAACCACTTCGTCTGTCTGCTCAACGATGATCACGCCTTCTGCCGGAATAAATTGCGGCACAGGGGATTCGTCGCGGTTCGGCAAGATTCCTGCTTATTCGCTTCGCTTAGCGAGGAAAATGATTCCAACGGCGGAGCGCGGTTCTCATGCGAGCATGGGGAAGGTGCTTGAGGAGGAAGTTACGCATGAGCGCGGGAGTACGAAGTCGTACTCCTATAGACACCTTATTCGATTGTGATTATGGAACTACAAAGCGTTATTCTAACGCCTCGCCTTCTAGCTAAGGATCCAATCAAAAGAACTCCCGCTGGGCGGGAGTTCTTTTGATCGCGCGCTTCCTATCGAAAGCCGGCCTAACATGCGTCCCCGCCTTCGTCCATCCGCGCGACCGGAGCCGGTTAGTTCACGGCCGAGGCGGTCTCGAACAAGTGCGGATATATGGTCGCAACGCCGCCGGAAAGGTTCTTCAGCACGCTGCGGCTGACCTCGTCGGCCACGATTTCGTAGCTGTCCGCTTCCAGACCGTCCACGGCGATTTTGGCGATGTCGGCGGGACTCGATTTGGGCGCTTGGATATCGGCGGTCATATCGGTGTCCATGAAGCCGACATGGAGACCGGCGACGCGAACATTCCGCGGTGCCAAATTAAGCCGCAGCACGTTCGTCATGCCCCACTCCGCCGTTTTGGCTGCCGTATATGCTCCGGCGCCCCCTGTGGTAAACCAGGACAAAACGGACAGAATATTAAGAATCGCCCCGCCGCCGTTGCGTTCGATGACCGGCGCAAACGAGCGGACCATCGCAAGCGTGCCGAACACGTGCGTATCGAATTCAAGGTGCA
Source organism: Paenibacillus artemisiicola (assembly GCF_017652985.1). Classification (GTDB taxonomy): domain Bacteria; phylum Bacillota; class Bacilli; order Paenibacillales; family Paenibacillaceae; genus Paenibacillus_Z; species Paenibacillus_Z artemisiicola. The sequence continues at coordinate 91,997 of NZ_JAGGDJ010000007.1, forward strand.
TCTTGGACAGGTCGTCTTCCAGCAGGGAACCGCCGGTCGAGGTGCCTGCGTTATTGATGAGCAGCGTCACGTCCTTCGCGGTTTCCGCCGCCGCGGCGACCGACTTCGGATCCGTGATATCGAGCTGCAGCGGAATAACCCCCGGAATATCGACGGCTTGCGGGTTTCTTGCGCCCGCGTATACTTTTGCCCCGCGGGCGACGAGTTCGCGTGCGAGCTGCTGGCCCAAGCCTCGGTTCGCTCCGGTAACGAGCGCGATTTGGTTCGCGATGTTCATGGATGATCTCTCCTCTTAGCGTTATGGGTTAGTCATGGCTTGTTGGCGATCGGATTAGTCATTTGGGAATAATCATTCTTTTATTCTGAAAAAAAGATGTTCATCTGAGATGAACATATCCAAGCACATTGGCCTGAAGTTGGTGTCTATAGCTGCCAAACCTGCGACTTTTACGAGAACAATCATTCCCAAAATGATAAATGCCGATTCCCTTTCACACATGCATCATACCTTATTTAAGAATGAACAGTCAACTATTAATTTTAGCATTCGCTCCCCGATTATTATGAGCGAACGTAAAGCTTTTCATCCTTGCCCCACGATCGCTCGAGATCATTTCCGATCCTGCGTAAGCGGGCGACGGATTTACGCGTGTTGCTTACACCCATGCATGAGGGATATAAAGTTCCTCTAGACGCATGACTTCTTCCGGCGTCAATCGAACCGACAATGCCGCGACCGCATCTTCGATATGCCCGAGCTTGGTCGCCCCGATAATCGGCGCCGTGACCCCGTCTTTCTGCAGCAGCCACGCAAGCGCGATCTGCGCGCGAGGAAGACCTCGGTTAGCCGCGATTTCCGACACGCGTTCCACGACTTTGCGATCCGCTTCCTCCGATTTGACGAACAGTCCCTTCGCGATTTGATCCTTCTCGGATCGCGAGGTCTGCTCGTTCCAATCGCGGGTTAACCGGCCTGCGGCCAAAGGCAGGTATGGCGTGACCCCGACGCCTTCGTCTTTGCAAAGCGGAAGCATTTCTCTTTCTTCTTCCCGATAGAGCAAGTTCAGCCGGTTCTCCATCGACACCAATCGCGTCCAACCCTTGCGCTCCGCGGCATGCTGCGCTTTGGCAAACTGCCATGCCAGCATGGAGGAGGCCCCGATGTATCTGACTTTGCCCGTCTTGACTAAATCATGAAGAGCTTCCATTGTCTCTTCGATGGGCGTATGCGGATCCCAACGATGGATCTGGTAGACATCGACGTAGTCCGTCCCGAGCCGTCTGAGGCTGTTATCGATCTCGGTCATGATCGCTTTGCGGGAAAGCCCCGCGGCATTCGGTCCTTTTCGCATGGGAACGAATACCTTCGTACTGATGACGAATTCGTCGCGGCGGCCAAAGTCCTTCAATGCTCTGCCGAGAATTTCTTCGCTCGTCCCGTCGGAGTACATATTGGCGCTGCTGAAAAAATTGATGCCCGATTCGACGGCTTTCTTGATGATCGGCCTGCTTTGCTCCTCATTCAGCGACCATGGCGTATTGCCGCGTTCCGGCACCCCGAAGCTCATGGTTCCCAGGCTTAATCTGGACACCTCTAATCCGCTGCGTCCAAGTTTGGTATATTCCATTGCAAACCCGCTCCTCTTCGATGCGATTGTAGGTTGACGCATCAACCATGAATGCAACTTTAACACCTTGTGGTTGACATGTCAACAGTGATATCATACAGGCATGAATACTAACGAACTCCGCGAAGATGAATTACGATTATGGAATATGTGGAAGGGCTCCTATAAACGCATCTTCGGCCGCGTCGTCAAAGAGATGTCCGAACACACCGGATTATCCGAAGGCGACTTCGGAGTCCTAGACCGGCTAGTTCAATTTGGCGACGGTCAGCTTCGTCAACAGGAGCTGGCGCATTCGATGGACTGGGATAAAAGCCGATTATCTCACCATTTGACGAGAATGGAAAAACGGGGGCTTGTCGAGAGAAAGCCGATGGACCTTGACCGCGGCGTTCAGGTCGTCATTACCGCCGCCGGACAAGCAGCCTTACATGAGGCCCTTCCCATCGTTTCAATGGCGATACGCAAGCATTTTCTCGGTCCGTTAACCCAGCAAGACATTGAATCGATCACGAAGATGGCGGAACGCTCAAAAGAGCAACCCTAACAAACGTAAACGTCGCTTCCCCCTGCGGGGAGCGAACGAGGAGAATTTATGAAGCCTACCGACTTTTTACCGATTATCCTTGGCAGCGACGAGAACGCCTACGGCAACGTCAGGCTGATCCATGAAACGTACGGGATCAAACCGCTCCTGCTCTGCACGCGGCTGTTGATTCCGACCATGCACAGCAGCTTGTTCGATCTCGTCCAGATCGATCGTTTCGACCAGGAAGACGTCTTCCCCGGCGCGTTGTCGGCCATCTTGCGGAAGCACGCCGCCCCGAATCGGAAGCTGGTCGTCATTCCGTGTTCGGATTATTATGCGGGGATGCTGTCCCGCCACTATGACGCGTTCGACGGCTTGATCGCCAACCGCTTCATCTCGGACACGCTGCTCCAAACGCTGGATACGAAGGACAAGTTCTACGAGCTGTGCGAGAAATTCGGGCTGGACTATCCGAAAACGGTCGTGTGCGAACCGAACGAGCGGGAAGATGCGCTGAACCGCATGGATTTTCAATTTCCGATCGTCGTCAAACCGGAGAACAGCAACGCGTACGAGTACTTGTACTGCCACTTCGAAGGCAAAAAGAAAGTGTTCTTCTTCAACAACCGCGAGGAATACTTAACGATGGTCCGCAATATGAACACCTCCGATTACAAAGGGAAGCTGATCATCCAGGAATTTATTCCCGGCGGCGACAGCGCCATGCGCGTGATCAACAGCTACTCGGACGACAACGGCCGCGTGAAAATGATGTGCCTCGGCCAGCCCGTGCTCGAAGAGTATGCGCCGAAGACGCTCGGCAACTATGCCGCGATCATTAGCCGTTCGGATATGGCCATCTACGAGAAGATCAAGACCTTCCTGGAGAACATCGGCTATGTCGGCTTTTCCAACATCGACATGAAGTTCGACAGCCGCACGGGCAAGTACATGATGTTCGAAATCAATCCTCGCCTCGGCCGAAGCAGCTTGTTCGTCCGGGCCGCGGGGTTGAATATGCTCCAGGCGCTGATCGATCAAGTCGTCTACGGCAAAGAGTCCGACTGCGTGTACGGGCGAGCCACCGCGATGTGGACGAACGTGCCGAAGAAGGTCTTGAACCGCTATGTCACCGATCCCGCGCTGTCCTCGGAGATTAATGGGCTTTACCGGGAGAAAAAAGTGATCCGGTCGCTCTGGTACAGCAAGGATCTGAACGCCAAGCGGATTCTCAGCGTTTCGCGTTACTTCTACGGTCACGTCCGCAATTATCAGCGTTATTACTTCGATAAGGGACAAGCTTAATGCCGCGGCGCGCATGCCGAAATAAAGGCAGCCGGTCGATTCGACCGGCTGCCTTCTTGTTAGGTCAAAGGTGTGTTAGGCATCTAATAGATTTCGATAATACCGTAACTTTCATCATCGAAGCAAACGAAGATGATTTGCTCCAGTATACCGAACGTATACGACCGGATAACTCAAATTTTAACTCCCCCTTGGTTCCATTTAATCTTGATTTAAGGATTATATTCCAAAATCAGGATAATCAACCGCTTCATAACCAGGAGGAGATCCTTTGACGATCCGGATACGAATCACGCTTTGGTATATGTGTCTGATCACATTGGTTTTAGCTATTCTTAGCAGCGCTCTTTACGGCTACATCTTTTATAAAACGAATCAAGACATAAAGGCCACCATTCAAAACACCGTCAAGGGTATTAAAATTTCGCAATCCGTCGATTTCTGGAACAGCCTGCAAATCGATGTTTCGCCTAACATTGCCAATAATCAAGTCATCATCCAAGTTGTGGACTATATTCATCAGAAGGTTCGTTACTCCAGAAACCTCGTCGAAGCCGGCATCACCCTACATTACCCCGATCCGAGCCCGGAACTCAAACTCAACTACAACAAGATCAGCGTTAATGGCGACCCGTTCACCATTCTCGACATTCCGATCGTGCTTCCAGATCGCAGTATAATCGGACTCCTGCAGGTGGGCATCTACACGGGCAAGGAAGTCAACATTCTGCATAATCTTCTATGGATTCTAGCATTATCATCGATTGGCGTGCTCGCCCTCGCCTTTCTATTGGGATTATTCGTATCCAAACGAGCACTGAAGCCTTTGCACAAGGTCATCATGGCCTCCAATCGAATTGAAAGCGGAGACGATCTGATCAAGCGGATTCCAAGAGGGCAACCTAACGACGAAATCGGACTTCTAACGGACACCCTCAATAACATGCTCGTCCGTCTGCAAGAGGCCTATCAACGTTTAAATGAAGCTTACGATGCACAACGTCGGTTCGTTGGCGACGCGTCCCATGAACTTCGAACGCCTCTGACGACAATCCGTGGAAATGGCGACTTATTAAAAAAGCTGTGGAGTACGATCACTAGAGAAGCGCAGCGGCCTTTGGAACAGCATCATATAGACTTATCCTTGGAGGCCATTACGGATATCTCCGATGAAGCCGAACGGATGACGCGTCTTGTCGCGGATCTTCTGACGTTGGCTAGAGGCGATGCCGGAATCATGATGGAGAAAACGAACTTAGCTATCCATCCGCTTATCCTTGAAGCGGCCCGGAAAGCAAATCTGCTTCCTCGTACGGTTGAATGGCGAGTGGAGCACATCGATGACCTCTTACCGGTTCATATACAAGGCGACTCAGATTACTTACAGCAGCTTCTGCTCATTCTGATCGAGAATGCCTTCAAATACACGTCATTCGGGTACGTGGAACTAAGCGGTCTGCAGAAGGAAGGCTATGCGGGAATTCAGGTGTCCGATACGGGAATCGGGATGCATTCCAATGAGCTCACCCTTATTTTTGAACGGTTTTACAGAGCGGATGTTTCCCGGGGAAAGACGTCCGGTTACGGACTTGGCCTGTCCATTGCACAATGGATTATCAATGAACATTCCGGTTCGATCGAAGTGTCGTCCAAGGAGAACGAAGGAACAACCTTCGTCGTTTGGCTCCCTACGATTACTGATTGAAGGCTTTATCTATTGAGAGCCAATCTGCCGGAAAGCCATAAGAATTCAAACACGACTGACATACTGTTGTCAGTCGCTTTTATTATAATAGGAGTACGTTTCCTGCGGGAGCAGGAGATCCAGGCGATGGATTGGGCTCAACCGAATAGGAAACGGTCTTGTATCCTGTACGATTGGAAGGATGGTAGCTCGTGAAATTCGCTTCTGTACGCATCATTACCGACGACGTCGATCGTCTCGTCTCATTCTATGAGAAAGTCTTGGAGGTTTCGGCGGAACGCCCCGCCCCCGTCTTCGCCGAGCTCGTCTTGCCCTCGTGCACCCTGGCCATCGGCCACTCCCAGACGGTGCAGCTGTTCGGCGCCGGTTCCGCGGAGGCGGCCAACAATCGCACGGTCATCCTCGAGTTCCGCGTCCACGATGTCGATGCCGAATACGAGCGCTTGAAGCCGCTGGTCGGCGAGTGGGTAAAGGAACCCGCCACGATGCCGTGGGGGAACCGCGCCATACTGTTTCGCGATCCCGAGGGCAACCTCGTGAACCTCTTCGCGCCGGTGACCGAGGAAGCGATTCAACGGTTCGGCGGCAGGCGTTGACGGACAATTGAAGTGAGCGAGGGCGAAATTTCGTTCATTTTGCCGAGACTCTTCATAAACGGAACCAGAGAACATGACACCAGGCTGCCGATCTTGCCGGCAGCCTGGTGTCGTTATACGAGATCGGTATTAGCCGGGTTACCTGTCATGGTTCAAGATAAAATCCACGATCGGCTTGGGATCCGACAGTCCGTGCGGGTGGTGCCCGCCCCCTTCCTTGCCGAACACGGCGATAATGTCCTGCTTGCCGTGTTGTTCGTAGAAGTCGGCCAGGAGCTTGCCGTTTTCCTCATAGGGCACGCTGGTATCGCTGTCGCCGTAGACCAGCACCACCGGAATGTCGTGCTCGGCAAGCGTGCCCATCTTGTCCATGGGATGGCCGCGGAAGCTCAGCATCTCCGACGCGGTCAGGCCGAGCGCGTCCAGCACTTCCTTGACCGTCTCTTCGTTCCTGGCGGGCTTGTTGTAGCCGAGCGGGGCGCTCAGCAGATTCATGGCCGGCGCGTCCAGGTAAAGCACCGACACATAGTCAGGGTACAGGTGGGCGAAATTGACCGAGGTCACGCCGCCGGCGCTCATCCCGATGGTCACGAACCGGCGGGACAGGCCGTATGCCTCGGCCAGGAAATCCACAAACTCCCGGCGCAGATGCTGGTCATCGTCTGTCCCCCACCGGTTGCCGTTCTTGATGTAGGAGAGGTGGTACCCATGCTCGACGAGTGAGATCGCGGTGTTGGGGAAGGCGCCGAAATACTCCATGTACATGACCATTTTGCCGCCGTCGGACTTGACCGAACGCGTTGCGGGCTGTATCAGAATGCACTCGCGGCCCTTGAACGTGAAGTCCAGCCGGGTCAAGCCCTCCCATTCGGAAGTGCTACCTTCTGCCGTCATCGGAATCGTCCTTTCTGTCGCGCGGTATCGGTATTGTAGATTGGCCCGTTGATGGATTCGGTTCCTCGTGAGTCACGATGAGGTTCCCGAATGGGTCCCGGAATTTCAGAAACCGTCGTCCGTCCTCGTCCGTTACAATCCCGCCTAGGATTTTCGCGCCGGATCCTTCGACTTTTCCGGCTAGTCCTTCGATATCGCTCACCTCTACGCCTAAAACAGGATACGCCACGCCGCCCACGGTAAAGTTTGCGGTCGTTTCGTCCTCCGTCTTCCATAGAAACAAGTTGACACGATTCCCAAGCCTGACGGACGCGAAATCTCCGAAATTTCCTTCCAATTCCCAGCCAAACACGTCGGTGTACCATGCGACGGCCCGGTTCAAATCCGTTACCGGCACCTGGACATGACTGATTACAGGGCGTTCCATCATCTCAACGACTCCTTCTAGTTACCGGCTCTCTGATTATTTCTCCTCGTCCGTTGTAACTGTATCGAATAATGCGGATTCCGCTTAACCATGATGCAGCCAAGGGCCTCCCGATCATAAGCTAGCGACGATTTCGGATCAGAGACAAGGCGAACCTGAAGATGTTTATCATCGCAACGTTATATTACCATAATAAGGAATCAATAGGATCCGCATTTTGAACGACTACACGCCTTCGGGATAGATGAGAGGCGGCCATGTGTCAGGAGGTTATTTTATCGTTCTATAATGGCTTTTCCGATATTCGGACGGGGAAATGCCGACAATGGCTCGAAAAGACGAAGAGAAGTAATGCTGGTCCGCGAAGTTCAATTTGACGGAGATTTCATTGATATTGAGGTACGTATGCAGTAAATAATGCTTCGCAAGCTCGATTTTGTGTTTGCGGAAATACGCATAAGGAGTAATCCCGTACGTCTCCCGAAACAGCTTGATGAGATAATTTTTTGAATAGCCGAACTGCGCACACACATCGTTCATATCCAGCTTGTTTTCAATGTTGACATCCAGGCATAGTTTGATCTGCTCCGCGGCAGAGAGCATTTTATGTTCCAAATGGTTTTTCAAACGCAACACGATCTTCAATAACATGACCGAGCACTCATCGATCAGCTCGGCATAACTCTTGTTGCCGGCGGATGAGATATGGATGATTTCGTTCATATAGGAAAGAATGTTGCAGTCCTTGATGAGATAGGTGTCTGCCGGCAAATACCGCTTAAACAAATACGCCGCAAAGTCCCCGTAAAAAACCACCCAAATTTTAACCCATGGATGATCTTCGCTGGAATAATACAGGTGATCGCTGTTGGCAGTCAAAAGATAGACGTCATTTTTTTGAGGGTACAACGTTTGGGAGTTAATCTCCAAAACACCGCTGCCCTCGATAATGTATTCGAACGAATACATGTCCTCTCCATGCCGTTCGATCCGGTAATTTTTATCGCAATACGAGATTCCCGACATGACGACGTTCAGCGGTAGCTTGGAATCACTCCTATGCCAAAAATTATAAATTTCTTCGCGCATGATGATAATCCTCACAAATGAATTGATTTTTTCTATTATTATAACGATGTTGGCATGATAAATTAAACCTAGGCCGTACAACCTTGATGTGGAGGGATTAGAATGAATTTGCGTGCTCCAGCCGTTCCGCTCATTACCGTGGATCCTTATTTTTCGGTTTGGTCGATGGCAGACCGCTTGAATGAATCGGACACCATGCATTGGACGGGTAAACCTCACCGAATGACCGGCACCGCTTTGATTGACGGCAAAACGTATTCATTCATGGGCAATACGCCAAACAGCTTGAAAATGGAACAAACGAGTCTTGACATTACCGCGCTTTCAACCGGCTACCGCTTTGCATGCGAAGAGATTCAATTAGACATTACATTTACGACGCCGCTTCTGATGGATGATTTGAAGTTGTTGTCCAGACCCGTATCTTATATACACGCGAAAGCTTCGACCAACGACGGACACCATCATCAGGTGACGATTACCATCTCGGTCGATGACGAGTTCTGCCAAAATTTCAAATACGAATTTCCGACCGAATACGCCGACCTTAGCCAGCCGGGCTTTGCCTGCGGCAGGGTCGGCAGCAAGATCCAGCGAATCTTGAACGCAGCCGGAGATGACCGTAGAATTAACTGGGGCTATGTCTATCTGGCGTCGAATCATGATCGGGCCTCGATAACGGCTCCATCCAGCACCAATGAATACGGGACTTTAAACCATATCCTGGCCTTGTCGATCCCGCTGGATACGGAACAAAATCGCGAAGGACTCTTCGCCGTCGCTTATGATGATATCAAGGCGATTGAATATTTCCATGAGCCGTTGGATGCGTACTGGAAAAAGGACGGCCAAACCATCGAGGAAGCCATTAAGCAAGCGCTGAGCGAATATGATGCGCTTTTCGAGAAATGCGAACGGTTTTCTTCGAAGCTGCATCGGGATGCCACGGAATCCGGCAATGAAAAATACGCGGAACTGCTAGCCCTTGCCTACCGGCAGGCCGTTGCGGCGCATAAAGTTTGCGTGGACCCGAACGGAGACGCGTTGTTCATTTCCAAGGAGAATTTCAGTAACGGCTGCGCGGCCACCGTCGATGTGACCTATCCTTCGATCCCCCAATTTTTGATCTATAATCCTGAGCTTGTGAAAGGCATGCTGCGACCGATTTTCAAATTTGCCTCCATGGACGTTTGGTATTACGACTTTGCTCCCCACGATGTGGGGACCTACCCTCTTCTTAACGGGCAGGTATACAGCCATGGGACATGTCCTACCTGGCAGATGCCCGTGGAAGAATGCGGCAATATGTTGATTTGCAGCGCGGCCGTCGCGCTAGCCGAAAATGACGTTTCGTTTGCGCGGCAGAATTGGAGCCACCTTGAGAAATGGTGCAATTACCTCATCGAGCACGGGGTAGATCCGGATAACCAGTTGTGTACGGACGATTTCGCGGGGCATCTGGCTCATAACTGTAATTTGTCGATTAAAGCCATCATGGGGATCGCCAGTTTCTCCATGTTGAACCGCTTAGCCGGACATGAGGAACGGGCGGCGGAACTGATGAAGATCGCCGGCTCGATGGTCGAGAAATGGCTGGCTATGGCCTCGAATGAAGACGGGACGTTCCGTCTGGCATTTGACCGTCCCGACTCCTTCAGTATGAAGTACAATGCGGTGTGGGATCGCATTTTCGGTCTGCATTTATTCCCTGACGATACCTTTAAGTCAGAGACGAGAGCTTATATCGAGAAACATTCCGGCCCTTACGGCCTCATGCTGGATAACCGCAACACCTATACCAAATCGGATTGGTTGGTGTGGAGTGCCGCGCTCTGCGAGAACAAGGAAGACTTCACCACCCTCGTGGACCGTCTGTGGCTTGCGTATCATGAGTCGGAAGACCGTGTTCCGATGGCGGATTTGTATTCAACGATTAACGCGAAAATGGAAGGCTTCCGGAACAGATCCGTACAAGGCGGATTATTCATGAAGCTGCTCATCGACAATGGCCTTCAAAATCGATCGGCGAACACGTGAGTGCGTTTCGAATTATTAGGATAAAGCAGCCTGCGAGGCTGCTTTTTTAATGGATTCTAGGATTACATACTCGAAACTATTTTGTGATTAGCCTGTTAGCGCAACGACGGCAGCCGATCGTTGTGGGGCCGGCTGCCGTCGTGTCATGATTGAGCTATCGTATCTATTAGCTTGATAAGTCGATCCCGGCTTCTGGTTAGAAGGAATATCAACTAGTAAGGACTCGCTTGCCACCACGATCTCTTAGCGACGATCGAAGTCCTGATCGAGACTAATATCGCTATTATACGTCCAGCGGCCATTGGCATATTCCATATAAATAAGGGCTTCGTATACATAATCGCCTTCTGCAACCTCTTCTGTCGCATCGCTCCAACTAAGCATCCCTTGGACGACAGCCTCCTTTTCTCCAAGGAAGACGACACGTTCATCAGTTAACTTATATCTCTCATCGCGATAGGAAAATATTGCCCTTAAATTGTCTTCCCATGTTTCTGGACCCCAAACATAATCATCCCAATGTTTTATTACGGAGGGGGCTGTGTATTGAAGCGTTCGGGCGAAGTCTTCTCCGTTGTAGGCTGTATAGTAGGTTCTTAAATCAGATAATACGGCATTCTCCTCGCTAAAATGGTTCTCCATGATGGCTGCGGCTTTTTGGTCGATGTCCTCTGGAAGTTCCATCTTATTGTAGATCCAGACCTCGTCCGCGATCCTCCATTGACCTTGTTCATAGCGAATCTTGAAGGCATACACGTCTTCTCGATTCAATTCTTCCGTATGCTTGATATAAGTTACTTGAAGCTTTGCTTCACTCTCGGACGTATATTCAATTCGATCAATGGTCACCTTAAAGTCCCGGACCGGGATTTCGCTAACTGCTTCATTCGCTTCGTAATCGTATTCTAAATTCATATATCCCAATGTTAGATTGTCAGATGTCAGTAATTGGGGACTGAAAGTTTCATAATACTTCGTAACGAGCTCTTTTACGGCGGCCTCCTGGCCGTCACCGTATGGCTTTAAACTTACGGTGAGCTTTGGTTGATCAAAATAAACCGAATATTTCACGAAGTATCCAAATTGGCGAAGAGGGATATAAACTTGTCCATTAAAGACAGGGATGACTTCGTCTAAACCGTAACTAACACCGTTACACTCAATCACATCCTCACCAACCCAGAACTTGATGTCAGCACCGTTAATGAACCCTGAGATTTGCCGGGTATCAGGATCATAAGCCGCCTTATAGCCCATAGCTTCAAAAAATTTACGATAGGGAACGTACATAACGCCCGATTTTACGATCGGATTGACTCCGGCAAGCTGTTTATGATTCACTAACAGTTGAATTGGCTTACGAACAGAAGCAGCTTTCGCTACTAGCGGGATCGTTGCGACAACGCAAAAAAGAAGCAACAAACCGACAAGCTTTCTACCCATGTGACACATCCTATTCATAGGGAATGATTTTGAACTCGCAACTTGTGTATCGGTTGGAAGGATTCGGATAGTTATTACAATTCTCCGCTGGACCCATCCCGCTTACGAACCGAGCGTGTTCTTTCTTATAAAGAAGTGATGAAACATACCGAAGACACGGATTTCCTTATCATCCGAGATATTGGTCTCGGCAGTCATATAAAACGGCAGCGTGCGAACATGCTCTGAAATCGAATGCACGCAGGGGTCATGAAAGTTAGCGCAAACTCCGTGAAAGCGATATAAGTAGGCATGATAGTCTTCATCCGACGGCTTCGTTAAAGCCATGGCAACGCCTAAAAAAAGCACGGCCCAAATCGCGTATCGTTTCTTCTTGATCACGAATCCCCCCTTCGAAGGCTAAGAAACGAAACAAGGCAACCGAGCGCTGCTAGCCGGCTGCCTTGCTAGGATCGAAAGCTATCTGCCCGTAATACTCGGATGCAAAAGATCACCTTTTTGCCGTCAGCTCGCCCGGGTAGTTCGGACGGATCGTTCTGCCGCCCGCAAGGTAACGCCCAAGACGTATGGACGGCAGCTCGACGTACCGGTAAGACAGCGCGGCGAGCGCCAGGCTGAGACCGACGGTGCCCAGCAGCAACCAATACGGCGAGATATAGTAGTGCTCATAATCGTCCGGATAGAGGAGGGAGGACGGATTGGTGAACAAGTTCATCAACGCGAGCAATACGACTAGGTGTACGAGATATAAGCTGTACGAGACACGCCCGACAAACGCGATCGGCCGCCAAGTCAGGACGGTCTTAAACCGGATCGACGCTAATGCCGCGATGATGCAGAAGCCCGAGGCGAGCATGGTAAACCAGTCCGACACGAGGTTCCCGAGCAGTCCCCCGTGATCCCAACCCAGATTGTTTCCCCAGGTATAGACGAGGAAGGCAAGCATACCGAGCACTAGCCGGGTGACGATCCGAAGGCGGTTGAACGCCTCCGCCAGGCGATGGCGGTGCTTCGCCATAATGGCGCCCGTGACGAACATGAAGACGTAATGCGCTGTATCGTAATAGTTCGTGAAGAAGTCAATGCTGTCTTGATAGCGCACATGCAAGAGAATCCCGCCGATCGACAGCACGAAGCCGATCAAGAAGCTCCACGCCCAGTTCGCCCTCATGACGAGCCAGACGATGAACGGAAATAGAAGCGCGATGCGCATCTCCATGACCAGCGACCAGACGACGGGATTGAAATACTGCTGATGGAATTGATCGATCATGACGACGTGCTGTACGATCGGAATCCAGCCGATCGGCCTGGACCAAAGATCGTTAATGGGAACCCGATAGCAGAGCAGGCGCAGCGCGAGCCCCAATGCCAGCGAGACGATATAAGGCACGTACAGCCGGCTCAGTCGCCGAAGCATGAAGTTGCCGTAACCGCGCGATTTCCCCTCGGCGAACGGCAAAGACAACACGAATCCGCTGAGGAGAAAGAAGAAAATCACGGCCTGATGGCCGGCCAGCAAGAGCTGAAGCGGCGTATGATACAGCCATGGCAAAGCAGCCATGATACCCAGAAGCGAAGCGGAATGATAAAGCACCACAGTCATGGAAACGATTCCACGAAGAGAGTCTAATTCGCCTAGACGCCCCTGTTCAGCCATCCGATGTTTCCCCCTCGTTACGTTTAGGAAGTACGCTAACCTTCATTCCAAACCAATAGAGCCTGGCAGGTCGATGATGAGAATCCCGTACGCTTCTTGCAGGTTCATCCACCGATGAAGAGGATCATGAACGCTACGCTTAACATTCGATGCAGGCACGCCAGTTCCTCTAAGAACGGTCTCCCGGCAATGAAATAAAAGCCAGCCGGTCGTTGAAGTCCGGCTGGCTTGGCGTTCGATTGACCTGCCGTTCCCGTTCGATGGAGACTGGCAGGCCTTAATCACTCGTCAGGGCCGATAGGCGCGGCATCGAGGCGCATAAGAAGCACCGGTCCGCCCTGCGAGCCGGCGGTGCCGATGACGACGAACCATATGGCTAACGGCTGTCGGGCATGAGCGCTAGTTCCTGCTTACCGCAGATCGATTAACCTTTCAGCCGCGAGAATAAAATCCTTTTTAGTCATAAAGCCATTGCCTAGAACGGTGTATTGCAGCATGGTTTCGTCCCGTTGAAGCGCGAAAGTAAGCGTGCGCTGCCCGGGCTCGTAAATCGCTTCCGTACCGTTACTATCGATGATCTCAGCCTGGTCGTCAAGATTGCTTGTACTTGTAAAACCTGTGGATTCGGTCACATTTACGCTTATGATCGGCAAATTGGAACGGCTCTTATCGACATAGCTGAAATGGACCCGCTCGACTTGGTCGGTAAGCTTCAGCGGCTTGATGAGATAAGGACGATCCGAGGCCTGCGCTTCCGCGTCCCATTGCTCCAGCGCCGTATGCTCGACAGGGGCAGTCTTATAGCGGATTGTTCCTTCGGAAAGCCCGTAGGATGGGATTATTTCGCTCGGAGCCATGAATGTTGCCGGAATCCGGCTCCTCATTTGCTTTATGTCCGTGAATGACGCATCTTGCTGCAACGGGAAGTAATGTCCATCGATTCGATAGGCCTCCGCAATGAAAAACACCGCAGCCTCTCCGGATTTCAACGACCGTTCCGCCTCTGCTATTTTGCTTGTGTACCGGGAGAGGATACCCTCAATCTTACGATCGGTTGTTACTCGATCGCTTGAGGACTGCTTATACTCAAAAATGGCGTTGTTGTTGGAGTCATGAAGAATGAACCTGGAGAATACCGCATAAGCGCGAGGCCCGGAGGCAACAATTGCGGCGATGCAAAGTAAAACGGCCGCAACCATAAGAGGCTTAAGCCTTCGCGGCGTTATAGGATAATCGGAATTCTTATGCCATATGTCCGCTTTTATTAATCGGGGCCTGGGAACGGGCTCGTTCTTCCATGCTTCTTCGAACTGCTCATATGTATGAAACGGTCGCTTGTTCATGTTCTTGTCCTCCATTCCCGGATTGAAGCGACTTTTGAAGCTTTCGTTTGGCTCGCTCGAATTTCTTCCTGGCGGTTGCGGCCGAATGATGAATGATTGCTCCTATTTCCTCAAATGCTCGATCTTCGATAACCCGCAGCACCATAATGGAACGCTCCTCGGAGGACAACCGGGACAACAGGCGATCAATATCGAGAGACGATTCCACATGAGCCAAGGCCGCGTCCTGAAAGGAATCGCCGCTGCGTCCCGGCACGAAAGGCAATAATTGAAGCAATTTTCGTTTCTTGAGGATATTCAAGCAATGGTTATGCGCGACTCGGTAGATCCAGGCCGCTTCGGATTGGATCTGATGCTGAACGTTCCGGCTTTTGAGCGTTTTCACGAAAATCTCCTGCGACGCATCCTCGGCATCCTGACGTTGCCGAAGCATGTGGTAACAGTACCTATAGACCGAATCATAATACCGATCGATAAGGCTCTCTATCCATTCGTTCCCGGCGTTGACTTCCATTTCCTCACTTCTTTCAAGCTTGATACTAGTAAAGACAATCAAGGCTCTATGAATGTGACCGATCTTTTTCCGACTATCCTGCCCGTTAAAACAGAGGCAGCCGATCGTTGCCGATCGACTGCCCGCGTGTTTTCGATACGTTCCCGATTCCCGCTATTGCTGGCTCGCGAGGTAATTTCCGAGCTGCTCGAAGGTTCCCTCGAAGCCTTGCGCAACCATGTTCGCCATGGCCTCGAAGGCGGCTTGTTCTTCGGCGGTCGCATTCAGCGGGCCGCCTTGAAGCGTCAGCAGCGTCGTGCCGTTGCGCTCTTCGAGCGTCAGGATATTCAGAATCTCGAGCGGCCAGTTCGGATTGAACGGCGCGCGGACGGTGTTCCCCGCCTCATCGGAGAACGACTGGACCCAGACCAGTTTCTCCGGCGCTTGCACGTCTTGGTACACGAATTTGCCCCACATGGCAAACTGCCCGTCCGCGGACTTCTGCAAGCCGAGGAAGATGCCGCCGGGACGCACGTCCATCCGGGCGACTTCCAGCGAAGCGCCCTTCGGCCCCCACCAGTTGGCGAAATGCTTGGGCTCGGTCCAGACGCGGTATACGAGCTCGCGCGGGGCCTGGAATTCACGCTGCAAGAGCAGTCCTTGCTGAGTACTCATCGATATTCCTCCTTCGAATGAAAAGAAATGTCACGTTCGGTCCATACGTCGTAAATAGTCGGATAGATGCTCGAATCGGCCTTCCCACATGCCGCGAAACGACTCCAGCCACGCGTTCATTTCCATCAGCGGCTCCGGACGCACCCGGAAGCGATGCCGGTTTGCCTCCGGGACGACCTCGACAAGCCCCGCCTCGCGCAGGATGCGCAAATGTTTGGACGCCTGAGGCTGACGAAGCTGAAGCCGGTCCGCGATTTCTCCGACCGTCAGCGATTCCTCGCGCAGCAGCTCGACCATCTTCAATCGGCTGGGATCCGCCAGCGCCTTCAGCGTTGCCGTATTCATCGTTCCCACCCGACGAGTGCCCTTACAGCGAGCCGGAGGCTTGCCTCAGCAGCTCGGACAGCGCGGCGAGATCCGGCGTGCTGCCTTCCTTCAGCTTGATCCATTTGCGCTCGGCCGGTCCCTCGAATCCCTTCGGAAAGTCGATGCCGGCCGCATTCATGATCATAAAGGCCACTGCGTCCTTCGAAGGCGAAATGACGGCCGCATAATGGCCGTTCTTCAAAAAATGGGGCTTCTTGTACTGGATGCGCTCCTCGGCTTCCGGAATCGTCTCATGAACCATGTTCCGCAGGACCTCGCCCAACTCCGCCTGCCATTTGGGCAGATTGAGCAGGTAATCCGCAACCGCTTGATTCATCCTTCAAATCCCTCCATGGACTCGTATTTTCTATTCGAGTATACCGTTATGGGAATATTCCCGTCAAGGAATATTCTGAAATGAACAAAAAGACAGCAAAACGAAAGCCGGCCTCCATAGGAAGCCGGCTTCTCCGCGAACTTATAGAGGCCGTACAGGAACGGCGCGCGATGCGAAATAGAGCCGTCAACGTCAACTGTTCGATTTGCTCGCATACGATGGCTTTCATGCATTCGCTCCTCTATGTCAGTCGAACAACCGCTTCTCTTTGTTCTTGAACAACTGACCCGCCTTCTGAATCGGCACGCTGAATAGGATGAGGACTGCCGCAAGACAGTCGGTGACCGTCAGCTTCTCGCCCACGAATACCACGATAAACACGAGCGTGACGAACGGCGTAAAGAAGGTGAAGCTTGCGACCAACGAAGCCGGGGAATATTTCAAAGCGCGAAAATACAAGAAGAAACCTAGTACGATATTGCTCATGCTCAACCACAGCACGCCATAAAAGTCTGCCGGGCGCGGAAGGATGAAGCGAGAGGAGGCGAACGTTGCCCCAATCGACATGACGAGCGCGACCAGGGTGATCGTGAACGTGCTGACCAGCATATCCTTCCGATTCTTCTTAATGAGGTTCGTAAACAGCCCCCAGCTTACGGCCGCCAAAACCGCGAAGAGATCCCCTTTGACGTTCGTAAAATGCAGATTGGCCGGATTGCCCTTGGTGATCAGGAGCATCGTGCCGGCAAACCCCATGGCGACGGCAAGCAGCTTGTACCGATTCATCTTCTCCCGATGGATGGGAATCGCGAAGAGCACGATAAAGATCGGAAATAAATAATTCAGCATCGACGCTTCGACCGCCGGGACGAGCTCCAGGGACTTCAGATAAAAGAAGTCATAGAGAAAGGACAACGCCCCGCACGAGAGCAGCAGGACGAACTCGGACCGCGTCCATGAAGCCATCGCGCGCAACCGCCCTTTGAACGACAAGATCGCCAAGAAGGCCAGGGCTCCCAATCCGTACATATAAAACATGACCTGATAGCTGTCCAAACGATGCAAGAGCAGCTTGCTGACGGCCGCCAACGAGCCCCACATCAAGAGTAACGCCGGCATCAAAACAAAGGGGTTCCGCGATGCTTCCAATTGCTTGCCCTGCCTGTCCATGGTGATCGATCCGACTCCCTCGCGCTAACTTATGTTTAGTTTACCGTATAGGCGGGGGTTCAGACTACAGGTATTGTCGGCGGCTTCCGAGTCGCCGGGCGCTTACCCTTCCAAATGAACCGCTGCAAGATTCCAAACTCAAAAAAAAGCCGCGATGAACGCGGCTCAAAAAGGTGCAATTCGGGTTATCCGGCATCGGACGACGGAAGACCGCCTACTTGGCCGGTTCCGCCTGATTCGGCAGGGCCTGGGGCTGCTTCGGCGCCTTGTGGTTCATAATAATGCCGACGATGCTGACGACCGCGGCGATGCCGTTGACCAGATCGTTGATATCCTTGTCGGGGATCGAAATCCCGTAAGGCTGGGCGATCAGCTTCAGCGCGCCGAGCACGGCCGGAATCAGCGTCAGCCACTTTACGTTCGTATTCACGTTCTTCCCCTCCGCATGGTAAACTTTCGAAGCCGCGCTCGATAGTCGAGTTTAGCCGTAATAATGGACCTTCTTCGTCGCTTCGTCGTAGGACACCCGTCCGCCCAGCAGCTCCGCGGCCGAACGGACGCCGATATAGGCCTTGCCGCCGATCAGCTTGAACGCGCGGATCGCGCGGCCGCCGACGTACGGGACCGATTCCTTCTCGTTCCAAGCCACCTGCAGGCCGAGCGCTTCGCCGAGGTGCTGAAGCGGCGCGTACGCATGCCCGTCGAGGATACGGCCGTAGCCCGCGAGCTTGTCGTTAACCACGATTTTGATCGCATCGGCATCGGCATCGGCATCGGCGGGCCGGGCGCCCGGCGAGCCGCCATAGGCGTCGAAGAAGGACTGCTCCATCGCATTGACGTCGACATTCCCTTGAATTCCGTTCACGGAGCCCTCGCTCGTATATTGAAAGACGGCCCACTGCGCCCAGGTCGGGTTCGCCATCGGGGTAACCGCGTCGTAATGGGCGACCCACAAGGGCCACTTGCCGAGCGCTTGGCCCAGATTCGAGCGCGCGAAGCTGGCGCCGGTATAGACCATGACCGGATGCCCGGCGAGCCGTTCGACCTCTTGCAGCCAGTCGGCGCACCAGGCGGTCAGCTTCTCCGCCCCGATCTTCCTTGCCTCGCCTTCCACGTCGAGCACATGCGGGAAGTCCGCCTTCCTGCCTTCGACCGCGCTCGCGAAGTTGGCCGCTTCCTCCTTGGGAGCGTTCAGCTCGGGATGGGCATAGTGGTAGAAGCCGACCTTGAGGCCGGCCGCGGCCGCGCCCGAAGCGTTGGCCGCGAACCCCTTGTCTCTGCCCGAACCGCCCTCCGACGCCTTGACGAACGCCCCCGCGACGCCGTCCTCCTTGACGGCGGCCCAATCGATCGCGCCGCGGTCGCTCTGATGATGCGACACGTCGATGACCTTCACATTGCTTGCCGATTTTGATTGCATCGTGTACCAGCACGTCCTTTGCGTCTCGTCTTGCGCGAGTATGCGTTTATTTGCTCACGAGCTCGAAGCTGTCGAAAGCGGCCCAGCTGCCGCCTTTGGCGTCGCTGAAGACGCCGACCTCGATTTGTCCGTTCGTGACCGGAATGTCGTCGATCGTGAACGTCGTGTAAGCCGTCACCGGGCTTGTCCCGATGTCCGCTCCCCGCTCGGCGCCGCCGTAATTCTTGACATACAGCTTCAGCGCGCGCTGGCCGCCGCCGGAGCGTACCCGTACGCTCGCCTTGTACAGCCCGTTCGGCACGTTGACCGTCTGCGCCGTAATCTGCTGATAATCGCCCGCCGCCCAATGCGTCAGCTTGAAGCTGCCCTGATCCGGCTGATCCCGATCGACCTTATGGGCAAGCTCGCGGTTATGCCACTCGAACCAGCCCGTCAAATCGCCCGTATCGAAGCCCGCGTTCTTCAGCAGATTCGGGCTCTCGGCTGTCGCGAAGCCGATCCAATTGAGGTTAAAGCCCGCTCCGCTCGCGTAGACGCGCAAGGTAATCGGGCCGGCACCGAGCGTCGCTTCCGCCGGGACCGTCTGCCAATTCTGCCAGCCGCCCGTATTCGGAACCGCCGTCGTCGCGAGCACCGTCTCGCCCGCTTTCAACTGAATCCGGCCGGTCGCCGCCGGGCTCGCTACCCGGTACTGCACCGTATAGCGGCCGGCAGCGGGAACGTTAAGCTTGTACTCCATCCAATCGCCGGCATCGATATACCCGACGTTCTGGCCGCCGCCGGCATCGGTCGTGCCTTCCAGCTGCACGCCGTTCATCGCGCTGAAGGTCTCGGCTTCGATTCGGGCGGGAATCGTCACGGGCGCCGGCGCCGCATTCGCGTCGCGTTCGTACGCGCGGACGTAATCGACGAGCATCGTCTGCGGGAAGACGGTCGCGTTATCCGGATCGCCGTCGAAATTGCCGCCGACGGCCACGTTCAGCAGGAAATGGAACCGCTTGTTGAACGGCGCCGGGCTGCCGCCGCCCGAGCTGTACCATTCCGAAGACTTGCGCGTCTGGTACAGGCTCCCGTCCACGTACCACCGGATTTCATTCGGCTCCCACTCCACGGCGTACACGTGGTAGCCCGCGTCCGGCAGCGCGTAGCTCGAGCCGATATATTTCCACGGATTGCCGAAGTGGATCGTGCCGTGCACCTTAAGCGGATCCGAGCCGCGCTGTTCCATGATGTCGATCTCGCCGCTGACCGGCCAAGCGCCGTATTCCCAATCGGTCGGCAGCATCCAAATGGCGGGCCACAGGCCTTTCCCGGCGGGAAGCTTGGCGCGGGCCTCGAATCTGCCGTACGTCCAGTCGCCCTTCTTATTGGAAACCAGCCGGGCCGAGGAATAAGGCATGCCGTTCGTGTTTTCTTGGATCGCTTTGATCACCAAGTGACCCGCGCCGTCCACATACGCGTTTTTCGTGCTGTCCGTGTAATACTGCTTCTCGTTGTTCCCCCATCCGCTGCCGCCGATGTCGTAGCCCCATTTGGCGGGATCCGGGGCGGTACCGCTCGCGCCTTCGAATTCGTCGCTCCATACGAGGCGCCAATTGCCCGTGCTCATCGTCATCTCTCCTCTTCTCCGTGGGTATGCCGTCTTAGATCGGGTCGATTAGCAGGACAGATTATTGCCCGGCGCGACGCCCAGAATCGAACAGATGCGCTTATACTGATCGACCCGGCTTTGAACCGGCCCCCCGCCTCCGCGGTTGCATTCGAGCGCGCCGTTGATCGTGCGGATCGTCTCGCCGAATCCCCGCGACTTCGTCATGGCGTCGTGGCAGGTCATCGATCCCGCGCCGGTCTGCGTGTTCCAGAACCAGAGCGCCGTCTTCCAGGCGACCGAGGAATCCTGGGCGACCAGGTCCGGATTCTTCAGAAGCGGCAGCCCCAGCGCCTCGCCCGCCGCGCCGTAGTTGTAGTTCCAGCTGATTTGCAGCGGTCCCCGGCCGTAGTATTGCTTGCCCGGCTCGACGGGATAACGGGTGTTGCCGTAGTCCGAATAATGCGGGTAATTCGCGGTATTCGCCTCGTTAATATAGTATAAGCCGCCCGTCTCGTGATAGACGTTGGCCAGGAACGCCGCCGCTTCCTGCTTGCGCATCGCGTCGTCGCCCGTGTTCGCGAAGCCGGGATAGGCGCCGAGCGCCGCGGTAAATCCGGCATACGTGTAGAACGATTGACGGGACGGGTAGATCTGGTTGAACTGCTGCTCCGACACGATGAACCCGCCGCCGCTCGGGTGCGAGGGCTGGGATGCCTCCGTGCCCGCCTGCGCGATCGTGAATTCCTCCCACCCGGCCGCGGCCGTCCGGTTCGCGTACAGCACGCCGCCCTTGTTCAAATCCGCGGATACGTACAGCTGATTGGCCACGGCTTGCAGCGCGATCTTGCCGTTGCCCCGGTCGATCTTCCTGAACTTCTCCCAGTCTTGGATGACCGACGCGCGCGCGATCAGCTTCGTCTCTTGATTGAGATCCGCCGTCACGTATTTGTTATTGGCGATCGAGAGGAACGATACCGTTCCGTCGGCGTTATTGACCACATTGAACGTTTCCCATGCTTGCGCGGCTTGCCGGTTGGCGACGAGCGGGCTTGCGCCTTGGTTTTCCGCCGATACAAACGTATTATTCGCGGATGATTTAATCGTAGCTGCCATGATAATTCCTCCGATTGTTTAATTAATTTTTTAAAGTAACTAATATTAACTATGATAATAATTCTACTTTTTTACAATGCGCCGATTATCCCGATATTGCATTACATAATTTAACTATATTTATTTTTTTATTTGTTAATTTTGAATAACTTCATGCAAACTCGTTCTCATTCATCCGCGATGCAATCGCTTACTATGATAACCGGCCCTATGCGCCCGCCTGAATCCCGGATCGCGATCTAAGCATGGAGTCCTAGAAGCCTTAGCATCCTTAGAAGCGTGCCTATACGGAACATAAAAAGAGACGCCGGAGGATCTCCCGCGTCTCGTTGAGCTTATTTATCTGCTTATTTTTCTGCCGATTTTTCGTTCACCTTATGGAGCAGCTTCCGGATCGCCCCGTTCAGCACGCCGATTTCCGCCTCGGTCATCCCGCTCGCTTCGAGCAGAGACATCGGTACGCACGTCGACTGTTCTTTGAGCGAGATCCCCTTGTCGGTTATCCGGATATGCAGGACCCGCTCGTCTTCCTTCGAACGCTCCCGCCGGATAAGTCCCGCGGCTTCCATGCGTTTCAGCATCGGCGTCAGCGTGCCGGAGTCCAAGACCAATTGTTCGCTGATCTCCTTGACCGACATCGTCTCGTGCTCCCATAAGGCAAGCAAAACCAGGTATTGCGGGTATGTTAAGTCCAAATCGTCCAGCAGCGGCCGGTACATTCGGAATATCGCGCGCGAGCAAGCATACATCGAAAAACACAAATGAGCTTCCAACGGTATATGAGGTCCTTGGTTATCGTCTTTCATCGCTCATCCCTCCTCCAACGTGAACGGCCGCATGTCCATCGCCCTTCATCTTACAATCCCTTATCCAAAAACACAATGCATCGCGAAGCCGGAAGCCGGAAATCGGGCAAAAAACAAAGATAAAGCCCCTTGATCGAATCGGATCAAGGGGTTTCCGTCTCCTTCATGTCCCGTTCGGTCCCGCTCCGGAGACGGAGACGGACCGCGATCGCTTACTCCGCGAGCCCGCGCAAGGCCGCAAGCGCGGCGTCGTAATTCGGATGCTCCGACAGCTCGCTCAAATATTCGACGTAGCGGACGGTATCGTCGGCGTCGACGATGAAGATCGCCCGTTGGTCCAGCTGCAGTTCTTTGATCAGCACGCCGTACGCCTCGCCGAAGGCCCGATGTTTGTAATCCGACAACGTGACGACGCGTTCGATGCCGGCGGTCGCGCAAAACCGGCTCTGCGCGAACGGCAGGTCGACCGAGATCGTCAAGACGACCACGCTGTCGCCCAGCTTCGACGCCTCTTGATTGAAGCGCCGCGTTTGCGCGTCGCATACGTCGGTATCCAGCGAAGGCACGACGGAAATGAGCTTGATCCGGCCCGCGTAATCGGAGAGGCTTGCTTCGGTCATGAGATCTTTGTTGATGGTGAAGGCGGGCGCCTTGTCCCCGACTTTCAATTCCGGACCTACCAGCGTGATCGGTTGCCCGCCTACCGTTGCTTTGCCCGTACGTTCTTGTGTCATGAGAAATTCCTCCGTTTTAGTTGATTTGGTTTGAGGTGACGCGTGAATGCAAACTACTGCTGTTACTGCTGTTCGAACAAGAAGCTTTCGCAATCCAGCGCCGCTTTGCAGCCGCTGCCCGCCGACGTGATCGCCTGACGGTAGACGGGGTCCATGACGTCCCCGCAGGCGAATACGCCGGGCACGTTCGTGCGGGACGTACCCGGAACGACGTCCACGTAGCCTTGCTCGTCGGTGCGTATCTGCCCGCCCAAGAACCCGGTGTTCGGACGATGACCGATCGCGAGGAAGATCCCGTCGGCTTCCAGCACCTCGTCCTCTCCCGTCGCGTTGTTGCGCACTTTGAGCGCGGTCACCCCTTTGTCGCCGGACAGCACTTCCAGCGGGGTCGCGTTCAGGCTCCACGCGATCTTCTCGTTCCGGCGCGCGCGGTCCTGCATGATCTGGGAAGCCCGAAGCTCCTCCCTGCGGTGCACGAGGCGGACCTCGGAAGCGAACCGCGTCAGAAACTGCGCTTCCTCCATCGCGGTGTCGCCGCCGCCGATGACGATGATC
Organism: Paenibacillus artemisiicola; assembly: GCF_017652985.1. Classification (GTDB taxonomy): domain Bacteria; phylum Bacillota; class Bacilli; order Paenibacillales; family Paenibacillaceae; genus Paenibacillus_Z; species Paenibacillus_Z artemisiicola. The sequence continues at coordinate 115,913 of NZ_JAGGDJ010000007.1, forward strand.
TTCTTGTTGCGGAAGAAGAATCCGTCGCAGGTCGCGCACGTGCTGACGCCTTGGCCGATGTTTTCCGCTTCTCCCGGGATGCCGACCATTTTCGCGGAAGCGCCGGTCGACAGGATGACCGCGTCCGCCGTGATTTCGGCGCCGCCTTCCACGTACAGCGTGAACGGACGCCTCGATACATCCACGCGGGTCACGTAGCCGGTTTGAATGCGCGCGCCGAACCGTTCGGCTTGCTTCCGCATATTCTCCATCAGCTCCGGCCCCGTGATCCCCTCCGGAAATCCGGGGAAGTTCTCGACTTCCGTCGTCGTCGTCAGCTGTCCGCCCGGCTGCGACCCTTCGATAATGAGCGGGGACAGGTTCGCCCGCGCCAAGTAGATCGCCGCCGTTAATCCCGCCGGACCCGTTCCGATAATAACCGCCTGATGATGCATCATGAATGCCTCCTCTTATTCGTTTGTCCGCTAATCATTCGCTCACAAACTTTATGAACCAATCATATCCACCGGGTATTAGTTTGTCAACAAATTAATTTTAAACAAACAGATATCGTTCGTGAGCCGGCCTTTCTGCCGATCCGATTTTAAACGCCTATATGGAAGAGATCATCCGGAAGCCCAAACGAGGCGAAATCCGCGTATTTTAACGCTTCATTATAGCGATCGGCGAAGCAAAATTTTTCAATTAATTTGTTGACAAACTATTTGTGCACAAATTATTATAGGGATGCGAGCAAGCCACAACTGGCCAAGGTAACGAGGGCGAGTACGGGCGGTTCGCGAAACCCGCCATTCTGAGGAGGAATACATGATGAAAAAGGTTACAAGCAAAAAGGTTATGACGCTGTCGCTGGCCCTCGCGCTGATCGGTACGGGAACGGGCATCGGAGCGAGCCTCGCGAAATCGCCGGTCGCGGAAGCGCAGCATTATACGGCCGGCGTCGTGAACACGGGCAGCGGCCACTACATAACGGTCGGCAACAACGTGAAGCTGTACGTCGAGGACGTGGGCGAAGGCAAGCCGGTCGTCTTCATCCACGGCTGGCCGGCCAATCACGAGATGTACGAATATCAGGAGACCGAGCTGCCTAAGCAAGGGATTCGCTTCATCGGCATCGACCTGCGCGGCTTCGGCAAGTCCGACCGCCCTTACGACGGCTACGATATGGATACCTTCGCGGACGACGTCCGCCAGGTCATCGACAAGCTGGAATTGAAGGACGTGACGCTGGCCGGATTCTCGATGGGCGGCACGGTGGCAACCAACTACATGATCCGGCATAAAGGACACGCGGTGTCCAAGCTGATGCTGTTCGGAGCCGCTTCCCCGAGCTGGAGCCAGCGCGACGGTTATCCGTACGGCATCACGCAGAAGGATATCGACAACATCGTGACCAACCTGAAAGCGGACCGTCCGAACATGCTGAAGAGCTTCGGCGACGACTTCTTCTACAAGCAGCCGAGCCCGGCGTTCCGCGCCTGGTTCGATCAGATGGGCCAGTCCTCGGATGCCCGCGCGACGATCGAAAGCATTCAATCGGTCGCGGCGACGGATCTGCGCGCCGGGCTGAAAACGATCGGCGTGCCGACGCTTATTCTGCACGGCGTGCACGACAAGGCGGTGCCGTTCGCCATCGCGGAGCAGCTGCACAAAGGCATTCGCAACTCGACGCTCGTTCCGTTCCAAAACAGCGGCCACGGCCTCTTCTATGAAGAGAAAGCGAAATTCAACGAGGAAATCGTCAAGTTCGTGAACCCGTAAACGCGATTCCCCCTCAAAAAACCCGCCGGGCGCCCGGCGGGTTTTTCATCGTTTACGTAGGCACCTTGTTCTTGATTGCTTGCACGTTAGACCCGCTTCTTGAACGCCCGCATGGCGAACAGATAGGCCAGCAGCAGGATTCCGATGCACCACGCCAGCGCGAGCCAGATGTCGTTCCCCGCCGGCTGTCCCGCCAAAAGCGCCCGGATGGCGTTGACGATCGAGGTCACCGGCTGATGCTCGGCGAAGGCGCGGACGACGGTCGGCATCGACTCGGTCGGCACGAACGCCGAGCTGATGAAGGGCAGGAAGATGATCGGGTAGGAGAAGGCGCTCGCGCCGTCGACCGTCTTGGCCGAGAGTCCGGCGATTGCCGCGACCCAGGTTAAAGCCAGCGTAAACAGCGCGAGGATTCCGGCGACGGCCAGCCAAGGCAGCACGCCGGCGGATGAACGAAAACCCATGATCAAGGCGGCGATAATGATGACGACGAGCGAGATGGCGTTGGACACCAGCGAGGTCAGCACGTGGCCCCAAAGCAAGGAGGAACGCGAGATCGGCATGGTCTGAAACCGCTCCAGTATGCCCCGCTGCACATCGGTGAACAGCCGGTACGACGTATAGGCGACTCCGCTGGCGATCGCCATGAGCAGGATCCCGGGCAGCAGGTAATTCACGTAGTTGTCCGTTCCGGCTTGAATGGCGCCTCCGAACACATAGACGAACAGCAGCATGAACGCGATCGGCATGATCGTCACCGTGATGATGGTGTCCATGCTGCGGAACACATGGCGCATGGAACGTCCCAGCATGACGCCGATATCGGTGAAAAAATGCTTCTTAGCAGCCTCCATTTACTTGCCCTCCTTCTTGCCGACGATGGCGAGGAAGATCTCCTCGAGGGTCGGCTGTTTTTCCACGTATTCCGCTTGCGCGGACGGGAACAGCTTCTTCAATTCCGCGAGCGTGCCGTTCGCGATAATGCGGCCTTCGTGCAGGATGGCGATCCGGTCGGCCAGCTGCTCGGCTTCCTCCAGATACTGCGTGGTCAAGAGGACCGTCGTCCCGCCGTTCGCGAGCTCCTTGACGATCTTCCATACCTCGATGCGCGCCTCGGGATCGAGTCCCGTCGTCGGTTCGTCGAGGAAGATGATCGGCGGATTGCCGACCAGGCTCAAGGCGATGTCGAGCCGGCGGCGCATGCCGCCCGAGTACGTGGACACCCGGCGGTCGGCCGCTTCCGTCAGGCCGAATCGGTTTAATACGTCGTCGGCCACCTGGCGAGGGTTCTTGAGATACCGCAGCTTGGCGATCATGACCAGGTTTTCGCGTCCGGTCAAGATTTCGTCCACGGCGGCGAACTGCCCGGTGAGGCTGATCGCCTGCCGCACGCGGTCGGGTTTGGCCGCGACATCGAATCCATTGACGGCGGCGGTCCCGCCGTCCGGCTTCAGCAGCGTGGCGAGGATTTTGACCACCGTCGTCTTGCCCGCCCCGTTGGAGCCGAGGAGCGCGAAGATGCTCCCCTTCTCCACCTCGAAATCGACGCCCTTCAGCACCTGCAGCTCCTTGTAGGACTTTTGCAATCCTTTGACTTGAATGCTCTTGGTTTGCATCGCTTGCCCGGTTTTCATGGCTTGCATGGTTTGCATCGGAATCCCTCCCTTATAGAATCGTGACGTTCGTCAGATCGGCTCCCATGCCCTTGAGCAGCGCATAGGTGAGTTTATCCATCGCCGCGCCGTCGAAGCGGATGGTTTTGATCATCCGGTAGTACTTGTTCGTGAGCGCGAACCCCGGCTTGAACGATACGTTGTTCAAGGTGGCGCCCTTAAACGAAGTTCCGGTTAAGGCCGCGTTGTCGAACTTTACGCCGATAAACGTCTGCCCGTCGAAACGCTGACCGCTCAGATCGGCGTGCTTGAAGTCCGCCCCGTCGAACGTGCACCCTTCAAACGCCGTCTTCCGAAGATCGGTCATCGCTAATGTCGCGTCGGTCAGCCGTACGCCCGTGAATTTGGCGCCGTCCAGTGCCGACTTGGTGAAATTGGTGCGGACCAGGATCGTTTTGCGGAAGCTGGCATTCGCCAGGTCCAGCGTGGACAGGACGCAGTCCGTCAGGTTCGCGCCGTCGAAATTCGCGCCGCGGACGTCGCTGCTCTTGAACGAGCTGCCGGTCAGATCCGCGCCCGAGAAGTCGGTGCCGCGCAGCGCGCTTCCTTTGAACTGTCCCTTATGCGCCGTCACGCCGGCAAAGTCGCTTTCCGCCAGGTTGCTTCCGTTAAAGTTCGTCAGGACGTTCCGCTCCAATTTTGCGTTTTTCATCTTAAATCGCTCCTCTAAAAATTAATTTTTCAACACGCGTTTCGCATTCTTTCAATTGCGTTGGCTGCGGGCTCCGGCAGGGCGGATGCGAGGTTGTTCTCGCTCGTATCGATCACCTTCATATCTGCATAATAAGCCATACTACTGTGACTGTCAAGGTACTTTTTTTATTATAATACTCAATCGATGATAATCGGTTCCTCCCCAACAAAAAAAAACCGCGCGGCGCGCGGTTCTGGGCAGCTTTCCTGGCTTTCAACGTCAAACGGCAGCCGATTCGCGATCGGCTGCCGTTTGGTTGTTTCGTATCCCGTGCGTTTGACGAATCGTGGATTGACGCGCTGCCGATCGTATTCCGTTGCCATCACGATAGCCGACGCTCATTCTTTCGTTGCCTCCGCCCTTACCTCGCCCGGCAGCGCTAAAGCCAAGGAGCCTGACGCTTCTTTGACTTCATCGCCGACGATTCGTTTGACGCCCGTAACCGCCGTCTTCCCATCAGGATCGATTTTCCCGGCCGTTATGTTCGTACTCGTCACCAAGCCGCTGGTTCGATAAAAGAAAAATTCCCGCTTGATCTCGGGTTTGATTCCCGCGGCATCCGTCACTTTGCCGTCCATGAACAGCTGATCCGTATCTTTCTGTCCAACGGGGATGCGCGCCTGCCACGTGACGACGAAAAAGTCGTCCTTCACTTCATAGAACGACACGGTATCATCCGTGATGAGGAAGAAGCGATTCGCTTCGCCGATCGGAAAGAAATACGCCGTTTCGAAGCCTTCCCGTTCGTGCGAGTAAGGGATGGGCTTAATGGCATAATGAGCATTCTTCGACCCCTTGTCCATCGCGAATTGCCGCGCTTTCGCCAGCTCTCCCTTATAGAGCGTATCTTGCTCGCTCGCGGTAAGCGGCGAGTTCACGAATGCGGTATCCCCGCTTGCCGCTACCCGATAGCCATACAACCGCGCAAGGAAGCGCAGCGGAACATACACCCGATTATGCACGAGCTTCACGGAAGCATCGAGCGTGACTTTATGGGTCTGATTCGCCTTCACGGAGTACGCGGTATTTTTGCCCGGTATTAACGTCGACGTCTCCGACCATTTGCGAACGGTTGCCGTCTTGGCGGCTTGGTTCCAGGTCGTCGAAGCGCCGAGCGAATCCGCCAGCGCGCGCAGCGGAACCAAGATGCGCCCCTTATCTACGACAAGCGGATCGACTAGTTGAACCGGCTTACCGCCAACGACGATTTTCGAAGGGGCAGCCGCATGGGAAGTGGCGGAAGCCGCTAGCAAGCCGGCGGCCGCGGCGACGACGACAAGCATTTTCTTCATGATGATTCTCCAACTCCTATCGCTCCGTCTTTTGGAGCCGTCCTTCTTCTCCCTCCCGCGATAAGCAAAGGGATGCTAAGCACGAATGCGCCCGCCGTCAGCCACATGGGCAGCGCCGGATCGATCGAATAGGCCGCGCCGCCGATAATGCCGGACGGGGAGACGACGAGGAGGACGAGGACGGATAAGATCGCGAACATTTTCGCCCGGCGCTCGTCGTCGATCGCATTCGCGACCGCCGCTTCCAGGTAAGGGGCCGTGATCATCGTCGCCCCGGCGGCTAATACCGTGCTTGCGATGATCCACCCCGCGGCGCCTGCCGGCGTTAAGGCAAGCACGCCGTTGGCGACGGCCGACAGGATGAAGCCCCACAGCATCGTACGAGGCGTCAGCCGCTCCGATATTCGCGGCATCACGAGCCAGAGCACGAGCAGCATGACGACGGAGGAGACGGCCGGCACGAAAGAAATGAATCCCTCCTCCACGCCAAGCCCGTCCGCCAGATACAAGGAGAGGTAGGTCCCCTTCATGGTCATTTGGAAGTTGAACAGCATGTAGACGCCGAACATGAGCAGCAGGCTTCGGTCGGTTAGCACGGCCCGCATGGTCGCGGCGTAGTCCCGCAGGGTTGCGCGGATGCCCAGCTCGCGCACCTCCCGCTTCTTCCTCAAGCCGATTTCCGTCTCGCGCGTCATGAAGTGCCGTCCCAGAAATTGAGCGGTCATGCAGACGAATGCGAGGACATACATCATCCGGCCGCCGGATACGACACCGTAATGGCTGACGATGAGCCCGCCCAGCGGAGCGAAGAGGCCGCCAACGACGCCGATCACCTGCAGCAGCGTAAAGACGTATGTCCGCTCCCTCGGTTCCGTATCCTCCACGAGCAGACAATAGAACGCGGTATGGGGAACGCGCTGAAAGCCGTTGATAAAGGCGGCGGCAACGAAAAACCAGATGTTCTGCGACGCCGCCCACAGCAGCGTTCCGATCGACCAGCTGATCAGGTCGAACGCAAGCAGCGCGGCCTTGCGCCCCATCCGGTCGGTCAGGTAGCCGCTGATCAGCGAAGAGAACACCTGCACGGCCAGCGTCAGCGTCGTCACCCATCCGATCGCCGTCCCGCTAAGCCCGAATTCATGCATGTAGATCGTGGCATAGGTGGCGAACATACTATAAGGAATCAAGAACAGCGGTTCAAACGCAAGACAGCCCCTGCTGTTGCCCTTCAAACGCGGAAATAATGCCGAAGCCAACCGGTTGGCCCCCTTAATCGTTCATGTCGTAATCTTGCGAGACGAGCCTCCTCGTTAATCCGGCGGAAGCAGCCGATCGGGCAGCTCTCCCATTTCACTCCTAAGATAAGCTAATTATACCGAATTCGGTGCGGCAATGGATAAGGATTACGAAATAAAGCCCGGTGCTCCGAGCCGAGGGCATGGAATATGGATCGTTGGAGGACTATCAATATTACCTGATTATGGTAAATTTAGAGAAAAGGACCCATAGGAGGGAAATAGGATGAGACGACGGTTTGTGCTTTTGATTTGCGGATTTCTGATCTTGACGCTGCTTCTGCCTTTTCAGGCGGCGGCTGCGGCATCCGGTTCCGAAGCGGCAGCAGAGCGTTCGAATTTGGAGGTCGCGCTCGTTACGGGAGGCGTGCAGCATACGCTCGCGCTTAAACCGGATGGAACGGTGTGGGTGTGGGGAAGCAATGAATACGCCAGCATCGACGGAAGTTCGACAGACCCTCATTATACGCCGGTTCAAGTACAGGGGCTTGATTCGGTGTCCGGCGTCGCGGCGGGCGATTCGCATAGTTTGGCCCTGAAAAGCGATGGCAGCGTCTGGACATGGGGTCGGAATTGGTATGACGGCACGAACAGCGTTTCCCCCGTTCAGGTCGCCAATCTTAGCCGCGTGGCCGCTATAGCTACGGGTCAAGTTCATAATTTGGCAGCGAAAAGCGATGGCACCGTTTGGGCGTGGGGGTGGAACGTCCACGGTCAACTGGGCGATGGAAGCCGGACGGACCGCGCCGTGCCCGTTCAAGTACAAGGTCTTGATTCGGTGGTCGCCGTCGCGGCGGGGCAGCTCCACAGCTTGGCGCTGAAGAGCGACGGCACCGTTTGGGCGTGGGGGAGCAATGAATCCGGCCAAAACGGGGTGCCCGGCGGCTCGATCATCTACGACGGACCCTACGAAACCCCCTACCGGGCTGCGCCCGTTCAAATCCCTGGGCTCGATTCGGTGATCGCCATTGCGGCGGGACAGCTCCATAACTTGGCGCTGAAGAGCGACGGCACCGTCTGGGCCTGGGGATGGAATAGTTCCGGCCAACTCGGCGATGGCAGCACGACGACCCGTTCCACGCCCGTTCAAGTGACCGCGCTCGAATCGGTGACCGCGATCGCCGCAGGCTCTTCGCATTCGTTGGCGGTGACGAGCGATGGCACCGTTTGGGCCTGGGGAAATAATTATTCCGGCCAACTCGGCGATGGCAGCACGATTAATCGTTCCTCCCCCGTGCAGGTAGCCGGGCTTGATTCGGTGTCTTCCGTCGGGACGACCGATGGCTCGCACAGCGTGGCGGTTAAGCGCGACAGGACCGTTTGGGCCTGGGGAAATAACGCGTACGGCCAGCTCGGCGACGGTACGACGATAACCCGCAATACGCCCGTACCAGCCGCGAATCCCGAAGCGCCGCAGTGGCCGGAATACGACGTGCTGACGGTTACCGATGTAACCGCTGCCAGCGTACGGTTGAATTGGCGGCCGGCCACGGATGATACCGGAGTCGAGCAGTATTGGGTGTATCAAGATCAGACGCGGCTGACCGCCTTGAATCCTGATGCGACCCATTATGACGTGCAGGGGCTGTCGCCGAGTACGTCCTACGACTTTGCGCTGGTCGCCGTCGATGCCGACGGCAACCAAAGCGTGAGACAAGCAGAGGCGGTTACGACGGCTGCCGATCTACCGGTACCCGAAGCGGAAACGCTGCTTTATCGGATGAACGGAACCATTCTGGACTTTGACCAGGACCGGATCATTTGGAAAGAAAACGGCGATAAAACGCTCTGGTTGTACAACCGCGCCGGCTAAAAGCCAAGTCAAGGTCTACGATGCCAACGGATCCGTTCGCGCCCTTCGCTCCGGGAATCTAACGACGGAAGGCGTGGTGTATTCCTTATCCGACGGCACCGCGATGTATTGGAAGGACGGCTCGGTTCAACGCAGCTGGGAACGGGGGAGCCCCTACGACGTAAAAGGAAACTTCGCGGTATTTGGCAACACCGCGGTGAACGTAAAGACGGGAAAGTCCCGTTCCTTGCTGAACGCGAATTTTAATAATCGGAACTTCTTCGATCTGTCGGCTGACGGAACGGTCGTATATGAGTTTAATACCGGTATTCGCCGCCACCTCGCCGACGATACGGCCACGACGTATTATCCGACCGCGCCCGAATATCCGAACAACTACAATGGGCCTTTGACGGACGGCAAAAACATCCTCTACGCCGCGTATACCATGTCCGAAGGCTATCCGAAATGGTCGCTCCAAGTTCGCGGCGCGGATGGCCAGGTTACCCCGATCACCTTGAACCCGGTCTTGAACGAGGACTATTATAAGACGGACCCGAGAACCTCGTACCAGATCAATAACGGATGGATTGCCTACAAGGAATACAACAAAGCATCGGAGCGCTGGACCTTGAAAGTCCGGTCGCCGGAAGGCGTGACCCAACTGGCGTATACCGCCCCGAAATGGTGGCAGTTGACCGGCGTCCCGCTCACCATTAAGGAGTTGGGGCCGGACGGGACCGTGGCGTACGCGTTTAAAGACACCACATACCTGTATTCCGCCCAAGCGGGCAAGCTGTTGTATACGTTCAAGGGTCCGGGAGAGCTGCACTACCGGGAACATGTCTTCGGCGGTCAGGGAGAGAATCCGTACCGGTATGGCGCCTGGTACCGGCTTGACGGAGGATCGTTGTACGCGATTCGCTTCTAAAGCGGAGGCAAGCCACTGAAAGAAGGACAAAGAACAAGCCTCAAGATCCCGTGTACGCCGGGATCTTGAGGCTTTTTGAATTCCCGCAAAAACAAGTAGCCCGAACACAATTACACTCGGGTCGAGCTCCGATCCGCCCGATGCCCCGTCCCAAGCGGACAGCTCACAAATACTTCTTCAAATTTTCCAAAATAACCCTATAGGCGTTGGGCCATAAATGGATGCCCTCCACGGTGAATTCAGGCTTCAAATTTCCTTCTCCGTCCGTTAAGCCTTCGTTCGCGTTAATAAAGGTAAAGCCATGCTGCTTGGCCGCCTGTTCGATCGCGGCATTCGCCTCCAGCAGGTTGGCGTTCGTTCGGGTGGCAAACATCGCTGCTTTCTCGGATTCCTCCATTCCGAAGTCCGCTCCCGCATTAACCGGATAGTAAGCCATCACGAAGACTTCGCACAGCGGCAGCCGCGCTTGCAACTGATCCATAATGGACGCGTAATTCATAAGCAGCGCCTCCTTGCTGTACCCCTCGGCCCCGATATCATTCGAGCCGATATTGATGAAGAGCTTGCTCGGTGCCAAATCAAAGATACAGGCGTCCATCGATTGCAGCAGGTCCGCGGTCGTCGTGCCGCCAATGCCCCGATTATAGATGACGCGGTCAAGTCCGAGATTCCACGACAGCTGCATTTCATGAATCGGAAATCCTTCCATCAGCGAAGAGCCTACGAATAAGATCTGCCCTTGTTTGGCGTGCCTGTTCAGCATGCGGTATTCCTTCAGCTTGGATGGGTTCATAGCGATCACTCCTATTATGGATGATTCGGTTTCTTTGTTAAATCCTACCACCCCCAATTAGACGGCTTGCCTGCCAAAAGGTTGCGTCCGCATGCCTTCTCCTTCTTCCCCGCCATAGCAGCTCAAGCAAAAAAAGGCTGCAACAGGTCGCTTGCGCTTCCCTGTCACAGCCCTCGGCCCGTATGCCGGCCGCCGCGGTTAACGATGTCGTTTAGTTCAGAAAACCTACGTGAAGCAAGAGATTGTAAATCAGTGCGGCGGTCTCCGCGCGAGTCGCGGATGCCTGCGGGTTCAAATTGCCCGCGGCGTCGCCGTTCATGATCTTCAATTGCGCCAGCGAAGCCACCGCGGATTTGGCGTACCCGGCAATCGCGTCGCGGTCATGGAACGCGTCCAAAGCCGCCTCGCCAGGCGTCGTCCCATCGTGGAGATACGCCAGCACCCGGCCGAGAATGACGGCTTCTTCTTGGCGGGAGATCTCCCGGTTCGGCTTGAAGCTGCCGTCCGCATAACCGTCGATGAACCCGCGGAAAGCCATGGCTTCAAGCACGCCCGCGTACCAAGCATCCGCGCTCACATCCGTGAACGCCGCGCGGCCCGAGCCGGTATGGAGACCCAAGCCCCTGGCGATCATTTGGGCGAATTCCGCCCGCGTCACCGCGCCGTTCGGCTTGAACGAGCCGTCGGCATACCCGGTAAGAATCAGCTTGTTGGCCAGCACCGCGATCTTGCCCTTGGCCCACGAGCCGCCGATGTCGGAGAGCGCGCTCGTATGCCCGATGACGGTGTAAGCCGAATTATGATCCGCCTTGATGACGGCAACGGACGTACCGCCCACGACCGCAAACGTCGTCGGAACCGGCGTCACCGAGCCGTCCGCCTGCAGCACCACGCCAACGGCCTTGGACGGATCCACGGACGCGGTCAGTTCAAAGGAACGGTTGATGTAGGTCCCTTGGAAATCATTGAGCGCATAGGTACGATCGGGCGTCACGACGGCAAGCGAGAAGCTGGCGACGGGAGCGGCCGGCGTGCCGCCGACGCCCGCTGCCTGCCGGCTTGCCGAATCCGCAGGCGCCAGCTGTATCGCGACCTGAAGCTCGGCATGCTTCGCGTCCGTCTCCGACAGTCCTAACGCCTGCATCACGGCGGCTTCGTTCGCCAGTGCCGCCGGCAGTTCATACGTTACGCCTTGGCTTTGGAACACGACCCTCGCGTCCTCGTGCTTGGCAAGCAGCGCCGTCAGCAAGCCCGGCGTCAGCGTTATGACGGCCTTGCCTTTCGACTCGGCCAGCAGGACGACGACGGTTTGCACATCGCCCTGATCAATGCGGCTCAGCAGCTCCGTTTGGTTCACGCTCACAACGGTGTCGCCGGCGCCGTTCGTCTTGGTCTGCACGGCGGCCACAACGGCGTTCGCGGCCTGCGCGCCAAGCAGAGCTTCGGTCGCATGCGTCAGATCCGCGGATGGCGTTGACGCGGGCGGCGTTGTGCCTACAACCGGATAAGGCGTACCCTTCACGGTCAGCGTGAGCGTGGTTTCGCTCTCTTCGTCGCCCTTAGCGACCGTTACGGTTAACGTGACGGTCTCATCGCTGCCGAGAGGTCGATGCACGACGCCCGTATTGGAGACGACGGCCGGATTGCCGGAAGACCAGGCCACATCCGAACCGTGCGCGCCCGCCGTACCCAGTGCCACGTCGCTCGTGACGCTGCCGTCCGAATCTCCGTCCGCGTATTCGACCGGGAGATGGGCTTTGTCGTAGGCGACGGCTTCGGCGTCCGTCTCGGGCTTCGTGAGCACCTGCAGATCGAACGCTTTGGTATCTACGGCGTCCCCCCTGGTCAGCGTAGCCGTCAGGACAACATCGGCCGGGCCGTCCGCGAAGTTCGGCTGATGCACCGTACCGTCGGCCTCCACAACCGCCGCGTTTGCGGACGTCCAGCTGATCGCGACGCCGTTCACGGAAGCCGGCAGCTGCAGATCCTGGGTGACGGCGGATTCGGAATCGCCGCTCGCGTAGGTCGGGTTGATGGCCGGCTTCTCCCAGTTGATCCATTCCGCGTCATACCCGATCACGGACAGCACGAACGTCGCCGTATCGGATGCGCCGTTTTTGGCGATGACGGCGGTCAACGTGACGTTCTTCGTTGCCGATTGCCTCGTCACTAGGCCGGTATCGGTCACGACGTCCGCATTGTCGGTACTCCACGCGATGGCGGTACCGGTAATCACGTCCTCGAGCGGCAGCGTTACGCTGCTCAAGACGTAGGCTTGCGTCTCGTCCGCGCCGTAAAACGGCGTCAACCCGGCTTTCGTGTTCGCGACGCTCTCTTCGTCGGTCAACACATTGCGCGGCGCGGTTCCGATGACCGTGATCGCGAAGTCATTCGTGACCGGTACCGCATCGCCTTTGGAAATCGTTGCCGTCAGCGTGACGACCGTGTCGTTCGTCTGCCGGACTACGTGCCCCGTGTCGGAAATCACGTCCGGCGTATCCGAGAACCAGGAGATATCCGTCCCGTTGATGATATCCGTCGTCGGCAGCGTCATGTCGGACAGCACCCAGCCGATGCTCTCGTCCGTATTGAAGAACGGCGTCAGCGCCGCCTGCGTATCCGCTACGCTCTCGGCATCGGTCGCCGTGCCGCGATAGTCGGTGCGCCCGAAGAATTCTCCGGCGTTCGGCCCCGAGACGGTGATCAAGCTGGATTTGCCGACGACGCCGGAGAGAAGGCTGAAGCTGTCGGACGTCGTATAGACGGCCACGATATCGGTTCCCGCGAGCTGTTCGTTCAGCAACCCGACCAGGTCTTGCATATCCGCGAAACTGCGATCCAATGTAATCGCAGCGGAGTGCCCGGCTTCGTCCCCGACCGTAAACGTCTTGGCGTTGCCGCCAGAGAAATCAAAATTCGACACCCAGCTTGCCGCCTCGGCCGCGGTCCCGCTTCCTGCGCCGGCAGAAGCCAGCCCGCCGAAACCGGTCAATAGCATCGTAAAGACGATAAGGACGGTCAAACCTCTCATAGCTCTGTTGCGTTGTTCGTTCATTTTGCTGCCCCTCTGCGGAAGATGTAGGAAGATAGACTTAGATTAACCACTAGGTAGTATAGCATATTCTGCTAGATTCGGACTGCCGCCAACCCCATATCGAGCAAAAAACAGAGCCGCTTGCATGCAAAAAGGCCTTAATGCCCGCTTCCACGCGGCCATTAAGGTCCTTGCGGCGATGCTATTGGACGAGCTTGAAATAAGCTTCTTGATACCGCCGCATCCGTTTGACGTCCGCTTCGGTTGGATGCCGAATCCGAGCCCATGCGTTGACATGGCAGCCTCCTCGATTCGCTCGTTCGACTTTGACTTGCTTCGATCGCCCTATGCCAAGGCGGTCATGAGGCTCAGTTCAATTACCGCGCCGGATTCGCTAAGCAAATGGGCATGCCGGCTGCGTCTCGGATCATTCCGATAATCCTCGAACGACTGGGGCGATGGGAACCAGAGGATATGCACCTCGGTAAGACGATCGGGGCTCTGGAGTCTTTTTTCTAATTTCGCGCCGTGGTCGCGAAGCAGGGGGAGCACCAGACTCTCGTATTCATTGAATTTCGCCGCGCCTGCTTCGGGAATCTTCGCCGTCATGACGTAGAACCGATTCTTGCATTCTTCCACCTGCAGCACCTCCAAGACTTCGTTAACGGATGTTGGGTTAACCGGCACGCTATCATAATCCCCGAATCGCATCCCGTCAAGCAATTATGCGCGAAAGTACGACCTGTCGGGCGTCCCCCCCCTGCTTTCAAACGAAGCATGAATTCCCGCGCAATGCGCCCGATATCGCTTTTTTCAAATCGCTCCGTTTCGCGTACGATTGTCATGAGGTTGACGCTACAGCGCGAAGGAGAGATTACATGAACCGCGTGGACAAAATCCGGTTTGCGCTTATTCACGGCGAAGCCCCGGAAGCCCCTTGTTACGGATACATGGAGCTGGACCGGGACGGCGCGATGATCGCGCTCTATAACGAACATGGCGAGGAGCTGGACATGCACGGGGGACATGAATTCGTCCGGGTTCGCACGCTCGGCAAGTTCGACAACGACGACCGCGATCACTTTTATGACTTGTTGGAACGCGATGGCGTGGGGTAGCGCTGCGCGGCAGACCATCTTTTGACTGAAACGATCTAAGCCCAACCCGCTTCACTGTCTTAGGAAATAAGCGAACGGCATACGCTAAGGAGTGAACTTTTCACGGCCTTTCGCGGGTACTTAACGCTTTCTTCGAGGAGGAAGACGACATGGCAAAGCGAAAATCATCGGAGCCCCGCGGACGCAAAGGCACCTCCGCCGCGCTCCCGGCAGCTGACGCAGCGAAGCATGCTGCGCTTCGTTCCGCACCCGAAACCTCAAATAGGAAAGGGTCCTCCGGATCGTTCAGCAACAGCGCGATCGCGATGATGCCGCCCGGACAGCCCGTGCCCCCGTCGAAGCAGGAAGAAATTCTCGGCATCAAAATTGCCCGGGCAATGAGATCCGGCCCGCATTCCATCACTAAAGACGCGACCGTAGCCGAATTTGGACCGGGCGGCAGCCTGATCATCCTCCGTCACGGCACCAACGAATGGACTTGCTTCCCCGGCGACGAGAATCAGATCGGCAATCCCCCGATGTGCGCCGACCGCATGGGCCTGCAATGGACGATGGACATCATGGCCAGGAAACCGCGGCCCACGAATACGGCCCCGGGCCTCATCTATATGCTCTGCGGCGCCACGCAGCACAGCAACACCGATCCGTTCGATCGCACGAGCCCGGCCATCCCGATCGGCCCGCATTGGATGATCATTTGGCCGTTCGGCGCCAAGCGGAGCGGATTGCCCGCGACGGTCCGCGATGCCGGCGCCTGGGTGATGTTCGACGGCACGCCGTACGCCTATCTGCACATCTGCGGCACGCCGTGGACGGGCAACGTGTACGACGTGAACAACCCCGGCGGCCAGGTGCCAATCTGGACCATGGCGTACGGCCCGAGGCGGGAGCCTTGACGCGGGCAAGGGGCCGGGCCCCTGCTCCATCACTCCCCTTCAATTATTAGGCGGTGGCCGGCATCCGCTTCAAACGACGCTCCCCCTTAAAGGCTCGCCTTCCCAATCCGCAACCGCCGCGCCCCTTTCCCCATGACAAAAAAAGCCGCATGCTCTGCGGCTTCGCCTTACTCGGCTTATTGGCCATTCATCCATCTAGGAACGAGGTTATGTACGCATCGACATCCGATCGGCCATGCCGCAGGCATCCAGCTCCCGCATCGAGAGCGAAGCGCCGATGTCCCGGAAGTTCGCGATCGCGTCCTCATACCCGCGCTCGACATGCTCGACGCCCGTAATATACGTGCTTCCCTCCGCCGCCAACCCGGCCAGCACCAGGCTGATGCCGGCACGCACGTCGGACGCATGCACCCAGCCGCCCTGCAGAGGAACTCCGCCGCGAATGAAGGCACTCTCGCGTCGTAACTCGATCTGCGCGCCGAGCCGCCTTAACTGGGGCACATGGGCGAAGCGCTTCGGGAAGACGCGGTCGGTAATGATGCTCTTGCCCCTGGCCTGCAGCAGAAGCGCGGTCATGGGCTGCTGCAAATCGGTCGCGAAGTTCGGGTACATGCCCGTCCGAACCCGCGTGGCCCTCAGCGAACCCGTCCCGAGTGCCGTGACGTGCTGCTCGCCGCGTTCGATGTGCATGCCGATCTCCTCGAGCTTGGACAAGCAGGCGTCCAGATGCTCGGGGATCACGTCCTGGACGGTCACTTGTCCCCCGTGAATGCCCGCGGCCATTAAGAACGCCCCCGCGATCAGGCGGTCGGGAATGACGGCATGCGTGCCGCCCTGCAGATAAGGGACGCCTTCGATGCGAATCTGCGGCGTGCCTGCCCCGTAGATCCGCGCGCCCAGCCGGTTCAGCAGGACGGCCGTATCGACGACCTCCGGATCTACCGCGGCGTTGCGAAGCACCGTCCGCCCGTTTGCCCGGACCGCCGCAAGCATCGCGTTAATGGTGGCACCGGAAGTAATGGTGTCGAAATAAATGTCCGCCCCCTTCAATTCGGCGGCCTCGACGACGAAATGATCGTCGAAGAGCTTGACCTCGGCGCCAAGCGCTTGGAAGGCTTTGAAATGCTGGTCGATCGGCCTGGAGACGAAATCGTCCCCGCCCGGAAAGCCGATCGTGACGCTGCCGAATTTGGAGAGCAGCGCGCCGGCGAAGTAATAAGAGGCCCGGAAACCGGCCGCTTTGCTCGGGTCGATGACGGCGCTGTGAATCCAGCGGGGATCCAGGACGACTTGTCCGCCGTTCTGTTCCATGGACAGGCCGATATCCTGGCTGATCGCCGTAATCATGCGAATATCCTCAATCCGGGGAATGCCGTTCAGCGTGACGATGTCGTCCGCCAGACAAGCGGCGGCAAGCAGCGCGAGCGAGCTGTTTTTCGAGCCGGGGATGCGCACGGTGCCGTTCAACGGACCCGAGTAGTCGACTTGGATGTATTTCATGACGTAATTCCCACTCTCGTTTTCGATTCAGTCTCGAGGATATACCCGCTTCCGCGGACTGCGTTAATGAGCAAGGTGTCTTTTCCGTATTTTTTGCGCACGCGATAGACCAACGCATTTAATTCGTCGAGCGTGACATCGGGGACGCCTTCCTCTCCCGGCGGGCGTTCCGGCCACACGCTGGCTTTGATTTCGTTCAGCGGCACCAGCTGATTCGGGTGCTCATGGAGGGCCCGAAGGAACAAATATTCTTTCTCCGACATCGGAATCCGCTTGCCTTCCACGATGCATTCCCGCTTGTCCCAGTGAATGATCAGCCTCGCCTCCGTCTCGTCCGGCTGCGAGGCGATGCTTGGCGCTTCGATATCCAAGGTTTGCTCGGCGAACGAATACGAGAAGTGAAGGACGACCAGCCCTTTGGACAGCTGAATGCGGTCGAAGTTGTGCAGCAGATACGGCTTGTGCGGCGTAATCCGCACGCCGTTCAGCTCCGTTCCGTGACGGCTGCCGAGGTCGTAGAGCAGCGCCTTGTCCCGCTCCCTGCGGATGATCACGTGTTGACGGGAAATATACGCGTTCGTAAAGGCAAGGTCCGGCGCCGACTGATGCGCGATTCTGCCGATGAGCGTCGAATCGGCCGTCAGGTTCACGCACGTGCCGCGGTGGTAAGGCTCGCCGCTGATGATGTACAGGTAAGCGTAATTGTCCACATTCGTCACCTCCGTTCGGGTTTGCGAGCTGCAGGGTGCGACTCCATCCTTATGGTACCGGAAACGGCGCGCAATTAAAACCTCTCGGCGCTGACGGCACGCTTACGGTTCGGTAATAACCCGTCATCACCCGCGCAAGCAAAAAAAGGGAACCGGCGATGGGCCGGTTCCCTGTTGACGGTATGCCTTTCCTTACTGCTGCTGGGCGAGGAAAGCCGCATCCCGCAGCAGGCATGCCGCCGCTTCCTCGGAAATATGCTTCCCGCGCTGCGCGCCGACTTCGTTCACGAAGCTGTCTAAGCTTCCATGCTCCAGCTTCTTAAGCAGGCTGTTCGCGATGCCGCCGTTGTCGATCGCCCCGTTCGCTCTGAATCGCTCGACCAGAGCATGCAGGGAATCGAGGCTTGCCGTCGTCCGGAACCGAACCGTCAAGGTACCGGCATTCCCCGCGCGGTCGCTAGCCTCCACGGCCAGGACGTGAGTGCCGAGCGTCAATCCGCTCAGGTCCACCGCCGCCCCCGGCTGAAGCCGTACGCCGTCGAGCGTGACGATCGCGTTGTCCGCATCCGCGCCGGAACCCGTATCGGTTACGGCAATCTGCGGCATGATGATTTGGTCATCCGTGAACGCGTCGCCGTCATGCACCGAAGCGGTTATCGCCGGCGCCGTCGCGTCCAGACGAATGAGGCTTTCTCGTGCCGTCTCGACGTTGCCCGCGGCATCCGTCGAGCGGTACAGGATGCGGGCCGCCGCGTCTTCGCCGAGCGTGATCGGTCCGGAATACGTCAGCCAGCTCGCTCCGCCGTCGACGCTGTATGCCGTCGAGGCGACGCCGGACAGCTCGTCCGATGCCGTCAGCCGCAGCTCGACCGGATGGACGTACCAGCCGTTCTGTCCGTCCGGCTCGGAAGGCAGCGCGGTCAGCGTCGTGACGGGGGCCGTCTTATCCAGACCCGCTACCGCTTGATCGATCGCCTGCTGAATCGCGGCGCTGCTGAAATACCCGCCTGCCGGCTTGCCGCTCGCAATTGCCTGGGCTACGAAGAGCTTCCCGTCGCCGCTCAGCAGATTCCACTTCGACAGGTCCAGATGGAGGCCCGGCGCCGCGGGCGAACCGAGCAGATGGAGCACGTTCTCGGCAGTCGCCGCCTGGTTGAGGCTTAGGAACGCGGGATTGACCGCATACCCGTCGATCTCGAATTCGTAGATCCGGGCCGCGTTGTCCGTCGTGCTGGCCGGCTTCGTCACCCACAGCCGGACATACCGGGCTTCCGACAGGTCGATCGTATGCTCGGTCCGCCCCTTCGTATTCCCGCGGATGTCGACGACGTCCCGCCAGGTCGCTTTGTCGTCGCTGAGCTGGATCTTGTAATCGTACGTATTCATGCTGACCGCTTCGCCGCCAAGCTCGGCATGCGAGAGCGCGAAATCCGTGATCGCGTAATTGGCGCCCAAGTCGTTCACGACCCAGTGCGGCCCGCTGCCGGCATTGGCGCACCATTTCGTTTTCAGATTCCCGTCAAACGCGTACTTCGCGGCTTCGGCCGACGCGCAGGTCGAGCTGGCGGTCGCCGTCTTGTTCAGCGCGAGATTGGACTGGCCGCCCGAGACCGCCCACGTCACGTGGACTTGCTCCGTGTGCGCGTCTTCGCCCGAGCTGTTCGCGGCGGTCAGCGTAATCGTGTACGTGCCCTCCTGATCGTAGGTGACGACCGGGTGTCCCGAGCTGTTATCGACCCGGCCGCCCGGCACGTCCCAGCTGACCGCTTCGGTCGTATCCGACGATTCGTCGATCAAGTCGATCGGCTGTCCCGGAGCGGCATACCGCTGGCTGACGGAGAAATCCGCCGCCGGCTTCGGATAGGCCGGCCAGTTCAGCGTGACGACTGCCGGCTCGCCGTGCCTGAAATCGCTGTCGACGCCGACGATTTGCAGCGTCGTTTGCGCTTCTTTGCCGATCCGCTTGATTTGGGACACGTAATACGCGTCGTTCGGCGTGGCGCCGAGGAACTCGCGCGTCCCGTCCGGCTTCAGCCGGTATACCTCGTACAGCGCGGCAGCCGGGGCCGGCTTGGTCCAGGTCAGCCGGGCGTCCGCGGTAACGCCTCCGGTAAATTCGTTCTCCATCGCGGGCGCGCTCGGCTGAAGAGCCGGCGCCGGCTGCCCGGCTTCGTCGGTTACGGACAGCCGTCCGATGTTGACGGCGTAGCCGTTGATCGCCGTGTCGCTCGCGAAGCTCAGTCCGATGGCGGCGATCCGTTTGCCGGCATAAGCGCCGAGCGGGATCGACTTCGAGGTCCACGCGCCGCCGGGAGCATCACCCGCATCGAGGTAGACGAACGCGTTCGGATCGTCCGCGAATGCGAGGCCGACCTTCATATGCGAAGCGGCAAGGCTCGGATCCGCCAGTTTGAACGTCAGGCCCAGCTTCGTGTCGGCCCCTACCGGCAGATCGGTCTTGTACAGCTTGATCTGCGTGGCGTTCGCCGGGCCGAGGTCGCCCGAGACCTTCAAGGAGCTTCCGCCGTAATAGGCGGTCGCGAAATCGATGTCCGGCTTCAGCGCCGTGCCCGCGCTGTCCGCGATCCAGCGCCACGTCGGCATGACGTCCTGCAGGCTGCGGTTGTTCCAGTCGGCGCTGCGCAGCACCTCGCCGTTCACGGCGAATTGATGCCCCTGCCCCGCATTGAAATTCGTCACGAACGGCAGGCTCGTCACCGGCGTCTTGTCCGCGATGTAATTCGCGATGCCCGGCCAGGACGTTCCCGGCGCCGTGCGCCGCGGATCGCCGTTCGGTCCGACCCAGAACCGGTTCTCTCTCGCATAGAAGTCCGCCTGCCCGGTCGACGATTTGTACGCCCAATCGGGACGGTACAGGCCTAACGACGTTACCGCCTGGCCGCCGGACGGGAAGATGGAGCTCCAGCGAGGCGCGGAATTATAGCCGTTCGCCTCTACGTCGATGCCGGCGTACAAGTCGTACGGATTTCGGCCCAGGCTCGCCGCCGTCGCGTTGGAAGCGCTCAGGGTGCTCCCGCTCCACCTGAAGTCGAGGAACATGCTGTCGGACACGGTTCCGTTATCCTGGAAGAACATTTTGTTCGAGGCGTTGAGCGCGCCCTGCCACGACACCGAGCCGCTGCTGACCATCGCGTCGTACCACATGATCTTCATGCTTGCGGGCTTCTTCGCTTGCAGATACTTCAGCATTTGCTGCATCTTCGCCGCGGTCGCCGAATTCCCGCCGGCCGTCTCCTGATTGATGAACCAGCCGTCGAACCCGTAATAATCCGCAACCTCGATCAGCTTGTCCGCGAAGGGGAACGAGCCGTCCGGATTTTGCGCCAGCGAGTCGTTCACCCAATCGATCGTCCCGCCGTATGCGGTCGGCGGATAGAAGATCGTGCCGAGGATCGGAACGCCGTTCTTATGCGCGGCATCGGTCGCGTCGGCGCTTGGCGGCACGATAATGCCCTCGCCCGAGGAGCCGGCCCAGTCGACGAGCACGTCGGGATACTGCCAATATTGAAACGCGTACGTATCGAACCGGTCCGAGCCTTGCGACGGCGTTCCGCTCGTATGCTCGGCCATCGACGAAAGCGCTACCAGTTTGGGGTTCAACGTCACGTTGGGATTCACTTGAAAGCCCGTATTCCGGCTTGCGAGGGGGATGCCCGACTTGTTGAACGCGGCATCCTTGTCCGTCCCGGGGGACCAGTTCAGCAGGTCCTTCGGAAACCAGTACGAGGAATACGGCTGCTCCGCGTGCGCGGACGCTTGCCAAATCATGCAGGAGGCCGCCATGACGGCCGCCAAGGCGAACAATCTTCGTAGGAGATACAATCTCATCCGTCCTTTCTCATCGTTACGACTAATAGAGCGCTTTCATTGCATCGTATCCTGCCGCTTTCCTGCGCTGCGTTATCCCGCCCGCCGACGATTGCCGCGCAGCCCTCCTCTCCGCGTACTGCTAATCTTTAACAATTACGGGCGTGCAGGTCATATTTTACTTCAAGCCCGCATGGTTGAATAGTCAACAAACGATAGATCTTACAAACAACTTCGGCGGGATTCGCGCTTGCCCGCGAACAAAAAAAGAGGCCCGCAGCAACGGGCTGCGGGCCTAAAGAATATATTTCAAAAGGGGGGTCGAGTTCAAGTATAGCCCAGCAGCCTTAAGAAGAGATAAAGATTGGATTGCATTTTCTTTACAAATGTCTTACGAATTCAATTCAGCCGGCATTCGGCCGAACGCGCCTCATCCGCGCCGGCGCCTCATGAGCATCGCCGGCAGGAGGACCGCGATCAGCACGCCCGCGCCGACCGAAGCGATCACGGCTGCGCCCGATCGGTGCGACAAGGGTTCCTTCATCGGGACGGGTTCATAGCCGGCTCCCAAGGCTTGAAGGTCAGGCTGCGCAGCGGCTAGCGTCTTGTTGCCGTTGCAAAGCCCCGTTTCGAGCCGGTTCGGTTTGCCGTGCGCAAAGACGAGATAGTCTTCGTTCACTTGAAAGTCGTCATAGCCGCAGCTGGCCGAACTGAGCGCGGTATAGACCGTCGCTTGGGCGCTTAACGTCCCCTTCCATACCGTCTTCACCTCGAATTGAACGCGGACGGGATCCGCCGAGGATTGAAAAATCCCCTTAGCGGGAGCGGTCAACCGCACGACTTTGCCCGTGAATACCGCGGTGTCTCGATTCAGCTGCGCTTCCAAGCTCGGGGCGCTTGCGCAGGAGCAGGCATGAACCGTTGCGGGCCTTACCGCCGTCCATGTTCCGAACGCGAGCAGAGCGGTCAGGAAGACCCCTACTGTTCTCTTCATCGCTATCCTCCCTTTGCGTGGCGAAAAATTCCAGTTCTATGATCTAGACGGAATTTATCCGAAAGTGTTGCAGCGGGGGGACGGTGTCCGAAGTGGTTTAAACATGGTCCTGTTCGATTTTAGACCGGAACAGCTCTTCCATGTCTTCCTGCTCTTCTTCCGTTCTTCTTCCAAGCGGCTCACGCCACAAAAAAAGACGCCTCTCGGCATCTTGGGCATCGCTGTTTTTGGGTGGAATGAAATAGAGAAGCCCTATCCGGCTTCCTTACGATAATAGTATAACTTTCCAATTATTATAAGTCTATACTTCCGATGAAATTTTGTATACCTTAATAAGGCCGGCCGGCAATCCTTAATCGGAGGTGGATTTCATTTACCCGGATATTAGCCAACATCCCGCGTATGTAAAGCCGCAGTCGAGGGCTTGGTGCGACCAGCTTGCGGCGCAAACCGGAAAGTACGCGTATACCTGGACCTACGCCGTCGACGGAACCGCGGCGGAAGAGGTCTTTACGGAAGAGCTGTCCAAGGTTATCCGCGGCCATGTCCTTGATGTCGGATGCGGCCACGGGGAATTCACGAACCGCTGGGCCGAACAAGCCGAAGAGGTCATCGGCTATGACATGACGGAGGGATTTCTCGCGACCGCGGTCCGTCACCGGCAACCGAATGTCCGTTACGTGCGCGGCTATACGCACGAGGACGG
The DNA here is from genome assembly GCF_017652985.1 of Paenibacillus artemisiicola. Taxonomy (GTDB): domain Bacteria; phylum Bacillota; class Bacilli; order Paenibacillales; family Paenibacillaceae; genus Paenibacillus_Z; species Paenibacillus_Z artemisiicola. The sequence goes on from NZ_JAGGDJ010000007.1 coordinate 138,930, forward strand.
CCTGCCGTTCGCGGACAACTATTTCGACGTCGCGTACACGAAGAAAGGGCCGGGGAGCATGTATGTCGAAGCGAACCGCGTGCTGAAGCCGGGAGCGGACGTCTTGGCCATTCATCCCGGAGACGGCGACGGCGAAGGAGGAGAGCTGGGCCTTTATTTTCCGGGCCTATTCCCCCCTCCGGCGAAAGGCGCGCCGATCTTGCAAGCGATCCAAGCGTATTTGCAAACAAGCGGTCTGCGGATGCTAGAGATCCGGTTCTTGCGGGAAACGGTCCATATTCCAACGGCGGAAGACATTCTGACCTTGGCCGGCTTCGGGCAAAACGAACGTGTTGCCGGTTATCTCCGGGAAACCTGCTTCGAGGAAATACAACGGCAGTTCGGCCGGCATGCCACCGGCAAGGGCGTGAAATCCACCAACTTCTACTACCTCATCCGGGCGAAAGCCACGTAAGGAACCGTACCGCCGTCCAACTTCGCGAAGCACATGACAGCACCCGCCATGCTTCTCCCATACGTGAAGGGCAGCCCATCGCTTCCGATCGGCTGCCCTCCTCCTTCGTGTCCGTTCATTCCACCCAGTTCGGAATATGATGCGCGAAATATTGGCCGACCTTGGTCAGTTCCTTCATGACGATCGCAATCCGCGTGTCGTCCAGGAACCAATTCTCTTTGGTAATGCCGGTCTTATCGGTGATGGGGCTTACATCGAACATCGTCTCTTTAAAGTCGACCTGATACGTGAGCAACGCTCTTCTTGCGTGATAAGACTTGCATACTAGAATGGCCTTTTTCGGAATGACGCCCTTTTGCTGCAGCACCTGTTTGGAAAATCTTGCGTTCTCGAACGTGTTGGCCGCCCGGTCTTCCCGAAGAATTGCATGATCGGGCACGCCGAGCGCGAGGCCGATCTCGCGAAGGAAGGCCCATTCCGTCGTTTCCACGTTCCGGGAAGGGCCGCCGGAAGGCAGAATAGTTGGCGCGAATCCCTGATGATAGAGCTCCGCCGCTCGTTCCATCAGCCGAGGCTGACCCGCTCCGGGAATCAGAATCACATCCGCCGGTTCGAGCTTCGTTTCGAAAAACATAAATTCCGTGATACAGTCGAACGGATAGGACATGCCTGGCTCTCCTTTCCAAACCAACGATCAGCTGCGCGCTCTGCTTGAAGGCAACGACACGCATTTGCTCGTTCTTCTGCTCGATTATGACTTGTCGGTGTCGGGTCTATTAAACAAGTAAGCGCCGATAAACAGAGGGATGAACAGGAGCAAATAAACGATAGGCGGGACTTGATCCCATAACCCTCCATAGGATCCGTCGATTTCGTCTGTATTCTGCGACAATTGCGCCAGCGTAACTATAAGGGCCGCGGTCAAAAAGGTAAACGCAAACACGATCAATCCGGCTATCTTATTCATAAAAAACCCTCCCTCCACGGTATCCATTTTATGAATTGGACGTCCGATTGGTTTGGTTAGTTGCTCCTCTCTGGCCTCCGCATCAACAAAAGCAGCCGATCGCGACCGGCTGCCCTTGCGTTACCTCTATTGCAATGAAGTCTTCCTAACCGCGAACAACGCGAGCTGCGGCTCGATTGGCAGCTGCCTTAAAACGGCGGCGCATAAACGAAGCTTTTGCTGGCCTCATCCAGCGCCTTTAATACATCCTCGGTCAGCTCAAGCTCGACCGCCTTCAGGTTCTCGTCGATCTGGGACTCGCGGGTCGCGCCGGCAATGACGGTGCTTACCGCGGGCTGATGCATCAGCCAAGCCAGCGAGAGGGCCGTGGCGGACGTTCCGATCTCCGCGGCGATGCGCGCCACCTGCTCGCCGAGCTCCACGCGGGCGGCGTTCAGGCGCCGGGCGAAGTTCGGATTCTTGTCCAGCAGCGAACCGCTCGGGACGGCTCCTCCCGAATATTTGCCCGTCAGAATGCCGCCTGCCAGCGGAAAATAAGGGATGAGTCCGATCCCCTGATCGACGCAGAACGGGATCAGCTCCCGCTCCGCGCCGCGGTCGGCCAGCGAGTAGCCGGGCTGCACCGACGCATACCGGATCAGATGCCGGCTATCGCTGATCGCGAGCGATTTCATCATCTGCCAGGCGCTGTAATTCGAGGCGCCGACGTACCGTACTTTGCCGGATCGCACGAGATCGTCGAGCGCCCGGAGCGTCTCGTCCAGCGGCGTCTTCGGATCGAAGACGTGGATCTGGTACAGGTCGATGTAATCCGTCCGCAAGCGGCGCAAGCTCGCTTCGACTTCCTTGAAGATATGCTGGCGCGAAGCGCCTCCGGCGTTCGGGCCCTCACCGTTCTTGATGCCCGCCTTCGTCGCGAGGAGCACGTCCTGACGCCGTCCCTCGAACGCTTCGCCGATGATCTCCTCCGACTTCGTGCCGGTATAGATATTGGCGGTGTCGATGAACGTGATGCCGTTGTCGACCGCGTGATGCAGCACGCGAATCGAGGTCTCCTTGTCCGCGCGTCCGCCGAAGGCATTCGTCCCCAGCCCCAGCACCGATACTTCCAATCCGCTGGCTCCCAACTTCCGATATTGCATAGTCATTCCTCCCGAACTTGTTTTTAGATTCGCCTCAAGCGGACAGCCCAATGAATTTGAACGGCTGCGAATCGTGCATGGCTGCGAGCCGTACATTGCTGGCGAACCGTGTGCTTTACGTTAGACAGCGCGATTGACAACGGACGGTTTCTTCGCGTTCCTGTCCTTGGACCCTCGCTCCCGGTACAGCACGATTCCGATAATCAGCAGCGACAGCGTGACAAGCGCGCTCGGGATGTAGAAGATGTCCGGCGTGATCCCCTGAATGAACAGCGGCAGGAAATACCCGATGAGCGAAGCCGTCTGCGTAATGAACACGTATAAGCTCGCCCCGAAGCCCGTTCGGCTGAGGAACATCCGCTGCACGTAGCCCATCGCCACGCCGGCCAAAATCGAGACGAAGAACGAATACAACGGCTGTACCGCGAAGAAGACCGGAAGCGAGCCGCTGCTCGTATAGGTCAAATACGCGGCAAGCGCGAAACAACCGCCCAAAAAGATAATCTTCTTGCTTCCGTACCTTGCCGCCCAATAGCCGCCCAGCGTCATGAAGAACAGCTCGAATACCGCCTGGGTGCTCCAGATGTAGGACATCACCTCCGGCTTGCCGAAGAGCTTCAGGACGACAAGCTGCAAGTACAAGCCGCGGATGGCATCGGCGCACGAGAGCAGGAGCAGCGCGATCAGCATGACGAGGGAGAACGGTTCGCCCCTCACGGCCGTCTTCGTTCCCGGCTCGCCCGCCGTTTCCTTATACGCGAGCAGCAGCACCGCCAAGCAGACATAACCGGCCACATTCCCCCACAGGACGCCCCGGAAGGTGGCGATCAGGAAAATATTCGCGCCAAGCAGCAGCCCCGCGAAAAAACCGACGCTGAAGGAAGCCCGCAGCCACAGCTGCGCCATCTCCACCAGCTCGCCGGCCTTGCGGGCAAAATGGCTTCTCGCCATGCCGAACAGCTGCCCCATGATCAAGCCGGACGGCGCGACGGCGATCGTCATGCCGATGAGCGCGCTCCGGAAATCGGAAGCGTTCATGTAGACGGCCAGCCCGATTATGCAGAGAAACGCCGCGGCCAACGGGAGCTTCTTCTTGCGCCGCAGCCGGTCGCTGAACCAGCCGACGGTAATCGTAATGGCGATGTTGCAGAACAGGGACACGGCGAATACGGCCACGATCTGTTCCTTCGACAGCCCGACGCTTTCGTCGAGATAGACCGCGTTCATCGGCGCCAGCATGCCGGTTCCGATCCCGTAGAGCAGGAACATCGCGAGCAGGATTCTCGCTCCGGAGATCGACATAAACGCGCGAACGTCTTGAAAGATTTGCATACGCCGTCCATCATACCTCTCGTCATTCTATTTCGCTTTCCCGGCAGCCGCGCTCCCGTCAAGCGGACTTGCCTCTTCTCCTCTATTATAGGCCGGCCGATTAACGCGTGAAAGCAGTGAAAACTTTATCAGCAGCTTACCTCGTGTATAGTTACTATCCGCGCTGTTGGCGGCTGATGCGCCGACGCCATGAATGATGACTGCGTATTGGGCGGCAGCCGCGAATCCCGTCCCTGATACGGCAAGAGACAGCCGACTGAACCGGCTGCCTCCGCGAAGCGATCTCCTATGCATGTGTCGGATCGAGAATAACCGGCCATCGCCGCTCCCGGCTATTAACGCCGTCTCCCAAGCCTATGCCGTCCTACCGTACCTCCAGCTCGCGCTCCCGCATGATTCGCAGCGCCCGCTCCGGATAATCCGTCGTGACCCGCATGCCCGGATATTCCGCCGCGATCCGCGCCAGCAGCGCCGGATCGTTCACCGTCCACACGCCCAGATCGATGCCGAGTCCGGCCATCTCGTCCGCGAGCTCGCGGGTCAGGAACGCATGGTGCATCGACAGGCTCGACGCGCCCGCGTGCCGCAGCTGCTCCGCCAGCAGCACCGGCTTGCCGAGGAAGATCAGCCCCGTGGCGATGGACGGATCCAGCTCGTGCGCCAGCTTCATGGAGTCGTGGTTGAAAGACGACAGCACGACCTCCCGCTGCATGCCATGCCGCTGCACGAGCGCGATGACCTTCTCCTCGATGCCCGCGTATTCCCGCGCCAGCATCTTCAGCTCGATATGCAGCTTGCAGCGGCCTTTCGCCAGCTCCAGCGCTTCTTCGAGCGTCGGGATCCGCTCCGCCGCGAACGCGGGCGCGAACGCGCTGCCCGCGTCCAGCCCGCGCAGCTCCTCGAGCGTATGCGCATCGACGCGCCCCGTGCCGTTCGTCGTCCGCTCCAGCGTATGGTCGTGAATGACGACGGGCACGCCGTCCTTCGATAAGTGCACGTCCAGCTCGATGATCGCGATGCCCGGCTCCTCCAGAGCCAGCTTGAACGCCGCCGGCGTGTTCTCCGGCGCGGCGCCCGAGCAACCGCGGTGCGCCACGATCGTCAGCGGCCATTCGCGCTTCGCGTCCTGCGTCATGTCGTTCATCTCTCATCCATCCTTTCGATTCTCCTATTTCATCTCTCTCTTCTTTCGCGTCTCTCTTCTTTCATGTCTCTCTTATTTCACGCCGTTATACACGAATGCCTTGATGATCTGCCGCTGCGAGACGAAGAACACGACGAGAATCGGGGCGACCAGGATCAGGTTGCCGGCCATGAGAATATTCCACGTCGCCACGCCTTCCACTTCCCGGATCTTGGCGATGCCGAGCGGCAGCGTGCGCGCCGTCTCGTTCGTCGTCATGACGAGCGGCCAGAAGTAATCGTTCCAATGGGCGATGAAGCTGAACAGGGCGAACGTGACGAGCACCGGCTTGACGAGCGGCACCATGAGCTTCAGGATGATTTTCCACTCCGCCGCCTGATCGAGCCGCGCCGCTTCGACGAGCTCGTCCGGGATCTGCATGAACGCCTGCCGCAGCAGGAAGATGCCGAACGCGCTCGACGCGAAGGGCAGGATCAGGCCCAGATGCGTATTCAGCAGCTTGAACGCGCTCAGCTCCAGGTACACGGGCAGGAAGATCAGCTGCGCCGGGATCATGAGCGTCACCATGACGATGCTGAACAGGAAGCCCGAGCCGACGAACCGGTACCGGGCGAACGCGTACGCGGCCGGGATGATCGTCAGCATCTGCAGCGCCAGAATGCCGACCGCGATGACGAGGCTGTTCGTGAAGTAGTGGAGGAACGGCCCCGTGTTCCACGCTTCCGCGTAATTGTTCCAGACCGGGTTCCGCGGAATCCATTCCGGCGGGAAGATCATGGTCTCCGGCAGCGTCTTGAGCGAGGTGGAGATCATCCAGATGAACGGCAGCGCGAAGATCAACACCAGCAGCAGCAGACAGGCGATATTGAGCACGCGCAGGACGGCGCCGAGCGTCTGGCGGACCGCCGCCTTCCGCGTCCGCGCGCGGGTCCGGCTGCCGGCGGCGGCGGCGATCGGGCGGCCGCCGATCGTAGGGTCTACGGCTTTCAACAGCTACACCTCTTCCTAACGGTAATGGACGCGTTTCGACAGCAGGTTGAAATACAGAATCGTCAGCACGCCGACGATCGCCAGCAGGATGACGCCCGCCGCGGAGGCATAGCCGATCTTGAAGAACCGGAAGCCGTACTGATAGATGTAATAGACGAGCGTGTTGGTCGAGTTGACCGGACCGCCCTGCGTCATGATCGCGATCGTCTCGAACACCTGGAACGAGCCGATCATGTTGATGACCGCGAGGAAGAAGATCGACGGCGAGAGCATCGGAAGCGTCAGCTTCCGGAACGTCGTCCACGGCTTCGAACGGTCGAGCGACGCGGCTTCGTAGATATCCGGCGGAATGCTCTGCAGGCCCGCGATGAAGACGAGCGCGTTGTAGCCGAGCCCCTTCCAGACGGCGACGATGACCAGCGAGACGAGCGACGTGCTCGGATGGGACAGCCATTCCAGCTTGCCGAACCCGAAGAGCCCGATCACCCAGTTAAGCAGGCCGTATTCGGGATCCATGAGCCAGCTCCACAGCAGCGAGATCGACACGAGCGAGATGATGTGCGGGCTGAAGATCGCTCCCTGCACGAAGCCGTGGAACATGCTCTTGCGGTTGAGCCAGAGCGCGAGCAGCAGGGCAAGCCCCGTCGTCAGCGTCACGGTCATCAGCGTATAGAGCGTCGTATTGGCGAGCACCTGCCGGAAATCCGGCTCCGCCAGCAGGTCCTTGAAGTTCTGCATTCCCACGAACGACTTGGTCGGGCTGACGAAGTTCCAGTCGAACAGGCTCAGGTACATCATGTAAAAGATCGGATAGATGAAGAACAAGGAGAAAATGATCACGGCCGGCGCGACCATGCCGTACGGACGCAGCTTTTCCCAGAGCGTCATGTCATCTGCCCCCCGCCGCCGCCAGCTGCCGGGCGCCCAGCTCGACGCCGCGCATCCGCTCGCCGTCCGGCCCGAAATAATAGAGCCGGTCGTACGGGATCGTCACCCGGACACGGGCGGCCGTCTCGAGCGGCGCGAGGAACGTCTTCACGAAGAAGATGCCGCAGGCCGAGCGGATCTGATAGATATTCTCCGCGCCCAGGCTCTCGCGGGTAAGAATCTCGCCTTCCAGCTCGTATCCTTCGGCGTCCGCGGCCGCGCCGAGCAGCGCCTGCTCGGGACGGAATCCGACGTACCCGACCGCCAAGGACGAATGAACCTCCAGCCCCGCCATGTCGCGGCGGTCGATCAGATTCATCGCCGGCGTGCCGATGAACTCCGCGGTGAAGCGGTTCGCCGGATCGTGGTAGAGCTTCATCGGCGTATCCGCCTGCTGGATGACGCCTTTGTTCATGACGACGATCTCGTCGCCCATCGACATCGCTTCCACCTGATCGTGCGTGACGTAGACGAACGTCGTGCCGAGCCGCCGGTGAAGCTGAATCAGCTCGGTCCGCATCTGGTTGCGCAGCTTGGCGTCGAGGTTGGACAGCGGCTCGTCGAGAATGAACACCTTCGGCTGCTTCACCATCGCCCGGGCGAGCGCCACCCGCTGCCGCTGGCCGCCGGAGAGGTTCTGCGGCTTCTTGTCCAGATGCGGCGTCAGGCCGACGATGTCCGAGATGTCCGTGATCAGCCGGTCGCGGTCGCGCTTCGCCACGCCGCGGTTCTTCAGCCCGAACTCGATGTTGCCGCGCACCGTCATGGTCGGATACAGCGCGTAGTTCTGGAACACCATCGCCACGTCCCGCAGCCCGGGCGGCGTATCGTTCACGCAGACGTCGTCGATCCAGATCTCGCCGCTCGTCACCCGCTCGAGCCCCGCCACCATGCGCAGCGTGGTCGATTTGCCGCAGCCCGACGGCCCGACAAGCACGGTGAACGACCCGTCCTTGATCGTCAGATTCAGATTCTCGATGACGGTCTCATCCTTGAACTTCTTGCCGATTTGCTTCAGCTCGATCTTCGCCATCCGATATGCTCCTCCTTGTGATGGATTGTTGCATCGCGCGCATCAGCTCCTCCAGCTCGTCCAGCCGGGCGAGCCTCAGATCCCAGGCTTCCGGATCGCGGCTCGGATACGGCGAGACGAGGCAGGTCCGCCCGCCCAGCCGCTTGACCGGATGCAGGTCGTTCCAGGCGTTGTCCCCGATCGTCAATATCTCGCGCGGCTCGTAGCCCTGCGCCAGCAGCGACATCATGTACGCGTGAAGCCCCGCGGGCTTGTCGGCGCCGAAGATCACGTCCCCGAACAGATGCCGGATGCCCATAAAGCCCAGAAACTCGACCCCGGACTCGACCGGCGTATTGGTCAAGAGGCTCTTCTTCTCGACCGCGTCCAGCGCCTCGATCGCCCGGAACAGGCCGGTGCTGCGCTCGAATTGATGGGGCGGCCGCAGCATCTCCTTCCGCACCCGCTCGAACGCCGCCCGCAGCTTCGCGTCCGGCAGCCCGTACCGCCGGCACAGCGCCGTGACGATGCTCCACGGATCGCCGATCGGAATAAGCTGCGGCGCAAGCGACGCGTAACCGCCGTAGGCGCGGGCGCCGACGTCGATCTCGCCGCCGTCCGCCCAGTTATAGCCCCGGACGAACCGCTCGCCCTCGAGCGCCAGGCAGACGTCGTCCCCGGCATGGTAGAAATGGCCGAAGCCGCCCGGGTGTTCGCCGGCCTGCATGGCGCCGCCGAGGCGCACCGCCGCCTCGGTCTCTCCTTCGTGCTCCGTCCCTTCCAGCAGGTAACGGATATACCGTTCCAGAAACGCATGATCCTGGTAGAGCGTACCGTCCATGTCGAATACGACGACTTTGACCGCGGCCAACCACTTCTCGTTGTGCATTCGGCGCTACCTCTCCGCTCTTTAGTCTTAGGATAGGCGGAGGGCCATCCGCCGCCGGGCGAACTGCCCGCGGGGCAATTCTCCCGTGCGGCGAACGGCCGCTCCGCCGCTATGATCCGCTGTCTTCCCGTCTTCCTTGCTCAGCAGCTTGTCCGCTGTCTTCCCGTCTTCCTTGCTCAGCAGCTTGTCCGCTGTCTTCCCGTCTTACTTGCTCAGCAGCTTGTCCGCTTTCTCCGCCGCCTGGTTCATCGCGTCCTGCGGCGTCGTCTTCGGATCCAGAATCGCCTTCTCGATCGACTCCTTGATAATCTTCGCAATCTCGGGGTACGCGTTCTCCATCGGGCGCGGTCTGGCGTATTGCAGCTGATCCACGGCGACTTTGTACTGCGGGAACTCCGCGAAATGCGCCTTCAGCTCGTCGCTGTCGACGGCGGACAGCCGCGTCGGCAAGTAACCGACATGCTTATGCTGGTAGATCGTGTTTTCCTTCGACGTCATCCACTTGAGGAATTCCCACGCCGCTTCCTTCTCCTCTTCGCTGCTCTTCGACGTAATGACGAGCTGGCAGCCGCCGGTCGGCACGCCGTAGCTGGCGTTGGCCGGCATGAACGACGTATCCATCGTGAAGCCGTTGCCTTTGGCGATCTCGAGCGCGCCGGATACGCCCGCCGTCGAGGCGAATTTGAAGGCCGACATTTGGTTCGCCCAGTCCTTGTCCGCCGTGGCGCCCGCTTCGTCGCCGACCGGAATCTTGATCAGCCCTTCGTCGGCGAGCTTCTTCCAGAACGTGACCGGCTCCACGCCTTCCTTCGCGTTGAACGTCGCCTGCTTGCCGTCCTCGCTCAGCATGCTGCCGCCGCTTTGGGCCACGAGCGCTTCATAGAACCAGATGTCGACCGGCATCGTCATGGCGGACTTGCCCTTCTGCTTCAGCACGCGGGCGTACTCCTCGAGCTCGGTCCATGATTTCGGGCCGGCCGGATCGAGCCCGGCATCCTTCAGCATGGTGACGTTCTTATACAAAATCGGCGTGCTGCGCATGAACGGGAGGCCGTACAGCTTGCCGTCCACGTAGGCGTTGCCCATCAGGCCGGGGTTGAAATCGTCCAGCTTCAGCTGCTCCTTGTCGCGCTCCGCGTACGTCGTCAGCTCCTCCAGCATGCCGGAGCGGGCGAAGACGCCGGTGGACGCGATCTCGAGATCGGAGACCGCGGGCGCGTCGCCGGCCGCGAACGCCGCTTGGACCTTCGCGTGCAGGTCGTCGTAATTGCCCTGATGCTCGGCGACGACTTCGATCTTGTCCTGCGATTCGTTGAACGTCTGCACCATGTGCAGCTTCGCTTCCTCGATCTTGTCCCCGAAGGCGTACCAATACTTGATGACGATCTTCTTGGACGCGTCGTTCTTGCCCGTTTCCGTCCCCGCGTTGGCCGCGCCGTTGTCCGCCGCCGTCTCGGCCGCGTTCGCGTTCGCCGCGTTCGCGTTGCCGGCCGCGCCCGTCGTCGCGTTGTCTTCCGTCGTTCCCCCGCCGCAGCCCGCGAGCATCCCCGTCATCAGGGCCGCGATCGGCAGTACCGTAAGCTTCTTCATCATCGTTTCTCCTCCGCCTTTTTCTTTACTTTGGTCTGCAAGCTCTAACCGGGGCGCAAAAAAGAAACCTTAATCCAGCCGGGGACGATGCGCGTCCGCCAGCGGATAAGGTTTCTCCAATACTCCAACCGATCGTATTTACTTGTCGCCTTGAATATTACGCGCCGTTCGTAAAATCTAGATTATCCCATTGCTAAGATTATATGAATATTCATAGAGCGCCGTCAGCCCGAGTCCGACATGCGCCAGCGGGAATCGCTTCCGCTCGCGGCCGGCGGGCGCCGCCGCGGCGGACGGCGCCCGGAGCTCCGGACTCGGGCCCAAGCACCGCCACAGCTCGGGCCGCGACGCCGAGATCGCCGCCGCGCCGTGGCGCAGGCATTCCTCCGCCTGGCTCCGCTCGTACAGCAGGCCGCCGGTAATAATCGGCAGCGAGGTGAAGGACTTCACCCGGTCGATCATGTCGGGGATGCGCGCCGGCATCACTTCGACGATATCCGGCTCGCTCTGGGCGAGGCTCTTCGCGATGTTCTCGAGCCCTTCCGTATCGACCAGGAAGAAGCGCTGCACGGTGAGCAGGCCCATCTTCTTGGCGGTCTTCACCACGCTCGTCTTCGTCGAGATAATGCCGGTCGGCTTGATGACCTTCGCCAGGTAATCGAGCCCGTAGTTGTCCGTGCTCAGCCCGCCCATCTTCTCCAGATGCAGGAACACCGGCAGTCCGTGCGCCTGGAACACGTCCACGTAGCCCTTGACGACGCCGATGTGCCCGGTGAGCAGGAAGATGCCGCTCAATTGACGGTGCAGCGACAGCGCGGTCTCGATATGCCGCGGGTCCTTGATGGACGCGATCATCCGGTGCGCGGCGAGGCCCTCCAGGAACGCGGCATGGTCCGCTGCGCCGTTTTTGCCCGCGCGCTCCATTACTGCTGCTTCGCCGCGGCCGGCAGGACGATCTCGATCTGACGGTCCGTCTCCTGCCCGCGCGCGTTCGGGTTCGGGCTGAAATGCTTCATGTTCCGGTGCAGCGTTGCCCCATGCTCCAGCAGCCCTTCGACGTCCACGTCCACGGCGGAGATGCGGATCCGTCCGCCGTCCAGCTCCACGATCCGGTAGCCCGGCAGGTCGAGGCCGGCGGACAGCTGCACGAAGGTCCAGTTGTCCCGGGCCGCGATCGAATCCACGTGCGTGTGTCCGTTGAAGTACACGCCGACGCCCTGCTTTTGGCTCAAAATGCGCCACATGTCGATGTCGGGGTGAATCGACGCCTTGTCCAGCTCCGAGCGCGCCGTCGTGCCGTAGACCGGATGATGCGCGAAGACGAGCAGCGGCTTCGTGCCGGACTCCGCTACCTTGGCGCCCAGCCAGAGCAGCTGTTCTTCGTCCAGCCAGCCGCTCCAGTCGGCGGTGTTCATCTCGCGGGCGGTGTCCAGGAAGACCAGCATGGCCGCTTCCGTATCGATGGCGTGATAGCGCTGCTGCCCCGTGATCCGCAGCACCTCCTCGCGCGGCTGCGAATAGACGTCATGGTTGCCCAGCACGTGAATGAACGTCCGATCCTCGCGCTTCAGCAGCGCGTACACTTCGTTCAGCTCCGAGGCCGTTCCGAAATTCGTCAGGTCTCCGAGCGATACATGCCAATCGGCTTCCGTGTTCAGCGCGTCGTCCAGCAGCGTGCGATAATAAGCCTCTCGGGCCTCCGGCAGCCCCGGAACCGCGGCATCGATCTCGTGATAGTGCAAATCGCCGAGCAGTACCAATTTCATGATTCTCCTCCTCCTGGCCTTGCAAAGTTTGGGATACCCGGTGCCATTGTACAGGACAAGTATTCCATGTTCGTCAAGCGAAGTGGGAGTTTATGTAAAGCTAGATGGAAAACTGCCATCCTGTCGCAGGCGGGATGCCCCTGTACATACAGTTCTTGTTCCGCGGCCCGTTCTCCTATCGGCGCGAACAGGTTTGTTGGGAAAACCGCCAAGGCGCATGAAAGGCTATCAGGAGGACGGCGCGTGTGCGAGCAGAACAGCCGGCGAGCCCCGAGTTTTTGGAGAAGCTCATTCTTTGATCAGCAGCCCAAAATGGTAATCGACGTTGTTCTTTTGGTCCCACGCGGCCGAAAGGCGGTAACGATAGTAGCCCGGCCTCGCAGGACTAGGGTAGCGATAGGGATCCGGTAAGCTTATCGTTTCCTCCGTACCGTCATCCCGGGTCACGGTCAGGGTACATTCATCCGGCTGAATCGGAAAAGTAATGCTGATGGTCCCTTCGGCGCTGCCGACAACCGCTCTTGCTTGAACACTTGTATAAAACGCAGCCGGATGCGGAGGATCTCCGCAAACCCCTTCGGCTTCCATCCCGTACCAGCAATATTGACCGAGTAGATAATCAACGGTCTGGTTTTGCATTCGTATCGTCGGTCGAATCGGCTCATTGGGTAACGTTTCATGCGCGGAACAACCGACGAATAGGGAACAGACGAAAACAAGGCACAGGAGATAAATGACGTTCTTCCGCATCAACGTTCTCATTCTTCGCGATAAAGCCCCCTTTCGTTTCCAATATTTGTATGATCAGCTAGACAATTAAACGTACTGGATCCTTGTAAGGTTGCAGCCGGATCAGCCCTGCAGAGAAACCTGCCGCCAATACAAAAATAACCCGCATCCATGCCCGAATACGTCGGGATGGATGCGGGTTATTGCCGTTTTCGCGTCCGCTCTCTTTCATGTACGCCTAGCGCTCACGCCTGCTGCACCGACTCGCCTTCGATCAGCGAGACGTAGATCCGCTCGTGCTCCGCGCCCTGGCCCGCGATCAGCTTGATCAGCTGCTCGGCTGCCACCGCGCCCCAGCGCCGCTCGGAATAATCGACGGTCGCGAGACGCGGCTGGACGTAGTCGGTGATGTCGATATGATCGAAGCCGACCACGTGCAGATGCTCGCCGATCCGGTACGGCGTGTCCTTCAGCGCGTGGTACACGCCGATCGCCATCTCGTCGTTCAGGCAGAAGACGCCGGCCGGTCCGTCGTATTCGTCGATGATGCGCTTCGCGGCGGCCTCGCCGCTCGCCTTGTCGAAGTTGCCGGGAATCTCGGCGTACCGCAGCGGCGCGTTGCGCTCGACCGTTTGGCGAACGGCCGCGAGCCGCTGGGCGGAGTCGAACGAGCCTTCGGGGCCGGTCACGGCGTACAGCTTCTTATGGCCCTTCCGGATGAGGTATTCCGTCGCGAACGTCGCGCCCGCCTTGTTGTCGAGCAGCACCTGCACGATATTCGGATGGCTGAGCTGCCGGTCCAGCACGACGACCTTATGGTTTCGGGCCGCGTGCTGCAGCAGTTCTTCATCCTTGAACTCGTTGTCCAGGATAATCGCGCCGTCCAGCATGCCTTCCGACAGCATGCGATGCGACTGCGTGCCGCTGCAGATCACGAGGTCGTAGCCCCGCTTGTTCATCTCTTCTTTCATGCCCTGTAGCAGCTGGCCGTAGAACGCGCCCTCGAAGGTCGTCAGGAACGCGCCGATGATGCGCGTCTCCCGCTTCTTCAGCGTGCGCGCCGCCGCGTTCGGCACGTAATTCATCTCTTTGGCCGCGGCCAGAATTTTCCCCCTTGTTTCTTCCGTGACTTTCGGATTCCCATTCAGCGCGTAGGATACGGTCGAGATGGATACCCCCAAGTGCTTGGCAATGTCTTTAATGCTCACCACAGCAATCGCTCCTATCTTCACGGCTCGCTTTCGCGTTGCGTATCGCAATAAATTCGGCGATGAGGTACTGACTTCCCCCATCGCCTCAAAAAAATGTTATCCCATTTGAATCAAGACTTCGTTCAACTCTTCGGTCAGCAGCCCGTCCAGCGCTTCGCGGGCAATCCGCACGCCGCCGTGGCGGTAGCGGTTCGCCTGCTCGCTCGCCGGAACGGCCTTGCCGTTCACGGTTACGCCGCGCACCGCATCGCCGCCGATCCCGTAACGGAAGACGATCGGCTTGCCGTTCCATTCGAAGCGGAAGCGCAGCCCGTCCAGCTCGGCCGGCAGCACGGGATCGAGCAGCAGATCCCCGCCTTCTTGACGGATGCCGAGGCCGTTCGAGATGAACTGGTTCATGTAGATCCCGGGACCGCTGGAATAGATGCGCCAGCCGCCCTTCACCTGCACCTCGCCCTTGCGCAGCCGGCCGAAACCTTCCCGCGCTTCGTAGCGGTCGGCGAACTTGCCGTCCGAGCTGCTGAAGTAGGCGTTGCTCTGGCGCCAATCCGCGTTCGGCACGACGTCGCGCAAGCCGACCGGATTGATCATCCGGAGTCCTTGCCACACCTCGTCGCGCTTGCCCAGCTTGGCCATCGCTTCGATGAAGCGGATGTGGGCGTGGACGTACTGCAGCCCGATCTCGCGGCCGAAGTTCGCCGCCTGCTCGGCGCGCTTGAACCGGGTGCTGACGCCGCCGTTATAGTCCGCGGGGCGGTTCATGAGGCGCACGCCGTCCGGGCAGTACAGCTCCCGCTTGATGAGGCGGTAATGCGATTCCGCCTGCTCCGCGTCCAGCAGCTCGCCGATCATGCTGCGCGTCATCGGGAGGAGGCGGTATTCGATGCCGGTCTTCCCGTCGCTCGGATGCAGCATCAGCTCGATCCGCTCCGGCTCTTCCATATAAGCGAAGCCGGAGATGATGCCGTCCTTCACCAGGTACCGGTTGAAATCGGCTTGGATGCCTTCGGCCAGCTCCTTCAGCTCGGCCGACAGTTCCGCCAGCTCCCCGCTTTGACCGGACAGCGCGCCGGACAGCCGGGTTAACGTTTGGAACGTCAGCGACACGGTCCAGCTGCTAATCATGTACTGCTTCAGCTTCGCGTTCGCCGGCTGCAGCGTATCGTCCCAGTCGCCGTCCCCGTACGCGGACAGGTAGGTGCCGTGCAGGAAATGACCCTTGATGTACTGCAGCTCCTTGCGCGCATGATCGAGGACGGTGAAGGTCGCCTCCGTCATCTCGCCGCTGTGCGTGGAGTACGGCACGCGCTCCTCCAGAATCGCGAAGTCGCCCGTGACCCGCAGGTAATCGCCCAGCACCTTCAGCGGCCAGACGATAATGTCGCCGTGGCTCTCTTCCTGCTGGATCCGGTAATACCGGTCGAACATGAACCATTGCGGCCAATTGCCGTCTTCCTGGTACTGGTGCGCGTAGACCGTCTTCAAGATTTCCTTGATCTGGCCGTGCTTGCCCGTCGCCATGAAATATTCCGTCGGCCCCTGGCAGACGTCGCGCGTGCCCCAGGCGGCGCCGGTGTATTGTTCCAGGCCGTGCGGGACGGAATAATGGACGAGCATGTTATGCGTGTACCACCAAGCCAGCGCGTTGAACTTCTCCAGCTCCCGCGTCTGCTTCTCCGACGCGTGCGTCAGCTTGAAGCCGTTCATGACCGACGCGAGGAACGAACGGTACCGCTCGATCTCCGTCTCCGCCGGCTGCCGCTCGTCCGCGGCGCCAGCCTTCGCGGCGGCTTCGGCTGCTTCCAAGCGGCCCGCGATCGTCAGTCTCCAGCTGGCCGCAGGTTCAAGCGCCAGCACCGCCAGCGAAGCGGAGCCCGCCGGCGCTTCCGGGGCGAGCGCGCGCTCATCCACCAGCCGCATCGCCGTGCCCGTGACGCCCAGACGGTAGTGCAGGTCCGGGTAGGCGCCGCTGCTAAGCGACTCCGGATGGGCGCGGAAGACAAGCTCGCCGCCGTCCTGTTCGACGAGGTACGGCAGCTCGTATTCCTTGTCGTTCATCGTCATCTGATTCGTGACGAGGAAGCGGTAGGCCTTGCCCGCCTTGGAGACGGTCTCGAGCGCCAGCTCCGGCGAATCGGCCTTGGTCCAGGCCGTCACGACCAGCGTATCGTCCGCCAATTTATAGGTCCAGCGCGCATAATTGAAGCCGATCTCGTACACGGACGGCAGGGTGAGCAGGCGATACTTGCCTTCAAGCTCTACGTAGATCCGCTGTCCGGACGTCTTCAGCACGTTCAGCGCGCTGCGGGTATTCGTCATCAGTTTATTGAACGAGGTGTTGCCGACCGTAATCTGCGAATGGAAAATGCCGTACATGTAGTTGGTCGTCGACAGCACATGCTCGTTCAGGCGCGCATTGTCGCCGCTCATCAGGATGTGGCCGTGCGGACGCTCCGTGCGGAGCTCCTTGGCCTTCAGCACGATATGCTCGTACGTGTCCGTGAAGAAGGAGAGCAGCTCTTCGCCGTCGTATTCCTCCTGCAGCCGGACCGGGTACAGCGCCGCGACTTCATCCTTCGTCAGCGCTTCGCCGCGAAGGGTTTCGCCGACGGCGTCGCTCCATGCCACGCGGGAGCCAACGGGCTGCAGCTCAGCCGCCGCAGCAACGCCGGACTCCGCCTGCGCCAGCGCCCAAGCCGCCAGCACGTCATCCCGGAATTCCAGCTCGGTGACCGCATCGGCATGGTTCGGCCGCAGCAAACCGTAGAATACGAACGACGCTTCGCCGTTCAGCCGTACCGTCTCCGACTGCAGCGCCGTATACGCGAATTCGTACTGGTAGACCGTATTGGCCAGCCGCTCGCGGCCCAGCGCTTCCGGCACGTTCGTCTCCTTGTAGGAGAGGCCGTAGAACTGGAAGCCGTCCGTCGAGTAGCCGGCGGCGCCCGTCAGCGAGCCTTGCTGCAGGTACGGGAAGCCGGACGACATCGGCTGGTTTTGCCGCGAGCACACGACATAACCTGCTTCTTCCGTGCGGAACGCCGTATGGCCGATATATTGCGACATGTAGGCTTCGTTCGTGCGCACCGCGCCTTTGTCCGCGAGTCCCACGTCTTGCCCGTAGACCACGTCCGTTTCCGTGCCGTCGCCGCTCAGGCGGACGTCCCAGAACCAGATCAAGCCGGGCATCAGCGTGAACGTCACTTGGTAGGCGACGCCGAGCGCTTCGCCGCTCCAGACGACGCGCCGGTCCGACGCGCTCACTTGGCTGTTCGCATGCACGCCAAGCAGAGGCGCGGACAAGATCCGTCCTCCCTCGCGCACGCGCAGATACAGATTGTTCATCGATCCGTCCAGCGGATTCGACATGACTTGATTGACCATGATGCCTTCGAATTGGATATCGCGCAGGTCGCCGCTCTCCAGGAACGTGAAGACCAGCCCATCCGCTTCCACGGGAATCGTCGTTGTTGTCAGCTCAGTATTCATCTCCGGGCTCCCTCCCCATGCTCTTGGTTTCCTATCCGTCTAATCTATCTCTAAGTATGAGGTCGTCCGCATAACCGTCGTAACCGCAGTCGGCTCTATTCAGGCATGAAGGTATTCGTCCTGCACGTCGTCCATCAGCCGCTCGAGCTCCCGCTTCAGAGCCGCGATCGTACCGGCGTAATCCGGATTGCCGTACACATTGTTCAGCTCGTGCGGATCCCGTGCCAGATCGAAGCATTCCCACTCCGGCGGCCGGGACTCGTCCCGCGAATCCGTCGTGCCGAGCGCCTGCGCGTAATAATAAATCAGCTTATAGCGATGCGTCCGGATGCCGTAGTGCGCGTACACTTCATGGCTGCCGTCCAGGTGCATCCAATAGCGGTAGACCATCGACGTCCGCCAGCCTTCCGGCACCGCGCCGTTCAGAAGCGGCCGGATGCTGAAGCCCTGCATGCGTTCGTGCGCCGGCAAGCCGGCATAATCGAGGAACGTCGGCGCGAAGTCCGTGTTCAAGATCATCGTCTCGCTCACACGGCTGGCTTCGATCTCCCGCGGGTACCGAATCAGGAACGGCATGCGCAGCGACTCCTCGTACATGAACCGCTTGTCGAACCAGCCGTGATCGCCGAGGAAGAAGCCTTGGTCGGACGTGTAGATGACGATCGTGTCCTCCGCCAGCCCCTTCGCGTCGAGGTAATCGAGCATGCGGCCTACGTTATCGTCGATGGAGGCGATGCAGCGGAGATAATCCTTGATGTAGCGCTGGTACTTCCACTTGCGGACTTCTTCCGGCGTCAGTCCTGCCGGCGGCGGCCCTTTCGTATCCAGGTCGTTCAGGTCGTCGATGCGCATCTTCGCCTGCACGGCCGCCTGCGAGCGCGTCGCGTAATCGTCGTTGAACGTCGGCGGCTCGGGAATTTCGATATCTTCGTAGAGGTGCTTGTGCTTCTCGTCGGGTTCCCAGTGGCGATGCGGCGCCTTGTGATGGCACATCAGCAGGAACGGGCGCTCCGGGTCGCGGCGCTCGATCCAATCCAGCGACTTGTCCGTAATGAGGTCCGTGACGTAGCCTTCGAACTTCTTCGTCGTGCCCATCTCGATAAAATCGGGATCGCGGTAATCGCCTTGATCCGGCAGCACGCTCCAGTAATCGAAGCCCGTCGGATCGTGATGGCCGCCGTGGCCGAGATGCCACTTGCCGACGATCGCCGTCTGGTAGCCGTCCGCCTGCAGCAGCTTCGGGAACGTCACTTGCCGGCCGTCCAGATCGTCGCCGAGCGTCTTGACCCCGTTGATGTGGTTGTACGTCCCCGTCAGAATCGTCGCCCGGCTCGGCGCGCAGATCGCGTTCGTGCAGAAGCAGTTGTCGAAGCGCATGCCTTCGTCGGCCAGCCGGTCCAGATTCGGCGTCGCGTTGATCCGGCTGCCATAGGCGCCGATCGCATGCGAGGCGTGGTCATCCGACATAATGAAGAGGATATTCGGTCGTTTCGGAGCAGCGGTCATCGTCATAGCACCTGCTTTCGAACCTATTGGTGTGAATTATTTCATGCCGGAAATGCTGAAGTTCTCGATAATATGCTTCTGGAAGTACGTGAACAGGACAATGACCGGCGCGACCATGAACGTGGCGCCCGCCATCTGCAGGCCGTAGTTCGAGGCGTACTGCCCCTTCAGCAGCGACAGCCCGACGGACAGCGTGTACAAACTCTCGTCGTTCGCGACGATCAGCGGCCAGAGGAAGCTGTTCCAGCCGGCGATGAACGTCAGGATGGCCTGCACCGCCAGGATCGGCTTCGAGATCGGCAGCACGATTTGGAGGAAAATCCGGTATTCGCTCGCGCCGTCCAGCCGCGTCGCTTCGAGCAGCTCCGTCGGAATCGTCGACATGAACTGGCGGAACAGGAAGATCGCGAACGCGCCGACGAAGCCCGGCAGCACGATCCCCGTCATCGTATTCGTCAGCCCCATCGAATTCAGGATGAGGTAGACCGGAATCATCGTGACCTGGCTTGGGATCATCATCGTCGCCAGGACGAGGACGAACAGCGCGTTGCGGCCTTTGAAGTCGTACTTGGCGAAGCCAAAGCCCGCCACGGCGTTCAGCAGCAGCCCGACGAACGAGAACAGCACGATGATCAGCGTGTTCTTCAGGTACACGCCGAAGTTCATGTTTTGGAACAGGTCCTTGAAGCTTTGCATCGTGAAGTGGGACGGCCAGAGCGTCGGCGGAATCTGCACGATCTCGCTCTCCGGCTTGAACGACGACATGATCATCCAGAAGAACGGCAGCAGGAAGAAGAGGCCGCCGATCGTCAGCACGATGCCGGATATCCACTGGAACAGACGGCCGCCGTGCTGCGCGTCCGGGCTCCCTTTGCTCACGGCAGTTGATTTACTCATAGGAATCTCCCCGCATCTTAAGTCATGTCAGACTCGTTTTTTTGCAGCCTGAGTTGAACGAGCGTAATCGCGATGATGAAGACGAACAGGACGAACGAGCCGGCCGCCGCATACCCGAAGTGGTTGAACTTGAAGCCGTTCTGGTAGATGAACAGCGACACCGACAGCGTGCCGTCCAGCGGACCGCCGTTGGTCATGACGAACGGTTCCTCGAAGAACTGCAGCCAGCCGATCATGGTCGTGATGGACACGAAGAAGATCGCGAAGCGCATCATTGGAATCGTAATCTTCGTCACTTGCTGCCATAGGCTGGCGCCGTCGAGCTGCGCGGCTTCGTAGTACGACTTCGGAATGCCCTGCAGCGCGGCGATGAAGATGATCATGTTGAGGCCGACCGCTTTCCACAGCGCCAGCAGGATCAGCGACAGCTTGGCCGTCGTCGGCTGCGTGAGCCACTGCACGTCCGGCAGGCCGAGCGCGTTGAGCAGATAGTTGAAGAGGCCGAGCGACGGATTATAGAGGTAACTCCAGACAACCGCCACGGCCACGATGTTCGTCACGGAAGGGAGATAATAGACAACGCGAAACGCTTTGAAAATCCGGGCCGTGCCCAGGTTGATCAACAGCGCGATGGCAAGCGAGAACAGGATGACGAGCGGCACGCCGATGACGACGTAGAAGACCGTATTGAAGATGGACTTCAGGAAGACGGGGTCCTTCAGAACCTCGGCATAATTGTCAAAACCGATAAAGTTGATCGAGTCGTAATTCGCGAGTCCGCCCAGGTCCATGTCGGTGAGGCTGATCACGAGGGCGACCAGAATCGGGACGAGGGAGAACAGCGTAAGCAAAATCAAGGTTGGCGCGATGAATACGTACGGTGCTTGCCTATTCAGGAAACCTTTCATCGGGAGATCTCACTTCCTTCTTTCATGCCCGGGGCATATATAGAGCAGGCCGGCCGCGGGGGCGGCCGGTCTGCTTCAGCGGAGCGGAAGACGATTCCCGCACCTGGATTGCTGGTCAAGCAAGGATTACTTCATCAGCTTGGCCGCTTCTTCGTTGAAGCTGTCCATTTCCTTCTTCACGTCCGCGTTGCTGCGGTAGATGACTTCGAAGTGCTTCAGGTAGGCGTCGCCGATTTGCGCCCAGGACTTCA
Source organism: Paenibacillus artemisiicola (assembly GCF_017652985.1). Classification (GTDB taxonomy): domain Bacteria; phylum Bacillota; class Bacilli; order Paenibacillales; family Paenibacillaceae; genus Paenibacillus_Z; species Paenibacillus_Z artemisiicola. The sequence goes on from NZ_JAGGDJ010000007.1 coordinate 160,134, forward strand.
GGACCGGCATCGGCTCCGCCGTCTTCAGCTGCTCGCCGATGACTTGGTAGTTCGGGTCGTTCTTCAGCTTGTCGTTGTCCCATGCGGCCGTGACGGCCGGCAGCGAGCTCGTGTCGTCCATCCATTTGAGCTGCGTTTCCGCCTTGCTCATGTACGCGACGAACTTAGCCGCGGCATCCTTGTTCTTCGAGTATTCGAAGATCGACAGGTTCGAGCCGCCGAGCACCGACTTGTTGTTTTCTTTCTTCGGCAGGACCGCGAGCGCCCACTTGTCCTTGATCTCCGGCGCCTGATCCTGGATCATCTTGATCATCCACGGACCGCTGATGAACATCGGCAGGATGCCTTCCTTGAACGCCGGGATGATGTCGAGGCCGAGATCCTTCGGCGCGGAGCCGTTCTGGTAGAAGCTGTTGACGTACGAGATCGCTTCGACGAACTTCGGATCGTTGAAGTTCGGCTTGCCGTCCGACGTGAACCATTCGGCGCCGTTCTGGCGGGCGAACATGAAGCCCAGGGACTGCTCTTTCGGATCGATGCTCATGCCGTACTTGCCTTTGCCGCCGGCTTTCGTCAGCTTCTGCGCCGCGTCGGACAGCTCGTCCCACGTCGCCGGCGCCTTGTCGAAGCCGACGTTCTTCAGCATGTCCGTGCGGTAGAACAGCACGCGGGTCTCGACGTACCACGGCGAGCTGACGTACTTATCGTTGTACTTGCCAGCCGTGACGGCGCCCGGGTAGAAGTTATCCGGATTCAGCTCCGGGTATTGCGAGACGTACGGCGAGAGGTCGGCCAGCACGCCGGCATCCGCGAATTCCGGTACCCAGGACGAGCCCATTTGGACGACGTCCGGGCCTTTCTTCGACGCGACCGCGGTCAGCAGTTTATCGTGGCCCTGATCCCAAGGCAGCGCTTGGACGTTGACCTTGATGTTCGGGTTGGCTTTCGTGAATTCGTCCGCGTACTTCGGCAGCGTCTTCGCTTCTTCGCCCATGCCCCATACGGTCAAGGTGACTTTCTCGTTCGAAGCGCCGCCGCCCTCGCTCGCATTGCCGCCGTTCGTATCGTTCTTCGCTCCGCAGCCTGCGAGCAAGCCGACGCTCAGCATCGCGGCCGTCATTACGGTAACTGTCTTTTTCATATCGAAATACCCCTCTCGATGATTTCGCAAATTAATTCGCAGGTACTGTCCTTACGTGCACGCTTTCATTTCTTCCGGTCCGTCACTCGCGAGAAGCGCACGCACCCCCTCATTATGTCCTGTCTTTTCCAGCCTTATTACGGCGTTCCGAACTTCGGGATTTCCGTAGAAACGTTTCGATTCATCGTATAATTCCCATATCAGAGGTAATAATCACCGAAAACTACGCAAGTGAAACGTTTCGATCCGATTATAGCCGAAATATAAAGCGTATTCAAGGGGTTATTATTGTTCAATCGAAACGTTTCTATTGATGTCATGGATGTAATGACAGCGCATCCCTTGCTGGGCTTGCTTACATGGCGTTTTCACGAGGACGGCTTATTTTTCTTACCAGGCCAGCGGCCGCAAGCGAACGCAAAAACAGCTGCCCCAGGAAGCGATCTCCCTGCCGCAGCTGTCCAAGCGACAAGCGGTTAACACCGCACGTATTTGCGTTTAAAGCCGAGCTGCCCTTTCTCGAGGGCCTTCTGGATGTTCTCATAAGCGTGGATGGCCTGCTTGCTCTTCGGCTTGTCGCGATTCACCGCGACCGGCCCGACGGCCTGGGCCGCGGCGACCGCCTGCTCGTGAAGCGGCACATAGGAGGTGGCGACCGTGTACAGGAAGTTGTTCATCGCGAACTTCGCGCGTTCCGGCGCGTCGTGAATCGTGCGCTGCACCGTTTCCAGCATCCCGGCCAGCTTGTCCGGATCGAACTCGGCGTCCTTCCGGCTCCCGAGCAGCCAGCAATAGCAGCTCCATCCGGCCGACATCCGCAGTTCCTCCCCGCTCGCGATCCACGTATCCGCGACCTGCTGCGCGATCTCCGTCTCGGCCAAGGTGACGGCCACCACGAAGTCCGACAGCATGTAGAAGTACGCCGCATCGATCCAGCGGTCGAAGTCCGAAGGCGTCATCGCCTTCGGATCGGCAATGACGCCGGCGAAGTACATGGCATCGTAATTCCCCGTCGCATACAGCTCCTCGGCCAGCGGCTGATTGCGCTTGATCTTCTTCGACATGGGCTTCATCTCGCCGGTCGCGACGCCGAATACCGGCTCCTGCGCGCCATTGGAGACGTACATTTTCCTCATGCGTTCCTTGCCGAGCGCCTCGAGCTCCTGCATGACCGCGTCCGCGCTCATGACTTCCGCCATTTGAGATCAACTCCTTTTGGTCTAAGTGTAAAGGAAGCGGAGGGGCAGATGCCACAGCGTTTCGCTAATTCTCTCCGATTTCCATGATGGATTGATAAAAACGTTCCGGGTCCGCGCCGCCCGGAAGCGTCGACACCTGGCCATCCCCGACCTCGATGATGATCCAATCCCCGGCCTCGGTTTTGGCGATATCCATTTTGAAGAAACGGCTGTCCATGCTCTGCGCGATTTCGATGAAAGCATCCAGTCGTGGCGCTACTTGCCGATAGTCGGCATCCTCCCAATACTGCATGCACTGAATCAGCTGGCGATGCAAGAAAAACAACCGGTATTCGTTCGCTAACGGCATGCCGCTGACCGGATGCTTCCCGAGCTGCTCGAGCGTTACGAACTCGCGGAGGACGATGCCGCCGTTCAGCTCCGAGCCTTGGCGTTCGATGAAGTTGCGGAGGACGGTTTACACCCGCTCCTTATCGGAAGCATCGGGGATATAGCAAGCCTCTTCCGACTCGTGCTTTCGGGACTTCACGTAGTCTTTCACGAGAACCGGTTGGTCGTTAAACGTACTCATCTTCTCGTACAGAGGCTCGAATCCATTCGCAAGCTCGCCAATTGGAATCCAAATGCTCCGCGGCGTCGCGGCTTGAATCGCTTCATAAGCCAGGCGTTTTATCGGGAAGGATTTTAAGTAAAGCAAGTCAACATCCATAAATATGCAGTCGGGTGCAACCTCTTCTGCCCAGCTAAGTCTATACTAGACATAGCGTCCATCGTATTCTTTCGTTGATAGTTCGGTTGGTAAAGTCATGACGGTTTCGCTCCAAACTGGGATTAAGATGCACAATAGTAATAGAATTCAAGCCATTAGTCTGAAAGTCCTGCTTAACGAAGCCGATATAATAGTATCCCAGTAAAAAGGAGCTACAACATGACAAGCATGATTCTATTCATATTAGCTATCGCCGCACTAGGTGCTTTAGCCGGCATTATGCAGCCCAAGAAAAAGCGCCGAAAGCGATCCGCTAAGAAAGCCGGCCAGAAATCCGTTAGAACTGCTCAGAATCGACGAGTATCAAAAACCATCCGAACCGATGAAGTCATTCTTAAAAGCGCTCTGAACGACCTTTCGGGATTTGAATTCGAGCGTTTGCTGGCCCTCTATTTTAGAGATCAAGGGTATGTTGTCCATGAAGTAGGAGTCGGGGGAAATGATGGGGGAGTCGACCTCGTTATCGTCGATAAACGAGGAGAACGCACTGCCGTACAAGCCAAATGCTACGCGGATCACAATTCGGTCGGCGTCACGGTTGTCCGGGAGCTTGTGGCTGCTAAGAGAAATCATAACTGCGTTCTTTCGTTGCTCGTGACCACATCCGACCTCACTCAACAAGCAAAGAAAGAGGCTGAGCAATTCAAGGTCGATTACTGGCATGGCGGATTGCTTGAACAAAAGCTGCGAAATTGGAGTAAATGGCAACCTACCAAAAAGGGCTCCACAAAAGCGTTAAGCCGATAATAGGATAAGCAGCAGATCTATTAAAAAGGAGTTATCACTGATAACTTCCTACTAAAATAGGGACTGCTGCTTTCATTTTCGTTGTAACTCGTCTTCTCAACCAGTATGTGATTCAATCATTGCATGCGACTCTTCCCCGGCCGTCTGTCCGTCTGTCCGTCTGTCCGTCTGTCCATCTGTCCATAATAATGGGTTTTAGCAATAAGCGTTAGTAACATTCCCTTCTTTAATCCACAGTTCATCCCCCATATTGCTTTGGAGTAAATTCCAAAGTAAAATCATTATAGGAACTCTTGTTCTTATGATGAATTTTTGGAGCGTGAATTAATATTCCAGATGCTGATTTCAGAAGCAAGAGCATGGGGAGAATAAGAGGCAAAAACACAAAATTGGAGCAATCCGTTTCAAAGGCCCTTTGGAGAAACGGCCATCGATTTCGAAAAAACGTCCTATCCTTGTACGGGAAGCCTGATATAGCAATTAAAAAGTATAAAATCGTCATTTTCATCGATTCATGTTTCTGGCATGGTTGTAAGAGCCATTTTAAGTTGCCGTCTAAGAATTCCGACTATTGGTCTAAAAAAATAAACCGTAACATTCAGAGAGACATGGAAGTTACTCAATATTACATCAATAAAGAATGGGTCTTAATCAGGATTTGGGAACATGATTTAAAATCTTGTTTTGATATGGTTATTGAGCAAGCCTGCAAAAAAGTATTTGCCGCTAAACGTCAGACGTTTGATTGTTCATAAATTTTAGAGAATTCATAACTACGATTAGCCACTATAAGCGAACGCCACGTAACAATTCCCGCGGATATGCGACCGCCTGCCGCCGGGCTCCATTCCAACAGTATCGCGTCAGCCGTCGGCCGGATAAGTCGCGATGAACGCGTCGAGGCTGCTCATCACCTTGCCGATTCCCGCGCTTCTGACCTTAGGGTCCTCCGCGATGAGCAGGAATCCCGCCTGCACCCGGCCGTTAAACCACGGCTTCGAGTGGTTGATCCGCTCGGCGGGCGTGAAGCCTTGCCAACAGTAATCGTCATGCTCAAGGTATGGAGTCGTCATCCGATCCTTCGTCTCCCGGACAATGCGTTCGTTAATGCGCGGGCTGATCGCGTCGAACCTGCTTCCGAGCAAATAACGCGTCCATAGCAGCAGTCGCGCCGTTTCCACGGTGGCCAGCCCGACTCCGAATTCCGTCTCGTCCGGAATCCACTCTTGCTTCTCGAACGCCTTCCACTGGCTGCAAGGGCCCGGGAATGCCCATGTCTTCTCTTCGCAGATGGCGAAGATCCCGTTCATTAGTTGATCAAGGTACTCGCCTTCGCCTTCCATGCATTCGGCGATGACGAGAATGCCGAGCACGCTTCTCCGTTCAAAGTAAGCGAGACTGAGAGGCGGCGGACCGCCGCTCGCCGGATAGACGCGATAGTCCGGCATCGTAGGCACCGGCCACGCGTAGTCGGCATAGCGGTCAGCGATCCGCAGCCAACTCTCTCTTTTCTCAGACGGGATCGATCCCCAGGCTTCGCGGTCTTCCGCCTTCGGGAACGGCGCGCAGGGGGCGTCGCCAGAGCCAAGTTCCTCAAGCCGTTCCGAACCGTAACGTTTAGATACCATCATGCCTTCTCCTCCCAAATTCCTACGTCTGCGTTAGAAAACCGCCCTGCTCCGAAGAACAGGACGGCTATCGAACAACGCCTTATTCCTTCACGCTCCCCAGCGTCATGCCGCTCATAAAGTACCGCTGCAGGAACGGATAGACGCACAGCACCGGCACCATGCCGAGGAAGATCTGCGCCGCGCGCACCGACCGGTCGTTCAGCTTCGACAACAAGAGCAGCATCGTTGGATCACTGATCGAAGACATATCCATGCGGACGACGATCGTCTGCAAGTAGCTGGCAAGCGGATAGTGGCTCAGATCGTTCATATAGATCAGGCCGTTGAACCATTCGTTCCAGTGCGAGACGATCGCGAACAGCGTGACGGTCGCAATCGACGGCATCGAGAGCGGGATGATGATCCGCCAGAGCGTCTGCCAGTGGCCGGCGCCGTCGATGAACGCCGACTCCGACAGCTCCTTCGGCAAGCCCCGGAAGAAGTTGAGCATCAAGATGACGTTGAAGATCGGCAGCGCCCCCGGCAGCACAAGCGCCCAGATGCTGTCGAGCAGGTGCAGATTCCGCACGACCATATAGGTCGGAATTAAGCCGCCGGAGAACAGCATCGTGAAGACGAAGAACCAGGCATACCCCGTGCGGAATTTCAGATTCGCCGCTTCCTTGGACAGCGGGTAGGCCGTCAGCACCGTGAGCAGCATGTTGATGCTGACGCCGAGCACCACGCGCTCGACGGAGATGCCCATCGAGACCAGGAACTCATGCTTTCTCGCCACAAACTCGTACGCCTTCCACGAGAAGTCGACCGGCCATAGCGTGACCTTACCCGCTTCGATCGCGGCCGCCGAGCTTAAGGAGACCGAGAACACATTGATTAACGGCAGAATGCTTATAAGAGACAACACCGCGAGGAAGGTATAGTTGAAAACCACGAACAGCTTGCGACTCCATGAGTAATGTTGAACCATGACAATCCTCCCTGCAGCTTGTCAGAAAATGCGATAATTCGCGAAGCGATAGGCCATGACGTACGACAACGCGATCAGGACGAGCGAGATCACCGACTTGAACAGGCCGACGGCGGTCGCCACGCCGTATTGCGCGCTGGCCAGGCCGATCCGGTAGACGTACGTATCGAGGATGTCGCCGGTCGAATAGACGGACGGGTTATACAGGTTGAAGACTTGGTCGAAGCCGGCGTTCAGCACGTTGCCGAGCGCGAGCGTCGTCAGCAGGATCGTAATCGGAACAATCACGGGAATCGTGACGTTAAGCGTTTGTTTCCAGCGGTTCGCGCCGTCCAGGACGGCCGCTTCGTACAACGCGGGATTGACGGCCGTGATGGCAGCCAAGTAGACGACCGTGCCGAACCCGAATTCCTTCAAGACGTCGGTCACGACGAGCACATACGGGAACCACTTCTCGTCGCCGAGGAAGAACACCTTATCGAAGCCGAGCCACGCGAGGAATTGATTCACGATCCCGGACGTCGGCGAGAGCACGTCGAGCAAGATGCCGGCCATGATGACCCAGGACATGAAATGCGGCATATAGATGATCGTTTGGACGGTGCGTTTGTAAACCTTCTTCACGATCTCATTCAATAGAAGCGCGGTAACGAACGGCGCGACGAGGCCGCCGATGATTTTCAAGAACGCGATAAATACCGTATTGCGCAGCACTTCCCGGGTCTCGGACAAGTGATAGATATACTTGAAATGCTCGAGTCCGACCCACTCGGAGCGAAACATCCCTTTCACCGGGATAAAATTCTCGAAGGCGATGACGATGCCGACCATCGGACCGTAGCTGAACAGCAGCACGACGATGATCCCCGGCACCAGCATCAGGTGAAGAGGCCATTCCAGCCTCCAATTTCTGCGGCTCAATCGATTTCCCTCCTGCCTGATTGCAAAGAGGGGATAGCGGCTAGCGGCTAGCCCCTATCCCCCTGCTGCCTCTTATTGGACCATGCCGCTGGCGTTGACTTCGTCGAGAATGCTCTGACCGCCGGATGCCAGCCAATTCGCGGCCCACTCGTCGAAGTAGTCGAGCGGCTTGGAACCCATGATGATCGACGTCATCATCTTGACTTCTTCGTCGCGAAGCGACGGCCCCTTGGAGACCATCGTCGGCGTCGGGTTGCCCATATACGCCGAGGTGAACACTTGGTGGTTGTCGATGTATTGGCCTTGGAGGCTGAATACGCCGCCTTCCGACCACAGTTTGTTCGCGGCCCACATCGTCTTGTCGCCGGCTTCGAATTTGGCTACTTGATCGTAGTATTGCTTTTGTTCATCGTTGAGCGCCGACGTATCGCCGGATTTCTTCGCGGCTTGCACCGCGACCGCCGCCCGCGGATTGTTGCCGGGCAAGCCTCCGTTGATCGGCGAGAGTCCGAATTCGCCGTAGTCTTTGCCGTCCACCGTGACCGTGTGGTACTTCTTGTCGAAGTGTCCGTAGAGCTTCTCCATATACGTGTTGAGCAGCAAGAACGGCGCTTCCGGATGCTCGGACTTCTTGCTTACGACGAAGTAGTGCGAAGGCAACCCGGTCGTGCTCTGCGCGAGCACCGGCTGATCGTCGGACGAGACGAGCGGATAGATGCCCCAATCCGAACCCGGCACGTCCTTGTACATGTTGTTGATCGGCCAGGTCGGCACGAAGAACGAACCGAACGCCATGCCGACTTTGCCGGACGTCACGAGTTCTCCGGACTTGATGCCGTCGATGACGCTGAATTCCGGATAGATCGCGCCTAGCTTGAACAAGTCGGCCAGCTTGCCGAGCGCGGTCTTCACTTCCGGTTGAACGTCGGCCCACTGCACCTTGCCGTCCGCGCCTTTGATGAAGTTCAGGTTCGTGCCGGTCCCCTTGGTCGGGTTGAACGGATACGCGTGGTAGCCGTTGAAGAAGCCGTCCAGGCCGGACCAGCCGTTGAACAAATTGTAGTCGAGGCTTAAGCCGTACGTATCGTTCTTGCCGTTCTTGTCCGGGTCGTTCTTCGTGAACGCCATGGCGATCTTGATAACATCGTCCATCGACTTCGGCGGCTGAAGCCCCACGTTGTCCAGCCAGTCTTTGCGAATATAGATGAGATGGGTATCGGCGGATTCGCCGCCGTCTGCCGGAATCCCCATGAGTTTGCCGTCGATCGTCGCCGCCTTGAGACGCAGGTCGTTGCTGCCTTCGAACGAGCTCTTCGTCAGATCGGACGCGTACTTCGCGTAGACATCGGTCAGATCCGCGATCGTGCCGGCTTCCACGAGGGTCTGGAACTGCTGCGCGTCCACGTTCATGAAGTCGGGCATATCGCCCGAAGCCATCGTGACGGCGACCTTGTTCTGATACTGCTCGGCGTTGACTTTCCAGAGATTCTTCACCTGAATGCCGAGATCGCTTTCGAACGTTTTGGTCCAAATATTCTGATCGAACGTTTCGCCCGGCGGAAGCTCGCCGGCCGCATTGACGGAGCGCACGGTCGTCACTTCGATCGGAGGGTCGTATTTGCCTTCCGGGCCGCTCGGTCCAGAAGCCGCCGGCGAAGCCGCAGGGCTATCGCTTTCGGCTGCGTTCGCGTTCGCGTTCGTCGCTGCGTTTGGCGCGTTGCCGTTGCCGTTGCCGCCGTCGCCGTTGCTGCTGCAAGCCGTTACGGTCGTCAGGATAAGCAATAATGAGAGCATTGCCGAGCCTTTCGCTTTCGCTTTATTTACCACCACCTGCATGCCCCTCCCCTGTATCCCGCATTAAATGCGGTACGCTTTCATTATGAGGCCCCGGCGGCGCGGCGAATATATTAAAGCGATTACATTCCTTATCCTTTTATATCTACTTGAGCGAATCGCGGTATTCCTGAGGGGTCAACAAGGTCGCTTTCTTGAAGAACCGGGTGAAATAGGACGGCGAATCGTACCCGATCCGCATGCCGACCTCGTGAATCTTAAGCGCGCTCTCGCCGAGCAGCCGCTTGGCGCTCTCGATTCTCGTCCGCGTGATGTAGTCGCTGATGCTGTGGCCCGTCTTCTGCTTATACAAGCGGGAGAGGTAAAACGGCGTCAAATAGACGTGCTCGGCCAGGCGGTTCAGCGACAGATCCCCCTCGATATGCGCCTCCACGTACCGATGAAGCTGCTCGACGACTTCGCTCGTCTCCTGCTCGTTGCCGCCTTCCATGCGTTCGAACAGCAGATCCGCCAGCTCGCGGAAAAAGCCGGCAACCTCCCGCCACGAACGATGCTCGCGGATCGAGAACAGCTTACTCGTGACGGCGTGGCCGGCGGCGGCGCCGAGCGCGTCGAACCGGTTCAGATGCGGGATGAAGATCGCGGACAGCTCGTAGAACACCTCGAGCGGCAAGCCCGCTTCCAGCGTCGCCGGCTCGCCGACCGCCTCCGCAATCTCGTCGAACAGCTGCTCGAACTTGGCCCGCTCCTTCTGCATCAAGTATTGGTCGAGCAGCCGGATGCGCTTGACCTTGCTTCGCGCCTTCTCGTCGCCGCTTTCCTTCGCCCGGTCGTCCGACAGCAGCATCTCGCTGCCAAGTCCGAGCCCGCGGCCGAACAGCCGCGACAGCCGTTCGTATTTGGACGCGAGCGCGTCCCACGCGAACGGCTCGCTGGAGACGACGAACGAGCACGCGAGCTTCAAGTACCGGCTGCACGCGTCCTGCATGGATTCGAGCATCCCGAGCAAGTACGCGTGCAGGTCGGCTTCCGGATCGGCTTCCGCGCCTGCGCCGGCGTGCAGCGGCGGCTTGCCCACGATCGCCTGGCGGTACCCCGATTCCGTCTTCGGCTGCAGCAGCCAGACCAGCCGCTCGTGGTCGCCTCTGAAGTACGTCAAGTCGAATTCCACCGCGACGAATTCTTCGAAGATGTTATTGATCGAATACGCGAACAGCACCTTATCGCCGCCCGTCGCATCCTCGCGCCAACGATCGATCCGGCCGACGGCCATGACGACCGGCAAGTCGGGATCGAGCGGCACCTCCAGCTGCGCGAACCGCTCTCTCCGCGTGGCGGGCGGCGAGGCTTCTCCTTCCAGCAGTCCGGTCAAATACTCCTTGCGCAGCGCCGGCAGCGCCAGCTTCAGGGACGAGCGCGCGTTCGCGATCAGTCCTTCGTAGCTCACTTCCTCGGCAATGACGCGAATCGCCTTCTCGACCGAGGCGACGATCGAATCGTCTCCTTCCGTCTTCAGCACGTAATCGATCGCGCCTCCGCGGATGGAGGATTGGATATAATCGAAGTCGTTGTAGCCGGTCAGGAAAATCGACTTGCAGCGCGGCCAGAGGCGCAGCACCTCCTTCTGCAGCTCGATGCCGTTCATCTCCGGCATCTCGATATCCGTCATCAGAATGTCGATGCGCAGCTTCCGCGCGATCGACAGCGCTTCCATGCCGTCGAACGCCTGATAGACCTCGAGCGGATAGTCGGATTGCAAGAACAACTCGCTTAAGCCTTCGACGATGATCGGCTCGTCGTCGACGATCAACAGCCGGTACATGGCAATCACACTCCTTTCGCGTCATTTGGATCCGCCAGATCCGACGGATCCGATGATTCCGCGGCTTTGCCCGGGGACGGGGGCATCGGCAGCCTCAGCGTCGCCTTCATGCCGCCCATTTCGCCGCGGGCGACGGACACGCCGTACGCGGCGCCGAACCGGATTTGCAGCCGGCGGTGCACGTTTAGCATGCCGGTATATTCCATATTCGCGCCCTGATGTACTAAATTCGCTTCGATCCGCTGAAGGTCGGCGTTCGTCAGCCGCTCGCCGTTATCCTCGACCGAGATGAGCAATCGGCCATCCTGTTCGGTCATCGTCACGGCGATTCGGCCGTCCCTGCGCTTGGTCTCGATTCCGTATTGGTACGCGTTCTCGATGAACGGCTGCAGGATCAGCCGCGGTACCCGCATGTCGCCGCAGCCCTCGGGCAGCTCGCTGAAGTCGACGGTAATGCGGCTCTTGGCGAAACGGATGTTCTGAATTTCCACATACGAGCGGGAGTGCTTGATCTCCGCGTCGAGCGGCACCTCGTCGGAGCCGTTGCGGGTAATATATTGGAAGTAGCCGCCAAGATGCTGGCTGAACCGGATGACGGTGTCGTTATCGTGCATCTTCGCCAAGCGGTAGAGGATGAAGTAGGTATTATACAGAAAGTGCGGATTGATCTGCGACTGCAGCTGCTTGAGCTCCGACGTCTGGGCGCGCAGCTTCTGCTCGTACACCTCCTGGATCAGCACCTTCAGATTGTTCGTCATCATGTTGAACCGTTGGAACAAGTAGTAGAACTCATCATGCGTCTTGGGCAGCGGCATCGGCTCCATCTTGCCCGCCTCCACCTTGCGGAATCCGGCGATCATCCGATGCAGCGGCTTGCGGATGAGCTGATAGAGCCAGTACGAGTAAGCGATGATAAAGGCGAGCGAGACGAACGACAGCAGCCACAGCAGCATCCGGTACTTGTCGATCGCGCCGACCATCTCGACTGACGGCACGTAGGCGATCAAGTAATAGCCGAACGCATGCGAACGCTTGTAGGCGACAAAATAGGAGCTATCGCCCGCGGAGAGCTGCGCGTAGCCTTCGTCGGCGCTGTCCGCGGGACGGTTCCTCAAGTAATCGGAAAGCTCGTGCGTCAGCCCTTCGCCGGCCTGATTGTCCAATATCCAGCCATTTTCGGGATGGATGAGCATCGCGCCCGCGTTCTTGTAATCGGAGAAGTTCTGCAGCGACTGCTTCATCATCTCCTCGTTGATCTCGACCGAGAGCACGTACGTGGCCTTCATATTCGGCAGATCGGAGCCGGGATACGCGATCGCCATGAACAGCCGCCCATGCCAGTAGTACTTGCCGACGCCCCGGAGTTTGGATACGGAGGCGACCGCCTCATATTCGGGGCTGATCGCGTCGCTGATCGTTTCATCGCTCGATATCGTCCGCTTCAGCGTCAGAATATGCGCGCTTACGCTCTTGATGTAGGGGTTCGAGCTCTTGATCAGCTGCAGCTTGTCCTGAATGCGCTGCACCGTTTCCGTCCATTCGCCGATCGTCATCGTATTGCTGATGAAGGCCGCGTGTTGGATGTCTTTGTCGACCGCGTACTGCTGCAGCAGCCCCATCATCTGCTCGTTTTCGACCTCCAGCAGGTTGAGATAGAAATCGACCCGCGAATTGAGCGACTTCGACAGTTCCTCGCGGACGCTCTTCTCCCCCAGCTGATTCATCCCGAGGCCGATGCCGTAGATCGGAGCGACCACAAGCAGGAACGCGATGATCAGCTTCGGAAATATCGTCAGGCTCAACCGTCGTTTCCGAAAAACATTCATTTCGAGCCGCCCCTTTGCGTGATAGATTCGGGATGCGATCGCTGAAACAAGCGTAACCGGCTTATCGCCGTCCTACGGGACGACGATCAAACGTTCAGTAGGAGAGGATTCAGCTATGAGTGACGGCCGTCCAGCCCGCCCGGTAAGCAAAGATCGGCCTACGATATAGCAAACAACCGACGACTCTTGCGAGACGTCGGTTGTTTCTCGATGAATGCCTTTCGTTCGGCCGCGAAGCAAGCCGGTTACGGATTAATGATGTCGGTTCCCTTGTAGATCGATACGTCGGACAGATAGACCGAACCCGTGCCGCTGACCGAACCGAGCTCCATGTTGAGCAGCGGAAGCGACGCCAGCCCGTTGTCCGTCGTAATGACGGCCGCGTCGACTACGGGTACCGCCATATCGTCCATATACGCCGAGTACACCAACGTATGGTCGTCCGTATAGTGAACCTTCATCACGAATCGGTGCCATTCGCCCGCGGTAGGCGTTATCGTATGATCCTTCAGCGTACCGTCTTCGACATAGGGCAAATACGCATGACCTCCAGCATATTCGTGCTCCCGCATCAGGCCGAACACGCGCCAGCTGCTGTCGCGCAGCATCAAGTTCGGCACGGCGTCCATGCTGTCCTTGCGGAACTTGTAGTCGATGACGAACTCGCCGTGATTCTTCATGTACGCCAGCAGGTCGGGATCGCCGAACGTAAAGACGGGTTTGCCCGAGTCGGCCTGCAGCACTTTATTCCCGTTATCGTAGCCCGGTTCGCCCTCGGCGGGTTGGATAATCGTGGCATGGCTGTCCGGGTTGACAATCGTGTAGCGATCGCCGGCGAACGGGCCGTTAGCGACACGGTTGAAATCCATGGCAACCAGGTTGTTCGTCGGTTTCGCCCTGTACACCCACACGTCGTCCAGCTCGAACGAGCCGTTGTGGCCTGCGCCGGCGTCGACGATGATTATCGGCTTCGTGTGCGTCAGCGCGTCGGTGATCGCGGTCTCGGCTCTTTGCAGCAGCGCATCATCGTAAGCGATCTCGTAGGTCAAATTCGACGTGCCGGAATCGATTTTGAATTTGGCCTGCAGGCGATGCCATTCGCCCGCGGCGACGTGCGTCACCTGGCCGCTGCCGCCCCAGATCGGCTTGAACGCCGCGTCGCCCTCCCGGGTCACGAGCGGCGACCAGCCTGCCGCCCCGTCCGTCAAATACAGCGCAGGCACGGAGAAGCGATCTTCCGTCTTGAACTTGAAATCGAGGGTATACCAGACATCGGGTTCGTAGCTTCCGCCCGCCAGATCGGGAAGCGCGAAGGAAAACTGGGGCGCCTGGAGCGTGCCCTGAACGTTCAGCACCTTCCCGTCCGTCTCGCCGTTCCCGTTCTTCCCTTCCTCTACCGTAGCATTCGCGCCGTACACGGAAAACCCTGCCGCTTCCGCTTCGCTTGCGTTCAGCTTGCCGGACGTCAATTCGTCAAATTCATTGTCGCGATAAAAGTCGACATCTGCTGCCGAAGGCTTCGGCCCGAAGGTGCGGACGAACGGCACGGGCGGCTCGGCCCCCTTCGCCAGGGAGCCGTTCACGATCACTTCCGGTACCGGAACCGAATCGGTCTCGTAAGGCGCGGTCGGCGTATCGTTGACGCCGTCCTCGAAGCCGACGATTAAGTAGCGCGCCTTCACGTCCGTCTTGCCGGTTGCCCAGGTCAGGTAACCCAAATAACCGTAATTCATAACATTCGTCCAATTCCCGCCCGCAAGCTGCGCCTTCACGCTTGCCGCGGTCTCGTTGCCGTAATTCGGCGACCAGTCCCCGATGGCGTCCGCCGCATAAGCGGCGAACACGCGGCCATGGACCAGCGAACCGGGGCCGTCGAACAGCTGAACGCTGTTCAGATCGAATTCCGATCCGAGATCGATCAAGGCATAGCGATCGCCTTGTCCAGGATCCCAGTAGGTGCCGGCGGCATTAGCCTGGTCCTGCGTCATGCTTTGCGGCTCCTCGAGCCGCATATCGAACATCAGCTTGGGCTCGGAATTGCTCGGCGTCAGTTTATTCACGGCGACGGGATGAATTGCCTTCGGGATGGGCTTGTAGTAATCGTCGTGGCTCACGACGACGAAGATCGGCTTCTCGGTGACGGGAACGGTCACTTTGCCGTCCGCGATCGTAAGCTCTGTGCGATTGCCCCATTGCACCCCGTCCTCAAGCGTCACCAGATAGGCATGCCCCATCCCTTCCGGAATCGTCAGCGTATAATCCTGCTTATTGGCGCCGCCTTCGTCGCCGAGCGCGGTGGGCAGCCACAAGCCGTACACGCCATCGTCGCTTGCGGTTTCCTTGAATTTAAGCACCCATGGGCCATCCAGCCCGCTTTCCCCGCCCTTCTCGACGATCGAATCGAACCGGGTCGTGTTCAAATAATTCTTCATCGTGCCGACGTAATACCAGGACGGCCTCTTCTGCGTCGTCTGATGGGTATTGTCGCCGTCGGCCCGAAGCAAGCCGCTCGTATTGAACCGCGTATCGCGGCTTCCGGCCGCTCCCGCATCGGGCATCATGTACTGCTCCGCGCGGTCGATTCCGGCCGCGGCCAGCATCAGATACTCGCGGACGATCCAGCGTGCCTGCACCTCTTCCGCGTCGAGGCCCGTATTGATCCCCGGATTGTAGGTGACGCCGTTCTTCTCATACTCGATCGTCGCGCTCGACTGCGTCCCCTGCGCGACGTCCCATCCGAATTCGGACAGCCAGATTTCCTTGTCGGCCAAGTATTCGTCGCGCAGCTTCACGAAGTCGGTCATTCGGTCATAGATATGATCCTCTTCGGGGGACATGCCCGTCAGGTGATTCTCGGCGTTCGGATGTTGCACGCCTTCGCCGGCGTAATAATGGCCGTTAATGACATCGAACGGGTAACGGACATAGCCGTCCAGCGAGCCGTTATGCGCCGCCTTCCACTGGTCCTCCGTCCGGTTCTGGTCGAACCACTTCATCATGTCTTCGAAGAATTGCCGCGTCGATTGCCCTTGCCCTGCCGACTCGCCGTTGTAGAAGATGCCGGCCAGTCCGCCCAGCACAAGCTTCGCATTGGGGTCGGCCTGCTTGATGCCGACATCCGGTCCCATGGTCCCCATATGACCGTCGTAATCGGCGCTGGTCATTGCCGCGAATTGCGCGCCGGTGAAATACCCCGCGAGATCTTCCTCGTTCCAATTCTCGTAGTATTCGACGAGATCCATGCCGATCTTCTTGTCCGTTCCGGGCGCAACCTTGACGAGATCGGGATCGAGGTCCTTATTGCTTCCGTAACGCGCCGCGTGCTGGAAGAAGCTTCTGCCGTGCGCCAGGTAAGAGCTAGCTTTCTTCGGGTCCTGGTCTCCTTGCCAGTTCGGCCGCGGATTATCCCTACCCGAATCCGCCACGCCGCCTTGGAAGGTAATGGCGACGCCCACGCCCATATCCTTCAGCGATTGATAGTAGCTGTCGAAGGCGCCCCAGGTGTTGTTGTATTGCGCCACGGGATCCGGGGTCGTGGCCGAGTTGTTCAGCTGGCCGCCGGCCGGCTGGCCGTTGGCCGAATACTCGGTCCAGTTCCAGGTATGATACTCCCGGACGAAGCCGATCGCTTGATTCGCGCTTTGCGTCACGTCGAAGAAGCTGTTGGTGCCGACGAAATGGCCGAACGTGAGCTTCGACGAGTCGAAAGGCGTTACGCCTTCCTGCGGACTCAAGTGCCATTCTTCTTCCGCCGGCGGCTCCTCGCCGAGCGGGATGCCGTACAGCGCGGCTTCGACGATGTTCACGTCGCACGTAAACTGCTTGGAATACGGATCGCCGCTGCCGCCCCACCACGAATATTTCTCGTCGATCGGGATCTTATGGAATCGGAGCGAGCTTGCCGTCACCCCTTCTTCGCCCAGATCGAACTTCACCCATTTGCCCGCGTTGGTGAGCGGGTAGGAAATGAGCTTCTTGTCTCCGGCGTAGACTTCCATCGTGCCGCCCATGACTTCATACGGACTGCTGCCGTCGGCCGTATACGTCGACGGCGCGTACTTCTCGCCGTCATAGAGATCAATCTCGGTCAGCTTGTAATCGCGCAGCAGATTCAGGTTCAGGTTCGTGACGGACGCGTCGACCCACTGGCTGGCCCCGGGAGTCCGCCATGTATTCGCGTTCGCCGATGCCGCGGTATCGATCGGCGGCAGATACGGATTGGACGAGCTCGGCGGCGCCGCCAAGACCTGATCGTATTCGTCGAACAGCTTCTTCTTGTCGGTCGCGTAGTCTTCGCCCTCAAGCATTCTGTCGGTGACGTGAATCAGAATGGGCTCGTCGCTCTCGTCGGGCGGCGTCTGCGTCGGCGGCGTATACACCGTTCCCGGCGTCCCCGGCGTCTCGTCGGACGATTCGTCCGCGGTCAGAACGAAGGTGACGCTGTCGGGAGACTGAGCCGTGAATACCGACGGCTTGGGCCCCTGAACCGAAACTTGGCCCGCCGCTTGGTAGATGTACATCTGGTTCTCGGACACATTCCCGTCCACCGCCACGTTGGCGGCGCCGGTCACGTAGATGCGGCCCGACACCTGCACGTCTTCCAATTGGATCTCCGCGTCGGGGCTGCTTTGGGCGATGTACAAATCGCCTTTGACTTTCATATGGCTCAGCTTGACCTTGGAGGCATTGACGAACAGGTTGCCTGCCACGTCCTGCGAGTAGGTCAGCGTGGACCCTTGGTCGCCTTTGGCGGGTTCGTTCACGATCACCGCCGCGATCCGATCCAGCAGCGTGACCGCCTCCGCGATGCTCATGGCGCGCCGCGGTTGAAACTCGCCTCCGGTCGTACCGTTCAGGAGACCCTTGTCCCGGCTGACGCCGATGGCGTTCCTGCTCCAGGTCGACATCTCGCGATAATCCGGATAGGACTGCGCCTGATCGGAGGTTGCGCCAGCCAGACCCAGCGTTCTCAGAATGGAGACGGCCGCCTCTTCCCGGTTAACCGGGTCGTTGGGGCGAAAAGAATGATTGAATCCGGTGAGAATGTTGGCCGACGAGGCCAGCAGGACGGATTCGTAGTACCACGCCTCTTCGGCCACGTCTTTGTAATCCGCAGCGCCGGTTTCCGTGTAGCCGAACAATTGGCCGAGCAGGGCCGCCCATTCCGCCCGTGTGATCGACTTGTTCGGGTTCGTTACCGGATTCGCCAAGATGTTGAAATATCCGGCCTCGGCCCATCGGTTCAATGCTTTGGCCGCCCAGTGCCCGTCATAGCCGGAACCGGCTGCAACGCTCTGAAGCGACGGGGCCGCTGCCCCTCCGGACCCGCCCGTAACACCGGAGCCCGCTGCGA
>NZ_JAGGDJ010000081.1 GCF_017652985.1 Paenibacillus artemisiicola
GCGCCGTCGCCTTGTCAGCGCCGGCGGCGGCGCCGTCCGCGAATCGCGCGCCCGGGCGGCCGCCCGCGATTGCCCGGCTGCGAAGTTCCGCCGCGGAAACCCGCGCCGGACGGGCGCCGGAGCCGGCTCGCAGAGCGGCGGGTTGACAGCGGGGGCCAGCAGGATTATGATTAGAACGATCATTCGATCTAATCCGAACGAAAGGAGGCAGGCCGATGTTCGAGCGTTGCAACAAAGTACAGAAGGCCGTCCTGGAGACGACGCTGGACCTGATCATCGACCGCGAGCTGCAGGCGACGTCGATGTCGCTGATCGCGAAGGATTCCGGCGTCTCGACGGGCAACATTTACCATTACTTCAGCAGCAAGGAAGACATCATCAACGAGCTGTACAAGGCGATCGTGAAGTTCAACGGCGAATTCGTCACGAAGGGCATGAATCAGGCCGATTCCGTGCACGAGCGGTTCCGGCTCGCGTGGCGCAGCGTAATCGAGCTGGGCAAGCAATACCCGAAGGGATTCCGGTTCATCGAGCAGTATTCGTTCTCGCCGTACATTCACGAGCAGTCCAAGCTGGAAGCCTACAAGGGCGGCTGGTGCGGACCGATGGAAGAGCTTTACCGCCAAGCGGTCGAAGAAGGGGTGTTCGTCCCGCTCGATCCGCACATGATGGTGCAGATGCATTACGGCTCCCTCGTCTATCTCCTGAAGAGCCATCAGCAGAACATGCTGGAGCTGACGGACGACCTCGAGGAGCAAGCGATCCGGGCCTGCTGGAACGCGGTAAGCAAAGAAAAAGGTTGGAACGGGTAAGCGAAGTCCGGCCTGCTTCTTTTCGCCAAGATTAGATCGAACGTTCGATAGAAAGTATGGCTTTCGCAAAGCGGGAGTATGAACTCGAGTTCCAATCGTCGTTTAGCGTACAGTCCGCCGTTCAGTCTCGGTACATTAGAACGAACGTTCAATACAAACCGAAATAAAACTCATAATCGGAGGAATGATGAAATCATGACCACGAACAAAACGGTATTCATTACGGGCACAAGCACGGGACTCGGCAAGCTCACGGCCAAACATTTCGCGAAGCTCGGCTGGAACGTCGCCGCCACGATGCGCACCCCGGAGAAGGAAACCGAGCTCACGGCGTACGAGAACATCAAGCTGTTCAAGCTCGACGTCACGAAGCTGGCGGAAGTGAACGCCGCCGTGGACGGCGCGATCGCGGCGTTCGGCAAGATCGACGTCGTCGTCAACAACGCCGGCATGGGCGTCTACGGGGCGCTGGAGCTGGCGGAGGAAGAGACGATCGACTGGCAGTTCGCCGTGAACGCCCGCGGACCGATCAACGTCATCCGCAAGTTTTTGCCGCATTTCCGGGCGAACGGCGGCGGCATGTTCATCAACATCAGCTCGTTCATGGGCGTCACGACGGCCGTGCCGCTCGGTTCGCTGTACAACATGTCCAAGTTCGCGCTCGAGGGCTTGACGGAAGGACTCTATTACGAGCTCAAGCCGCTTAATATCGAGCTGCGGCTCATCGAGCAGGGCGGTTCGAGCGGCAACAACTTCCTGAACAACATCCGCTGGAGCAAGGACGACAACATTACGGCGTACGACGGCCTGATGAACAAGGTCACCGGCATGATGGCTTCCCGTTCCGATGAAGGCTCGCTGGACGATCCGCAAACCATCGTGGACGCCATCGCGGCGCAGGCGACCGGCGCGAGCCGCCAATTCCGCACGGTCGTCGGCGAGGCGGGCAACAATCTGCTCGCGCTGCGCAGCTCCGTTCCGATCGAGGAGTACCTGGAGACGATCGCGAAAGGCTACGAGTGACGCGCGGTCGTGTCATCTCCGGGCGCTAATTTAAGAAAAAGTTAAGTTTTGCCCCGGTTCTTTTTTATCCCGCTGCCGTATCCTTGGAACAACTAGCGGTACGGGAGGATGAAAGGCATGAAAGCAACGCGGTTGGCGGCGCTCGTCGTCTTGGCGGTGGTGGCCGTGAAGGCCGGCCAGCATGCGAAAGGGTGGTTCGCGGAGCCCGAAGGAAAGGCGGCCGCGGCGGACGCCGCGCCGAAGTCGCGGATCGTGCAGGCGGACGCGGATCAGCAATATCGGGGAGACCTGGTGCTGGTCGACAAGACGCATCCGGTTCGCGAGGCGGGAAGACTGGACGACGTCGTGAATCTGTTCGAGCATCCGGAGCTGAAGCACGGCTACGGCTTGATGGATACGACGGTGAGCCTGTCGAAACGGGTGGCGGAGAAGTGGCAGGCGCTCGCGGACGCCGCCCGGGCCGACGGCATCCGCCACTTCGTGATCAACAGCGGCTACCGCGACGAGGCCGCGCAGAAGAAGCTGTACGCGGAGAAAGGGTCGGATTACGCCCTGCCGCCGGGCTACAGCGAGCATAACCTCGGCCTCTCGATGGACGTCGGGTCGACGACGGCGAGCATGAACGCCGCCCCCGAAGGCAATTGGCTGAGCAAGCATGCCTGGGAGTACGGCTTTATACTCCGCTATCCCGAGGACAAGACCGCCGTGACCGGCATTCAGTTCGAGCCGTGGCATTTCCGCTACGTCGGCCTGCCGCACAGCGTCATCATGCACGACCGCGGCTGGACGCTGGAGGAGTACCTGGCCGCGCTGAAGGAGCAGCATACGCTGACGGCGCTCGTGGACGGCGTCAGCTACGAGGTCGATTACTACACGGCGTCGCCGTCCGGGGAGACGGCGATCAGCGTGCCCGCGGACGGCGCGTACACGGTGTCCGGCGACAACGACGACGGCATCATCGTGACGTCGTCCGCCGGCGGGGAGAAGCCGTAAGAAGCGTTCCGCGCACCGTTCATCAAGCCGGGCGCCGCCCCCGGCGGCGTTCCCGAAGCAAGAAGCCGTTCCCGGCGTCGCCATGACGCGGGAGCGGCTTCTTCGGCTTGAACAGGCAGCATACATTCGCGCGGACGGATACGGAAATACTAGCGGCTATGCGTTGGATTCCTCTCCGTCGATGGACGGAAGGCCGGAGGGCGACATGGAATTATTGCAATTGCATTATTTTCGGACCGTCGCGCGGCTTCAGCACATGACCAAGGCGGCCGAGGAGCTGCGGATCGCCCAGCCGTCGCTGAGCAAGACGATCGCGCGGCTCGAGCACGACGTCGGCGTGCCGCTCTTCGACCGGGAGGGGCGGCATATCCGGCTGAACGCGTACGGCGGTATTTTCCTGCGGCGGCTGGAGCGCGCCTTCATGGAGCTCGACGAGGCGAAGCGCGAAATCGGCGAGCTGGCGGGCAAGGAGCAGAATTGCCTGAAGCTGGCGGTGTCGATCACGAAGATGCTGCCGGCGCTCATGGGCGCCTTCGCGCGCGCGCACCCCGAGGTGCATGTGCGGCAGTTTCTGGCGCCAGTCCCGTCGATGCTGCGGCAGCTCGAGAAGGGCGAGGTCGATCTATGCATCGCCTCGCTGAAGTTGGAAGGCCCCGAGATCGAATGGCTGCCGCTGCTGACCGAGGAGGTGTTCCTCGCGCTTCCGCCGGGCCACCGGCTCGCGGGCAGGGAACGCGTCGCGCTGCGGGAGCTGGAGCGCGATCCGTTCATCGGGATGAACGCCGGCTACGCGTTTCGGGAGCTGACCGACGGGTTCTGCCGGCAGGCGGGCTTCGAGCCGCGCGTCGCGTTCGAGCTGGACGAGCCGGACGCCATCATCGGCTTGGTCAAGCAAAATCTCGGCGTGACGTTCATTCCGGCGTCGGAATGGAAGCCGGTCGCGCGGCTGCTGCCCCACCGGACGCGAATCGCGGAGCCGGCCTGCTATCGGACGATCGGGCTCGCCTGGTCGAAGCGCCGGCATCCGACGAAGGCGGCGTCCGCGTTCAAGGAGCTGGTCGTCGCGCATTACCGGCGGCTCGCGGAGGAAGCGGGCGGTGACGGGACGGGACCGGCGACCTGAGCATGCGGGCGCGGGAGAGCGAGGGCGGTGACGGAGAGGCGCGGAATGGCGTCCCCGGCAGGGATATGGCCCCTTGATCGAGAACTCCTCAGGGAAGCAGGCGACATCCGAGGAGGAGTGGTAGCATGATTAAAGCGATCGTATTCGATTTCGACGGACTGATCTACGATACCGAAGCGCCGGAGTATCGGGCGTATCGGGAGATTTTCGCGGAGCACGGGCACGAGCTGGAGCTGGCCGTCTGGGGGCAATGCGTGGGCACGCACGACAGCGGGTTCGATCCGTACGGGCATTTGGAAGCGTGCTTGGGGCGGACCGTCGACCGGGCGTTTCTGCGCGCGCGGCACAGGGAGAAGTTCGAGGCGATGCTCGCGGCGGAAACGATCCGTCCCGGCGTGGAAGACTACCTGAAGGACGCGGGGACGCTCGGCCTTCGCGTCGGGCTGGCGTCGAGCGCGACCCGCGCCTGGGTGACGGGGCATCTCGGCCGCCTGAGCGTGGCGCCGTATTTCGAATGCATCCGGGTGCGCGACGACGTGGTCCGGGCGAAGCCCGATCCCGAGCTGTACCTGCAGGTTCTCCGCGAATTCGGGCTCGCGCCGCACGAGGCGGTGGCGTTCGAGGATTCGCCGAACGGCGCGAAGGCGGCCAAGGCGGCCGGCATGTACTGCGTTACGGTGCCGAACGACGTCACGCGCGAGCTGGCCTTCGGCAGCGTGGACCTGAGGCTGGAATCGCTGGCGGATGTGAAGCTGGACGCGCTGATCCGGCGCTTGCAGGCCGCGTCGCCGGTCCGATGAGCGTTTCGCCGGCGGATCTCGAGCGCCGGGAAGCCGAGCGAACCCGCCTATCGGCCGGGCTCGCCGTCATCGCCGGCTGCCTGGCGGAGACGGGCGACGTCTGGCGCGCGCATTACGGCGCGGCCGCGATCGCGAGCTGGCTGTTCCGCCGCGACGCGGCGCTGGCCCCCGGGGCGGAGGCGGCGGCCGCCCGCCAGACGGACGCGATGCTGGCCGCGCATCCGCCCGGCGCGCGGTTCCTAGCCGCCGCGGACGTGCCGGTTCCCGCGGCGGAGGCGGAGCGCGCGATCGCGGACGCGCTGCGCGGCACGCTGGACGGCCTGCACTGGGTCGGCCATAATTTCATCTACGCGGCGCATGCCATCTCTGCGCTGCGCGCGCTCGGAGGCTGGGGGAGCGCGGAGGCGATCGGCGGCATCGCGGGCTTGATCGCGCGCTTTCGCGGCACGATTCCCGGCCGGTCGTGGATCGGCTTCAAGGCGGGCGAGGTGAAGCGGCTCGCCGCGGCTTCCTACGACGCGGCTTCGATGCCGTCCGACCCGGTCCGGCTCTCGGCGGCGGCGCTGGGGGAGCTGGCGGCGTTCAAGCGGATCTACCGCGCGGAGGCGCATCACGACTTAATCGGCCATCTGCTGACGTTCGCGCATGCCCTGAACGCGCTGCACGATTGCGGCTATGCGGACCTGTTCCGCGCGGGCGTACCGCAATGGCTGGCGATCGCCGAGGCGCTGCGCGCGGGACGGGACCTGCCGGCGGACGCTTCGCCGCGGCTCGTCTCGCCCGTGGACCGGCTGCCGCTGCGGCCGGCCGCCCGGTCGGCGCGGCTCCCGGCCGAGGAAGCGTTTTGGACCCGGGATTACGCGGCGGCGGACTGGGATTTCGGCCACGTATTCAAGTTTCCGTGCAGCTTCTACGATCATCTCCGGCGCGCGCCGGACGGGCCGCCTGCGGCGGCCGCGGAGAATTTTCGCCGCCTGCTGCCGGACGTTCATGCATGAATGCGGGCGGAACTGCTTCCGCCGGAGGGCATACCCCGGCCGGGCGCGCCGCGAACGAGAGCCGTTACTGCCCGCGCTTGGGGCGAGCCCGTCGCCGGCAGGCTCGCGTTTGACAACCGTTCGCGGCTTCGCGGCAACGAAGAAGAGCACCGTCCGGTGCTCTTCTTTTTCGCGTTGACCGCATTTATAGCGATTGCGTCCCGACGCCGCGCCGTCTTGCCGCCGGACGCCAGGCCCCGCGCCGCCAGGCCCTGCGCCGCCGGGCCCCGCGCCGTTACAGCGTCTGCCCGCTGTCCACCGTGATCAGCTGGCCGGTCATCGCTTCCTGCTCGAGCGCGGCGCAGATGAGCTGCGCGACGTCCTCCGGCGTCGAGATCCGCTGCAGCAGCAGAGTCGGCGCGAGCCGCCGCATCTGCGCCTCCCGGCCCGCCCACCAGCGCGTCGCGACGGCGCCCGGCACGACCGCGTTCACCCGGATATCCGGCGACAACGCGCGCGCCAGCGATTTCGTCAGGCCGTGCACGGCCGCCTTGGAGACGGCATAGGGGAGCGAGGAACCGAGTCCCGTAGTCCCCGCGACGCTGCCGACGTTCACGACGGCCCCCGGGCCGGCCTGCTTCATCCACGGCGCGGCCGCGCGGGCGCACCGGAACATGCCTTTCACGTTCACGTCGAGCAGCGAATCCCAGATCTCGTCCGTGACCGCGTCGAGGTCGTGCAGCGGAATATGATGCGTGAAGCTCGCGTTGTTCACGAGCAGCTGCACGCCGCCGAACGTCTCGGCCGCGCGCCCGATCATGGCCCGCACCTCGTCGTCCCGGGCCACGTCGGCCCGGACGGCGATCGCCCGGCCTCCCTCGTCCCGGATTTCCCGTACGACGTCCTCCGCTTCTTCCTGCGAGCGCGAATAGTTGACGACGACGTTCGCGCCCTTGCGGCCCAGCAGCAGACTGGCCGCCCTGCCGATTCCCGTGCCGCCGCCCGTCACGACGGCCGTCCGATCCTTCAATTCCATAGGCTTCGCTCCTTCGAATTCGATGCCGCGCGCTGCCCGCTCGCGAGTCGACCCCATTGTAACGCCGGGAAAGGGCGTTTGCCTAATTGAATAAAATGATGTCCGCGTTCATTATTTGTGATCGCAGCCGCGGCGCGGGGCGGCACGCAAAAAAAGCCACCGGCGCCCGGTGTCTTTTCGCGTCTTGTACGCTCGCTCTTACGCGCCCGTCTGCGGCCCGCCATCGGCGAAACCGCCCTGCGACCCGGCTTGCGGCCCGGCCGCCGCGCGCTGTGCGAGCAGCAGGCGGAACTTCGCGTACGAGACGATCCGCCAAGGCACCGCGTAACCGATGGCCACGACGACGAACAGCGCGGCCTCCGTCTCCGGCCCGATGAAGGCGAAATGATTGCGGAGCAGGAAGCGGATGACGAAGACCGCGAGGAACGCGACGATGAAGCCGGAGTTCTTGACGGCATAGATTTGGCCGTCCGCGCGAAGCTCGTAATTCGTGGTCCATATGAGCGGCAGCGACAGCACGGCGCCGATCAGGAACGCGACGAGGAATTCCCACGGCGCGGCATCCACGTTCGGACCGGATGCCAGAGGGACGCCAAGGATCGCCACGTAGACGGCCGGGAGCAGCAGCCGGATGCCGTTGCCCTTGATCGGGCGGTACATCGCGCGCGTTCTGCGCCAGAGAATGAGTGCCGCGATCAAGACGACAACGAGATAAAACGATGACCCTTGCATGTCGAGATCGGTCCACCCTTCGGGAAAGTCTCTCTAGTATATGGAAAAATTCCCCGTTTGCCTAGTGACTCCGCGCCGATCGGCAAGCCCCGCGCAAGGCCAAACGCGCTTCGTCCCATGGGAACGAAGCGCGTTTGGCCAAGGAGAATCGGCAGACTCGGACAGCTGCGGGAGCCGCCGCTTCTAGATTTTCTTCATCAAGAGATAAACGAAGTACGGCGCGCCGATCAGCGCGACCACGATGCCCGCGGGCACGCCGTCCGCGGTGCCGACGTTGCGGCCGATGGTGTCGGCCAGCACGAGCAGCCAGCCGCCGATCAGGATCGCGACGGGCATGAACAGCTGGTTGCGCGGGCCGACCAGCGCCTTCGCGATATGCGGCGCCATCAGGCCGACGAAGGCGATGCCGCCGGTGACGGATACGGCGGCGGCCGCCAGCGCGACCGCCGCGAGCAGCAGCTCGAGCCGCTCCCGCGCCAGGGCGACGCCGACGCCGACGGCGACGGATTCGTCGAGCGCCAGCAGGTTCAGCTTGTTCGCCTTGTAGAGCACGAACGGCACGAGCACGGCAAGCCACGGCAGCAGCGCCCAGATGAACGGCCAGTCCGTGCCCCAGATGTTGCCGGCCAGCCATTTCGAGATAAAGTCGACCTTCTGCCGGTCCGCGGACGAGATCAGCACGACCATGACGCCCGAGAGCGCCATGGAGAAGCCGACGCCGGTCAGGACGAAGCGGACGGGCTGGAGGCCGGCGTGCCGCTTGTACGCGAACAGGTAGATCAGCGCCGACGTCAAGAGCGCCCCGCCGAACGCCGCCAAGGGCAGCACGTACGCGAACGTGTTCGCCTCGAGCGGCATGAACAGGAAGAAGAAGGCGACGCCGACGCCCGCGCCGGAATTGATGCCGATGATGCCGGGATCGGCGAGGTCGTTGCGCGTCACGCTCTGCAGGACGGAGCCGGCGAGCGCCAGCGCCATGCCCGACAGGAGCGTGATGACGATGCGCGGCAGGCGGACTTCGTACAGGATGAAATGCTCCTTGAAGTTGCCGTGCCCGAACAGCGTCGGCAGCAGGCGGCCGTACGAGAGCTTGGCGTAGCCGAGTCCCATGCCGAGAAAGACGGTCAATACGATGAGCGCGAACAACGCGAGCAGGATGATTCGCTGCTTACGGACGATTGCGGGCCGGGTCATTTGATCGCCTTGCCCCCTCTCCGCATGATGTACAGGAAGAAGGGCAGCCCCGCGACGGCGACGATGGCGGCCAGCGGCGTCTCGTACGGCGCGTTGATCGTCCGGGCGAGCGTGTCCGCGAGCAGCATGAACGTCGCCCCCGATACGGCCGACATCGGCACGACGAACCGGTAATCCGTGCCGACGACGGCGCGCACGATATGCGGGATCATGAGCCCGAGGAACGTCAGGTTGCCGACCAGCGCCACGGAGGCGCCGGCGAGCAGCACGGTCACGACGAACAGCGCCGCCTTCACGGCGCCGGTCTTCTGGCCGAGGCCGACGGCGATGTCCTCGCTCAGGCTCAGGATCGTGAGCTGCCGCGACAGCGCCATGGCGATCAGCACGCCGGCCGAGACGAACGGAATGATGACCTGCAGCTGCTCCCATGACGTGCCGATGATGCCGCCGGCGGTCCACATGGAGACGTCCTTGGAGATTTTGAACGCCAGGCCGATGCCGTCCGCGAGCGCGTACAGAAACGCCGAAACGGCGGAACCCGCCAGCACGATGCGCAGCGGGGAGAAGCCGCCCTTCTTGGCGGCGCCGATGCCGGCCACGAGCAGGGAACCGGCGGCGGCGCCGATGAAGCAGGCGACGGTGATCCAGAAGTAGTTGGCAGACGGGACGAGCGCAAGGGTGAAGGCGAGCGCCGCGTTGGCGCCGGCCGTCAGCCCCAGCAGGCCGGGATCGGCGAGCGGATTGCGCGTCATGCCCTGCATGACGGAGCCGGACACCGCCAGCGCCGCCCCGATGAAGACCGCCGCGATTTCGCGCGGCAGCCGGATCTCGCGGAGCACGGAGAGATTCTCGCCCGGCCGGTCGGTCATGATCGCGAGCCACACTTCCTTCGGCGTCGTGTGGGCGGCGCCGAGCGTCATGGCGACGAAGAACGTCAAGACGAAGAGCAGCAGGCCCGCGGCGAGCTTGAAGGCAAAGGGGACGGAGCGGGTCGAATCGCCGGCCATCGCCTTATTGTCCCAGGAAGCTTTTCTTGAAGAAGTCCAGCTGGTAGTCGAGCGTATTGGCGTCATTGAAGTAGAACTCGTTCGCGTTCACTTCGAAGACGTGCCCGTTTTTCACGGCCGGAATGTTTTTGTACGAATCGGTGTCTTGGAAGGAGTTGTCGGCATCGCTGAACTTGCTCAGGATGACGTAATCGCCGGCGTATTGCGGCAGCACTTCCGTCGAAAGGGCGAAGTAGCCGGGCTTCAGCGCCGAGTCGATGACCTTCTGCGGCATCTTCAGGCCCATCGCCTGGTACAGCACCTCCGTGCCGCGGCCCCAGTTGTTGCCGTAGACGTACAGCTGTTTGTCGAAGCTTTCGATGACGGAGACGGTCGCGTTCTCGCCGATTTTGGCTTTGATCTCGGTGCCCTCTTCGGCCGCGCGCTTCTTGAAGTCGTCGACCCACGCCTGCGCTTCTTTCCCCTTGTTGACCGCCTTGCCGATCTCGACGTGCTGGGTCAGGTAGTCGACTTTGCCGTACGTGAACACGACCGTCGGGGCGATTTCCTTGAGCTTGTCGAGGTTCTTGACGTTATCGAGGCCGATGATCAGGTCGGGATTGAGCTCGATGATCTTCTCCAGGTCCTCGTCGGACACTTCCTTCGCATCCTTCAGCTTATCCGCGAAACGGGGATTCTTCATCGACCAGGAATCGGCGCCGACGATGTTGACGCCGAGCGAGATGAGGTCGCCCGCGTAGGAAGCCAGCACGACGACGCGTTGCGGGTTGGCCGGCACTTCGACGGGGCCGGATTCGGATTGGTACGTAATCGTGCCGGTTGCCGGCGCGTCGGATGCAGCCGCATTGTTCGCCGCCGCGTTATCGGCCGGCTGATCGGCGTTCGAAGCGGCGTTGTTCGCGGGTGCGGCATTGCCTTCCGCGGCGTTGCCGGCGCCGTTATTGGCGCCGTTATTGGCATTGCCGCAGGCGCTTAGGAGCAGAATGAGGACGGCGAGAATCGGAAAAAACGCTTTTTTCATGAGACGAGGACCCCTTTTTCTTGGAATAAACTGGATATTAAGTGATAACGATTATCAACACTGCCATAACCAAAGATACGTTCAGTGAGAATGATTGTCAATATCATCTTGTAAAAAAGCCCGCGGCCGTGTATATTTATACTAATTGAGAATCGTTATCAACTAAAAACCATGGCGAAGGAGCGATCATCATGAACGCGGCGGACGTATACGACGTGACCATTATCGGGGGCGGCCCGGCGGGGCTGTACTCGGCTTTCTATAGCGGACTGAGGGAAATGAAAACGAAAATCATCGAGTTTCAGTCGCAGCTCGGCGGCAAGGTGCACGTCTATCCGGAGAAAATGATTTGGGACGTCGGCGGCCTGACGCCCGTTCCCGGCGCGAAGCTGATCGAGCAGCTGGTCGAGCAGGGACTGACCTTCGGCCCCGAGGTGGTGCTGAACGAGAAGGTGGAGGCGATCGGACGCGGGGAAACGGGCTTGTTCGAGCTGCGCGCGGCTTCCGGGACCGTCCATTACTCGAAGACCGTCATCGTCGCCGTCGGCAGCGGCATCCTGAAGCCGACCAAGCTGCAGATCGAGGGCGCGGAGCGGTTCGAGGTGAGCAATCTGCATTACACGGTCAAGTCGCTGCGGCAGTTCAAGGGCAAGACCGTCGTCGTCTCGGGCGGCGGCAATTCCGCCGTCGATTGGGCGAACGAGCTGGAGCCGATCGCGAAGCAGGTTATCGTCGTCTATCGCAAAGGCTCGCTGACCGGGCACGAGGCGCAGGTGCAGCAGCTGCTGCGGAGCTCCGCCGAATGCGTCTTCCATTCCTCGATCACGAAGCTGATCGCGAGCGCGGACCACGAGACGATCGAGCACGTCGAGCTGACGAACCACGAGACGGGCGAGGTCGTGACGTTGGAAGCCGACGAGATCGTCATCAACCACGGCTACGACCGGGAATCGACGCTGCTGCAGGCGAGCGACCTGAACATCGAGATGCTCGAGGATTTCTACGTATCGGGCACCGTCATGAGCGAATCGTCCGTGCCGGGGCTGTACGCCGCGGGCGACATCCTGATGCACGACGGCAAGCTGCATCTCATCGCCGGGGCGTTCCAGGACGCGGCGAACGCGGTGAACAAGGCGAAGCAGTTCATCCAGCCGGATGCCGACAAGTTCGCCATGGTCTCGTCGCATAACGACCGGTTCAAGGAGCGCAACCGCGAATTGGTGAAACAGATGATGAAGTAAGGCGGGGAGCGCCCGTCGAATTCGATCGCGCAAGCACGAACGGCCCGGACGGCTAGCGTCCGGGCCTTTTTCGGCGCGTTAAGGCGGGGGTCCAGCCTCCGCGTCGCGCACGATCTCCGCTTCGCCGTCTGCCTTCGCACCGCACGCGACCCGCTTTCCCGCCTGTTCCGCACTCGTCACGCAGGCGTTAGCCGACTATGTCATGGCGCGCTGCGGCTTTGGCGCCACTCCGGGCGCCACTCCAATCGAAGCGCGGCATGCGCTCATGCGCCTTCGTTTTGGCGGGCGGGCTGTCGGCGGGCGCGTCGGGGAGTGGCGGCGACAAGGTTCGGCATCGTATGATGAACATAGTGAATTGCGTGCCGGAGATGACCGATCCCGGACATCGGCTTCGAACGCGGCGGAGGGGGAACGGTCTGGCGTCCGCCGGGTTCCCGCATGCGCCGTTCGCTTGACCGCTTTCTCCGGCACGGCATAGAGGCCGTGCTGCCGCGCGGACCTCAACCGGAGACGAACGCCTGGCAGGCGACCCAGACCGATCCGCCCATGACGGCGATGCCCCCGGCCTTGCTCATGAAATAATAGAAATCGCTCGGCTCGGGATTGTCGTACAGGAGCTGCCGGGGCGACAGATAAAACAGGCGCGTCTGGAATCGTTCGTAGCGGAAGCAGCACCAGCCGAAGATCATGAAGGCCAAGGCCAGGAAGAGAAAACCGGGCCGGCCCTGCGCGCGATGGTAGTCCGGATAGGCGGCGGCCACGAGCGAAGCGGGGAGATAGGTTTCGATCGGCTCGTCGATGCGCACGCCTCCCGAGTAGGCCGCGATATCCACGACGAGCTCGCCTTTCGCGTCGTAGCTGAGGAGCATGCCGTTATTGTCCTCCACGGCGTACCGGTGACCGTTGGGGTAGGCGACGGTGTAGGCCGCCGGAAGCGGGGGCGCGGAGGTTTTCGCGATGACGTAGTCGTCCGCTCCGATCCGTACCGTGCGCTTCCCGCCGCCGCTGACGCGAACGCCGACGGGACCGGCCGACCCGCCGCGGTACGTGGCCAGGTCGCCTTGTAGACGCTGCAGCGTGTACCGGTCCTGGTTCAGGTAGAAGGCGCGGTCCGTGAAATACGAGTGGGACAGCAGCGCGACCGCAAGGGTTACGGCTGCCAGGGCGGCGAAGAAGAGTACGCTGGGGTTACGAAGTTTTTTGATCTCTACGGCCATAAGGAAAGGCACCCGCTCTTTTCGTTTTGTTCCCTTGTACGCGGGGATGGCGGTTTGGTTGCGGGTAGAATCGATCGTTTGACAGAGGAGGCGGGGGCGG
Organism: Paenibacillus artemisiicola; assembly: GCF_017652985.1. GTDB lineage: Bacteria > Bacillota > Bacilli > Paenibacillales > Paenibacillaceae > Paenibacillus_Z > Paenibacillus_Z artemisiicola. The sequence continues at coordinate 13,277 of NZ_JAGGDJ010000081.1, forward strand.
TGGTAACGGCAGGGCGGCTGATCGGGATGATGGAGGAGACGCTTCGCGCGCAGGGGTTCGACTTGGCCGGCGCGATCGACGAGCTCGGGCAGGTGCGCCAGTCGGTTCGGCGGGACCGCGGCGAATCGTTCTCGTTCGGCGAGCATATCCGGGGCATGCTGCTCGCGCTGTTGAGCAATCAGCGGCCATGGGGGCCGATCGCGCGGAACGAAGCGCGGCTCGCGGAGATATTCGGCGGGTACGAGGCCGAGCGGCTGAAGGCGGCGGACAAAAGCCGGCTCGCCGAGCGCGTCCAGGCGATCAAATGCGGCAACCGCGCGATCGCCAGGCAGACGGCCGATCTGGACGCGAACCTCGCGACGCTGGAGCGGATCGCGGCGGACTACGGCAGCTTGGACCGATTCGTGCTGAGCGACGCGCCGGAGGCGATCGCGCGCGAGCTGGGGCAGGGGAAGCGGTACAAGCTCCGGAGCATGGGCTTCACGCTCGCGCTGGAGTATCTTCGGCATGTCGGCGTGAAGGCGATCAAGCCGGATCTCCACATCCGGCGCATCGTCGGCGATTCGCGGCTCCGGCTCCACGGCGGCTACCCGTCGGAGGCCGAAGCGGTCGCGATTCTGGGCGCGCTCGCGGCCGAAGCGGGCGTGAACCTGACGTACCTCGACAATCTGATGTGGCTGTACTGCGCCGTGGACTACGGCGCCATCTGCGGCAGCGCGCCGAAGTGCGGCGCGTGCGGGCTGCGGCCGCATTGCGCGCAGGGGCGGGCGGTGTAGGGCGGACTTGGACGCGAACGCAGGCGCTGGTAAGAGGCGCCGAGCGAAGGCAGGGTGGGGTGGCGTTTGGTAGACCGGGTTCGTTCGGGCGCGTGTCGTTGTGTTTAACGGCGGGCTGAATTTTGCGCGAGCGTGCTAACGTGACGTGCGGTGAATCGGGTTTCGTGCGGGAGCGTGCTGCCGAGCGGCCACTATTCGTCGTGTCTCCTGACGGAAACATGCCGTTATGGAGCTTGATGCGCCGAGGTTCCAGAGGAGGCATGCCGTCGGGACGGTCGTTGGGGTCAGCTTCTTCGCGCATGATGCCACCGATATGTCCGGTGCCGGAATTGGCGGCCAGGAGAGCCGTTATTTGTTAGGAATTGGCGGTTTTGCGGAATAAGCGGCCATACGTTCCGTTATTGGTCCGTATGGAGGTGATTATGCCTCCATCGACGGCGAATAGCGGCACTCGTGTCCGCCAATTCCAGAGGAACGCCCGGATTGGAGGCATAACGGATCTCCTGTCCGCTTAGATCGGCGGAAGTAGTCGGCCACGGTGCAAGCGCGGCTCCGCAACGGAAACAAGCCCCTCGACCGCGCCTGCCGGCGGTGAGGGGCTGTTTGGCATGGATGCAGCGCGGAGCCGGGGGCTTTCGCGGGTTTGGCCGTCGCCCCGCAGCGCGCGCGTCGGCTATCGCTGGCGCTGGGAGGGCGCGCGGCCCGCGGTTCGCCTCGGCCGCGCATCGCGTCCGGCCCGCGGCCGTCAGCGCCGGCCGGCCGGATCGGGAGAGCACACGT
>NZ_JAGGDJ010000082.1 GCF_017652985.1 Paenibacillus artemisiicola
CATTCGGAGACGCGCCGGCTGCCTCGTTCACGGTTGATTCGGATACGCAAATTACCGCAGTCGCACCGGCAGGCACGGCGGGAGCGCCGGGGATGGCGCAAGCGGCGGCAGCGGCAAGCCGGGCAGCGGCGGCGCGGCCGGTGATACCGGCACCGGCGGCGATGCCTCCGGCAGCCCGGCCTCGGACGGCGAATCCGCCGGCAAGCCGGACGACGCGGCGGCGCATGGCGGCTCTAAGCCGCCCGCAAACACTGGCGGCGGCGGGCAGACGTCCCAGCCGCCGGCGCCTCCGATCGCCAAGGACGGCATCACGGTCATCGGCGACTCCGTCATTTTGGACGCGAAGCCGTTTCTCGAGGAGCTCGTCCCGGGCATCGTCGTCGACGGCAAGGTCGGACGCCAGCTGTCGCAGGCGGACGACGTCGTAGCCGATCTGAAGCAGCGGAAGCGGCTCGGCAAGACGGTCGTCATCGAGCTGGGCACGAACGGCTCCTTCACGCAGAAGCAGCTGAACGCGCTCCTGGACGCGATCGGCGACGGCCATGCGATCTATTTCGTCAACACCCGCGTACCCCGTAAATGGCAGGACGCCGTCAACGGCATGCTCGCCGATACCGTGGCCGGGACGCCGGGCTTGAAGCTGATCGACTGGTATACGGCCAGCAAGGACCATGAGGATATCTTCGGCAAAGACGGCGTTCACCTGAAACGGAGCGGCGGGGAATTCTTCGCGAAGCTGATCGTCGGATCGTTGAACTAAACGAAAGAGAGGCCCGGCCGGCCTCTCTTTTTGCCGTGCGTCGCCGAGGCAGCCGCCAGCCGGCGATCAACGCGTGACCGCAGGCGGCCCGCGGTCTTGCGCGCAATCGTTCGGTTTTCAGCAGTCGGGGTACGGGTATATATCGTTGATTTGGTCGAACGGGTAGTGGAAGGTGGCGAACTGGGAGGCGTACAAGTACTGCAGCACGTAGACTTCGCCGCCCTGCACGCCGCACAGCTTGCCGGACACGCCTTGCCCGTTCCGCAGGGCAACGCCGACGGGCCTGCCGACGAGATAGGCCGCTTTTTGCTCCAGCGGCATGCCGCCGGTCGCCGGATTGGGCATGAACATGGACATCGCTCCTTGGTCGCCCCAATGGTGGAGAGAGGGCTTCGGCATCCTATGTCCCGGGCGCCGGCCCGGAACCGGCGAATGCCCGGAGCGCGCAAAGATTGTCGAGGAATTTTTGCCAAAATACGGTATACTGATTCGGGACGAGCCGTCCGTTAGCAAGGCAGGCCCGTCGGAGAGACTACCGCGAATAGGAGTGGACCGGAATGAAATTGAACAAAATCCATCATGTCGCCATCATTTGCTCGAATTACGAGCGGTCGAAGCGGTTTTACGCGGAGGTGCTCGGCATGGAGATCGTGGCCGAGACATACCGGGCGGAGCGGGATTCCTACAAGCTCGACCTGGCCGTCGGCGGCGATTACCAGATCGAGCTGTTCTCGTTCCCGAACCCGCCGGAACGGGTCGACCGGCCGGAGGCGCGCGGGCTCCGCCATCTCGCGTTCGAGGTGGACGACGTCCAAGCGGTTGCCGGGGAGCTCGAGGCGCAGGGGATCGCCGTGGAGCCGATCCGCATCGATCCGCTGACCGGCAAAGCATTCACCTTCATCGCGGATCCCGACGGGCTGCCGCTCGAATTCGTGCAAAAATAGCGGCAGCATTTTGGAAGAATTCCAGCATTTCGGGGATACTAACGACGTGAATGTATATATGTGAATATTGTGTCAATAAAACTAACGCAATGAGGCAGAAGAAGGCGTTCTACCCAAGAAAACTAGTTTACAAAACGACAATTTCCCCGTATATTTGATACATACGCAAACAAATGCTAAAAGTCGTTTTTTACAAATGTTCAGGGCAGGGGCGTCAACACATCTATTATTAAGGGAATGGGGCGGTAAAGACATGAAGAAAACACTAAGCTTGCTCGTACTTTGCATGTTAGTTCTTGCATTGGCGGCATGCGGCAGCAACAAAGGCGGCAACAACGGTTCGAACGCGGGATCTGACGCGGGATCGAACGGCGGCGCGAACAACGGCGGAACGAAAGCTTCGTTCAAGGCCGGCATGGTCACGGACTCCGGCACGATCGACGACAAGTCCTTCAACCAAGGCACGTGGGAAGGCCTGGAACGCGCGAAAAAAGAACTCGGCATCGACGACAAATACCTGAAGCCGGCCGGCACGACCGAAGCCGACTACCTGAAGGAAATCGGCAACCTGTACGACGCGGGCTTCAAAATGGTCGTCGTGCCGGGCTTCAAATTCGAAACGGCGATCTTCGCCGCGCAGGACAAGTACAAGGACGCGAAATTCGTCCTGATCGACGGCTCGCCGCACACGGCGGAAGACCCGACGCCGAAGGTCGGCGAGAACACGGTATCGATCTTCTTCGCGGAGCATGAATCCGGCTTCATCGCCGGCGTCGCGACCGCGCTGCAATTGAAAGAAGGCGAAGCCGGCTTCATCGGCGGCATGGAAATCCCGCCGGTCCAGAAGTACAACTGGGGCTTCCAGCAAGGCGTGAAATACGCGAACGACAACCTCGGCACGAAGCTTAACATCAAGAAAGAAAACGTCGTGTACCAAGGCAGCTTCGACAACTCCGCGGCAGGCGGCCAGCTGGCGGCCCAAATGTACGACCGCGGCGTCAATGTCATCTTCACGGCGGCGGGCGGCGTAGGCGTAGGCGCGATCAACGAAGCGAAGACGCGCGTGAAAGCCGGCAAAACGGCGTGGATCATCGGCGTCGACGGCGACCAATACCAAGAAGGCGTCTACGAGGGCGACAAATCCGTCATCCTGACGTCCGCGATGAAAAAAGTATCCGAAGCTTCCTTCGATATGGTGAAAGCGAACCAAGAAGGCTCGTTCCCGGGCGGCCAAACGCTGACCTTCGACATCAAGAACGACGGCGTGGGCATTCCGGAGCAAAACCCGAACCTCGCCGACGAGACGGTAACGAAGGTGAACGACGTGATCGCAAAGCTGAAAAGCGGCGAAATCAAAGTCGCGGCCGAGCAAGGCAGCCTGATCAAGTAAGCTGTGCCATAAGCAGGCCATATCCATGAAGAGACGGGTTCATCCGTCTCTTTTTGGTTGCTTGTTACGATCTTTATGCGAAAAAGGTGAGCGAACGAATGGATTTTGTAGTGGAAATGCTCCATATACGCAAAGAATTCCCCGGCGTCGTCGCGAACGACGACATCACGCTGCAGCTCCGCAGAGGCGAAATCCACGCGCTGCTCGGCGAGAACGGCGCCGGCAAGTCGACGCTGATGAGCATTCTGTTCGGCATGTACCAGCCGGATAAAGGGACGATCAACATCAACGGCGCGCCCGTGAAGATCGCCAATCCCAACGTAGCGAACAATTTCGGCATCGGCATGGTCCACCAGCATTTCAAGCTGGTGAGCAACTTTACCGTGACCGAAAACATTATTCTCGGCAACGAGCTTACGCGCATGGGCACCCTCAACATCCAAGCCGCCGCGCGCAAGATCGAACAGCTGTCCAAGCATTACGGCCTGAACGTGGATCCGCACGCGAAGATCGAAGACATCTCCGTCGGCATGCAGCAGCGGGTCGAGATTCTGAAGATGCTGTACCGCAACGCCGAAGTGCTGATTTTGGACGAGCCGTCCGCGGTGCTGACGCCGAAGGAGATCGAAGAACTCATCAAGATCATGCTTAATTTGGTCAAAGAGGGCAAATCGATCATCGTCATTACCCACAAGCTGAAGGAAATCAAGGCGGCCGCCGACCGCTGCACCGTCATCCGGCGCGGCAAGACGATCGGCACGGTGGACGTGAAGACGACGAGCGAGGCGCAAATGGCGGAAATGATGGTCGGCCGCGGCGTATCGTTCAAGGTCGAGAAGACGGCCGGCAAGCCGGGCGACGTCATCCTGAAGCTGGACCATCTCACCGTCAAAAACAACAAGAACGTCGCGGGTCTGAAAGACTTCTCGCTCGACGTGCGCGCCGGGGAAATCGTCGGCATCGCGGGCGTCGAGGGGAACGGGCAGACCGAGCTCGTCGAGGCAATCACGGGACTGCGCAAGGCGGAAAGCGGAGCCATCCTGCTGGAAGGCAAGGACATCGTCCGCGACTCCATCCGCGAGCGGATCGACAAGGGCATCGCCCATATCCCGGAAGACCGCCAGAAGCGCGGGCTCGTGCTCGACTACACCTTGGAGGACAACATGATCCTCGAGGTGTACAACAAGGAGCCGTTCTCGAAAGGCGGCATCCTGAAGCGTTCGGCCATCCGCAAGTACGCGAGCGACATTCTGAGCAGCTTCGACGTGCGCTCAGGCCGCGGTCCGCTGTCCGTCTCCCGCTCGCTGTCCGGCGGCAACCAGCAGAAGGCGATCATCGGGCGCGAGATCGAGCTGAACCCGTCGCTGCTCATCGCCGTGCAGCCGACGCGCGGCCTCGACGTCGGATCCATCGAATATATCCATAAGCGGCTGATCGAGCACCGGGACAAAGGCAAAGCCGTCCTGCTTATCTCGCTCGAGCTCGACGAGGTGCTGAACGTCTCCGACCGGATCGCCGTCGTGAACAACGGCGAGCTGATCGGCGTCGTGAACGCGGCGGAGACGAACGAACAAGAAATCGGCCTCATGATGGCCGGCGTCGGCAAAGGGGGAGCACAATGAGAAACGTCATCATATCCCTGTGCGCCGTGCTGTTCGGCCTGATCGGCGGCGCCATCCTGATGGCGGCGACCGGGCATGATCCGATTCAGGGTTATCAATACCTGTTCCAGGGCGGCCTGAAAAATCCGTCGCGCATCGGCGATACGCTCGCGACGGGAACCCCGCTCATCTTCACGGGGCTGTCGGTCGCGTTCGCGTTCCGGACCGGCCTGTTCAATATCGGGGCCGCGGGCCAAATGCTGTTCGGCGGCTTCTGCGCGACGGTCGTCGGCCTGAACGTCGATACGGCGCGGCCGCTGCTGCTCGCGATGATGATCCTGGCCGCGATTCTCGGCGGCGCGGTGTGGGCGTTCATCCCAGGCCTGCTGAAGGCGCGCTTCAACGTGCACGAGGTCGTCTCCACGATCATGATGAACTGGATCGCCTATTGGACGATCTATTACGCGGTGCCGGCGTACCTGAAGGCGGAGTCCGTCGAGACGGAATCCCGCCTGCTGCCGGACAAGGCGACGCTCAAATCGGCGTTCCTCTCCGACATGTTCGGCGGCTCGTACATCAATCTCGGCTTGTTCATCGCGGTGATCGTCGTCCTCATCATCGCGTTCGTCATCAACAAAACGACGCTCGGCTACGAGCTCAAGGCGGTAGGCTATAACCGCCATTCCGCGGAATACGCGGGCATCCCGGTCAACCGCAGCATCATTACGTCGATGCTCATCTCCGGCGCGCTCGCCGGCCTCGGCGGCCTGGCGCAGTACGCGGGCAACGGCGCGAACATCCAGATCGGCGTTCTGCCGAGCCAAGGCTACGACGGCATCGCCGTCTCGCTCTTGGGCGCGAATTCGCCGCTCGGCGTATTGATCTCGGCGTTGTTCTTCGGCCTGCTGTACTCCGGCCGCGGCTTCATGAACGCCATGACGGAAATTCCGCCGGAAATCGCGGACTCCATCATCGCGATCATCATTTATTTCGCCGCGACCAGCGTCCTGATGAACCGGCTGATCACGTGGCTGATCAACCGCCGGCGGACGGCGGCCGCCAAGGGCGGTCCGGTCAGCGGAAAGGAGAACGCTTAGCCCATGTGGACGACTATCGAACAAATTTTTCCGTATGCGATCATGTTCACCATCCCGCTGCTCATCACCGCGCTCGGCGGCTTGTTCAGCGAACGAAGCGGCGTCGTCAATATCGGGCTTGAAGGGCTTATGGTCATCGGCTCCTTCATCGGCGCGCTGTCGATCAGCAAGCTCCAGGCCGCCTGGCCGAACCATCAGACGGGCGCGATCTGGGTCGGTCTGCTGCTGGCGATCGTCGCCGGCGTGCTGTTCTCGCTGCTCCACGCGTTCGCGAGCGTGCATCTGAGCGCCAACCAGGTCATCAGCGGCACGGCGATCAACATGATCGCCGGCGCGATCACGGTATTCCTGTCCCGGAACATCACGGGCAGCGGCAACATCCGGCTGACGAGCGGCTTCCAGCCCTTCGACGTGCCGGGGCTGTCGCATATTCCGATCCTCGGACCGCTCATCTTCTCCAAGACGTACTGGACGACCTGGCTCATCCTGCTCGTCGTGCTCCTGAGCGCGTTCGTGCTGAAGAAAACGCCGTTCGGCCTGCGTCTGCGCGCGTGCGGCGAGTATCCGCAGGCGGCGGAAGCGGCCGGCGTCAACGTGTACCGGATGCGGTATATCGGGGTCATGATCTCGGGCGGGTTCGCGTCCTTGGGCGGGGCGATTCTGCTCGTGACGATCGCCGGCGAATTCACCGGCACGGTGGCGGGCCTCGGCTTCCTGTCCCTGGCGGCGCTGATCTTCGGCCAGTGGCGGCCGCTCGGCATCCTGGCGGCGACGCTGTTCTTCGGCTTCGCGAGCACGTTCGCGAACGTCTCGCAGGTCATTCCGGCGCTGCAGCATATTCCGCCGGTCATTTTGCAGCTGTTCCCGTACGTCGTGACGTTGATCGCGCTCGTTATTTTCTCCAAGAGCTCGCAGGCGCCGAAAGCAGCAGGGGAGGTTTTCGATTCCGGCAAACGGTAAACAAACGCCAGCGATGGACAGGGGAGTGGAGAACCGATGTTTGACGAACGCACAGACGATAAACGAGGCAAGATGCTTGACGCCGTTCGGATGTATTACCAGTTGGACTACAGTCAGCAGGAAATCGCCAAACAGCTCGGCGTGTCCAGACCGACGGTCAGCCGGTTCATCCAGCAGGCCAAGGAAGAAGGCTACGTGGTCATCAGCATCATCGACCCGTTCGAGAACAACGACGTGCTTGCCGGCAAAATCGAACGCAAATTCGGGCTCAAAAAAGTCGTGATCGTGAACGTCCCGAACTACACGGACGCCGTCGTCAAGAAATATCTCGGCACGGCGGGCGCGAAGTATCTGGACAATGTCATCAAGGACGGGGACATCGTGGCGGCGACGTGGGGAACGACGCTGTACGAGGTCGCGCTGAACCTGCAGGACAAGCACGTGAAGGACGTCAAGGTCGTGCAGCTGAACGGAGGCGTCAGCCATTCCGAGACGAGCACGTACGCGAGCGAGATCATCAGCCTGTTCGGCAAAGCGTTCCATACCGTCCCCTACTTCATCCCCCTCCCGGCCATCGTCGACCATCCGATCGTCAAGAAGACGATCGAGACCGACCGGCATATTCGGAATATTTTGGAACTTGGCAAAAAAGCGAATATTGCGATGGTGACGGTCGGCGCGCCGACGGAAGATTCGGTCCTGATCAAAGCGAACTACTTCAGCGAACCGGAATTGAGGCTGATCATGGAGAAGGGCGCGGGGGACATCTGCTCCCGCTACATCAACATCAACGGCACGATTTGCTCGCAGGAGCTCGATCAGCGCACGATCGGCATCGATTTGAACGACCTGAAGAAGAAAGAGCAGTCCATTCTGGTGGCGGGCGGCAATCGCAAAGTCGACGGCATCTACGGGGCGCTGCGCGGCAGATACGCGAACGTGCTCATTACCGACCAATTCACCGCCAAATATTTGATGGAGCGGCCATAAACCCACAAGAAAGAAGGAACGGATCATCATGAGTAACGAATTGGCTGGAGCGGCGCTCGCCGCCTACTTTGACCATACCTTGCTGAAGCCGGAAGCGACGTTCTCGGGCATCGTGAAGCTGTGCGCGGAGGCGAAGCAGAACGGGTTCGCGACCGTGTGCGTCAACCCGTACTGGGTGCCGGAAGCGGCAGAGCAATTGAAGGGGACCGGCGTCGGCATAACGACGGTCATCGGCTTCCCGCTCGGCGCGACCACGACGTTCGCGAAGGTCGCGGAAGCGCGCGACGCGATCGCCTCGGGGGCGACGGAGATCGACATGGTGCTGAACGTCGGCGCCTTGAAGTCCGGACGCTTCGCGGCGGTGGAGCAGGACGTGCGGGCTTTGGCGGAGGCGTGCAAGGGCCGCGCGCTGCTCAAGGTCATTCTGGAAGTGGGGCTGCTGACGGACGAAGAGAAGGTCACGGCCTGCGCGATCTGCAAGCGCGCGGGCGCGGATTACGTCAAGACGTCGACGGGCTTCGGCCCGGGCGGCGCGACCGTGAAGGACATCGCGCTCATGCGCGAGGCGGTCGGCCCGGAGATGGGCGTGAAGGCATCCGGCGGGGTGCGCGACCTGGAGACGGTCCGCGCCTTGATCGCGGCGGGCGCGACGCGCATCGGCGCGAGCGCCAGCGTGGCGATCGTCGGCGGCGGCACGGGCGAAGGCTATTAAGGACAAGACCATAGCCGTACGAATGGCGAGAGAGGTGCAGCGGCTGCACCTCTCTCGATCGTTTTTGTCCGGTTATTCGATTAGGCATTCAAATATTGCGCGCGGATGATCGCCAGATGATGCAGTTCGTGTCCCGCGATGACGTGCGCGAACGCGCGGGCGGACATCGCCGTGCCGCTGGCCGTGCCTTTGCGCGCCCAGGCTTCCGGCGCGATCGTGCCGATGAGCGAGAGCGTCGACGCGCGGACCGCCTCGTAGTCGGCCAGCAGCCGCGCGACGGAGAGATCGTCGAAGCCGGCCCGCGTCACGTAGTCGTCCTGCTCGAAGCCCGGCAGCGGCGTCGTATCGCCGCGCGCGATGCGCAGCATGCGGTAGCTCATGATGCGCTCGGTGTCCGCGAGGTGGCCGAGCACTTCCTTCAGGCTCCACTTGCCCGGGGCGTAGCGGTACAGCGCCTGGCTGTCCGTCATGGCGGCGTACAGCGCGGCGAGCTGCTTGCGATTGTCTTCGAGCGTCGTCAGGACATCGCCTTCGACAAGCCCGATGTAGATGCCGAAATGCCCGCCGAATTCGTCGGCGGCCGGTTGTTGAAGCATGGGCGTCATCTCCTTAAATGGTTGAATGTTCGGCGCGATAGGGTGTAAGCTACAAGAACAAGCGTAACCCTCGTACACAGTAAAGACAAGGAGTGTTTTCAAAATGGCAGGAAGATCGAAAGAAGAATTGAACGGCATTTCCCACCTGGGCAACCAGGGCACGCAGTACCTGTTCACCTACAGCCCGGACGTGCTGGAGACGTTCGACAACAAGCATGTCGGGCGGGACTATTTCGTCAAGTTCAACACCCCGGAATTCACGAGCCTCTGCCCCATCACCGGCCAGCCGGATTTCGCGTCCCTCTACATCTCGTACATCCCCGACGTGAAAATGGTGGAGAGCAAGTCGCTCAAGCTGTACCTGTTCAGCTTCCGCAACCACGGCGACTTCCACGAGGACTGCATGAACATCATCATGAACGACCTCATCGCGCTGATGAACCCGCGCTACATCGAAGTGTGGGGCAAGTTCACCCCGCGCGGCGGCATCTCGATCGACCCGTACACGAACTGGGGCCGGCCGGGCACCAAATTCGAGGAAATGGCGAACTACCGCCTGATGAATCACGACCTGTATCCGGAGAAAGTGGACAACCGTTAAGGCAGGGCCGCGCTCGCGCGGATTTTCCTTCCGACCGTAACCAAGACCCGGCGACTTTCATACGATAAGCCGCTACTTGCCCCGAAAGAATTCTCTCCCGCGGGGGAGAACGATCTTGCGAAAGGACGTGGCTGCAGCAATGAAATTCTCATGGGAACGCAACCTCTTCGTGCTTTGGACCGGCGTATTTTTCTGCAGCATGGCCTACTCCATCTCGATTCCGTTCCTGCCGATCTTCCTGAACACGGAGCTCGGCGTGGAGCATCACCTGGAGGCGTGGTCCGGCATCGCCTTCGGCATTACGTTTTTGGCGAGCGCGCTCATCTCGCCCTACTGGGGCTCGCTCGCCGACAAGTACGGACGCAAGCCCATGCTCATCCGGTCGGGCTTCAGCCTGGCCGCGCTGTATTTGGTCAATTATTTCGTTCATGATCCGTATCTGTTCCTGGTCATAAGGATTTTCCAAGGGCTGCTGGCCGGCTTCGTGCCCGCGTCCATCGCGCTCGTCGCGACCAACACGCCGGAGGAGAAGACGGGCTACGCGCTCGGCATCATGTCGACGGCCGGGGCGACGGGGAGCATTCTCGGACCGCTCGTCGGCGGCGTGGTCAGCCATTATTTCGGCAACCGGGAGGCGTTCCTGTTTTCGAGCGCCATCGTGCTCGTCTCCGCGCTGATCGCCACCTTCTTCGCGAAGGAACAGAACTTCAACCGGAAAGCCGCCCGCTCGCACGTGCGCGACGACCTGAAGCACGCGCTGGCGAACCGGACGTTCTCGCTGCTGCTTCTCATGGTGGCGATCAGCACGTTCAGCGTCATGATCCTCGAGCCGCTGATCACGGTCTACGTGCTGCGCATGGGCGTCTCCAAGGAGAGCGCCTCGCTCAGCTCCGGCATCATCTTCTCGGCGGTCGGCATCGCCACCGTCATCATGGCGCCGCGCTGGGGGAAGATCGGCCGGAGGGTCGGCTACGAGAAGGTGCTGTTCGTCGGCCTGATCGGCAGCGGCATCGGCAACATCCTGCAGGTGCTCGTCACGAATTACATCGGCTTCGGCATTCTGCGCTTCGGCTACGGGCTGTTCTTCGCGGCCGTCAACCCGGCCATCAACGCGATGATCGTGCAGTCGACGGAATCGGATTTCCGCGGCCGGGCGTTCAGCCTGAACCAGTCGTCCTCGCAAATCGCGACGATGGCGGGTCCGATTCTCGGCGGCCTCCTCGGCGGCTGGATCCCGATCCGCTGGATCTTCGTCATCAACGGCGCCGCGCTGCTGCTGTCGGCCGTGCTGTTCCGGCTGCGCAATCACGGCAAGGCAACCGTCGCCGCGCGCCACGGGTGAGCGGCGGAGCGCGCATGGGAACAATGCAGGAAATAAGCATATAGCAAGAACGTCGAAAACCGTCTCGCGCGCGAGACGGTTTTTTCATGCGTTTACGAGTTTCGCTCACTCCGAGCCGGCCGGACGTCAGACGAGCCGAATAAAGAAGGCGCGAGAAGCCACTTCGGAATCGACTGACAGGCCGTTGTCAGGGGAGCCGTGCTATAGTGAAGACAGCACCTGACAAGAAGGACCAATTGGAGGAGATCGAAGATGTTCGCAAGCGTAAATGCATTCATCGAGGAGTACCGGATGGAATCCCAATCCACGCAGAAGCTGTTGGACGCGCTCACGGACGAATCGCTCAAGCAGCCGGTCGCGCCCGGCTACCGGACGCTGGGCCACGTGGCGTGGCATCTCGTGCACGACGACGCCGGCATGGTGCAGAGAACGGGCCTGCGCTTCAGCGCGCCGCCGGCGGACGCGGAGCCGCCGCGGTCGGCGGCGGCCATCGCGCGCGCGTACCGCGAGACGACGGCGTCGCTGCTGGAAGCGGCCGCGGCGTGGGGCGACGACAAGCTGACGGAGGTCAACGACATGTTCGGGCAGCAATGGCCGAACGGGCTGACGCTCTACCTCTTCATCAAGCACGAAATTCATCATCGCGGCCAGCTGACGGTGCTGATGCGCCAGGCGGGCGTGCCCGTCGCGGGCGTCTACGGTCCGTCCAAGACCGAGTGGGAAGCGATGGGCGTTCCGGCTCCTACGAAATAAACGGCGCAATCGACGGAACGCGTTCGATAATGCGATGAAGCGCCGCGCAACGCGAAAACCGAAAGACCGCAGCGTTCCCCGATACGGGGCGCGTGCGGTCTTTCGTTTTTTTGGTCCGGCGAATCGGCCGGTTAAGCTGCGCTTGATTAGGCGGTTTGCGGCATTTGGCTGTTTTGCAGCGCTTTCCACGCCGATTTCCATTTCCGGAGCCGCGACTTCAAATTGCGAACGCGCTTCATGGCAAAGAGTTCCCTCCCAAGGCAAATTCATCTCCCCTGATCTTACCGCGCGTCTGTTAACGGACCGTTATCGTCCCGTGACGATTTCCCGAAGAAAATGTAAAGATCCCGCCCTGCCGTTCAAGCAGGGCGGGATCTTGCCATAAGCGACGGCCGTCATTCGGCGGCGCCCGCCCGCAGCAGAAGGGCTTCCATGTCGCGGCGCCCGAAATGACGCGCCCAGCCGAGCGGCGTGCTGCCGTAGCGGGCGTCCTTCAGCGCGAGATCCGCGCCCCGGGCGAGCAGCAGCTCCGTCAGCGCGGCCTCGGTGCCGGCCGCCGCCCAATGCAGCGCCGCGGCGCCCATCCGGTCGAAGCCGGACGGCGTGCCGTTCACGTCCGCGCCGCGGTCGAGCAAGTACGCGGCGCATGCCGCGCTGCCGCCGATCGCCGCGTAGATCAGCGCCTGCTGCGGCAGCTCCTCCGGCTTCGGACCGCCGGGAATCGGGACGTTGACCGGCTCGCGGTGCCGGCCGGCGCTTGGCAGCAGCGCGCCGTCCGCGCCGAAGAAGGCGGGCAGCAGGTCGACGCGGCCGACGGCCGCCGCAAGCTCCAGGTCGAGCGCGGCGCCCCGGCGGAGCAGCAGGTCCCGCACATTGCCGCAGCCGTACCAGATCGCCTGCGCGAGCGGCCGGCGGTCGTCGTCCAGGCCGTCGACCGGCGCGCCCGCGTCGAGCAGGAAGGCCGCCATTGCCGCGTCGTCGTTGCTCGCCGCCCATTGAAGCGCCGTCTCGCCGCCCGCCGGATCGATCGCGCAGGCATTGACGTCGGCGCCGGCGTCGATCAGAATCCGCGCCGTTTCCAGCCGATGCGGATAGTGCCCGGGCCAGTCGCACAGGTGATGCAGCAGCGTGCGGCCTTGGACGGAACGGGCTGCGGCCAGCTCGGGCTGCGCCGCGAGCAAGGTTCGCAGCCGCTCGGGTTCGCCGTTCTTAACGGCGCGGTAGGCGGCGCCGTAACGCTCTTGCAGACGTTCGTCGACCGGCCGGTCATCCGGACGTTCTCGTTCGTTCATGAGGCATCGCTCCTTTTTTTGGGCAGGACAGGTTAGCGCTGTCTTCACTCTATCATGAATCGTTCCGCGCGAAAATAACATGTAATAAGCGGATGTAACAGCGGACGCTCTGCCTTGGTTTGGCGGAAGGGGGCGTGGGACATGGAGTTCGGGCTGTCGGAGGAGGAGCAGATGATCCGCGACACGGCCGCTCGGTTCGCGGAGCAGGAAGCGGCGCGGCGCGCGGCGGACGCGGACGAGGCGGAGCTGTTCGACAGGCGGTCGTTCGACGGCATGGCGGAGCTCGGGTTCGCGGCGCTACCTTGGCCGGAGGAGGCCGGCGGGGCGGGCGGCGGCTTCGCCGGCTTCGCGCTGGCGCTGCAGGAGCTGTCGCGGACGAGCGCCTCGCTCGGCGCGGCGCTGTGGGGCCACGCGTATTTGGCGGCCGGGCCGCTGCTGCGGTTCGGCGGGGCCGAAGCGAAGCGCCGCCATCTGGGGCCGCTCATGGCCGGGACCGCGCTCGGGGCGGGGATGCTGCCGGGGGCGGCGAGCGCTTCGTCGCGGCTGCGCGCGGGCGCGGCCGCGAGGCGCGACGGCGACGCGTACATGCTGGAGGGCCAGCAGGGGTACGTGCTGGGCGGCGCGCAGGCCGACCTGTTCGTCGTCTACGCGGAGACGGCGGCCGAACGCGGGGGCGGGGCTGGCGGCGCGCAAGGAGACGAAGGGGGAACGCGCCGCCGAAAGCGGTATACCGCCCTGCTGCTGGAGCGGGACCTTCCCGGCCTGACCGTCCGGCCCGTGACGAAAAAGCTGGGCTTGCGCGCCGCGGGCATGGCGCATCTGACGTTCGAAGGCTGCCGGGTTCCGGCAGCCTATCGGCTTGGCCGCGAAGGGCGCGGCGCCGAGGTCGCCCGGACGGCGGCGGCCGGGGCGCGCTGCGGCCTGGCGTCGGTGGCCG
>NZ_JAGGDJ010000083.1 GCF_017652985.1 Paenibacillus artemisiicola
GGCCCGCGCCACTGCCGCCGCTTGCGTCGCCGGTACCCGCGCCGCCGCCGCTCTCGGAGCCCGAGTCGGCTCCCGGCGGAACGGCCGGCGCGCCCGTTCCGTTGCCGGCGGCATCATCGCCGCCGGCCGGCACGACGCCGGCATTGCCGCCGCCGGCGCCGCCATCCGCCGTTTGGCCGGCAGGGGCCGACTTGCCGTCGTCTCCTTGAACGCGATTGCTTTGACTGGAGCAGGAGACGCTGGCGACGACCAAGGCGCAGATGCATGCCAGCATCAACCCGCGCCGCCGCCCGGCCAGCCGCTGGCGGCCGCCCGTCAGCAGCCCAGCGAACAGCCGGCCGAGCGCCCCGTGGCGGATCGGTTCTTCCACGTAGCGCCACGACAGTTCGGCGAGCGCGACGGACGCGAGCACCTGCAGCGCCGCGCGCAGCGGATGGAACTCGTCGACCTGGGCCGCCGGCGTGCTCAGCGCGATAACGGGATAATGATAGAGATAAATGCCGTACGAGCGGGCTCCGACCCATTGGAGCGCCTTGCTCCCGACGACGCGGGCAAGCCCGCTCGCCGGATGCGCCATCGCGGCCACGACCGCCGCCGCGGCGAGCGAGAGCACGACCATGCCGCCGCGGTACAGGAACGCGTCGTATTCCCCGACCGTCGCGATCATCAGCGCCACGGCGGCGAGCCCCGCGGTCCCGACCGCGTCGATAGCCAGCTTGCCGCGGCGCGAGGTTGATTCGCGCAGCTTCCAGCTCGGCCAGACGACCGCAAGCGCGGCGCCGATCAGAAGGCCGAACGCCCGCGTGTCCGTGCCGTAATAGACGCGGCTCGGATCGAGGCCCGGGACGTAGAGCAGCGCCATCAGCCCCGCGGACGCCGCCGCGCCGGCGAGAATCGCCAACAGCAGCCGGCCCCGCGTCTTCAAAGCGCCGACCAGGAAGACGAGCGCCAGCGGCCAGACGAGGTAAAACTGTTCTTCCACCGCGAGCGACCAGAGATGGCCGAGCGGCGACGGCGGACCGAAGCTTTCGAAATACGAGACGTCGTGGAAGATCAACCGCCAATTGCTATAGTACAGCAATGCCGACGCGATCTCGCCCTTCATGGCGGCCAGCCGTCCGGGGTCCGCGATCAGCAGCCATCCCGAGACGAGCGCGAGCATGATCAGCATCGCCGGCAGCAGCCGCCTCGCGCGGCGAAGCCAGAAATCGCGCAGGTCGAGCCGCCCCGCCTTCGCGTGCTGCTTCAGTAAAATGTCCGTAATGAGGTAGCCGGAAAGGACGAAGAATATGCCGACGCCGAGCAGACCGCCTGGCACCCGCGGGAGGTTAAGATGATACGCGATGACCGCGATGACCGCGATCGCCCGCAACCCGTCGAGCCCCGGCATGTACCGGCTGCTTCCGAATGGTTTAGGCATGAAACATTCTCCTTCCAGAAGGGGAATCTCGGCCCCTCTTGCTGTCTGAATTACCGCTGTAATCGGCTACATGGACGATTATAGAACGCCAAGAATTGCATGTCGTTACAGAAGAGTTACAACTCGGTGTCAGCTTGGAAACGGAGCCGGCGGCACGGTCGTAACCGGTTGTCGCGGCGGCGCTAACGGCAACGCGCGGGGCGGCGGACGCTCGCGAAGAACCGCGTGCCGAGCGGTCGCAGCCGGCAGCAAGCAGGGCTCGGCCCGCGATTCGAGCCGGCACGAACGGTGTGTTTCCGGTCAGACGGGGACGTTCCCGTAACGCCCTCCGTTTGATGCAAGGCAAAAAGACCTTCCGGGCCGCTGGCGCATCGGCATTGGAAGGTCTTCACGAGGGATGGCGTTCGATTGTCGGTCGGGTTCGGCCCGTTATACGAAGCGTACGTTCTCTATTCGCAGCACGACGCCGGGCGAGCTTCGTCAAATGCCTCGAACGCCGGCCTCTCGCACACTTGGGGCTCATCGCGCGATTCATGAGCTTGGCGGCCATGGAACTCTCATCGCTCCCGATCAGCACGTTTCTCCGCGAGCCGGCTAATGCATGCGCCAACAAACGCGGAAAGGCCTTCAGCACGCCGCTGAAGGCCTTTCCGGTTACCGGCGGGCAGCGCGGACGGCCTCGCCGTCCGCGGCCGCGCCGCGGGTCCTAATTAAAATAATCCGCCACGCCCCGGGCGATGGCCGCCGCGGCGTTCCGCTGGTACGAGGAGCCGCGGACGATCGACTCGTCCTTCGCGTTCGAGAGGAAGCCGAGCTCCACGAGCGTCGCCACGGTATCGTTCTCCCGCAGCACGTACAGGTCGCCGAACGACAGCCCGTTGCTGCGCAGGCCGATGCCGGACCGGTCCAGCTGCGACTCGATCGCCGACGCGAGCGGACGGTCCTTCTTGTCGGAATAGAAGAACGTGAGCGTGCCGCTCGTCTGCTTCACGGACGAGTTGTAATGGATGCTGACGAACGCGTCCGCGCGGTTGGACTCGCTGACCTGCACGCGTTCCGACAGCTCCGGCTTCACGTCCGTCGTGCGCGTCATGATCACTTTCGCACCGAGGCGCTGCAATTCCTGCCGCAGATACTCCGCGGTGCTCAGCGTCAGCGTCTTCTCCTTCGTCTCGTACGTGGTGCCGATCATGCCGGGATCGCTGCCGCCGTGTCCGGCGTCCACGACGATCAGCTTGCCCCGGATGCCGGTGCCGGACGAGGCATGCTGGACCTGGACCTCGCCTTTATCGACGTAATCCTTCGATACCCAGCCGTTCACCTGGCCGGGCGTGCGGATTTTCAGCCAATCGCTCTGGCTGCCCGTGACGGTCACCTGATCGCCCTGCTTGAGCGAGCCGATCGTCTTGTAGCCGGTCCCCGGGCCGGACCGGATGCGCAGCGAATCCGCCGTGACGACCGCCAGGGACCCCGGACTCGTGCCGACCTTGCCGCCCGTCGGGGCCGAGCTCGCCGCCTGGCCGCCGGACGACTTGTTCAGCAGGTAGCCGGCCGCGTAGCCGCTCAGCTTGTTCCGCTTGACCTGCACCCAGCCGTCGTCGTCCTCTTCCGTGACCGTGACGACGTCGCCGGACTTGAGCTGCCCCACGACGGATGCCTGCAGGGACGGCTCGCTTCGAATATTCAGCACGGCGGTGCCCACTTTCGCCTGATAAGGAAACTTGTTGGTCGCCGCGACGTCGACGGCATGCCAGCCGAATCCGCCGACGAGAACCGCTACGATGAGTGCCAGACCGATCATTTTCGTTCGCATAGATTCTCCTTCCGATGATAGAAAAGGTAGATTACCATTATAGCAGGCGCTGGAAAATTCCAACATCCTAAAATGTTCCCGATTTTCGCGGAGGGTAAAGTTCATGACCATCCGCCTACGGGTCGTCCGCGGAGAGCCCTCGTTCCGGCTGCTCTTCCGTGTATTGTATATCGGCTGGAAGGCGGAGAAGTTTAACGGTTCGGTTCGCGGAATCGGCGGAGTCGCTCCACTCGAGGGAGGTTGCCATGACTGTGAGGCTGCAGCCGCAAAAACGATCGGGCCGACCAATGCGAAACGGTCCGGCTTATCCGCCGGACCGTTCAAAGGCAGGCGATCGGCTTGTCGCGCCCGGCGGAACCGGCGAACGATCGCCCACCGACGCCGTGCGGTTCGATGCGACGCCTTGAATCGCCTTATTCGCCGCCCGCGGCATGCGCCTCGAGCGCGTCCAACGACTTCAGCATATGCTCGATCAGGCCGGGCAGGTCTTCCATCTGCTCCTCGTTGATTTTGCGGTTGAAATGCACCTCGACTTCGTTCTGGTACCCGGGATCGGCTTCGCCGTACAAATAGCTGATCGTTTGCGTCGGCGGCATCTCCGGCTGCCAAATGTCCGTCAGCCGCTCCTCCACGAAGGCGCAGGTGCGGCCGACATCCTCGACGGGCATGAAGAACCGCAGCCGAAGCGCGCAGCCCGGCGCGGCTCCCTGCTGGTCGAGGATTTCCGCGGCCAGCTCCTTCAGCGACGCCTCCAGCCGGATTTCGGCGGTGATTCCGCTGCCCTGCGCGAGCGTGAACTGCAGCGCGAACACGCGGGCCATGACGGCCATTTCCAGCCGGTCCACCCGGTGGGTGATGACGATGCGGCCGTCCAGGTTATCTAGATCGTACACATAATTTTCGACGGCGACCTTCAAGTTATCGAATACGGTGGGATCGAACATGCGCGGGTCAGCTCCTTTTCCGCTAATCGCAAGATCTGTCCTTGTTCTTTTACGCCATGAACGGCGAAAAACCCTTCCACGGCCGTGGAAGGGCATGAATCGAATCGGTTACGGGATGAACTGCTGCACGATCCGGACGACCTTGCCGCCCTTCATCGTCAGATGATACGGGTAATTGCTCACGTCGAGCACCCCGTTGTTGCGATAGATGGCATTGAACTTGGCCAGCGGGATCGATTGGTTCCATTCGGTCGTCGCGTCCACCAGGCTGCCGGTGCGGTCGTAAATTTGCATCAGCACGGTCGCCTGCGGGTCCACCGCGACCGTTTCGAGCGTTTCGTCCTTGTTTACGATGTAGTAGCCGTCCGGGGCGCCGTCCAAGCCGGAATCCGGTTCTTCCTTCAGGAACTGTTCGTCCACGGCCTTCCCTTCGTACCATTGGATGGGGTCGACCCGCAGCGTCTCCTTGCCGTCCTTGACGTCGATACCGCGGATAAAGACCGTGACCGTGTCCGCCGTTTGCTTGACGGGCGCGTATTCGTTATCCACCGCCGACGCCGTCGACACGCAAGCCAGCAACCCCAAGGCGGCAAGCGCGCTCCCCATGACATGCCTTTTCATCGAACCCCAGCTCCTCGCGGGCGGACGCGGCTTTTCCCGGCGCTTCCGCTCTTGTCTTCTACCTCTACTATACCCCAATTCCGAGAGTTTGATAGCCGACCCGAGGCGGGTTTTAGCTAAAGTTTACCTAAACTTAGGGCGGGGCCGGAACGGATGCGTCGGCGTCCCTCTCACGCCCGGCCGGAACGTGAAAATGCCGCCCGCGTTCGGCTGCTCCGCGAGCTGCTCCGGCGATAGGCCGATGCGGGCCGTCGTGATGTACAGGACGTCCAGCGCGTCGCCGCCGAAGACGCACGACGTCGCCTTCGCCGCGGGCACGTAGACGGCGTCCAGCTTCTCGCCCGTCCGCGGATTCCAGCGGGACACCTGCCAGCCGCCCCAATTGGCGATCCAGAGCATGCCCTCGGCGTCGATGGTCATGCCGTCCGGCGCGCCTTCCTCCGCCGCGAAATCGATGATAATGCGCGGATTCGCGATGGTGCCGGCTGCCGCATCGTAATCAAAGGCCGTCACGGTGCCCTTCATGGAATCGATGTAGTACATCTCCGTCTCGTCCGCGTTCCAGGCGATGCCGTTCGATACGCCGACGTCCCCGTGCGCCTTGCGGCAGGCGAGATCGTTGTCCAGCACGTACAGCGAGCCGGCGACGTTGACTTCGGCGTCCTCCATCGTCCCGGCCCAGAAGCGTCCGGCGGCATCGCATTTGCCGTCGTTGAACCGGTTCGCCGGCCGGTCGGCCTCCGGATCGGCGACGGCCGTCAGCTCGCCCGTCCGGCAATCGTAGCGCTCGAAGCCGTCGCGCGTGGTCAGGTAGACCGTTTCGCCGTCCGTCGCGTCGCAGACGACGGCGCCGACGGACTTGCCGATCGCGAACCGTTCGTCCGCGCCGGACCGGATATCCAGCCTGCCGAAGGCGCAGCCCTGAATGTCCACCCAATACAGCTTGCCTTGCTCCGCGTTCCAGTGCGGCCCTTCCGCCAGCACCGCTTTCGCGTCCAGCAGCAGTTCCGCCGCCTCCGCGAATTGTTTCGCCTTCATCTGCGTCATCGCCATCGTCACTCCTCGATTTGGACGGTCTCCCGCTTTTCCCAGCCCTGCTTGAACAGCGGCAGCCAGTTGCCCACTTGGTACGGATGCTTGTCGATCTCCGCGAGATTCAGCTCGACGCCGAGGCCCGGACCTTCCGGCGGGGTCAGATAGCCGTTCTGTACTTTCAGCGCCGGCATCAGCACCTGCTCCTCCCACGGCTCATTGAACTCGTCGAAAATTTCGTGCAGGAAGAAATTCGGCGTCGCCATGTTCAGGTGGCTGCACACGACGGAGCAGACGGGTCCTTGCGCGCTGTGCGGCGCCGTCACGCCGTTGTGCGCATGCACCATGCCGCACACCTGCTTGGACGCGGCGATGCCGAGAAACTGCGGCTCGAGCTGGATGATATGAACCGCGTCGTGCTTCAGCAGTTCCGCGAACTGTTCGCGGGAGTAATAATCCTCGCCGCAGGCAACGGGAACCGGGCTGCGGCGCGCCACTTCCACCATGGACGACACGAGATGCGGCGGCACCGGCGCCTCGAACCAGGTCGGCTCGTATTTCAGCATCGCGTCCGCGAACTGCAGCGCCGTGCTCACGCTGAAGCGGTTATGGCCTTCGATGAGAATGTCCGCGTCCGGGCCGACCGCTTCCCGCACCGCGGCGATGTTTTCGAGCGCCAAGGCAAAATCCTGCCGCGTCACCGTGCGCCACGCCGCGCCGAAGGGATCGAATTTGAGCGCGGTATAGCCTTTGGCCGCGGCGAGCTTGGCCTTCTCGTGGAAATTCTCCGGCGTGTTCGGCCCGCGGTACCAGCCGTTGGCGTAGGCGCGCAGCTTATCGTGGCATTTGCCGCCGAGGAGTTTGTACAGCGGCTGGTTGGTCGCCTTGCCCATGATGTCCCAGCAAGCGGTTTCAATTGCCGCCAGCGCGGAGCCTTGGATCTGCCCGCCGTCCGAGTAGACGTCGCGGAACAGCCTCAGGCTGATCGTCTCGACGTCGAACGGATCGCGTCCGATCACGAGATGCTTTAGCTCGTGAATGGCGGCTTCCACCGTCTTGGCGAAGCCGTTCAGCGTCCCTTCGCCGAGCCCGGTCAACCCCTCGTCGGTGTCCACGAGCACGAACAGCCAATTCTTCCACGGATTGCCCAAAATAAACGTACGAATGCCGGTAATCTTCATGCGTAGCGTCTCTCCCTTGCGCGTAGTGTACCTGCCAGTTTCACCGTAGCACGCAGCATCAGAACGTACAAGATGTATGACTTGTATACATGAGATGAATGGTTTGTGTTCACCGACGGATGTCGGGGAATACAGCATTCATCTACTTCGGAAGCATAAGATAGGTTTGCGTAAGGCGATTGGTTTGCGTTCACTGTCGTAAGACAGGGAATGCAGCATTCGCCTGCTACTTCGAATTGGGACATGCAGCATTCGCCTGCTTCAGAGGCGATTGGTTTGCGTGTACCGACGGATGTCGGGACATGCAGCATTCGCCTGCTTCTTCGAATTGGGACATGCAGCATTCGCCTGCTTCTGAGGCGATTGGTTTGCGTTCACTGTCGTAAGACAGGGAATGCAGTATTCGCCTGCTTCGAGAGCATAGCTAGACCACTACACCACCCTCAAAACATAATCTTCTTCACGTACTCGATATGCGCCTCGATTAGCCGCTCCGTCAGCGCGGGATCCCGGCCGGCAAGCGCCTCTCGGATCTGGCGGTGCTCGTCGATGCTGCCGAGCAGCCGGCGCTTGTTCCGGACGAAGGTCATCCGGACGGCGAGCAGGAACTTGTCCTGGATCCGCGACATCACTTCCGTGTACGCCTCGTTATCGAGCCCGGCGACGATCATCGCGTGGAATTCGCGGTCCAGCTCCACATAGCGGGACACATCATCCGACAGGATCGCCTCGTCTTGCAGCGCGATATTGTCGTCCAGCCGGCGGAAGAACGCCGCGTCCATCCGGCCAGTCAGCTTTCGGGCGGCGTACGTCTCGAGCGACAGCCGCAGCTCGTAGAACTCGAGTATTTTTTTCAACGACAGCTCCTGCACGAACGCTCCTTGCTTCGGCGCCAGCTTCACAAGCCCCATCATGTCCAGCCGATCGAGCGCCGAACGGATCGGCGTCTTGCTCATACCGAGCAGCTCGCTCAAGAACGTCTCCGACAAAAACGTGCCGCCCGGCCACTCGCCGTTCACGATATGCCGCTTCACCGTTTGAAACGCCCGTTCCCGCAGCGTGACGCCGCCTTGCTTGTCCATCCGTTTCTCCTTTCCCCGCGGGCGCGTATCCCGCCGCCGTTGCAGCGTTTTCGGCATCCGGCCGCCTATTCCTGTGCTATACTTCATACCATCAGATGCTTCCGAAGGAGGGGCTGCCCATGAGCCCGCGATCGCTTCGCGAGCAAGCCTATCATATCATCTACGAACGGATTGCGTCAGGCGCGCTGCCGAAAGGGGAAATCACGTCCGAGGTCAAGCTGAGCGCCGAGCTGGACATGAGCCGGACGCCGGTCCGCGCCGCGCTTCAGCAATTGGAAAAGGAAGGCTTCGTCCGCATCGTCCCGAAGCATGGCGTGCTGGTGCTCGACGCGTCGGCCCAGCGAACCGGCGATTTGCTCGAACTGATGGCCGCCGCCGTGCTCTTTACCGTCGGTCAGGTCCGCAGGCGGGATCCGGATGCGCTCGGGGAGGTGGCGGACGAACTGAGCGAACGCATGCATGCCGCGTTGGCGGAAATCAATCCCGAAACGGCGGCCGGCGGCCTGTGCGCGTTCGAGCTGTTCGCCCTGCGCCGCATCGTCGCGCTCGGCTTTAATCAGGAGATGATGGAGATGTTGGACCGCAGCGCCTCCCGTCTCCTATGGCACCGCTCCGGCCGGCGCTGGGCGGCGCCGCACCGCGAAGAAGCCGAAGCCGCGCTGCGTCAGCTGCTCCTTCGGCTGCCCGCGCACGGCGAAGCGTTCCCCGACGCGCTGCAGCGTTATATGCGCCAGCTGAAAATGACCTGGGCGTAAAAGCCCACGCCAAGGCCAAGTCCCTCGTATCCATGTCCGGCATCATCGTCCGCTTAGCGTTCGTCCCACAACGGCCGCACAAAAAAGCATCCTCGTCTGCGCGAGGATGCTTTTTTTTCAGGCTCTTTTTATATATCGCCATTTTATATATTGACTCGATATATACTGATGCGATATATTGGTTCCAACGAACCAGACACTTACATTACCGGGGAGGCCGCAACGACTCATGAACAGTCAGGATGTCATATTAGGACTGCTGCACCGTCAGCCGAGGTCCGGCTACGAAATCAAACAGATGCTCGAAATGCCGCTGTCCTTCTTCTTCGACGCCAGCTTCGGCACGATTTATCCGACGCTCGCGAAGCTCGAGACGCAGGGTTTCATCGTGAAGGAAAGCGTCATTCAGGAAGGAAGGCCGAACAAAAACGTCTATTCGCTGACCGATGCCGGACGGGCGCAATTTCAAGCGTACTTGGAATCGCCGGTAGAAAAGGACGTCTTTCGCTCGGACTTTCTCGTTCGGATGTTCTTCGGCGAGTACATGGACGAAGACACGCTGATCGATTGGGTCCGCGACGAGATCCGCAAGTCGGAAGAGGGCGGCAAGCAGATCCGGCACATGCAGGAGCAGCTGCCCCCGGGACTCCCGCCGGCGAAGACGCTCTGCCTGGAGATCGGCGCCGAACTGAACGCGGCCAAAACCCGAACGCTGCAGGAAACGCTGCGCAAGCTGACGGAGCTGAGCTAACCGCTTGCGCAAGTTCGCAAGAGGCATCACCCTGATTCTTACGTCAAACGAAGGAGTGAGAACATTGTCCGTATCCAAAGCATCCAAACATACGGGACTGATCGTCCTATCCATGGCGCTCGGCCTGCTGATGGCGTCGCTCGACAACACCATCGTGTCCGCCAGCGTCAACAAGGTCATCGCCAACATCGGCGGCTTCGACAAAATTTCGTGGGTGTTCACCGCCTACATGCTCGCGGCGACGAGCACGATGCTTATTTTCGGCAAGCTGTCCGACTTATTCGGGCGCAAAAAGTTTTACCTCATCGGCATCGCCTTGTTCCTGATCGGCTCGGCCCTGTGCGGCATGGCGCAAACGATCGATCAATTGATCTGGTTCCGCGTCATCCAGGGTGTCGGCTCGGGATCGGTGTTTCCGATTTCCTTTTCGATTATCTTTACCTTGTTCGGCGATCCTAAACAAGCCGCCAAGCTGTCCGGCGTCATGGGCGCCGTGTTCGGCCTGTCGTCCGTCGCCGGCCCGCAGCTCGGCACGCTTATCTCGGAGCATTTCAGCTGGCGCTGGTGCTTCTACGTCAACCTGCCGATCGGCCTCGCGTCCATGACCGTGCTCCTTATCGCCCTTCGCGAATCGAAGGCCGAACGCAAGCCGCGCATCGACTACCTCGGCGCGCTGCTGCTGGTCGTAACGACCGTCTCCGTCCTGCTCGCCCTGGAGCTCGGAGGCAAAGACTACGCATGGGCATCGTGGCAAATCATCGGTCTGTTCGCGCTCGGCGCGGTCGGCGCGGCCTTATTCCTGCGGGTTGAATCGAAAGCGGAAGAGCCGATGCTGCCGCTCGCGATTTTCAAAAACCGCCTCGTGCTCGGCACCAGTTTGCTCTGCTTCTGCCAAGGGTTCATCATGTTCTCGGCCATCACGTACCTGCCGCTGTACGCGACGAGCGTGCTCGGCAAAGCGAATTCCAACGGCGTGCTGACGCCGATGATGGCCTCCTTGATCGGCGGCGCCATTCTGGCGGGCTTCATCGCGGCAAAGTTTCGATTCCGCACGATCATGGCCGCCAACATGGCGCTCGGCGTCCTCGCCTCCGTTTTGCTCATGAACCTTTCGCCCGATATGCCGTATTGGCAGGTGATCGGGATCATGATCTTGCTTGGCCTCGGCGTCATCGGTCCGCTGATGAGCATGGCCCAGAACGCCGTCGCGATGTCCGTCGACCGAAAATACATCGGCATCTCGTCCTCCGTCGTCGGCTTTTGGCGCAATATCGGCGGGGTCATGGGCGCTTCCATCATGGCGGTCCTCGTCAACGCGAGCTTGAAGGACTCCTCGCTCGAAGCGATCGACAAATTCAATATTCCCGCAGATCAGGCGGCGAACCTGACCAATCCGGAAAACGTGCTTCGCGGCGCCTCGCAAATGCCGGCCGATCTGCTCGCCTTCATGCGAAACGGCATCGGCGCCGCCATCAGCCACGGCTTCATCCTGTCGCTCATCGTCATGGCAGCCGGAGCGCTCATCGCCTTAACCGTCGGCGGCGCGCGGCTGCAAAAGAAGCCCGATCCGGACAGCGAACAGCCGGCCGTCGCCCATTCGGCATAATGTCTGCAATCCAGCAAGCCCCAATACGAAAAAGGGTCCCTGCCGCCAGGCAGGGACCCTTTTTGCGTAGGCTATGCGATTACTTCCTGCGTACCTGCTCACTCCCGTCGAATGACGGTACGCGAGTGACATACGCAAGGATGACTCCACACGCTAAAATCTTAATCTTTCTCGCGGACAGCGTTAGACAAATCTAACCTCGCCGCCTTCGAGCGATTCTATAAGCGCGAGGACGCTTCACGAAAGTCCTTGCTCCTACTGCTTCTTAGGGCCTACGCTAGACGTACGTCACTTCGCCGTCTTCGAGCGATGCGATACGCGCGAGCAACTCCACGCGAAAGCCCTGCTCCAGCAGCCTCCTTTGCCCACGCTAGACGAACGTCACCTCGCCGTCTTCGAGCGACGCGATACGCGCAAGCGACTCCACGCGGAAGCCCTGCTCCAGCAGCTTCCTTTGCCCACGCTAGACGAACGTCACCTCGCCGTCTTCGAGCGACGCGATACGCGCAAGCGACTCCACGCGGAAGCCCTGCTCCAGCAGCTTCCCGCGGCCGGGTTGAAACGATTTCTCGATCACGATGCCGATACCGGCGACCTCGGCGCCCGCTTGAAGCGCGATGCGGGCCATACCGAGCGCCGCCTCCCCATTGGCGAGAAAATCGTCGATGATGAGCACACGGTCCGCCGGCGTCAGAAACTTCCGCGATACCGTTACTTCGCTTTCTTCCTGTTTCGTATACGAATAAATCCGTTCCGTGTACAAGTCCTCCCGCAGCGTCAGCGATTTGCGCTTACGCGCAAATATCATCGGCACCTGCAGCTGCAGCGACGTCATCACAGCCGGGGCAATGCCGGACGACTCGATCGTCATGATTTTCGTCACGCCGCTCTCCGCGAACAACTCCCCGAACGTTTGTCCGATTTCGAACATCAGCCTCGCGTCCACCTGGTGGTTCAGAAACGTATCGACTTTCAGCACGCCGCCTTCCAGCACGACGCCTTCTTGTTTGATCTTTTGGTGCAACAGCTCCACATCAACGCTTCCCTTCGCGATCGTTTTCAGCTATGCTTCATTTTCTTTCATTTTTCTTCAAAATTCAACCGGCGCTAAAAAACCTCCCCTTCCTCCGAAGAGCCGCATGTGCGCTACAACGTGCTGCTGCCGGGCGCGGCGTAGCTATAGCTCCCGTTTCCTCAGAAAGGGCTCTTTCACGATTACGCGCTCCGTTCTTTGGCCCCGCATAGCACCACCACATTACTCGCCTAGTCATAACCCGGCACGAAAATGAATGCTAAACAACAAAAAAACTCCCTGCATACCACAAGGAGTTGACAGATAAGGATGGTCGGGATGACACGATTCGAACATGCGACCCCCTGGTCCCAAACCAGGTGCTCTACCAAGCTGAGCTACATCCCGTTAACGCTGATGCTGTTTAGAAAAATGGCGTGCCCTGAGAGATTCGAACTCCCGACCTTTTGATTCGTAGTCAAATGCTCTATCCAGCTGAGCTAAGGGCACACATGGAGCGGAAGACGGGAATCGAACCCGCGACCCTCGCCTTGGCAAGGCGATGCTCTACCGCTGAGCCACTTCCGCGAATTTGCGTATTCGTAATTTGGAATTAAATGCGCGTAGAGGGACTTGAACCCCCACGGTCTCCCGCCAGATCCTAAGTCTGGTGCGTCTGCCAATTCCGCCATACGCGCGCATTCGAATCATTTTCGCCAAGCGAAAATGGTGAGCCATGTAGGACTCGAACCTACGACACCCTGATTAAAAGTCAGGTGCTCTACCAACTGAGCTAATGGCTCGCATGCAATGTTGCCGGTGACGAGCCGACTTGAGAACCTTCAATCGCTGCTCGGACAGCGATAAAACATGCAAGAGCTTGTACAAATAATGGCGGAGCCGACGGGATTCGAACCCGCGGTCTCCTGCGTGACAGGCAGGCATGTTAGGCCTCTACACCACGGCTCCACACTAAAAAGAATGCATCGGCGATTGCCGATAATAATTGGTTGCGGGGGCAGGATTTGAACCTGCGGCCTTCGGGTTATGAGCCCGACGAGCTACCGAGCTGCTCCACCCCGCGTCATTAGAAAGTGTTGCTTTATGGTGGAGGCTGAGGGGATCGAACCCCCGACCCTCTGCTTGTAAGGCAGATGCTCCCCCAGCTGAGCTAAGCCTCCAAAATAGGATGGTGACCCGTAGGGGACTCGAACCCCTGTTACCTCCGTGAAAGGGAGGTGTCTTAACCACTTGACCAACGGGCCTTATGAAACGAACGGAGAAGGAGGGATTCGAACCCTCGCACCACTTACGCAGTCTAACCCCTTAGCAGAGGGTCCCCTTGAGCCACTTGGGTACTTCTCCAAGAGAAATGGCTCCCCGAACAGGACTCGAACCTGTGACAACTCGATTAACAGTCGAGTGCTCTACCAACTGAGCTATCAGGGAACGATATGTAAAGGTGAGCTTGCCACCCTGAAAACTGGATACGAACCTTTGCGAAGGTCTTGCTTAGCTGAAAGATGTACCTTGGATAAGCCCTCGACCGATTAGTATTCGTCAGCTCCACGCATTGCTGCGCTTCCACCTC
>NZ_JAGGDJ010000084.1 GCF_017652985.1 Paenibacillus artemisiicola
CCCCCCCCCCCCCCCCCCCCTCCCGCCCCCCCCTCGCCCCCCCCGTCCCTTTCACCAAGCGGAAGAAGGCGTTGAGGGGGGGAGAGCGGTCCCGGGCTCTCCCTCTGCCCCCCCGACCCCCGCGCGGCGGCTTCCGCCAGCCGCCGGGCGGCCTCCGCCGGCGACGGCGCGAGCGCGATCGCCGAGATGACGGAGACGCCGTCGGCGCCGGCGGCGAGGACCGAGGCGGCATTCGCGGGCGTGATGCCGCCGATGCCGACCAGCGGCGCCGCGATGCCGGCCGCGCGAAGCTCCTCGAGCAGCCGCGTGCCCTGCGGCGCCTTGGCGTCGGGCTTCGAGCCGGTCGGGAACACCGGCCCGATGCCCAAGTAATCGGCGCCGTCGGCCAGCGCCCGGCGCGCCTCGTCCGCGGTGTGGGCGGACACGCCGACGATCGCGCCGGGGCCGAGCCGCGCCCGGATGGACGCGGCCGGCTCGTCGTCCTGCCCGACGTGGATGCCGTCGGCCCCGAGCACCGCCGCCAGGCCGGCGTCGTCGTTCACGATGAACGGCACGCCGCGCGCCCGGCATAGCGCCTGCAGCCGCTTCCCCAGCGCCAGCATGGCGTCGCCCGCGAGCGCGCCCGGCCCTTTCTCGCGGTACTGGAAGCAGGTGACGCCGCCGTCGATCGCGTCCGCGAGCAGCTCGGCCGGGTCCGTCCCGGGCGGGCAATTCGGGCTGCCCATGATGAGGTAGACGCCTAGCGCGCGGCGGACCGCTTCCTCCGCGGGACGGCGAACGTTACCGGGCACGCGCTTCGCTCCGCATCCGCCGCCGGTAAGCAAAATGGTTCGTCGGCCCGTGGCCCTCCCCGAACCCGAGCTCGTCCTCGATCGCCGCCTGGATGAACGCTTTCGCCATCTCCATCGCGTCCTCGACCGCGAAACCGCGGGCGAGCGCGGCCGTCAGCGCGGCGGAATACGTGCAGCCCGTCCCGTGCGTGTGACGGGTGTCGATCCGCTTGCTCTCCAGATAGCGGAACGTCCGGCCGTCGTAGAGCAGGTCGACCATCGGCTCATGCCGCGCGCCATGGCCGCCCTTGATGAGCGCGTACCGCGATCCCATCTCCACGATCGTCTTCGCGGCGATTTCGCGCTCCTGCAGGCTCGTGATTTGCAGGCCGGTCAGCATCTCGGCCTCGGGAATATTCGGCGTCGTCACGAGCGCGAGCGGCAGCAGCCGCGTCACGAGCGCGTCGACCGCCTCGCGGAGCAGCAGCCGCGAGCCGCCCTTGGCGACCATGACGGGGTCAATGACGAGGTTCCGCCAGCCGTACTCGCGCGCCTTGTCCGCGACCGTACCGATGATGGACGAGCTGAACAGCATCCCCGTCTTGACCGCGTCCGGGGGCAAATCCGCGCCGACCGCGTCCAGCTGCGCGGCGACGGCCGCGGGCTCGAGCGGGTAGACGCCGTGAACGCCGAGCGTGTTCTGCGCCGTGACCGCCGTCAGCGCGGACATGCCGTAGACGCCGAGCTCCTGAAACGTCTTCAGGTCGGCTTGAATGCCCGCGCCGCCGCCGCTGTCCGAGCCGGCGATCGTGAGCGCCTTATTAATGGTCGTCATCGTGATTCCTCCTTTAGCGTTTCGTGTTCGCAAGCCCGCAACTATCTTTCATCGCGCGCTCGGCTTAAGCCAGCTTCTCGATAGCGGCCATCTCCCGCAGCTCGGCGGAAGTGACCAGCGCCAGCCGGTTCAGGAACTCGACCTGGAAGCTGCCCGGTCCGCGGCCTTCCGTCGCCGCGAACGCCAGCTCCGCCGCCGCGCCGTAGAACGCCAGCGCTTCGGCGGCCGCTTCGAGCCGCGCCGCGCCGTCGCCGGCGACGGCCAGGAAAGCGCCGATGACGGAGCCGAGCAGGCAGCCCGCGCCCGTCACCTGCGTCAGGATCGGATGGCCGCCATGGACGACGTACGTCGTCTCGCCGTCCGTGACGACGTCGTCCTTGCCCGTGATGACGACGAGGCAGCCGAGCCGCTTCGCGGCCCGCACGGCCAGCGCCGCGACATCCCCGTCGCCCGCGCCGGCATCGACGCCCTTGATCGCCCAGCTCTCGCCGACGACGTTGGCGACTTCGGCCACGTTGCCGCGCAGCGCGCTCAGCCGCACCTCGCGGACGATTCGCCGCGCCGTCTCCGTCCGATAGGGCGTCGCGCCCGCGCCGACGGGATCGAACACGACGGGCACGCCGTGCGCGTTCGCCGACCGGCCCGCGAGCAGAATCGACTCCACCACGGCGGCGTCCGGCGTGCCCATGTTCAGGAGCACGGCGCCGGAGATCTTCGCGACGTCCGCGACCTCCTCGCGGGCGTACGCCATGATGGGCGAGGCGCCGAGGGCGAGCAGGCCGTTGGCGGTGAAGTTCGTCACCACCCAGTTGGTGATGTTATGCACGAGCGGCTTGCGCTCGCGGACTTGATCGAGATAGGACATGGTCGATTCCTCCTGGTCGGTTGAAGTCGTTTATCTTGTCGATCTTATTCGGTCAAATTGACGAACGCGTCCGCGGCCTTGACGTCCGAACCGAGCAAGCCGTTGTCCGCGAGCCAGGCGTTCACGCGGTCCCAAGATGCGGGATCCTGCGCGCCGAAGGGCGCGTCCTTGTCCGTCATGAGCGGCAGCAGAATGTCCAGGCTCTTCGCCTCGATAGCCGGGTCGAGCGGGGAGCCGCCGTCCTCGTGGGCGAGCAGCGTCTTCAGCGCGTCGTCCGGATGCGCTTCGACGTAGCGCTGGCCTTCGGCCGCGGCTTGCACGAACTTGGCGAACAGGTCCCGCTTCGCCTTCAGGCCGTCGTCGCTCGCGGCCAGCACGAGCTCGTAATAGTCCGGCACGCCGTAGGCGGCGGGGTCCAGCGAGTCGACGGGATGGCCGTCTTTGTCCAGGATCAGCTGCTCGTGATTGATGAAGCCGCCGATGATGGCGTCGACCTTCCCCGTGGAGATCGCCGGGATCAGATCGTACCCGACGTCGACCAGCTTCGCGGCGTCCGGATCGCCGCCGTCCTGCTTGATCATGGTGCGCGCCATCGCCTCGTAGAGGGGGATGGACGAGAAGCCGATCGTTTTTCCGGCGAGGTCCTTCGGCGACCGCGCGCCGCCCCCCGCCGGCACCATCAGATGGTTGAGCGGATGGCGCACGATGGCGGCGATCGATTTCACGGGGATATGCTCTCCGCGGGCCATCAGCACCTGCGGCTGGTACGTGAGCGCGAGGTCGACCTTGCCGGCCGCGACGAGCTTCAGGGCGTCGTTCGTGTCGGCGGGCATGCGGATGTCGACGTCGAGGCCGGCTTTCGCGAAATACCCCTGCGCCTCGGCGGCGTACAGGAAGGAATGGACCGCGTTGGGATACCAGTCCAGCATGAGCGAGATTTTTTGCGTCGGCGCGTTGCCGCCCGCTTGTTCGCTAGCGCCGGCATTCGCGGCATTGCCGGCATTGCCGGCGTTCGGGGCCGCGCCGCCGCCCGGCGACGAGCCGCAGCCGCCCAGCGCGAGCAGCGCCGCGGCGATGAGCATCGGGAAGGCGAATAAGAATGGCTTTCTCATGAGTAATCCTTCTTTCTCTTGCGAAGCAGGATGGTTTCGAGCAGCGCGACGGCGAGGAAGAACGCGACGCCGAGCGCCGACAGCAGGAAGACCGCCGCGAACATCGCGTCCGTCTGCAGGCCGCCGGACATGCGGCGGCTGAAATAGCCGAGCCCTTCGGTGCCCCCGAGCCATTCGCCGATCGTCGCGCCGACGACGCTGTAGACGACGGACAGCTTGAGGGCGGAGAAGAACGACGGCAGCGCGAGCGGCGCCTGCACCTTGCGGAAAATCGCCCAGCGGCCCGCGCCCATCGTCAGCAGCAGCTCGCGGTAGCCGGCGTCGCCCCGGCCGAGGCCGTCGTACGTGCCGACGACGATCGGGAAGAACGCGGTCAGGAATACCACCACGACCTTGCTCCAGATCGCGTATCCGAACCACAGGATGAACACGGGGGACAGCGCGATGAGCGGAATCGTCTGGCTGAAGACGATGAACGGGTAGAGCGCTTTGTTCAACCAGCGGTACCGGCGCATCAGCGCCGCGAGCAGCGCGCCCCCGGCGACCGAGAGCAGGAAGCCGAGGGCGGCCTCCGACGCCGTGGCGGCCAGATGGCGGCCGAGCAGCGGGCCGGCATCGCGGCCGAGCGCGCCGGCGATCGCGGTCGGGGCCGGCAGGATGAAGAACGGCACCCAGCCGAGCCGCACGGCGCATTCCCAGCCGGCGAGCAGCGCGAGCAGGAGGAGCGCGAACAGGCCGTACTGCCCGAGCAGCGCCGACAGCGGGTCACGGAACGGCCGTCGTCTGTTCATCCAGCAGCAGCTCCAATTCCCGCCGGAGCTTCACGAAGCCCGGCTCGTATTTGAGGCTTGCGTCCCGCGGCCGAGGCAGGCCGGGGCGCAGCTCCAGCAGGCCGTCCCCGCTGCCGGCCGCGGGCATCAGATAGACGCGGTCGCTCAGCAGAAGCGCCTCCTCGAGGTCGTGCGTGATGAACAGGACGCTCTTGTCAAGGCCGCCCCAGAGCCCGAGCAGCCAGCGGTGCAGCTCCCGCTTGGTCATGGCGTCGAGCGCGCCGAACGGCTCGTCGAGCAGCAGCAGCGGGCGCCCCGTCATGACCGTGCGCAGCAGCGCGACCCGCTGCCGCATGCCGCCGGACAGCTCGGCGGGGTAGGCGCGCTCCTTTCCTTCCAGCCCGAAGCGCGCGAGCAGCCGCCGGACCTCGGCGGCGCCGTCCTTCGGGCGTCCCCGCGGCGCCAGCTCGAGCGGCAGCAGGCAGTTGTCCATCACGGTGCGCCACGGGAGCAGCAGGTCCCGCTGCGGCATGTAGCCGACGCTTCCGAGCCGGCGGGCGGCGCGATCCCCGTAGAGCGCGATCTCCCCGGAAGCCGGCTCGAGCAGGCCGGCGATCAGCTTGAAGAGCGTGCTCTTGCCGGAGCCGCTCGCGCCGACGACGGAGACGAATTCGCCCTCCGCCACGTGCATCGACAAGCCCGCGAACAGCCGGTCGCCTTCTCCGGCGCCGTAGGCGAACGAAATCTCGCGCAGCGATAAAACGGTCTTCATGCGGGCATCCTCCTTTCGGGCGCATACGAAAAAACCCGCCGATTCCTCCGGAAAGGAATGGGCGGGTCCGCGAAACAAACGCCAAGCGCGTCGTCGTTCGGAATTCCATTCACTTCCCTACGCTGGCATCACCCAGATCAGGTTCCAAGGGTCCGCGGATTCGGCTCCGCGTCTCAGTCATCAGACTCCCCTAGCGAATAAAACGGGTATTCGGTTGCTCCTACTATAGCACAACGCGGGGCGGCGTGAAAAGAACGTCCGTCCGCGCGGCCGCGCGGGCGGCGGCCCGACAGGTTCGGGAGCGTCGAGGATGCGGCCACTGCCGGCCAAGCGCGGCAGGGTCAGGGGCGCGGCGGAATCGGCCTTCGACCAGGCGAGGCACCCGACCAAGCGCGGCTTGGCCCGGGCGCGGCCCGGCCGACGGATTCCCGTCTGCGGCGGCCCGATTCGCCGATCCGCTACCGGATGCCCTCGAGCTCCAGCGTGATCGTCTCGATCATCTGCACGAAGGACGTCAGCTCCTGCGAGCTGGCCGCCTGGTGGCGCGCGAGCTGCGAGGTCCGCTCGGCGTCCGTCATGACGTCGCCCATGACGCCGGTGATCTCCCGCAGCTTCTCCCGGACCGCGGCGAGCGATTCCTTGGAGTGGCTGGCCAGCTTGCGGATCTCGTTCGCGACGACGCCGAACCCGCGTCCGTGCTCCGCCGCGTGCGCCGCTTCGATGGCGGCGTTGATGCCGAGCAGCTGGCTCTGGTCGGAAATCTCCTGCAGCAGCGAGCCGATGCCGTCGATTTCGCCGATTTTGGCCTGCAGCCCGCGCACTCTCGCGTTCGCCTGGTCCTGGATGTCCGCCGTATGGCTGGCCGACGCCGCGACGGACTGGCTGCTGCCGCCGAGCTCCACGATCATCGCCGACAGGTCCTGGACGATGCGGCTGATCGTTGTCAGCGTGTGCTGCCGCGCGTCGGACAGCTTCTGGATCTTCGCCTTCTCGTCCTGTTCGTACGCCTCGAGCACGAGCTGGGAGTCGAGGTTGAACATCTTGGACAGCGCGAGCACGATGGTCATCCACGCATCCGGCGCGATGCGCCGGAAGTGCTGCACGGCCGCGTCGAGGTACAGCATGTACGTGCCGAGGTACCAGTCGGTCGTCAGCCCGATGCGCGAGTGGATGCTGCCGATGAGGATGCGGCGGTCGATGAACGCCTGGTCGATGACGCCGTCCGTCAGCGACAGGAAGTACCAGCGCTGCGTCTCCTTCAACCGGTCGAGCGTGCTGTGCCGGTCGATGATCGCCTTCATCTCCGGATTGGCGGCGACCTGCTCGTACAGCCGGTCGACGACTTCGTTCGTGATCCGCTCGAAGAGCGGGCGGACGCTTTTCAAATACGCGAGGTCCTGCTCCGTAATGCCGGTATACTTGATCTGTTTCATGCGCGTGTCGTTCACTTGGATCATCGCTGCGGTCTCCCTTGGCCTGTGAGGTGGATGCGGTCATGCCTTTCCTTCTATGTCGACAAAACCGGCCGGTTCCTTTACAAAAAGGTAAAAATCGCGCGTCCGGCGAAGTAGGAGGATTTATCCGGGATCGTCACACATTCTTCTCAAACGCTGTGATTGCAATCACAAGGCGGGGTTCCGCGCAGCCGTATACTGAAACCATGAAAACAAAGCCACACGAAAGCGGGGATGCAACATGCTGAAGCAAGAAACGATCGACATCATCAAATCGACGGTGCCCGTGCTGGAGGTGCACGGCACGGCGATCACGAAGCGCTTCTACCAGCGGCTGTTCGAGGCCCATCCGGAGCTGCTCAATATTTTCAACCACGCCAACCAAAAGCAAGGCCGGCAGCAGACGGCGCTCGCGAACGCGGTCTACGCGGCGGCGGCCAACATCGACAAGCTGGAGGCGATCCTGCCGGTCGTGAAGGGCATCGCGCACAAGCACCGCAGCCTCGGCGTGAAGCCGGAGCATTACCCGATCGTCGGGGAGCATCTGCTCGGCGCGATCAAAGAAGTGCTCGGCGACGCCGCGACCGACGACATCATCGGCGCTTGGGCGGAGGCATACGGCGTGATCGCGGGCGCGTTCATCGGCGTGGAAGCGGAGATGTACAAGCAAGCGGAGACGCAGCCCGGCGGCTGGGAGGGCTTCCGGCCGTTCAGGGTGTCGCGGAAGGAGCGGGAGAGCGAGGTCATCACGTCGTTCTACCTCGTGCCGGCGGACGGCGGCGCGATCGCGGCGTTCGAGCCCGGCCAGTACGTCAGCGTGAAGCTGGACATTCCGGGCGAGGACCGGACGCATATCCGCCAGTACAGCCTGTCGGGCTCGCCGGGGGCGGGGCATTACCGGATTTCGGTGAAGCGGGAAAATACGGTGCCGGGGCTGCCGGCGGGCCGCGTATCGGTGTACTTGCACGAGGAGATTCAGGAAGGCGACGTGCTGCCGCTGTCGGCGCCGGCGGGCGATTTCACGCTGGACCAAGGCGATTCGCGTCCGGTCGTGCTCATCAGCGGCGGCGTCGGCCTGACGCCGATGGTCAGCATGCTGCGCACGCTGGCGGAGACGCAGCCGGAGCGCAAGGTGACGTTCATCCACGCGGCGCGTCACGGCGGCATGCACGCGCTGCGGGACGAGGTCGAGCAAATCGTGGGCGAGCACCCGGCCTTCTCGGCGCACTGGGTCTACGGGACGCCGACGGATAAAGACCGGGAAGCGGGGGTATTCCATAAAGAGGGGTATCTCGATCTGGCGTTCCTGCAACAAACCGTGGGGACGACCGACGCCGGCTTCTACTTCTGCGGACCGACGCCGTTCATGCGGACGGTGAACCAGGCGCTGAAGGAATGGGGCATCGCGGCGGAAGACATCCATTTCGAGTTCTTCGGTCCGGCGGGCGCGCTGGACTGAGGCGGAGCGACGGAAGCGGCCGCCTGGCGGGACGCGGGCGGCAGCCGGGCTGCGGTCCGGCCGGGGGCGGCTGCCGCGCGGGGGCAAGCCTAACGGGGCTGCGTCTCCGCCCGCTGCGCCCGGAGCAGCCGGTTGACGGTTTCCCGGCGCAGGCCGATCAGCTGGCCGATCTCGTCCTGCGTCAGCACCTCCGTCAGGGCGGCCGGCTCGATGTAGAGGCGGAACCACGCCTGCAGCTTGCGGAGCTTGTTGGCGGGCGCCACCTGCGTCAGCTGGTCGATGCGCTGCTGCATCATGCGCAGCCGGTCCTGCAGCAGCAGGGCGATCTCCCGGCACCGCGCGGGCTCGTCCTCCAGCTGCCGGTACCAGTCCGGCGCGGAGATGACCTCCGCCTCCGACGGCATGAGCGCGACGGCCGTGCCGAAGTACGGATTCGGGCTGATGAGCGAATGATGGGGAATGATTTCGCCCGGCGTGATGATGTTGACGAGGAACGGCGTGCCGTCCGCGTGGACGCGCATGATTTTGAGCAAGCCGCTGCGCAAGTGGAAGAGGGGGCCGGTTTCCCCTTGGCGGAACAGGATCTCGCCTTTGTTGAGCTGCATGGCCGCAAAGCACCTCCTTGCCTGCCGTAAGCCCGCGGCGTACGGCGGCGGCTTTCGTCAGTATACCAAAAAACGAGCCGCGCCACTCCGTCCCTCCGCGGGACGGGGTTTTTTGCGTCCGGCGCGCGTCCGGCCGGCAGGAAAGGCGGCGCTCCGCGCGGAATCGTTGGAGGAAGGAGAGAGCCAAGCGAAGGAGGAGCGATTCATGCACGAGGACATTGTACTGCGGGGCGGCCGGCTGGCCGTCGCGATCAAGCATCCCGCCGCGGTGGGCGGCGCCCGGTTCGACCGGACCGGATTCGTCACGGAGGCGACGCTGGACGGCAGGCATACGTTCGGCGCCTATGAAATTCCGCACGTATGGGACCCGTCGAAGGGGGCGGGGCTCTGCGGCGAATTCGGCAATCAGCGGATGCTCGGCTACGACGAGGCGAAGCCGGGGGAGTGGTTTCCGAAGCTGGGCGTCGGGCTGCTCCGGCGCGAGTCGGACGAAGGCTACCGGTTCATGAAGGCGTACGAGGTGCGGCCTTACCGCGTCGACGTGATCCGGGAGGACGAGAGCCGCGTGCTGTTCGACGCGCATCCCGAGCCGTGCCTCGGCTTCGCGGCGCGCTATCGCAAGCGGCTCGCGATCGAGGGGAACGCGCTGCGCGCGGACTACGAGCTGACCAATGTCGGGGAACGGATCATCGCCACCAACGAGTACGCGCATAATTTCATCTGCATCGACGGGCATACGGTCGGGCCGGACTATTCGCTGGTCTTCCGCGGGGAGTGCCAGCCCGCGTTCGCGGTTCACGTAGGCGACATCCGGGCGGAGGGCGGCCGGCTGGCGTGGGGCAGCGTGCCGGATCGGGATTTCTACGGCCGCATGGCGCCGGGCGGGGACGGCGGCGCGCTGCCGGACGGCTGGACGCTGGAGCACCGGCCTTCGGGCGTGCGGGTTTCCGAAGCGTGCGGCTTCCGGACGGAGCTGATCGCCGTCTGGGGCATGGCGCATAACGTATCGCCGGAAATGTTCGCGCCCGTCCAGGCTGCGCCAGGCGAGACGGCAACGTGGTCGCGGACGTATACGTTCGAGGCGTAACGCGGGGCGGCAGACGCGCTTCCGGCCGGGGTACGCGGCAACAGCCGCGGCGAGAGCGGCTAAAAGCGCAATTTAACGGCAACCAAAGCCGTTCGTTCAAGCCGCAGCCGGAGTCAACCGGCCGCGGCTTGTTCGGCATGGTCCGTACCGATCGGCGCGATCGTTCGGCGCGCTGGCGGGCAGGTCCGGCGCCTTTGCCCGCGGCCGCTGCGGGCCGAAGCCCGGAATCGGCGAAAATCGGCCGTTTTCGACAAATTTTTTTGGCATAATTGACCAATATTTTAGAATCCGGTATCGTTCGTTTAGTAGACATTCGACCTATATCCGGAGGTGCTTTCGAACTATGTCCTTCTCGCAGCCAATCAAGCGCGGCCCGTCCGCGGTCGGCTATTTCCGATCCTTGGCGTTCCGCATTTCGTTTATTGCCGGGACTTGTTATTTGGCCTTGTGCGTCGTGCTGACGACGGTGTCTTATTTTCAGCAGAAGCAGCATGTGATGGACGAGCTCGTGGCGCTCGAAAACATGTTCCATTCCCCGCTCATGCTCGAGCTGGACGAAATCGGGACGGCGAAGACGGAGCTGAAGAAAAACGTGGAGGCGTATAAGACGGTTCCCGCCGTCGTGCGGGTGCAGGAGGAAATGGACCGCGCCGCCGCATCCGAGCTGGTGGAGAACGCGTATCTTTTCTACCCCGAATGGACCCGGGAGGACGGCCGGCCCGCGCTCCTGAACCTGCTCTCGAACGCGAACCTGTACGCGGACGAGAAGCCGGCGGAGCCGTACGTGCCGGTCGAGACGCTGCGCCGGGCGCTGAAGGCGTCGGAGCTGGAAGGCGTCAGCCGGACGGGCGCGTACGCGGACAGTCTGGGCACGTGGATCAGCGTCGTCAGCGCGATCAAGGACCCGAAGGGCAACCTGATCGCCTACGCGGGGCTCGACTTCAATTACGGGTTCATCACGAAGACGCTGAAGCGCGACTTGTACCGCAGCTCCCTCATCGGACTGCTGGCGGCGATCGCGGGCATCGCCGTCATCTCCTTGTCGGTGCGCGCGTTCCTGCGTCCGCTGCGGTTGATCGGCGCCCAGGCGGAGCGGGCGGCCGGGGGCGACCTGACCGGCACGCTCGACATCCGCTCGCGCAACGAAATCGGTTCGCTCGCGGCGCATTTCAATCACATGACCGGCAATTTGCGCGCGCTCATCGAGCATCTCGGCGAATCGTCGCGGCAGGTGGCCGCGGCCGCCGAGACGCTGCAGTCGGGCGCGCACGCGTCGGCGGAATCGTCGCGGTCGATCTCCGGCGCGATGGAGCGGCTGACGGGGCACTCGTCCCGCCAGTACCACGGCACGCAGGAGAGCAGCCGGGCGATGGAGGAGATGGCCGCCGGCATCGGCCGGGTGGCGGAGTCGGCGGGCAGCGCGTCGGACGCCTCGAACGCGGCGCGGCGGAGCGCGGGCGAGGGCAGCTCGCAGATGCAAGGCAGCATGCGGCAGATCATCGGCGTCGTCGAGACGGTTCAAGGGGCGGTCGCGGCGATGGACCGGCTGCGGGGCATGTCCGAGGAGATCGGCCAAGTGACGTCGATGATCGCGTCCGTGACGCAGCAGACGAATCTGTTGGCGCTGAACGCCTCCATCGAGGCGGCGCGCGCCGGCGAGCACGGCCGGGGCTTCGCGGTCGTCTCCGGCGAGATCCGGAAGCTGGCCGAGCAGTCCAAGACGTCCGCCGAGCGCATCGCGGAGCTGATCGAACGGGTGCAGCAGGAGACCCGGGGCGCCGTGGCCGCGATCGACCGCGGCTTGAGCGAGGTGACGGCGATGCGGCAGGCGGCGGAAGAGACCGGAGCGATGTTCCTGGACTTGTCCGGCTCCGTGCGGGAGGTGGCGGACCAGCTGCTGGACGTCTACGCCGTCTCCGAGCAAATGTCGGCCAGCTCCGAGGAGGTCTCGGCGTCCATCGCCGAGCTGGCGGAGCTGTCGCGGCAGACGACGGAGCTGGCCGGGACGATCACGGAAGCGGCGGCCACCCAGAAGGGCGCCATGGCGCAGGTATCCCGCACCGCCGACGGGCTCGGGGCCATCTCGGGCGAGCTGCGGCAGGCGGTGACGCGGTTCAAGGTGTAGGCCGGGCGGGCAATCGGGGTTGTCCCCTTTGCCCGCAATTGGCAGTTGGCAAGCGGCACGCGGCACGCGGCACGCGGCAAAAAAGCCGGATCCTCGGATCCGGCTTTTTTGCTTGGGCGGCGCGGTTCCCGCCGTGCGCGTATTCGGCGGGCGGTGTCGCGCGGGAAGCCTCGCGTCCCTCCGCGTGCCGGCCGCGCCTGTCGCGCCGGCTTTGCCGGAGCCGCGGCGCAGCGGGCGAAGCGGCTTATCGAACCCGCGCGAGCTTGTCGGGATTGACGAGAATGTAGACCTCCGCGATCCGGTCCCGCTCGACGCGGAACGAGACGACGCCGGACACGCCGCCGTCCGCCGCGTACGTGACGAGGCCGAGCTCGCCGCCGACGAGGGCGGGCTTGGCGGAGTGGCCGGGCTCCAGCTTCCGCAGCACCCCTTCGAGGAAGCCGGCGACGCGGGCCGCGCCGACAATCGGCCGGACGGCCGCGTGCACCTTGCCGCCGCCGTCGGACAGAAGGGCCGCGTCGCGCGACAGCACGTTCAGCAGCCGGCCGATATCGCCGCTCGCCAGCGCCGCCGCGAACTGTTCGACGAGCGCCTGGTGGCCGGGCAAGCCCGGGCTCGGCGCCTTCGGTTCGTCCTCGGGATGAATGGCGCGCCGCGCCCGGTGGAAGATCTGCCGGCAGTTCACGGCGCTCTTGCCGACGATGGCGGCGATCTCGTCGTAGTCGTACTGCAGCACCTCGCGGAGCAGGAAGACCGCGCGCTCCGTCCACGAGAGCTGCTGCAGGAGCAGCAGATACGCCGTCGACACCGCTTCGTGGCGGGCGTAAGCCTGATACGGGTCGATGCCGATGCCCCCGGCCGTCCCGGCGCCGGCGCCGCCGGCATCCGGCCAATCGGCGACGAGCGGCTCCGGCAGCCATGGGCCGACGTAGAGCTCGCGCTGCTTTTGCGACGAACGCAGCCGGTCGATGCAGCGGTTCGTGACCGTTTTGCACAGGTATGCCTTCACGTTGGCGACATGGCCCGGCTCCGTGCCCTGGAGGGAGAGGAACGCCTCGTGGACGATGTCCTCCGCGTCCATGACGCTGCCGAGCATGCGATAGGCCAGCGAGAACAGCAGCGATTTGTACGATGCGTACAGCTCTTCCGTGAGGATGTTGGTTTCCATGGCAATGCCTCCTTAGAAGTCCGCGCTTCGGCGCGGCCGCCTTCGCGGTGCGGGCATCGGGGCGAGGCGGCGGGCCGCAGGCGGCCGTTACGCGCGGCCGGCGAGCGCCGGGCCGGCCGAGGC
>NZ_JAGGDJ010000085.1 GCF_017652985.1 Paenibacillus artemisiicola
GCTGCCGCCGCGCAAGGCGCCGGCTTCGCCCGCGAGCTGTGCCTCGAGGAGGCGCTCTACCGTGCCGGCGGCGAGGCCGGCGGCATCCGCCGCGAGCTGCTCGCGTCGCATCCGGACGGCGTGCTCGCCGCGCGGCTGTGGAGCGGCGAAGCGGGCGGCGTGTCGTTCGCCCTCCGGCTGGAGGGGCGCACGGATCGCTTCGCCGTCGCCGCGCCGGCCGCCGGCGCGCTCGCGTTCGAGAGCCGGGCGACGGAGACGATGCACAGCGACGGCGCCTGCGGCGTGCGGGCATGCGGCGCCGTCCGGGTCGTCGCGACGGGCGGCGCGGTCGCCGCGGAAGGCGACGCGATCGTCGTGCGCGGCGCCGACGAGGCGCACGTCTATTTCGCCGTCGAGACGGATTACCGGCAGGACGGCGACGCTTGGGCGCGGGCGGCCGCGGACCGCGCGGACCGGGCCGCGGCCAAGGGCTACGCGGCGATCCGCGCGGCGCATATCGCCGACTACCGCGCGCTCTACGCGCGCGTCGCCGCCGACTTCGGCGACTCCGGCGCGTCGGCGCTGCCGCTGGACGCGCGCATGCGGCGCCTCCGCGAAGGCGGCGACGATCCGCAGCTGTTCGCGCTCTTCTTCCAATACGGGCGCTACCTGACGATCGCCGGCTCGCGGGCCGATTCGACCCTGCCGATGCATCTGCAGGGCATCTGGAACGACGGCGAAGCGAACCGGATGGCGTGGAGCTGCGACTACCATTTGGACGTCAACACGGAGATGAATTACTACCCGACCGAAGCGGTCAACCTGGCGGAGAGCCACCTGCCGCTCCTGCGCTACGTGGAGCGCCTGGCCGAGGCGGGCCGGGAGACGGCGCGCGCGTACTACGGCTGCGAGGGCTGGACCGCGCACGTCTTCTCGAACGCTTGGGGCTTCACCGCGCCAGGCTGGCATTATTCGTGGGGGTTGAACGTCACGGGCGGCTTGTGGATCGCGAACCAGCTGCGCGAGCATTACGCGTACGGGCTGGACGAACGGTTCCTGCGCGAGACGGCGTACCCGGTGCTGCGGGAAGCGGCGCTCTTCTTCCTCGATTACATGACGGTGCACCCGGACTGCGGCTGGCTCGTGACGGGGCCGTCCAACTCCCCGGAAAACAGCTTCTACGCCGCCGGGGACGAATCGCGCGCCTACGCGCTCTCGATGGGGCCGACGATGGACCAGTCGCTGGTCCGCGACCTGTTCGCGTTCTGCCTCGAAGCGGGCGAGCGGCTCGGCG
Source organism: Paenibacillus artemisiicola (assembly GCF_017652985.1). Lineage (GTDB taxonomy): Bacteria > Bacillota > Bacilli > Paenibacillales > Paenibacillaceae > Paenibacillus_Z > Paenibacillus_Z artemisiicola. Next base: position 1,274 of record NZ_JAGGDJ010000085.1, read on the forward strand.
CCGACGAGGCGCTGCGGGAACGGCTGCGCGGGGCGGCCGCCCTGCTGCCGCCGCTCGCGGCCGGCGCGAACGGCCGGCTGCGGGAATGGCTCGCCGATTACGGCGAAGCGCAGCCGGACCACCGCCACCTGTCGCATCTGTACGGCTTGTATCCGGGCGCCCAGATCACGCCGGCCGGCACGCCCGAGCTGAGCGAGGCGGCGCGCCGGACGCTCGACGCCCGGATGCGCGGCGAAGGGCTGGAGGACGTGGAGTTCACGCTCGCCCTCTTCGCGGCCAACTTCGCGCGGCTGCACGACGGCGACCGCGCGTACGACCAGCTCGGTTACCTGATCGGCGAGCTATGTTTCGATAACCTGCTGACCTACTCCAAAGCGGGCATCGCGGGCGCGGAGACGAACATCTTCGTCGCGGACGGCAACTTCGGCGGCACGTCGGCCATCGCGGAGATGCTGCTGCAGAGCCATGCCGGCGAGCTTCATCTGCTGCCGGCGCTGCCGGCGCGGTGGGGCACGGGGCGGGTGACGGGGCTGCGGGCGCGCGGCAACGCGGAGGTCGACCTCGCATGGCGGGACGGCGAGCTCGTCAAGGCGGCGGTCCGGGCAGGCTCGCCGCTGCGGACGACGGTCCGTCTCGGCGGCGCCGCGATTCCGCTCGCGCTGGAGGCGGGCGGGAGCCTGCGGCTCGACCGGGCCTCCTTCGCGGCCGGGGAGCCCGCGTAAGCACAGCGCTCGCAAACGGACAACCGCGGGGCTTCGCCGCCACGCGGTTGTCCTTCCTTTTGCGCCCGGGATTGCATACGGCGAGAGAGGCGATATAATGTATGGAGATACGGGTTAGTGGGGGGACGACGCGTGAACAGGCACTCCAGGATTTTCCGCAGCTTCTTGACATCGTATATCGTCATCCTGATTATTCCGAGCATCGCCGGGTACATGTCGTACCGCACTTCGATCGCCGTGACGCAGTCCGTCTCCATCGAGAACAGCGTGACCCAGCTTCAGAACAGCAAGCAGATCCTGGAGCGCCGGATGGCCGAGGTCGAGGGCTTCACGCGGCAGCTCGCGCTCAATCAAGACCTGTACGTGCTGATGAACCAGAAGAAGGACATCGACGACGGCAACGTATACGGGATTTGGAAACTCATGAAAGAGGTCATGGTCTTCAGCCAGACCAACGATTTCTTGAAGAACTACTATATCTACCTCCGCAACGAAAACGTCGTGCTGACGCCGGGTTCCGCGTATTTCCGGCCGGAGCATTACTACGAGTACGGGCATTACGACGACATGGATCAAGCGCAGTGGCAGCAGCAGGTGCTGGACCGGACGCACAGCCGCGAGATCCTGCCGATGAAGCCCTTTACCATGAACGGCACGCAAACTTCCGTCATCTCGTATATGCAATCGCTTCCACTGGACAGCTTCGGGTCGAAGGCGCCCGCGACGGTCGTCGTGCTCATCGACCAGAAGACGGTCGCGAGCCTGCTCTCCGGGGTGAAGGACCGCTACGGCGGCGGCTGGACGTACGTCAGCAACGCCGAGGGCGATCCGATCAGCATGGCCGGCATCGGCGAAGACGAGATCAAGGCCATTAATGCCGACGGGGCGTTCGACAAAGCGAAGCAGAGCCAATTTTACCGCGACGACCTCGTGATCACGATCCGCTCGGCCGCGACCGGCTGGGTGTACCGGGCCGGCATTCCGCGCAAGGCGCTGATGGAGAACGCGAACACGATCAAGTACATCACGTGGTCGGTGACGGGCGCGGCGCTCCTGATCGGCCTGGCCGTGGGCTGGATGCTGTCGCACCGGAACAGCGCGCCGATCAACCGGCTGCTCGGCGTCGTGCGGGAGCAGTTCGGCAAGGACGAGCCGATCGGGCGCAACGCCTACGACTTCCTGCAGGGCAACATCGCGACGATCATCACGAGCAACCGGACGCTGGAGCAGGAGCTGACCCGGCAGCAGCCGCTCATCCGAGACGCGTTCCTGAAGCGGCTGCTCGCGGGCGAATTCCAGACCCGCGAGGAGATCGAGGCGGCCGCCGCGCAGGCGGACACGGGCCTCGCGCTCGGCCGCGGCAGCGTCGGCATCCTGCACATTCACGGCTACGCGGGACTCGATTCGGTCGATATCCTGAACGAGCTGAGCGCCGCGCGGCTCCTCTTGAAGCAGAGCCTGCGCGACATCGACGGCCGGATTCTGATGACGGACCTCGGCTCGGACCGGGTGGTCGCGATCTTCCCGGCCGAAGGCGGCGACGCGGACGCGGAGGCGTTCCGGACGGCCGTCCAGGCGCTGCTCGACCCGTTCGCGGCGTACCTGTTCAGCGAGTACAAGATCACGGTGACCGGCTCGTTCGGCGAGCTCTTCGACTCCGGCATGGAAGTGAGCCGCTCCTACGAGCAGGCGAAGGAGACGATGGGCTACGCCGACTACACGCAGCGCAAGGGCATGCTCTGGTACGCGGACATCCGCCAGGAGAGCAGCACGTATTATTATCCGCTCGACATGGAGCTGCGCCTCATCAGCACGATCCGCGCGGGCGACGAAGAGGAAGCGAAGCGCATCGTCCAGTCGGTCATGCAGCAAAACACGGAGGACCGCGAGCTGTCGCCGGAGATGGCGAACCAGCTGATCGGCGAGCTGAAGGGCACGCTGCTGAAGCTGCTCGACCAGAAGGCGTTCGCCGAATCCGACCGGTTCGAGGACGCGAAGGACCGGATCCTGGCGGTCCAGCTGGCGGGCTCGATCGAGGCGATCCGCGGCGAGCTGAACGGCATCATCGAGACGCTGTGCGGCATGATCACGAGCAAGAAGAACGATCTGCACATCCGCACGGTCGAGCAGATCAAGCAGTTCGTCGCCGAGCAATATTCCGACGCCGAGCTGACGCTGTACCGGATCGCGGAGCAGGCCGAGCGGCCGGAGAAATACATCTCGCAGCTGTTCAAGGAAGTGACGGGCACGAACCTGTCCGACCACCTGGAGAAGGTACGGATGGACCGGGCCGGGGAGCTGCTGCGGGGCAAGGCGCTCACCGTGGACGAGATCGCTTCGCAGGTCGGCTACAACAGCTCGCACTCGTTCCGCCGCGCGTTCAAGCGGGTCATGGGCGTGGCGCCGAGCGCCTACCGGCAGTCGTTCGACTGACGGAAGCGCGATTCGCCGGCCGAACCGGACGGCGCCGGATCCCGCGGAAAGCGCGGGCGATCCGGCGACGAATCCTCATCAACGATCGCGCAAGACCGCGCTCATTCCGATACATCCAGCCGTACCCCATCCCATTCGCCGGAAAGGCAAGAAAGGAGCGGACATGCTTATGAAGCTTCGCCTCGGTATCATCCTCCTCGCGATCGGCTTGCTGCTGGCCGCATGTTCGTCGTCGCCCGAGCAGCCTCCGGAGGAGAAGACGCCGGAATCGGGCGCGATTCCGATCCGCGTCTTCGCGCAGCAGGATGCGGGTCAGAACCTGCAGACGAACGCGTTCTCGAACTATTTGGAACAGACGTACGGCGTCAAGTTCACCTGGGACGTCATTCCGTACGAAGGCGCCAAGGAGAAGCGCCAAATCTCGCTCGCGAGCGGCAATTATCCCGATACGTATATATTGACCGCGTACATCGATCAATTCTCCAAGGCGGAGGAGCTCCGTTACGGCAAGCAGGGCATTTTCCTGCCGCTGAACGACCTGATCGACAAGTACGCCCCGCACATCAAGGCCGCGTTCGAGCAGAACGAAGCGCTGCGGGAGCTGAACACGGCGCCCGACGGCAATATTTACGGCCTTGTCAGCTACAGCGAATGCTTCCACTGCTCGTACCCGAACAAGATGTGGCTGAACCGGAAGTGGCTGGACAAGCTGGGCTTGTCCATGCCGAAGACGACGGCCGACTTCAAGCGCGTGCTCGAAGCGTTCAAGAAGGACGACCCGAACGGCAACGGCGCCGCGGACGAAATTCCGCTCAGCGGCTCGACCGAGGACTTCGGCGTGCGCATCGTGCCGTTCCTCATGAACGGCTTCATCTACGACGACGACCGCGACTACCTGATGCTGAAGAACGGCAAGGTGGACACGGCCGCGAACAAGCCGGAATGGCGCGAGGGGCTCGCCTATATCAAATCGCTGTACGAGGAAGGATTGATCGATCCCGGCGCGTTCACGCAGAGCGCGGAGGCGTACAAGAAGCTCGGCGACAACGAAGGCGTCGAGCTTCTCGGCGCCGGGGCGGCCATGCACCCGGAAATTTTCGTCGGCGGCGAGACGGGCAGCAACCGCTCCCGCGACTACGCGCCGGTGCCTCCGCTGACCGGCCCGCACGCGTCCTACGCCGTGCACGACGAAGGCGGCATCAATCCGGGCGCGAAGTTCGTCATCACGAACAAGGCGACGCCGGAAGCGCAGGTCGCGCTGATCCGGATGATCGACTACATCTACACGCCGGACGGCCAGATCCACGCCGAATCCGGCGAGGAGGGCGTCGGCTGGCGCAAGCCGCTGCCCGGCGAGCAGGCGCTCGGCAAGGGCGTCAAGCCGCTGTTCGCCGGCATGGTCAAGCCGGAGGGCAGCCCGCCGACGAACACCGGCTGGGTCGGCACCGGCCACTTCTACATGCCGAAGTCGTACCGCGACAGCTGGGTGCAGGGCACGGACATGTACGCGCCGGACGGCTACGAGCGCCGCCTGCAGGCGGCGACCGAATTGTACGCCGGCAAGGAGCCGAAGAATCTGTTCCCGGCCTGGAACGTCTGGGTCGACGACGCGTCCGCGCAGCAGGCCAACATGCTGGAGACGAACCTCAAGAACTACATCGACCAGAACACGCTGCAGTTCATCACCGGCGCGCAGGACTTGGACGCCGAATGGGACGCCTACGTCCGGGGCTTGGACGACATGGGCTTGTCCGCGTATCTGGCGATCATGCAAAAGGGCTACGACGATTATCTCCATACCCGTTCCAAATGAGGCCCTTCCCGGTCCGCTTCGGCGGCCGGGATTTTTTTATGCCGGGCTGCCGCCGGCCCGCCGCCGGACCGCCAAATGGAAGATGAAAGGGTTTTCGCCGCTTACGGACGCGGCGGAGGCCCTTTTTCGTGAAAAGCGCTGAAAATGGCCGCGAAACGGCCGATTGTCCCCCGGAAAACGGGGCAACTGTACGTTCGAAACCGCAAGTGTACCTATCCCGAAAGCAGCGGCGGACGCTATGATCGGTCTTGCGGAAAGCGCTGTCAAGTCGTTCGGACCACGACGCTTTCCGGGATCGACCGCTTGCATGCACCAGTGGGATTCGCTTGGGAGGGATTGGTTTGAACGTGGAAATCGCAGTAGAGAAACCGGTGCGGACGCCGGTACCCGCAACGAGGAAGAAACGGAGCCTGGCGCGCATGGCCGGCCGCAGCTTCGCCAAGCACTGGCAGCTGTACCTGATCGTGACGCCGCCGCTGTTGTACTTTCTGATCTTTAAATATTACCCGATGCTGAACGCGGTGCTCGCGTTCAAGGACTACAACGTCACGAAGGGCATCTGGGGCAGCCCGTGGGTCGGCATGAAGAACTTCAACCTGTTCTTCGACAATCCGATCTTCTGGACGCTCATCAAGAACACCGTCATGCTAAGCGGTTACCTGCTGCTCGCGGGGTTTCCGATTCCGATTCTGCTCGCGCTGATGCTGAACGAAGTGCGCAGCAATCGATTCAAGCGGTTCGTGCAGCTGGTCACGTTCGCGCCGTACTTCATCTCCACGGTCGTCATGGTCTCGATCATCATGCTGTTCCTGGCGCCGCGGCTCGGCTTCGTCAACGTGCTGATGAACCATCTGGGCCTCGATTCGGTCAACTTCCTCGGCGAGCCCGGCTTCTTCCGCTCCATCTATGTCTGGTCGGACATCTGGCAGACGGCGGGCTACTCCGCGGTCATCTACCTGGCGGCGCTGGCCGGCATCGACCCGACGCTGTACGAGGCGGCGAAGGTGGACGGCGCGTCCCGGTTCCAGAAGATCTGGCACGTCGACCTGCCGGGTATCCTGCCGACGATCGTCATCGTGCTGATCCTGAACGTGGGCAACGTCATGGCGATCGGCTTCGAGAAGGTCTACCTGCTGCAGAACCCGCTCAACCAAGTCAATTCGGAAATCATCTCGACGTACGTGTACAGCATCGGCCTTTTGAACGCCAACTACAGCTTCGCGACCGCTGTCGGCCTCTTCAACTCGGTCATCAACTTCGTGCTGCTCATCCTCGTCAACGGGTTGGCCAAACGGCTGACGAACAACAGTCTGTGGTAGAAGGAGCTTGAAACGCATGACAACAACAACCGTGAACCGCAAAATCCGGGAATCCGCGGGCGACCGGGCGCTCATGATCGTGATCTATACGATCCTGACGCTCGTGCTGATCGCCGTCATCTACCCGCTCATCTATATCGTCAGCAGTTCGATCAGCAGCCCGGCGGCCGTCACCTCCGGCAAAGTATGGCTGTGGCCGGTGGACATCTCGTTCAAGGGCTTCAAGACCTTGTTCGATACGCCGACGATCATGACGGGCTACGGCAACTCGCTGTTCTACACGGCGGCGGGCACGCTCATCAGCGTGGCGCTGACCGTCATGCTGGCGTATCCGCTGTCCCGCAAGACGTTCTTCGGCCGCAGCCCGATCATGGTGATCATCACCTTCACGATGATCTTCAGCGGCGGCCTCATCCCGACGTACCTCGTCGTGAAGAGCCTGCACCTGATCGACACCCGCTGGGCCTTGCTCATTCCGAACGCCATCTGGGTGTGGCAGGTCATCATCGCGCGGTCCTTCTTCCAGTCGTCCATTCCGGAGGAACTGATCGAGGCGAGCGAGATCGACGGCTGCAGCGACCTGCGCTTCATGCGGAGCGTCGTCATCCCGCTGTCGAAGCCGATCATCGCGGTGCTCGTGCTCATGTACGCGGTCGGCCAATGGAACGCCTACTTCGACGCCTTGATCTACCTGAAGTCGGCGAACCTGTTCCCCCTGCAGCTCGTGCTGCGCAGCATCATCATCCAGAACAACAGCTCCGGCATCATGGACGCGATGAAGCAGGTGGAGCGCCAGCAGCTCGCCGAGCTGCTCAAGTACGCGCTGATCGTCGTCGCGACGCTGCCGGTGCTGATGATCTATCCGTTCGTGCAGCGCTTCTTCGTCCAGGGGATGCTGGTCGGATCGGTGAAAGGCTAAAGCCTTTCCCGGTTCCCGGCCGACCCATTGAAAGGGGAGATGGATATGTAATGTGGGGGGTTCGCCCGGCAAAGGATCGAACAACACAACCAAAAAGGGAGCGATCAGTGTGAAAAAGAGAAAAATCGGATCGGCCGTCGCCATTCTCGCCGTCTGCAGCATGATCTTGGCGGCGTGCGGAAGCAATAACGGAGGCAATACGAACACGGCGGATAATACGGCAAACGCGGGCAACGGCGGCAACGCGGCGCAAGCGGCCGACAACGGCGGCAGCGGCGAGGCGAAGGCCGACCCGGTACCGGTCAAAATCTTCTCCATCCAGGAAACGGGCATCGACCTGCCGACCAATAAATTCACGGCGTTCGTCCAAGACAAATTCAACATGAAGATCAACTGGGAGCTGAACCCGTCGGACGGCGCGAAAGAGAAGCGCCAAATCTCGCTCGCGAGCGGCGACTACCCGGACGCGTACATGCTGCCGGCGTACATCGACCAATTCTCGCAGGCCGACGTGCTGAAGTACGGCAAGCAAGGCGTGCTCCTGCCGCTGAACGACCTGATCGACCAATACGCGCCGAACATCAAGGCCGCGCTTGACAAAGACCCGGAAATGAAAGCGTTTAATACCGCGCCGGACGGCAACATTTACGGCCTCGTGGCCTATGCGCAGTGCTTCCACTGCTCGTACCCGAACAAAATGTGGCTGAACACGACGTGGCTCGATAAGCTCGGCCTGCAAATGCCGAAGACGACCGACGATTTCAAGAAAGTGCTCGAAGCGTTCAAGACGAAGGATCCGAACGGCAACGGCAAAGCCGACGAAGTGCCGCTGAGCGGCTCCACCGAAGATTTCGGCGTGCGCGTCGTGCCGTTCCTGATGAACGGCTTCGTGTACGACGACGACCGCAACTACCTGAACCTGACGGGCGGCAAGGTGGAATCCGCCGCGGTCAAGCCGGAGTGGAAGGAAGGCCTGAAGTACATCAAATCGCTGTACGACGAGAAGCTGATCGATCCGGGCGCGTTCACGCAAAACGCCGAAGCGTTCAAGAAAATCGGCGAGAACGCGGACGCCCAAATTCTCGGCGCCGGCGCCGGCATGCACCCCGCCATCTTCGTCAACATCGACAAAGGCAACAAGTATTCCAAGGACTACAACCCGGTTCCGCCGCTCCAAGGCCCGCATGCGCAGTACGCGACGCATGATGCCGGCGGCGTGGCGCCGGGCGCGAAATTCGTCATCACGAACAAAGCCAGCAAGGACGCGCAAATCGCCCTCATCAAGCTCGTCGACTACATGTTCACGCCGGAAGGGCAAACGAACGGCGCGTCGGGCATGGAAGGCATCGACTGGGAGAAGCCGGGTCCGGACGACGTCGCGCTCGGCGAAGGCGTGAAGGCGCAATTCAAACCGATCCCGGGCAAAGAAGGCGAAGCGCCGCACAACGCGGGCTGGAGCGGCGTCGCTCACTTCTACATGCCGAAGGAATACCGCGACAGCTTCGTGCAGTCGACCGACATCTACGACTCGACGGGCTACGAGCGCCGTCTGTACAACGCAACGCTGCTGTATCAAGGCAAAGAGCCGCAGGAGCTGTTCCCGGCTTGGTCCGTCTGGATCGATCCGTCCGAAATGGACGAAGCGAGCATGCTGCAAACGAACATCAAGAACTACATCGAGCAAAACGAGCTGCAATTCATCACGGGCAACAAGGACCTGGACAAAGACTGGGACGCGTACGTGAAAGGCTTGAAGGATCTGAAGCTGGACCGTTACCTCGAGATCCTGCAAAAAGCGTATGATTCCTCCAACCAAAAATAAGCGGTAACGGGATAGGCAAGGGCAAGGCGTTCTGGCGAGCCAGAGCGCCTTTCGCCTGTCCTTGGGCGCCGCGGGGCGGGGCCGCGGGAGCTGCGGGAGCCGAAGGCGGGGACCATCGAGCCGGCGAATGCGGACGGCGGGCAATTCGTTCCCGACCGGCGAGGGTAATGAAGGGAGGCGCCGCGCGTCCGGCGAGGGCGCGCCGCCTTGGAAGACGGCGAGCCCGTTCGAACGGTTTCGGAAGGGCTCGTTCATACGAAAGGACGTGAGCGCATGACGAAATTGGATGCAGTTCATAGCAAGCGGCGGGAAGGACTGCCGCGCTTCGCGGCCAAGCTGCTGCGGGGCGAGCCCGCGGCCGTCGCGTATTTGGGCGGGTCCATCACGGAGGGAGCGGGCGCTTCCGTGACGGACGAGACGAGCTGGCGGGCGCTGAACGGCCGGTTTTTGCGCGAGCGCTTCGGGGACTCGGCGTGGACGTTCATCAATGCGGGGGTCGGCGGGACGACGTCGACGTTCGGCGCGCACCGGCTTCGGGCGCATGCGCTGGACCATGGCCCGGTCGATCTGCTGTTCGTGGAGTTCAGCGTCAACGACGGGGAGGACCGCGACGAGTCGATCCGCGGCATGGAAGGCATCGTGCGGCAGTGCCGCCGGCTATCGCCGGAGACGGAGCTGGTCTTCGTCTACACGGCCGCGGACAAGAACTTGACCGACGGGGTGCCGTTCAATATCGCGGTCCATGAAGAAGTCGCCGCGCATTACGGCATTCCGTCCGTCAGCTTCGCGGGCGGCGTCCGGGATCTGATCCGCGCGGGCGAGACGACGTGGGAGGCGCTGGCGCCGGACCGCGTTCATCCGAACGACGAGGGGCACGCGCTGTACGCGTCGTACGCGAACGCTTTTCTGGAGCAGGCGGTGACGGCGGTGGCGGAAGCGGTCGAAGACGGCGAGCGCGGCCATGATCCGGTGCTGGTGCCGGCGGAGATTCCGAACGCCGCCGTCGTTCCGGCGCCGGGGCAAGCGGCATCCGCGGCCGCGATCCGGGAGGCCGAGGAGCGCGCGGGCCTGGCCTTGCCGCCGAAGACGGAGACGGCGGCAGGCGTCGGCGGCAGCGCGGGGCCGGCCGATGGCGGCGGGGAGGCGAGAGCGGCGGACGAGCTGCCGGTGCCGCTCGACGCGCGCAATTACGAGTTCGCGACGATGGCGGACGTCGGACAGGGCGTCCTCGCGGAAGGCTTCGCGCCCGCCGAGCTCGGCCCGGACGATCCGCTCATGAACTGGCGCTTCGCGACGGCGCATCTGGCGGCCGCGGGCGGCGAGGGGGAGCGGCTGTCGTTCGCCATCGCGGGGCGCCGCGCGGGCATCGTGCTGCTGCACGGGCCGGACAGCGGCATCCTGGAGTATTCGCTCGACGGCGGCGAGAGCTTCACGGAAGTGAACGTGTTCGACGAATGGTGCCCGCTGGCGTACCGGCCGATTCTCGTGTCGTTCCCGTTCCAGCCGGAGCGCAAGCTCCAGCAGGTGACGATCCGCTGCACGGGCACGAAGGATGAACGCAGCAACGGGACGGGCATCCGCGTGATGAAGCTGCTGAGTTCGTAAGCGGCGGCTGTTCGTTCGGCGAGGAGCGGAGGCTGCGCCTGCGGCGGGGGATGAGGCGGCTGACTAGTACGGCAAGCCGGACGAGTGGCAGCTGCGCCTGCGGCCAGGGCCGAGCGGCGTGCCGACGGTACTGCCGTGACGCCTGCTGCGAGGGGTCCCTATATAAACGCGTCGTACCCAGCCCCTTGCTCCTTAACGCTGCGCTCGGCTCCGGTTATGGCGCTCCGTGCACCGCACGCCGCCGCTTTCGGAGAACCACGCCAAAGGCCCTCGGTATCCGCGCCAAACGTGGACATCGAGGGCCTATTTCGATCTTCTGCATGCGCGGCCCGGTCTGCGGGCGAGCTATGCGGACAGGAGATCCGCTATTTCGCCGAAAAGCGGCGATTTCGGATTTTGGCGGCCACAGGAGCCGTTATTTCCCGAAAAAGACGGCTATAAGTCAGTGGTAAGCACCGATAACGGAACGTGTGTCCGCGAAACTCGCCAAAAAGCGCCTATGACTCAAATAGCGGCTTCTGTGTCCGGCTTTGACGCGATCCGGCGCAACGCATGTCACCGCGCGCCGCGACCCGGCGCGACGGCGATGCGGGCTGCGACGCTGCTCGCCGAGACGCGCGCCCCGATCCGGCGCACCAGTTGTCACCGCGCGCCGCTGCGCGAGCGCTCGCGCCAGCCGCAGAGCGTCCGCGCCGCGACCCGGCGAGACGGCGATGCGGGCTGCGACGCTGCTCGCCGAGACGCGCGCCCCGATTCGGCGCACCGGACGTCAGCGCGCGCCGCTGCGTGAGCGCTCGCGCCAGG
>NZ_JAGGDJ010000086.1 GCF_017652985.1 Paenibacillus artemisiicola
CCGCCGTGCTGGCGGCGGGCGCGCTGACCGGCTTCGGCGCGGCGTCCCCGGCGCCCGCGGCCGCGGCTTCGGCGCCTCCGGCGCCGCCCTGCCGAACCGACGCGCACGGCCTGCAGCTCAAGGCGATGAAGGATACGTCGGACCCGTACCTGCAGTCGATTCAATTCCTGAGCAAGAACGTCGGCCGCGCGGCGGGCAACGGATTCATGATCGGCACGTCGGACGGCGGCTGCCATTGGCAGGCGATCTACAACGCCGGCACGCTGAATTTCGCGCAAATGCAATTCTTGACCAATACGACGGGCTACGTGCTGGCGCAAGTCGCGTACGGCAAGCCGAACACGCTGCTGAAGACGACGGACGGCGGTTCGAGCTATACGTGGATCCCGACCGGAGCCCATCCGTTCGACCGCATCGCATTCATGAACGGCCAGACGGGCTTCGGCTTCACGCGCGCGTTCACGTACAAGACGACGGACGGCGGCAAGACGTGGACGAAGCTGCCGACGCCGCCGAACACGCGCTACGCGCATTTCATGACGGAGCAGAAGGGCTGGGCGCTCGTATTGGCCCCCGGCGGCTATGACGTGAAGCGCACCGTCGACGGCGGGCGGCATTGGACCGGCTCGCTGCACGTGAAGTCCGATACGGTCGTCGGCGGCATGATCTACGGCACCGACAGCGCGGACGTCTGGGTGCTGCTGTACGGCGCTTCCGGCATGTCGCAGACGTCGTACGCCGTCTACCATACGTCTGACGCGGGCGCGCAATGGAAGCAGATCCTTTCGCGCCCGACGGCGGGCGGAGGCCCGGCGCCGGGTCCGGTCGTGCCGGCCGGCAAGCTGGTCGGACCCGCCGGCAGACCGACCGACATGGCGGTCGTCGGACGCCAGGCGGCCTTCCTCGTCGCGGGCAGCGGGGCGCTCGACGCGCTGCAGTTCGGCCGCTCGCTCGACGACGGCAAGACGTGGACCAACCTGCCGGGCGCCGCGCCGGGCTACGACGGGAAGCTTTCGTTCCTGACGCCGACGACGGGCTACCTGGCGGTCACGAGCTTCGAGAAGCCCGGCATATACAAGACGGCCGACGGCGGCAAGACGTGGACGAAGCTCTTCTCGCTGCCGGCCCGTTCCTAGGCCGGAGGTTGCAGGCGGAAGCCCTTGGGGCCGCGGCGAATCGCGGCTTTCGGGGGCTTTTTCCCGCGCCGCACGGCCATGGCGGAGAAGGCGTCAGGCGGGTGAGAGCGCTTTCATGGGAGCGGCTTGAAAAAATAAGCCGTTCTTCCTGCTTTTTTTCAGGAAAACGCTCATGAATGGGTCGAAAGGTGTCGATATCACTTCCAAAAAGACCATAGGAGTGATACCGATTGAAACCAGGCATCATGACATTCGGCGTAGGAAAGAAACTGTTTTTGTCGTTCATGGCGTTAATCGCGCTGATCGGGGCGTTGGGCGCGATCTCGCTGCTGTCGGAGCGGCGGATGGCGGACAAGACGGACAGCATCACGAAGAACTGGATGAACGGGGTCGAGATCGCGAATAACGTGAATTACTTGACGGAGCACGTCATGACGTTTCAATACAAGATTTTGGCGAGCGTCGATCCGGGCAAAAAGATGAATTACATGGTCGACGCCTCGAGCACGATCATGGCGGTCGACCAGCAGCTGGACGGGTACGCCGCGACGTACGCGAACGCCGAAGACAAGGCGGCCGCGGAAGCGCTGCGGGACAAATGGGCGGCCTACAAGGAGCTGTACGACAAAGCGATCGCGTACAGCGAGCATGTCGACCTTATTCACGGCGCGAAAGCGAACGGCGAAGAGCTCGTCCAGCTGCTGCAGCAGACGGAAACGGCCTACGCCGCCATGCAGCAGGACATGTCGAAGCTGGTGCAGCTCAACCACAAGGGCGCGGCCGACGCGGCGAAGGAAAGCCGCGACATCTACCGCGGCAGCGTCATCGAAGCGATCGTCGTGCTGGCGGCCGCCGTCCTGATCGCCGTCGGACTCGCGGCGTTCCTGAACGCCCGGATTTCGCGGCCGCTCAAACGCGCGTCGTCCGCGCTTCGCCGAGTCGCGGCGGGCGACCTGACGGTCGAGGCGCTGAAGGCGCGCTCGAAGGACGAGATCGGCCAGCTCGCCGCGTCGGTGAACGAGATGACGGCGAATTTGCAGGCGACGATGCGGCGGATCCACGAGACGGCGGCGTCCGTCGCCGCGTCGTCCGAGGAGCTGCTCGCGAGCTCCGGGCAGAACGCGGAGGCGACGCAGCACGTGGCCGAGGCGGTGCAGGAGGTGGCCGCCGGGGCGGAGCGCCAGCAGCATAGCGCCGATGAGACGGGCCGGGCGATGGAAGAAATGGCGACGGGCATCCAGCGCATCGCCGAATCGTCCTCGACGGTATCGGATTTGTCGGTGGAGGCGAGCGAGCTGGCGGAGCGGGGCAACGTCTCCATCGGGGCCGCCGTCGAGCGAATGAACGCCATCGGCGGCTCGGTGGGCCGCGCGGGCGCGGACATCCGGCTGCTGGAGGCGCACTCCGGCCGCATCGGCGAGATCGTCGGCCTGATCGGCGACATCGCCAGGCAGACGGGCCTGCTGTCGCTGAACGCCTCGATCGAGGCGGCGCGCGCCGGCGAGCACGGCAAAGGCTTCGCCGTCGTGGCGGGCGAGGTCAAGAAGCTGTCCGAGCAGTCGGCGCAGTCGGTCGGCAGCATCGCGGAGGTCATCGAGCAGATCCAGCGGGATACGCTGAAGGCCGCGCGCGCGATGGAGCAGAGCCAAGGCGAGGTGCGGCTCGGCATCCAGGCCGTCGCCGACGCGGAGGAGGCGTTCCGCGGCATCGCCGGGACCGCGCGCCAAGTGTCCGAGCGGGTGCAGGAGGTCGCCGCGGCGGCGCAGCAGATGGCGGCCGGCTCCGAGCAGGTGTCCGCGTCCGTGCAGGACATGAGCGCGATTTCCCGCGACGCCGCGGGCGCGACGCAGTCCGTCGCGGCCACGACGGAGGAGCAGCTCGCGTCGGCGCAGGAGATCACCGCGGCGGCCGAGTCGCTCAGCGCCATCGCGCAGGAGCTGTCCGACATGGTGGGCCGCTTCAAAATCTGACGTCCGCAAGCGGTCCGGCCATGCTATAATAGGCGAAAAAGGCGGTGGACCTACGCGATGATTCGCCACGAAGGTATTCATCATGTCAGCTTGATCGTAACCGACCTGGAACGGGCAAAACGCTTTTACGAAGACGTTATCGGCCTGCGGGAAATCCCGCGGCCGGCATTCGATTTTCCCGGCGCGTGGTACGGCATCGGGGAAGGCGGGCAGCAGCTGCATCTGATCGTGCATCCGGGCGAGACGCTGCGCGGCGGCGGCATCGACACGCGCGACGGGCACTTCGCGATCCGCGTCGCCGATTTCGACGAGACGATCGCTTGGCTGTCCGAGCACGGCATCGAGCACCGCCACAACCGGAACAGCATCACGGGCTTCGCGCAGATCTTCCTGACGGATCCCGACCGCAACATCATCGAGCTGAACGCCGCGCGCTGAAGCGCGGCCGCCGGGCCGGCAGGCCGGGAACGCCCCTGGGGCGTCCCGGCTTTTTTGCGTCCTGCGCTTTGCATACGCGGGGGAGAGGCGAGCAGCCGCGGGCGCGGAAACTTTTCGGCGAAGGGGCATTGACTCTCCGCTTAGGGAAGACTTTACACTACGGATTGAAAGGAGCGAAGGCAAGTGAAGCATACGGTCAAGGAGCTGTCGGAGCTGTCCGGCGCGACGATCAAGACGCTGCACCATTACCACAAGATCGGGCTGCTGCTCCCGGGCGAAATCAGCGAGGCGGGCTATCGCTACTACGGCCGGCGGGAGCTGGAACGGCTGCAGCGGATCCTGTTCTACAAGGAGCTGGATTTTCCGCTCGAGCGGATCCGGACACTGATGGACGGCGAGCAGGATCCCCGGGAGGCGCTGGGCGGCCAGAAGCGGCTGCTGCAGGAACGCCGGAAGCGGCTGGACGCGGTCATCGGGACGCTGACGAAGACGCTGGAATCCATGGAGAAAGGCGAGGCGATGCAGGTGAGCGAGATGTTCGAAGGGTTGAAGAGCGAAGCGGAATGGCGGGAGGCGCTGGACGAGCAGCGGACGTATCTGAAGGATGCCTACGGCGTGGATATTTTGGAGACGGCGCCGGACGCCGCGGAGATGAACGAGCAGGCGCGGGAAGCGATGCTGTTCATGAACGGAATGGCGGACGCGCTGCGGGACGGCGCGATGCATACGGACATGCGGGTGCGGGAGCTGATCGGCGGGCACCTGGAGTTTTTGAACGCGCGCGGGCACGCGATTACGCCGGAGTCGTTCGCGGCGCAGACGGCGTTCTTCCTGCAGGACGGCTTCCACCTGCGCATGCTGGAGGAACAGCAGACGGGGCTGGCATATTATCTCCAGGCCGCCGCCGCGGCATATGCGGCGGGGTATTGAGCGGCCTGCCCGGGGACGTGCTGCCGCTCGGGCGCCGAAGCTCCGCCCCTGAGCCGGTTCATCGCAACGCCGCTTCCGCCGTTCGGCGGAAGCGGCGTTTTTTGCGTTTGCGTAAATGATGGATTGACATCGCGACTGATAATGATTATCATTGGAATCGTTTGACAGTAGTGAGAATGAGATTCATTATCAGTAATTTCGTCGCGCCCGCCGGACAAGCGGATCGGCTCCGGATGCGGGATTACGGGCGGGACGGGCTCGCGGATTGGCCATTACAAGGACAGGGTGGGACGGAAGGCATGCGGAAAGCCGTATTAAGAACGCACTTGCTGCTCAGTTTGATACTGGGCCTGTTCGTCGTAACGACGTGCACGTCGGGAAGCATCATCATGATCGAGCCGGAATTGGAAAGCTGGCTGTATCCCGTCGGGGAGCACCCGACCAAGGGGGATATCGGCGCGGAGGCGGTCAAGGCGCATGCCGACGCGCTCAATCCGGCGTTCGGGACGGACGTCATCGAATGGCCGGCGAAGGACGGGTTTTACCACGTGCATATTTCCGAGGACGGCAAAAACGAGCGCACGCTTTACGCCGATCCCGGCACGGGCAGAACGTTCGGCAACGTGAAGGAGGAGCGCGGCGAGCCGTTCGAGACGATCTACAATCTGCATCGTTACTTCCTGATGACGAACGTGATCGGCAAGACCCATGCGGCGCATCTGGTGGGGTGGATCGGCGTAGGGCTGGTCCTGATTCTGGCGACCGGCGTCTATTTGTGGTGGCCCAGCATCCGCAAGCTCGCGCTCGGCTTCCGGATCATTCGGGGCCGGGGCCGGCTGGCGCTCAACATGAGCCTGCACAAGGTCGTCGGGATCCTGTCGATTCCGGTGCTGCTGGTCTCGGCCGCGACCGGGGCGGTCAACGCCTACGAGAAGCAGATTCCGGGCTGGGTCGGCTTCCAGGCCAAGGAGACGGTGCCGGATTCCGCGAAGAAGACCGCGGCGGGCGAGCCGGACGCGGGCATCCTGTCCCTCGGGCGGGCGGTCGACCTCGTGCGCGAGCAGTATCCGCACAGCAAGCTGATCAAGGTGACGCTGCCGCGGAAGCCGGGCGACACGTACCAGTTCGGCGTCAAGGAAGGCTTCGGCGCTTCGAGCGACGGCAACAGCACGATCTACATGGACGCGGCCAGCGGGGCGATTTTGTACAAGACGCATCCGAACTGGGCGATCAATCTGTACAACGCCTGGCGCAAAGGGCTGCACTTCGCCACGTGGGGCGGCTTGACGACGCGCCTCGTCGCCTTCGCGTTCGGGATGATGCCGCTCGTGCTGATGATCACGGGGCTGACCGTGTGGCGGATGAAGGCCCGCGCGCGCAAACGCGGCAAGCGGCGGGATGCCGGCCGAGCGGCGGTGGCGTAGCGCTTCCGGGCAAGCTCCCCCGGCGAGCGGCGAGAGGCAGGGCGGGGCGACGGCTACGCCCGTTCCGAGGCCCCGCGGAATTGTTCCGTCATAGCGGTTGTGGTACACTGTTTATGACGTATACAATTTAGCGAAAGCATCATAACGGAGGATTTGCCCATGCCTGACGGCCATGACTTGGAAGATGAAGCGCTCCGGCGGCTGCCGGTCGGCGTCGCCCTCGCCTGGGGCCTCGTGAAGCAGGGGAAACGGGGGCCGAAGGGCGAGCTCAGCATCAAGCAAATCGTCGACGCGGCCGTCGCCATCGCCGACGCGGACGGGCTGCAGGCCGTCTCGATGAGCCGCGTGGCCCAGTCGCTCGGCTATACGACAATGTCGCTGTACCGCTATATCACGAGCAAGGAGGACCTGCTGCTGCTGATGCAGGAGGCCGTGAGCGAAATTCCGATCCCGCCGGAAGATCCGGCGCAGCATTGGCGAGACGGGCTTCGCGCCTACGTGGACGCGTGCGTCGGGGTGTTCGTCAAGCATCCGTGGTACGGCGACATTCCGGTGAAGAGCGTGCCGGTCACGCCGAGCGTCCTGCGCCTGATCGATTGGGTGATCCGCACCTTGCGCCCGCTCGAGCTGGACGATTACGAGAAAATGTCCGTGCTGCTGCTGCTGAGCAGCTACGGCCGCTCCGTCGGCCTCATCCGGCGCGACATGGAGACGGCCTTTCGCGCGGGCGGGACGCCCGAGGATTTCGCGGGCCTCTCCATGAGCCCCGCGCTGAAGAAGCTGGTGACGCCGGAGCGCTTCCCCGACCTGTACCCGATCGTCATGTCCGGCATCTATGGCGGCGAGCGCGAAGCCGAAAGCACGGTCGGCGACGATCTGGCGTTCGGGCTGGAGCGTATTCTGGACGGCGTCGAGCAGTATCTGGAGCGCCGGCGGCAGGCGCCGAAAGGCGGACCGGCCGGGCCGGACGAAGGTTAACCGCAGCCGACCGGCCGTATAGTCGCCTCGTTGCCGTATAGCCGCATAGCCGCGCAATCGCATGGACCGGCATGCCGGTCCCGAAGGCATGGCGGTTGACGCCGTTGACGATAAACGGCGTTAATCGCCGCCTGTCTTGCGGCGACCGGCGGCTTGAACGGAAACAAAAAGCACGCCCGTTCCGCATCAAGCGGAACCGGCGTGCTTTTTTCGCATGCGCGAACGGATCGGCGTTTACCGTTGCCGCGAACGCGGCGGCGGTCATTGCCTCTCTAGCGCTTCCCGGCTTTCCGGCGGAATGCCGCGACGCTCCACGCGATCGCGACCAGCAGAATGCCGAGGCACCAGACGGCGGCCAGCCAGGCGCTGTCGCCGATCGGCGTGCCGGTGAGCAGCCCGCGGATCGTCTCGATGACCGGCGTGATCGGCTGATGGTTCGCCACGCCCTGCAGCCAGCGCGGCATCGTCTCGGTCGGCACGAACGCGCTGGAGAGATAAGGCAGGAAGAGCAGGATGAAGCCGTAGCCCGACGCCGCGGACGGGGAGCCGGCGATGAGGCCGATGGCGGCGAACAGCCAGGTGAGCGCGAGAATGAACAGCGCGATGAGGCCGATGGCGCCCAGCCATTCCGGGAAGCCGGCGGACGAGCGGAAGCCGACGAGGAACGCGACGCCGATGACGACGCCCGTCGCGAGCAGGTTGCGCGCCAGGCTTGCGGCGACGTGGCCGGTGATGACGCTGAGGCTGCGGATCGGCATCGTGCGGAAGCGGTCGATGATGCCGTTCGTCATGTCGTGGGCGACGTCCACGGCGGTGCTGGCGGAGCCGAACCCGGCGCACAGCAGGATAATGCCGGGCACGACGTAGTCGACGTAATCGCCGCCGGGATCGATGGCGCCGCCGAAGACGTAGGTGAATAAGAGCATTAACATGACGGGGAGCATGATCGCCATGATCAGCGCTTCGGCGTTGCGCAGGCTGAGGCGGATGCTGCGGGCGATGAAGACGGCGTTCACGACGCCGAGGGACGCGTTGCGCGCCGGGACGTTGCGGGTGGCGTTCATCATTGGGCGGCCTCCTTATAATCGGCGGATGTCAGGGCGACGAAGACGTCGTCCATGCTCGGTTTGCGCAGGCTGATCCGGGTGCCGGCGGGCGCTTTGCCCGCGAGCTCGTTCAGCGTCCGGCGGATGTCGTGGAGGGTGCCGTCGGTGGCGTAGACCGCGAGCGCCTCGTCGTCCTCGCCGACGAGCTCGATCCGCTCGCCGCCGACGCGGGCTTTCAGCTCGTGCGCGGTGCCGGACGCGACGATGCGTCCGCCGGCGATGACGGCGATGCGGTCGGCCAGCTGGTCGGCCTCTTCCAAGTATTGCGTGGTGAGAAAAATCGTCATGCCTTCGTTCCGCAGCTGCAGGATGGTGTCCCACAAGGCGCGGCGGCTGACGGTGTCGAGTCCGGTCGTCGGCTCATCCAGGAAGAGCACGGGCCGGCGGGCGACGAGGCTGATCGCCAGGTCGAGGCGGCGCCGCATGCCGCCGGAGTAGGTTTTGGCCAGCTTGCCGGCGCTCGCCTCCAGGTCGAACAGCGCGAGCAGCTCCGCGGTCCGGGCGCGTGCTTCGGACGGCGAGAACCCCGACAGCCGGCACATCATGGTCAGATTCTCGCGGGCGGTCAGCATGTCGTCGACCGCGGCGAACTGGCCGGTGAGGCTGATGGCGCGCTTGACGGCGTCGCGCTCGCGGACGACGTCGCGGCCGGCGACGGCCGCGGTGCCTCCGTCCGGCCTCGTCAACGTGGAGAGGATGTTGATCAGGGTGGTTTTCCCGGCGCCGTTCGGGCCGAGCAGGGCGAAGATCGTGCCGGCTTGCACGGTCAGGTCGATGCCGTTCAGCACCGTCTGCTTGCCGAACGCTTTGCGAAGCCCTTTCGTTTCGATCGCGAATGCGGTCATGTGCTTCATGCTCCTTTTCGTTATGGTGTATATTATAAACAGTATATTATGCATACAGAATTTGCGCAACCGGGAAAATAAAAAATCCGCCAAGTCGTTCTTGGCGGATAAGGCGGTCGGTCGTATTCGTCATGGGAAGGAATTCGGGAACAGCGATCCGAAAGCCGGGGACGGAAGCCGCGTGCCAGCTTGGCGGTTCGGCGGGACGTACGGGAGACGCGGAGCCGGGTCAAGTGAGCATCAGCAGCTCCTTGATCTCGTCCTCGGTCAACGCGGCGAGCGGCTCTTCGCCCGGGCGGACGACGTCGTCGATCAGGTTCTTCTTGCGCTCCTGGAGTTCGATCATCTTGTCTTCGACGGTGCCTTGGGCGACGAGGCGGATGACCTGCACGACCTTCTTCTGCCCGATCCGGTGGGCGCGGTCGGCCGCCTGCTGCTCGACGGCGGGGTTCCACCACAGGTCGTACAGGACGACCGTGTCCGCGCCGGTCAGGTTGAGGCCCGTGCCGCCGGCCTTCAGCGAGATGAGGAACAGGTCGCCTTCGCCGTCGTTGAACCGGTTGCTCCGCTCGAGCCGCTCGCTTGGCGGGGTGCTGCCGTCCAGGTAAAAGTACGGCACGTTCCGCAGCTGCAGCTCCTGCCGGATCAGCTTCAGCATCTCGACGAACTGCGAGAAGACGAGCATCCGACGTCCCGCGGCGCGGCATTCGTCGATCAGCTCCAGCAGCTGGCGCAGCTTGCCCGAGCCGCCCGCGTAGTCTTCGACGAACAGCGCGGGATGGCAGCAGAGCTGGCGCAGCCGGGTCAGGCCGGCGAGGATGCGGATCCGGTTGCGGTGCAGCGTGTCCTTGTCCAGGTGCCGGAGCGTCTCCTCCCGCAGCTTGGCGAGGTAGGCGGCATAGAGCCGCTTCTGCTCGGGCAGCAGGGCGGACGCCTGGACGGATTCGATTTTGTCCGGCAGCTCTTTGAGCACGTCCGCCTTCACCCGCCGGAGCAGGAACGGCCGGGCGCGCTTCGCGATCGTCTCGCGGGCGAGCTCGCCGAACGCCTTGCGTCCCGGGAACAGGTCCGGGCAGACGGCGTCGAACAGGGACCACAGCTCGACGAGCCGGTTCTCGATCGGCGTCCCGGTCAGCGCGAACCGGTGGCGGGCTTGCAGCAGCTTGACGCTCTTCGCCGTCTGCGTCGCATCGTTCTTGAACGCTTGCGCCTCGTCCAGGATGAGCGTGTGGAACGAATGCGCCGCGTATTCGGCGATGTCCCGGCGCAGCAGCGGATAGGACGTGATGACGACGTCGACGGATGCTCCGGCGGCGAGCGCCGCGTCCCGCTCGGCCTTCGCGCCGTCGACGACGGCCGCGCGGATATGCGGCGCGAACTTGCGGAGCTCGCTGCGCCAGTTGTACGTCAGCGAAGCCGGGGCGACGATGAGCGCGGGCAGCCGCTCCTCGCGGATGGCCGGCAGCATGGCGGCGAGGAAGGCGATGGCCTGCACCGTTTTGCCGAGGCCCATGTCGTCGGCGAGAATGCCGCCGAAGCCGTAGTGCGCCAGCGTCCGCAGCCATTGGTAGCCGTACGCCTGATAATCCCGGAGCGGATGCAGCAGCCCCTCGGGCTCCGGGAAATCAAGGTTGTCCGGGTTGCGCAGGTTTTCCAGCAGCCGGCGGAACGCCTTGTCGAGCTTGACGGCGCCGCCGCGCGGCGCGTCGATCAGGTGCAGGCCGCGGAAGAGCGGGATCCGGATGCCCGAGTCGCGCAGGTCCTTCGCCGTGATCCGGCCTTCGTTGATGAACCGGGCGATCTCCCGCATTTCCTCGGTGTCGAGCGGCAGGAGGGCGCCCGTGGGCAGCCGGTGGTAGGCGCGTTTCTCCTCGAGCGATTTCAGCACCGCTTTGATCTCCGCCGCGGGAATGCCGTCGATATCGAACTTCGCCTCGAGCCAGTTGGTGCGTTCGTTCATCGTGAGCGTCACGTTCGGCGGCGCGGCGCCGAGCTGGATGCGCGTCCGGACGGCGGAGGTGGCGTGGACGGTCAGCAGCTGCTCCAATTGCGGCACGACGCGGCGGAGAAAATGGTACTCCCGCTCCTCGTCGCCGAGAAAATACCCCGATTCCGTCTTGGCCATCGCCGCTTCCTCCATCAGGGCGAGGATCCGGCGTTCCTTCTCGCCGTCCCGCACGAGAATCGGTCCGCCGCGGCGGCGTTCGGCTTCCGGCTCCAGCGGATTGACGATCAGGTCGCCGTAGTGGAATTCCAGCGCCGCGAGCAGCCGGTCGCGCACGCGGTCGAGAAACAGCTTCGCCTTCAGCGGCCGGTGCGCGACCCGCTCCGCGACGTCCTCCGCGATCCGGACGCTGCCGAGCTTCAACAGGCCGGGCATGACGCGCTCCATGAACGGCTCGATTTGCGCCTGCGGCAAGGGCAGCTCGTCCGGCTCGGCGGCGCGTTCCAGCAGCGCTTGCAGCTCGAGCAGCCGCGCGCACGCCTCGGGCGTCTCCCGCAGCAGCTTGCCCTCGGCGAGGACGAGGCCGTAGTCGTCCAGCACGGTCATGTCCGCCAAGCCGTGCACGCGCAGCCGGTACCCGGCGTCTTCGGCCGTTTCCGAGCCGGGCCGCTTCCGCCGCTCCAGCTCGAAATGAAGCGGAAGCCGTTCGTCCGCGGGCGCGATGCCGGCATAGACGACGTTGTCGAGCTCCAGCACCGCGGACGGCGCCGCGGCGAGCGCGGGCAGGAACGCGTCCCAGGCGCCGGGCGGCACGGGCAGCATCCGCTCGCCGGTCACCGGCGCGGCGTGGGCGGCGTACACGCCGGAGGTATCGCGGTAGAGCCGCTCCTGCGCCTCCATCGCGATCAGCCGGGCGACGACGGCATAATCCGCCGCTTGGATGCTGTGCTGCCGCGGGTCGTACGTCAGCGACTTGGACAGGACGCACGGCTCGCCGTCCGCCGCGCAGCGCAGAAACTCGCGGATGCGCGGGATCGCGGCCGGCCGCTTCGCGCCGGTTTTGATCTCGATGCCGAGCATCCGTTTGCCGCCGGCGCGGACGAACGGCTTGCAGACGAACGTCAGCTCGAGCGGCGCGCGCGTATCGAAGCGCGTCTCGGCCGCGGGCGCCTGCCGCTCCGGCGGCGCCGGCGGGGCGAACAGGCGCAGCAGCCCGTCCGCGAGCTCCGCGCCGCGCCGGGCGTCGGCTTC
>NZ_JAGGDJ010000087.1 GCF_017652985.1 Paenibacillus artemisiicola
GCGCGCGGTCGCGGCCTGGCCGGCGGCCAGCGCCTGCTGCAGGAGCTTCGCGTCGAAGCCGCTCAGCACCTCCGGCGCGGGCGCGGCCCCCGCGCCGTGCGGCCCGTCCGCCGCGACGAGCGAGAAGCCGTCTTCGCGCAGCGGCCCGGCGAGCAGCCGCGCGTTCGCTTCCGCGAACGCCTCCGGCAGCCGCTCGAGCCGGTCGTACGGCGCGCTCAGCCCCGCGGCGACGCCGGACTCGAGCATCCGGCTGACGGCGTCGTGGAACGGCGCGAGCAGCCGAGCGGCGCCGCCCAGGCCGTACGCCGGCTCGGGCAGCAGGACGCACAGCTTCGTCTTGTCGTCCGACTTGTAGACGAGCGCCTCGCCGCCCGCCGCGAGCTCGCGCAGCATGTTGTCCACGCTGTACATGAGCAGGTCGGAATTGCCGCCGAACTTCGTCGCGGACAAGTCCCCGAACCGGCGCAGCATGCATACCGCCACGCGGTAGCCCGCCGCCGGGGGCACGGGCAGCAGCTCCGCCGACTGCGCGAGAATGTCGGAGGCGTTCGCGATCCGCCGCGCCGTCACGTGCTGCAGGAACGTCTCCGTCCGCAGCTGGCGCATCTCGCCGGCGAACCGGCGCCGTTCCTGCGCGCTCAGGTGGCTGCGGCTCAGCTCCATCGCCTTGACCAGGGCGTTCTTCAGCTCGGCCAGCGAGACCGGCTTCAGCACGTATTCGCACGCCTGGAACGCGATGGCCGCCCGCATGTACTCGAACTGCGAGTGGCCGCTGATGACGATGACTTTGATCTCGTTATGGCGGCGGTACAGCTCCTCCAGCAGCCGCTGGCCGTTCATGACCGGCATGTTCATGTCGGTCACGACGATCTGCGGCTTGACGATCGGGATGAGCTCCAGCGCCTCCGCGCCGTTGCGCGCCTCCGCCGCCACCTCGACGTCCAGCGCCAGCTCGCCGATCATTTTGCCGACCGACTTCCGGCCCCACGGCTCGTCGTCCACGACCATCACTTTAAGCATGCGCTTCGCCTCGCTTTCGATAAGGAATCCGGATGCGGATCGCCGTGCCCGTCTCCGCGCCGGGGCCGCTGTCGATCTCAAGCCCGTACGCGTCGCCGTACATGAGGCGGATCCGCTCGTGCACGTTCTTCAGGCCGATCGAGACGCCGGTGAACACCTCGAGCGAGCGCTGCTCCAGCCCGCTGCGCAGCGAAGCGAGGCGCGCCGCGTCGATGCCCGGGCCGTTGTCGCGCACGGTGAGGACGACGTCCTCGCCGTCCCGCTCCGCGCGGACGCGCACGAGCAGCCGCCGCTCGTCCGGCCCGCCGAGCGCGTGGACGACGACGTTCTCGATGACCGGCTGCATGACGAAGCGGACGACGGACACGTCCATGAGCTCCGCCGGCACGTCGAATTCCGTCCGGAGCGCGTCCTCGAACCGGAACTGCTGGATGTAGAGATAATTGCCGACATGCGCGAGCTCCTGGCCGATCGTCGATTCCGTGTTGCCCTCGTAGAAGCTGTAGCGGAACATGTCGCCGAGCGCCCGGCACATCTCGTGAATGTCGTAATCGCCGCTCAGCACGGCTTTGCCGCCGATCGTCTGCAGCGCGTTATACAGGAAATGCGGGTTGATCTGCATCTGCAGCGCCAGCAGCTGCGCTTCCTTGTTGCGGAGCTGCAGCTGGAACCGCATCTCGATCAGCTCGCGGATCTTCTCCGTCATGTAGTTGAAATTGCGGGTCAGCTCCGAGATGTCGTCGCGGTAATGGATCGGCTGGTTCAGCGTCACGTGGAAATTGCCCTTGCGCACCGTCTTCATCGCCGCGCCGAGCCGCTGGATCGGACGCGTAATATATTGCTGCGCGAGCATGGACAAGAGCGCGATGCAGGCCATCGCGAAGAAGAACGCGCCGACCGTGATGTACAGCGTGTTCGTCCGGTGCCGGGCCAGCTCGTCGTTCGGATAGACGACCGACAGCGACAGATTGCCGTTGTCGAGGTAGGAGGTGCCCACGAGCAGGTCCTTCCGTTTCTCGAACGCGATGAGCTTCGGATTGGTCCGCGCGTTGGTGTTCGCCGGCGGCGCGTACGCGGAAATGCTGTCCGCGTAGCGGTCGTTCGTGGCATAAAACGCTTCGCCCCGGGAATTTTGCAGCACGATGACGTTCGGCGCCTTGTTGTTCGCCTCGACGGCCTTCATCAGCTCCTTCTCCTGGATGTAGAAGACGAGCGAGCCGACCTTCGTATGCTTGAACGGATCGTAGATCGTGATCGCGTAGACGAACAGGTTCTGGTTCAGCACCTTGTCGGCGTACGTGAACGACAGGCTCTGCTGGAACGGCAAATCGAGCATCTCCGCGTAATGGGGAATGCTCGCGTCGAACGGGATGGCGTCGTAGCTCGCCGCGCGCGACCAGGAATCCCGCAGCCGGTCGTCCGCGCCGTAGATGAGGATGCGGATGATGGCGTCTTTATTCTTGTCGGCTACCGCCTGGTAATAGTTCTTGAGCGCGTTCCGGGTATTGAAGAAATCCGCGTCCCCGCCGCTCCCGCCGTGCGACATCAGCTCCAGGATGTGGTTGTCGTAGCCGTACACCTGCAGGGCGGACGTGGAGATATCGCGGAAATATTGGTTCAGGTAGCCGGCCAAATATTCGGCGTTCTGGTTCGTCGTCCGGTAGATCGTCCGCTCCAGCGAGCGGGTGCTCGTCGCGTAGAACAGGAACGACAGCACGAGCATTGGAATCAGCGAGGTCAGGATGGTGCTCCAGACGATCTTCGTCCGGATGCTGCGGTTGATGAACAGCCATTTGATCATGATGCGCTCCCGCCTTCCCTTCTAGCGTACGGACAGCTCCAGATGCCACGCGTACCGTTCCCCCGGCGCGACAGTCGCCGCTTCGCCGCGGTTCATGGCGCGCGCGAGGTCGTCCATCCGGCCCGTGGCCGGCTCGACCGCGACGTGGTAATGGCCGCCGTAGCCGCCGTAATTCGCCCACACCGCCAAGTACGGCACCCGCTCCGCCGGAAACCGGAACGTCGCCGCCTCGCCCGTCCGCGGATCGTCCAGCTCGGCCCAGCCTTCCTTCAGCTTGCCCGTAAAGTAATATTTTTCCGCATGGCGGCCCGCATCGGGCTCGACGACGGACAGGTCGACGCCGGGCGCCGCCTCCGGCCAGGGCCGCACGTCGCCGAACGCCCCGAGCCGGGCGCCCGCGGAGTACGAGACCTCGACCGCGTCCAGGCCGTCCGGCACGCGAAGCCGCATCCCCGCGGAGGCGCGCATGAGCGGATGCGCCGCCCAGAGGAACGAGAACGGCGCGTCCGCGCGGCTCGTCACGGCGTAGTCGATGCGCACCGTATCCGGCGCGGGAAAGCTGTAGCGCTTCTCGAGCGCATACGGGAAGCGCTTGCCCTCGACGGCGCATATGAGCCCGTCCGCGTCCGTCTCGGCCTGCCATGGCAGCGACCACACTTCCCCGTGGTCCGGCACGGCTTCGCCCTGCCACGGCGCCTCGGGGTACGCGCACGCGTTAATGCCGGGAAACATCTCGTCCCAGCCGCTCTCGTCCGACTCGCCGAAGGGCGTGCCGAAGCCTTTGCCGCCGAGCGGCTTCCCGCTGCGCCACAGCCACTCCCTTCCCGTCCGCCGGTTCAGCAGCGACACGGCTTTCGCGCCGAGCTCCGGCACGACGGTCACGGACAGCAGCCCGCTGTCGCCCGTCCATGCCTCGCGGCCTTCGATTTCGCTTCGCGTCCAGTTCGTCATCGTCATTATGGGATCCCCCGTTTGGATCCGGGCTTGCCCGGAATCGTCGTATTGGCGGCCCGCCGTTCGTTCACGGCGTTAAGCGCCTCGTGAAGCGCGTCCATCGCTGCGCGCATGAATCGTTCATGCCGTTAGGCATCATAGAATTATAGCGCCCGCGCCGCGAACGCACAATTCAATATTTCGTAAGGCCGCTGTTCAAATTATTGGCCGTTATTAGGGTGAATGGCCGGCGGGACATCGGGCGGATGATGACAGATATATCCTACCCGAATAGCATTAGGTGTATAATGGAACCAACGACCTCATTCCGAACGGAGGCAGTCCCCATGACGACGCCGTCTTTGAAGCTCGACCCTTACGCCTGCATCGATGAAGTGCCCCTCCACCGCGTCCGCGGCAACCAACTCGGCATCCTGCTGAGCGTCATCGCGGCGATCGCGGCGCAGCAGTACTGGATTCTCCTGCTCCCGCTTGCCGTACAGCTCGTCGGCCGCGCGTACGGCGTACGGTACAACCTGTTCGTGCGCGCGCTCTCGCCGCTCCTGCCGGCCAGCGCCAAGACCGAGAGCCGCGAGCTGCTCCGGTTCAACAACCTGCTCGCGATCCTCTTCCTGGCCGTCGCGCTGCTCGGCTTCGCGCTCGGCATCGAGACGCTCGCCTACGTCAGCCTCGGCATGCTCGCGGCGGCCGTCGTGCTGGCGCTGAGCGGCTTCTGCCTCGGCTGCTTCATGTACTTCCAGTGGAAGCAGTTCCTGGCGCGCCGGCGGCTGCGGAAGAGCTGACGGCGCCAGAGGTAAGCATCCAGGCGGGAAGCTTGCGACTGCCCAATCATGGCTCCGGCTTGTGTACATATCCACTTGTGGATATGTTGACAAAACTTCAAAAAGCGGCGGATTTTCCTTCTTCTATCGCTGCCGGCATTGTGTATAACCCTGTTGATAAGTGGATAGAACCGTGGATAGCGTCGTCCGGCGCCATGCAAAAAAGCCCCGGCTCCAATATTGGAGCCGGGGCTTTTGCTATTCGTTCGAACCGCGCGGTTCAGGCCGGGATTAGTACGCCAGCGAGAACAGGCCGTTGATGTGCGTCAGGTAACGCGCGTTGGAGGCTTTCTTCATCAGGGAAGCCGGCGTGCCTTTCAGCTCGATCCCGGATTCGCCGATTGCGCCGATGCCGTCTTTGCGGCCCAGGCTTGCCAGCGTGCCGGAGAAGACCGGGTTGAAGCTGTCCATCTTGAAGTTCTTGATGGACGCCGCGATGTTCGCGCCCGCGAGCTCGCCCATTTGCCAAGCCAGCTGCGCCGTCGGCGGGTACGGACGGCCTTCCGGTCCGAAGACGACCGCGCAGTCGCCGGCCAGGAAGACTTCAGGGTGCGACGTGGATTGCAGGTGCTCGTTGACCGTCGCGCGGCCGCGGTTGACTTCGATGCCGCAGTTGCCGACCAGCGCGCTGCCTTGCACGCCGCCCGTCCAGACGAGCGTGTTCGTTTCGATCGTGCGGCCGTCCTTCAGCGTCACGACGTTGCCGTTCACTTCCGTGATGGCGAGGCCCGTCAGGAATTCCACGCCGCGCGCTTCGAGGCTCGATACCGCGCGTTGGATCAGATCCGGCGAGAAGATCGGCAGGATCGTCGGCATGGCTTCGACCAGCGAGAGGGAGACGTCGGCGAAATCAACGCCGTATTGACGGCAGATGGCCGGCAGCTCGTCCGCCAGTTCGCCGACCAGCTCGACGCCGGTCAAGCCGCCGCCGCCGATGACGAACGTCGCGTCCGCTTTGTTCTTGCTCGCCGCGTACGCTTTGATCCGGTCTTTCACGTGGGCGAACACTTTGTTGGCGTCCGCGACGGATTTCAGCGTCAGGCTGTTCTCCTGCAGGCCCGGGATGCCGAAGTAGTTCGTTTCGCTGCCCAGCGCGAGGACGAGGTTGTCGTAACGGTACGACGAGCCGTTGGTCAGCGCCACTTGCTTGCCTTCGACGTCGATCTTCTGCACTTCGCCGACGACGACGTTGATGGATTTGCCCTTCAGCAGCTTCTCGAGCGGCAGCGCGACGGCTTTCTCGGCTACGTTGCCCGCCGCGAGACGGTGAAGCTCCGTAATGATTTGGTGCGAACCGACGCGGTTAACGACCGTGATGCCGGCTTCTTCCGTGGTCAGATGCTGACGCGCGGACAGCGCGCTGAGCAAGCCGCCGTATCCGCCGCCCAGAATCAGAATTTCTTTTCTCATGGATCTCATCCTCCGTGCTTCGCTTAGTATGAATCGCTTGGCAAACTGGTTATATTACGCAGACCGTTTATAGCTACTCCTGGTTTCTTCTTTCGCCCAGAATGTCGAGGTACGCTTGGCCAAAACGAAGCATCTTTTGCAGCTCCGGATCCTTCAGCAGCTTGATCATGCCGAACAGGCCGATCACGTTGTCGCTTTGCTCCGCGCGGTCGTTGGCTTCGATCGCCGCGGACGCGTAGCCTTTCACTTTTTCCGTCAGCGGCTTGACGACTTCTTGGATGCCGCCCACCGTGTCTTGGATGAAGACGCGGTCCGTCGCGACCTTTTGCGCGAGATCGTACGTTTTGGTCATGAGAGCCATCATTTCGGACAGTTTAGGAAGCTGGTCCACCAGTTGCGTCAGCGCTTCCTGCACTTCCGGCTTCAGCAGTTGATCGAGCACGTCCGATTTCGCCAAAGCCGTTGCGGAGTCTTGCTGCTCCAGGTTCGATACCATAGTTTCACTCATTGTATTGCCTCCTTCAGATGTAGTCACTCACTCAGCTGCAATCATCGCATAAAGATGAACCTGCCCGCGCCGGATCCGGTCATCAAGCAAGTTTAATCCCATTAATGGAGGAACGCGGTAAAGCGCATTCGCAAAAAGGGAGAAATGTGAAATTTATCACAAGACCCTTCGAGGATGACAGCAGCCTTTCTTCTTCCTCTACTGTATCGCTTTTTGCCCTGCGCGACTATAGGTAAATCTAAAAATTATTTTTATTATGTCAATAAAAATAATTAATCACGCAAAAGGGAGAAGCCCGACTCCGGCCGTCTTGCGGATTTCGGGCCCTGCGCCGCCAAAATTACCCATAAATTGGAATATCTGCTCGCCGTTGGCCAATCGGCCGCCTACGCGACGACCATCGCCGCGGTCGCCGCGGGATCGCGCGTCTCGCGGCGATCCGGCGCGGGCGGCTCGAACCGGAACGGCGCCGTCCCCTGCTTGCCGTCCGTCCCGCCGGCGCGATGCCCGTACGTTCCCTCCGCAACGGATTTCGCTTGGCCCGCGGCGCAGGAGCGGCACATGCCCAAGGGATGGATCACCCGGTAAAAGCCCGTGCGGAACGTCTGCGCGGCTTCCTCCCGGTCCGGAAAGGCGCGGCAGCCGAGGCAGTAAAACGGCGTTAGCTCCTTGTTCATTATGATCTCCCCCTGCTTAAAAATCATGTCCTTCCCGTTAATGCGGCGCCGGGCGCGAGCCGTCCTTCTCGCTCAATGCCCGCCGCAGAAAATCGAGAAACCGCGAACCTTCCTCGAACGTCAGCCGTTGGTGGCCAGACACGAATTCAAAGCGCTTCAAGATGCGGTCGTTGTCCTCGTCCAGACTGCGCACCAATCGTTCGATTTCCTTATCAAGCTGGGGCATGCTCCGTTCCTCCGATTCTCGAATGTGGGCTTGGCCTCTTCGGTCTTGCTATCCCACACTATTCGCAGCCGGAGCGGTTTTTGGGGTTTCGCGCGGCCCGGCCGGACACAAAAAAATCCGCGGCGCCGAAGCGCCCGGATCAGTCATCGGTTATCGCGTTAAAGCTCTGCGTTTCTGGCCATACTTCCTACTAACCATACTTCTTGCTAACCATACTTCTTGCTAACCATACTTCTTGCTAATAAGTGGAGAGGCGGCGAGCGGCATGAACAATTCACCCTCCCGATTTCTGATCGGGCTCATATGGGGAACGTTGATCAGCGCATTGTTGTGGACGGCTTTGATGATGTCGGTCCTGGGCTGGATCCGGTTCCTGCGCGCGTAAGCCATGCCGCCCCTGCAGCGGCTGGCTTCTTCTAATCGGCGTGAACGTCTCGCCGTGACACTGGAAGCTCGCGTACGTCTCCGGCAGGCCCTCGAAGCCCGGATGGCGCGCTTCCGTCCGCCGCACCGCATGGCAGCCGATTTCTTATCGCTCGGCCCGGTCGCGCGCCGCTTCGCCGGCCGTTAGATCAGCTTATGCCGATACCACTTCTTGCCGCGGAAGCGCAACAGGAAGATCGTGCCCCGCACGCCCCATTCGATGTTCATCGCCAGCCAGACGCCGACGATGCCGAACTTGAACACGATGCCGAGCATGTAGCCGAGCACGATCCGGAACAGCCACATCGACAGCAGCGACACGATCGACGTGAACTTCGAATCCCCCGCCGCCCGCAGCGCCGACGGCATGATGAAGCTGATCGACCAGAGCGGCACCTGCATGGCGGCGTTGATGAGCACGATGACGAAGATGTCGTGCTTAATCGCCTCCGGCGGATGGAACAGGCTGACGAGCGGATGGAACAACGGCACGACGAGCAGCGCCGTGATCAGCAGGAACCCGGTCGAGACGCATAGGAAGAACCGCGTGTACCTGCGGGCCTCCTCCACGTTTTGCCTGCCCATCGCCTGGCCGACCACCGTAATGGCGGCGATCGAGAGCGCCGCGGACGGAATTTGCGTCAGGCCGGCGAACGAGCCGCCGATGGCGTTGACCGCGATCGCGTTCGTGCCGAGGTGGACGATGAAGATTTGGGTGACGATTTTGCCCCCGTTGAAGAACATCTGCTCCGCCGCGAACGGCAGCCCCACGTAGAGGATCCGCTTCACCATCTCGAAGCGCACGCGCACGATGTCCTTGATCCGCAGATGCAGATTGGTATCAAGCTTGAGGATGTAATAGAGCGCGAACAGCGCCGCGCCGTACCGCGCGATGTTGATCGAGATGCTCATGCCGAGCACGCCCATGTGCATCACGTTGATGAACAGGACGTTCAGCAGCACGTACGACAGGTTCATGATCAAGGACAGCGTGAGCGACGCCCGGGACCGCCCGATGCCGCGCAGCGCGCCGCAGACCGCCTCCGTCAGCGCGATCCCGGCGAAGGACGCGCAGCTGCCGATGAAGTACGTCTTGGCCTTGGCGAAGACGTCCGGGGAGGCCGCCCCGAACAGCAGGTTCAGCGCCGGGCCGTGCAGCGCGATCATCGCGAGACCGATGACGACCGCGAACAGCGTCACCGACGAGACGGAGCTGGCCGCCGCCTTCGGCACCATGGGGAGATTCCCGCTCCCCTTGTACTGCGCCACGATGACCGTGCCGCCCGTCGATACCGCGACGAACACGCTGATGAGAAACATATTGAGCGAATCGACGATGTTGACCGCGCTGACCGCGGCCACGCCCGACGAGCTGATCATGGCGGTGTTCAGCATGCTGAGGCCGATGATGAACGCCTGGTCGATCAGGATCGGGAGATACAACGACAGCAGCGCGCGGTAATCGCCGATGGCGATCCGCGCCAAAAACCGTTCCAGAAACGCTTGCCTCCGCTGCCGGTAAGCAGGTTGTTCCACGTCATCACATTCTTTTTCTCGTATTTGGGTTGAAGCTCCGATCAAACACACCGCTTCTATTATAGCAAAGATCGCCCCGGACGGGGTCCCGAATCGGCGGCAATCTTTTCCGAGCGGGACCGGGCGCCCTTGAAACGGGCCGTCCGGTGTGTCACAATCGGATGGGGAGCGCCGGCTCGTCCACCCTTGTATTCACCGTCGACCCGCCCGGCCGAACCTAATTTCCTCATTATGAATGGGAGGCAAGGAATCATGAGAACGATCAAGCTCGGAACCAGCAATCTGGAGGTCCCCGTCCTCGCGGTCGGCTGCATGCGCATCAACCAGCTGGACAAGGCGGGCGCGGAGCGCTTCGTCCAAACGGCGCTCGAGGCGGGCGCGAACTTCTTCGACCATGCGGATATTTACGGCGGCGGCAAATGCGAGGAAATCTTCGCGGACGCGATACATATGAGCGACGACGTGCGTGAAAAAATCATGCTGCAATCCAAGTGCGGCATTCGCCAAGGACAGTTCGATTTCTCCAAGGAGCATATCCTCGGATCCGTCGATAAAATCCTGCAGCGCCTGCGCACCGACTACCTCGACGTCCTCCTGCTGCACCGTCCAGACGCGCTCGTCGAGCCGGAAGAAGTGGCGGAAGCGTTCGATCAGCTGGCGAGCTCGGGCAAGGTGCGCCACTTCGGCGTGTCCAACCAGAACCCAAACCAGATCGCGCTGCTCAAGAAGTTCGTGAAACAGCCGATCGTCGCCAACCAGCTGCAGCTCAGCATCACGAACGCCAACATGATCTCGAACGGCGTCAACGTGAACATGGAGAACAACTCCGCGATCAACCGCGACGGCAGCATTCTCGACTACTGCCGCCTGCACGATATCACGATTCAGCCGTGGTCGCCGTTCCAATTCGGCTTCTTCGAGGGCGTCTTCCTGGACAACCCGAAATTCCCGGAACTGAACGCGCAAATCGACGAAATCGCCAAGAAATACGACGTCAGCAACACGACGATCGCGATCGCTTGGCTGCTCCGCCACCCGGCCAACATGCAGCCGGTTACCGGCACGACGAATATCGAGCGCCTGCAGGACTGCATCCGCGCCGCCGAGATCCGTCTGACGCGCGAAGAATGGTACGCCATCTACCGCGCGGCGGGCAACATCCTGCCGTAAGCCAAGCTTGCCGGCCGGCGCGCGCGGCGCTCCGCCAAGCGCGAACGAGATACAGCCTCGGGTCCTTTCGGACCCGGGGCTGTTTTTTGTCCCATTCGATCTCCTTCGTCGGCTGCTCCGGTACCCTTCTATTATTTTCCATATATTTACTGACTGTCTGCGGCTGTCTATGAAATATCCAAGCCATTTTCATAGGGCGCGCATATGCTGGAGAAGCAGAGAAGCAAGTCCCCCCGCGCGGATGCGGCCGCGGGAAGCAAGGACGCGATTCGCCATGCCGTTCATTCCTTAACGAAGGAGGTGACCCGCCGCCATGCCGTCCTTTAGCACCGGAGCCATGCCGAACCCGGATCCCGATCCGGCCGTCAGCCTGCAGCTCCTCATCACCAACGAGGATCCGGCGACCGAGGCGGTCATCGAGCTAGAGGCGTTCCTCGTGCCGACGGCGCCGGACGACGCCTACGTTCCGGCCGCGCACCAGCTGTTCTCTCTCGCCCCGCTGAGCGCGACGCTGCGAACGATCAACATCGCCGGCTTTCCCGCTTACGAGGCGCGATTCAACGTGACGGGAGCCAACGTCGTCGTCGACCTCTTCGCCATCGATGAAGCCGGCGGCCTGAACGCGGTCCGGCGCGCGCTTCTGGCGGAGCAGCCGTCCGGTTCGGCGAATGCGCCGCTGCCGTAGTGGCCCGGTTCCCCCACGCAAAAAAACCAGACGCCCCGCGAGGTGTCTGGTTTTCGTTTCGGGCTTCGTCCGCGCGAGCGGATCGCGAACGCGGTCAGCCTTTGCGGTAATGCGCGCGCCCGTTCTCGAGATCCGCGTCGCCGCGGCCCACGGCCGCCTGCAAGCCGCTACGCAGCGCCTTGTCCAAGGCGCTGCCCGTTCGGGAATAGCCGAGCAGCTTGACCGTCTCCCGGATCAGGTCCTCCACCGGAAGGCTGCCGTGCAGGAACAGCGTCTCCTTCACGGCGCTCGCGACTTCCTCGGGCGGCAGATCCTCGGCGTTCCGCCGTTCCAGCTCGCCCTCGGACACGCGGAACACGCCGTATTCGGCAGGCTCGACCCCGTCCGGCCAATAGAAGACGGTGCCGTCCCCTTCCGTCGCGCGCAGCGCCAGCCCGCCCGCGACTTCGTCGAAGCGCCGCTCGATGCGGGCCCCCGAACGCGCGATGCCCCAGGCTTGGAGCACCCGCTTCACCAGCAGCGCCCGGCTGATCGGCCCCTCCTCCCGCACGACCGTCGCGATCTGATCCCGCACGAGCCCGGTATTGGCCGGCGCGTAAAAGTCATCGGACGCGCGGCCGACCGCCGGCAGCTCCGCGGCGCGGTACGCCGTTCTCCGCGTCGGCCGCTCGGCGGCGGGCGCCGCGGGCTCGAGGGCGTCCGCGATCGG
>NZ_JAGGDJ010000088.1 GCF_017652985.1 Paenibacillus artemisiicola
CTAGACTTCATTTATAACGCCTCCTAAGGTGAGTTCTGAGGGCTGCAACCCAGTACATACTCATCCTAGCGAGGCGTTCGTTTTTCTGCAAATCGCATCTACTAACACCTACAGGAATGTTAACGGGCACGTTAACTAATTCGAAGCCAATAATGTGTTCTAAAGTGAGGTTTAAAAGATGGCAATCTGTTTGAACTTCGAGTTAATTATTGTAAGAGGAACTATTGCAGAATATCGATTTGGAGAATGCCTAAAGGAACTTGATGGGATATTTGAAATTGACCTGTCTATTTTGTTAAACGACTTTATTTCTTTGGATACCCCCATCTCCGAAGTGGTCAAACTGAAGAATAAGAAACAGTCACAAGCAGCAGCAAATAGAGTGTTTGGTAAGATACATAGCTATTTCGTTGAGCATAAAGAGTACCCTAAAAAAGGCAATTATTATGCTTAGTTGATTACGCTAACTGGGAACGATAGTTGAATGGAGACGCAGCGGCAGCCGGCCTCACGATCGGCTGCCGTTTCCATTGAAGTAACGGGCAGTATAGCGCAACAAGATCATGATTAATAGCGTATAAGTTAACATGGTATAAAATGGAACTTGCAGGGAGTGACGAAAAAAACGGCGGACCTTGGTTCAACTATGAGGAGGGATGTAAGTGAAGTGGACCGCAATTGTACTTATATTGCTTATTGTGTTAACAGGCTGTTCTAAAGATAAAGATTACTACGGCGGTATTACAAAGGATAAAATGACAGATATCACAAATGATTCAAAGCTTGAATATCTCCATGAGTTTAAAGGTCATACGGACAACTGGGGAGCAATGATGTACTTCTACAAAACCAAAGACTCGGAGAAAGTTAGCACCAGAGGGTATTTAATCTACAATGGTAAAGATGAACTGCCAACAGGGGAAGTTACGGTTCTTTATCAAGTAGATGAAGAGACTGGATCTTTTGGAATGATAACCGCCAAGCAGAATCCTCCTACTTATGCATTTCTTTTCAGTACTTCTACTTCGCCCACATCTCAGTCAAAGGTAAAAGTTGTTGTTCAGACAAGAGACAAATCAGAAACAATCGAACTAAAGATGAATTGAACTAACGGGATACGTTAGTTCAAACACAACTGCAGCCGGCCTCAGAACGATCGATCGGCTGCCGTCGTTGCGGGCAGTTTAGCGCAGCAATATCGTTCCACTAGCGTGGGGAGCCGGCAGGATAGATCAAATTTCCGAGTAGTGATTAGTTCAATAGCCACATGTGAAGGCTACCGTGTGTAACTAATTTCGAATTTATTCGTCTATAGCATGAGATTTTAATGTCAAAGGAGGCTTGGGATGCGTCGTAAAAGAACACTAATAATTGCTTTTACTGGATTTTTAGGTTTACTGGTAGTATTCCTTTATTTCACTCCTTTTGCAGGAAACATTGTAGAGCATACAAGATTTCAAGGATACGCTAGAAACATTGGCATTAAAATCATTAAAAAATCTCCACCTCTTCCCAATGTTACTTCAGGACAAACACAAATTCCAGTTATCCAAAGTACATATTGTTGGGGTAATTTAGGATGTGCAGATTATGCAGATGTAGAAACAATGTTAAAAAGGGTTACTCCTACTACTATAAGTCCTAAAGAAGACATTGAAATTTCGTTCGAATATAAAACAGCACCTAGTAGCTTAATCATTCAGCAATATGTTGATGGAAAACCAACACAAATTCCATTGCAAGGTGGCTCTTTCAAGGCTCCAAAAGAAAAAGGAATATATAAATACGGCATATCAGCAGATTTTTCAAAAGGTGATACATCATCCGTTTTTGTTATAGAAGTCAGATGATTATGCTAACGGGACACGATAGCACAATGAAACCAGGCTTCCGGCACGTACGGCAGCCTCTTCAGCTAACGGGCATGATACTTGAGTAGTCTACCGAAATAGGAGATATAAGAAGTGACTAAAACGAGGTGGTTATTCAAGTGGATAGTGTAATTCAAAAATTAAAAAACATCAATTTAGATAATCCCTTCCCGTATAGGGACACTGATAAAATACAAGCTGATTTTCAATATGACTTTCTGAAGCTAACGGACGACAAAAACTCATTGGTTGGTGATTTTAACACGTATTGCATGAATATTGCGGGCACTTTAAGTTACGTGTTAGCTGGAAAGACATCAAAAATTCCACAAAGACAAATCGAAATTTTAAAGTTCTCATTTTTCAGTTGGTTTCAACAATATATGTTTATCCAGGATAAAATCAGTGATTACGTGGAATTTAGTCGGGAATAGAACGCTCGGCTGCCGTCGTTGCGCTAACGGGCAGAATAACGCAACATTGCTGGTATCTCCAACGTCATAATACCCAATTCCAAAAATTGGGCATGGGGGCGTTGGGTCATGAAAATAATTTATCTTTTAGTTCTTTTAGCTTTGTTCACACCCTTCGTAGTGGGTTGTTCTAACTCCAATTCAAACTCGGAGAGGCTGATCGCTATTCGTGAAATAGCATGGAGCAGTGTTCCAAATCAAGATAGGGAACAATTGCACCCAGTATGGAAAAATGCAGAGGTGAAAAGAATAAATTTCGATGAAATGATAAATGAATATTCCATTCCGAAAGGCGGTGCTGAGCCCAAAAAAATAGAAAATCTGTATAAAGTGACGTTTGATAAAAATCATGTGATATTTGTAGACGGCAAAACTAATAAAGTTGTTGGTACGATATTTAATGAGAACTCTTTGGGTTAATTCCTGACACGACTGCAGCCGGCCTTATAACGATCTGTTGCCGTCGTTGCGCTAATGGGCAGGATATTTTAACCAATTAACGAATGTTAGTGTATTGAGATGTTTGCAAAGCTCACTGATAAAGACATTAACAGAAATCCAAAAAACGTTTAAGGGACGGAATATATGAGTGATGAAGTGAGAAAAGTTGGCAGAGAGAGAACATTCAAAGGGCAATTTGCATACTCGAGGATGAACAGGAGAAATATGCTGACTTCACGTTAAAAAACGACTACAACGAATATGAACTCATAGAAGAGTTCATTCGGACTCTTGAAGATGGAGAGATCAATGAAGCGCTAAATGCCGCAATTATTGGGAAAGGCGCATTTCGGAGATTTAAAGATATAATAATAGAATTTGGCATTGATAAGCAATGGTATACCTACAAGGAAAACAAGATAAAGAAATTGGTGATTGGTTGGTGTATCGAACATGACATTGAGTTTCAAAACTAATACAATAAAAATGGAAGCTGCCGTCATGGCAGCTTCATTACGTTAACGGGCAGATTACGTTAACACATCTGATTCTAGAAAGCCCATTCGTAAAAACGAACGGATGGTTTTAGGCGCGCAGCTGAAACAGTGAGGGAAACGGAATGACATCAAGTTCTTGTCATCCGACACCAACCTGAGATGTCGGGTGACAAGAACAACAACATAAAAGGCTACGTATATCGCAAGATGACATACCCACCGAAGTAGTTCAGGAGAGGGTATCACTAACCAAAGCGCGAGCGAAAGGGGCTTATTGACAGGATAAATACGGCAGATGTATAAACATCTTCCGTTTTTTAGCGTACATGAACAAATAATTCCGCTGCCGCGAAACCTCGCACTCCTCTGACGACTCTAATAGATAGAGGTAAGAGGGGAGCTGTAGTCGGAAGTGGACGACATACAAATCGTAAAGCAAGCGCAACGCGGATCGCGCGAAGCATTCATCGAGCTTATTCGCTCTAATGAATCGCGCTTATATATGATCGCGCACCGGATTTTGACTTCCCGGTCGGATGTGCTTGATGCGATTCAGGAGACAATCCTGCGGGCGTATAAAGAAATCGTCAATTTGCGCGAGCCGGCTTATTTTAGCACCTGGCTCGTCCGAATTCTCATTAACGAATGCAGGCGGGTCATCCGGCATAATCGGAAAGTCATTCTGGTGGATCAATTACGAGAAAAGAGTCGCGATGCGCAGATGCTCGAATCGGATTTGGAATTAATAGACTTGCTTAACGGATTAGACATGAACGATCGAGAAATCGTGGTATTGTTCTACGTGGAGGACTTGTCGATTAAAGACATCGCGGGCATCGTGGAGCTGAGCGAGAATGGCGTCAAGTCGAGGCTACACAGAGCCCGTATGAAGCTAGCCGCGCTGATGAAGGATCCTGCGTCGAAGGAGGAATTGCAATGAAACGCACCGATTGGGATGGACGGTTGGCAGCTAAGCTCCGCGTCGACTCGCAGGCTGTACCGACGGATATTCACAAAGACATAGAGCAGGTGCTGGCCGGGTTGCCTGAACGAACGAAGATGCCGCGGCGAGGCAGAACTCCGCTGCGCCGTTCCTGGATTGCAGCAGTGACGGTGATAGCAGTCTTAGTGAGTGCGATGCTATTGTTCAATGACACAAATTCATTCGCCGCCGCACTTAAGGCACGGCTGCATTCCATCTTCGTCGAAAGCGGCGATCCGGCGCTCATGTCGGTAAATGAAAGTAACGAAATGGGCAATCTGGCGGAGAGAACTGACCACGGATATACGATTCGAATTCACGAGGCGATGTTCGACGGTCAGCGGCTGTCGGTTAGCTACTCCGTGTCGCATCCAGGTGGGATTCCGAAGTCGTTGTGGGTGAGGCCTGCCTTTCAACTGGACGAATCGATTAAGCAGGCGTTTCCGGGCCTTATTAGCACTGACTCCGGCGGAATCCGAGATGATACAAAGATTGGGATCGTTAACTATTACTTCGTCGGCGCTGCCCCGCCTCCAGATGAGCTGACTTTGAAGGTAGACGTGAAAGGCATCGCGCTATTCGACGATCCGGCGAAACAACAGATTCTCCCCGGAGACTGGAGCTTCCAGATACCAGTGGTAAAGCAGGGCCGGAAGCTGCAGGATATCGCAAGCTTGCCGACAGTTGCCGACAAGAATGTGAGCTTTGAAGTGAAGCAGGTCCGTCTCGGAACGAAATCGACGCTATGGCGGCTGAACTGGATCTACCCGAGTAAGCTACAGCCGGATCCGTTGGTAAAAGGGAATCCACGATACACAATGCGTTACGTCATAACTGCTTCGGGGCATGAACTGACGTCGGTGATGGAGGTTACTAACAGCGGCCGCTATAAGAAGGACGGACAGCTCGTGGACGGCATGAACTACGAAGGAGTAACGCTCGTTACGGAACAACTCCCAGACGAAGCAAATGAAGTGACGATTACGCCGATTTTACGCAAATGGGATAGCATGCCGGCTTCATCTGGTTTTATTGAAATACCGCTGAAATCATTCGCCGTCAAGGTGCCGGACTGGAATATCACATAACCCATTCGTAAAATTAAAGGAGTTTTTGCTGCAGATGAAAGAGGTGAAGGAAAGGGGAATGACATAATGACATAAATAAAAGCAGCAAGCCAGAAAATGACAAACTGAAATTCGCATTGAACTAAACATTCCTGTTGAGCCTAAGAGATGGGCTTTGAAAAAAAGGGAGCGCCTCAGTATGATGGGTTTGTCGACAACACATCAAGGAGGCGCTCTTACTATGAAGTTTAAGCAATCGGACGTACAAAATCAACGGATTGAACGAATTACTACCTCTCATCTCGTCATAGGAATCGATATGGCCAAAGAAACACATGTAGCTCAAGCTACGAATTTCCGAGGCATCGTCGTTTCCAAACGTCATCTTTCATTCTCAAATAGTATGGAAGGCTTTAAGAAATTGAGCCGCTGGATGACAGAATTACAGCAGAACCACCGTTTAAAGAAGCTCATTATCGGTATGGAGCCGACCGGTCATTACTGGTTTAACCTGGCCAACTGGTTAGCAGATTCGGGACTACAGGTGGCCATGGTTAACCCCGCCACGACCAAGCGAAACAAAGAAAACCGGGATAACAGCCCATCAAAAAGCGACCCCAAAGATGCTCTTGTCATCGCAGACGCTGTTAGTCGGGGCTTTTACTACGAGTATACGCGTCAACCGCTTGAGTTCCAACGATTACGGACGATGATGAGTGATCGAGAATTCTGGGTGACGAACAGTATACGGCTGCAGAATCGGATCATACGTTGGCTGGCTATCCGTTTTCCCGAATATTCGTCTGTATTCAAAGATTGGACCTGTAAGCGGTCATTGGCGACCCTCAAGACATTTCCTTGCCCACGAGATTTGGAGAGGTATACGGTACAGGGCATTATGGATGCTTGGCGAGTCCATATGCAGCGTGCGGGGGGAACGACGGGGATAGAGAAGGCCGCGCAGCTCATCGCACAAGCGAAAAGGAGTGTGGGAGAACGGGCCGCTGAAGAAGAAGCGAAGGTTGATTTAAAACGGCTTATTGAAGAATTTGAGCGCATTACCAGCATGCTTGAACAGATTGAAAAGGACATCGAAGCTTTGCTTTCTGAGATTCCAATGGCGCAGCAGCTTCGCAGCATAAAAGGTCTCGGGAAGATTTTTACCGCGGCCATTCTAGCTGGGACAGGGGATTTAAGCCAGTATGCACATGGGCGACAGGTATTGCGGAAGGCAGGCTTGAACCTGGCTGAAAGCTCGTCTGGAAAGCGGAAAGGACGTATTGTTCTTTCGAAACGAGGAGACTCAGCCTTGCGAAAATATCTTTATCTCGCTACGGTTCAACTCGTTTGGAATAACCCCGTATTCCGCCATCTGCATGAGCACAATGTGCAAGAAAAGAAGATGAAAAAGCAGCAATCCATATTTAAGTTAACAGGGAAGCTCGCTCGAATTCTAGTAGGTATTGTTCAACGAGGAGAAAGATTTATGCCAGAGAAGACCGTTCTAGCCTGGACAGAAGCAGCTTAAGCTCAGGAGCATCACGTATATTGACTCATTCGCGGGATTTCACAAAGAAAGCACGGAGGACCGAGTTCGTGTCCCAAAAGGGCTAAGACCCATCCGCTAAACGCTATCGGTCTCCACACCTTGGTCAGGTATAACGAAGGAATGTAAGGGCAATGACCCGTTGAGATCTGGGAGGGTGAACCCCCAGGGGATTTGTGGAGTGTGCGTGCAGTAGAAGGCATTCGGGGAATGATTCCTGACCATTCCTCTATTCCCGCATACCTAAGACCAAGCCCACCAGCATAACTTTCTTACTTTCCTTTAGGTGCTCTTGAATCCAAGGTGATGAAATCCTGCGAATGAGTGAGTATATGTGAGATAAATTCTTAAAACCGAGGGACGGGACACGGTAGCTCAATAAACCATCATGACGAAGCTGCCGGTATGATCGGCGGCTTCATTACGTTAACGGGCAGGAAAGTTAAATTCATTTCTTGAATAACCACCGTTAGCTTATGAGTTTA
The DNA here is from genome assembly GCF_017652985.1 of Paenibacillus artemisiicola. Classification (GTDB taxonomy): domain Bacteria; phylum Bacillota; class Bacilli; order Paenibacillales; family Paenibacillaceae; genus Paenibacillus_Z; species Paenibacillus_Z artemisiicola. The sequence goes on from NZ_JAGGDJ010000088.1 coordinate 7,363, forward strand.
TGGATGGGAGGGTTAAGATGAAGTCGGTGAAAATAATGTTATTAGGAATAAGCTTGATGATATTTGCGGCAGTATGGGTTATCGACCCAGATGCTAGTTTAGGTGGCGCAGAGTTTTTTATTTTGTTTCTTGGTTTGATATTTTCCTTAATTGGATATATTTTTGGAGATTCGAGAAATTAGAGAGTCGCTTCTCAACTAACGGGACACGTTAGTGGAATACACCATGGAGCAGTTTACCGACGGTAACTGCTCTATTTTTCGTTACGCTAGCGGGCAGGATTGTTAAAGGGGAAATTCATGGATATCCAACGAACATAGTAAGATAAGATTTAAGCTAAAAATGAATGGAGGACCAGGAAGTGAGATCTTATAATTCTATTGTTGTATCTTTACTAATAATTTCTGCCGTTATAATGATTAATGGTTATGTGCAACTCAATAACTCCGTTGTGTGGGGAATGGATAAGGCAAATACCTATATGCGAGAACAAATGGGCGGGAGTATGGATACAAATCAATTCAATATAATGTTACAAAATTTTATTGATCAATTGAAATGGAAAGGAAGTATCTTATTAAGCCTTAGTGGAATTTTATTTATCACTTGTATCTTTAGTTTATTATTTAAAAACAGTTCAAGATTAAACTAACGGGACACGATAGCTCAACCACAAACGAAGGCAGCCGACAATGAAAGCGATCGATTGCCTTCGTTCAGCCGGCCACTGACTAATCTTATGGCGGCACCTCTTGTCTTCCCGGCTACACTTATGATGATGTGAATTTCTGAGCAACTTTACCAGAGTAGGGAGCCTCTGAAAAGTGGCTGTCAGGATATTATATATTCACGAATCTTCACAGCCCCCACTTTAACAAAAAAGGAATGGTACGACATGAAAAAGATTATTTCATGCGTTATGCTCGCGGTGACTCTGCTTGTATCTTCGACGGCCTATGCTGCAACTAGCATGTCGATCATAATCGACGGTACATCCGTCGCCTCCGACGCGAAGCCCGAATTTAAAGATAATCGCACGATGGTGCCATTGCGCGTCATCAGCGAAAATCTAGGTGCCAAGGTCGCTTGGTCAAAATCGGAAGTGACCGTGATTAAGGACGGAATGAAAATCGTTTTAAAGACGGACAGCGCCGTCGCAGTGAAGAATGGCAAGGCGGTACAACTTGACGTCAAGCCGTACGCCAAGAACAATCGCGTGCTCGTTCCGCTGCGTTTTATTGCCGAAACGTTCGGCTGCTCGGTCGACTACAGCCATTCCACGGTATCGGTCGAGAGCGCGCCGCTCGTCATTGACGGCGTACCTGTGAAGGTCATGCAAAATGAATTCCATATGATCATGGGCGGAGTCGTGCAGCAAATAAGCGCGAATGCCTTGAACGAGGCCATATATAGAAGTTTTGAAACGAATAAAGGCGCCAAGGTTGATGCCCCCGTAGACTACTCGTGGACTATTAACCTTGACACTCCGGAATCCTATTACAAAAACGGACAATACGACTTCTTGGACAATAACGGGAAAAGTGTGCAGCGTTACGATATCTACTCGCTGCAACAACCTACCACGACCTCGGAGGTTCTGCTTCATGACGTCACGAAGAATCAATGGTATGTGTTTAGCCGTGACGCCAGAATGGCAATCGATACCCTGGTAGAACGTGCGTACGCTAACGGCTCCCTGAAAGTGATCAGCAATACGGTCGCGTAAGCACGCAAGGTGGTCGATAGCGTCTATTTCACCTGCGCCCGAACAGATGCCAGCCGCGGCGATCTTTCCTGGTCTTTGAGAGACGATAGGTAAATACGGGGGCTGCCATCTGGCGGCCCTTCGCTACGCTAACGGCAGGATTGCAATAATAATGTGTGGAATGAATCTTTATAACTTGTGAGGGGGGCTTTTGATGAATCGAATTGTAGTCATGACGGTAGGAAAGACACACAGTGGTAAGACGACATTTGCTAAACAATTGGAATCGCAGTTGAAAAACACAATTACTATTGACCAAGATAATCACGCATCTTTCATTAATGCTCACTACAAGTCGTTACGTCCGAAAGAAGGACCAAATACGCCGTACTTTGCAATTCTAACCTTGCCCGAAACGGTCGTATGAATTTACTGGACTATTTTCGTAGGAATGGAATTGTCAGCATTCTTGTCTATTTCGATATTCCGGAAGTCGTAATTAAAGAACGAATAACAGAAAGCCAGCGAAGTAAAGATATTTTTCGGAGTGCGTCAACTTTCGAAGAGGTACTAGCTCGACAACAAGAGAGCGATTCATCGGCTCCGGAAATAGGGGAAGCTGACCACTTCTTTATCGTCAACCGTAATGATAATAATTGTGTTTGTTGTTTTCTCGATGTTATTGGGGTGCTCAAACACTGATTACGCAGTTCCTTCAAGTAATGAAATAAATAAGTACTCGGCCCCTTCGAGTAATGAAATAAGTAAGTTTATTGAAGACAATAATGTTAATGTTGTAGCAGTTGAGAATATTGAAGATGTGATTTCGGTTATTATTTTTATAAATAAAGGCTCTGCTGGTTACTTTATGCTTTATAAAGATGGTAGTGGTACCATTCGAGACAAAAAAGTATGGGGTGAACTCTTGGAAAACTCTCCGGTATATTTATCGGGTTCTGCAACCAACTATCCATTTGTTACAATATTGTTGAATGAAAAGCTAATAAAGGGCGCTTCATATGCGGAAGTTACTTTTAGAGATGGTACAAAAGTTACTAAGAAATTTAGCAAAAGCATAGGAGTAATTGTTCCGTATGGAAAGGTCATTAATGGGGATATGCAAATGGAAAATGTTTTTATTTACAACAATTCAAATTCAGTTATTTACAATAAAGCCCTCAATAACGGCTGCCAAATTGGCGTCTCTTCGTTGCGCTAACGGAGCACGCTACTTGAATCAATAAGTCTAAAACCTTCTATTAGTAGCAAACTAGTATTAATTGCTCTAATAGGAGGTTTTATTATGAATTTAAGCGAGCTTTGGCATCATTATGAATCAGATAAACGAATCCAAGGGTTTAGTGCAAATACATTAAAAGCCTATTCCCTGCAACTCAAGATGCTGGTTACGGAACTGGGGACCTAGAACTTACTGAAATAACTCTGAACCTGCTTAAGGAATACCTAGCAAAGCAGTCCGATCGATTAAAGCCTAGCAGTCTAGGGCACCGTATTCGTTTTGTGCATTCGCTCTTCCGATTTGCATATGAAGAAACCTATCTACCCACCAACCCTTCACTCAAGCTACGTGAGCCTAAAATGGATAAACGAATTCCTAAGTTTCTAATGGAGGAAGATGTAATCCATTTAAAGATATCCTGTCAGACTACAAGGGAAAAGGCTCTACTCGAGTTTCTCTACAGCACAGGCTGCCGTATTGGAGAGGTCGAAAGAATAAGCATTGAGGATCTAAATTGGGATAATTGCTCCGCCATTGTAAATGGGAAAGGTTCAAAGCAAAGAGAAATCTACTTCACAACTGAGTGTAAAGTATGGTTGAAGAAGTATTTGGCAAGTCGTAAGGATTCGTGTAAGGCCTTATTTGTAACAGACACTAATCCGGCTAAGCGTATGGCGATTCCAACGCTCAGGTGGCCTATAAAGCGGTTGGCAGTTCGCGGAGCAATCGAGGCAAACGTATACCCCCATCGATTTCGTCATACTTATGCATGCCAGCTGCTGGATAATGGCGCACCATTAGATTTTATTCAAGGCATGCTGGGGCATGAAAAAGCATCAACCACACAAATTTATGCTCAGCTCCGCGGCGAGCGAAGAAGAGAACTTTATCGCCGATTTTTTTAGTGTGTTAGCAGCGGATGATTCAACTAAAGGGCAGGATTGTTCATTCATTTCGCAAATATTGACGGGAAACGAGAGTTCAAGTTCGCAGAAACGGCAGCTAGCTTTAAAAGCTGCCGTTTCCTCAGCTAACGGTCATTAGAATTGAATAACAGTTGGCAATTTTTTTCAATCCAATACCTTGTATTATAGAGTAATCTATTTTATAGTGATTGCAAGAGGTGAAAAAAATGGAAGTTAACAAAGAGGTGTTAAAAGGTCACATAGACACCCTCATTCTTTCTTTGCTTCAAACCA
>NZ_JAGGDJ010000089.1 GCF_017652985.1 Paenibacillus artemisiicola
GATGGGGCTGCCGGCCGATATCGCGAACAAGCTGCTGAACGAATTCGCGCATTCCGTCATTTCCATCTTCCAATGGTCGGTCATCCTGCCGGCCGCGGCGATCGTCTTCGTGTTCCTGATGGGCCGCATCGTCGCGACGCCGACCGCCGGCTCCTGCGGCATCATTCCCGGCGTGTTCGTCAGCTGCCAGGAACGGTTCGGCTGGAGCGACGAGACGATGACGTACGGCTTGTTCGCCGCGGGCGCCATCGGCTACGTCATCGCCAACAACTCGTTCGTCTCGGGCGCCGAAGGCGGCTGCCAAGCCGAGGTCGGCTCCGCGATCGGCATGGCCGCCGGCGCGCTGGCGGACGTGCGCGGCGCGAAGCCTTCGCAGGCCGTCCACGCGGTCGGCCTCGCGCTCAAAAACGCCCTCGGCCTCGTCTGCGACCCCGTCGGCGGCCTGGTGGAGGTGCCCTGCATCGTGCGCAACGGCTTCGGCGCCGTCACCGCGCTCGCCGCCGCGGACATGGCGCTCGCCGGCGTGCGCAGCGTCATCCCCTCCGACGAAGTCGTGCAGGTCATGCTCGAGGTCGGCACGGCCATGCCGGACGCGCTCCGGGAAACCGCGCGCGGCGGACTCGCGCAGACGCCGACGGGGAAGCGGATCATGGAGGAGTTAAGCAAGAAGAAATGATCGTCGGCGCCGCTATTCGAACGCGGCTAAACAGGCATGGCCCGAAGCCGGGCCATGCCTGTTCGACGTTGAAAGCCGGCTGCGCCCGGCGGCGAGCCGGGAATGCGGATCGGTCGGCTTTGCGGGACACGTACGGTTCTGTGGCCGGCTTGGGGGCGCACCGCTCAAGCGCAGTTTCCGAGTATGCTCCAACGCGGTACCCACGGTGCGGGAACCCATTCCGACGCCATGCTCCCGGTGCGCCTTCAAGCGTCGGAGCACCGCGTCTCGCGCGAAAGCCGCGGAACCCGTTCCGACGCCTTGCTCCCGGTGCGCTTTCGAGCATCGATGAGCACCGCACCGCGCGAAGGCCGCGGAACCCGTTTCGGCTCGCCGTCCCTGTTATCCCTTCGCGATCGGCCGCGACGTCGCGAGGCCGATCGTCCGGAACTCGCTGCCGAAGTTCACCGTCGGGTCGCCCTCGCGGTGCGGCCGGCACGCGCAATAGAAGTGATACAGCACGCCGTCGTGCAGGAGAACGGAAGGCTTATGGGCATGAATCTCGTCGAGCGCTCCTTCGCTTCCGTGGCGGAGGATCGGCTCTTCGACCTTCGTCCAAACGGTCAAATCGTCCGAAAACGCGATGCCTTCCTGCGCATGCCGCCCGTCGAAGCCGAAGAAGAACATGACCCAACGGTTTCCGTCCCGCACCACGAACGGATCGCTGACGAACCGCGAATCCCACCGGTTCCCGGTCACCCGAAGCACCGGATTGGCGGCGGGCCGCGTCCAGTCCGTCAGGTTCTTGGAGACGGCGTACCCGGTCTGCTCGATCCACGGCTCGCCTTCCGCGGCGCGGTTTTTCGCGTTGTAGAACAGGTAGAACGTCCCTTCGTGCTCCACCAGGCTTTCCTTGTACAACCCGCCGCGCTCCCATTCGGCGCCGTCCTCCGGCACGAGAACCGGCTCCGGCAGGCGGTTCCAGCGCAGCAGCGTTTCATCCTCCGTCCACGCGAGCCCGATGCGGCCCGGTCCGGCCTCGTAGCCGTCCTCCGGGTAGGTGTGGTAGACGAGCCAGTAGCGGCCGTCCCATTTTTTCAGCTTGGCCGGGCCTTCGAGGCCGTTCTCGCGCAGCAGCCAGCAGCCCGCCGTGTTGCGGCTGTCCCAGCCGTTGCCTTCGCCGCGCTTCAAAATCACGCCGTAAGGCGTCCAGTCCGTCAAATTATCGCTGACCGCCAGCGCCGTCTGGTACCCGGTGCCGTTGAAGCCGACGTGCATCATGTAGAACCGGCCCCCATGCTCGAACACGAACGGGCAGTCCACCGCCAGCTCGTCGTACGCCCCCGGCGCGCCGGAGCCCGTCAGCACCGGTCGGTCCCATTTATACGGCGTTAAATACCGGTCGAATCCTTCGTTCGTCATGTTAACGTTTCGCCCCCTTAACGCGGTTGTGCCGCTTCCCCATACATTCGGCAAAAGCGCTTACAACCCTTCTTTTGCATGCTTCCACTGCTCCGCGGAAGCGCCGTTCCCGTCCACCGGCTCGACAAAGGGGTTCAACTATTGCATGCTAGAGGTAACGATTGGCTAGACCCATACCAAGGAGGTAGTATCGATGGATTTGGCATTGAAAGGACGGACGGTCGTCGTGACGGCGGCCAGCAAAGGGTTGGGCAAGGCGTCCGCGCAGCGGCTGTCGCAGGAAGGCGCGAACGTCGTCATCTGCGGACGGCACGCGGAGACGATCGAGCAGGCGGCGGCCGAGATCCGGTCGGCTTCCGGCGGCGAAGTGCTGGCCGTGCGCGCCGACGTGTCCTCGGCGGCGGACGTCGAAGCGCTGATCGCGGCGGCGGCGGCGCGCTTCGGCCGGATCGACGGGCTCGTGTGCAACGCCGGCGGCCCGCCGCCCGGACCGTTCGAAGCAATCACGGACGAGCAGTGGGAAACGGCGTTCCAAACGAACCTGATGAGCGTCGTCCGGCTGATCCGTCTCGCGCTGCCGCATCTGCCGGCGGAGGGCGGCCGGATCGTCTACGTCTCCTCGACGGCGATCCGTCAGCCGATCCCGGGCCTCGTGCTCAGCAACTCGCTGCGGCTCGGCGTGCAGGGCTTGCTCAAAACGCTCGCCGACGAGCTGGCGCCCCGCGGCATTCTCGTCAACACGGTCGCGCCGGGCCGCATCGCGACGGACCGCGTCCGCTCGCTGGACGAGTCCCGCGCGTCCGCCGAAGGCGTCTCCTACGAGGACCGGCGAGCGGCGTCCGAACGGGAAATCCCCGTCGGCCGCTACGGCGAGCCGGACGAATTCGCCCGCTACGTCGCGTTTCTGGCCTCGCCGGCGAACAGCTACGTCACCGGCCAGAGCCTCATGGTCGACGGCGGGCTGGTGCGCGGCGTGTAGGCGGGATCGCGCGCTGGGTGGCGGCTGATGCGCCGCGTGCCGCGTGAGAGGCGCGTGCCGCGCGAGGGGCGCTCACGCATCGCGTGCCGCCGGAGCGCCGTCGGCGGACGGCGCGGGTGGCGCGGGTGGCGGCCAGTACCGCATGCTGCTTCGCCTCGCGCAATAATCGCACGAAAAAGCCAAGAAATCCCCCGATTTCTTGGCTTTTTTCGTGGCGCCTCGCTTGTTCGCGGACACAGGAGCCGCTATGTCGTGCGATTCGGGCGATTAGCCCAATGATTCGGACACACGTTCCGCTATTGGCCGCTGCCGCCCGATTTTTCCCGCCTCCGCGGGCCAATAACGGCTCCTGTGGCCGCGAAATCCGGAAAAGGCGCGATATGGCCCAAATAGCGGCTCTCCCGTCCGCCAATCTCGGCCGTAACGCTGCGGCCGACGCCGGCCCGAGCCGCGCCGGTCCGCCGCAGCCCAGCTGCAAGCCGATCGCGTTCGGCAATGGTCCAAGCCGGCCGGCCCGGGAGCTCGGCCGCCGGCCCATCACCGCCTCCGCTCCCCGCGCAACCCTTGCGCTATCCCCGGTCCTCCAGCAGCCCCAGCTGCTCCGCCCGGTTCAGCGCCTGCGTCCGCGAGGAGACGCCGAGCTTGCCGTACACGCGGGACAGGTACACCTTCACCGTCCCGAGGGACAGCGCCAGCTCGCCGGCGATCTCCCGGTTCGACGCCCCGCGGCGAACCAGGTCCATGAGCGCGAGCTCGCTCTCGAGCAGCGGCTCGACCAGCCCGGCCGGCTTCGCCTCCGCGGGAGCCGCCGCCGGGAACGCCGCCAGCAGCCGCGCGGCGTACGCGCCGTGCGGCTGCCCCGCCTGCGCCGCGTATGCCTGCAGCAGCTCCGCCGCGGCCAAGCCCTCGTCCGCGAAGCTCCGGACGTAGCCGTTCGCTTCGCCGACCGCCAGCGCCTCCCGCAGGGCGGCGAACCCGTCCGCGCGCCGGCCCCGCCCGTGCTCGGCCAGCGCCAGCAGCAGCGCGAGCTCCGCGAGGCTCGAGAGCAGCCCCTCGCGCTCGGCCTGCGGCTTCAGCCACGCCAGCAGCCGGATCGCGGCCGAGTATTTCCGCTGCCGCAGCAGCAGCCGCGCCAGCGTCGCGTATTCGTACTCGCGGTTGAAGGCCGGCTTGTCCTTCTCCGACAAGCCGAGCGGCGCGAGCGCCTTCTTGGCGTCCGCCGGCCGGTCCTCCGCCAGATAGACCCGCGCCTTGGCCGCGCGCAGGCCGGACAGCCACTGCGGCTCCTCGTGCGTCTCCGCCGCTTCCATGGCGAGGTCGATCGCCTCGTGCGCCAGCCGCGGCTGCCGGTCCGCGAGCAGCAGGCGCGCCCGCGTAATCGCCAGCGGCACGTACAGGCCCGGAAGGCCGATCCGGCGCGCGGCCGCCTCGAGACCGCGGGCATACGCCCGGCTGTCCTCCAGCCGGTTCCATTCGTAATACCCTTCGGCCAGCGACTGCCGCACGTAGAGGCCGATGAACGTCTCCTGCCAGCCGTGCGTCTCCAGCACGCGCAGAAACCCGAGCCCGACCGCTTCGGTATGCGGATTCAGCAGCCCCTTCAGCCCCAGCGTCGTCCGTCTCACGAGCGGCTCCGTCAGATTATAGTTCACGTCGTAGAAAATCCGGCTGTCCGGGAGCATGTCGGCCGACGCCCCCTCCGCGAACGACTGCCACCGCTCGAACCGGCCGCCGAAGAAAATCACGTTCGACTCCACGAACAACATCCCGCTCCGAACGGCCCGGCGTTCCGTTTCGTCCCCGATGCCGGCGAGCTGCCCCTTCACGGCCGCGAGCTGGCCCTCGGCAAGGTCCGCCTGCCCGGTAATGGCCAGGATGAGCGCGTACAGCAGCCGCATGTCCGCCGGCCACGCCGCGTCGGCCGGCAGACTGCCGAACCAGCGCAGCAGCGTGGCCAGCTCGCCCTGCCGGAACACCGTCGCGACGTGCCGCTCGAGCAGCGCGCGCGTCAGCGCGAAGTCCCCCGCCGCGATCGCGTGGTCGATCGCTTCGCCGAGCAGGCCGAGCGCGGCGCAGCTTTCGCTCGCCTTCCGGTTCGCCAGCAGCCAGCCCGCCGGATCGTCCCGCTTCAGCAGCCCCCGGAGAAAGGTCGCGAACAGCTGATGGTACCGGAACCATTCGCCCCGTTCGTCCAGCGGAATGAGGAAGAGCTGCAGCGCGTTCAGCCTGGCCAGCATCTCGCGCCCGTCAGGCCGCGCCGTCACCGCGTTCGCGGCTTCGGCGTTCATCCGGTCCAGCACCGACGTCGCGAGCAGGAACGCGCGGATGTCCGCGGGCAGATGGCCGAACGCCTCCTCGAACAGAAATTCCGCGACGTTCCGGTTATGCCCCTGAAAATCCGCGATGAATTTCTCCCGGTTGCCCTGCGTCCGCAGCGAGATAAACGCGAGCTGCAGCCCGGCGATCCAGCCTTCCGTCCGGTCCAAGAGCCGGTCCAGCTGCCGCTCCGACAGCGGCACGTCCGCCATGCCCGAGCCGTACGCCTCGAGCTCGTCCATCGTGAACCGCAGCTCCGGCACCGACACGTTCGCGCGTTCCTGCCGCGCCGTCCATTTCCCCGTCGGAAAAGGCAGCTCGGCGCGGCTCGCGATCAGCAGATGCGCATGCGGCGGCAAATAGTCGAGCAGATAGGCCAAGCCGCGATGGATCTCGTCGTTCGCGACCGCGTGATAATCGTCGAGCACGAGCGTGACGGGCGCCGCGACGGCGAACAGCTCGTTGATCAGGCAGTCGAGGAAGGTCGCGGCCGAGACGCTCGGCAGCGCCTTCGCAAGCGGGATGCTCCGCGGCAGCGAGCCTTCCGGCAGGACCTCGTCCAGCGCGTGGACGGCGTAGCGCCAGAACCGCCCCGGGTCGTTGTCCAGCTCGTCCAGCGACAGCCAGGCGGCGGGATGCCCCAGGCCGCGCGTCCAGGCGGCGAGCAGCGTCGTCTTGCCGTAGCCCGCGGGCGCGCATACGGCCGTCAGCCGTCCCGCCAGCCCCGCGTCCAACAGGCGGTGCAGCCGTTCCCGCTGCACGGCGCCGTCCCTCGCGTGGGGCGCGCGCATCTTTGTTTTCAGCAGCGTCCGGTCGATTAATGTGCTCATGGTACCTCCGTCGTTTCAGCAGCAAGCAGGCCGTTTTCGTCCATTTTCTCGCAAATTTCGCCAAAAAACAACAAGATTCCGCCGCCGTCCGCCTCTCCGCCGGCTCCGGCGGCGCGCGCAAAATAGATTCCCGGCACCCGGCACGGGCCTCTCACGTCTGCCGCGCCCTTTTAATATTTTAATAGAGAACGGCAAGTTCGTCCGTCAAGGAGGGAAGTCCAGCATGAGCAAGGAGATTCATACGCACCCGGCGGGCTACGCGGCAGGGAAGGTCGCCGTCGTCGGTCTCGGCTTCGTCGGCCTGCCGCTGGCGGTCGCGTTCGCGCGGCAGGGATTCGACGTCGTGGGCATCGATACGGACCAACGGAAGATCGGCGCGATTCGCGCGGGGAAAAGCTACATCCGGGACATCGCGGACGATGAGCTCGGACAGGCGGCGGGCGGCGGGAAACTGGCGGCCGCGACGGATTATGCCGAAGCGTCTTCGGCCGGCGCGGTCATCGTCTGCGTCCCTACCCCGTTATCTCCCGACAATGCCCCGGACCTCGGCTTTTTGACCGACGCCGCGAGCCGGCTCGCCCCCGTGCTGCGGCCGGGCCAACTGATCGTCATCGAAAGCTCCACCTACCCCGGTACGACGAACGACGTCGTCCGGCCGATATTGGAACAAAGCGGCCTTCGGGCCGGCACCGATTTCTTCCTGGCTTATTCGCCGGAGCGCGTCGATCCCGGCAACGACGCCTATCCGCTCCGCGCCGTGCCCAAAGTGATCAGCGGCGCCACCGCGCGCTGCCTCGAGCGGATCCGCGACTTGTACGGCCACGTCTTCGAGCGGCTGGTGGCCGTATCCTCGATGGAAATCGCGGAGACCGCGAAGCTGCTCGAGAACGCGTACCGGCTCGTCAACATCTCGTTCATTAACGAATTCGCGCAGCTCTGCGACGCGCTGAACCTGAACGTCTGGGACGTCATTCGGGCGGCGGCCACGAAGCCGTACGGGTTCAGCCCGTTCTACCCCGGTCCCGGCATCGGCGGGCACTGCATCCCGGTCGATCCGCTCTATTTGCAATGGAAGGCGGCGCAGGCCGGAACGGAGAGCCGGTTCATCGCGCTGTCGCAGGCAGTGAACGACGCGATGCCGGCTTACATCGTCGGGCGGGTGCAGGCGCACCTGCCCGCGGGCAAGCCGTTATCCGGCGCGCGCGTCCTCGTCTACGGGGTCACTTACAAGCGGGACGTGCCCGACGTCCGGGAATCCCCGTCGCTCGCGATCATCGAGGCGCTGCGCCATGGCGGCGCGGACGTCCGCTACCACGACCCGTACGTCCCGTCGCTGCGCCTCGCGGACGATACGACGATGAACGGCGTGCCCGTCACGGCGGAGGAGCTCGCGGCCGCGGACTGCGTGCTGATCCTGGTCGATCACGCCGCGCTGCCGGAGGCGCTCATCGCCGGGCACGCCCGGTTCGTGTTCGACACGCGCAGCCGGATCCGCGCCGTGCGGGCCGGCGCGAAGCTCGTGACGCTGGGCGACGGCACGCCGACCTGATCCGGTCGCAAGCCCGGCGTCGATACGGCTTCGTCCCGGCAGCGATCCTTGCCGCGTCCGCCGCCGGAGACGCCGCGCTTCGCCGCTCCCGCATCGGGAAGGTCTAACGGAATTCGTCTCTTGCCGTATCGTCGTACTAGCTCTTCTTCCTGCCCTGCCCGCGGTTCCGTCTTCGCTTCCGATTCTTGTTTCGTCTCCGTCCGCGCCGGGTTCCCCGCATCTTCTTCGGCGCCTTGCCGAAATCGACGGCGACCTTGCCGGTCGCGTCCGCGATGCGCGGAGCCAGCAGGACGGCGCTGATGCCGCACGAGATCAGGGCGATGTCGAAGCGGCTCCTCAGCGCCCTCACCCGCCTCATGGTCCGTCCCAGCTGCCGATAGTGGGAGAACGGAATCGTCGCGGTCACCCGCAGCCGGTACGGCTTTCGCTCCAACTGCGCCTTGACTTCACCCGGTTTGGCGGTGACGACGAGGATGCGCTTGCCCCGGAGGATGCGCCGGAAGCGCGCCTTGCGGACCGCGATCCGATTGAAGCAGGCGTGGCAGGTCACCTGCGGCGCTAACCCGAAGTGCAGGAAGACTTGGTTCGTCAACGGCCGCTTCAAATACGCGGGCGCGTTGATCATGCGGTCGCCGGGCGGCAATACGCCGACGATGTCGGCGCGGCGAATGGCGTCCGCCACCTGATCCCTCAGCTTCAGGCTCGGAAACGGGATGCCTTTCCGGCCTTTCTTGGCCTGGATCGCCCACTGCTCCCGCATGACCCGGCGCTGCGTCCATACGGAAGACTGGGCCAGCACGATATTTTCGCCGTCTCCGACCCGAACCAGGGACAGCGGCCGCTTGTTCTTGAGCGCGCGCCCGATGCGGGACAACGTCTGGTCGATCGTCAAACGAACGCCTATGGCCATGGCACTCCCTCTTTTCCGTTGCGTTGCGGCCCGATTGGCCGGCCACCTCAGTATACGTGGGCCGCCGCCGCTCCGGATGGGTCATCGTCCAGCCGGGAAGGAAAAATGTTCGCCGCCGTATTGGGGTAGCGAATCGCTTGGACGCCTATGAACAAACCCCGAACGACGCCTTCTTGCGAGGCCGTCCCCGGGGTTTGTTTAATTGGCTGCGCGAAGCGGCGCCGCTTGTCTCCAACCCGCATCCGGTATAAGATGATACCAATCCAGGATTCGGGCAAACGCGACTTTTATGCAGGGGAAACCCGACGCTCATGCAGGAGGAACCCGCGACCGCCATAGCAAGGGTACCTGACGTTTATACAGAGTTCAGGCCGGTCAAGCAGATCATGAACGACATTCATGGGGCACGGCTTTATGCGCAGGAACGCGACTTCAGGACAGGAGGTTCAGGACGATGGCGATTACGCGCCCGATTAGGCAGATGCTCGGCAAGGACTTGTTCGATCCCGCGCTTCCGATCTTCGTCAACCGCGCCGTCGAGACGTTTCAGCTGACGGAGCACCGGCACGATTTTCTGGAGATCAGCTATGTCGGCGAAGGAGCGGGTACGCACCATGTCGGCGCGGAGACGTTTCCGGTGGCGCACGGGGATATTTTCTTCCTGCCGGTCGGCATCTCGCACGTCTTCCGGCCTTCGACCGCCGCGCCCAAGCATCCGCTCGTCGTCTACAATTGCGTCATCGCGCCGGAAGCCGCGCGCCGGCTCGCCGAAGCGGTGCCCGGCGGAGAGGCGCTGCTGCCGCTTCTGGCGTCCGGCGGCTGCCGCCGGTTTCGGGACCCGTACGGCGAGTTTTACCGGCTCATTCAGCGGCTGCATTACGAATACTTGACGGACCAGCCCGGCCGGGAGGCGTCGCTTCACCAAGGCGTGCTCGCGCTGCTGCTCTGCCTGTTCCGGCTGGATGCCCGCCAAGGCGGCGAATCCGGGACCGCCGTCGCGTCGACGCGCTTCGAGACGGTCCTCGAGACGATCCACGGCCGCTTCGACCAGGAACTGACGGCCCGGGAGCTCGCCGCCATCGCCGGCATCGGGGAGCGCCAGTTCCACCGGCTGTTCGCGAAGCAGGCCGGCATGCCGCTCAAGGCGTATCACCAGAACGTCCGCATCCGGGAAGCCTGCCGGCTGCTGCGCACGACGGACCGCAAGATCAGCGACATCGCCGCGGCCGTCGGCTACCAGGACATCGCGTACTTCAACGCGCTGTTCAAGCGAAAGAACGGCATGTCGCCGCGGGCGTACCGCAAAGGCGAGCCGGGCTGACGGCGCCCGAAAGCGGCGCCGCTTGCGGGCGCCGAAGCTGCGGGATCGGAAGGGCACACGCTTGAACTCCAGTCGCCGGGTCATCGCGGAAGCCGGCCTCTGGCTGGGGAGAGGGGGGGGGGGGGGGGGGGGGGGGGGGGGGGGGGGGGGGGGGGGGGGGGGGGGGGGGGGGGGGGGGGGGGGGGGGGGGGGGGGGGGGGGGGGGGGGGGGGGGGGGGGGGGGGGGGGGGGGGGGGGG
>NZ_JAGGDJ010000090.1 GCF_017652985.1 Paenibacillus artemisiicola
CCCGAGCGCGAGGCGAAGCTGAAGGCCGCTGCGGAAGCGCGCGCGGCCCGAGCGGCGGCTAAGGCCGCGGCCGTGGGCGGCGCCCCCGCGGGCGACGCGCCCGCGGCCGATCCCGAGAAGGAAGCGAAGCTGAAAGCCGCCGCGGAAGCGCGCGCGGCCCGCGCGGCGGCAAAGGCTGCGGCCGATGGCGAAGCGGCGGCGCCCGCGGAGCCGAAGCCGCCGTCGCCGATGCAGCCGCTGCTCGACCTGGCGTCGGAGCTCGTCCGCGCGCAGGTCGCGGAGGACGCGATCGACGAAGCCTATATCAACGAGCTGGACGGCCACCGGCCGACCCTGATCGTGCGCGGCGACCGGCTGCGGGCGACCGCGGCCCTGGCGAAGTCGCATCCGTCGCTCCGCATGGATTATCTCCGCAACGTCTCCGGCGTCGATTACGAGACGCATCTCGAAGTGGCGTACCACCTGGTTTCCCTGCAGTCCGGTCAGGAAATCGCCCTTAAAGTCAAGACGGACCGCGAAGCGCCCTCGGTGCCGTCGGTCGTCCCCGTTTGGGCGACGGCCAACTGGAACGAGCGCGAGATTTACGACCTGCTCGGCATCGATTTCCCCGGCCATCCGGATCTGCGGCGCATCATGATGCCGGACAATTGGGTAGGCCACCCGCTGCGCAAAGATTACGAACCGTTGGACCCGGAGGTGTGACGAGCCGTGATTCGTACCGAAGAACTGCTGCTTAACGTCGGTCCCCAGCATCCCAGCACGCACGGCGTGTTCCGGATCATCGTCAAGCTCGACGGCGAAGTGATCACGGAAGCGACGCCGGTCATGGGGTATCTGCACCGGGGGACGGAGAAGCTCGCGGAAGAATTGAATTATACCCAAATCATCCCGTACACCGACCGGATGGACTACGTGTCCGCGATGACGACGAACTACGTGCTCTGCCACGCCGTCGAGAAAATGATGGGCCTCGAGGTGCCGGAGCGCGCGGAGTTCATGCGGCTGATCGTCATGGAGCTGCAGCGCGTCGCCAGCCATCTCGTCTGGTGGGGCACGTACCTGCTCGACATCGGGGCGATGAGCCCGTTTCTTTTTGCCTTTCGCGACCGCGAGATCATCATCAACCTGTTCAACGAGCTGTGCGGCGCGCGGCTGACGTACAATTACATGCGCGTCGGCGGCGTGAAGTGGGACGCTCCGCCGGGCTGGATCGAGCAGGTGCGCGACTTCATCCCCTATATGGAAGGCAAGCTGGACGAATACGACCGGCTCGTCAGCGGCAACGAGATTTTCCTCGCCCGGATCAAGGGCGTCGGGCGCTACGACGCGGACACCGCGATCGGCTTCGGCCTGTCGGGCGCGAACCTGCGTTCTACGGGCGTCAACTGGGACTTGCGCAAAAACAAGCCGTACAGCCTGTACGAGCGCTTCGAATTCGACGTGCCGCTCGGCCGTAACGGCGACTGCTTCGACCGGTACAACATCCGGCTCGAGGAGATCCGCCAGTCGCTGCGCATCCTGAAGCAGGCGGTGGCGCAGTTCCCCGGCCCGGGCGACGTCATGGGCAAGGTGCCCCGCGTCATCCGGCCGCCGGCCGGCGAGCTCTACGTCGGCATCGAATCGCCGCGCGGCGAGATCGGCTGCCATATCGTCTCCAAAGGCAAGGCGGAGCCATACCGGCTGAAGTTCCGGCGCCCGTCGTTCGTCAATTTGCAAATCCTGCCGAAGCTGCTCGTCGGCGAGACGATGACGAACCTCATTACGATTTTGGGCGGCATCGATATTGTCGTCGGGGAGGTCGACTGCTGATGGGCGCTTGGCTGGACGAAACGCTGACCTGGGGACACGCGCTCCTGTTCTTCCTGTGGGGCGTCATTCTGCTCCTCGTCGTGCTCGGCTTCGTGACGTACGCGATTTTCTTCGAACGGAAGGTCATCGGCTGGATGCAGTTCCGGATCGGCCCGAACCGGGTCGGCCCGTGGGGGCTGCTGCAGACGGTCGCCGATATATTCAAGCTCCTTATTAAGGAAGATACGATTCCGCGCAAGGCCGACCGGGCCTTGTTCATCCTCGCGCCCGCGCTGGCGTACGTGCCGGCGTTCGCGGTGCTCGCGGTCATTCCGTATACGCAGAAGCTGTATTTCGCCGATATCAACGTCGGCCTGCTCTATTACGTGGCGCTGTCGGGCATCTCGACGATCGCGATCATCCTCGGCGGCTGGTCGTCCAACAACAAGTACGCGCTG
Source organism: Paenibacillus artemisiicola (assembly GCF_017652985.1). Taxonomy (GTDB): domain Bacteria; phylum Bacillota; class Bacilli; order Paenibacillales; family Paenibacillaceae; genus Paenibacillus_Z; species Paenibacillus_Z artemisiicola. The sequence continues at coordinate 2,247 of NZ_JAGGDJ010000090.1, forward strand.
CTCGGGGGCATGCGCTCCGCCGCGCAGATGATCAGCTACGAGGTGCCGCTCGTCATCTCCGTCGTCGGCGTCGTCATGCTGTCGGGCACGCTGAACCTGCGCTCCATCGCGGAGCAGCAGGGCGACTGGTTCTGGCAGTGGAACTTCCTCCCGCAGATCATCGGCTTCGTCGTCTTCATCATCGCGGCGGTGTCGGAGCTGAACCGGACGCCGTTCGACCTGCCGGAGGCGGAATCGGAGCTCGTGGCCGGCTATCACGTCGAATACAGCGGCTTCCGCTTCGCGTTCTTCATGCTGACGGAGTATGTCTACGTCTACGCGATCGCGGCCCTCACCACGGTGCTCTTCCTGGGCGGCTGGCACGCGCCGTTTCCGTTCCTCGACTGGGTGCCGGGGATCATCTGGTTCCTGCTGAAATTCGCGGCGATCGTCTTCTTCCTATTCTGGATTCGGGCGACCCTGCCGCGGATCCGGATCGACCAGCTCATGGGGCTCGGATGGAAGGTGCTGCTGCCGGTGGCGATTCTGAACGTGTTTCTGACCGCGGTATATATGGAGCTGTTCGTGAAGTAACCGCGCGTCTTCCATTACACGTTCGCGTTCGCGTCCGAAGCAGGATAGTTCAATTTGCCGGGATCCCCGACAACGGCTCCGCGCAAAACGAAGCATAAGCTTCCGAAGCAGTTTTGTTTTACTTGCCGGGATCCCCGACAACGGCTCCGCACAAAACTTGGAGGAGGGAGAAGGTATGAAAGGTCTGTTGAAAGGGCTTGGCGTTACGATGCGCTCCATGACCAGCAAAAAAGTGACGACCTCCTATCCCGACGTGCCCATCGTCATGCCGGACCGGTTCCGCGGCATTCAGCATTTCGAGCCGGACAAATGCATCGTCTGCAACCAATGCGTGCGCGTCTGCCCGACGGAATGCATCACGCTCACGGGCAAAGCGAATCCGGATCCCGAGAAGAAGGGGAAGGTCATCGACACGTACGACATCAATTTCGAGATTTGCATCCTGTGCGACCTGTGCACGGAGGTATGCCCGACGGAAGCGATCGTCATGACGGGCAATTTCGAGCTGGCCGCCTACAGCCGCGACGAGCTGTTCAAAGACATGCGCTGGCTGGACGACAACAATACGCACGTGCGCCAGGACAACAACAACATCGGCGCTCCCGCCGCGGCCAAGGGAGGAGCGAAATAGCGCATGTTCCAGTTTAACTTCAGCGGCGAATTTGTCGCCTTTTTCGTTTTCTCCGTCCTGATCATCAGCGGCGCGGTGCTCATGGTCAGCTTCGCGAAGGTCGTGCACATGGTGGTGTCGCTGGCCGCCGTGTTCATCGGCATCGCGGGCATGTTCATCCTGCTGGACGCCGAATTTCTGGCCTTCGTGCAGGTGCTCATCTACGCCGGCGCCGTCTCGATCCTGATGATCTTCGGCATCATGATGACGAAGCATCAGGAATCCGGCGAGGAGCGCCCGCGGACGGCGCACGAGACGTTGACGGCGATCGGCGCGCTCGCGCTGTTCGGCATTCTGTTCTACGCGATCCGCCAGTCGGACTTTCCCGAGCCGGCGCCGGCCGCCGGCCAGGCGGCGGACAACACGATGGCGATCGGCCAGGCGCTGTTCACCGGCTACGTCGTGCCCTTCGAGCTGGTCTCCGTGCTGCTGACGGTGGCGTTCATCGGCGCGATCGTCCTTGCCAAGAAGGAGGCGGACTGACATGTTGTCTTCCTATTTGACGATGGCGGCGATTCTGTTCTGTCTCGGGCTGTACGGCGCCTTGACGAAGCGGAACGCCGTCGTCGTCCTGTTATCCATCGAGCTCATGCTGAACGCGGTCAATCTGAATCTGGTCGCGTTCTCCAAGTACGGCGTCGTGCCTTCGCTGACGGGCCAAATGTTCACGCTCTTCAGCATCGCCGTCGCGGCGGCGGAGGCGGCCGTCGGCATCGCCGTCCTGATCGCGCTGTACCGGGCGCGCGGCACCGTCAACGTGGACGATTACGACGAGATGAGGAGGTAAGCGCGCATGGACACGACCTTTTCGCAGTTGGCCTGGATCATCCCGCTCTTCCCGCTCGTCGCGTTCCTGCTGCTGCTTGCGTTCGGGCGCTCCTCGCGCATGATCGGCGCGACGATCGGCTCGATCAGCTCCTTGGCGGGACTCGTCGTCGCGCTGCTGGTGCTGGCCGAGCATATGCGGGACGGCGCGAGCTACTACCAATACGCCTTCGACTGGATCGACATGGGCGGCGTGACGCTGAAAGCCGGCTACGAGGTGACGAATCTGTCGGCGCTGATGCTCGTCGTCGTGACGGCGGTCAGCTTCCTCGTCAACGTCTATTCGGCCGGCTACATGAAGGGCGACGAGCGAATATCCGTCTTCTACGGCTACGTCGCGCTGTTCACGTTCTCCATGCTCGGTCTCGTGCTGGCGGACAATATGCTGACGCTGTACATCTTCTGGGAGCTCGTCGGCGTCTGCTCGTTCCTGCTCGTCGGGTTCTGGTTCACTAAGCCGGCGGCGAAGGCGGCCGCGAAGAAAGCGTTCATCGTGACGCGGATCGGGGATGCGGGCCTCTTGCTCGGCATCCTGCTGCTCTATTGGTACATGCCGGACCACGCGCTCGATTTCGTGCGGATCGGCAACGCGTTCGAGAACGGCTCCGGCGTCATCGCGGCAAGCGTCACGACGTGGATCGCCGTGCTGATCTTCGTCGGCGCGGTCGGCAAGTCCGGCCAATTCCCGCTGCATGTCTGGCTTCCGGACGCCATGGAAGGCCCGACGCCGATCAGCGCGCTCATCCATGCCGCGACGATGGTCGCCGCGGGCGTCTATCTGGTGGCGCGGACGTTCGATATCTTCCAGGCCTCGCAGACGGCGATGGACATCGTGGCGTACATCGGCGGGTTCACCGCGCTGTTCGCGGCCACCATCGGCGTGGCGCAGAACGACATCAAGCGCGTGCTCGCGTACTCCACGGTCAGCCAGCTCGGCTACATGATGATGGCGCTGGGCCTCAATTCGATGACCGGCGGGATCTTCCACCTGTTCACGCACGCGTTCTTCAAGGCGCTGCTCTTCCTCGGCGCGGGCAGCGTCATCCACGCCGTACATACGCAGAACATTCAGGAGATGGGCGGGCTCGGGTCCAAGATGAAAATCACCGCCTGGACGTTCGGCATCGGCACGCTGGCGCTCTCCGGCATTCCGCCGTTCTCGGGCTTCTGGTCCAAGGACATGATCCTGAACATCGCGTACCACGAAAAGCCGGGGCTGTTCGTGATCGGCGTCGTCGCGGCGTTCTTCACCGCCTTCTACATGTCGCGGCTGTTCTTCCTCGTCTTCATGGGCAAGCCCAAGGGCGAGCGGGGCGCGCACGAATCGCCGCCGTCGATGACGGTGCCGCTCGTCGTGCTGGCCGTGCTCGCGGTCGTCGCGGGCTTCGTGCAGACGCCGTGGAACGACACGCTCGGCGCCTGGCTGACGGACGGCGCGGAGCGGGAGAACGGCGGCGGCGGCCTCGTGATGGTCATCTCGGCGGCCATCGGCCTGCTCGGCCTGTACGTGGGCTGGCTCGTGTTCGTCAAGGGCATGATCGCGCGGGATTTCGTCTCGTCGCGGGCGCCTTGGCTCACCCGGCTGCTGGAGCGCAAATATTACGTCGACGAGTTCTACGAGGCGGCGATCGTCCGTCCGCTGCGGGCGTTCGGCGGGCTCCTGAGCATCATGGACGAATTCGTGGTCGACGGCCTCGTGCGGGCGTTCGGCGGCGCGGCCTTCCTGGTCGGCCGCGGCGGCACGCGGCTGCAGAACGGTCAGCTTCAGACCTACGGGCTCGTCACCGTATTCGGACTCATCATCCTCATCGCGGCTATCGCGTTAAGGAGGTTCTGGTAATGCTCGCGGATCTTCCGATTTTGACGCTCATTACGTTTTCGCCGCTGCTCGGCCTCCTCGCGCTGCTGTTCCTGCCGAAGCAGAACAGCCGGTGGATCAAGATCGTCGCCATTGCGGCGACGGCGCTCCCGCTGCTGCTCTCGTTCTGGCTGTACGCCGGCTACGACGGCGCCCAGGGCGGCAAAGCCTTCGAGGAGACGGCCACCTGGATTTCGGCTTCGCTCAACAAGGAAGCGGTCGGCGACGTCAGCTCGTACACGATGCAATTTCAATACCATCTAGGCGTGGACGGACTCTCCATGCCGCTGCTGCTGCTGACGACGATCGTCGGGTTCATGGCGGCGCTCGCGTCCGTGCACGTGAAGAAGCGGTGGAAAGCCTTCTATAGCTGGTTCCTGGTACTGGAGGTCGGGATGATCGGGGTTTTCCTGGCCCGGGACGTCTTCCTGTTCTTCGTCTTCTTCGAAATGACGCTCATTCCGATGTTCTTCCTGATCGGCATCTGGGGCTTCATGAACCGGGAGCGGGCCGCGAACAAATTCCTGATCTACAACGGCATCGGCTCCGCGATCATGCTGGTGGCCTTCGTCCTGCTCGTCGCGACGGCGGGCTTCCGGGCGGAACAGCTGCCGGAGAAGCAGGAAACCCATTTGTCCTACAGCGGCAGCTACGAGGTCATCGGCGCGAATATGGCGAGTCCGGACGCCTACGTCAATGTGTCGCCGGAGCAGGCGCAGGGGACGGATAATCCGCTGTACTTGTCCGAACGGATGCGCTGGGCGATCTTCCTGCTGCTCCTGATCGCGTTCGGCATCAAGCTGCCGGTGTTCCCGTTCCATACGTGGATGCTGAAGGTCCACGCGGAAGCGCCGCCTTCGGTGGTCATGATCCACTCCGGGGTTCTGCTCAAGATGGGGGCATACGGCCTGCTCCGGTTCGGCGTCTTCCTGTTCCCGGTCCAGACGAAGGATTGGGCGACGGTGCTCGCGATTCTCGGGGTCGTCAACATCCTGTACGGCGCGGTGCTCGCGCTCGTGCAGAAGGAATTCAAGCTCGTGCTCGCGTATTCGTCGATCAGCCACATGGGCATCGTGCTGCTCGGCATCGCGTCGCTGAACGAGATCGGCCTGCACGGCGCCGTCGTCCAGCTCGTCTCGCACGGCTTGATCTCCGCGCTGCTGTTCCTGCTCGTGGGCAGCATCCACGAACGCGCCGGTTCGACGGAGCTGAAGGATCTCGGCGGCCTGGCACGCAGCATGCCGTTCCTGAGCGGCGTGCTGCTGACGGCGGGCATGGCCTCGCTCGGGCTGCCGGGCTTGTCCGGCTTCGTCGGCGAGTTTCTCTCGCTGCTCGGCGCGTTCGACACGCAGCGGGTGCTCGCGGGCCTGGCCGTGCTGGGCGTGATCCTGACGGCGGTGTACGTGCTGCGCAGCGTGCTCGGCATCACGTTCGGCGCGCTCCCGGAGCGGCTGACCGCCGTGCGGGACGTGCGGCTCGTCGAGGCGGTGCCGATGATCGCGCTGGTCGCGTTCATCGTCCTGATCGGGATCTACCCGGCCGTCGTGACGGAACCGATGAAGCACGGCTTCGACGCGCTGCTGCAGCAGCTATCCGATAAGGCGGGGAGGTAGGACGATGGACGCGACACAACAACTGCAGTCGCTCTCCTGGAGCGATGCGGCCTATCTGGCCCCGGAATGGATACTCATCGTCTTCGCGATCGGGCTGGCGGTGTTCGACCTGTTCCTGCCGCGGCGCGCGGCGACGGGATGGATCACCCTCGCCGGCCTGCTGACCTCGCTCGGCTTCGTCGTCTGGCGGCTCGCCGAGCTGACGGACAAACCGGCCGGCGGCGGCGTCGTCCGCCTCATGGCGGACAGCTACCGGATCGACTATTTCTCGAGCCTGCTCAAGATCGTCTTCCTGGTCGCGACGGCGTTCATCGTGCTGATGAGCCTCGGCACGGTCAAGCGCTCGGACATTCCGGACCGCGGAGAATTCTATTACTTGCTGCTGCCCGCCGTCTGCGGCGCGATGATCATGGCGTCCTCGGGCGATATGATCACGCTGTATATCGGGCTCGAGCTGCTCAGCATCACGACGTACGTGCTCGTCGGCATCCGCAAGCATGTCGCCCAGTCGGTCGAAGCCGCGTTCAAGTACGTGGTGCAGGGGGGCATCTCCTCGGCGGTCATCCTGTTCGGAATGTCGTACCTGTACGGCATCACGGGCGCGACGAACCTGGGCGCGATCGCCCAAGGCTTGAAGGACCACGCGATCGATTATCCCGCCATCCTGTACGTGGCGTTCTTCTTCCTCATCGTCGGGTTCGGCATCAAGATCGCGGCGGCGCCGTTCCACTACTGGGCGGCGGACGTCTATCAGGGCGCGCCGACGCCGGTCACCGCCTTCCTGGCGGTCGTCTCGAAGGGAGCCGCGTTCGCCGTCCTCTTCCGGATCATCTATAATCTCGCGTTCTTCGCGTCCTCGCCGGGGAAGCCGCTCACGAACGACGTCTTCCTCGCGCTGCTCGTGCTGGCGGCCGCCGCGATGCTCGTCGGCTCCGCCATGGCGCTGCGGCAGTACAACGTCAAGCGCCTCATCGCGCTGTCGGGCGTGGCCAACGCCGGCTATCTGCTCGTCCCGATCGGGCTCGCCATCAAAGGCATGCACGCATCGGGCTTCGGCGAGTTCGTCTTCTACCTGGCGGCATATCTCTTGATGACGATCGGCGCGCTGGCCGTCATCGGCGTCATCGCCAAGTCGGCCGGCCACGACGAGATCGGCGGCTTCGCGGGCTTGTACTACCGCGCGCCCTGGACGGCCGCGGCGATGACGGTCTTCCTGCTCTCCCTTGCCGGCCTGCCGGTCACGGGCGGGTTCTTCGGGAAGCTGTTCATCCTCCTTGGCGCCGCCCAGTCCAAAGACTATTGGATCGCCGCCATAATGGTCGCGAGCAGCGTCATCTCGTATTACTTCTACTTCGGGCTGATCCGCCAAATGTTCATGCGATCGACGAGCGAAGCGCTCGTCCGGGTGCCGGTGCCGAGCGGCATCGTCATCTGGCTGTGCGCGGCCGCGACGGTCGCGCTCGGCATCGTGCCGGGTCCGGCGCTGGACTGGATCAACGGGCATTTCGCGATCATGAGCGACTTGTTCGTGCAGCAGGGCTAGCCCCGGCGCGGGCGGCCCGCGGCAAGGTCCGGCCGTTCTCTGGCCGAGGTCCGGCGGCGCCCCCGACAAAAACCCTCCCACACCCGGCACGGCATCGGGGCGGAGGGTTTTTTGCCGCGCGGGACGGGTTCATGCAATCTTTAAACGTAAGCCGTGCGCGCGGCGCATACATATCGTTGAATGCGGCGATTCAACCGGGACGTTGGACCTGATTCTCGTCCGTTCAAGTATTTGCCACAAGGAGATCGGGGGGCGGAAAGCGAACAGTTTCAGAATCCAATATTGCAGGTTAAAGGCTGAGTATGATGACGAAGAGATTGTGGAACGCTTGGTCCAACCGTATATGTTTCCGGCCGCTTCCCGCCTCGCGCGGAGGCCGCTCCGCCGCCGAAGCCGCTCGCGGAATCGCCGCAGCGGCGCGGGCTTCGCGCCGGCGCGCCA
>NZ_JAGGDJ010000008.1 GCF_017652985.1 Paenibacillus artemisiicola
CGGCGGCGGGGACCGGCGACGCGGCGGCCGAGCAAGCGCCGCTGCGCAAGCGGAAGCGCAAGCGCCGCCGCGGGAAGGCGGCGAAGCGGCAGGCCGGGCGGGATGCCGAGGCGGCGTCCGGCGGAGGCCGGCGTCCGCCGAACCGGGTCATCCATCCCGTAAAGGGCAATTTCTCGTTCAAGACGTCGCTCTTGAACGACCGCGGCCGCGGCATGATCCGGCTGCGCGGCCGCCGCGAGACGGGCAAGCGCTGGTCGACGGAAATTCCGACGGAAATGGCCGTCCGGATGGTGGAGGAAGGCGCGGCGGGCATCATTCATCCCGGCCTCATCCACAAGCTGTACACGAAGGCCGATTTTCGGATTCTCGTGCTGCAGCGGGACGATTACGTCTGCCGGTATTGCGGCAATTACGGAGACACGATCGACCATGTGCTGCCGAAGTCCAAGGGCGGCTTGTCCACGCCGGCCAACTGCGTCTGCGCCTGCGCGGAATGCAACCTGAAGAAGGCGGACAGCCTCGATTACGTGGACGACGAAGCGCTGCCGCATTACTATTTGCAGTCCTGATCCCCGTCCCGATTCCCGCCTTGATTAAGGTCATGCTGGAAGATTTTATGGGGTTATCATGAGGTTACTCCCGTGTTACCATGGGTGGCGTCGGAAGGCCGGCAACACTTTAGCACATGAGGAGGATCATTTCATGAACATGCAACCGTTTCGCGTAGGCGTCGCAAGCGTTCTCGCGGCAGGACTGATCGCGCTTGGAGGCGCAGCGCTGAACAAAGCGGAGGCAGCGGCTCCGAACGCTTCCGTAACGTATAAAGTGACGAGCAACGACACGCTTTATCAAATCGCCCGACAATACGGCATCGACCTAAAGGCGCTCATCGGCGCGAATCCGTCCATCGCCAACCCGAACGTGATTTGGCCGGGCATTATCGTGAAAGTGCCTACATCCGGCGGATGGTACCCAAGCACGGGTACGGGCACGGGAACGAACGCGGGATCGAATTCGAACGCGGGCACGGGCTCGAATACGGGCACGGGCACAGGCACGAACGCAGGGACGGGCACGACCGCGAACCCAAGCACGGGCACGGGCACGAGCACGACGGACAAGAGCCAATTCGCTTCGCAAGTCGTGACGCTCGTGAACAAGGAGCGCGCGAACGCGGGTCTGCCCGCGCTGAAATCCGACGCGCTGCTGACGAAGGTCGCCATGGACAAAGCGAAAGACATGTACGCCAAGAACTACTTCGACCATAACTCCCCGACTTACGGTTCGCCATTCGATATGATGCGTGCCTACGGCGTGAACTATTCTTACGCCGGCGAGAACATCGCCAAGGGCCAGCGCACGCCGCAGGAAGTCATGACGGCTTGGATGAACAGCGCCGGCCACAAGGCGAACATCCTGGGCAGCCACTACGGCAAAATCGGCGTGGCGTACTACAACGGCGAATGGGTACAGGAATTCACGAACTAAACGCTTATAACCGCGCTTTACGCCAAAGGCGGCCCTTCCGGGGCCGCCTTTCTTTACATTTCGAGAGGCGCCGTTTATGATATAACCACTGGTTAGCAAATAAAAGGGGGCTTGTCGCAAACGATGACGACGACGCGAAGAAAGCAAATGACCGAAGACATGAAGGCGGCGATCCGCCAATCCGCGGCCGAACTGTTCGCCGAGAAGGGCTACGAGCACGTGACGATGCGCGAAATCGCGAAGCGGGCGGGGTGCTCGCATACGGCGATCTATTTGTATTTCAAGAACAAGGAGGAGCTGCTGCAGCATATCGCCATTCCGTCGCTGCTGGAGCTCGAGCGCGGCTTCCGTGAGGAATTGGAGAAGGCGGACGCGTCGCCGCTGGAACGCCTGAAGGCGGTGTGCGGCCGCTACGTCGTCTTCTGCCTGAGCAGCGGCAGCCTGCATACGGTCCTGTTCATGTCCGGTTCCGTACGGGTCGACGATCCGGCGCCGGCGCTCGAAATCAACGTCATCCGCAACCGCTTGTTCGCGACGATGCGCGATTCGCTGAATCGGGTCGTCCCTCCCGCCGAGGCGGAAGGCGGCGAGAGCGGCGAGGCCGCGACGAACCGGGCACGGGTGCTGTTCTACTATATCCAGGGCTTCGTCAGCACGTATGCCGGCCATACGGAGCCGACGGCCATCCTGCTCGACCGCATCCTGCCGATCTTCGGCGAAGGCATCGTCGTCCTGACGAAGGGAATGGCGCAACATTAATTGTTTTTAATGTCGCAGGGTTTGGCGAATCCGAAGCGAATTAAGCCTAAGAGACTCGTTTCGGGGGATGGATCGGACCATGAGGCGCAAAGCCGTTTACTGCAATCGCGTGCTTGCTTCGAAGTTAAAACGAACGCTTACGCTCCGGACGATCGGGCGCAAGGAACCGGAGGAGAACGATCTTCACCCCGATTCCATGAGCTACCGCCGGCTCATCAAATATTTGCCGGAGCCGATCTTCGTGCATGACGGCGATACGGTCATCTTCACCAACCAAGCCGGACTGCGCCTGCTCGGCGTGACGGAAGCGGAGCTGCTGGCGAGGCCGTTCGTAAGCCATTACCTCCATCCGGACGTCCGCGAGAAGGCGTGGCACCGCCTGAAGGCGATTCTGGGAACGGACGAGCCCAACGAGTTCGAGGAGTCGAAGCTGGTGAGCGCCGCGGGCGAGATCATCGACGTCGAAGTCTCGAGCACCCGCATCCGCGACTATCCGGGCAAAGGGACGGTCGTGCAGAGCGTCTTCCGCGATATCCGCGACCGGAAGCGGGAAGAGGAGGCGCTCATCCAATCCGAGAAGCTGTCGGTCGTCGGCCAGATGGCGGCCGGCATCGCGCACGAGATTCGCAACCCGCTTACGTCTCTGATCGGATTTTCCAAATTTCTCAAAACGAGGATCAACAGCTACCACGATTATTTCGACATCATGCTCGTGGAGCTGGACCGGATCAATGCCATCGTGCAGGAATTCATGGCGCTCGCCAAGCCGCAGGCGAACCAGTTCCGCCGGCACGACCTGATCAAGACGATCCAAAGCGTGCTGACGCTGCTCGAGACGCAGGCGATCATGAACAACGTGCAGCTGTCCGCCAGCTACGACGCCGAAGCGGCGGAGCTCCTCTGCGAGGAGAATCAGCTCAAGCAGGTGTTCGTCAACGTGCTCAAGAACGCGATCGAGGCGATGCCGCAGGGCGGAACCGTCGCCATCCGGCTGACGTCGGCCGGGAGCCGGGACATCGCGGTGTCGATCGAGGACCAGGGCGTCGGCATTCCGGAAGAGCAGCTGCCCCTGCTCGGCGGCCCGTTCTTCACGACGAAGGACGGCGGAACGGGGCTCGGCCTCATGATTTGTTACCGCATCATCGAAGGCCACCGCGGCAAGATCGACATCGCCAGCGCCCACGGCAAAGGCACGACGGTGACGATTTCCTTGCCCAAAAACGAGTGAAACGATGCGCCGGTCCGGCCTGCTGGGCGAATTTACCGGTAGGTTGGCCGAAGCAGCTGTGTTATCCTATTACGCGAGCCGAAACGATAACTCGTACGGGGGATCTTTTGGGAGCAAGTCACGTTGCTCCGTTCCCGTCATCTGATGCGTATCACATGACGGGTTCACCGCGCTTTTGGCGCTGGGGTGAATCGCGCGTTCCGCGCGTAGGGTCGAACTCCTCGACCCGAATCCGACAACTAACCTCGTAGGCCGCATGCGAAGATGGCGTCTTCGTTCCGCACTCGCTCGGCGGATCTGTCCTCTTCGTAATGACGTTCTTATGCCTGCTTTCCGGGCATGCGACCGTAAATCCTAAGGAGGCAACCGACAACATGAATCGTCATCATTGGAAGAAGGGCATCGTGGCCGCCGCGCTCGGCCTCGTCATTTTCGCCCAAAGCGCAGCCGCGCACGCGGAAGGCACGTACAAAGCACAGAACGACGACACGTTCTGGAGGCTGTCCCAAAAGTTCGGCGTCAGCGTCGATCTGCTGCAGCAGGCAAACCCGTTCGTGGAAGCCGGCAACATCTACGACGGCTTGATGCTGGTCATCCCGGCGGCCGAGAAAGTGAAGACCGCGGGTCCTGCGCGCGTCCTGAAGCAGGAAGCCAAAGCTGCCATTGCGAAGAAAGCCCCGGCGGCCGAGGCGAAGCAATCCGTTCCGAAGGCGGCCAAGAAAGCGCCGGCGAAGAAAGCGGCAGCGACCGCTTCGAAAGCCACGAAGACGGCCGTCAAGAAAACGACTGTCAAGAAAACGACCGTCAAGCCATCGGTCGCCAGAAAGCCGCAGCGCGACCGCGTGACGGTGAACGGCAAGTCGTACGTCTACTCGGACGTCAAGACGGTCAAAGCAAGCGCCTATACGGCAGCGGCTTCCGAGAACGGCTGGGGCCCCGTCGACTACTTCGGCAATCCGCTTAAGCTCGGAACGATCGCGGTCGATCCCGAAGTCATTCCGATGGGAACCAAAGTGTATATCACCGGCTACGACCATGGCGGTTTGCCGGCCGGCGGCATGCTCGCGGTCGCGTCCGACCAGGGCAGCGCCATCTCCGGCAACCGAATCGATATTTTCGTCCCGCAATCGCAGAAGCAAGCCAGCGAGTTCGGGTTCCAGAACGTCAAGGTCTTCATTCTCAATAAATAATAATCGCACGACGATAAACGGCAGCCCGGGGGGCTGCCGTTTTTTGTGCTTGCGTTTATTCGTTCGCGGTCGCGCTTCGCGGGCAGCGCGACAATCGTCTCCGTGCGCGGGGGGCTCGGCGAAAGCGAGCCGTACGGCCCGCTCAGGGCAGCCGGCGGGCCGCCGGACGGCCGAGCAGCTCCGGCAGCGTCACGATCGCGTAGCCTTTGCTCCGCAGCAGCTTGATCAGGCGCGGCAGCGCCGCGATCGTGCCGGACAGATCCTGCCCCGTGCCGCCGCCGGCATGCTGCAGGACGATCGAGCCGGGCTGCAGCGTCCGCTTGATGTTGATGAGAATGGCGCCGCTGTCGATGCTTCGCCAGTCTTCGGAGTCGACGTCCCAGTTGACGACGGTAAAGCCCTTGCCGCTCAGCCATTCCACCTGCGCCGGCGTGATCTCGCCGTACGGCGGACGGACGAATCTCGGGCTGTAGCCGACGAGCGGCCGGAGAATCCAGTCGGTCCGCAGCACCTGCTGCTGCATGGCGTACTGCGAGATCCGCGAGAAGACGGGATGGTTCAAGGAATGATTGCCGATGATGTGGCCTTCCCGCTGCATCCGCCGCACGATCGCGGGGTGGGCGGCCGCGCGCTGGCCGACGACGAAGAACGTCGCCCGGACCTTGTAGCGCGCCAGCGTCTCGAGCACCTGCGGCGTGTAACGGGGATCCGGCACGTCGTCGAACGTCAGCGCGACCCGGCGGAAGCGCCGGGAGCCGCCGATGACGAAGGCGCCGGGGTAGCGCTGCTGCAGCGCCACCCACGAAATCGCGGGCTTCTTCTTCTTGGGGCGCTGGGCGCCGGAGAAGGCGCCGGTCTCTTCGGACGGATGCTGCGCTTGAGGACGGTATTCGCTTCCCGCCGCGGCGGACCGCTTGCCGCTTGCCGGCTCCGCCCCCGCGGACGCGGCCAGCAGCAAGCATGCCGCCAGCAGCAGCGCTTTTCGCGCTTCCCCCCATCTTCGCATGGCCGTCCCTCCTTCATGATGTCATTTTGCCCGCCTGCGTAATCGCGCATTCACGAAAATCGGAATCGGCACTTTACAGCGTTGCATTGAAGACGTAACATGAGAAGGAACCGATCACGCGAAAAAGGGGATAGCGTTCCGATGCCAACGATCGATATGCCGCTCAAGGAATTGCAAACGTATTCAGGACTTAATCCGAGGCCAGCCGATTTCGACGATTACTGGGAACGGGCGCTGGCGGAGATGCGCGCCGTCGATGCCGCGGTCGAGCTCGTGCCGAGCGAATTCCAGACGCCGTCGGCCGAATGCTTCGATTTATATTTCACGGGCGTCCGGGGCGCGCGGATTCATGCCAAGTACGCGCGTCCGCGCCTTGCGGAACGGCCGCATCCGGCGGTCGTCCAATTTCACGGCTACAGCGGCAACGCCGGCGACTGGACGGACAAGCTGGGCATCGTGTCGCTCGGCTTCTCCATCTTCGCGCTGGACGTCCGCGGACAGGGCGGATATTCCCAGGACGGCGGGGGCGTAACGGGCACGACGCTGAACGGCCATATCATCCGCGGGCTGGACGATCATCCGGACGAGCTGCTGTTCCGGCACGTTTTCCTGGATTGCGCGCAGCTGGCCGGCATCGCGCTCGGCAGCCCCGAAGTGGATCCGGAGCGCGTCTATGCCATGGGCGGCTCGCAGGGCGGCGCTTTGACGATCGCCTGCGCGGCGCTTGAGCCGCGCGTCAAGAAGCTGGCGCCGGTGTTCCCGTTCCTGAGCGACTACCGCCGGGTATGGCAAATGGACCTGGCCAAGGACGCGTACGCGGAGCTGCGCACGTACTTCCGCCACTTCGATCCGCAGCATAAGCGGGAGGACGAGATCTTCACGAAGCTCGGCTACATCGACATTCAGCATTTGGCGAACCGCATCCGGGGCGAGGTGATGATGGGCGTCGGCCTCATGGATACGATCTGCCCGCCGTCGACGCAATTCGCCGCGTACAACAAGATCACCGCGCCGAAGCGGCTGGAGATTTACCCGGACTTCGGCCACGAAGGCTTGCCGGGCTTCAACGACAAGACGATTCGATTCTTCCTGGGCGATTATTAAGAGGAGGCTGACGCGGCATGCTTATCGGCAATAACGAAAGATTGGTCATGATCGGCGATTCCATCACCGACTGCGGCCGGGCGAGACCGGTCGGGGAAGGCTTGTTCGACGCGATCGGCAAAGGCTACGTAGGCCTCGTCGACGCCCTGATCTCGGCGGCCTACCCCGAGCGCGGCATTCGCGTGACGAACATGGGGATCGGCGGCAACAACGTGCGCGATCTCAAGGAACGCTGGCAGACCGACGTGACGGACCTAAAACCGGACTGGCTGTCGGTCATGATCGGCACGAACGACGTCTGGCGGCAGTTCGATTCGCCGACGATCAAGGAATCGCACGTGTACCTGGACGAGTACGAAGCGACGCTGGAATCGCTCGTCGCGGCGACGCTGCCGCAGCTGAAAGGGCTCGTGCTGATGACGCCGTTCTATATCGAATCGAACGAGAACGACCTCATGCGGGCGCAAATGGACCGCTACGGCGCGGCCGTCAAGCGCGTGGCCGAGAAGTACGGCACGCTGTTCGTCGACACGCAGGCGGCGTTCAATGCCGTGCTGGAGCATCTCTACGCCGGCACGCTCGCTTGGGACCGCGTCCACCCGAACCAGATCGGCCACGCCGTGCTGGCGCGCGCGTTCTTGGGCGCGATCGGCTACGAATACGGCAAAGGGCTGTAGAGCTGCGCGAGTAACGTAAAGTCACGCAGGCAGACGCGCGCGTCCCGGCACGATAAGCAAGCAGACGAAAGAGCCGCCCCCCGGCTTAGACCGGGGGCGGCTTTTTCCGCGTCGCGGGTGCGGGACGTCAGGGATGTTGCGGGCGGACGCGGATTAGATTTTGAATATCGACATCGTGCGCTGCAGCTGCATGACGATCTGCTGCATCTTCTCCGTCTCGGAGACGACCGCCTGGACGGAGCCGATCTGTTCGTTCATGGCGGCGGACACCTGCTCCGTACCGGCCGCGGACTGCTGCGTGATAGCCGAGATGCTCTGAATCGCTTCGGAAATCTTCCGCGCGCTTTCGAGCATCGCGTCGCTCTCGGCGGAGAAGCGGGCGATCTCGGCCGTGATGAACTCGACGCTCCCGACAAGCTCCGAGAAGACGTGCTCGGAATCCCGCAGCATGTGCATCTGCAGCTGCACGACTTCTTCGTTGACCTTGATGTTCGCGATCGCCTGCCGCACGCCGGCGTCGATGTCGCGGACGAGCGTGAAGACTTCCTTCGTGGAGGAAGTGGATTCTTCGGCCAGCTTGCGGACCTCCTGCGCGACGACGGCGAAGCCGCGGCCGTGCTCGCCGGCGCGGGCCGCTTCGATCGAGGCGTTCAGCGACAGCAGGTTCGTCTGTTCCGCCAGGTCGGAGATCGTGCGCGTAATGGACGAGATGCCCTGCGCCTTGCGCGCCAGATCCTCGATCGTGGCCGCGACCTGCGCCGTCGCCTCGATGTTGCGCGTCATGCCCTGCGCCTGGCTGTCGACGGCCTGGCGGCCGCGGGCGACGAGGCCGAGCGTCTGCTCGGAGCGCGCGTTCATCTCCTGCGTCGCGTGGGCGTAGGCGCCGACCTTGTCTTCGATCTCGCGGATGGATTCGGCCATGTCGCCGACGTCCTCGGAGATTTCGCCCGCTCCGGTCGCCAGCTCGCCGGCCGACGCGGCAACCTGCTCCATAACCTGCTTCAGCTCGACGTTTTTATCGAAAATGCTGCGGCTCGTATCGTTGACGACGCGCGAGATCGTCGAGGTTTCCTTCAAGATGTCGCGCAGCTTGTCCACCATGCTGTTGAACGAATGCCCGAGCTCGCCGAGCGAAGAGGAGGATACGTCTACCTTCTGCGTGAAGTCGCCCTTGGCGATGCCGAACGCGATGGACGTCATGTCCTGGATGGAAGATGTAAGCGCTGTCTCCATCACGCGCACAAGCGGATACGCGACGATTGCGGCGATCGCGACGATGCAGAGGCCGAGCAGCATGCTGCCGCCGGTAATCGCCAATCCGAGCAGCAAGGCGATCGCGAACAGCGCGACGATGGCGTAGCAGCCCGTCAGCAGTTTATTACGAATCGATAATGAAGAGAACCATGGCATGAGGCTCGCTCCTCCTAATTTTGGAATAATCCTATTATAGCATTGCAGTGCTTTTTGTCTATATTCGTCTAAACCGGTTCGATTCGATCGACTCATGTCGAAAGTACTGTAATATGTTCAGGGTCAGGTGTCGAAAGAACCGAAATAGCTGTAAGGTATTTGTAAAAAACTGTTGTAAGATTGGGAATGTTGTCCTATAATGGGACCATTGGATGAGATGGAAAATTCATCTAAAACAGACGACGGAGGCGGGAATAGTGAATCTGGAGGCAATGCCTTTATCTCGGCAAATCGATTTCGTGTTTAGACAGTTGGAAGACGAACTGCTTCATTCGTTGGCGGGAACCGTAATCATTCAAATCCGCAACAATGTCGTCGGGAAGTACGGCGTTCGCCATAACCCCATCGAAAGCAAAAACGGACGGATCGGGCCGGCGGAGCAGGGGATGACGCGCGAGCAGGTGCAGGCGTTCCGCCAGATGGCGGTCGATTCCATCAAGCTGAAGCGCAGCTGGACGCACGGGGAGATCATGTACGATTTCTCGGTCCGGTCGGGCGCCTGGACGGCCGGCATTCTCTTCGAAAGCAATTACAATCTGGCGATCGGCATGTTCCGGTATACGCCGAAGCACGGGCCGCAAACCCTGCGCGACGCGCCTTGACCGCGCCTTCATACATAACAAAGAAGCTGCCTCGGCTCATGGGGCAGCTTTTTTCGTCTCTATGATGCGGTTGGCTTGGAGGAACATCGCTTGGCCGTTACCGGGAAGCTCTTCCTGCAAGCTGCATTTCCGCCATTTGCACGAGTCTGCGCGTGATGTTTCCGCCGAGCGCGCCGGCGTCGCGGGTCGCCATCATGCCGTAATACCCGTCTTGCGGGATCGACACGCCGATTTCGCGGGCCACCTCGTATTTCATTTGATCGAGCGCCGCGTTGCATTGCGGGACGAGCAGGGAGTTGCTGCTGCGGTTGTTCGCCATTCGTCTTCACCTCCTTCGCGTACCCTTAGTATGGGTGCGCTGGAAGCGTTTATTCGGCGGCGCCGCTCCGGATCGCGATGTAATTATTGGCAGCTCAGAACGCGAAGCCAAGCGCGAGCGGAAGCAGGAACAGCCCGTAGACGAGCAAGTTGGCGGCCAGGGAAGCGGGCGGCTCGTGGTTGCAGTCGCAGGCGGCGGCCGAGGTGCCCTGCCATTCCTGGAGCGCGGCGTGAAGCTGGTAGATGGCCGTCGCGAACAGGCCGATCGCGGACAGCTTGACGGCCGTGGCAAGATTCGGCTCGACGTAGCGGACGAGAGCGCCGGCGCGCGTCAGGAAGACGATGTAGAAGCCGAAGGCGGCGAGGATGCAGCACCGGATCAAATGATGCGCGATCGTTCTTCGCTGCCGGGTCGACAAGGGCGGCATGGCGCATGACCTCCTTCTTCGGGATGCGCGGGATTCGCGCGGTTCATTAGGTGCATGGGATTCAGGATCCGAATACGAGTTTCTCCGTCAGCAGCGATCCGATCCAGACCGCGGCGATCAGAAACGCGATGATGCCGACGATCGTGCGGCTGCGGAAGGCGGAGAAGAGCAGCAGGACGTTCTTGACGTCGACCATCGGGCCGAACACGAGGAACGCGAGCAGCGCGCCGGGCCCGAAGACGCCGTGGAACGACGAGGCGACGAACGCGTCGGACGTCGAGCAGAGCGACAGCGCGAAGCCGGCCGCCATCATGAACGGCGAGGCCAGCGCGGGCGAGCCGGCGACGGCCGTCAGGAGATCCGGATCGGCGTACGACTGCGCGAGCGCGGCGACGAAAGCGCCGATGATCAGATATTTGCCGATATCGAAGAATTCCTCCGACGCGTGCGTGAACGTCGCTTGAACCCTTTCCGCGACGCCGCCGTTCGCACGGCCGTGGTTGTACTGGTAATCGCCGTCCGGCCGGCGGCCGGGCGAGACGAAGGAGTGCAGGCCCAACTTGAGCGGATTGCGCTTCATGAACGCGTACAGCGCGAAGCCGAGCAGCAGGCAGACGAAGAAGGCGAGGCCCATCCGGGCATAGGCGATCGCAGGCTCGGCGGCGAACGCGCCCAGGGTGGAGGCGAATACGATCGGATTGAGAACCGGACCCGCGAAGATGAACACCATGCCGATGTAGGGCGGCATGCCCTTCCGGATGAGCCGCCGGACGATCGGAATCATGCCGCACTCGCATAGCGGCAGCAGCAGCCCGAGCAGGCAGCCGAAGAGCACGCCGGCGACGGGGTTGCGCGGGGTCAGCCGCGCGATCAGCCGGTCGGACACGAACACCTGCAGCACGGCGGACGCGAGGACGCCGAGCAGGATGAACGGAAACGCTTCTATAATAATGCTGATGAAAATATGCTGGAAATCGCGCACGTTGCCGAAGCTCCTTTCCCGCCGGCGCAAACGCATCGGGCGCATGACGAAAACGCGGCTACGATTAAGGTATGCGGGCCAGTTCGCGAGCAGGACAAACTTTGCGCCGAAATTGGGCGGTCCGCAAAAAAACGTTGCCAACGCTGGGGAAAAAGAGTAGAATTCGCTTTGTGTGATAATGATTATCATTGTTAATTAGATCGACATCATCTTCCATCCATTCACTCTCATAGGTAAGGGGTCTTCTTTCGATGAAATGGCGCAAAACAACGACCGGAGCCGCCGCGATGTCCGCGCTGCTCGCCGTCTCGGTGGCGGCAGCCGGCTGCAGCAACGACGGCGCGCACGTCAAGGTGACGGACTATAATTTCGACACGGCCGGCAACATGTTCGCTTACGCGGAATTCGAGCTGTCCGGCGAACCGCTGGCGGAGTCGCTCGGCGTCGATCTCGACGTGCTGGACGCGGGCAAGATCGACGAGCCGACCGCGTTCGACTATAAAGCGGGCATCGAATCGTACGAGTATTCCGAGGAGGGCATGTACGAGGTCGTGGAGAAGTCCGGGCTCGGCCTGCATCTGGCGAACGGCCCGGCGACCGCGCTGGAAGCGAAGGCGGCCGGCGTCTCCAACAACGAGCTGCTCGCGTCCCGGTTCCAGCATATGGCCGAAAGCGTCGGCCAGCCCGCGGAAGACATTCAGCAGAATATGTTCCCGACGTTCATCGAATATGCCTCGGGCGATCCGCAATATCCGCAGCCGGTCGATACCGGCAAGTTCGCCGACGGCGAAGACGGCACGTATATCCCGAATTACCAAGTGAACTTCGCGTCGCTCCGCTGGGACCGCGACAAGATGAAGAAGCAGCTCGTGCCGGCCGCGTATGGCGGCGCGATGCTGAAGCAGTCGCTGTGGGCCGGAGACTTCCTCGGCAACCTCCACGACGCGAAGAGCGACGAAGAAGTGGATGCGTCGACGGCGAAGGAAGGGCCGGAAGGCGGCCAGGGACTGAAGCTCGGCGTCAGCTCCGTGGACGGCATGCAGGGGATGATTTTGACCGACGAGGTCTGGAACAAGCTGCTGTACGTCCGCGACAACCTGTTCTATAACGCGTCCGCGAAGTCGGTCGGCGCGCTGTCCGCTTCCTCCGGCGGCTACTTGCCGCACGCGGTCGACGTCGAGGAGGACGGCAGCAAGGACTTCGCCGGCGTCAAGAGCCTGAAGGTATCCGACGGCCGCAGCCTGCTGCAGGATCAGTGGCTGATGCTCTGGCCGGCGTCGGAGTTCTTCGGCATGGCCGATCAGCGCCCGGCGAACCCGAACCGCAACCCGGCGTTCGCGCGCGTCTTCGACGGCGATCCGTTCCCGGCGGCACCGGCCGTCAACACGGATGCCGACGACGCCAACGACGTCGCCTCTACGGACCCGTACACCGTCGCGCGCGACGTGCTGCTGGCCGTGTTCGACAACGTGAAGAACCGGCACTGGAACGAGAAAGCCGGCGCGTTCGTGACGGAATCGGACGGCGCCGCGCAGGGCGCGCAGGTGGACACGTTCCAGGCGGGCTATACGATCGAGGCGCTGCGCATGTTCGAACGCGCGATCGACGGCTTGCCGGTCGGCTACGCGAACGGCGAAGCGGCCGAAGGCGTGAAGACGCCGCAAGGCGCCGAGGCGAAGGACATGATCGTGAAGCAGGCGGATTTTATCCTGAATTCGCTGATCAACAAGGACGGCCTGGCCGTGACCGGCTACGACACGGCGAAGGGCGAAGCGAGCGCCGACACTTCGCTGCAGGCGCAGATCGGCGCCATCCGCGGGCTGACGTCCGCGTTCCTCGTTACCGAGGACGAGAAGTACCGCGACGCTGCCCGCAAGCTGTACGCGGCCATGGACGAGAAGCTGTGGGACGACGGGCTGCAGGCGTACAAGACGAACGGCGACAAAGCCAGCTACGATGCGTTCACGGCCGGCGGCGTCTCCGCGGTGTTCCGTCTGGCGCTCGAACACCTGAAGAATACGAGCGGCGACGCCGATGCGCCGAAAGCGCTGGACCAAAGCGCGATTCAAGAGCGCTACGTGACGTTCTTCAAGCATGTCGTCAACGGACCGAAGCTCGACGAGGGCATGCAGGCCAGCGAATTCTGGGATACCGGCGACGCGTACAAGGAAGGCGACGATTCCGGCAACACCGACGGCGACACGGTGCCGCAAATTCAGAAGGGAAATGGTGAACATGGGATTGCTCCGATCCTTCTTCCGGTCGAAGTTACCGATTAACGGACGGCGGGCGATCATGACGGCGGCGGGTGCTGGAGCACTCGCCGCCGTGGCGTTGCTCGGCGGCTGCGCCCAGGAGGGGGAAAAGGCGGCCCCGGCTCCCCAATCCGGCAGCAGCATCGTCGCGAGCCCGGACGGGGAGACGCTCTACGTAGCGAACGGCGACAGCAACACCGTGTCCGTCGTCGACGCGAAGAACCGCAAGGTCGCGAAGGAAATCGCCGTCGGCAAGGAGCCCCGCGAGCTGGCTTTGTCGGCGGACGGGAAGACGCTCTACGTGACGTGCCGCTATGCCGATTCGGTGGAATGGGTCGACGTCGCCAAGGGCAGCGTGCTCGGCTCGGTCAAGACGGGCATCGAGCCGTACGGCATCGTCGCGAGCCCGGACGGCCGGACGCTGTACGTCACCAACTATCGCTCCGGCACGGTGTCGGCCGTCGACACGGAGAGCCGGCAGGTCAAGGACAGCGTCGCCGCGGGCGTCAACCCGCGCGCGCTCGCGCTGTCGGCGGACGGCGGGAGGCTGTACGTGTCCGATTATTTGACCGCGGAGACGTCGATCTTCGACACGGCGACGATGAAGCGGGTAAACGACGGCATGCTGGCGCCTTCCCCGGATGTCGCCGACAGGAAGAAGAGCCAGGGCACGCCGAACACGGTGGAGCAGGTCCGGCTGACGCCGGACGGCGGCTCGCTGTGGGAAGCGCATCTGCTGACGAACACGGACACGCCGGTCCAGTTCGAGGAAGTGATTTTCCCGGCGCTGTCCGTCGTGGACGCGCGGACGGGCAAGGAGGACGCCAAGGCCCGCAAGGAGCTGTTCAAGGCGATCGACGTCAAAGACAAATTCGGCAAGACGATCATCGTCTCCAACCCGACGGACGTCGTCTTCTCGCCGGACGGCAAGAAGGCATACGCGCTCATGGGCGGCAGCGAGGACCTGCTCGTCTTCGACTTGGCGCGGGGCGGCCGCGCGGGGCAGATCATCCACCATCTGCCGGGCGATCTGCCGATCGGCATGGCGCTGTCGCCGGACGGCGGCAAGCTGTACGTGCATAACGCGAGCTCGCACGATCTGACCGTCGTGACGCTGCCGCCGACGGACGAAGAAGGCGGGCAGGCCCGCGTGGACGGCGAACCGGTGAAGCTGGTCGCGCAGGACCGGCTGAACGCGCAGCAGCGGCTCGGGAAGACGCTGTTCTACAGCGCGAACTCCGACGACAATCCGCTTGCGGGGAACAATTGGATGAGCTGCGCGTCCTGCCATTCCGACGGCGAGGTCGACCGGCTGTCGATCATGACGGCCAAAGGACCGCGCAACGTGCCGAGCAACGCGCTGGCGTTCGAGACGGGGCTCTTCATGTGGGACGGCAGCCGCGACGACTTCTATGACTATATCCATACGGTGCAGGGCGAGATGGGCGGGCTAAGCGAGGTCGATCCGGCGAAGCCGCTGCCCGCGGACGCGCAGAAGCTGTTCGACGCGCTGGAGGCGTACATGACCATGCCCGACGCGTTTCCGGTGCCGCACAGCCCGTTCCGGACGGCGGACGGCCAGCTGACCGAAGACGCGGAGAGGGGGAAGGCGATCTTCGAGGGCAAGGCGCAGTGCGTGACCTGCCACGCGACCGACGTAATGACCGACAGCGCGAAGGCCGTCGGCCCGGACGGCAAGCTGACGACGGCCGATACGGACTTCCTGCACGACGTCGGGACCGTTAACGGCGCGGACGTCGATTACGCCGGCGACGCGCGCGGCGCGTTCGCGAACAAGCGCCCGCGCGGCGTCTACGACACCCCGACGCTGCGCGGCGTCTACGCGACGGCGCCTTATCTGCACGACGGCAGCGCGCCGACGCTGGAGGACGTCGTGAAGCGGGCCGGCGACCGGCACGGGCATACGTCGGAGCTGTCCGATAAGGAGATCCAAGACTTGGTGGCGTATTTGAAGCAGATTCAGTAGCGGGACGGACGAAAGCCGCAGCGTGAGCGCTGCGGCTTTTTGCGTCGGCCGATGGGCGGGCGGGCTTCGGCGACGGGCGGCGGCGAAATCGGAACCGCATGGCCGCAGGCTCGGCTCCGGCCCCGATGCCGGCGTCAAGGTGTTTATTTTGCCCGTGTTGCGCGGTCTTTCTTGTCCTTGTGCCGGTTCAGCAGCGGGATCGAGATGGCGAACTGCTTGCAGTTGTTCTTCGTCATGCCGTTCCGGTCGAAGTGCAGCACGGCGTTGATCTCCCCGCCGAGGACGATGATGACGCTCGACAGGTAGAGCCACGTGAGCAGGACGATAATGCCGCCGATGCTGCCGTACGTTTTGGAATAGTTACCGAAGTTGTTGACGTAGAACGAGAACGCGAGCGACGTGGCGATCCAGCCGAACGTCGCGAACAGCGCGCCGG
Source organism: Paenibacillus artemisiicola (assembly GCF_017652985.1). Classification (GTDB taxonomy): domain Bacteria; phylum Bacillota; class Bacilli; order Paenibacillales; family Paenibacillaceae; genus Paenibacillus_Z; species Paenibacillus_Z artemisiicola. The sequence goes on from NZ_JAGGDJ010000008.1 coordinate 15,931, forward strand.
GGACGACCTCGCGGAACCGCAGCCGCAGATTGGGCACGTACAGGTACATGGCGGCGAACACGACGGCCATCACGGCGATCGGCAGCGCGAACTGGGCGATGCTCCACACGGCGTCGATGCTGCCGGGCAGGCGCGTCTCGCGATACAGCATGTCCCCGATGACGCGGCCGAAGATCAGCATGACGAGGCTGAACACGATCACGAGCGCGAGCACGAGGGTGAAGACGAGCGAATAGGCCTTGACCTTCCAGAACGGCCGCGTCTCCTCGACGTCGTACGCCTTGTTCAGCGCCTTCATGATCGCGGCGACGCCGCTCGACGCCGACCAGAGCGTGACCAGCAAGCCGAACGAGAGGAGGGAGCCGCTGCGCGAGTTTTGAATCTCCTTGAAGGAGTCCGCGATCGTCTGGGCCGACAATTGCGGCATCACGGGCCGGATGCGGTCGATGACGTCGTTCACCGTCAAGTCGGCGAAGCTGAGCACCGCGATCAGGAAGATCAGGAACGGGAAGAACGCCAGGATCAAATAATACGTCAGCTGCGCGCCCATCGCCTGCACGTCGTCGTCCTGGAACCGGCAGTACAAATGCTTCGAGAACGACAGCACGCCCATGCGGCGCCGCGGTTTCCGCGGCTGCGCCGCGGGCGAGGGGCGGGCGCCGGCGGACGGTACGGTTCGGGCATCGGGAAGCCTGGCTTTCTCCGATTCGGGCATCGACCAAGGATTGGCCATCTGGATCTCCTCCTCGATATCGTTTACTGATCATTAACCAGCCCGCATCGCGGACAAACTCGGGCGCTCTTTATCCTATGCGGCGTTTCGGGGCTTCTTGTCCTTCTCCACTTGACAATCCATGCGCCGGAGCGTCATAATCGTCCTAAAGCAATGACGGGAACAAGTAAGCGCGGACGAATGCTGCAGAGAGCCGGTGGTCGGTGGAAACCGGCGCGGACGTCCGAGGCCGAATGGATCCCCGAGCCGCGATGAGGAAAGCGATCCCCGGGATCGGCCGTATGCATCGCCGTTTCGCTTCGCGTTACGAAGCTTGGAGGTTTGCCGCGCAGACGCGGGCACGATTCGCGAAGAGCGGGACGCGGGCAAACGAATTAGGGTGGCACCACGGTCCTCGTCCCTTTGCGGCGGAGGGCTTTTTTTGCGTTCACATTCAAGGAGGCGTAGAGACATGAAACGCGTATTATCGGGCATTCAGCCGAGCGGTCAGCTGACCCTGGGCAACTACATCGGAGCCATACAGAACTTCGTCAAGCTGCAGGAAACCCACGAGTGCTACTTCATGGTCGTCGACCTGCACGCGATCACCGTGCCGCAGGAGCCTGCGGCCCTGCGTGAACAGACCGAGTCGGTCGCGGCGCTGTTCATCGCGGCCGGCATCGATCCGGCCAAGGCGAGCGTATTCGCGCAGTCCCACGTGCCGGCGCACGCCGAGCTGGGCTGGCTGTTCACGACGCTGTCCTACATGGGCGAGCTGGAACGGATGACGCAGTTCAAGGACAAGTCGAGCGGCAAGGAGTCCGTCGGCACAGGCCTCTTCGTGTATCCGACGCTGATGGCCGCGGACATTCTGCTCTACAACGCGGACCTGGTGCCGGTCGGGGACGACCAGAAGCAGCACCTGGAGCTGACGCGCGATCTGGCGCAGCGGTTCAACCAGCGCTTCGGCGACACGTTCACCATTCCGGATCCGTACATTCCGAAGGTCGGCGCGCGCATCATGTCGCTGGACGACGGGACGAAGAAGATGAGCAAGAGCAACCCGAACCCGGGCAGCTACATCGCCCTGCTGGATCCGCCGGACGTCATCCGCAAGAAGATCAGCCGGGCCACCACGGACTCCGGGCGCGAGGTACGGTTCGATCCGGCCGAGAAGCCGGAGGTCAGCAACTTGATGAGCATCTACGCGCACTGCGCGGACATGACGCTGGACGACATCGCGGCTCGTTACGATGGGCAAGGCTACGGGGCCTTCAAGAAGGACTTGGCGGAGCACGTCGTGGCGAAACTGGAACCGCTTCAGCGGCGGTATGCGGACATCCGCGGCTCGGGGGAAATCCACGACATCCTGAAGCGGGGCGCGGAGCAGGTGTCGGCCGTCGCGAACGAGACCCTTCGCGCGGCGAAGGAACGCATGGGCTTCCTGCTGCCCCGCTGATCGACTCGCAAGCTTGGGCCGCAAGGCGGCCGCATAGGGAAGAAAGAAGAACGCCGCAGAAGGGGGATTACCCTTGTCTGCGGCGTCTCATTTTGGCGCTGACGATGAATCCGGCTCCGATGCTGAAGACGGTCAGGACGAAAAACAAGAGCGCGAGCCAGCCGCTATAGCTGATGGAAATAGCGGTGGCGCACATAAGCAGCACGGAGAAAACGGCGAAAAACAACGCCATGGGCTTGGACACGAATACCTACTCCTTTGGCTCGTCAAATATTTGCGCAAGGTTAGCATATTCTCCTCGCGATCGAATCATAATAAGTTTGCAACACACCATCGTAAGAGTTGAAAGGAGAAATTACAACATGGCAGGACGTAACAACGGAAACAGCAATACGTTGGTTGTACCGCAAGCAAACGCAGCTCTTCAGCAAATGAAATACGAAGCGGCACAAGAGCTGGGTATCCAAATCCCGCAAGACGGCTACTATGGCAACTTCTCGACGCGCGACGCCGGCTCCCTCGGCGGTTACATCACGCGCAAGCTGGTCCAAATCGCCGAGCAACAACTTTCCGGTTCCTCGCAGTTCCGTTAATCCATAACCGGATCGAAGAAGCAACGGCCAGAAGCTCAAGGGCAACCTTGAGCTTCTGTTTTTGCATGAACGGACGCGCAAAAGCCTCTTCTATTTTGCAAGAAGAGGCCTTCCGAGTCAATACGTGTTCATGCGCAGCCGTTTCTGCAGCCGTTCGTCGCTGAGCCAGCCGACGTACGAGCCGAGCGTTTTGTGCTCCTTATCCATCAGCAGCACGCCGACGAACGGATACTGCTTTCGGTGCCGGTAGCGGACGTCCGACCAGCGGACTTCATAGCCCCAGGGATGCTCCTGCACGTCGGCGCAGGCGAAGGAGGTGAAATACAGGAACGCGCGGATGGACGGATCGTTCCGGGACTTGTCGATCGCGGGATGGTCTTCGCAGCGGGCGCTGTCGATCCAGCGCAGCTTGCCCTGCCGGAAATCCCCGATGAAGAAGTGGCCGTCCGGCCGGCGTTTGACGACGTTCCAGTCATGCAGCGAAATCGTCGGAATCAGAATGTGCTTGTCGCCGGGCCGATAATCGGGATCGATCCGGGCGAGCCGCCGCTGAAGCGTCCGGTGAGTCACGGTCCGCCAGATGTAGTACACGATCAGGAAAGCGTACAGCAGCGGGAAGATGACCGCCGGGTCGCCGACCCGGAGCGCCCACAAGGCGATGGCGATAAGGTGCGAGACGAAGATGACCGGATCGAAAATATGGATGATGTTCCACGAAATCCATTTCTGCGTAAACGGCCTGGCCGCTTGCGTCCCGTACGTGTTGAACAAATCCGAGAAGACGTGGACGCATACCGCGAGCAGCACCCAGCCGCCGACGTGGACCCACGGTAGACGGAAACGGAAGATCGCTTCGATGAGCAGGGTGATGGCGATCGTCCAAAGCGCGACGGCGGGAATGGAGTGGGACGCGCCGCGGTGGTGACGGATGTAGGCGGCGTTGCTCTTGAGCCGGAGCACCCCGTCGAGATCGGGCGCCTGCGAGCCGACGACCGTGCCGATCAATACGGCGGCGTACAGCGTCTGATCCCCGGCGACGACCGGGTCGACGGCGGCCAGACCCGCGAGCCCGATGCCTACGACCAAATGCGTTCCGCTATCCATAGCTGAGAACCTCCTTACGTGCGTATGCGAAAATGGACTGATGCAATGGTGTATACTTCATATATGTACGCTTAAGTATTTTCCGAATCGTGGGCGTTTATAACGGGAGGCTGAAATTCATGTACATCTGTTTCGTCGAATATCGGATCGCGCCGGAAGCCGAGGCGCAGTACCGCGCCTGGATCGCGGACAAGCGTTCGGAAGCGCCCGGCTTCGCGCTGTACGAAGGCACCGACCAGCCGCTGCTGTTCGTCGAGGTATGGGACGCGGGCAGCCTGGAGGAGGCGGAGAACGTCAAAAAAGAACGCTGCGGGGAGCGTTCTTCTTGGCGCCATATGGCGGATTGGGTGCCGGGCGGCGCGGCGAAAATCCACGCCTGGACGTTCAAGCCCGTTACGGACGGCCGAGCGGAGCGGAATTCGTCGTAGGCGACGAAGGCAGTGCCGTGTTGTTCGTGATCGTCACGCCGTTGAACGTGTACGAGTAGTTGATCGGGCCGTCGAACGTGACGTAGTCGAGGTTCAGCGTCAGCAGCAGGTAGCGCATGCCCGTGGACGGATCGCTGATGATGATGTGGTCGCGGCCGGCGGCCTCGATCACGCCGCGGAACACTTTCGCGTTCCATTCGCGATTGTTCTCGTACGTCATGTAGAACGTCGCCATTTTGCCGCGGTTCATCCGCAGAATGTTCTCGACGTAGGATTCTTCCGAAGCTCCCCCGACGACGTTACCGCCGCCGGCCGCGATGAAGGAGCCGTTCGGGATCATAGGCGGCTGCGCCGACGCGCCCGCAACGAGCGGCGACATGCCCATGCCCTGGCTTTGCGCTTGGACCGGCATTTGCACCGGCAGCTGGACCGGCATTTGCGACGACATTTGGGTCGGCATCTGTGCCGGCAGCGTCGTCGGCATCTGCATCGGCATGCCGTAGCCGTAACCCGGGAATCCGCCCGTGCTTGCAGGGCTTACCGCTGTGTTGAACCCGTAACCGTTAGACATAAGATGTAATTCCTCGCTTTCTTGAATAGGTGACTTTGTTCATAAACCGCAGGACAATCGAAAGACTCGGGCGCGTAGAAGCAATGGGCTTTATATTTATCGACCAGCCGCTGTTCCCGCCGGGCCGCCGGCCGGCTGCCGCCCGGACTCCGGTAGACCATCTGCTGAATCGTGCGGATGTTGCGGAGGGCCAAGCAATTGCCGGACACGCGTTCGGCTTCGGGGCGCAGAAGCCGGGCCGGCTTCGCTTCTTCCGAATCGGACTTGACGACCGCCGTCGCCGAAGCTTCCGCTTCCTTTCGTTCAGGTGGGCCATGAACCACATTGACACTGTATGGGGCTCTGGGCAAAATGGTTCCAACCGGTGTCAAATTCATGAACAGGAACCGCGAACATTGTCAAGAGCTTGTTTTTTCGGTATGATTAAAAACGATTTTAAAACATAGAAATGAGCGCCGATACGACGCTCATCGGGATCGGAAGCGGGGAGGCTGGCTGTGCTTAAAGATTATGTGGCCCTGACAAAACCGAGCATCATTCGCTTAAACGCGATCGCGGCTTTCGGCGGGTTCTGGGTCGCTTCCAAATGGGATATCGATTGGCTGCTGCTGCTGTACATGCTCATCGGTTCGGCTCTGACGATGGCATCGGCGTGCGTGATTAATAACTATTGGGACCGCGAGTTGGACACGAAGATGGAGCGGACGAAGAACCGCGCCCTGCCCGCGAAACGGCTCAATCCGACCGGGGTGCTCGTCTACGGCATCGTGCTCGGCGTTATCGGCGTGACGGTGCTGTTCACGCTGGTGAATCCGCTCACGGGCTGGCTCGGCCTGCTCGGCCTGTTCGTGTACGTCGTCATCTACACGATGTGGCTCAAGCGGACGTCGACGTGGAGCACGTCCATCGGCGGGATCTCCGGCGCGATGCCGCCGGTCATCGGCTACTGCGCGGTCACGGGCGTCGTCGACGCAGGCGCGTGGATCTTGTTCGCCCTGCTGTTTCTGTGGCAGCCGGCGCATTTCTGGTCGCTCGCCATCCGGCGGGTGGAGGAATACCGCGCGGCGGGCTTCCCGCTGTTGCCCGTCGTGAAGGGCATTCCGCGGACGAAGCTGCAGATGCTGCCTTACGTCGTGCTGCTCATTCCGACGGGGATTTTCATGTTCGCTTACGACTACGTCGGCTACACGTTCCTCGTTATTTCGCTGCTCGGCGGGCTGCTCTGGCTCGTGCACACGATCATGGGCGTGCGGGCCGGCGACACCACCAAGTGGGCGAAGACGAACTTTTTCATTTCCATTAACTATCTGATGGTCGTGTTCCTGATCATGATCGCGGATACGAATGGAGCGATCGGTTAGGGGGAGACGCTTTATGCGCGTCATGCGCAAGTATGGATTCGCGATCGCGGTGCTCGCGCTTTGCGCCGCGATGGGCCTTTATTTGTATCTTTCATCCACGAAAGGCAGCGCCGTCAACCTGGACCAGAACCTCAAGGCGCCGAGCTTCGCGCTGACGGATCTGGACAATAATCAGGTGACGCTGGCGGACACGAACGGCAAGGTCAGGGTGATCTACTTCTTCTACGCCAACTGCCCGGACATTTGCCCGCCGACCACCTACCTGATGACGCAGGTGCAGGACAAGCTGAAGGACAAGGGGACGTTCGGCAAGGACGTCGAGTTCATGTGGGTGACGTTCGATCCGAAGCGGGACACGACGGAAGCGCTGAAGACGTATGCGAGCAAGTTCGACATCGACGCCGGCGGCTGGAAATTCCTGCGCGAGGACAGCGAGGAAGACACGGAGAAGCTGATGAAGGATTTCGGCTTGGGGCTGGCGAAGGATCCGAGCACGAACCTGTTCACGCATTCGGACGTGATTACGTTCGTCGACCGCGAAGGCGTGGTGCGCAAGTACTTGACGGGTTCCATCGACGAAACGCAGAACGCGGACAAAATCGTGGACGTCATCGACGCGCTGGTCAAGAAATAAGCGCCTATGACCATATTTCTCTCCATATTGTGGAACAACGTAATCCCGCTGTCAGTCATGATCGCTTTAGGCATCACGCTGCATCGGGTTTTTTCTTTGGACATCAAAACGTTGTCGAAGCTCAACTTTTATCTGTTCTCTCCGGCCGTCATATTTAATTTATTGTATACGACGGACATTACGGTGTCCGTGCTGCTGAAGGTGCTGCTGTTCTTCTTCGTCTTCATGCTCCTGCTCTACGGCTGCGTGGAAGTCATGATCCGGCTCCGGGGCACGCCGGGCGGCATGCGGGGAGCGGTCCGCAACAGCGTCCTGTTCTACAACAGCGCGAATTACGGCATTCCGCTCAACCAGCTCGCGTTCGCTTCGAACCCGTACACGCTGTCCGTGCAGGTGCTGATCATGATGATGCAGTCGCTCATCCCGAATACATACGGCATCTACAACGTCAACGCGCATAAGCTGCGGGCGAAGGACATCCGCCGCACCATACTCGGCCAGCCCGTCATCTACGCGATTCCGCTCGGCTTCCTGTTCCATACGCTGCAGGTCCCCATTCCGCAGGCGCTGTCTACGCCGCTCGGCTATTTGGCAAACGCCTTCATCGGGACGGCGCTCATCACGCTCGGCGTGCAGCTCGGCAGCATAAAGCTGACGTTCCGCCATCCGAAGATGAAGGACGTGCTGCTCGCTTGCGGCCTTCGGCTGATCGGGGGCCCGCTGCTCGCGCTGGCGGTCGTCTGGCTGATGCGGACGAACGGCTTCACGGCCGTCGACGCCTTGATGGCGAAGGCGCTCATCGTGTCCTCGTCCGTTCCGACCTCGCTGTCCAGCGTGCTGCTCGCCGTCGAATTCGACAACGAGCCGGAGTTCGCGTCGCAGGTCGTGCTGCTGTCGGCGACGCTCAGCATCGCGACGGTAACGGCCGTGATTTATTTCCTCCGCATCTGACGGCGGGGCGGTCAAATGCCGTCCTCCTTCGACCATATGGCGCCGCTCTCGGGCGGGTACTCGATATACGCTTCGAGGCCCGCCTTTTCCAATTGTTCGATCAAGTACTCTTCCGGCGTCTTCTCCACGCCGGGATAGCCGCGCCGGGTATGGATGTGCCCGGCGTCGGGGAAGGCGTCGCGCAGCATGCCGCGGATGCGCCGTCCGGACGAGTCGTTGTCGGTAAAAATGTAGATCTGTTTGTCGCCGGCTTCGCGGCGGAGCTTGTCGATTTGCAGCGCGCCCGGCGTGCCGTGGGTGCACAGGATGGGCACGTCCGCGTTCAGGACGCGCCGCAGCCGGCTGCGGTCGTTTTTGCCTTCCACGATCAGGGCGATGTCCATGGCGTTCACCTCTTACCGCCATCTTACCGCATTTGCGCCGGAAACGGAAAGACGGCCCGCCGTCGTCCGGCGAGCCGTCTATTCACGTCGAATTGGTCCTAGCAGAAGCAGCCGCTGAATACGATTACGAGCAGGATGAAGAGTACGAGGATAATGCCGATATGACCGAAGCCGTGATGGCCGTGGATTCCCTCTACGGACATTGTGAGTCACCCCTCTTTCGCCTATGGAGGACTAAGGCGTCTGGCGTTCTGCGCGAAGCATCACTGCCGCTTGCCACACAGTACTATATGCCCCGGAGTGACAACAGCCCTGTGCGCTTACCCAGAATGCGAAAAATGGGCGTCGGCGCGGTCTCGGGTGCGCGGGGTGTCGGCGTAGAAGGGCAGCACGGACACGGCGATCATGAGTCCGACGAACGCGATGTAGTACGGCGAGACGAAATCGCGCAGCTGGCCCGCCAGCATCGGGCCGAGGAAGGCGCCGACGGAGAAGGCGATGGACAGGATGGAGAACACGCGGCCGTATCGCTCGCCGCCGCTGCGCTCGATCAGCAGGGAAGACAGCGCGGGAAAGATGACGCCCTTGGCCATGCCGAGGACGAACAGCAGCGCGTAGAACGGGATCGGCACGCCCGCGGCGATCGCGAAATAAGCGAGCGCGAGCAGGAAGGCGCCCCACAGCGAACGCTGAAACGGCGAGCGCCTGTTCAGGAACAGCATGCTGAGCGTGAACAGCGCGCCGAGGCTGACGATGGAGAAGAGGAGTCCCGTCGTCATCATGCCTTCCTTGGTCGTCGACATGAGCGGCAGCTCGAAGGACAGGATGCCTTGGGCGCAGCTCATGGCGACGGGCAGCAGGAAGATGAGCCACGGAACGGCCGGCGTCTTCCCGCTCTTCTTCGCCGCTTCGCCGCGCATGCCGATCGCTTCCGCGCCGGCCTTCGCCTGCGCGCCGCCGGACAACGGAACGGCCATCTGCGCCGGAACGTCGCGAATGAAGAAGAGCGCGCAGGTCGCCGTGACGATCAGAATCCAGCCGAGCACGTTGAAGGCCGTCGTGAAGCCGATCTGCGCCACGAGGTAAGCGCCCGCGGCCGGCGAGACGACGGAGGCGAGGGTGTGGATGAAGCCGTTGCCGGCCATCAGCTTGCGCTGCCGGATGCGGCTCGTGGCGATCCGCGCGAGCAGCGACATGCAGGCGGGCGAGAGGAACGCCAGCACGAAGCCGCTGACGGAACGAAGCGTCAGCAGCTGCCACGGATTCGTCACGTGGGATTGCAGGAGCAGGATGGCGCCGGCGGCCCCGAGGCTGAAGACGATGAACAACCGGCTTCCGAACCGGTCGACGCCGACGCCCGCGATCAGATTGCCGGGCAGATGGGTGATGGAATACAGCCCCATCATCAGGCCGATGAACGACGGCGCGGCCCCGAGCGACACGGCGAACGGGGTCAGGATCGGATATTGGGCGTGCAGGTCGAAGAACGCGACGAACAGAAACAGGTACAGCCAGATGGCGGTTCTCATAACGCGATCACTCCTTCGGGGCGGACAAACCGATTGTTACTACTTGTACGCGGCCCGGGGCCGGGATATGTCTGGGCTTGGGGCCGGTTTACGCTCCCAGGGTCCTCGGGTATAATGGTTGGTAGAATGACCTATGGGCGGTATAATGGAGGCGTGCGCGCAAATGAGCTTTGACTTTAACTACGATACGGATACATGGGTGCAGTTTTTCAAAGACAACTGGCTGATGCTCGTCATCGCGCTCGTCGTGCTGTTCCTCGTCCTCCGGATCGTGAAGACGGTCGTGAAGTGGCTGATCGTCGTCGCGATTCTCGCGGGCGTCGTCATCTACAGCGGCTACTCGCTGGAGGACGTCAAGTCCATCGGCACGAAGGTGGCGGACGGCGTGAAGCAGGAAGCGATCTCGGCCATGGCGGGCGAGGCGAAGGACGCGACCTATACGGATAACGGGGACGGCACGTTCACGGTGAAGACGAAAAACTTGGAGCTGGACGGCAAACCGGGCGACGACGAAGTGGAAGTCTCGTTCCGCGGGACCTCGCTCGGCAAATGGAAAATCGACGCGACGATCCGGACGCTGATCGACCAGGCGAAACAAAACGTCTGATTCGCCGGCCGATTTGGCCGCGAGACGCGTCAAACTGAAATTCAAAGGAGGCCTCATCATGCATTCATGGGTTCAAACCCTGCTCAAACCGGAACCGGTTGCGCTCATGGTGGCGCTCATCCTGCTTGTTTCCCTGATATCGGGCATGCGAAGAGGTGCGTCGGGTTCCGCGAAGCACCTTTTCTTTTTTGTCTGGCAGGCGATCGCGGTCATCGTGTCGCTCGTGCTGGCCGGCCGGGGGGCCGTCTATCTGTCTCCGCTCGTCCGGGACTGGCTGGCGGCGCGGGACATCGCCGTGCCGAAGGAAGACCTGGGCGCGCTGAAGCAGTTTTGGTACACGGCCGTCACCAGCCTGCGCGACTTCGAGCTGCTGCGCTTCGGCGTGCTGTTCCTGCTCTTATATATCGTGATGCGAGTGGTCATTAACGCGCTGGAGCCGGTGCTGTTCGGCCTGCTGGACGCCGTGCTGCCGGCGCGCGGCCGCGACGGGCGCGGACGCGGCGGTTCGCCGCTGATCGCCGGGACGGCGAGCCGGACGACGGGGGCGCTGATCGGCGCGCTGCTCGGCGGCGGCCGCGCGTTCATCCTGATGGCTTGCCTGTTCGTCTACGTATCCGTGCTGCCGAACGCGTTCGGCACGGACATCATCCGCGCTTCCGCGCTGTACAATAAAACGGCGTCGGAGCTGCTCGATCCCGTCGCCGGCGACGTGCTGAAGCGCGGGCCGGTCATCACGCAGGCGGTGGAAGCCGAATTCCGCCGGGTGCTGGAGCGCAAGTACGAAGTGATCGACGCGGCGATCCCGCCGGATATCGGCGCGGCGGCCGCCGCGGTGACCAAGGGCGACAAGTCCGACGAGCAGAAGGCGCGCGCGCTGTACGACTGGGTCGGCACGCGGATCGCCTACGACTGGGACAAGGCGGACAATTACGTCGAGCGGGGCGTATGGAAGGAACAAGCGCCGGAGGATACGTTCAAGACGCGCAAAGGCGTCTGCATCGACGTGGCGCGGCTGTACGCGGTCATGGCCCGATCCGTCGGGCTCGACGTGCGCGTCGTGACCGGCGTCGGCATGACGGGCGACGGCGGCTACGGCCCGCACGCGTGGAACGAAGTGAAGCTGGCGGACGGCGGCGGCGCCTGGATCCCGCTCGACGCGACCTGGGCCTCGTCCGGCGATTGGTTCAACCCGCCGGGCTTCGACAAGACGCATATCCGCGAGGCGTAAGGAAGTCAAGCGGGAATAATGGATAGGAAAGGGGTCCAAGCACGTGGAAGACGATCCGCAAAAGCGGGAGATCGCGAGACGCCGACATTTTGCGTTCCGGCTGAACTTATTCTTTTTCGCCACGTTTTTTCTGTTCAGCGTCCTGATCGTCCGGCTGGCGATTCTGCAGTTCGTCGAAGGCCCGTCGCTTCGCGAGGAAGAGGAGAAGCGGGGCTCCACGAAGGTGCTGATCCCGCCGATCCGGGGCAACATCTACGATTCGGGCGGCAAGGCGATCGCGTATTCGACCTCGACGCAGTCGCTGTATTACAGCATCGAGCCGGGCGAGAAGAAGGAAGACTCCATCGCGACCGCCCGGCAGCTCTATTACGTGTTCCAGCAGCACGGAGATCCGAAGGCCGCCGTGTCGCTCGAACAGATCGTCAAGAACATGGACCTGGACTACAAGAAGAACACGGTGTCCGTGCCCCGGCGCATCAAGAGCGGCCTGACGCCCGACGAGATCGCCTATTTCCTCGAGAACCGCGACCTGTTCCAAGGCATCGACATCGTCGAGGAAAGCATCCGGCACTACGACACGACCAACACGGCCGTCCAGCTCGTCGGCTACTTGAAGAAGTTCGGCGGCGGCGCCGAGAACGGGCTGTACAAGGACAAGGCGAAGACCGACGATCCGCGGCTGAAGTATCTGCAGCAGGAGGACGTCGGCTATGACGGCATCGAGTACATGTACCAGGACGTGCTGCGCGGCAAGAACGGGCTGAAGGTGTACCCCGTCAACGCGGCGAGCCGCATCATCGGGCCGCCGGTCGTGACGAAGCCGGACAAAGGCGACAATATTTATTTAACCGTCAACCGGCAGGTGCAGGAGACGACGGAGAAGGCGATCATGGATCAGCTGCATTATCTTCGGACGACGCCGACGGATAAGCGGGCGCCGAACGCCAAGACCGGGTACGCCGTCGCGATGGAAGTGAAGACCGGCAAAGTGATCGCCATGGCGAGCATGCCGGATTACGACCCGAACATCTGGGAAGGCGGCAGCATCAGCACCGACGATTACAACGCGATCAAGTACGTGCTGCAGAACGGCGCCGTCAGTCCGGTCATCGGGCCGTACGACGATCCGAAGGAGCAGCGCAAGCATCCGTCGTCCATCGTCTTCCTCGGCTCGACCCAGAAGCCGCTGTCCGTGCTGATCGGGCTGAACGAGAAGCTGTTCACGACGAGCAGCACGTATACCGATACGGGTTCGTTCTACTACGGGAAGGAAGGCTCAACGCGCCGCCGGATCGGCAACGCCAAGGGGCATGCGTACGGCACGCTGGACCCGTCATCCGCGATCTCCCATTCGTCCAACCCGTTCATGGCCAAGATGGTCGGCGACGCGCTATACCGGAAGGATCCGAAGAACGGCGTGGAGATCTGGGATAAATACGTGAAGCAGTTCGGCCTCGGCGTGGAGACGGGAAGCGGGCTGCCGAACGAAAGCAAGGGCGTCATCGGCTACTTCCACGAGAAAGAAGCGGCGAGCTCGCAGTCCGCGCTCATCCTCGCGTCGTTCGGGCAGATGGGACGCTACACGACGCTCCAGCTCGCCCAATACGCGGCGACGCTGGCAAGCCACGGCAAGCGGATGAAGCCGCAGTTCGTGAAAGAGATCCGCGACACGGACGGAAACGTCGTGCAGGGCTACAAGCCGGAAGTGCTGAACGAGATCCATTTCCCGGATGCCTACTGGAAGGAAATCGAAGCCGGCATGCTGAAGGTCAGCGTCAAGGAATTCAACGAAGCGCCGTACAAGGTGCTGCGCAAAACGGGGACGTCCCAGCAGCAGGTGAGCGGCAAGACGGTCGAGAATTCCGTCTTTATCGCGTCCGCGCCCGCCGACGATCCCGTCATCGCCGTCGCCGTGGTCATTCCGGAAGGCGGCTTCGGCGCGGACGGCGCCGCGCCGGTCGCGCGCAAAATCTTGGACGCGTACAACGACTACATCGGCTTCGACGGCGTGCCGAAGAAGCCGGCCGGCTCGCCGTCGGGCGGCACGGCGGGCGGTTCCGCCGGCGGCAGCCCGTGACCGGGCGGTCCGAACGTTCCGGCGGGCGAGCGAGGCAGACCCCGGAACGCGACCGGAATCTTGGGCTGAAAGCAAGCCGATCGCAACGAAGAAGCGCCCCGCGGGCGGAAGACGCCGCCGCGGGGCGTTTTTTTGCCGCTGCGGCTCGTCCCGTTGTTGCACCACGGCAACAGTGTTGCATAAGCTAAACCATAAGCGCTTTCGCGAAGGAGGAACTGCCCATGAAAGGACGTATGCGCAAGCACGCCGCGATCCGCCGGCTCCTGTACGCCGTGCTGTTTCTGGCCGGGACGCTTCTGGGCGCGTGAGGATGGCGGCCGGAACGGGATGCGCCGAACGAGGCGGATATGCGGCTCGCGCCGCGGATTATAGCCATGTCAAGCCGGGCCGCGTCTCGCGGCCTTTTTGTCCGCTGGCGGTTTGGATTCTACCCATTCTGTGCTAAAATTGCTTCTAGCGGGCTGCCGCAGGCGCAGCTTGGCAAGGAGGCCAGCAATGGGAGCAATCAAATTCGTCGCGCTCGACATGGACGGAACGCTGCTGAACGACCGGCAGGAAATCAGCAAAGAAAACGCGAAATGGATTCGGAAAGCGCTGGATGCCGGCGTCGTCGTCAGCTTCGCGACGGGGCGGGGCTATCAGGGCGCGCTGCCGTACGCGGAACAGCTGGATTTGCAAACCCCGATGATCACCGTCAACGGGAGCGAAATATGGACGCGCCCGGGCGTCCTGCATCGGCGGACGCTGATGGCGCTGCCCGTGCTGAAGCGGCTGCACGAGCTCGCGCTCCGGCATGAGGACGTCTGGTACTGGGCGTACTCGACGATGGGCGTGTTCAACAAGGAGAACTGGAGCGAGCTCGGGGGGGACTACGCGTCCCAGCACTGGCTCAAGTTCGGTTATTACACGGAAGATCCGCCGATGCTGAAGGCGATTCTGGACGAGACGTCCGCATGGGGCGGCCTCGAGATCACGAATTCGTCGCCGTCCAACCTGGAGCTTAATCCGGAAGGCGTGACCAAGGCGGCGGCCATCCGCGAGGTATGCGGCCTGCTCGGCATCGACATGTCCCAAGTGGCCGCCATGGGCGACAGCCTGAACGATATCGCGATGATCCGCGAAGCGGGCCTCGGGGTCGCGATGGGCAACGCGCAGGACGAAGTGAAGGCGGCGGCGGACGTCGTGAACGTGACGAACGAAGAGGACGCCGTCGCGCGGCTGTTGCAAGACTACGTGCTGAAAGGGTGAACCCGGCATGGAAATCGCAGGCTGGATCCTAGTCATCGCTTTGTTCGTCGTCGGCATGGCCGGCGCGGTCTTTCCGATCCTTCCGGGAGCGCTGGCGATTTACGCCGCGTTCTTCGTCTACGGGTTTTTCATCTCGTTCTCGCCGTTCGGCTTCTGGTTCTGGACGATCCAGACGCTGATCGTCATCGTCCTGTTCGTCGCGGACTACGCGGTCAGCGCCTGGGGCGTAAAGAAGTACGGCGGCTCGCGCGCGTCCGTGATCGGCAGCACGATCGGCGTCCTGGTCGGCCCGTTCGTCATCCCGGCGTTCGGGCTCATTCTCGGCCCGCTGATCGGCGCCGTGGCCGGCGAGCTGTTCACGGGCGCGGGCTTCGAGAAGTCGCTCAAGGCGGGACTGGGGGCGGTCGTCGGCTTGTTCACGAGCACGGTCGTCAAGTTCATCCTGCAGGGCGCCATGATTTTGGCATTCTTCATTTGGATTTAATACGAGGAGGCAGTCGAGATGATCAAGGTTACCGTTTGGAACGAATTTTTGCACGAGCACATTCATGAGGAAGTGAAGGCCGTTTATCCGGACGGCATTCACGAGGCGCTGAAGGCGGGCATCGGCACGGACGGCTTCGAGGTCGCCACGGCGACGCTGGATCAGCCGGAGCACGGGCTGACGGAAGAGAAGCTCGCGAACACCGACGTGCTCGTCTGGTGGGGGCACATGGGCCACGACAAAGTGGACGACGCGATCGTCGAGCGCGTGCACGCGCGCGTCATGGAAGGCATGGGGCTCGTCGTGCTGCACTCCGGCCATTTCTCCAAAATTTTCAAGAAGCTGATGGGGACGGGCTGCGACCTGAAATGGCGCGAAGCGAACGAGAAGGAGCGCATCTGGACGGTCAACCCGGCGCATCCGATCGCGGCGGGGCTGCCGGAGCAGTTCGTGCTGGACCACGAGGAAATGTACGGCGAGCACTTCGACATTCCGGCGCCGGACGAGCTGGTGTTCGTGAGCTGGTTCGAGGGCGGCGAGGTGTTCCGCAGCGGCTGCACCTGGTTCCGCGGCCAAGGCAAAGTGTTCTATTTCCGTCCGGGCCACGAGACGTTCCCGACTTACTACAATCCGAACGTGCTGCAGGTCATCCGCAACGGCGTCCGCTGGGCGGCTCCTTCGGGCGCGGCCAAGCCGGTCCGCGGCAACCACCAGCCGCTCGAGGTCATCAAATCGAAATAAGCGCCGGACGACAGCTTCGGACTAGGAGACGAATAGCGGCTCATGGTTAAAAAGGACTCATTGATCAAAGGCACGATCATTCTCGCGGCGGCGGCGCTGGTGGCCCGGTTTCTCGGGATTTTCCAGCGCATTCCGCTCGATTATATGACGGACAGCCACGGCGGCGGGTATTTTACCGTCGCCAATAACATTTATCTCATGCTGCTCATCGTCGCGACCGGCGGCATTCCGAGCGCGATCAGCAAGATGGTGTCGGAGCGGTACGCGCTCGGCCGGCCCGACGAGGCGCGGCGCATCTACAAGGCGGCGCTGCTGTTCGGCGCCGTGACGGGCGTGCTCATCACGGTGCTGCTGCTCGTCTTCGCGCCGTTTTACGCGACGCATATCGCCGAGAAGCCGGGCGCCGACCTCGCGGTGCGCGCCATCGCGCCGGCGCTGCTCTTCTTCCCCGTCATCGCGATGATGCGGGGCTATTTCCAGGGCCGGCAGTTCATGGCGGCCGGGGGCATCTCCCAGATCGTCGAGCAGATTCTGCGGGTCATCACGGCCGTCGGCTTGGCGTACCTCGCGCTCGCGATGGACTGGGGCCAAAGCTGGATCGCCGCCGCGGCCACGTTCGGCAGCGTGTTCGGCAGCGTCGGCGCGTTCGCCGTCATGCTGTCGTACGCCCGCAAGCTGAAGCGGCAGGACGCGAAGGACGCGGCGAGCGCGGGCGCTGCGCCGCGCCGGGCGGGCCGTTCCGTCCTGTCGTTCGGCGCCATCTACCGGGAGCTCTTCAAAATTTCGGTGCCGATCGTCATTACGTCGATGACGGTGCAGTTCATTTATTTCTTCGACACGTCGTTCTTCATGAAGCTGACGCACGGCTATTACGCCGCCGCGGACGCGGACCAGATGCTCGACTGGCTGGGCGTGAAGGCGCAGGCGCTGGCCGGCATACCGCCGATTCTCGCGATCGCCCTCAGCCAATCGATGATTCCGATCATCTCGTCGGCCTACAAGGTGAAGAACATGAAGGAAGTGGAGCGCCAGGCGTCGCTCGTCATGCGGATCGTCGTCTTCACCGGCGTGCCGGTGTCGCTGATCATGACGGTGGCCGCGTTGTCCATCACCGGCCTGCTCTTCTCCAATACCGGGGGCAGCGGCGCCGTCGCGGCGCTGACCGCGGGCACGATCTTCCAGATCACGATGATGACGAGCAATACCGTGCTCACGAGCATGAACAAGCCGCGGCTGCCGATGCGGCACGCCTTGATCGGCATCGTCGTGAAGGTCGCGACGAGTCTGATCCTGGCCCCGCTGCTCGGCGTGTACGGCATTATTCTGTCGTCCACGATCTGCTTCATGGCGATCGCGTCGCTCAACTTCCGGCAGATCCGCAAGGAGATCCGGCTGAACATCCTCGGCACGCGCTGGGCGGGCTATGCGCTGACGATCGCGATCGCTTCCGGCGCGGGCTGGCTCGTCGATTACGCGTGCAGAACCTATATCGGCGGCACGGGCATTCCGGTCAAGATCACGTACGCGTTCTCCTGCATCGCCGCGGGCGTCGTCTCGCTCGGCCTGTACGTCGCGCTGCTGATTCTGCTCAAGGTCGTCACGCACGAGGACGTGCAGCAGTTTCCGGGCGCGCTGCGCCGGCTGTTGAGCCCGCTCATGCGGCTCGCGGGGCGGCGCGGACCGGAATCTAGCAGATAACTCTTAACTTTCCAATAATCCCCTTATCATGGTAGAATAGGCCGTAGCCTTTTTACCTATGAAAGGGGATTTTATTCGTTTATGAAATCATGGATCCTGCGCAAGAAAGCTCTGGGATTGCTGCTGCTTTCGCTGGTCGTGCTCGTCGTGGCGGGCTGCCAGGCGGTGGGCGGCGTCGACCTCAACGCGATGCTGAAGCAAGCGGTTAAAGTGACGGCCTACGAGGGCAACGAATCGGTAGAGTTCAAGCTGCTGATGAAGGACGGCGCGGCCGACATGCTGGCGGGCGAAGAGGCGGAGCTGCTGAAGCTGGTCTCCGACGTCAAGCTGACGCTGACCGACGTGAAGACGAGCGAGAAGGACGGCATGTCCGCTACGGGCAATCTCGCGCTCGGCGCCAAGAACATCGGGTTCGCGCTGAAAATGAACGACGAGGTCGCGGAGCTCGATCTGGAAGGCGCCAAGCAGCCGATTCTTCTGCCGCTGTCGGAAGGCGGCCCGGCCGTTCCTGCCGGCGCGTCCGACGCCGACGCGGCCACGTTGACGGAAGCCGGCAAAGCGGTCATCGACGCCGTGAGCGGCTACGCGATCGACAACCTGCCGAACCCGTCCCATCTGAGCGTGACGCCGGGCCAAGAGACGGTCAACGGGGAATCCGTGACCGGGATGAGCGTCCATGCCGATCTGACCGGCAAGGAGCTGTGGAACTGGCTGAAGTCGTACCTCGACGCGCTGATCGCCGACAAGGAAGGCTTGAAAGCGATGCTGAAGGGCCTGCTCGAAGCGGTGCAAAGCCAGGAAGGCGCCATCGCGGCGTCCCCGGCCGAAGAGCTGTTCGGCTCGCTGCCGGAGGAGGACAACCTCGACGAAGCGGCCGACCAGATTTATGAGGCGCTGACGCAGCTAAAAGCCGAGCTGGCGAAAGCCGAAACGGAAGAAGCCGACGCGCTGAACAGCGTGTTCAACGACGGCACGTACGTGAAGGGCGACGTCTTCATCGACGGCAAGCTCGACATTCGCAAAGCCGTGCTCGAAGCCGGCGTCAAGCTGACGGACTCGGCGGCCGCCGAGAATGAAGAAGAGGACATGGGAATGGACGCCATGATGCCGTTCGAGGGCATCCAGCTGAAGATTGCGTCGGACCGTTGGAACGTCAACGGCGACGTGAAGCCGCTGCAGCCGTCGACCGGCAAGCCGGCGTTGAACGCCAACGCGCTGATGTCGATGCAGGGCTACGAAGTGCTTCGCCAGTTCGAGCCGAACTCCGTCGTCTACGACCTGCTGCGCAACCAGGCGCACATCAGCCGCCAGACGGTCATCATGAGCGCGGACTACAGCAGCAGCGCGCCGATCATCACGCCGAGCGGCATCACGATCGTACCGCTGCGCTACACGGCCCAG
The DNA here is from genome assembly GCF_017652985.1 of Paenibacillus artemisiicola. Classification (GTDB taxonomy): domain Bacteria; phylum Bacillota; class Bacilli; order Paenibacillales; family Paenibacillaceae; genus Paenibacillus_Z; species Paenibacillus_Z artemisiicola. The sequence goes on from NZ_JAGGDJ010000008.1 coordinate 35,140, forward strand.
TCGTTCGGCGCGACGCTCGCGAAGTCGGGCGGCTCGTTGATCGTCAAGGACGGCGCGACGAACGCGACGATCGGCTTGAAAAACGGCAGCGGCAATGCCATTATTAACGGTAAGACGGTCAAATGGAGCTTCCCGACGACCGTCGTGAACGGCGTGACCTACGTGCCGGCGCGCGATTTCGCGAAAGCGTTCGGCGCCGAGATCCGCTGGGAGAACATGTTCGGAACCAAAGTGCTGATCATGAACCGCGAGCCTTAAGCCGCGAATCGCGATCCGCGTCCGTCCCCGTTCTCCCCGGCATCGCCAACGGAGGAGCGCCACGAAAGGAGAGGGATACGATGGAACGCATTTCGACGGAAGCGGCTTTCCGCGAAGCGATACAAGCGGACGGCGTGACGGTCGCCGTGTTCAAGGCGACCTGGTGCAAGGACTGCCATTTCATTGAACCGTTCATGCCGGAGGTGGAGGCCGCGTACGGCGGCCGGATCCGCTTCCTGGAGATCGACCGCGACGACATGGCCGATCTGTGCAGCGAGCTGAACATCCTGGGCATTCCGAGCTTCATCGCCTTCCGGAACGGCGCCGAGCTCGTCCGTTTCGTAAGCAAGCTCCGCAAAGACCGGGCCGAGATCGAGCAGTTCCTCGACCGTGCCCTGCAAGTATCCGAAGCGCTGGCGAATTGATCGCCGAATGCGCGAAAAGCCCGCCGCGGCGGCCGTAATCGGCCGTCCGGCGGGCTTTTTTTCGGCGCGCCGGCGTTCACAGTTTGAACATGGTATTTGTCGAATTTGTTCGCTATAATGGGAGTTGATTCTTAGGAAGCAAGGTGATGAAGTTGAATGATACCCGCTATCGCGTGCTTGCCATCCTGACATGCATCGGCATGTTTCTCGTGCTGATCGCCGGCGCATTGGTCACGAATACGGACTCGGGCCGCGGCTGCGGCACGGATTGGCCGCTGTGCAACGGCAAGTTCGTTCCGGCGTACACGGTCGAGTCGTTGATCGAATATTCCCACCGCGTCATCAGCGGCGGCGTCGGCCTGCTCGTACTGGCGACGTTCATCGCGACGCTCATGCTGTACCGCAACGACAAGGAGCCGATCTATTATTCGGCAGGCGCGGGTCTCTTCACGGTGCTGCAGGCGCTGCTCGGCGCCGCCGCCGTCGTCTGGCCGACGACCCCCGCGGTGCTGGCGCTCCATTTCGGCATATCGATTCTCGCGTTCATGTTTACGCTGCTGCTCGTCATCTGGTCGTACCGCAAGAAGCACGGGACGCTGGCGGACAAGCCGTCCAGAGCGCTTCCTCAGGCGGTCTTTTGGTTTTCATTGCTGATTCTCGCATATACGTATTTCGTTATTTATTTGGGCGCGTACATCCGCCATACGGAATCGTCCGGCGGCTGCGTCGGCTGGCCGCTGTGCAACGGCGAGCTCGTGCCGAATTTGGAAGGCGCGACGTTCTACGTGTTCATGCACCGCGTCGGCGCCGCGGTTCTGCTGCTCGTCATCGGCGCCTTGATGCTGTATGTCAATCGGGTGTGCACCGATCGGGGCATGCGCCGGTCGATGACGGCGACGTTCGTGCTCGTGTGCTGCCAAGTGCTGAGCGGCGCGCTGCTGACGGTGACGCTGCGCAACGAAGACTGGTTCGTCTTCACGAGCATTTTGCACAATATGATCGTATCGGGGTTGTTCGGCATCCTGAGCGATTTCATGATCCGGGCTTGGAAATGGCGCGAAGGGCGGTTGCAGGCATGAGTTTTACCGATTTGCGAGGCTTGATCGAGACGCTGCGGCGCGAGGGCGACCTTGCCGTCATCGAGGCGCAGGTCGATCCGTACTTGGAGCTGGCGGAGATTCACCGCCGGGTCATCGACGAAGGCGGACCGGCGCTGCTCTTCACGAACGTCAAGGGGAGCCCGTTCCCCGTCGTCACGAATCTGTTCGGCACCGTGCGCCGCGTGGATCTTGCCTTCGGCCCGCGGCCGGAGGCGTTCATGAAGCAGGCGATCGGCGCGATGGACCGGCTGCTGCCGCCGTCGCCGAAAGCGCTCTGGGGCGAGCGCAATTTGATTTGGGATGCCCTGAAGGTGGGCATGAAGGAAGTACCGGCGAACGCGGCCCCGATACTGGGCGCGGTGCGGCGAGAGCGGCCGCTGGAAGGCTTGCCCGTGCTGACGAGCTGGCAGCTGGACGGCGGCCCTTTCGTCACGCTGCCGCTCGTCTACACGGAGCATCCGGAGCATCGCGGCCAGCACAACCTCGGCATGTACCGGATGCAGATTTTCGACCATTCGACGACGGGCATGCACTGGCAAATCCATAAAGGCGGCGGCTTCCACTACCATGAAGCGGAGAAGCGCAACGAGGCGCTGCCGGTATCCGTCTTCCTCGGCGGGCCGCCGGCTCTGATCGCCTCGGCCATCGCGCCGGTGCCGGAGCATCTGCCGGAGCTGCTGCTGGCGTCGCTGATCATCGGCGGCAAGCTGCAGGTCGTGCAGGATCCGTACGGCCGGCACCGCATCCCGGCGCAGGCGGAATTCGTGCTGAGCGGAAAGGTCGAGCCGCATGCGCTGCGTCCGGAAGGCCCGTTCGGCGACCATTACGGCTATTACTCGTGGACGCATGATTTTCCGGTGTTCGACGTCAGCCATATGTGGCACCGGAAGGACGCGATCTACCCGGCGACGATCGTCGGCAAGCCGCGCCAAGAGGACTACTACTTGGGCGACTTCCTGCAGCGTCTGCTTTCGCCCGCGTTTCCGCTCGCGATGCCCGGCGTCAAGGAGCTGTGGACATACGCGGAGACGGGCTTCCACGCGCTCGCTGCGGCCGTCGTGCGCGAGAGCTATTCCCGGGAAGCGCTCGGCACCGCGTTCCGCATCCTGGGCGAAGGCCAGCTGACGCTGACCAAATATCTGATGATCACCGACCGGCCGATCGACCTCGCCGATTTCCCGCGGCTTATGGAAACCGTGCTCGAGCGCTTCCGGCCGGAAACCGACTTGTTCGTCTTCGACAAGACGTCCCATGATACGCTGGATTACACCGGCGGCAAGCTGAACCACGGCAGCAAAGCCGTCATGCTCGGCGTCGGCGAGCCGGTGCGGGAGCTGCCGGCAACCTACGAAGAAGGGCCGATCGACGAAGTCGCGGATGCCCGCCCGTACTGCCGCGGCTGTCTCGTCGTCTCCGGCGCCTCGTACGAGCGGGAGCCGGAGCTGGCGGTCCGGCTGCTTAAGCGGCTGCGCGAGCGCGGCACGGCTTGGCCGCTCGTCATCCTGGCCGACGACGCGTCGATCGCCGAGGCGCAGACGCCGTTCCTATGGACGGTGTTCACGCGGTTCAACCCCGCGGACGACATCTACGCGGAGACGAAGCTGAACCGGCACCACGTCGGGTACGACCTGCCGCTCGTCATCGACGCGCGCATGAAGCCGGGCTATCCCGACGAGCTCGTGCCGCGCGAGGACGTCGTGAAGCTGGTCGACGAGAGATGGCATTCGTATTTCAAACGCTAAGCGCGTATACTGGTCTAGAAGCCGTTGACGGCTCGGTCGCGCCGCCGCGCCGCACATCCGTGCAGGCGCCGGCGGTTCGCCCCATGGCCGAGGATGGAGGAACGAAGACGATGCTCCGCATCTTGTTTGGCGAACCCCCGCGCAAGGACGAGGGCAAGCTGCTCGAGGCGTTTCAAGCGATGGAGCGGTTCGCCGCCCTGCTGCACGAACGCATCGAGCGCGGCTTGGATCCCGACCATAAACTGCGCAAATACGAAATTTACACGCTTGGGCTGATCTCGTCGCTGGACGAGCTGGAGCAAAGCACCTACGCGGCGTCCAAGTACGCGGCGATGGTGAGCTCCGCGACGCACGAAGGCATGACGGAAGAGGAGCAGGTCAACTACAGCCGGTACGTCTACTTCGACAAGAACGCGTTCATTCGCCTCTTCTCGCTGCTCGACAAGCTCGGCACGCTGATGAACGACTATCTTCATTTGGAGACCGAGCGAACCAAGCCGCATTTTTCGTATTTCACGGTGCTCCGCCGGATGCGGGAACGGCTGCCCGACGCCGAATTGACGGCTAAGCTGCTGGCCTTGAAGGAGAACGGCAAGGAGTCGATGAACCGGCTGCGGAAACGGCGCAACATGGAGATCCATTTCATGAATTCCGAAATGCAGGACGATCTGCAGCAGAACCACGAAGCGTACTTCGAGCAGCACCGCCTCGAAAATTTATCGCAGCAGACGCAGGACCTTGCGCAAATGATGGACCTGGTGCTGGACACGCTTAAGCTGACCTTTCATCATGCCTACAGCCAGATCAAGCATTGAATTGAACTGACCTGGGAGGGTGCTATGGAGCTGAGAGGAAGAACGGCCCTGATTACCGGAAGCGCCAAAGGCTTGGGCAAAATGACGGCGCTTACGCTGGCCGCGATGGGCTGCGACATCGTGCTCAATTACGTGAACAGCGAGCGGGAAGCAAACGAACTGGCCGGAGAGATTCAACGGCTGCATGCGGTCAGGGCAACCGCGGTTCGCGCGGATATCGCCGTGCAGAGCGAGGTCGAAGCCTTGGCCGCGCAGGCGCTGTCGTGGTCCCGGACCGGCACCGTGGATATTCTGATCAACAACGCGGGCCCGTTCATTCGCGAACGCCGGCTCTTCGCCGATTACGGCCCGGCGTCCATCACGGGCCTCGTCAACGGCAATCTGCTCGGCGTGATGCTGCTCGATCACCATGTGCTGCCGGGGATGCGCAGCAGACAGTGGGGGCGCGTCATTCACTTCGGCTTCGGCCATGCGGGGGAGGGACGCGCCTGGCCGCACCGGGCGGTGTATGCGGCGGCGAAGACCGGCCTCGTCTCGTTCACGAAGACGCTCGCCGTCGAAGAGGGCGCGAACGGCATTACGGTGCATATGGTCTGCCCCGGCGATATTCGCGGCCTCAACAAGGAGCGCACGATCGCCGAGGTGGCGGGCGAGCGGGACGAGGAGTCGCCCCGCGGCCGTCCGGGCAGCGGCGAGGACATCGCGCGGGTCATCGCGTTCCTGTGCCTCCCGCAGTCGGACTACATGACCGGCAACATCGTCGACGTGACGGGCGGCTTCGACCCCATCAAGACGACGATCAAATCCAATGCATAACGAGCGCCGATCGGCGCGCAACAAAAAGCGTCTTGCCGCCGGCAAGACGCTTTCAGGTTTAAATGGGGCAAGAAGCGCAAGCTTAGAATACTTGCATAACCTCTTGAACGCCTTCGACTTCCTCGAGCAGAGCGCGTTCGATGCCCGCTTTCAGCGTAATCGTCGAACTCGGGCAGCTCCCGCAGGCGCCCATCAAGCGAAGCTTGACGATGCCGTCTTCGACATCGACGAGTTCAACGTCGCCGCCGTCGCGCTGCAAGAACGGGCGAAGCTTATCGAGCACGTCGAGTACTTCGTCATACATGGTGCTTTGTGCGTTTTCGCTCATTGCAATCCACTCCTTTCTCCCCTATTATAGTACAAAGCGATGCAATTGAAAATGGATATCAGTAACTAGAGGTCAGGTGATTCATCATGTTGAAACCCATCATCGAATTTTGCGCGAGCAATATGCATCACGGCACGGATAAGCTAATGAAGAAGCTTGAAGCCGATCCGGATATAGAAGTCATTGAATACGGCTGCCTCGGCAACTGCGGCGAATGTTATCTTGCGCCGTTCGGCATGGTCAACGGCACGATCGTGTCCGCGGATACCGTCGAAGAGCTGGAAACGAAAATGATGGATGAGATCGAAGAACAGCAAGCCGTGCAAGAAGCGCTGGATCGGATCATTGACGATCTGTGAAGACCGCCCTCGCGAACCGAACACCTTCTTACGCGCATTTCCATAGGTTAACCGAAATGATGCTTGGACATCCACAAGACGCCGCTCTTGACGAGCCGCGGCACGCGTCCGAGCATCGTCGCGCGGCCCATGAGGCCGAAGCCGTCTTTCTTGCCAAGGGAGCCAAGCGTGCCTTTCAGCTTGATCTTGCCGAGCTTCGGCGTCTTGCCGGTCCAGATCGCCTGCATGACTTCGGCGACTTGCTTGCCTTGGCCCTCGGCGGCCTGGGCGCTCGGCGAGAACGGCAGGGAGGCGCAGTCGCCGACGATGAATACGTCGTTGTAATCCGGCAGCTGGTGGTGTTCGTTGATGATGAGCCGGCCTTGGTTATCCTTCGGCAGGTTCATGCGCTGCACGAGCGCCACGGGCTGAATGCCCGCTGTCCATACCGTCACGTCGGACAGAATCGGGCTCGTGCTGTTGGCGTCGTACAGGACGCCGTCTTCGAGCTTGTGCAGGGACACATGGCCGCGCATCTCCACTTCGTGCTCGATAAACCAGGAGGAGACGTATTCCTGCAGCTTGCCCGGGAACGCGGAGAGAATGCTCGGACCGCGGTCGATGATGCGGATGTTCAGGTCCGGCCGGCTTTCGCGCAGCTCCGCGGCGACTTCCACGCCGCTCAGGCCCCCGCCTACGATGGACACTTGGCCGTATGGCTTAACGTCGTTCAGCGCCATGTAGGTTTTGCGGGACGACGCCATCGTTTGAATGCTGTTGGAATGCAGCTCCGCGCCTTCGATGCCGTGGTACTTGTCCGTGCAGCCGAGCGCGACGACGAGCCAGTCGTAGGACAGCGGCTCTTGGCCGGCCATGACGATGTGCTTCTCGTCCAGATTGATGTCCGTCACTTCGCCGTAGGTCACGATCAGCCGCGGATCCGACGGGAACGCCACCCGGAGGTCGACTTCCGGCGACGTGCCGGCGACCAGCGCGTAATATTCCGTCTTCAAGCCTTGGAACGGCATCCGGTCGATCAGGACGACGACCGTATCGTCGGGAAGCTCGCCTTCGAGCAGCGCGTGCGCCACCGTCAGACCGCCGTAGCCGCCGCCGAGAATTACGAATCTTTTCATAATAAATCCCAACTTTCTATAGATGCGATAGTACTGCCGATTCGGATTTGTCATGTAGTATGCACACGACAGACCTTCGCAATGAGAGGTCCTCGTCGCGAAGGTCATGGGAATGACTGCTTATTCGTACACTTTGACTTCGTTGTAGAAGGTGTCGCGTTCCACGGGAATGCGGCCCGCGCCTTTGATGAGCCAGATCAGGTCTTCGCGGGTGATGCCTTCCGGCGTCAGCGCGCCCGCCGCGTGGCTGATCCGCTCTTTGACCATCGTGCCGTGAACGTCGGAGGCGCCCATCGTCAGCGCGACTTGGGTCAGCTGCGTGCCGATGTTGATGAAGTACGCTTTGATATGCTGGAAGTTATCCAGCATCAGCCGGCTGATCGCGATCGCCTTCAGGTCCTCGAACGCGGAATTGCGGCGGCGAATGCTGGCCTTCGGGCTGATCGGCTGCATGGACAGCGGAATGAACACTTGGAATCCGTTCGTCTCGTCCTGCAGCTCGCGAAGCTGAAGCATGTGGTTGATGCGGTCTTCCTTCTTCTCGACGGAGCCGTACAGCATCGTCGTATGCGTGCGCAGGCCGAGATTATGCGCCGTGCGGTGCACCTCGAGGTATTGCGAGACGTCGGCTTTGTCGACGCGCATTTTTTTGCGATACTCGTCGGACAAGATTTCCGCGCCGCCGCCGGTCAAGCTTTGCAGGCCGGCCGCGATCAGTTCCTGCAGCACTTCTTTGTAGGTGAGTCCGCTGATCCGGGAGAAGAAGTCGATTTCCGCGGCCGTGTAGGCTTTCAGCGCGACCTCCGGAAACCGCTCGTTCAGCGCCTTCAGCGAATCCACGTAGTATTGGAACGGCACGTGCGGATTATGGCCGCCGACGATGTGGAACTCCCTGACGTCGGGATGAATATGCTGTTCCACATAGGCGATCATCTCGGGTCCGCTCAACGTGTAGGCGCCTTCGTCGCCCTGATCCTTGCGGAAATTGCAGAACGCGCAGTGCGCTTCGCACACGTTCGTGAAATACAAGCTCATATTTTCGATGAAATAGACCTTGCGGCCGTTCTTCTTGAGGTTGACCTCGTTGGCCATCATGCCGATCGTGAGCAGGTCGTCGGAGCGATACATGAACTCCCCGTCTTCCCGGCTCAGCCGTTCGCCGGAACGAACCTTCTCCACGATGGCCTGCATCTGTTTGTCTGCTGTCGGTATTGCCACATTCATGACGGCTTCCTCCTAAGTCCGCCGGGCACGCGTATTGTTGCAGGTCCGGTGAATGGTATAAAGAACAGAAACGACTTTGTGAAAAAAATTACTTATTCTTTCCCCAAAAAACCATTGAAACAACTTTCCTTATTATAAACCTCATCACATCGGGCGGCAACCATTAACTCGTGGCAGCGCGGCAAAGAGCTGGAAAGCCCGTCCTTGCCGAACTCCGGCGGATTTTGTACCGGACGGCGAATTCGCGTACAATGAAGGCAGGGAACCGAACAAGCCCGCAACGCGGAAAAGAGGGATGAAATGGCAAACACATACACCTATACCCGCAAAGAAGAGGCGGTAAACGCGATCACCCACGGCATCGGAGCGGTGCTCAGCATCGCGGCGCTCGTGCTGCTGATCGTCTTCGCGGCGCTGAAGGGAAACGCGGAGCACGTCGTCAGCTTTACCGTTTACGGGTCCATGATGCTTATGCTCTACGTGGCGTCCACGCTCGTGCACAGCTTTCCGGAGGGCAGGGCCAAGCAGGTGTTCGAAATCATGGACCATGCCTGCATCTATTTGTTCATCGCCGGCACGTACACGCCGATCGCGCTGCACGTCGTCCAAGGCGCCGCCGGCTGGACGCTGCTGGGCATCGTCTGGGGACTCGCGTTCTGCGGCGTCGTGTTCAAAGTGTTTTACGCATCCAAGTTTCTGTTCACGTCGACGTTGGTCTACCTCCTGATGGGGTGGATGATCGTCTTCGCCTGGGGCTCGCTGCGGGCGAATTTGGCCGCGGACGGTTTGCATCTGCTCATCGCGGGCGGGCTGCTGTACACGGTCGGCACGGTTTTCTACGTATGGCGCAGCTTCAAGCATCATCACGCGGTCTGGCATCTGTTCGTGCTCGGCGGGTCCGTACTCCACTTCTTCGCGATCATGCTCTACGTCCTGCCGCGATAACGGCAGGAAGCGGCCGGGTTGTCCGGCGGAAGCGCCCGAAACCGAGCCGTATGCTTATTGAGTCCCGGCGGGAAGTGCAGTATACTGATTACTATAGAAACGTAAGTAGGTTTGCGGAGACTGACCCTAGGAGGGATTACGATGATTCATATCAGCGAAACGGCCAACGGGAAAATCAAAGAAATGCTGGAAGCCGAAGCTTCGCCGGAGCTCTTCCTGCGCGTCGGCGTGAAAGAAGGCGGCTGCAGCGGGTTTTCTTACAGCATGGGCTTCGACGACGAGCAGGCCGATACCGATAAAGCGATGGAACTGAACGGCTTGAAGGTCGTCGTGGACGAAGGCAGCGTCAAATACTTGAACGGCCTCGAAATCGACTTCAAGGAATCCGCCATGGGCGGAGGCTTCACCATAACCAATCCGAACGCGACGGCGACATGCGGCTGCGGTTCTTCGTTCCGCACGGCGACGGAAGCGGGCAACCCTTCGGCGGAACCTTGCTGATCGGGCGCCTTTGGCGGACGGAAAGCCGGCAACGGTAAGGGTTCGTAGGCAGGAAGGCTCCCGTGGCGGGAGCCTTTTTCTTGTGCCCGCGGACGCGCCGGGCCGGGGGCGGCCAGACAAAAAAGTTATTATTTAGTAAATGAAACATCTCTGTTATACTGAAAAAAATGCTAGTGACAAATTACTCATATCAGGATAGAACTTTGTTGCTAGATCGCTTATTATTAAGGTAGACATGGGGCGAGGCCGCCAAAAAGCAGCGGCAAACGGGGCCGCGCCGCCAGTATGCGACAATCGCGGAAGGCGATGAAACGCCCCGGGATCCCAAGCGGGACAAGCATTGCGCCGCATTGGCGCTTCGCGGTTGCCGGGCGACGGCGCACGCAACAGACCCGTCCGGCGGCGTTGGCGGCGAATCGGCATCGAACCAGCGAGCGGAATGTTGTTTAGTAGAAGGCGGAGGACGAAGACTATCATGAATTATGCACTGTTCTTATTAGGCTCTTTAATCGAGTATTGCACAACATTCGTTCTGATGTTCGCTTTATTCCGTTTCCCGCTCCGGGGCATCTTGACCCAAATCGTCATCATCGCCTTCATGATGAGTCATTTCTCCTACATAACGCGGCATTACACGGAGATCAACAGTTACTCTTCCTATCTGCAGCTGGTGCTATTGATCATCGTGACCTGGGCGGTATTCCGCGTGCCGCCGTTCTATTCCTTCATTATGAACGGGGCAGGCTTCATCAGCTTGTTCGCGGCGCAGGGCATTACGATTTTCTTGATCGTCCTGACGGGCACCCCGTTCGCCCACATTACCAAGGATCCGGAAATCATCTTCGCCACGCAGCTGCTCTCCGGCATCATCCTGGTTGCCGTAAGCCGGTTCATCGTCATCAAAAACTGGGGGTTCGATTACGTCCCCGCCTCGCACCGGGTCTACATCGAATTCAACCGGACCAACTCGGCCCTATTTGCCGTAATCGCTTCGAGCATCGTCATCGCGCTCGTCGCGGGCATCGCGCTGAAGGGCAATTTGGAGAAATACATCGTCGTCGCGGGAACGACGTTCCTTTGCTCGATTCCCGTATTCCTTTACTACAGCAGAAGGAAGGATGTCGAGGATGCTCGATAAACTCGCCGTCGGCCTGCACGACCGGATGGTTGCCGCAGGCGTGGAAAAAGCGCCGTCCGCGGCGGTCATCAAATACGCGTTCGATATCCTGACGAATACGTTATCCGCCGCCGTCGCCGCGCTGATCATCGGCGCGTTCACTGGCGAGTTCCGAAGCACGTGCTTCGCGCTGCTCGTGCTGGCCGTCATCCGCTACATGTCGGGCGGCTATCACCTGAGATCCAGTCTGCTGTGCGCGACCGTTTCCACGCTGACCCTCGCCGCGATTCCGCACGTTCCCGTCGCGGACGCATGGATGCCTTACCTCACGGGCTTCGCGGTCATCATGATGCTGATTTTCGCTCCCGCGAATTACGATACCTACGCCACGCTGCCCGCCCGTTATTACCCGCTGCTCAAAGTCCTTTCGGCGTTATTCGCCGCTTCGAACTTTCTCGTTCACTCCGATATCATGACGGTCGTCATCGTCTTGCAATCGATTCTTCTCTTATTTAAGGAAGGAGGTGAAGCAGAATGAAGAAGAACGCGTACCGTTTGCTCGGCGTCGTCATCGCCGGCGTCGCCACGATGTTCGTCACGACGGGCTCTTATGTCATTTTTCACAAGCCAAGAATCCCGGCTGAGCTCAGAAAGCAGGTGTAAGCATGCTGATTCCGCTGGTCAAACGCTATAATAAGAAAGATTTCGATATCGTATACGTCCACCGCAACGACGTACTGCTCATGCACAGCAACTACGGTCAGATCAATTACCAGCACAAGGACGGGACGATTCTGAATCCGCTCTCCACGTTTGAGGAGCATGAACGCTTTCTGACGCAGGACAAGTTTGCCAGAGTCGACCGCTGCTACGTCGTCAACATGGACCGCGTCGAGTTTTTCGACGAGGAACGGCAGCGGGTGTTCTTCGATCCGGAACCGGTCGGCAAGACCGCGCCCAGCGCTCCGGTATCGTTCTCCCGCATGGACACGGTCAAGGACGTCCGCCGCGGCAGCGCGAACGGAAGCTCCGTCCAAAACGGGAATGCTCAGTTCTCGCGATAAGCAGTACCTGGCTTTCCTGCCGAAGGAAAGCTTTTTTATTTGCCCGCCTATTAGTCGTCCGCCATCCGCGCTCGAAGGAACGGAAAATTGCCCGGGCAATATCCGACAAGGGTTACAGGCGCCCCGTCTAGCATGCGCGATCTATCAGCCTACCAAATCAGGCGAGTTGACCATATCAATCATCCAAGAGACATAGGGAGAGGAGGCATAAGCTATCGTATAGGAAACCAGGAAGGGGAGGACTATGATGTCGGATGAACAAGGAAGGCAGCTGGCAAGCAAATGGGCCAAGACGGAGGCGCTGCTTTCGCATGCGCAGATCGCGCCGCATATTCCGCCGACCCGGATGTTCACGAAGGATAATTTGAGCAGCATGCTGAGCCAGCATGGCATGGTCGTCATCAAGCCGGTGAAAGGCGCGGGCGGGCACGGGGTCATTAAGGTGTCCCGCGAAGGAGGCAGCTACAAGTATACGTACTATTCGAAGACGAACCGGTTTCAAAGCTTCGACGGACTCTACCGATCGTTGAACTCGAAACGGGGAAAACGCCGGTACTTGATTCAGAAGGGGATTCGCCTGGCGACCATCGGCGGCCGTCCGATCGACTACCGAGTGAAGTACGTCAAGCAGCCGGAAGGGCATTGGGCCATCACGGCGATCGTCGGCCGGCTGGCGAAGCCCGGACTGTTCGTGACGAACATTTGCCGCGGCGGCACGCTGCTCAGCGGATCCGAAGGCATTCGCCGTTCGTTCTCCAAGTCGGTCGTCGTCTCGAAGAAGCGGGAAATGCGGACGCTGACGCAGCTATCGACCGCAGTATTGGAAAGCCGGTTCCCCGGCATCGGGCAGCTCGGCTTCGACTTCGGCATCGATCAATCCGGTAAGATCTGGATCTTCGAAGTCAATACCCGGCCTCAATAATCTCCTAATATAATCGATTGATAGGTTGATAGAAGGCCATTAAACTTTTTTATCAAAAATGGATATTTGTTCCCTGTGTATAAACGTATCCACAAATCCCCAACGATATTTCCTGTTTTTTCGACGATTATTCACAACGTATTCACATGCTGTCCACATGGGCGTGTGGATAATCGGAACGCTTGTTCTAGGACTCTGGGACATGCTAAGATGAACTGGAAGTAAGAGGAAGGGGGGCTGTGATATGGAACAGCTGTCTGATGAATTGCTGCTCGATGCTTATATCGCCGCAAACAAGTACAACCTGGAGCCTGAGTTCATCGAGATGTTGAAGGCCGAACTGCTGCGCAGGCAGATCAGTCCGGACGCCTATCGCAATTCGGCTTAGCTCGGATCCAGCCCTTCCGATTAACTCCATTTTCGCACCGCGGCTTCAAACGCTGCGCCGCACTGGCGACAGTACGCGACATGGCTGCAGCTTTGGGCCGCCGACATCCTTTCCTCCATCGTCATATCCGTAACCCAATCGACATCATCCGGCTGATAAGGCGAATACGGTCCCGTAAAATCGGCCGTACGGCCCAAATCGTCGACCGCCGACGCGCACGCCGGACAGGGAACGGCCAGCTGTTCCAACCCGTTGCAGATCGGACATAACATAATTAAAGGGTACCCTCCTCAGCCCGAGCGGAACGCTCGCATCATGTTGGCTAACGGTAGGATACCCTTTTTATTTTCGTATTGATACGCCGCTCCGGTTACAGCTTCATGCTGCTGCTGTGGCCGGGCGACAGCTTGGCCGTCGGGTCGACGTACACCTTGGCGTTATTGATGGCCGTCGGCGCTTCGCCGAAGCCGACGGCGATCAGCTTCAATTTGCCGGGATACGTGGTGATGTCGCCGGCCGCGAATATGCCCGGAATGCTCGTTTCCATGCGCGAATCAACGAGAATGGAGCCGTTGTCGATGTCCAAGCCCCACTCGGCGATCGGTCCGAGCGCCGAGACGAAGCCGAAGTTCACGATGACGTCGTCGATCGCCAGCTCTTCGGACTCGCCCGTCTTGACGTGCCGAAGCGTCGTGCTTTCGATCCGATCCGGCCCGCTAAGCGCCGCTATCTCGTACGGCGTCCGCACGCGGACGCTGGATTTCATCAGATTCTCGACGCTATGCTCATGCGCCCTGAATTTGTCGCGCCGGTGAATCAACGTGACGCTCGCCGCGATCGGCTCCAGCATGAGCGACCAGTCGACCGCCGAGTCGCCGCCGCCGCTGACGAGCACGTGCCGGCCGCGGAACCGGCTTAAGTCGCTGATGAAGTAATGCAGGTTCTGCTTCTCGAAGCGCGCCGCTTCCTCCAGCTCCAGCCTGCGGGGTTCGAACGCGCCGACGCCGGCCGTAATGATGACGGACTTGGCATAATGGGTCGTCTTGTCCGTCACGATGGCGAAGTCGCGCTCGTCGCGCTTCACGACCTCCAGAACTTTCTCTTCCAATAATATCTCGGGTTCGAACAGCGCCATTTGCTGTTTCAGCTGCTCGACCAGCTCGCCCGCGGTCACTTTCGGAAAGCCGGCGACGTCGTAAATATGCTTCTCGGGGTACAAAGCCGCGAGCTGGCCGCCCAGCTGCGGCATGCTTTCGATGATTTTGACGGAAGCCTGGCGCATGCCGCCGTAAAACGCGGCGAACATGCCGGCCGGGCCGCCGCCGATGATGGCGATATCGACTTGCGGGGAAGCGGAACTGGACACGGTCTACACCTCCAAAAAGTTGAAAATCATCACGGAAGATCCGCCTTTCTTTCAGTACATTATATATGGTTTACAAGCCAATTTGAAAGATGGAAATTGGATGTTATTCTAAAGTTTTTCGTATATTTTACCCTTGAAGTTTACGGGAAAAGTTTGTATCATGTGTGGTATTAGTAACGGGGTGTCGAAAGGCGCCGGGCACGTTTTATAACATAAATGAACATGAAGATTCGCACACTACAGGCAAGAAATGATAAATGATTGTCTGTTTTTGCTTGTTTGTGTAAATTTTCACTTACTTAACCTAGAGAAAGAAAAAGACTTTACGAATGGATGGGATACTGCGATGAGCAACATACCGAAAATTGTGATTCTGGGTGCCGGTTACGGCGGCATCCTCACGGCGCTTCGGCTGCAGAAAGAGTTGAATTACAATGAAGCCGACGTCACGCTCGTCAACAAGCACGACTATCATTATTTCACGACTCATCTGCATATGCCGGCCGCGGGTACGGACAAGACGGAAAATGCGCGCGTCAGCATCTCCAAGCTTATCGATGAGTTCAAAATCGACTTCGTGAAATCGACGGTCGTGCAAATCCGGACGCAGGACAAAAAAGTCATCCTCGAGGACGGGACGCTTTCTTACGATTATCTCGTCATCGGCCTCGGGGGCGAGCCGGAGACGTTCGGAATCCCCGGTATGCTCGAATACGCCATGAACATCCGCAGCCTCAACTCGGTCCGGTTGATCCGCGAACATATCGAATACCAATTCGCCCGCTATAAGCGCGAGCCGCACCGTACCGATTATCTGACCTTCGTCGTCGGCGGCGCCGGTTTCACGGGCATCGAATTCGTCGGCGAGCTGGCCGACCGGATTCCGGAGCTGTGCAAGCAGAACGACGTGGACCGCTCGCTCGTCAAAATCTACAACGTCGAAGCGGCGCCGACGGCGCTCCCGGGCTTCGATCCGGAGCTGGTGGAATACGCGATGAACGTGCTGACGAACAAAGGCGTCACGTTCCGCATCGGTACCGCCATCAAAGAATGCACGCCGGACGGCGTCGTCGTCGGGGACAACGAAGAGATCCGCGCGGCGACGGTCATCTGGGCGGCAGGCGTCCGCGGCAACCGGCTGATCGAAGAAGCGGGCATCGAGACGATGCGCGGCCGCGTGAAGGTCGACGAATTCCTTCGCGTGCCCGGTCACGAGAATATCTATGTCGTCGGGGACAATTCCCTGATGTTCAATCCGGAGGGCCGCCCGTATCCGCCGACCGCGCAAATCGCCATGCAGCAGGGCGTCGTCTGCGCGCATAATCTGGTGGCGTCCATCCGCAACCAGCCGCAGAAGAAGTTCGAGTTCAAGAACAAAGGCACGGTCGCGTCCTTGGGCAAGGGCGAAGCGGTCGGGCTGGCGTTCGGCAAGAAGTACAAGGGCCGCGTGGCGGCTTGGCTGAAGAAGATGATCGATATCCGCTACCTTTATATCATCGGCGGGATTCCGCTCGTGCTCCGCAAAGGGAAATTCCTGTAATGCGCCACTGCAGCGTGCAGGTGCGCGGGCTGCTGACGCGAGAGGAGCTGGACCGGTATAACGCGCTCATGGAGGTCGGATCGTTCCTGGAGTCGCAGAACCGCTATGATCTCGCGTATACGGTGCAGAAGGAAGTCGATCTGCTCATTCTGCCGGCGATCGAGCGGCTGAAGGAGAAGAGCCGCGAGCGCGACCGTCAGACGGAAGCATACCTGGAAGCGAAGCGGCTGCTTGAAGAGGACGACGAGGATTAAGCGGATTTATATAGAAGAAAGCGGATGGAACCCGAAGGCCTCCATCCGCTTTTTTTTGGCGTAATCGCAGGAACGCCGGCTTAAACGCGGAGCATCTCCGCGACCTTCTCTTCGGTCAGGCGGTTGCCGACGTAGAAGTCGCCGAAATCGCCGAAGCGCGCGCTCACTTCATCGAAGCGCATTTCATACACCAGCTTCTTGAACTGCAGCGCCTCGTCCGCGAAGAGCGTGACGCCCCATTCCCAGTTATCGAAGCCGACGGAGCCGGTGATGATCTGTTTGACTTTGCCGGCGTACTTCCGGCCGATCATGCCATGGCTGCGCATCATTTCTTTGCGCTCGTCCATCGACAGCATGTACCAGTTGTCGTTGCCTTGGCGGCGCTTGTTCATCGGATAGAAGCAAATATGGTTCCATTTCGGCAGAATCGGCTTCAGGCGCGCGACGATTTCCGGGTTTTGCAGCGGGTCGGAGCCAGGCTGGCCCATGTAGTTGCTCAGCTCGACGACGCTGACGTACGAATGCGCCGGAATCGTGAACGCGGCGAACGCGGATTTGTTAAACGCCGTCTCGAGCTCGTTCAGCTCCTCGAGCGTCTCGCGCAGATGCATCAGCACGAAATCCGCCTTCTGGCCGACGATGGAATAGAACGCGGTGCTGCCTTGCTTGCCGTCTTCGACGGACTGCCACTGCTTGAGGAACGCGTTCAGCTCGTCCAGCGCGAGACCGCGCTCTTCGTCGTCCGCCGCGGTCCACGCGATCCAGTCGATGGAGCGGAAATCATGCAGCGCGTACCAGCCTTCCAGCGTTTGAGCCGCTTCACTCATTTGTCATCTCTCCTGTCTGTTTTTGCGATACTAACCCATGTCGCATTCATTGTATCCCAACGGCGGCGGCGAGAGCAAATGGCGGACTTGTGACAACATGGCATTAGAAATTGACTTCCAATTCGCCATCTACTACACTATTTGTAGCGAAAGGGGAAGAGTTTCCGCATGAATACGGATGTTAACATTTTGCAGCTCGTCATCGCGACGGTATTGTTTTTCGTGATGATGTTCGGAATCGGGTTCATCTTGAACATGCTGCTCAAAACGACCTTTTTTCCGATATATTTATTCCTGATCGTGCTGGTGCCGGTCTTCATCTGGCAAACCTGGGACAACTCGAAGACGTTCTCGGGCAATTTCACGTCCTTCACGTTCGTCGATATCTTGCCGGGCATCGGCGCCTTGATCGGCGCGTACATCAGCGGCACGACGATTCGCCTGCTTCGCCGCGGCGGGTACAAAATGTTCTAGGACGCAAGAACGGCTTCCGGTACGGCCATACTAAGGGAAAACGCGGGCGATGACGGCCGCGGCACGCGCTGCCGCGGATGATTCGGATCGCCGCGCGCCAACCGAGGTGAAGGGCTGTGCCGTTTTTTCGTATGGGGGATGTCGAGCTGCACCGGCATGAACCGGCCGGCGGCGGGAAGGACGGGACGATCGTCTGCGTCCATCCGCCTTGCCTGACGGGCCGGCTGTTCGAGAGCGTCGAGCGCGAGCTGGGGAACGGGCTGCGGACCGTGCGCTGGGATGTTCGCGGCCACGGCCGGAGCAGTGCGGGAAGCGCAAGGCTGACGCTGGCCATGATCGCCGAGGATATGCGGCATCTGCTGGACGATACCGGCGCGAAGCGGGCGTACGTCTGCGCGTACGGAGCCGGCGCGCCGGCCGCGCTTACCGCGCTGCTGCTCCATCCGGAGCGCTTCGCGGGCGCCGTGCTGCTGTCCGGCAGCCTGCCGTACGCCGACATCCGAAGCCGCTCCAAGCTGCAGGCGGCGTACGTGTCGAGCCTGCTTGCGCCGAAGGGGCCGATCGCGTTCCGGGCGGCTTGGCACGAGGGGCGGACGCGAGCGGAGTTCGAAGAGCTGCGGCAGGAGGCGAGCTTGGGCGACCCCGGCAAGTGGCGGGATTACGCCGCGGCATGTTTGGACGGCCGGCTGGACAGGCAGATTCGCCAGATCAAGCAGCCGGTGCTGCTGCTCTACGGCGCGAAGGATGCGGCAGGGGCGGACCACGCGGCGCGGCTGCACCGGCTGCTGCCGAACAGCGAGCTGTACGGGATTATCGGCGCGAAGGGCCAGCTGGCGACGCGCGAACCGAAAACGACGGCATTCGTCATCCGGCAGTGGTCGGACAAGCAGGCGCATCCGGAAATCGCCGATACGCACGAGGAGCGCGAGCAGCTGCTGCGGGAGCTGGCCGAGCACGGCGCCAAGGAGCCGGGCCGAGCCGGGCTGGTTCATTGAAGGCCGAAACGAATCGAGGGAAAATTCCCTGTCCCCAGGGGAATTTTCTTTTTTTTGCGTCCTGAAACGGACGTCTCTTTTATGATAAACTAGGTACAAGAATCCAAGACGGACGGAGTCGAGGAATGAGATGCGGATCGGCAGCATGCACCAATTCACGGAACATCACCGCTTTTACACCTTTCGCGCTTTTTCGCTAAGCGCCGTCGACCGGAAGATGATCGGGCTAATCTATCAATCCATGGTCGGCGCGTTCGCGGCCGGTCTCTATCAGCTGCTCTACCAGCAGGTGGCGGAGGACCGCGTGGGCTATTCGCTGCTGGAGCCGCAGCGGAAGCTGCTGCTCGGGCTGGGGCTCGACATGCACGAACGGGGCCGGCAGGAGCTGGCGAATCAGGCGTCGCGGCTCGAGGCGGTCGGCCTGCTTCAGGTGACGCGCCTCGGTGTGCCGGATAACGACGACGTCGTGTACGAATACGAAATCGCGAAGCCGCTGTCGCCGGACGAGTTCTTCGACAGCCCGCATCTGACGCTGCTGCTGCGGGACAAGGTCGGCAAGCATGCGGTCATCGCGCTGCGGGAATCGTTTTACGCCAAGGAAGCCGACGAGCTGGCGGGCGCGGAGCTGACGCGGGAGAACATTTCGGTGCCGTTCTACGAGCTGTTCCGGCTCAACGCGCAGGGCTTCGATCCCGAGCTGGAGCAGGCTTTGACGGAGGTGGCGCCCGCGAGGCAGCCGGTGCCGAAGCCGCAGCAGACCGAAACCGCCGGCATCCAGTACGGCGAGATCATCATCCGCTTCCCGCGCAATTCCGCGAACCGGCAGTACGTCGAGCGCCTGCGCGGCAACGAGGAAGCGATGGCGCAGCTCAACTACGTGGCGTACAAGTACAGCCTGAGCGTCGTGGATTTGTGCCGGCTGCTCGACGAGGACGACGTGTTCGCGGCCGGCGGCGAGCTGCTGCTCGACGAGCTGCAGCTTCGGGGCAATCAGCTGTACCGGCAGGACCGCAAGCGCAGCGACGAGCGGCAGCGTCTGTACGGCCGGCTCGAGGCCGTCAAGGCCGAGGAAGGCAAGCGAGCCGACGCCGGCGACGACGTGCCCGAGGAAGTGGCCGTTCAGGCCGAATTCTACATGGACGTGCCCGCGCAGCTGGCCGGGCGCTGCGACATTCACCAATACAACATGCTGATGCGCAACGAGCCGCATACGCGGTTCATTACGCGTTTCTTCCCGGGGGCCGTGCCGGAATGGCTGATCCGGGTGTTCGAGGTCATCGATCATAATTACCGGCTGCAGGGCGCCGTCATCAACGTGCTGATCCATTACGTGCTCGGCATGAACGACGCGCAGCGCGTGACGAAGACGTACATCGACGCCGTCGCTTCCAACATGCTGGTGAAGGGCATCGATTCCTTCGAACGGGCCGTCGGCTACGTCAGGGAACAGCTGAAGCTGGAGCAGGACAAGGAACGCCGCAGGGAGCAAGGCGCTTCGGCGCCGCGAAGAAGCGGGGGAAATGCCGCTGCCGCCGCCGCGAAGGGCAGGCGCAAGCCCCAGATTCCGATCATGCCGGATACGCCGAACGGCGCGCCGGTGACGGAAGAGGAGCTGGCGGAAATTCTCCGGGTGGCGCGCAAGCTGGACGGAAAATCAACGTAAGATGAGGTGAGACCGCGATGGCGATGGAATCGTTGGGCGACCTGCTGAAGGCGATGCCGGGCGGCAGGAACGTGAGGGAGCAGGCCGACAGGCTGATGGCCGAGCTGCTGGAGGACCCGCTGGTCGGAAGGCTTCGCGGCAAATATCCGGAGCTTGACGACGCGACGATCCGGCTGAATTTGAACCGCGTCTATCAGTGCGCGAAGGAATATCGGAACTGCTCGAATTGTCCGGGGCTCGATCAATGTCCCAATGATTTCGAAGGGCATTACACCGAGCTGACGGTCGAGACGCTCGGCGAGCTGGTGCAGCTGAACGACCGCAAGGTGCCTTGCAAGAAGCTGACGGCCAGACAGTCGGAAACCCGGATTCGCAGCCGCATTCGCAGCTT
Organism: Paenibacillus artemisiicola; assembly: GCF_017652985.1. Classification (GTDB taxonomy): domain Bacteria; phylum Bacillota; class Bacilli; order Paenibacillales; family Paenibacillaceae; genus Paenibacillus_Z; species Paenibacillus_Z artemisiicola. The sequence continues at coordinate 55,769 of NZ_JAGGDJ010000008.1, forward strand.
CTATATCGACGAACGGGCGCTGTCCCAGGGGTATTCCGCGGACGAGATCGTCAAGAAAGACCTGGAGCGCGTGAAGGCCGTCGGACAGATCGTCAATTACATCGACCGCACGAAGGAAAAGGGATTGCAGGCGGAAGGATTGTATTTGACCGGGTCGTTCGGGACAGGCAAGACGTTTCTGATGTGCTATATGCTGCATGAGCTCGCGAAGACGGGTCATACGGGCGCGATCGTGTACATGCCGGAATTCGTGGAAGACATGAAGGCGCTCATGTTCGAGCAGGGCAAGCTGAAGGAAACGATGGATATTCTGAAAGACACGGATCTGCTCGTGTTCGACGACATCGGCGCGGAGAATTTGAATCCGTGGGTGCGGGACCACGTGCTCGGCTCCATCCTGAATTACCGGATGAACCGCAAGCCGACCTTCTATACGTCCAATTATGGCCTCGACGAGATCGAGCAGCATTTCAGCTTCACGAACAAGGACGGGGACGACCTGCATAAAGGCCAGCGGCTGATGGACCGTATCCGGCCGTACGTGCAGCCGGTTCACGTGACGGGGCAGAATAAACGCGGCCGATAACGGGGGCTATAGGCCGTCCCGAAGCCGTGGGTACGCGATAATAATTGAAGCAACCTGCACGTATCAACTTCATTCGCGATACCAACAAAAAAGAGCCTGCCGTTCAGTCGAACGGCAGGCTCTTTCGTATCTTCTCCGGTTGATCGCGGAATCAAGCGAACAGCAGGTTGTACAGCACTTTCGCCGCTTCCGCGCGAATGGCGCTGCTGCGCGGCGTGAAGCGATTGTCGCTGCCGGTCATCAGGCCGGCGTGAACGGCGTCTTGGACGGCTTCCTTCGCCCAGCCGCTTACCGCAGCCGCGTCCTTGAAGCCCGCGAGGTCGGAGGCGGTACCGCCCGCGGCCGAGCCGCTGCGCTTCTCGTAGACGTTGACGATCATGATGGCCATTTCTTGGCGCGTGATCGCCTTCGACGGCTCGAACTTGCCGCCGCCCGTTCCGGTGACGATGCCGTTCTCGTACGCCGCGGCGACGGTGTCGGCATACCAGCTGCCGGCCGGCACGTCGCCGAACGGCGCGGCATTGGACGCCTGGAGGCCCAGCGCGCGGACGAGCATCGTCGCGAATTCGGCGCGGGTAACGTTCGTCTTCGGTTCGAAGGCATCGGACGAGACGCCTTCCACGACATGCTTCGCGGTCAGCTCTTGAATGACGTCCGCCGCCCAATAAGAGGCCGGCACGTCCTTAAATGTCTTCAGATAGGAGAAGACGCCGTATTTGCTGAAATGGCTGACGTCCGCCGTGATGACGCCGTCCTTCACGGTGCCGCCGACGTATTCGATGGCGCCCGCGTCGGTAAGGTAGTAGATGCCGGCAAGACGCGCATTGGCGTCGGCCGTCAGGCGCAGCTGCAGCTGGACCGGCTTGGCGAAGCTCTCCAGCTTCTTCGACGTGCCGTCCTTCAGGACGACGCTCAGCGACAGCTCGTACGCCTGGCCTTGCGGCGAGAGCCCCGCGCCGGCTGCGCCGGCGACGGCCGAAGCCGCTTCAGCGGCGCTCAGCGCGCGAACGTTCAGCGCGAAGCTGGCGTCGCTGTCCGTGCCGGTCAGCTCCGCAAGCGCGGCGAGCACTTCTTTGGGCAGCGTGACGCTGCCGCCGGCGAGCGCGATGCGCAGGCTGTTGTCGCCGACCGTCTGACGGACGGCGGGCGGGAACAGAAGCTGCAGGTTCGCGGCCGTCGATTTGCTCGCATCCAGCGTCGCGATGCCGTTGGCCGGCGCGGAGACGTCGGACGTCGTGAATCTCACCTGCTGGGCGGCAGGGTCGACGGGAGGCGTAACGGGCGGGATATAGACCGTACCGTTGTTGCTCGTGACGCTGAACGTCGCGGTGGAGACGTCGCTTCCTTGGCCCGCTACGACCTGATAATGACCGACTGCCGCGCTCGACGAGAGCGCGAACGAGTCCCGGTACTTGCCTTCGCTCGCCTTAACGGCGTCGAAGAACAGGATGGTCCCGTCGGGATTCAAGACCTTGATGATGACTTCTTGGGCGTTCGTCGTGCCGCTGATCGTAACGGTGCCGCCTTGCGCAAGGCTGGCGATGGCGTCGATGGTCGTGCCGGCCGTCGCGTTGATCGAAGCTTCGGCGGCGAAAGCGGCGGACGGAATCGCCGCGGGAACCGCAAGCGACAAGGCGAGTGCCGCCAGAAGGGCTGCTTTTCTCTTCAACGATGATTCTCCTTTCTGATGAGGCGGCCCGGAACGATCGCAGAGACCGGCTCCGGGCGCGCCTTCGGCATGGATTAAGGGGTTGTCGTGTTGGTGTTCGTAATGCGGCCCTTCAAGTCGGCCGTAATCGTGCCGTGATTGAACGTTTTCAGCACGTATTGGTAGAACGCTTCGATGTCCGTGCTGCCGGCCGTCGGGTTTTTACCCTGCGTCAGCACCGTATAATTGTCGCCGCCCGCGGCCATGAAGTTGTTGACGACCGCCGTGTACTCGGCAGCGTCATCGATCGGCGTGCCGTCTTCCTTGGTCAGGGACGTGACGCGCTCCGCGATCGGCTTGCTGAAATCGGCCGTGTATTTCAAACCGGAGATTTGCAGCGTCTTCGTGTCGGACGGCGAAGCGCCCCATTGCTGCTGGAGCAGCGTCTTGATTTGCGCGCCCGTCAGCGTCATCTTCACGAGCTGATTGCCGAACGGTTGAATACGGAACAGGTCGGAGTATACGATCGAGCCTTTCGGCAGATCCGCGCGAATGCCGCCCGGGTTCATGAACGAGAAGTCGGATTGCATGGCATCCTTCATCGCGTCGGCGATCAGGTTGCCGAGGGCGTTTTCCTGCGTATAGGCATTGGCTTTGGAAATGATGGCCGTCGTCGTGCCCACGGGCTCCAGCAGCTCGGGGTGCCGTTCCAAGGAATCCGACACGATCTTGGCTACTTCCGGATCCGGCGTGATGCCGGCCTGGTTCACGTCGACGATCGTCGCTTCCTTCTTCACGATATCGTGCGTCTCCGGATCGATCTCGAGATCGACGTCCGCGAACGCCGTGCCGTACGAGTAGGCTTGGAAGACCAGCTTGTTGTCGACCGTGCCGTTGACCTTGGCGTGATTGTCGCCGGCGAAGATCACGTCGACTTCATCGTCGACGGCGTTCGCCAGATCGGCGGCTTCGCCGGTAATCGTCGTGCCGCTTTGCGAAGCGGGATCATGCGCCAGGACGACGATCGCTTTCACGCCTTGATTCTTCAGCTCCGCGACGGCCTTATTGACTTCCGGCGCTTGATCCACGATGTTCACCGGTTCAAGGGCCGCCGGCGATACCTTGCTCGGCGTCAGCATCGTAACGAGGCCGATGAAGCCGATTTTCTCGCCGCCGATTTCTTCGACGACGTAAGGCGAGAAGATCGGCTTCTTCGTCGCTTTGTCGATGACGTTCGCATTCACGTAGTCCATCGTCGTTTTATTGAACGTGATGTTACCGTTGATCGGATCCTTGCCGCCGTTCAGCTGCGCCAAGAGCGCCGGCACGCCTTGGTCGAACTCGTGGTTGCCGAGCGTGGCGACGTCGAAGCCGAGCAGGTCGAGCATGTCGAGCGTCGGCTTGTCGCGGTCGAGCGCCGACACCGGCGAGCTGGCGCCGACGGCGTCGCCGTTATGCACGAGCAGCGTGTTCGGGTTCGTGGCTTCGTACTGCTTGAGATAGGTGGCCAAGTAAGCGGCGCCGCCCAGGACATTGCCGCCGGCCGTCGTGGAATAGTCCAATTGGCCGTGGAAGTCGTTGATGCCGAGCAGCTGCACCTTGACGTTTTCGGTCGGCTGCGTGCCGCCGCCGTTCAGGTTCAGCTTGAAGATGCCGAAGCCTTTGTCGTCCTGCTTGTCCAGCGACGTGATGTCCGGGTTGTCCGCCAAGTAGTCTTTCGCCGAAGGAGACGTCGTGAACGTGACGTTGACGTTCCCGTTGATCGGCGCGATCGACCAGTTGCCGTCGGCGGACGGGTTGATCGTCTTCTGCTCCGTAATGTAATCCATCAGGATTTGACGGTTCTCGTCGGCGGAATCGACGACGAGCGGAGAGCCCTTCACGCCCGGGAAGTTGCCGCCGCCGTTCGCGCGGTAGTTGTTGCTGACGACGACGAACTCTTGATCCGGGTCGATCGGCTGTCCGTCGTACCGCAGATTGACGATCCGGCTCGACGAAGCGTCGTTGACCGTGCCGTCCGCTTTGTACTTCGCGGGCTTCGTCACGTCGACTTGGTACGTCACGCCGTCGATGACGTCGAAGTTGAATACCGGGAAGGACGGGTTAAGCAGCGATTGCTCGCCGGTCTTGCTCGGATCGATCTGATTGAACATGCCCGCGGACATGTCCAGCCAGTCTTTCACGACCGAGCCCTTCACTTTGATCGCCTTCAGGGTGTTGTCGTATAGGTACAGGTCGCTCGCGCTCTTGATCGCGAGGTCGCCGGCTTTGATGTCGGTATACTCCGTCGGGCCGTTGCGTCCGGCCTTGAACGGCGCGCCGACGGACAGGATCGGAAGGTCTTTGTCAGGCGAATTGTCGGCTTCCAGCTTCTTCTGGACATACCATTTCTGCGCCTGCGTCACGATTTGGACGGAAGGATCGTCCTGGACGAGCGCGAAGTAGCTGTAGATCGGGGCCGTCGTTTGGCCGATCGCTTGATTGACGTAGGCGATGGTCGCTTCGTGCTCGTCCTTGATCGCGTTGACGATCGCCGGATCCGCGTCGACCAGCGGCTTCTTGTTGACCGAGTCGTAAATGTACTTATTCGAAGATTGCGAATCGACGACCTGCCATTCGCCGTTGACCTGCTTCAAATTCAGATCGATGATGCCGAGGTTCGCGCCGCCGAAGCCGGCTTGGACGGCCGCGACGCCGTTGATCGTGCCTTTGTCGTTGTCGACGCCCGGATACGGCTGGCCTTGCGCGTTCTTGAAGATCGGATCGAGCGCGCTCACGCTGGCGGCCGGGAACACCTTGTGCGTATGGGAGAACGTGATCGCGTCGATGCCCGCCACCTTGCTGAGCGGATAGACGGCGTCTTCGAAGCCTTGGCCGGCGACGGCCGAGCCGTTGAAGCCGGAGTGCGTCAGGGCGATGACGACGTCCGCGCCTTCGGCCTTCATTTCGGGGACGAATTTCTCGGCGGTCGCGACGATGTCCTTGGTGATGACTTTGCCGCTCAGATTGTCCTTGTCCCAATCCATGATTTGCGGCGGAACGAAACCGATGAAGCCGACCTTGACGGTCTGCGAGTTGCCGTTCTCGTCCTTGAACGTTTTGTCCATGATGACGTAAGGCTTATATTTATTGACGTCGTTGTCGGGATTGTCGTCGTGATCGTCCACGTAAACGTTTGCGTTCACGTACGGGAAAGAGGCGTCGTCGGTCGCTTCGTCCAAATAATCGAGACCGTAATTGAATTCATGATTGCCGTAAGTCGCGATATCGTAGTCCATCAGATTCATCGCTTTGTAGGCCGGGTGAACATCCCCGTCCTTGAGCGGGTTGATTTTCGCCATGTAAGTGCCGAGCGGCGTGCCCTGCAGCAGGTCGCCGTTGTCGACAAGCAGCGAGTTCGCGGCTTCCGCGCGCGCTTGCTTCACGAGGGAGGCGGTTTTCACGAGGCCGACCGTATCGGCTGGCGCGTCCTTGAAATAATCGTAGTTCATGAAGTTGGTGTGCACGTCCGTCGTCTCCATGATGCGGAGCTTCAGGCTCGTGCCCCCGATCGTGAGCGGGTCGGCCAGATTGGTGCCGACTTCGGTGAGCTTGCCGGAGTAGGTATCGACGACGAACACTTTGAGCGACAGGCTGCTTCCGGTCGCGTTAAAGTGAGCCGTCAGCTGTTCGCTGCCGGTAATGTCATGCGTAACCGCGGCGATGCCGACGGGCGTCGTGCCGTTGAACAATTCAAAAATGACGGTTTCATCGCCTGCATGTCCGACCGACGTAGGCGTGACGGTGACGGATGCTTTGACCCCGCCGTCGGTTGTCAACGACGGATCCGCGATGACGAACGGGCGATCGGCATTCGGTTCTGCCGTCGTCGCGGCGGACGACTGCGTCGTGACGCTGCCGACTTCCATTGCGGCTTGGGCATGTACCGGAATGGCGATGTATGACGAGGTCAGAAAACCGGCGAGAAGGGAAGCGGCGACTGCGGTCCGCATCATCTTCTTTTGAAGAGATACCATTTTTTAGCAATTCCACCTTTCATTTGGTATAGATGTATTATAACAACGAGAGTGTCATGGCAGATTTAAAAAGATGTTAAAATTTCGAAAAATTTGTCAATTTCAATCTTTAACGAAACGACGCCTTTATCCGAATAACGGCAAAAAACCGCACGCTTCTCGCGTGCGGTCTTTCGTGTGTTCCTGCGCGTTACGGCTTATAAATGTTGTCAAAAACGCCGCCGTCGTTAAAGAATTTCGCCTGCGCCTTGTCCCAGCCCCCGAAGTTGCGGATGTTCGTCAGCTCGAGGCTCTTGAACTGCTTCGAATACTGCGCCGCGACGGTCAGGTTCGTCGGACGGTAGAAGTTTTGGGCGATGATCTTCTGGCCTTCGGCCGTGTAGAGGTAGTCCAGGTACGCTTTGGCCACGTCGCGCGTGCCGTGCTTGTCGGCGTTCTTGTTGACGACGGCGACCGGCGGCTCGGCCAGGATGCTGTACGAAGGCGTCACGATTTCGAAGTCCTTCGGATGCTCCTTGAGCGCCAGGTACGCTTCGTTCTCCCAGGCGAGCAGCACGTCGCCGATGCCGCGCTCGACGAACGTCGTCGTGGAGCCGCGGGCGCCGGAATCGAGCACGGGCACGTTTTTGTACAGCTGCGTCACGAAGCCGGTCGCTTTGGCCTCGCTGTGGCCGTTGTGCTTCAAGGCGTAGGCCCAGGCGGCGAGGAAGTTCCAGCGGGCGCCGCCGCTCGTCTTCGGATTGGGCGTGATGACGGAGACCTTCGGCTTGACGAGATCGCTCCAATCCTTGATTTTCTTCGGATTGCCCTTGCGGACGAGGAAGACGATCGTCGACGTGTACGGCGAGCTGTTCTTCGCGAAGCGGCTCTGCCAGCCGTCGTTAAGGAGACCGGCCCGCTGGATTTCGTTGATGTCGTAGGCGAGCGCCAGCGTGACCACGTCCGCTTCCAAACCGTCGATGACGGAACGGGCTTGCGCGCCGGAACCGCCGTGGGACTGCTTGACCGTGACGTTTTGGCCGGTTTTCTTCTTCCAATAAGAAGAGAACGCCTGATTGAACTGCACGTACAGCTCGCGCGTCGGGTCGTAAGACACGTTCAGCAGCGTGACGTCTTTCTTGGCGGGCTTCGCCGATGCGGCAAATCCGGTCGTGGACAACGACAGGATCAGCGCGAAAGCGGCGAAGACGGAGAACAGCTTTTTCTTCATAACGAACAACTCCCCTGGCATAGATAAGTTCCCGCCGGCTTCAAGGCTGTCTATAACAGAAGAGGCCCCGAATCTCCGCCGGCAAAGCATGCCCGAAGCATGATTGACGGCGAGAGATTCGGGGCCTCCGGCTTACCGGTCGGCTCGATGGACTCATCGTAAACCAACAATTCCCACCTATAAACTATGAATTTAACGATTGCCGAGAGAGCGACTCGTTGCCGGACAGAGGCGGCATCAATACCGTATCAATGTTGAATCGATACCGGATTATCCCGAAGACCAAGCCGAAGCGCGTAGATATAGAAGCTTTATAAGTGATATTGATAACCCCTATCAGGTTTCTTAAAAAATGAATTGACAAGAAAGCTAGTCCATTGCTATTATGGCTCCATAAACCAACTAAACAGGTAGGATTAATTTTGTTTTTACTACCGGACAACGCGGCGTAGAAACACGTTAGTCATCCCTAAAACGAGTACGAGGGGTGCTTTGACATGTCCAACATGAAAAAGAGGAACGTTTTGCCGTTGAAAACCTTGATGATCGCGATTGCGTTCGCGTTCGCCCTGTCGGGCTGCGGATGGAATTCGGGCCCGAACAACGCGGCGAATTCCTCGAACGGCGCCGATCAGTCCGGCGGCAACGCCACGAACGATGCGGCAAGCGGCGCGAACGGCGGCGCGGCCGACGAACCGGCGTCATCCAACGACGGCGGATCGAAGAAGCCCGTTGAACTGCTCAACGTCTCTTACGATCCGACGCGCGAACTATACGAAGCGTACAATAAACTCTTCGCCGATTACTGGAAACAAGAGAAGGGGCAGGACGTGACGATCAAGCAGTCGCACGGCGGTTCCGGCGCGCAAGCCCGCTCCGTCATCGACGGGCTGAAGGCGGACGTCGTCACGCTGGCGCTCGGCTACGACATCGATTCGATCGCGCAGAAGGGCTTGATCAACGCGGATTGGCAGCAAAAGTTCGATAACAACAGCTCCCCGTACACGTCGACGATCGTCTTCCTCGTCCGTAAAGGCAATCCGAAGGGCATCAAGGACTGGAACGACCTGATCAAGCCGGGCGTCCAGGTCATTACGCCGAATCCGAAGACGAGCGGCGGCGCGCGCTGGAATTACCTGGCGGCCTGGGGCTACGCGCTGAAGCAGAACAACGGCGACGAAGCGAAGGCGCAAGAATTCGTCAAGGCGCTGTTCAAAAACGTGCCGGTCCTGGACACGGGAGCACGCGGATCGACGACGACGTTCGTCGAGAAGGGCATCGGCGACGTGCTGCTCGCCTGGGAGAACGAAGCGCTGCTGTCGGTGAAGCAGCTGGGCGCCGACAAGTTCGAGATCGTGTATCCGTCCCTCAGCATTTTGGCCGAACCGCCGGTCGCCGTCGTCGACAAGAACGTCGACAAGAACGGCACGCGGGAAGTCGCCGAGGCTTACCTCGATTATTTGTACACGGAACCGGCCCAGCAGGTCATCGCGAAAAACTTCTACCGCCCGCAGCTCGCTTCCGTGGCGGAGCAGTACAAGGACCAATTCCCGGACATCCCGATGCTGAACATCGACGACGATTTCGGCGGCTGGGCGGAAGCGCAGAAGAAGCATTTCAGTGACGGCGGCGTATTCGATCAAATCTATGCGCCGGGTTCATAAGCGATAACGAGGAGCTGACTCTACACATGACGAGTTCCGCAACGAAGAAGGCGAAGGCGCGCAGCGTGCTGCCGGGCTTCGGCCTCTCGCTCGGCTTCACCGTGTTTTACCTGAGCATCATCGTCCTCATTCCGCTTATCGGCGTCTTCGTCAAAACGTCCGGCCTGACGCCGGAACGGTTTTGGGAAACCGTCACGAACGCCCGCGTGCTGGCGTCCTACAAGATCAGCTTCCTGACGTCCTTCTACGCGGCGCTCGTCAATCTCGTGTTCGGCCTGATCATCGCGTGGGTGCTAGTCCGCTATAAGTTTCCGGGCAAGAAGCTGATCGACAGCCTGATCGACATGCCGTTCGCGCTGCCGACGGCCGTGGCGGGCATCTCGCTCACCGCGATCTACGCGCCGAACGGCTGGGTCGGCAAGCTGCTCGAGCCGCTCGGCGTCAAGGTCGCCTTCACGCCGCTCGGCATCACGCTCGCGCTGATTTTCATCGGCCTGCCGTTCGTCGTGCGGACGGTGCAGCCGGTGCTGCAGGATCTCGACCACGAGGTCGAGGAGGCCGCGGTCATGCTCGGCGCCTTCCGGTGGCGGACGTTCCGGCGAATCATTCTGCCCGAGCTGACCCCGGCGCTCCTGACCGGCTTCGCCCTCGCCTTCGCGCGGGGCATCGGCGAGTACGGCTCCGTCGTCTTCATCTCCGGCAACATGCCGATGAAGACGGAGATCGCGCCGCTGCTCATCATGACCAAGCTGGAGCAGTTCGATTACCGGGGCGCGACGGCCATCGCGCTCGTCATGCTCGGCGCGTCGTTCCTGCTGCTCTTGCTCATCAATTACCTGCAATGGCGGAGCAATCGCCGCGTTGCGGCGGCATAAGGAGGAAACGTCATGGCTGGTGCGGTTACCGTGCATTTGGCCGAGAAGGCGGCGCGACCGAAGCATATCAACGAATCGCTCGTCGTGCGCATCGTGCTCATCGGCATTTCACTGTTATTCTTGGGGTTCGTCGTGCTGCTTCCGCTGATTTCGGTCTTCGTCGAAGCGTTCAAGAAGGGCGCGGACGTCTACTTCGCGGCGCTGCGGGATCCGGACGCGCTGTCGGCGCTGAAGCTGACGCTGCTCACGGCGGTCATCGCGGTTCCGCTGAACACCGTGTTCGGCGTCGCGGCGGCTTGGGCGATCAGCAAGTTCCGGTTCCGGGGCAAAAACGTGCTCATCACGTTGATCGATCTGCCGTTCGCGGTATCGCCGGTCATTTCCGGCCTCGTGTTCATCCTGCTGTTTGGCGCGCAGGGCTTCCTGGGACCGTGGCTGTCGGATCATAACATCCAGATCATGTTCGCGCTGCCGGGCATCGTGCTCGCGACGACGTTCGTCACGTTCCCGTTCGTCGCCCGGGAGCTGATCCCGCTCATGCAGGCGCAGGGCGTCCAAGAGGAAGAAGCCGCCGCGAGCCTCGGGGCGAAGGGCTGGCAGATCTTCTGGCGCGTCACGCTGCCGAACATCAAGTGGGGGCTGCTCTACGGCGTGATCCTGTGCAACGCGCGGGCCATGGGAGAGTTCGGCGCCGTATCGGTCGTCTCCGGGCACATCCGCGGCGAGACGAACACGCTGCCGCTGCATATCGAAATTTTGTACAACGAATATCAATTTTCCGCTTCGTTCGCCGTCGCGTCGCTGCTCGTCATGCTGGCCGTCGTCACGCTCGTCGTCAAGAGCTTCATCGAATGGCGAACGGCCAAGCAAGCTCCGAGGGAGGAAGGCTGATATGCATATCGAGGTTCGCAACGTCAACAAAGCGTTCGGCGCCCATCAAGCCGTCCGGGACGTGAGCTTCACGATCGAACGCGGCAAGCTGATCGGCTTGCTCGGCCCGAGCGGAGGCGGCAAATCGACGCTGCTCCGCATCTTGGCCGGGCTCGAAACGCCGGATTCCGGCGACATCTTCATCGACGGCAAGCGCGTCAACGACGTCAAGCCGCAGCTGCGCGGCATCGGCTTCGTCTTCCAGAATTACGCGCTGTTCAAGCACATGACCGTCTTCGATAACATCGCGTTCGGGCTGACGATTCGCAAGGCAAGCAAAGCGGAGATCCGGAGCCGCGTGAACGAGCTGCTCGACCTGACCGGACTGCGCGGCTTCGAGCACCGCTATCCGCATCAGCTCTCCGGCGGACAGCGGCAGCGGGTCGCCTTCGCCCGGGCGCTGGCGCCCAAGCCGGAGCTGCTGCTGCTCGACGAGCCGTTCGCGGCGATCGACGCCAAGGTCCGCAAGGAGCTGCGCACGTGGCTGAAGAGCTTGATCGCGGAGCTCGGCATCACCTCGATCTTCGTGACCCATGACCAGGACGAAGCGGTCGAGGTCGCGGACGAGATGCTGATCGTGCAGCAGGGCCGTCTGGAGCAGCAGGACTCGCCGATCCGCATCTATACCGATCCGCAAACGGCGTTCGTGGCCGGGTTCATCGGCCATTCCAGCGTCGTCGAGGAGCCGGGCAGCCTGCGCGGCTTCGAGAAGGCCGTTCAGGCGGCGGGCGCGCGGGCGATCGTGCGGCCCGAATTCGTCGAAGTCGGGCGTACGTACGAAATCCCGTTCCCGTCCGCGGCGGTCACGGGCAAGATCCGCCACGTCTTTTTCCGCGGGGCGCATCTGGAGCTGGACGTGGAGGTCGGGCCCAACCGGCTGTCCGCCCACCGTTCGCTGGACCAGGAGCCGCTGCAGCCGGGCGACGAGGTGGCGGTGCTCATCCACCGCTTGTACGTCATCTCGGAAGAATCCGCGACCATGGTGGAAAATCCGTTGAAAGCCGATCCGCTTCCGGTTCATATTTGAACCGGAGAACGAAGGCGCAAGCCGTTATGCAGCCGCCTGCCACGCTCACCACTATTAGGAGGGATTTATGATGGCGAAGCCAATCGTATTGGATCAAGAATGGTTAGACCGCATTGCGACGCAGGTAAACGGATTGGAATACGGCTCGGTGCTTATTACCGTTCACGACGGCCGCGTCGTCCAAATCGACCGTACCGAGCGCAAGCGCTTCGACGCCAATGCCGCGAAGCAGGGACAGCAGGCGCCGGCGCAGATCGCCGCGGAGAAACTGAAGGCGGCGAATGGCTAACGCCCCGGATGGCTGTAGGCGCGCGAAAAACGCCCGATGACTCGTTGATCGTCAACGAGCATCGGGCGTTTTTTACGGAAGCGGCCGACGCCGGAGGACCGAGCCGCCGCTTCCGATCGAAGCTAGCTTCGGTCCGCCGACGCCGTTTGCGCCTGATTCGCGTTGGCCGGCCAGAAGGCGCGTCGGCCGCACAGTACGGTAAGCGCGGGCACGAGGAACGGCCGTACGAGGAACGTGTCGAGCAGGACGCCGATGGCGGTGATGGTGCCGAATTGGACCAGGACTTGAATCGGCAGCGTGGCGAGCACGGCGAAAGTACCGGCCAGGATCAGGCCGGCCGACGTAATGACGCCGCCGGTCCGGGACACGCCTTCCTTCACCGCTTGACCGAGCGGCATGCGCCGCGCGTTGGACCAAATGCTCGATACCATGAAGATGTTGTAGTCCTCGCCGAGCGCGACGATGAAGACGAACGCGTAAAGCGGGATGAGGCCTTGAATCGCGTCCGCTCCGAAACCGTAATGAAGCACGAGCCAGCCGAGACCGAGCGCGCTGAAGTAGGAGAGCAGCACCGTTGCCACGAGATAGAGCATCGCCACGACCGAGCGGAGATAGCCGACGAGCAGCAGGGCGATCAATGCGACGATGACGGGGATAATCCTGCCGGCGTCGCGATTCGTCGCGACCCGCGTATCGTACTGTTCGGCGGTCGGGCCGCCGATCCAGACCCGGTCCCGGGCATCCGGGATGCCGGCATCGGCGAGCGCTTGTTCCGCGGCTTGGCGAACGTCCGGGAGGAAGCTCACGGCTTCGCTGGCGTACGGACTCGCCGCGAGCTCGACGTCGTAGCTGCGAATGCCGGCGTCGCGCGCGCCCTGACGGGCGTCCGACACGGAGGCGACAAGCGGCAGGGCCGACAGGGCTTCTTTCACGCCGGCCGCTTTTTCTCCCGATCGCACGATGACCTGCACGGGTCCGAGTACGCCCGGTCCGAAATGCTCGCCGATCAAGGCGAAGCCTTCGCGCGAGCCCGTATCTTCCGGGAACGAAGAGAGGGTATCGAACGTGTATTTGATTCCCGCGGAACAGAGCACGAACACGAGCAGCAGGGCGGTCGTCAGCGCCGCGATCAGCTTCGGCTTCCGAACGACGAGCTCTCCGATCCGGTCGCCCCAGGTGACCCGCGCCGGTTTGGCGATTGCCGGATTGCCTTTCTTGCGCGCAAGGGCAAGGCGCTGCTCCATCTCGGGCGTTCGCGGGATGAACGGGAAAAACGAGCCTCTGCCAAGCAGGCCGAGGAACGCCGGCACGAGCGTCAGGCTCGCGATCATCATGACGAAGATCGCAAGGCTGAACGGAACGGCGAAGCGCCGGAAGCTGCCGAACTCCGCGAGCAGCAGGGCGAGGAGCGACAGAACGACGGTGAGGCCGCTCATCGCGATCGCGCCGGAGGCACCGCCGAACGCTCGCTTCAGCGCGGCGAGCGGACCGGCTTCTTCCTTCAGCTCGCTGCGGAAGCGCGCGATCAGGAACAAGCAGTAGTCCGTGCCGGCCCCGAACAGCAGCACCGTCATGATGGACAGCGACTGCGAGTCGTAAGCGATCCAGCCCGCTTTCGCCATCCACCCCAGCAGCGGCGTCACGGCGCCGTAGGCGAACCCGACGGCGATCAGCGGAATGAGCGCGAGCACCGGGGAACGGTAGATAAGCAGGAGCAGAACCAGAACGAGCGCGACCGTGGCGAGGAGCAGGGAGACGTCCGCGTCCTTGAACAAACCGGTCGCGTCGACGGAGATGCCGACCGGTCCCGTCGCGCGGACGGCGATGGCGCCCGCGTCGTCGAGCGCCGTCCGGAAGGGCTGCTGCCCGGCGAAGACGGCATCGGTCCGCTTCCGCAGCTCGTCGAGTCCCGCTTGATGCTCGTCGCTGCCGGCGTTTCGATCGAAGAAGACCGGCTGTACGAGCGTCGTGCCATCCGCGGATACCTGCCGCTTGAGCGATTCAAGCGGCAGGGCGTGCAGCGGCGCGGAGCCGTCTTGGTACGGCAGCGGGCGGGCGGCGATATCCTGCGACAACGACTGAATGCGCCGCAAGTCCGCGTCCGTCAGGCCGGATGCGCGATGCCACGTCAACAGGGCGGGGAGGCCTTCTTCCGCCGGGAATTCCTTCTCGATCACTTGCTGGGCTTGGACGGACGGCTGCTTCGTGCCGAAATTGCCCAGCGTGTCGTCTTTCAGATCGTTCGCGCTCGGCAGCCATACGTTTAACGCCGCCACCGCGGCGATCCAGACGGCGAGCGTGAACCAACGCCCTCTCCGGCCGCCGACGGCCTCCGCAATTCGAATCAGCATGTGCATGGCATGTTCTCCTTTGCTGTGATTTCTTCTTGCCGTTAACTTATCGACCGATAAGCTAACGGTTGAAAAAAAGGCTGCCGGGCAGCTAAACCGAAGGCGGTTCAACTGCCGACAAACCGTAAAGCAGCACGTTGACGAGAACGGCGGCCTGCTTCTCCCAATCCCTGACGCTGCCTGCTCCGATATCGGGGCGGGCCGCCGAACCCGTCGCCGGGCCGCTAACCGGCGCGGCGACGGACTGGTTGATGAGTCCCATCAGCAGCCTTGCGGCCGTCTCGGGTCCGACGCCGAATGCTTGGGCATCGCGCAGTCCGCCGTCCCGCTGGCCGTTCTCGAAGATCGATACGATCGGTTCGAAGTAGGCTTCCTTCCATAAGGCGTAAATCGTCATCTGCGATGCCGGAGAAAGCTCGTGCCGGATATCGTGGAACATTTGGCTCAGATCCTCCGGGTGATTCGCCATCATATAGTAGGTGACATGATAGAGACGGTCTCGAACCGCGGTATCGCGGCGAAGGATCCGTTCGAGCGCCGCTCGCGTACCTTCGCATACGTGGCGCATCACCTCCACGTACAGCGACTCCTTATCCGTGAAATGATGATACAGCGCCGGCTGCGTCAGGCCGCACCTCTTGGCGATCAGCCGGGTCGATACGGCACGGTAGCCGAGCTCCATGAACAGCTCTTTGGCGGTTCGGACAATCATGGCGCGGGTTTCGAGCGATGAATTCGATTTCGGTCTGGGCATGCCTGGAAGTCCTTTCGCTTATCGCTTGATCAAAATCATAGCTGAAACCGCATCCGCCGTCAATCGAAGTCGGTCGCCTGCCGGCGGGGCGGGTTGGCGCGGGCATTTTGCCGCTTGTCGGCGCTCTTCTTCGCGCGCATCGTCACGGATTGTTCCTTGCGGGTCTGGCGCGCGAGCTCCCGGCCGGTCTTCTTGTAGCTCAAGTAGCGCTTCTCGTCGAGCGAGCCGTCGCGGATCGCTTCCCTGACGGCGCAGCCGAGCTCCTTCTCGTGCCGGCAGTCGCGGAACCGGCAGGCGGCCGCGATCGCTTCGATGTCCGCGAACGCCTCCTGGCGGCCGGCATCGGACTCCCACAGCTGCAGCTCGCGCATGCCGGGGGTGTCCATCATCACGAAGCCGCCCGGCAGCGGGAACAGCTCGCGGTGCGTCGTCGTATGCCGGCCGCGCGCGTCGTCCTCGCGAACGCCCTGCACCAGCTGCCGGTCCTCGCCGGCCAGCCAGTTGAGCAGCGTCGATTTGCCGGCGCCGGACGAGCCGGTGACGGCGATGGTGCGGCCCGGCAGCAAATACGGCTGCAGCTGCGCGCGGCCCTGGTCTTCGAGCGCGCTGACGGCATGGACCGGCACGCCGGGCGCGGCGGCTTCGACCTCCGCGATGCGGCGCGCGGCGTCGTCGCACAGGTCGGCCTTCGTGAGCAGGACGACCGGCGAAGAGCCGCTCTCCCAAGCCGCGACGAGGAAACGCTCGATTTTGCGGACGTTGTAGTCGCCGTTCAGCGCGTTGACGATGAAGAGCGTATCGATGTTGGCGCCGATGACCTGCTCCTCCGGCACGGTGCCGGCGGCGCGGCGGATCATCGCCGTGCGGCGGGGCAGCACGGCGTGAATAACGGCGCGGCGTTCGCCGGGCAGCGGCTGCGCGGCGACCCAGTCGCCGACGGCCGGGAATTCGCCGCGGGACGCGGCTTGGAATTGGAACTTGCCGCTTACCTCCGCGGCAAGCTCGCCTTCCTCGGCCCAGACGCGGTACTGGCTCGCGAACTGCGCCGTGACGCGCGCGGGCACGAGGCCGGCGCCGCCGGCCGGCAGCGCGTCGAACGCGAGGCGCCAGCCGTCGTTCCAGCCAAGCAATTCAAGCGCGGAGCGGCTCGGCGCATCGGCATTGGCACCGGCACCGGCATCGGCATTGGCATCCGCGTCCGCAGAGACGGGCGCGTCCGGAGCGGTCGACGCCGCGCCGCCGTCTTGCCATTTCATTTCATCGCGTTCGTGAAGCTTGCGGATCGCTTGGCGATCGGTGTTTAGATTCAAATCGGAAAACCCCTTTTTCATAGAATAGTGGTTGGTGCGTAGACGGGACGTTCGCGGTCGCGCAGCGGCCGATAGGGCGGGCAGGCGAAGGCGCAAACAACGACAAAAAGACCGCAGGAAAGAAGCTCCTGCGGTCTGCGCGGCATCGCCGTCCGCCGATGATTTCCTTCGGCGGACGGACGGCCGGACAGCAAAAAGCCGCAGGGAACCGGAGCATCCGGTTCCCTGCGGCTACGACGGCGAAGAAGCGGGCGAAGCCGCGACTGCCGTGTTTGTTATCCGACCGAGACCGATGCGCATGCGATTTCCGTAACCGATACAATCGAAGTCATGTTCGCCATTTTACATCAGCCTCCTTATAGTAGATGTTGCCATTCTATGCGGAATCCGACCGTTTGTCAACCGTTCCCGCTTACGAAAAACGGCCCCGCTTCGGTCAACTGCCGAAACAAGGCCATGGATTACGAAATCGCGTATTTGATAATCACCGCAACGGCGAAAATAACGAACATTATCCCGAAGAACCCGCCAAAGCCCATCGCGACGTCGAAAAAGTCATCGCGCGGCTCCTCGTTCACGTGCTCGCGCGGATCTCTAACATTTTCCATGGTTTCATTATCCTCCTCTGGGGCGACGATTGCTCCCCATAGTATACCCAACTTTCAGAATAATTGTAAAGGCGCCGGACGTGACAAAATTGAGGACGTTTTCCAATCGGGCGATCGTCGCGGACAAGTTCTACCGCAGCAAAACAAGCGTTCGTGTGGTACAATGGAAGGCAGCGCAAGTCCGGGAGGAGGACGACAATGGGGGATCAACACGCCGCCGAGACGGCCGCCGACAGGCGTCTCGCGGAAGAACGGATTCGCAGCAAGCTGGCGCTGCTGCCGGATCAGCCGGGCTGTTATTTAATGAAGGATGCCGGCGGCACGATCATTTACGTCGGCAAAGCGAAGGTGCTCAAAAATCGCGTGCGTTCGTATTTCAACGGCAGCCACAACGGCAAGACGCTGCGGCTCGTCTCGCTCATCCGCGATTTCGAATATATCGTTACGTCCAGCAACATGGAGGCGCTCATTCTCGAGTGCAACCTGATCAAGCAGTATCATCCGCGGTACAACGTCCTGCTGAAGGACGACAAGACGTTTCCGTACATTAAGATCACGGGCGAGAAGCATCCGAAGCTCGAGGTGACGCGGCGCATCGTGAAGGACAAGGGCAAATATTTCGGTCCGTACCCGAACGCGTTCGCGGCCCAGCAGACGAAGAAGCTGCTTGACCGGCTGTACCCGCTCCGCAAGTGCGGCACGCTGCCGGACAAGGTATGCCTGTATTATCATTTGGGTCAATGCGTGGCGCCTTGCGAATTCGAGATCGAGCCGGGCACGTACGAGAACATGGTGCAAGAGATCACGCGCTTCCTCGGGGGCGGCCACGACGAAGTGCGGAAGGCGCTTCAGGCCAAGATGGAAGCGGCCGCGGAGGAGATGGAGTTCGAACGGGCGAAGGAATTCCGCGACCAGATCGTCGCGATCGACGCCGTCATGGAGAAGCAGAAGATCACGCTGAACGACGCGATGGACCGCGACGTGTTCGGCTTCTCGGTCGACAAGGGCTGGATGTGCGTGCAAATCATGTACATGCGGCAGGGCAAGCTGATCGAGCGGCGGGCGACGATGTTCCCGTATTACGGCAGCGCCTACGACGATTTCATGACGTTCGTGACGCAGTATTATTCCGAGAACCCGGCGCTGCCGAAGGAGATTTTCCTGCCGGCGCAGCCGCAGGCCGATGAGACGCAAACCGAAACGAAAGCGGGCGACGTGCAGGCGGTTGGGGCGTTGGCGTTGGATGCCGGAACGGAAACCGGCGACGGGGACGCGGCGGCAATGGCCGGCGCGACGGCCGATACCGAGGCAACCGGCCTTATGGCGGCGGAGTCTCAGGAGCCTTACGGCTTCGGAAGCGACGCGCCGGACGACGAGCGGGAGGAGCAAGCCGCGGATGGCGATCAGCCGGCGGCCGGCTCGCCGGAGGAGGAAGTGCGCAGCTCCCTCCAGAAGTGGTTGAAGGTGAAGGTGTTCATCCCGCAGCGCGGCAAGAAGAAGGACGTCGTGGCGATGGCCGTTCACAACGCCAAGATGACGCTGGAAGAGAAGTTCAAGCTGATCGAGCGCGACGAAGACCGCACGTTCAAGGCGGCGGAAGGATTGGCGGAAGCGATCGGGCTGCCGCAGATCGGCCGCATCGAGGCGTTCGACAACTCGAACATTCAAGGCACGGATCCCGTATCGGCGATGGTCGTCTTCACGGACGGCAAGCCGGACAAGAAGGAATACCGCAAGTACAAAATCAAGACCGTCCAGGGTCCCGACGATTACGAGACGATGCGCGAAGTCATCCGCCGGCGCTACGAGCGCGTGCTGAAGGAAGGGCTCGCGCTGCCGGACCTGATCATCGTGGACGGCGGGCGGGGACAGATCTCCGCGGCGCTCGACGTGCTGGAGAACGAGCTCGGCTTGCTCGTGCCGGTCTGCGGCCTCGTCAAGGACGCGAAGCATAAGACGGCGCAGCTCATGACCGGCGACCCGCCGGAGGTGGTGCCGCTGGCCCGCGACAGCCAGGCGTTCTACCTGCTGCAGCGGATCCAGGACGAAGTGCACCGCTTCGCCATCACCTTCCACCGCGAGCAGCGGGGCAAGTCGATGGTGGCGTCGCGCCTCGACGCCATCCCGGGCATCGGCGAGAAGCGCCGGAAGGCGCTGCTGAAGCATTTCGGCTCGATCAAAAAAATCAAAGAAGCGACCGTCGAAGATTTCCGACCGCTCGCGATCGGCGAGAAGCTCGCCGCGCAAATCATCGAAGCGTTGAACAACGAAGAGCCGTCCTGAGGACGGCTCTTCGTTGTTGTGTCCGGGTTCGGCGGCCAGCTGCTGCGCGGCCGCCTGTGCGCATGGCTTGCGCGCGAACCTCGCGTTTACGTATCGATCGCGTCGATCGCGCGCGGTCCGGACCGCTTGGCGCGGCGGTCCCAGGACCGGAACAGCCAGGCGATCGGAATCGGCAGCAGAATGTAGACGATGCCGGCCGCGATATTTTCGGCGCCGCCCATGAAGACGAGGGAGAGCGCCATCATGGTGCTGTCGAAGATGGCGTGGGCGAACAGCACGGTAATGAAGCCGAAGCGCAGGAACATGAAGCTGAAGACGAGGCCGATGACGGTCAGCTCCAGCAGCCGGGTGGTCGACGGGAAGATCGGATAGGTAACGTGCCCGAGCGCCCAGATGACCGTCGGAATAAGCGAGGCGACGAAGCTGTTCCGGAACCAGCGCTTCATGAGCCCGATGCCGAACAGCCGGAATACCGCTTCCTCGGAGATGGCGGCGCACCAGGCCAGCAGCGGGAACGCCCACGGCACCGCGAGATTGTAGGTCGATTGCGTCACGTCCGTCGTCGACCAGGAACCGTACGCGTGCGTGAGCACGATGAAGATGACCGTCTGCAGCCCGAGCAGCGCGAACGCGGTCAGGTAACCGAGCCACATGCTCCGCCATACATGATCGCCGTAGCCGGGTTGACCGTAACGCGGCCACGGGTTGCGGCCCATGGCCCGCCACAAGCCGTCTCCGCCGACAAGCGAGAAATAGACGGCGAGCGCCATGACGACCGTGACAAGGCAGCTGACGAGGACGGCCGCCGCGGCGAGCACGCTGCCGTCGGACGTTTCGCCGTAACCGGCGAGCAGGCCATCCTTCATGTTGACGTCGTTGACGATGTACATGGCGAGGAACAGCAGCGAGATGACGATGCCGCGCACGAAGGAGCTGTGCTTTCGATACAGGGAGGCGTAAATGATGGCCAAAATGAACAGGACGAACGATAAGAACAGGCTGCCCAGCGTCGATAAGTAATTGGCGAGCTTCTTCTGCTTCGCGACGTACTCGGCGTAGCTCTGCGGCACCGCGAACGCCGGTTTGAACGCCGTGATGCGGAAGCTGCCGTTCTCCAGCTTCTCGCCGCGGACCGTCAGGCGGAGCTTGGCATCTCCGGCGCCGGCCGCGCTTTTTTTCTCGAACACGACGGTTCCGGTATCCGGCTGTACGCGGAACGCCGTCAACTCCGCTTTCGGGTAGCCTTTGGAGGCGAGGAAGGCGAGCGCGGCATCGCTCAGCTCGGTCCCCCGAGCCGGAGCGCCCTGCTGCTTGCCCAGCCGGTTCCAGCCGACGACCGAGCCGTTCTGCATGTGCTGATAGACGAAGATTTCGCTGCCGTCGGGCATGTCGGCCGTCGTCTGGTAGGTCTCGGTCGGCAGCGTCCGGTCGTATTTGTCGTCGTATCCGCGGGTCAGCTTGTTCTTCTCCAAGTAGCCGTACAGCAGGCTGTCCGATTGATGCACGGCATGAACGGCGACCGGCCGGCTCGCGAACTGCTTCTCGACGAACGCCGCCGCTTTCGCCTCCGCGTCGCGTTTGTCCATGACCGGCTCGCTTCCGCTGTCGAAGAAGGAGTCGGCCGTCGCCGGAACGATTTGCACGAGCAAATACACGATCAGGCCGATGCCGGCCAGCAAGCCGTACCATTTCCAATTCGGGTTTAACCGCAATGGGTCCATTGAGCACCTCGTCTGCATAGAATCTTCGTTCGCCGGGGCGCGGGGCGCGGGCCGGCTTGTCATATTCATATTCGGGATCGCGGGGCATTAACACGTTCGGCCGAAGCAAACTTTGCGCCGCGCTATCGCCGCGATCTTATCGGTCCTGGAATCGGCATGAATCCCTTCCTCTTATCATCGGCAGCTTCGCGCCCGCCATCCATGGTATTGGATACGAAAAATGGCAAACAATAATGAGGGGATTGTTTCCGCCGGTTCCGCCCGGCGGTAATGGAACCCGAAGCCGCTAGACCGGCTTGTACTGGGCGGCGACCTCCTCGATCCAGCGGCGCACGGCGGGATTGAAGCCGTCCGACTGGTCGTAGATGAGCGACGTCGTCCGCTTCGATTCCTCCAGCTCGCGGATCGGGACGACCTGCAGGTCGTTGTCGGCCAGCATTTGCGGCCGCAGGTACGACTTGGGCAGCAGCGTTGCCGCGCGGCACGTATGGAGCAGGCGGAGAATCGCCTCGAATGAGTCGATCTCCATGCGGACATCGGGCAGCAGCCGGTATTTCTCGAACAGCTCGTCCGTCAGGATGCGGTACCAGGTTCCCTTGGAGAACAGAATCATCGGCAGGCCGTTCAGGTCCGTAATGACGGGCGCGTTCTTCTCCATTATAAAATGGTTGCGCGGCAGGACGAGGACGAGGTGGTCGTCGAACAGCGGCACGCACGTCAGCTGGGCGTCCTCGATCCGGGAGGCGACGATGCCGAGGTCGGCCTTCCGGTCCCGGATGAGCGTGACGATCTCGTGCGTCTTGCCCGTGATCGCTTTGATGTCGAGCTCCGGGCTCCGGGCCGTCAGCGCCTGGATGAGATCCGGCAGCGAGGTTTGCAGCGTCGTGAGGCTCGCGCCGATCGTGAAGGTCGCGCGTCCGGCATGCTTGTATTCCGCGAGCAGCTTCAGGAAGCGCAGATGCTGCTGCCGCGCCTCCACCGCGTAGTCGTACGTCAGCTGGCCGATGCGGGTCAGCTCCAGGCGTTTGCCGACGCGCCGGAAGAGCAGCGCGCCGAGCTCCTGCTCAAGCTTGGCGATTTTGCGGGAGAGGGCGGGCTGGGACAGATTGAGCGCCGCCGACGCTTTGTTCATGCTGGACTGTTCGACGACGACGGTAAACATGTTCAATTCTTCGAGCACGGCGTGCACAGCTCCTTTTCCGAAGTATCGTATATGCAAATAGGTTATAACTTTTAATGAATAATACGCAATTCCATTATAAGCGCAAAAGGAGTATCATGTGAAATGTGACCATTTTGTGTGAATCTATTATTTATTGACGCTCATCTGGGCTGAGGTTACAATGGAGAATGGTTTTGGCGAATGGCGAAAATTGGCGAATGGAACGCCACAGTTTGGAAAGGAGAACGTTTACGTTATGAAAGGAAATTCGTATTTATCGCGCAAGATTCACTCCTTGCTCGGAGTCATCCCGCTCGGCCTGTTCATCATCGAACACATGGTATCGAACTTCTCGGCCGTCGAGAAAGGGCCGCAGGGGTTCAAGGATACCGTCACGTTCCTGAATGACTTGCCGTTCGTCTTCGTCTTGGAGCTCGTCGGCATCTGGCTGCCGCTGCTGTTCCACGGCGTGTACGGCCTCTATGTGGCGTACCAATCCAACCTGAACACCGGCCGCTTCCAATACGGCCGCAACTGGGCGTTCACGCTGCAGCGGATCACCGGCGTGATCACCTTCATTTTTGTTTTCTGGCATATGTACCAAGCGAGGTTCCAAGTCATGATCGGCAACCTCACGCACGAAGAACTCGGCAATCAGATGCACTCGATCACGACGAACGGGTTCTACTTCGTGCTGTACGTCATCGGCATTCTGGCCGCGACCTTCCACTTCAGCAACGGCATGTGGGCGTTCCTCGTCAGCTGGGGCATCACGGTCGGACCTCGCGCGCAGCGCGTCTCCTCTTACATTTGGATGGGCGTGTTCGTAATCGTGGCGGTGTTGTTCTTGGCGTCGCTGATCGCCTTCCGCGGCGACGAATTCAAGGAGGCGGCTTCCGCTGCCCTGCAATTGACGAATCTCG
The DNA here is from genome assembly GCF_017652985.1 of Paenibacillus artemisiicola. Taxonomy (GTDB): domain Bacteria; phylum Bacillota; class Bacilli; order Paenibacillales; family Paenibacillaceae; genus Paenibacillus_Z; species Paenibacillus_Z artemisiicola. Next base: position 79,126 of record NZ_JAGGDJ010000008.1, read on the forward strand.
TTTGAGTTTAAGACAAGGAGCGAAATGCAATGGCTAAAAACAGAATCATTGTCGTCGGCGGCGGACTCGCCGGCCTGATGGCTACCATAAAAGCCGCGGAAGCGGGCGTACACGTCGACCTGTTCTCGGTCGTGCCCGTCAAGCGGTCCCACTCGGTCTGCGCGCAAGGCGGCATCAACGGCGCGGTCAACACGAAGGGCGAAGGCGATTCCACGTGGGAACACTTCGACGATACGGTCTACGGCGGCGACTTCCTGGCGAACCAACCGCCGGTTAAAGCGATGTGCGACGCCGCCCCGGGCATCATCCACTTGATGGACCGGATGGGCGTCATGTTCAGCCGCACGCCGGAAGGTCTGCTCGACTTCCGCCGTTTCGGCGGCACGCAATACCACCGCACGGCGTTCGCCGGCGCGACGACCGGCCAGCAGCTGCTGTACGCGCTGGACGAACAAGTCCGCCGCTGGGAAACGGCCGGCCTCGTGACGAAGCGCGAGCACTGGGAATTCATGGGCGCGATCCTGGACGACGACGGCGTTTGCCGCGGCGTTTCCGCGCAGGACCTCCGCACGATGGAGATCCATACGTTCGCCGCGGACGCGACGATCCTGGCGACGGGCGGTCCCGGCATCATTTTCGGCAAAACGACGAACTCCGTCATCAACACGGGCACGGCCGCCAGCGCGGTCTACCAGCAAGGCGTGTACTACGCGAACGGCGAGTTCATCCAAATTCACCCGACGGCGATTCCGGGCGACGACAAGCTGCGCCTGATGTCGGAATCCGCGCGCGGCGAAGGCGGCCGGATCTGGACGTACAAGGATGGCAAGCCGTGGTACTTCCTCGAAGAGAAATACCCGGCCTACGGCAACCTGGTGCCGCGCGACATCGCGACGCGCGAGATCTTCGCGGTCTGCGTCGACGAGAAGCTCGGCATTAACGGCGAGAACATGGTGTACCTGGATCTGTCGCACAAGGATCCGAAGGAGCTGGACGTCAAGCTCGGCGGCATCATCGAGATCTACGAGAAATTCACGGGCGACGACCCGCGGAAAATTCCGATGAAGATTTTCCCGGCGGTTCACTATTCGATGGGCGGCATGTGGGTCGACTACAACCAGATGACCAACATTCCCGGCCTCTTCGCCTGCGGCGAATGCGAGTACCAATACCACGGCGCGAACCGTCTCGGCGCGAACTCCCTGCTGTCGGCCATCTACGGCGGCATGGTCACGGGACCGAAGGCCGTCGAATATATCAAAGGCTTGAAGAAATCGGCCGAAGACCTCCCGTCCTCCGTATACGACCGCGAGAAGAAGCGCCAAACGGACAAATACGAGGGCATCCTCAAGATGGACGGCACGGAAAACGCGTACGTGCTGCATAAAGAGCTCGGCGAGCTCATGACGAACAACATGACGGTCGTGCGCTTCAACAAGCGTCTGGAAGACACGATCTCGACGATCAAGGAACTGAAGCAGCGCTACCGCAACATCAACATCAACGATACGGCGCGCTGGAACAACGCGGGCGTGGCGTTCACCCGCCAGCTGTGGAACATGCTGGAGCTGTCCGAAGCGATGACGCTCGGCGCCCTGCTGCGGAACGAAAGCCGCGGCGCGCATTACAAGCCGGAATTCCCGGACCGCAACGACGAGGATTTCCTCAAGACGACGAAGGCCAAATGGACGGCGGAAGGGCCGCAAATCTCGTACGAGGACGTCGACGTGTCGCTGATCACGCCGCGTAAACGCGACTATTCCAAGAACAAGTCCTAGGAAGGAAGGAGAATCACGATGGCGGAAGCAGCAGTAGCAACGAAAACGGTCAAGCTGGTCATCACGCGCCAGGACGCGCCGGATTCCGCGCCGTATACGGAAGAATTCGAAGTGCCGTACCGCGCGAACATGAACGTAATCAGCGCGCTGATGGAAATTCAGCGCAACCCGAAGAAGAGCGACGGCCAGAAGACGGCTCCCGTTTGCTGGGAGTCCAATTGTCTGGAGGAGGTTTGCGGCGCTTGCTCCATGGTTATCAACGGCAAGCCGCGCCAAGCGTGCAGCTCGCTGATCGACAAATTGGAGCAGCCGGTCCGTCTCGCGCCGATGAAGACGTTCCCGGTCGTGCGCGACCTCGTCATCAATCGCGAGCGCATGTTCAACGCGCTGAAGCGCGTGAAGGCGTGGATCCCGATCGACGGTACGTACGATCTCGGCCCGGGCCCGCGGATGGCGGAAACGAAGCGCCAATGGGCGTACGAGCTGTCCAAGTGCATGACGTGCGGCGTCTGCCTGGAGTCGTGCCCGAACGTCAACGACCGGAACAGCTTCATCGGTCCGGCGGCGATTTCGCAGGTTCGCTTGTTCAACGCGCATCCGACGGGCGAAATGCACATGGAAGAGCGTCTCGACGCGCTTATGACCGACGGCGGGATCGAGGGCTGCGGCAACTCGCAGAACTGCGTGCGCTCGTGCCCGAAAGGCATTCCGCTGACGACGTCGATCGCGGCGATCAACAAAGATACGACGAAGCATCTGTTCAAGAAATGGCTGGGCATGTAGCTTCGGTTTGAGGAAAAAGCCGCCGCTTAGTTGGCGGGCGGAAGAGGCATTGCGGCAGGATGACCTTGCTGCGGTCCCCCCGGATGGGGCCGGCACGCCGTACGTCCTTTACGAATTCGCGCTCCGCGGTGCTTCGCACCAAAGTCGCTCGACTTCGTAAACGCCGTGCTCCGTGCCGGCCCGGGGGGCGCCGCTGCGGATTCCTGCGCGGTGCCTCTTTTTTGTCCGCCGCGCCAAGGGAGCGGCGGCTTTTGAAACCTGCGCTGGCGCGGGGGGAGGGCTGCGGCTCCCCCCGGATGGGGCCGGCATGCCGTACGATCTTTACGATTCGCGCTCCCGCGGTGCTTCGCACCAAAGTCGCTCCCATGCGCAAACCTGCGCACCGCCAAACGCAAAAGAGGCAGTCCCCGTCGGGAACTGCCTCTTTTGCTATAAGAGCATAAGCCGCGCGCTACGGCCGCTTAGCACCAATGTTCGCCCCAATCTTGAATGGAGCGGATAACGGGCTCTAATCCTTGCCCTTTGGCGGTTAATTCGTATTCGATCCGGACGGGCATCTCCGGATAAACGTTCCGTTTAATGATGTCGCACTGCTCGAGCTCCTTCATCCGGTCCGTGAGCATTTTGTCGCTCATTTCGGGAATCTGCTCTTTAATCTCCTTGAACCGTTTCGGTCCGCCCAGGAGCACGCGTATGATCAATCCGGTCCATTTTTTGCCGAGCAGCTCGGTAGCGCATTCGTACTTCGGGCACATTTTGGAATAATCCACGTTATCACCCCGCTTTCTGTTCTTTCTATTGTAACACAGGACGATTTGTAAAGGGAATGGATATTCGGCTTTCGCCCAAAAATACTTTTGAATTTGTATCAACTATACTTAAGTAAGTGCAAAATTCGCCGCGAAACGGTCTCACGCTTGTCTCAAAATCGGCTTCCCCGGAAATTTCGCTTATATTTGCCGGGACCGAAACCGAAATATTTTCTAGTACGCTGTCGAAATCGGCCTGCTATAATAGGGGAGCATGGAACGAAGCGAAAGAAAGCCGTACAAGGCGGCATCGAGGTGCTAGCATGGCAGACAATTGGGGATTTTACGAACGGCGCGACGGAGGCGAACAGCTGCGCGTGCTTGTCAATACGGGGTATAAAGACGATGAACCGGCGGCGGATTATCCGGACCTGCTGTCGATTACGGTCAATTTGTATCCGGTCCGCGATCAAGTGAAGACGAGACGGCAGTTCGTCGCGCAGCTCGAGGAATTGGAATCGAAGCTGGAAGCGTGGCTCGAGAGCGGTCGCGGGGCGATCTATGCCGGACGCATCAACGCGGCGACCCGCTTGGAGTTCTACTATTATTTGCCCGCGGACCGGCCGGGGGAGGACGCGCTGCGCGCTTGGGTGGACGAGCATTGGCCGCACCGGGCGCAGTGCTACGTGAAGCCGGATCCCCAGTGGGAATTTTACCGTTACCTGCTGCCGGACACGCTCGAGGAGCTGTTCGTTCATAACGCGCAGATGATCTACGCCCTCATTCATAAAGGCGATAAAATCGCGCAGCCGCGAAACGTCTATCATTGGCTGCTGTTCCGGGAGGACGAGGACCGGCTCGCGATGGAGCGGCTGCTGGAGAAGGAGGGGTATGTGATCGAGAAAGAGAAGGAGAGCAAGCCGGAGCAGGATTATCCGTATCCGCTCGTCATCAGCAAGTTCGAAGACGTCAAGCTCGATACGGTCAACGCCCGCGTCCGCGAGCTGCACCGGCTGCTAGCCGAACGGGACGGGCGGTACGACGGCTGGGGCGCGGTGATGCGCCTATCGCCGTCGAAGCGGTTCCGCCGCTATGTCCGCCGCCGGAAGGAGTCGGCGCAGCTGGCGCTGCGGCGCGTGCTGTCGTGGCGCTGCTCACAATCGAATCAGAACGAGGCCGGCAAACATTAAGACGAAGGCCGACCACTGCGGCGCGTTCAGCCGTTCGCGGTACAGCAGGATGGAGCCTGCGGCGACGACGAGGCTGTTCGCGGCGAAGATCGGCCCGGCGATGCTGGCTTGTCCCGTGCCGAGCGCGACCGCATAGAGCTGCAAGCCGGCGTACGAAAAGAGGCCGGCGATCAGCCCCCATTTCAAACCGGTACCCATGCCGGAGACGGCAAGCCGGCGCGTGCCGACGAAGTCCTCGATCCGGCCGACGGATCGGATGCGCGTGCGATCGCGGACGGCGTATATGACGAAGCCGGCGAACGACAGCGCATAGGCGACGAAGAGAACGGGGGAGCTGGCGAGACCCATCTCTTCGGTCACCTTCATGCCGCCGTTGCGCAGCGCGAACAACGCGATGCTGAGCCCGACGTACAGATGCCACGGCGGCCGGATGCCTTGCCGCCGGACGCCGGACTTCATGGAGATCAGCGCCACCGCGGCGAGCAGAAGAATCACGCCGGCAAGCTCGAACGCCGACAGCGCTTCGCCGTAGGCCGCGAGGCCGAGCGCGACCACGAGCAGCATGTTCATGTTCGTGAGGGGCGAGGTCAGACTGGCGGGACCGTATTCGAGCGCCTTCATGAACAAAGCGTTGCCAAGCGCGGAGCCGGCGCCGATGATCGTGCCGGCGAGCCAGACGCGGACGTCGGCCAAGCCCGCGAGGAGGCTGTGCTCCGCGGCGCCGTTCGCGGCGAAGCCCGCCGCGCCGGCAAAATAAAGTCCCAGAAACAGATAGGCGGGAGAACCGCCCTGCATCTGGGACACTTTCATCCACCAGCCCGCAAGCCCGAAGAGCAATGCGCTGCCGACGGCTGCCGCAAACCACATGTCGTTCACCTTTCTGCCGGGACGCGCGAAAAATTGTCACACAACTGAAATGTTCCTGTTATGGTCCCATTACATTCGTGGGGTAAGATACTGACCAAGACCCCCTTTTGATTATATATGCGTTGTTGGACCTGCCGCGTGCAGGTCCCCTTTTTTTGTCCGGAGGGTCAGAGCGGCACGACGACCGGCTGGCGGTTTTTGTAGTATTGCCACTGCGTGAAGCCGATTTCCTTCAGCCGCTTCGCGACCCGGTCCCAATCCTCGCCGACGCGGCTCGGCTTGTGGGCGTCGGAGCCGAACGTGACGGCCACGCCGAAATGGCGGGCCCGTTCCAGAATCGCATCCGACGGGTACCAGCCGCCGACGTCCTTGGTGCCGCCCGACGTATTGATTTCAATGGCGACCCGGCTGTCCGCGATCAGCTTCAGCGCTTCGTCGACGGCGTCCTCCGCCGGGATGTCCGCGAACGCCGGGTAGTAGCCTTTCATCGCGTCGATATGGCCGAGGATCTGGAACATGCCGCTCTGCGCGGACTGGCCGATCAGCTTGTAATAGAGCCGCTTCTGGTCCAGCTGCTTCTCCGCCGACAAGCCTTTCCACCGATTGCGGTTGAATATGCTGACGCCGCCCGACTGGTGCACGGAGCCGATGACGTAATCGAACGGAATCGGCTCGTAGACGGCGCGGTAGACGTCGGCGTGCTCCGGGAAGAAGTCCGACTCCACCCCGAGCAGCACGTCGATTTTGCCTTCGTATTTCGCTTTCAGGCGCTGGACTTCCTCGATATAATGCGCGAATTCGCTTCGGGCCATCGCGATGCCCGGGTTCGGGTGATCGTGCTCGCTCGCGAAATAAGGCGAGTGGTCCGAGATTCCGATGACGCCGAGCCCTTCCTTGATCGCCGCTTGAATATAATCCTCGATCGTATCGTCCGCGTGTCCGCACCGGAAATGATGCGTATGTAAGTCGAATTTCATGATGGCTCCTCCTATTCGCTGCTGATGAATTGATCTTCCGGCATGCCCTTCAGGTCGCTCAAAAACTGCTGCATCGCGGAATTGATGTATCGTCCCGACTTGTAGACGAGTCCGACGGGGTGGCTCATGTCCAGTTCGTTCACCTTGATGCGCTTCAGCGTGCCGAGGCGCACTTCGTTGGCGATGGCGAGCTTGGAGACGACGGCCGCGCCGAGGTTGATTTCCACCATGCGCTTGACTTCCTCGCTGCTCGACAGCTCCATGACGATGTTCGGCTGCAGGTCGTATCTGCGGAAAATTTGGTCCAGGAACCGCCGTCCTAACGTATCGGGCGACAGCATAATCATGGGTATGTCCTTCAGCGATTCAACGGTAGTATGCTTCAATTCGCTCATCGGATGCTCCGGCGCGACGACCAGCTCGTACGTGTCGTAGTACAGAATCGCCGTCTCCACGTTCGGATTGCGTTCGGTCAGGTACGTAATGCCGATATCGACGCTGCCGTTCTCGACGCTGGCCATGACGCCGGTCGACGGCATGGAATGGATGGTCGTCTTGATGAGCGGGAATTGGTTTTGAAAATAAGACAGCACGCGCGGCAAAATCTGAATGGCGATGGAGGAGGTGGTGCCGAGCACGATGTGGCCTTGCGGCGTCTGGTTGAGGTCGGACAGCTTCTGTTTGAGCTCCTCCACGATGGCGAGAATCCGCTCCGCGTGGTCCAGGAACACCTGGCCGCGGTCGGTGAGCGTAACGGGCTGGTTCCGATCGATTAGCACCGTCTTAAACTCGTCCTCGAGACTTTTGATTTGCGCGGATACGGCCGGCTGCGTCAGATTGAGCAGCTCGCCCGCTTTGCGGAAGCTCATGGTGCGGGAAATCGTCAACAACGTTTCAAGCTGGTTAATGTTCACGGAAGCCCTCCCTGTCTATTAAAGTTTTTTATCACCCTGCCTTATTATTATAAATGATAATCCGGCGAACAGCAAAGAACGGGAGGCCGATTCCGCCCGGCTTCACAATACCTTTAGAAGGATTCATGGGACAATTGTCGAAAGGTCTGATAAAGTGTAAGCCAAAAGCGCTATAAAGGAGCGAAACGACCGCATGGATCCGAAGGCAGTCAGAAGCTGGATCATGTACGACTGGGCGAATTCCGCGTTCGCCACGACGATTATGGCCGCGGTGATGCCGGTCTTCTACAAGGAAGTCGCGGGCGCCGGGCTTGCGGGCAATACCGCGGAAAACTATTGGGGGTTCACGCAGACGGCAGCGATGATTCTGGTCGCGATCCTGTGCCCGATCCTGGGCGCCGTCGCCGATTATACCGGTTCGAAGGTCAGGTTCTTGTCGGTCTTCATGTTCATCGGGGCCGCGTCCTGCGTCGGCATGGCCTTCATCGGCGAGGACGGATGGCTGCTCGCGTCGATTCTTGTCGTGATCGGCACGATCGGCTTCGCCGCTTCGAATACGTTTTACGACGCGCTGCTGCCGAGCGTCTCGACGCCCGGGACGATGAACGCCGTCAGCAACAAAGGATATGCGATGGGTTATTTGGGCGGCGGATTGCTGCTGTCGGCGAATCTTGTTATGATATTATTTTACGATAAACTGGGCTTTCCGTCGAAGACGGCGGCGACGCAGACGGTCTTCGCGACGGTCGGCGTCTGGTGGATCCTGTTCTCGCTTCCCGTCATGCGCAACGTCAAGGAGAAGGCGGGCGCGCATGTCTCCGGCATCGATGCGGCGATCGGCGGCGGCCTTGCCCGGATCCGGGCAACGGCGGGCACGTTGAAGCGCTATCCCGAGCTGCTCAAGTACATGGCGGCGTTCTGGTTCTTCAACGACGGCATCAACACCGTCATCGTCATGGCGACGATTTACGGCAGCGGCATCGGCATCGAATCGAACGATCTGATCGCCGCGCTGCTGATCACGCAGTTCGTGGGGTATCCCAGCACGCTGCTGTTCATCAAGTTCGCGAGGCGGATCGGCATCAAACCGTCCATTTACAGCTCGCTGCTCGTCTACGTGCTCATCGTCATTTTGGGCTTCTTCATGACGAGCGCCCTTCATTTCTATTTGCTGGCCGCGCTGGTCGGCCTCGTGCAGGGCGGCAGCCAGGCGACGGCCAGATCGCTGTACGCCGAGCTCGTGCCGCCTTCGCGGACGGCGGAGTTTTTCGGCTTCCTCAGCCTGTCCAGCAAGTTCGCGTCCGTCGCGGGCCCGTTCGTCTTCTCGGTCGTGGGCACGCTGACGGGCTCGAGCCGTTACGGCATTTTGGCGCTGTTGGCCTTTTTTATCATCGGCATCGCGATTCTGGTCGCCGTGAACGTGGAGAAGGGACGGCAGGAAGCGCTGGCGGGGGAAGCGGCGTCGTAGAACGGATCGGGAAAGCACCGGAGTCAGTCGCAAGGGGAGAGGACGCGCAATATGAAAGGAACGACGCATCTGGCGATCGGGGTCGCCATCGGCGTCGCGGCCGCGGCAAGCCATCCGTTCGCGGCGAAGCATGCCGCGCTCTATGTCGCGGTGGCGGCGTTCTCGGCGCTCGGCGCGGATCTGGACGGCACGAGCCTGCTGAGCGGCAAGCTGAACCGCACGGCCAAGACGATCCATTGGCTGCTGATCTGGGGCGGCCTCGCGCTCGCGGCCGCCGCGGCCGGCGTATTCGCGGCGAAAGGCGAGCTGCGTCCGGAGTGGGCGGTACCGGCGGTGATCGTGCTGCTGCTCGGGCTGGTACTCGGGAACGGCACCATCCGCAACGCGCTCGTCTGCGCGATCGGGCTCGGGCTGCTGTACGGCGGCTTCGCCGGGGAGATGAGCTGGCTGATCGGCCTCGGCGTCTTCATCGCCTGGGTGCCTTGGCTGAATCATCGCGGTCTAAGCCATACGGCCTGGGCGGTCGCGGCTTGGTGGGGAATCGGCCTGGGGCTGGAGCGGCAGCTGGCGCTGGACGGCATCGCGCAGACGGCGATGTGGGGCTATCTGTCCCATCTGATCGCCGACACGCTTACGCCGAGCGGCGTCAAATGGCTGTATCCGCTGACGAAGAAGACGTTCAAGCTGCCGATCGGCAAGCTGTAACGCCGCCTAGGCGGACGCGGCGTGGGGACACGGTTCCCGCGCGCAAACGAAAAAGCTCTCCAAGGACCGCGGTCCTTGGAGAGCTTTTGTTCGTTTCCGATGAATCGGCATTCAGAGCCATTCCTTCTTGCGGAAGATGAAGAACATGCCGAAGCCGAGCATCAGCATGAACGTCAGCAGAACGTAAGAGCCGCCGTGCAGATGAAGCAGCGGGATATAATCGAAGTTCATGCCGTAGATGCCGGTCAGGAACGTCAGCGGCATGAAGATCGTCGTCAGCGCCGTGAACACGCGCATGATTTCGTTGGCGCGGTTGGCCAGGCTGGACTGATACGCTTCTCGCAAGTTGCCCATGAGATCGCGGTACGTCTCGAACGTTTCGGCGATCTTCACCGCGTTCTCGTAGATGTCGCTGAAATATTTTTGGAGCTGGTCGTCGATCAGCTTCAGGTCCTTCTTGTTGAGCGTCGCGATTAATTCCTTCTGCGGGCCGAGCACCTTCTTCAGCCACAGAATTTCGGACCGGAGGCCGATGATTTCGTTCAGATGCGACTTCTTGGTGTGAACGAGGATGTCTTCCTCGAGACTCTCGATGCGCGCCTCGATCCGATCGCCGACGAGGAAGTAATTATCGACGACGATGTCGACGAGATGATACAGGAAGTAGTCCGGCCGGCTGACCTGCTCCTCGAGCAGAATCGGCTTCAACGTGCGGAGCTCGTTGATTTTTTGCTTCGTAACGGTAATGATATAATGGCGGCCCAGAAAAATGTTCAGCGCCCGCAGGAAAATTTCTTCGTCGTCGAACCGGATGCTGTTGATGACCAGGAAATAATGGCCTTCGTGGATTTCGATTTTCGGCCGCTGCTCTTCTTCGCTCAAGCAGTCCTCGACCGCCAGATCGTGCAGCGAGAACAGCGGCTGCAGGACTTCCAGATCGTCCACGCCCGCGTCGATCCAATAGAATCCTTCGGCAGGCGGAATCGTCGCCGTCGCAATATCTTCGATCGGCGCGAACACGCCTTGCGTTACATGACGGATTTTCATCCGCGCTCCTCCTCTCTTGCCCTAATGCTGATTGTTTCCCGGATGCCGGCATGAGGAAGGAAGCGCGTGCGAATACGCCTATCGGCCCATTCGCTTCACCGCATCGTATGTAAAGCGCGGAGGTACGAATAGGACCGAACGGGCGCAAGCGGACGCGCTGCTGTTCCTGCTAGCCGGTAATCGATGCGGACGCGCGCAGGAACCGCGGCGAAATGCGCGGGTTCGATGCGGTTGTCCGCAGGCCTCGGGTCGCCTTCCATATTCGTAAACACCCCTTTGTAAATTCCGATTTTTGATTGCGCTCGCGCAATCCTTGTCTAGTATACTCCGACAATGTCTTTCCATACAAGAAGAAAAGCGGCGGGTGTCCCCACGTCATACCATATGCGGGGAAAAGCCCGCCGTGACACGTTTTTTGCCCGGTCCGGCGGCGATGCCTTGACGGAAACGGCGGAATGAATTAAAGTATTTCCATAACGTGTTCGCACAATTAAATAAGCAAGCTTTCTTATCAAGAGCAGGCGGAGGGACTAGCCCGATGAAGCCCGGCAACCGGCGTGAGAACGCACGGTGCTAATTCTTGCGGAAACGTCAGGTTTCTGAGAGATGAGAGGCGCATGTACGATAAAGTGATGCCCCTCTCTGCGGAGAGGGGCTGTTTTCGTTCACGCTCCTCAGTAAAAATTCACGACTGGAGTGAGTAGACATGCCGATTAAAGTACCGGACCAATTGCCCGCGAAAGACATTCTCGCGGAGGAGAATATCTTCGTGATGGACGAAAGCGTCGCCTATCACCAGGACATCCGCCCGCTGCGGATCGCTATTTTGAACCTGATGCCGAACAAGGAAATCACCGAGACCCAGCTGCTGCGGCTCATCGGCAACACGCCGCTTCAGGTCGAGGTCGTGCTGATCCATCCGAAGACGCATACGTCCAAGAATACGTCCGCGAAGCATCTGGACTCGTTCTATAAGACGTTCGACGACATCAAGCATCTGTATTTTGACGGCATGGTCATCACGGGCGCGCCGGTCGAGACGATGGATTTTGAAGACGTCAACTATTGGGAAGAACTGAAGGATATCATGGATTGGTCCGCGCGCAAGGTCACGTCGACGTTCCATATCTGTTGGGCCGCGCAGGCGGGCCTGTACCACCATTACGGCGTGCCGAAGCACGATCTGTCCGAGAAAATGTTCGGCGTCTTCCCGCATCAGATCGAGAAGCGCAACGTGCCGCTGATGAGAGGCTTCGACGAGCAGTTCTTCGTTCCGCAGTCGCGCCATACGGAAGTGCGCCGCGAGGACATCGAGAAAGTCGCCGACCTGGACATTTTGTCGCATTCGCCGGAAGCCGGCGTCTACCTCGTCGCGTCCCGCAGCGGACGGCAGATCTTCGTGACGGGCCACTCCGAATACGATCCCGCGTCGCTGAAGGCCGAATACGACCGCGACCGGGCGAAGGGCATGGACATCGCCATTCCGAAGAATTACTACCCGAACGACGATCCGTCGAAGCAGCCGCTGTCCACCTGGCGCTCGCACGCGAACCTGCTGTTCTCGAACTGGCTCAACTACTACGTGTACCAGCAAACCCCGTACGACTTGGGGGCAGGCATTTAGCTTCATCTAATATGCAACGGAGAGGGAGAGAACGCAGTCCATGAAAATCGAAAGCCGCCTCGCGCAAATTGGATCCATTAAAGAGCCCGTCACCGGAGCCGTCAGCTTCCCGGTATACCAATCGACCGCCTTCCGCCACCCGCGCCTCGGAGAGAGCACCGGCTTCGACTACGCCCGCACGAAGAGCCCGACCCGCACCGTCCTGGAAGAAGCCGCGGCGGAGCTGGAGTCCGGCGACGCCGGCTTCGCCTGCAGCAGCGGCATGGCCGCGTTGACGACGATTTTCTCGCTGTTCGGGCAAGGCGACCACCTGCTCGTGTCGCTCGACCTGTACGGCGGCACGTACCGGCTGCTCGAGCGGATCATGTCCCGCTTCGGCGTAACGGCTTCCTACGTGGATACGAACGATCTCGACGCGCTGAACACGCTCGTTACGCCTTCGACGAAGGCGATTCTCATCGAGACGCCGACCAATCCGCTTATGATGATCACGGACCTCGAACGCGTCTGCGCCTGGGCGAAGTCGAAGCACCTGCTCAGCATCGTCGACAACACGCTGCTGACGCCGTTCTTCCAGCGCCCGATCGAGCTCGGCGCCGACATCGTCGTGCACAGCGCGACGAAATACCTCGGCGGCCACAACGACGTGCTGGCCGGGCTGATCGTGACGAAGGGCAAGGAGCTGTCTGAACAAATGGCGTTCCTGCACAACTCGCTCGGCGCCGTGCTCGGGCCGCAGGATTCCTGGCTGCTCATGCGGGGCATGAAGACGCTGGCCCTGCGCATGGAGCGCCATCAAGCCAACGCGACGGCGATCGCGAACTGGCTGCTGACGCACGAAGCGGTCGACGTGGTGTATTATCCGGCGCTTCCGCATCACCCCGGACACGAGGAGCAGAGCCGCCAATCGTCCGGCAACACCGGCATTTTCTCGTTCCGCCTGAAGAACGCGGCCTACGTCGAGCCGATCCTGCGCCACGTGAAGCTGATCGCGTTCGCCGAGAGCCTGGGCGGCGTCGAGTCGCTCATGACGTATCCGGCGGTGCAGACGCACGCGGACATTCCGCTCGAGATTCGCGAGCGGATCGGCGTCGACGACCGGCTGCTGCGCTTCTCCGTCGGCATCGAGCACCAGGATGACTTGATCGCGGATCTGGCGCAGGCGTTCGAAGCGGCCAAACGCGAAATCGGGGAGGCTTAGAAGATGTCCAACCAACAAGAGCGCGACCCGAACAAGAAGCCCGAGACGCGATTCGCCACGAAGCTGATCCATTTCGGTTCGGAAATCGACGAGCATACCGGCGCGTCCAGCGTGCCGATCTATCAAGCGTCGACGTTCCACCATCACGATATTTTCAACCCGCCGGTCCATGATTACAGCCGTTCCGGCAATCCGACGCGCCAAGCGCTGGAAGACTACATCGCGGTGCTGGAGGGCGGCGTCCGCGGTTTCGCCTTCGCCTCCGGCATGGCCGCGATCTCGACGGCGTTCCTGCTGTTCTCGACCGGCGACCACGTCATCGTGACGGAGGACGTATACGGCGGCACCTACCGGCTGCTGACCACGGTGCTGAACCGGCTCGGCATCGACTCCACGTTCGTGGACATGACCGATTTCGCGGCGGTCCGGGCGGCGCTGAAGCCGAACACGAAGGCCGTTTTCATGGAGACGCCGTCGAACCCGACGCTCAAGATCACCGACATCGGCGAAATCGCGGCATGGGCGAAGCGGCATGACCTCATCACGCTGCTGGACAATACCTTCATGACGCCGTATCACCAGCGGCCGATCGAGCTCGGCGTCGACATCGTGCTGCACAGCGCGACGAAGTTTCTCGGCGGCCACAGCGACGTGCTGGCGGGACTGGCCGTCGCGGCGGACGACGGCCTCGCGCGCCGCTTGAAGCAGCTGCAGAACGGCCTCGGCACGGTGCTCGGCTCGCAAGAGTCGTGGCTGCTGATGCGCGGCATGAAGACGCTGCAGGCGCGCATGGAGCACAGCGAGCGGAGCGCCCGCAAGCTGGCGGAATGGCTGAACGCGCACCCGGCGGTGACGCACGTCTACTTCCCGGGCTTGGCGGATCACCCGCGCCGGGACGTGCACGAGAAGCAGTCCAAGGGCTACGGCGCGGTCGTCTCGTTCGACGTCGGCGACGGAGAACGCGCGAAAGCCGTGCTGTCCCGCGTGAAGATTCCGCTCGTCGCGGTCAGCCTCGGCGCCGTCGAAAGCATTCTGTCGTATCCGGCGATGATGTCCCACGCCGCGATGCCGCCCGAAGTGCGCCAAGAGCGCGGGATCACGGACGGCCTGCTGCGGTATTCCGTCGGCCTGGAAGACATCGACGATCTCATCGCGGATCTGGATCAAGCGCTGAACGGGTAAATGGCGCAAATTAAGCAATGCGCGGCAGTCCGGACGGACTAGCCGCGTTTTTCGTCATGTTGGCGGAGATTTGCTGGCCCGGACGTCAAATGACGGCCGTTATCGTTTGTGGTAGACTGAAGTGAACCTACAAGGTACGGAATCGGATAGAGAGAAGGAGGTCTCCGCATTGCAAAACGTGGACCGCATACTGGATCAAGCATTGCAGGGGAATCGGATCGGATTGGAAGAGATCGTGACGCTGTTTGAATCCGACGAAATCGAAAAAATGGGGCATGTCGCCAATCAGCTGATGCTGCGGCGCCACCCGGAGCCGATCACGACGTTCGTCATCGGCCGCAATATTAACTATACGAACATTTGCGACGTCTACTGCCGCTTCTGCGCGTTCTATCGTCCGCCGGGCTCGAAAGAGGGCTACGTGCTGCCGGACGAGACGATTTTGCAGAAGATCAAGGAAACGACGGACGTGAACGGAACCGAAATCCTGATGCAGGGCGGCGTCAACCCGGACCTGCCGTTTACGTATTATTTGGAGCTCCTGCGCAAAATCAAACAACAATTTCCGGCGATCACCATGCATTCGTTCTCGCCGGCGGAGATTCAGAAGATGGTGACGCTGTCCGGCTTGTCGCTGGAGCAGGTGTTGATCGAGCTGAACCAGGCCGGCCTCGATTCGCTGCCGGGCGGAGGCGGCGAGATTCTCGACGACCGCACCCGGCGGAAGATCAGCCGCCTGAAAGGCTCCTGGACGGACTGGATGGACGTCATGCGCACCGCGCATAAGGTCGGCATGAACACGACGGCGACGATGGTCATCGGGTTCGGCGAGGAGATGGAGGAGCGCGCGCTCCATCTGCTGCGCGTCCGCGACGCGCAGGACGACTGCCTCGCGAACGGTTACAACTCCAAAGGCTTCCTGGCGTTCATTCCGTGGACGTTCCAGCCGGAGAACACGAACATGAAGCGGGAAAAGGCGACGCCGGAGGAATACTTGAAGACGCTGGCGATCAGCCGCATCGCGCTCGACAACATCGACAATTTCCAGTCGTCTTGGGTGACGATGGGACCGGAGATCGGCAAGTTGACGCTGTCTTACGGCTGCAACGACTTCGGCAGCACGATGATCGAGGAGAACGTAGTCTCCGCGGCCGGCACGACGCACAAGGTCAACATCGGCTCGACGCTGCGGATCATCCGCGAAGCGGGCAAAATTCCGGCCCAGCGGAACACGAAATACGAGATCTTGAAAGTGTTCGAGGGATCCGAGCAAGCGACGAACGATTTCATCATGCAAAATTAATCCGGATGCGAAAGCTTCCTTTCGGCGAACCGACGGTTTGCCGAAAGGGAGCTTTTTTTATGCGCCGCTAGCACGCTTCGCGGCCGCGAGAATACCGCCATTCCGTTTTCCTTGCCACATCCCCCCTTTCATCCCAAGTCCTCGCCAGCGCAGCCAGCGCATTCATCGTATATCTGGTTTCGCTGAACCATATACTGTTAAGGAACCTCGGAATCGCGGATTCAGCTCGAAAACGCAGGACATTCCGGCTCGCGGAGAGCCTTGCGCGGCTTCGATAACCGCAGCCGTACAGCGGAGATATACGGCTTGGGTCGCCGGCCGGAGCCGACTGTCAAACCCAGGGCGACCCATGCGCTTCGACGCTAATCGCCTCGAACGGGCCTTTGCCATCGCTATAGCTGTCTTTGCTCATGCTTTCGAAGTCGGTTTTTGCTCTAAATGGTCGGTCTTCCGACCACTCAAATACGCAAAAACTAAGCCTATGCTTTCGAAGTCAGTTTTTGCTCTAAATGGTCGGTCTTCCGACCACTCAAATACGCAAAAACTCAAGCTAATGCTTTCGAAGTCAGTTTTTGCTCTAAATGGTCGGTCTTCCGACCACTCAAATACGCAAAAACTTTTAGGAGTGAGCCTATGGAACTTTTCACCGTTTCTTTGCACTCGGCTTCTACCGAAGCGATCGACCGGCTTCACCGGTATTTATGCGTAGAAATCGCCGACTTACATAGTGCCGATCACGCCGTTTTCGCCGGATTCGCCCGACCTTCCCATACGAACATGGAGATCGCCTGCATCGCCGACCTCCCGCGGTTCCGGCTGCAGGACGACGGCCCGGCGATTTACCGGACGGCGGCGGTCGCGTTCGCGCGTTATATCATGAACGAGCTCGAGCCCATGCTGCTGCGCGCGATCATCCGCAAGCAATACCGCTACGAGGAAGCGGGGGAGATCGAGTCGCTCTCGCGCTACTGCCACAACATTCTGTACGGCTCCGGAACCGCCTCGCCGCAGGAGGAAGACAACGCCGCGGACATGCGGCACTCGGACCTCGAACGCAGACTGGGCAAAATCGCCGACGAGCTGGAACAGTTCCTGTCGAGCAACACGCGGCTTCACCTGGACGGCTTCGTGTCGTTCCGGCTGGCGTCCTATTGGCAGGAGCTGCGGGACGTCGTCGCCTACGCCGTGGACGAATACGTGATGGATAAACAGTACCAAGAGTTCATCTCCCTGCTCAAATATTTCGTGCGCATGCAGGAAGTGAAGCTGCCGATCGTGCACGTGCTCCATAAGGGCGGCAGCGAGTTCGTGCTTTACGACCAGGAATTCCAGCTGCTCGACACGGTTCCGGCCGACCGCATCGTAGCCGAGATGCTGGAGTCCGAAATGAACATGGAGGACATGATCGTCAGCACGCTGATCACGGTGTCCCCGCAGCAGATCGTCATCCACACCAGGCAGCCGGAGCTTCCGGTCATGCGGACGCTGGAGACGATTTTCGAGCAGCGCGTCCGGCTGTGCTGCTCCTGCGGCCAATGCGGCCATCATTTCGACGAATCCGGACGCCCGAGTCCCGAGTCCGGGAAGCGGGTCCGCAACGTCAGCCCGTAAGCCGCAAGCAGGTTCGGGCTTGACCTCGCCGTGCGCGCGTCATATAATTAAGGTATCTAAAAGCATTGACAAAGACATGTATCTCCGTCCCCGCACGGTCCAGAGAGAGGAGCCCCGGCTGAAAGTTCCTCGCGCTGCAGCGGCGATATACCCCTTTGTAGCTGTGAGGTTGAAACCAAGCGTCTCGTTTGGCGGTAAGCCGCACCGGTTCGTTCCCGTTACGGAACCTCGACAAGGATCGGCTCTCGCTTCGGTACGGAGACCGCCGATTGAATTAGGGTGGAACCACGGGTCAATGACAAGCACTCGTCCCTTCGCGGGATGCGTGCTTTTTTTATTGCGCGCATGTCCGCAGCCAATACCGATCTGGGAGGAACGAAGGACATGGCAATTCAAATCAAGCTGCCGGACGGCGCCGTCCGGGAATACGCGCAAGGCACGACGATCGAAGACGTGGCGGGCTCGATCAGCAACGGGCTGAAGAAAAACGCCGTCGCCGGCAAAGTGGACGGCAAAGTCGTTGACCTGTACACGCCGCTCGAAGGAGACGCCGCGCTGGAAATCGTGACGCTGGACTCCGCCGACGGGCTCGAGGTGTACCGGCACAGCACGGCGCATCTGATGGCGCAGGCGATCAAACGGCTGTTCAAGGACCGCAGCGTGAAGCTCGGCATCGGTCCGGTCATCGAGGACGGCTTCTACTACGATATCGATATGGAAGAGCCGCTCACGGCCGACGACTTGGCCAAGATCGAGAAGGAAATGGAGCGCATCGCGCAGGAGGACCTACCGATCCGCCGCCGTGCCGTCAGCCGCGAAGAAGCGGTGGCGATTTTCACGGAAATCAACGACCCGCTGAAGCTGGAGCTTATCCGCGACCTGCCGGAGAGCGCGCAGATCACGATTTACGACCAGGGCGAATTCTTCGACCTGTGCCGCGGCCCGCATCTGCCGTCCACCGGCCGGATCAAGGCGTTCAAGCTGCTCAGCGTGGCGGGCGCGTACTGGCGCGGCGATGCCAAGAACAAAATGCTGCAGCGCATCTACGGCACGGCGTTTCCGAAGAAAGCGCAGCTTGACGAGCACCTGCATTTCCTCGAAGAAGCGAAGAAGCGCGATCACCGCAAGCTCGGCCGCGAGCTGAAGATGTTCACGTTCTCGCGCGAGGTCGGCCAAGGCCTGCCGCTCTGGCTGCCGAACGGCGCCCGCGTGCGCAGAACGATGGAGCGCTACATCGTCGACCTCGAGGAGCGTCTCGGCTATCAGCATGTCTACACGCCGGTATTGGCGAACGTCGAGCTGTACAAGACGAGCGGCCACTGGGAGCACTATCACGAAGACATGTTCCCGAAGATGGTCATGGACAACGAGGAGCTCGTGCTCCGTCCGATGAACTGCCCGCATCATATGATGGTATACAAGAGCGAAATGCGGTCGTACCGCGACCTGCCGGTCCGCGTCGCCGAGCTCGGCACGATGCACCGCTACGAAATGTCCGGGGCGCTGACGGGCCTGCACCGCGTGCGGGCGATGACGCTGAACGACGCGCATATTTTCGCCCGTCCGGACCAGATCAAGGATGAGTTCGCCCGCGTCATCAATCTGATTCGCCAGGTTTACGAGGACTTCGGCATCAAGGAATACCGGTTCCGTCTGTCCTACCGCGACCCGCAGGACACGGAGAAGTATTTCCAGAACGACGAGATGTGGGAAATGTCGCAGCGCATGCTGCGCGAGGTCGTCGAGGAGCTCGGCCTGCCGTTCTTCGAGGCCGAAGGCGAAGCGGCCTTCTACGGTCCGAAGCTGGACGTGCAGATCAAGACGGCGCTTGGCAAGGAAGAGACGCTGTCCACGGCGCAGCTCGACTTCCTGCTGCCGGAACGGTTCGAGCTCGAGTATGTCGGCGACGACGGCAAGAAGCACCGTCCTGTCGTCATTCACCGCGGCATCATCAGCACGATGGAGCGCATGACCGCGTTCCTGCTCGAGAATTTCGCGGGCGCGCTGCCACTCTGGCTGTCCCCGGTGCAGGCGAAGATCATTCCGGTCTCGACGGCTTACGAAGCGTACGCGCGCGAAGTCGAAGAGAAGCTTCAGCTGGCCGGCATCCGCGTGGAGAGCGACCTGCGCAACGAGAAGCTCGGGTACAAAATCCGCGAGGCGCAGCTCGAGAAGGCGCCGTACATGCTCGTCGTCGGCGAGAACGAGGCGAATTCGGAGTCCGTATCCGTGCGCAAGCGCGGCGAGGGCGATCTCGGCTCGAAGCCGGTGGCGGAATTGATCGCGCTGCTCCAGGCCGAAATCGCGTCGAAACAGGTGTAACGCCGGACACGCCGCGGCGGTATGCCGCGTAGCCGTATAAAGCTTGTCGTCGTGGGGAATCCTTCGTGGTAAGGAGGCTATTAATCCACATGACGACAAGCTTTTTACCGCTTTACCGGATCTTGACGGCTTGCGCGGCGGCGATCCTGCTGCTGAGTCAAGTATTCGAGCCCGAATGTACGGCAGAAGGCACCGCAGGCGCGAATATGCCGAAGGAGAAGCGGGAAGTCCGCGAATCGGTCATGGCATCCGTATCGGCGAAGAACGTACGTCCGATGCAAGTCGTGGCGACCGGCTACACGGCCGGCGTGGAATCGACCGGCAAGCGGCCGGGACATCCCCAATACGGCATCACGTATTCCGGCGTCAAGGTGCGCCGCGGTTTCGTCTCCACGATCGCCGCCGATCCGAAAGTATTCCCCATCGGAACCGTGCTGTACGTGCCGGGCTACGGCTACGGCATCGTCGCGGATACGGGCTCCAAAATCAAAGGGAAGAAGATCGATTTGTATTTCGAAACCAGGAAGCAGGTCTACAAGCAATGGGGCAAGCGCCAAGTCACGGTATACGTGCTGAAGCGCGGCAACGGCAAGCTGACCGAAGCCAGAATGACCGAGCTGAACGAAGCGGTGACCGCCGAGAAGACGCTGCCACGGGCATTACTGGAGTCCTAACGATAAAACCGGGAATGTTCGACGCCAGCCGTTGAACATTCTCTTTTTTTTACAGATTTGCTGTGCTACAATTAATGTAAACGGTATCATGGACTACTGGGGGCGGTTATGGATGAACGGCGATCGGGGTCCTTCCGAAGAGCGGAACCGGGCGGAATCGCGGCAATTCGACATGTTCGAGGACAAGCTGCTGCAGTTGTACCAGGAGATGATCGCGGTCGCGCTCGCCAAGGTGTACAACAAATCGGACGCCCAGGACGTCGTTCAGGAAGCGTGGGTGCGCATCCTGACGAAGCATCACTCGCTTCGCGAGCGGGACAAGCTGCAGGCATGGGCGAAGGCGATCACGGCCAATACCGCCTCCAACGCGAACCGGCAGTCGCGCCGCGTGCTGCCGTCCGGGGATCGGGACTGGAGCGCCGGCCTGGCGGGCGCCCGCGACGAATCCGACATCATGCTGGAGATCCGGGAGCTGCTGGACCAGCTGGATCCCAAGACGAGAGCGCTGCTGCTGTACAAATTCTATTACGGCTACAAGGACCAGGAAATCGCGGCGGCTTGGCAAGTGCCCGTGGGCACGATCAAGGCGCGGATTCACCGCACGAAGCTCCGGCTGAAGCAATGGATGACCCGATGAAGAGACCGCGGACGGCTCCGTTCGGAAGCGTCCGCTACGCCCGGATAGCCGGACCGAAATCGAACGGCCCGTTACATAAACGCTTTGCGCGCCTGCCATACTAAGTGACGTACGGGAGGTGAGCAGCAATGGCGAAAAACAAAAACAACAAAATGAACGCGTCCACGCAATCGAAATTCCAAACGGAATTCGCGGCCGAAAACGCATCGATCAACAACGCAACAACGAAAGGCGCTTCGCAAAAAGCGGAGAAATAACATAAACTCGCCTTGCGGCGCGAAGAGGGACCCCGAAGCGGTCCCTCTTTTCTTTTGTCGAAACCTGTCCTATAGTATTAGTTAATTCTGACAACTTGTCGAAAAGGTAGGCGATTCGATGCAGGCGCTGCGGCGATTCAGGGAAAAAGGGGCTATGGACCGACGGTCCAAGGCGGAAAAAAGCGGAGCGTACGGCCGGCTCATCAACGAGTCGCAGGTCATTTCGGCGCAATTGACCGCGGCGGTGGAGGAAGTCAACGGCACGATCGGACAGCTGACCGGCATCGCGGACCGGTCCGCCGAGACGGAGAACGGCCTGCGCGCGAGCAGCGGGCGCGCGATGGCGCGGATCGGGGAAACCTTCGCGACGCTGCAGGAAGTCGCGGCTTCCGCCGAGCAGATTCATGCTTCGGCCCGGCAGCTGGACGCCGAGAGCAAGGAGACGAAGGAGATCGTGCTCGACGTCTGCCGCTCGCTGACGAACACGGACCGGGTCATGAACGACCTGCACCGGCATAACGGCACGATGGAAGCGCGCATCCGCGAGCTGATCGAACAGACATCCCGGATCAACGAGATCAACGGCTTCATCCGGGAGATCGTTTCGCAAACCTCGCTGCTGGCGCTGAACGCGTCCATCGAGGCCGCCCATGCGGGCGAGTACGGGCGGGGCTTCGCCATCGTCGCCCAGCAAATCAAGAAGCTCGCGGAGCAAAGCCACGAGGCCGTCCGGCGATCCTCCGGGCTGGTCGAGGAGATCGAGGAAGGCGTCCGCCGGGTCGTGGCGTCGGTCGACGACGAGAAGGCGGCCGTGGAGCAGGGCATCGCGGACATGGCGCGGACGAAGGACCGCATGGACGTGATCTTTGCGCGCATCCAAGAAGTCGACGTGCTGGCCGGCCGCAGCAGCGAAGCGAGCAGCCGGCAGACCGCGAACATGGCCGCCACGACGGACATGCTGAAGGACGTCGTAGCCGCGGTGGCGCAAACGCTCGGCAGCGTGGACGAGACGCTGGTCCAGAACGGCCGGCAGCGCGAGCAGATCCGGAAGCTGGACCGGGTGAGCGCGAACCTGCGCCGGTCATCGGGCGAGCTGACGGAAGCCGTCGCGCAGGCGGGCGGCGGTTCTTTCGCCAAGGATGCGAACGTTAACGCCGGCGAGCTGGTAGCGAAGCTCGCGCGCCTCGCGGCCGACGGAGCGGTCGCCACGTTGGAGGAAGCGGCTCACCGGAAGGCGCTGACGGGCTTCCTGGAGGCGGTGCCCGACATCGAAGCCATCTGGTCCAACCGGGACGACGGGTCGTTCATCTTCTCGCAGCCGGAAGCGGGGCTGCTCAACGCCAAGGGGCGCGATTGGTGGCAAGGAGCGATGGAGGGCCGCGCGTTCACGTCGGCCGTCTACGTCTCCGCGATCACCAAGAAGCCGTGCATGACGATCGCGGTGCCGATCCGTTCAGCCTCCGGCCAATTGATCGGTGTGATGGGAGCTGACATCAGCGTCAATTAATTGCCATTTTTTCAGCCGATAAAATGGTTTTCAAACGGCGGCGGATCATGTAAGATAGAACTTGTAACGATTTATGACATGTAAGGATAGAGGGGTTGTCATGACGGATCCAATTTCCTACATTCCGCCTTCGCGCATGCGGCATCGCAAGGCCGCCGAAGTCATCCCGTTCTTAAGCACGTATATCGCCAAGCGCGAACAGGAAATCGCGGAGATCGAACAGATGATCGAGCGCTACGAGAAGCGCCGGCTGCAGGAGGAACGCAGCTACCAGTCCATGTCGACGCTTCGCCGGCTGCTTTCCGGGAAGAAGCCCGCGCATCATCTGGCCGTCGAGTACATCCATTACGTGAAGCGCCCCATGGAGAAGGTCCGGACCCTGCGTCTCGAGATCGAGCAGGCGCGCGCCATCCTGAATACGCCCGATCCTTCCGCGATCGTAGCCGTTTCGAGCGACATGGCGGACGAAATGAATTGATTGAACGCTCACGACCATGAATGGAATCAAACCATGAATCAAATCATGAACCGAATCAAACCACGAACCGAAAACCATAAACCGAATGACGATCATAACCGAATCGATACCGCCCTTTGCCGGGGCGGTTTTTTGTTAGCTCCTTTCGGTTCGAAGCGTATGCGAAGCACGCAAAAAAGCCGGCTTCCCGCCGGACCTCTCGGTCTCGCTTCGGTAAGCCGGCGCGTTCGGCCGATCGCCGCTCAGTCGTTTCTTGGCGTCAAGCGTTCCACGTCGAGGAAATCGTGATCTTGGTTGTAGGCGGGCACGCCGTGGATGCCGACGTCGAGTCCGATCAGCTCCTCGTCCTTCGAGACGCGGACTGGCATGATGCGCTTGATGAGCAGGAACGACAGCCAGGTCAGTCCGAAGCCCCAGACGCAGACGACGGCGAGCCCGAGCGCCTGCACGCCGAGCAGCTGCCAGCCGCCGCCGTAGAACAAGCCGGCGTATTCCTGGCCGACGCCCTTGGTGAGCGACGGCATGGCGAACAGTCCGACCGCCAGCGTGCCCAGCGACCCGCTGACGCCGTGGACGGCGAACGCCCCGACGGGATCGTCGACGCCCTTGCCTTCGAGCAGCTCGGTCACGAGCACCATCGCGACGCCGCAGACGACGCCGATCAGCATGGCGGCCCCGTCGGAGACGAACGAGCAGCCGGCGGTGATGCCGACGAGCCCGGCCAGCGAGCCGTTGATGACCATCGGCGGATCGGCTTTCTGGTAGCGGAACATCGTGAACAGGATGCAGCCCGCGCCGCCGGCCGCCGCGGACAGCATCGTCGTGACGGCGATATGGCCGATGGAGCCGTTCGTCGCGCTCAGCGTGCTGCCCGAGTTGAAGCCGAACCAGCCGAACCAGAGGATGAAGGCGCCGACGGACGCAAGCGGAAGGTTGGAAGGGGGAACGATGTTGCTTTTGCCGTCCGGCGTGAATTTGCCGATCCGTGGGCCGATGAAGATGGCGGCCGCGAGCGCGGCGAAGCCGCCGAGCGCGTGGATGACCGCGGAGCCGGCGAAGTCGATCATGCCGAGCTTCCCGAGCCAGCCGCCGACGCCCCAGACCCAGTGGCCGGCGATGGGGTAGATGAGGCCGGTCATCGCGACGGCGTACAGGATGTACGCCTTGAAATGAATGCGCTCCGCGACCGCGCCGGAGACGATGGAGATGACCGCGATGACGAACGCGCACTGGAACAGCCAATAGGTTTCGTGCGAGATGTCGAGCTGGATATGCGACAAGTCCCCGCGCAGCAGGAACCCGGACCAGCCGATCAAGCCGCCGGCGTCCTTGCCGTACATCAAGCCGAAGCCGAGAAAATAAAAGACGAGCGCCCCGAACGTGATGTCGACGAATACCTTCATGATGATGCTGACGGCGTTCTTCTGCCGGACGAAGCCGGCTTCGAGCAGAGCGAACCCGCCCTCCATGAGCAGGATCATCGCGGCGGTCAGCACGACCCAGATCGTATTCAGCCCCGTGGAGAGCACTGCTGTATCCATGATTACCAACCCCTTCCAAGTTTGATGTCAGGTATTAGATGTAGATCGTAGTCCGACACTCATTATATAAGCGCCGCGTAAGCGATGTCAACGCACGAAGTGACAAGATGTGACATCGCCATGTAAGCGCTATCCGGAAGGAGTCGGCCTCCGTCTCGAGACGTAGCCGGCGTTCAATCGTCAGACCCTTTTATGCCGCTTGCGGCTTCCGTTATACTGGGAGTACAAACCTTGCACTACGATTTGGGAGCTGGTGGCGTCAATGAACGGTAATTTTATCAATCGATTAATGTGGGGCCTCTTGATCATCGTCGTCGGCGTCGGGCTCCTGCTCCGGCAGGGCGGCTACGTCAACTTCGATATCGGGGCGATCTTCTCCGTCTTCTGGCCCGTCATCCTGATGTTCCTGGGGGTTCAGGGCTTGCTCCAGCGGATGGCGTACGGCCGCGGAAGCGCCTTCGGGTCCGGCGTGCTGATCGTGCTCGGGTTTCTCTTCCTCGGCCGCAACCTCGACCTGTTCGTCTGGTCGGTCGGCGACATGATCAAATTCGCCGGTCCGCTCGTTCTTATCATCTTCGGTCTCTCCATGATTTTTAAACCGAAGGCCAAGAAGCGCGGCGACGACGCGAAGGACAAATGGAAGGACGAGTGGCAGGCGTATAATTACGGGCCGACCGAGGAACCTGCCGTGCCTCCGGCGCCGCCGCTGCATCCGGATCCGACGTTGGCGTCGTTCGATTTCGGCGACGGCGGGGCGGGAGCGAAGGAAGCGCCGTCCGGTCAAAGCGGCGAACAGGCGCAGGGACCGCGCCAATCGGGACAGGAGCGCCCGCAAGGTCCGCGCCAAGGCCCGCATCAAGGCCAAGGGCCTTCTCAAGGTCCGCGGCGGGAGCGTCCGGAGGGCGAGGCGGGAGGCGGCATGCCCCCGTACGGCCAAGGGTTCCCGAACCATTCGCTTCATCATAAGCGGATGAGCCATGCCGAGCGCCACGCGCTCCATGCGGCGAAAGTCCGCGAACGGATCGAGCGCCGGCATTTCCGGCACTACCAGCGCCATCAACGGCACCTGGACCGCAAGGACCGCGTGGAATGGTGGAATCACGATCCGAACGTCCAGACCCGCTCCGGCTTCATCGGCGACATTTATTTGGGGCACGATTATTGGGAGCTCAAGCCGATGAACATTTCCCACTTTATCGGCGACACGGTGCTGGACCTGACGAAGGCGCAGATCGTGCCCGGCGAGACGGTGATCAACATCTCGTCCTTTATCGGCGACGTGAAGGTGTACCTTCCCAACGATTACGAATTCGGCGTGCACGTGGTATCGAGCGCGTTCGTCGGCGACGTGGCGGTGCTGGAGCAGAAGGAAGGCGGCATTTTCAAAAACATCGACGCCGAAACGCCGTATTTCCAGGAGATGGATAAAAAAATCATTCTGCACGTCAGCACGTTCATCGGCGATGTGCGGGTCACGAAAGTAGGCTGATCCGCGGATGATGGTGCGTTTGTTTCGCAACAGCAAGTGGGACATGATTTTGCTCTTCGTCTGCTCCTCCGTCGTGTCCGTGCTGATCTGGGAGCTGGGCTGCGGCCTGCTGCCGGACCGGGGGCCGCAGAACGACTGGTGGATCGGGATCGCCGCCTTGTTCCTGCTGGTCAGCGCCGGCTTCGGCTACTGGGCGGCGAAGCGGATCCAGCGCCAGATCGACATGATGGTCATCGGCCTCAAGCAGGCCGCCCACGGCAATTACGGCACGCGGCTGCCGGAGGAAGGGGCGTTCACGCCGGCGTTCCGCGAGTTCAACGACATGCTGGAATCGCTGGACGAACGCATGCAGTGGATCCAGCGTTCCGGCGAGGAGCAGGTGATGCGCGAGGCGGCCTCCAACGAGGCGGCCGTGCTGGAAGAACGCCGCAGGCTGGCGCGGGATTTGCACGATACGGTCAGCCAGCAGCTGTTCGCCATTCATATGTCCGCCTCCTCGCTGCCCAAGCTGCTGGAGCTGAATCCCGACCGCGCGAGCGGCGTCATGGATCAGCTCATCTCCATGTCTTCGATGGCGCAGAAGCAGATGCGCGGCTTCATCGCGCAGCTCCGTCCGATGGAGCTCGAGGGCCGGTCGCTGCAGGAGGCGCTGGACAAATGGTTTCCCGATTACTGCCGGCAAAACGGGCTTCAAGGCGTGCTGGAATGGCGGGTCAAGGAGAAGCTGTCGGATGCGAAGGAGCATCAGCTGTTTCTCATCGTCCAGGAGGCGATGGCTAATATCGTCAAGCACGCGGGCGCGCAGACGGCGCTGCTCACGGTGGCCGAGACGGAACGGCAAATCGTCATGACCCTGCAGGACGACGGCGCGGGCTTCCGGGCCGATCAAGTGAAGCGCGGGTCGTACGGCCTCTCGACGATGCGCGAGCGGGCGAGCAAGCTGGGCGGCGACGCCTCGATTATCAGCAAGCCGGGAAGCGGCACGAGAGTCCGCGTCACGCTGCCGAACTACGTGAACCATAAAGGAGCCGATCGAAACGATGAGCGCGAATGACGGATGGAAAATCATGATTGTCGACGACCATGACATGGTGCGGGCGGGCTTGCGCACGTATTTGATGCTGGACCCGAAATTCGAGGTCATCGCCGAAGCCGCGAACGGCCAGGACGCGATCGACCAGCTGCGCGCCGGCATTCCGGGCGGCCCGCCGCAGCTCATGCTGATGGACCTCATGATGCCGGTCATGGACGGCGTGGAAGCGACCAAGATCATCATGCAGGAGCACCCGCAGCTCAAGATCGTCATGCTGACGAGCTTTCTCGAGGACGAGAAGGTCGTCGCGGCCGTCGAGGCCGGCGCCGTCAGCTACGTGCTCAAGACCGTGTCCGCGGAGGAGCTGATCTATGCGCTGAACGGCGCGGTGAAAGGCATGCCGGTCATGACGCACGACGTCTCCCAGGCGCTCACGCGCGGCCTCCGGCAGCGGAGCACGCAAGGGGCGGACGAAGGCTTGACCGATCGGGAGAAGGAAGTGCTGCTGCTGATCGCCGAGGGCATGTCGAACAAGGAAATCGCCGACGAGCTTCACATCAGCATCAAGACGGTCAAGACGCACGTCAGCAACCTGTTGATGAAGTGCGAGCTGGAGGACCGGACGCAGCTGGCCGTCTACGCGCATCGAAAAGGGTGGGTAAAGACGGGATAATTGTCAGCGGGGAGGGGCATCTTATCGGTATACCAAGGCCAAGAGGAGAATGCCCGCAATGATCCCCCTGGAATCGAAGCTGGAGTCGAGCGAGAAGGAATTTACCGAAGTGAGAGGCATGCTGGAAGAGCATGCGTTTGCGTTGGGCGGCAACTGGGATTACGATCACGGTTATTTCGACCGCTCCTTGGACGAGGAACGGATGGTGTGGCTGCGCGTGCCGTTCGACGTGATCAACGGCAGCATCGACGAGGATACGCAGGATCTGGACGCCAAGATCAAGATGGGCCGTCCGTTCGTGCTCAAGCACGTGTACAACGAAGGGCTCGACGCGGAAGCGCACGTCAGTCCGATCGGCAGCCTGATGGATCAGTTCCAGGAGCCGGTCGACGCCGACGCCGAAGTGGAATCCAAGTGGGTCGCCCAAGCGAAAAAAGTACTGGCGGAAGTAGAAGAACGCCTGCTTCACTAGCGCGTTTGATAGAAAACGATTCGAGCCGGGTAATGCTGTGTAGACAGCTTCCCGGTTTTTTATGTGCCATTATAACAATTTTAAGTTTGATTTAAGGTAGATTGTGCAAGATAGAACTATAGAACGAACCAAGCAAACGCAAGGCAACGTCAACACTCATGGGAACTTTAAGGAGGAATACAGGATGGACGACCAGAACAAAAAGAACGACTACGACGATTTCTTCAAACCGGCAAGCGACGGCGACGATGCCGGGTCGACCAATAGAGCGCAAGACGACAAGCACGAGGAAGAGAGTGCCGGCAAATCTTCCTACTATTACTCGTACGGGCCGTTCAAGCCCGGTCCGGAAGCGGAGCGCGGCGAGGACGGCGCGATCGAAGACCGGCAAGCGAGCGCCCCGCCGAGCCCGCATAACGTGGAAGTGACGCCGCCGACCCAACTCCGGCCGTTCGCGCCGTCCCAATCGGCGCGCGGCTGGCAGCCGAAGGAATCGCGCCGGTCGCCGTTCAAGGCGATGTTCGCCTCGTTCCTCGTCGGCGTCGTCGCCGTCGGCTCGCTCATGTACGTGTCCGATAAGCAAAACTGGTTCACGTCGGAGCAGGCGCTGTCCCAGCAGTCGGCGAGCTCGGCCTCTTCGGCGGTCGGCAAAGCGGGCGACAGCGGCAGCGTATCTTCCGCGGCGGACGTCGTCCGGCCGAACAACATCGCGCAGCTGTTCGAGAAGTCGAGCCCGGCCGTCGTCAAGATCGAGACGTTCACGCGGCAGCAGTCGAGAGGCCAGCAGGGCGGCGCCGGCAGCTTCGATGATTTCTTCAGCCAATTCTTCGGCGACGAGAACGGCGGCCAAGGCCAAGACAACGGTCAAGGCCAAGGCGGCGGCCAGGATAACGGCAGCCAAGGCACCGGCGATCTGACGCCGGAAGGGATCGGGACCGGATTCTTCTTCGATTCCAGCGGCTATATTCTGACCAACGAGCACGTCGTCGACGGGGCGGACGAAATCCGCGTCACCGTGCAGGGCACGAGCGAGCCGTACGTGGCCAAGAAGCTCGGCTCCGATTACAACCTCGATCTTGCCGTGCTGAAGGTCGAAGGCAAGAATCCGTTCCCGACGCTGCCGATCGGCGATTCCAACAAAATCAACATCGGCGACTGGGTCGTCGCGATCGGCAACCCGTACGGCTTCGACCATACGGTAACGGTCGGCGTGCTGAGCGCCAAGGAACGCCCGATCAGCATCCCGGACAGCCAAGGCACCCGCGAGTACCAGCACTTGCTGCAAACGGACGCGTCGATCAACCCCGGCAACTCCGGCGGCCCGCTGCTTAACCTGAACGGCGAAGTCGTCGGCATCAACACGGCGGTCAGCTCCCAGGCGCAGGGCATCGGCTTCGCGATTCCGACGAGCACGATCACCGAGGTGCTCGACAACCTGAAGTCGAACACGGCGATTCCGAAGAAGCCGATTCCGTTCATCGGGGCGACGCTGGCGCCGATCAACGACGCGCTGCAGAAGGAGCTTGAGCTCTCCAACGCCAAGGGCTCCGTCGTGTCGGACATCATCTACAAATCGCCGGCCTACATGGCCGACCTGAGACAATACGACGTCATCACGGGCCTGGACGGCAAGAGCTACGACACGCCGGACGATCTGATCGCCGCGATCAAGACGAAAGCGGTCGGCGACAAAGCGAAGCTGAACATCGTGCGCAACGGCCAGAAGATGGACCTGACCGTCACGATCGGCAACAAGAACGATTTCGAGGCGCAAACGCAGCAGCAGCAGCAAGAACAGCAGAATCAATAACATAGCCAGCCGTACGCGAGCAACGACCGAACCAAGGGCGCAAGCAGTCTTCATGGCTGTTGCGCCTCTTTATTTGCGCCCGGGCGGAGCGGATGCGTTTCACCGCGGAGCGGAAGTGCGATATAATGTAGAAAGTTTTGGACGAAGCGATATTTGACCCTGGAGGATTGCCATGAGACCGCATATTTTAGTAGTGGACGACGACGAAAAGATCACCTCTTTGCTCCGGCGCAGCCTGGCGTTCGAAGGTTACGAGGTGGCGACGGCCAACAACGGCCTGGAAGGCTTGAAGCAGATGCTGTCCAGCGATCCGAACCTGTTGATTTTGGACGTGATGATGCCGCAGGTGGACGGCTGGGAAGTGTGCCGCCGGGTCCGCGAGGGCGGGAGCTCCGTGCCGATTCTGATGCTGACCGCGAAGGACGACATCCAGGACCGGGTACGCGGGCTCGATCTCGGCGCCGACGATTATCTCGTCAAGCCGTTCGCGCTGGAAGAGCTCCTCGCTCGCGTCCGGGCGCTGCTCCGCCGCAAGCCGGATAAGCTCGAGGAGAGCGCGAGCCGGCTGCAGTTCGAGGACCTGACGCTGGATCTCGACTCGCGCGAAGCGATTCGCAGCGGCCGCCGGATCGATCTGACCGCCAAGGAATTCGACCTGCTGCAGCTGCTGATGCAAAATCCGCGCCGGGTCCTGACCCGGGACGCGATCATGGATAAAATTTGGGGCTTCGATTACAGCGGGGAATCCAACGTGCTCGAGGTTTATATCGCCATGCTGCGCCAGAAAACGGAGGACGGCAGAGGCTCGCGCCTCATCCAGACCGTGCGCGGGACGGGTTACGTGCTTCGGGGAGAAGGAGGCTGAGGCGCGATGTCCATTCGGCTGCGACTGACGCTGTGGTATTCGGCGCTGCTTGCCGTGACGTTGTTTATTTTCAGCGTCTCGATCTATCTGTTCGTCAATTATAATTCCTATCGCGACGCGAAGAACGAAATCCAGGAGCAGCTCCGGACTATGAACATCGTCGGCTCGCTGGATTATTTCAATGGGCTTAATTTGGATTTTAACAATCCGTTTGCGAGCAACGTGTACATTCAAGTGTCGAACTACACGAACGGAAAGTTCGTGCAATCGGACAATTTGACGCGGGCGAACAAGAAGTTTCCGGTACCGGACGCCAAGACGGTGCGCGAAGGCTACGTGACGCTCAAGGTCGACCAATACAAATTTCTCGCCTATCAGTATCCGCTGCATCTGAAGGAGAACAAGCAATTGGTCGGCCTGCTGCAGATCGGGGTCTACACGGGGCCGATCGACAATTACATGCGCAACCTGCGCACGATCCTGATCTTCGCGTCGTTCGCCGTGATCGCGATCGCCTTCACGATCGGCCTGTTCCTGGCGAGGCAGGCGTTCCGCCCGGTCGAGAACGTCATCCGCGCCGCGAAGAGCATTCAGAACGAGTCGGACCTCAGCATGCGCATTCCGCGGATCGGGCCGAACGACGAGCTCGGCCGATTGACCGACACGCTGAACGGCATGCTCGGCCGGATCGAAACGACGTACAACGAGCTCGACGACGCTTACAAGGCGCAGCGCCGGTTCGTGTCGGACGCGTCGCACGAGCTGCGGACCCCGCTCACGACCATTCGCGGCAACATCGAGCTGCTGGAGCGGATGTGGCCGCCCGCGCTGGAATCGGGCTTGCCGGAGGAAGACGCGCAGACCGAGGACGACCGCCGCCGGATGACGATGACCCGCGAGGCGATGCACGATATCGCGGGCGAGGCCAAGCGGATGTCGAACCTCGTCAACGACCTGTTGGCGCTGGCCCGCGCGGATGCCGGCTACCAGATGGAGAAGACGGCGCAGCCGCTGCTTCCGCTTGTCGAAGACGTCGCGCGCCGCGCGCAGCTGCTTCCAAGAAACGCCGATTGGAAAATCGGGAACCTAACCGCCATTCAAAACGTACAAGTAATTGCGCACGCTGATTTTTTGCGTCAGCTGCTGTTCATTTTCGTGGAAAATGCATTCAAATACACGCCGAGCGGGCATGTCGAAATGCGCGCGATCCGTTCGCAGGATCAGGCCGGCATCATCATCAAGGATACGGGCATCGGCATGGACGCCGACGAAGTGCCGCACATTTTCGAACGGTTTTATCGGGCGGACGAATCCCGCGGCCAGACGAGCGGAACGGGGCTCGGCTTGTCCATCGCGAAATGGATCATCGACGAGCACGGCGGCTCCGTCGAGGTGTCGACGCGAGAAGGGCAGGGCACGACGTTCACCGTCTGGCTTCCGATTGCTTTCCACGACGATGCGAATGAAGTATAATTTATTGAGGCGATAGGCATTCGATTCGTCAATTGGATGGTTGAGCAGGGAAAGCAGGTGCTGGTTTCATGGAAATTGTGAAAATATCGCCGCGCGGCTATTGCTACGGCGTCGTGGATGCGATGGTGCTGGCGTTGCAGACGGCGCGGAACTTGGATTTGCCGCGGCCGATCTATATTTTGGGCATGATTGTTCATAATAGTCATGTGACGGAAGCGTTCAAGCAAGAGGGCGTCATTACGCTCGACGGCGAGAACCGGCTGGAAATCCTGGAGCAAATCGACCGCGGAACGGTCATCTTCACGGCCCACGGCGTGTCGCCCGAAGTGCGCGACCGCGCCAAGGAGAAGGGGCTGACCGTCGTCGACGCGACCTGCCCGGACGTGACCAAGACGCATGACCTCATTCGCGAGAAAGTCGCCCAAGGCTACGAGGTCGTCTATATCGGCAAGAAGGGCCATCCGGAGCCGGAGGGGGCGATCGGCATCGCGCCCGGCCGCGTGCACTTGGTGGAGCGCGAATCGGACATCGATGCGCTCTCGCTGAATGCGGAGCGGATCATCATTACGAATCAGACGACGATGTCCCAATGGGATATCCGCCATCTGATCGGCAGGCTGGTCGAGACGTTCCCGGCCGCCGAGGTGCACAACGAGATTTGCCTGGCGACGCAGGTCCGGCAGGAAGCGGTGGCCGGCCAGGCCAAGGAAGCCGAGCTGTGCATCGTCGTCGGCGATCCGCGGAGCAACAATTCCAATCGGCTTGCGCAAGTGTCGGAAGAGATCGCGGGCGTGCCCGCCTACCGCGTTTCGGACGTGTCCGAGATCGACCGGTCGTGGCTGGCCGGCAAGAAGCGGGTGGCCGTTACGTCCGGCGCTTCCACGCCGACGCCGCTTACGAAGGAAGTCATTGCCTATTTGGAGCAATACGAGGATGAGAACCCCGAGACCTGGGAGATTCGGCGCACGGTGAACATGGATAAGTTGCTACCCGCGATTCGCTCGAAATCGGCCAGGTAAGCGAAAGGAGCGCACGCGCATGTCTTCACCGAGAAAACCGCGCTCGATCAAACGTTGGATCAAATATAAATACACCCAATTGATGCGGGCCCCCGGCGGCCCGTCCATCGTGGCCCTTGGCTTCTCGATCGGCATTTTCGTCGAAATGTTTACGCTCCCGACTTACGGGCTGGCGTTTTTTCTAATATTTCCGCTGATTTATTGGTTCGGGGCCAGTTTTGCCGGAGCCTTGGTCGGATTCGTGTTCGGCAAAATCATTTTCATTCCGGTCGCGTTCGTCAACAGCATGGTCGGCGGTCTCGTGCTGCCGAACCATCTCAGGTTTCATATTCCGGTCATCCCGAATTGGCTGAACCATATCCTGCTGGTGAACTTGAAGCTGATTGTCGGCGGCATTATCGACGGGTTCGTGCTCGGCGCGATCTTCTACTTCCCGGTGCGGTTCGCCATCAAGTACGTGGCGGATAAACGCAAGGAGAAGCGCAAGCTGCGCCGCACGGCGCTCGAGGCGAAGCCGGTCGCGGAATGAACCGCAAGCCGGTCTCTTGACGGGACCGGTGTTTTCTTGTATAGTTGCTTTAGCGGTTAAAAGCATAAAAGCCTAACAGCGTCGAAGCTTAAAAGCATATACGCGTTTAAGTGTGAAAGGGGATTGTCTACATGATCGTCATTACGAAGAACAACGAACCGGAAGAGCGGATCGCGGAGATCGTCGCGCATATCGAGAAGGTAGGCGTGCAGGCGCACGTGTCGCGGGGAACGGACCGCACGGTCATCGGCATCATCGGCAAGGCGGAGCCGACGCTCGCGGAGCATCTGCGCCAAATGAAAGGCGTCGAGAACGTCATCAAAATCTCGAAATCCTACAAGCTCGCGAGCCGCGACTTCCATCCCGACGACACGGTCATCGACATTAAGGGCGTGAAGATCGGCGGGGACAATCTGACGATCATGGGCGGACCTTGCGCGGTGGAGACGCCGGCGCAGATCGACGAGATCGCGCGCCTGGTCAAGGCGGCCGGCGGCCAAGTGCTGCGCGGCGGCGCGTTCAAGCCCCGCACGGGACCGTACAGCTTCCAGGGCGTCGGCGTCGAAGGATTGGCCATGATGGCGGAAGCGGGCAAAAAGCACGGCCTGCTCACGATCACGGAGGTCATGACGCCGGAGTACGTGGACATCTGCAGCGAGTACGCGGATATTTTGCAGGTCGGCACGCGCAACATGCAAAACTTCGACCTGCTGCGCAAGCTTGGCACGGTGAAGACGCCGGTGCTGCTAAAGCGCGGCTTCAGCGCCACCTACGACGAATTCCTGAACGCGGCGGAGTACATACTCGCCGGCGGAAATCCGAACGTTATGCTTTGCGAACGCGGAATCCGAACATTCGAAACTTATACGCGCAACACGCTCGATCTCGCTGCCATTCCCGTCCTGCAGGAGCTGAGCCATCTGCCGGTCATTTCCGACCCGAGCCACGGCACGGGCCGGCGCGAGCTGGTCGAGCCGATGTCCAAGGCGTCCGTAGCCGCGGGGGCGAACGGGCTCATCATCGAGATGCATACGGATCCCGACAACTCGATGACGGGCGACGGCGTGCAGTCCCTGTTCCCGGACCAATTCGCGCGGCTGCTCAAGGAGCTGGAACAGCTTGGCAAGCTGGTCGGCAAGCGGTTCGATACGCCGAAGGAAGACGCGGCCTACTTTACGACGTGGATCAAATAAATCGCCGCGAAACGGCGCCGTTATAAGGTTTTCAGAGCCGGAGCCGCCTCATCCGAGGCGGGCTCCGGCTTTCGTTTTCGGCGCCGGAAAGGGGCTAAATCATTCATGAAAATTATGTGAAGTTAGCTCACAATAGGGTCAAAAAATACCTGACATAACTATTGACGAGACTAGGCCTTAATTCTATAATTACAGAC
Organism: Paenibacillus artemisiicola; assembly: GCF_017652985.1. Classification (GTDB taxonomy): domain Bacteria; phylum Bacillota; class Bacilli; order Paenibacillales; family Paenibacillaceae; genus Paenibacillus_Z; species Paenibacillus_Z artemisiicola. The sequence continues at coordinate 114,694 of NZ_JAGGDJ010000008.1, forward strand.
ATAGTTTAGTGCAGAAGTTGAACAATCAATGTCCTACACATCGCAAATGTTCGGAAATGGAGGAAATACCTAATGTCAGTTCAAAACGTCTTGAACACAATTAAAGAGAACAACATCATGTTTGTCGATTTCCGCTTCGTGGATCTTTCCGGCCACGCACACCACATCACGCTTCCTGCGACGGAAGTGGATGCCGATACGTTTGTAAACGGCGTTGCCTTCGACGGCTCCTCGATCCCGGGCTTCCGCGGCATCGAAGAATCCGACATGGTGATGATGCCGGACACGGAGTCCAGCTTCATCGATCCGTTCATGGATCACCCGACGTTGAACATTATGTGCAACATCTACACGCCGGACGGCGAGCGTTACGAGCGCGATCCGCGCAGCATCGCTCAAAAAGCGGAAGAATATCTGCAAACGACAGGCGTCGGTACGGCTGCTTTCTTCGCGCCTGAATCGGAATTCTTCATTTTCGACGATGTTCGCTACGAAAGCAAAATGAACACGTCCTTCTACTCCGTCGACTCCGCCGAAGCCGGCTGGAACACGGCGAAAACGGAAGAAGGCGGCAACCTTGGGTATAAAGTCCCGGTTAAAGGCGGCTACGTGCCGGTTGCTCCGGTCGACTCCCAACAAGACATCCGCAGCGAAATGGTGCGCCTGATGCAAGAATCCGGCCTCCGCGTCGAACGTCACCACCACGAAGTGGCGACGGCGGGCCAAGCGGAAATCAACTTCCGTTTCGATACGCTGACGAAAACGGCAGACAACCTGCTGAAATATAAATACATCATTAACAACGTGGCTCGCCAATGGGGCAAAGTCGCAACGTTCATGCCGAAGCCGCTCTTCGGCGACAACGGCAGCGGCATGCACGTCCACAGCTCGATCTTCAACGGCGATTCCCCGTTGTTCTACGAGAAGGGCGCATACGCGAACCTGAGCCCGCTGGCGCTGAACTACATCGGCGGCATCCTGCATCACGCTCCGGCGCTGATCGCCATTACGAACCCGTCGACGAACTCCTTCAAGCGTCTGGTGCCAGGCTACGAAGCGCCGGTTAACTTGGTGTTCTCGAAAGGCAACCGTTCCGCGGCCATCCGGATTCCGGTTGCGGCCGTTACGCCGAAAGGCTGCCGCATCGAGTTCCGTACGCCGGACTCCACGGCCAACCCTTACCTGGCGTTCGCGGCTATGCTGCTCGCAGGTCTGGACGGCATCAAGCGCAAGCTCGATCCGGTCGCGCTCGGCTATGGTCCATTCGACAAAAACATCTACGAACTGTCCGACGAAGACAAGAAAGAAATCCGCTCGGTTCCGGGCTCCCTGGACGAAGCGCTTGACGCGTTGGAAGCTGATTCCGAGTTCTTGACGGAAGGCGGCGTCTTCACGCAAGACTTCATCGACAACTACGTCGCGTTCAAACGTTCCGAAGCCAAAGCGGTATCGATTCGCGTTCATCCGCACGAGTACAGCCTGTACTTCGACTGCTAATCCGCGCTTCGATCCGAATATCACACAGCGAGCTCTCCGGCGGAGAGCTCGCTTTTCTATTGCCTGCCGGTCTTCGAAGCTAGCATATGGGTCTAAATCCGAATATTATTCGTGTATATTTTGTTTTTGTTCGACTTTATGACTTGAAGCCTCGCCGCAAAATTGCTATCATAACTCATAAGCAAATTCGAAGAGTGGAGTGAGTGTCAGTGACGAATCGCGCGTACAACTTTAATGCCGGACCGGCGGCTCTGCCGCTTGAAGTGCTGCAGCAAGCGCAGCAAGAATTTATCGATTATGCGGGAACGGGCATGTCCATCATGGAAATGTCGCACCGCAGCAGCGTGTTCGAAGGCGTCAACGACGGGGCGCAAGCGCTGCTTCGCGAACTGTTCGGCATTCCGAGCCAGTATAAAGTACTGTTCCTCCAAGGCGGCGCCAGCACGCAGTTCGCTATGATTCCGATGAATCTGCTGACGCCGGGCAAATCGGCCGCGTTCGTGCATACCGGCAGCTGGGCGGAGAAGGCGTACAAAGAAGCGAAGCTGATCGGCGAGACCGCGATCGCGGCGACGTCGGAAGCCGACAAATTCAACCGCATTCCGGCCTTAAGCGACATTCGGCTTCCGGACAACGCCGCTTATCTCCATATCACGTCCAACGAGACGATCGAAGGCACGCAATTCGCGGCATATCCGGATACCGGCGACGTGACGCTGATCGGCGACATGTCGAGCGACATCTTGAGCCGTCCGGTCGACGTCGGCAAGTTCGGCATGATCTACGCCGGCGCGCAAAAGAACCTGGGACCTTCGGGCGTGACCATCGTCATCGTTCGCGAGGATCTTGTCGAATCGAGTCCGAAGTCGCTTCCGACGATGCTGCGGTACGACACGCACGTCAAGAACAACTCCCTCTATAACACGCCGCCGTCCTTCTCCGTCTACCTGGTCGGCTTGATGCTTCAATGGATCAAGGACAAAGGCGGCGTCGCGGCGATGGAGCAGTTCAACCGCGACAAGACGAAGCTGATCTACGACGCGATCGACCAAAGCGGCGGCTACTACCGCGGTTTTGCGGATACGGCTAGCCGGTCGCTCATGAACATCACGTTCCGCCTCGGCTCGGAAGCGCTCGAGAAGCAGTTCGTCAAGGAATCCGAGCAGCACGGCTTCGTAGGCCTGAAGGGCCACCGCAGCGTCGGCGGCTTGCGCGCCTCGACGTACAATGCCGTTCCGTTCGAGAGCTGCAAGGCGCTGGCGGAGTTCATGGGGGATTTTGCGAAGCGCAACGGGTAAGAGGATTAAAAAAGAAGCAAAAAGAGACCGCCGGTCCCGATGGACGGCGGTCTTCTGATTGAAAGACCCGAGGCTGCTTAGGCCAGGGACGAGTCGGCGGTGCCGGTGCCGCTGCCGGGACCGGACAGCTTGTAGCCGACGTTGCGCACGGTCATGATGTACTCCGGCGTGCGCGCGTTCTTCTCGATCTTGTCGCGAAGATGGCTGATGTGGACGTCGACGATGCGCGTGTCGCCGAGGAAATGGTAGTCCCAGACGCCGTGAAGCAATTGTTGGCGGCTGAGGACTTTGCCCCGATGGCGGCATAGGAAGAGCAGGAGCTCGAATTCCTTCGGCGTCAATTCGACCGGTTTCCCGTCGATTTGCACTTCGCGCTGGTCCGCCAGGACCGACATCCGTCCAATTTCATGAACCACCTGTTCGCGGGCGCCCGGCAAAGCCTGCGTTCTGCGGAAGATGGCTTGAATGCGCGAGAGCAGCTCTTGCGGTGAGAATGGTTTTGTCATATAATCGTCAGCGCCGTTGTCGAGACCGGCAATCTTGTCAGTCACGTCTTGGAGAGCGGTTAACATGATGATCGGAACGGCATTGTTTTGTTTGCGAAGCTCCCGGCATACTTGGATGCCGTCCATTTTCGGAAGCATGAGATCGAGAACGATGAGATCGGGACGAAACGGCTTCAAGAGGTCGAATACGGCCTCCCCATCTTGGACGCAGCGAACTTCATAGCCGGCCAGCTTCAGATTGAATTCCAGCAGCATGGAGATGGAAGGCTCGTCATCGACGATTAATATTTTCTTCTTCATCGTTTATGATCTCCTTTTCGTGCAATGATAATTTCATTCTAATGGCCGTATTTTCACAAAAGATTAAACAAGCGTAAAAGCTATGTAAAATATAGTGAGGTGTTAACAAGCAATGGCATTTCATATCGTGCTTGTCGAACCGGAAATTCCGGCCAATACGGGCAACATCGCGCGCACCTGCGCCGCCACGGGCGCGATTCTTCACCTGGTGCGCCCGCTCGGATTCCGCACCGACGACAAAACGCTGAAACGCGCGGGACTCGACTATTGGTACGCCGTGGACGTCCGCTACCACGATTCCTTCGCGGAGCTTCAAGAGCAGTATCCGGAAGGCCGGTTCTTCTGCGCGAGCACGCGCAGCTCCAAGGTGTACGCGGAGCAGACCTACCGCGACGGGGATTTCTTCGTCTTCGGGAAGGAAACGAAGGGGCTGCCGCAATCGATACTCGACGCGTATCCGGACACGTGCATCCGCGTGCCGATGACGGACAAGGTCCGTTCGCTGAATTTGTCGAACTCGGTCGCGATCGTCGTGTTCGAGGCGTTCCGTCAGCTCGGCTACCCGGGCTTGACGTGATTTTTCGCCGCCGCTCCGCCACATTTGCAGAATATTAAGCAAATATAAAACATTGCAGGATTAGCCAGGTTACTATCGAACCTTAGTACGATGCTGAAACTATCATCACATGATAGCTGACAATATGCGACTACAGGAGATGTGTAATGGTGAAACCGGCTGGCGTTGTGCGGAAAGTGGATCAACTCGGGCGAATCGTGCTGCCCAAATCCCTTCGAAAGAGATATCAGATGAACGAAGGGGATCCTGTGGAGATCTTGGTTCAAGGGGATCATATCATCTTGGAGCGCTATCGCCCGCGCTGCGTGTTCTGCGGCGTGCTGGACGACGTGCGGGAGTTCAAGGAACGGTACCTGTGCGGCAAATGCATGTCGGAGATGGCGCAGCTGCGGCGGTAGGCCCGGGATGAGGCAAGAGGGAAATAAAAAGAAGCTTTCGACGGCTGCCGAGGACAGCGCGAAAGCTTCTTTTTATGTTGCGTTGCAGGTCGCTGCAATTACATGCCTTTGGTCTTGTCGTCGTTGTAGGACGCCGTCAACATGGCGAGCAAGAACAAGACGGAGACGGTAATGACGATCAGGAAATTCACTGTCATTTCGCTTACCCCCTAAGATGCCGTGGATATGGCTCCAAACTTCGCAAATACTCCCCTCATTATACCCAACGAGGCCCAAAAAGAAAACGCTCCAAGATGTGAACAAGTTGTTACAGCCGAACCTTTCGGCCGGCATAAGGAACCGGAATCCGAGCGATGCTAAGATGCGATCCGCTGCCGGACGGCCGCGCCGGCGATCAAACCTGTGGCGTCCGCCCGCCGTCCTGCGTAAACTACAGCAAGAGGGATGGGAGGGACGGCATAATGGCAAACAAGCAGTCGCGGAACGGGGCGCGCCGCAGCGTCCCGCCGCTTGCGGACCTGTTGACGGACCTAGCGCCGGCGCAGGCGAGCGAGCGGCGCAAGGAGGAACGGATTTCGTTCGCGGGCGACTGGCCCGAGGATGGCATTCCGGCGGTGCGGCAGGCGGTCGAAACGGCGCGCGGACGCGCGGACGGCGCCGACGCGGATGGAAATCGGGCGACGCATCCAAGCACGGAACGGCTGCGCGAGCTGCTGGCCGTGCGGCTGGCCGGCAGAGGACTGCCGGTCGAGGCCGGCGAGCTCGCGCTCGCGCCGCAGGGAGAGCCCGTCATCGCCTGGATCGCGCGCGGGCTGCTGCGGCCGGGCGACGCGGTGCTGGTCGAATCGCCGGCGCCGCCGAATTGCTTGCAGGCGTTTCGGTCCGCCGGAGCCGTCGTCGTGCAGGTGCCATGCGACGAGGACGGGATGCGGCCCGAATACGCGGAGCGGCTCGCCGAAGCGCATCGGCCGAAGCTCGCGCACGTCATGCCCGCGCTCGGCAATCCGGCCGGCCGGGTATGGAGCGCGGCGCGGCGCGAGGCGATGCTTGACCTTGGCCGCCGCTGCGGCATGGTCCTGCTGGAGGACGACGCGTACGGGCAATGGCGCAGCGGCGAGGCTGAGCGCGAGGCGAGTTTGTACGCGATGAGCGCCAAGACCGCGGATGGCGGCGTCATCTACGCCGGCACGTTCGCGGCCGCGCTCGGCCCGGAGCTGCCGGTCGGCTGGGCGGCGGCCGATCCCGGCATCCGCGCGCGGCTTGCGGCGCTCCCGCGGACGCCTGCCGCGGAGGAGCCGGACGCCGGCGGATCCGCCGAGGCGATGCTGCTTCGCTTGCTGGACGGCGGCAAGCTCGACGAGCTATTGCGTCAGCTTAGTGTGTCCTATAGCGAACGGATGTATCGGCTGGACGCGCTGCTGCGCGAGCGGCACTGGAGCGGCGCGTCGTGGACGCTGCCGAAGGGCGGCCCGTTCCTGTGGCTGACGCTGCCGGAAGGGCTCGATGCCGACGCGCTGCTTCGCGCCGCCAAGGCAAACGGCGTCGCCTTCGATCCCGGCGCGCCGTTCTATGCCGCGGATCCGCCGCGCAACCGGCTGCGTCTCAGCGTCGCCGGCGCGGCAGGCGACCGTCTGGACGAAGGGTTCGCGCGCTTGGCCGAGACGATGGACGCGTTTCTCGCCCGCTCGTAGCGGTCTATAGGTAGTTTAGGTTGCGTTTCCATTGGCGCACGAACGAAAGAGCGGCATCCGCACCGGCGGACGCCGCTCTTTCTACATTAATAAGGCCGCGCGATCGAGGATCAAGCCTTGACGACGAACTGCCCGTCTTCGATCTCGAGCGGCGTGCAGGCGAGCTGCTCGCCGGGAATGTTGGTCGCTTCCCCGGTGGCCAGATCGAAGCACCAGTAATGGAGCGGACAGACGAGCTCGTTCAGATGAGGACGGACCATGCCGCCGGCATGCGGGCAGATGGCGGAGATCAAATTATAACGCTGCGGCTCGCCGTCCTTGCGCGGCGCTTCCACGATATAATGCGGTTCGTTGTCCACTTTCACGTGCGCGGGGAACGCGTCGAAATCGTTGACGCTGCCGATGATTTTGACCGAGTGCTGTTCGCTCATGATCCATGCTCTCCTTTATAGATGAGTTCGTTTACCGCCGGTTGTCCGCCAGCGCGCTTCCGCTGCCAGTCGTCCAGGATGGCTCCGTTTTGCTTGACGGCCGTTTCGCCCTCGGGCTTCAGCCGGTACAAACCGCGTTCCACGCGCTGAAACCACCCGTAGTAGTCCTTCTGCAGGAACGGCCCGGCCCGCGCGACGTCCGCGAGGACGGCCGCCTCGCGCGGCGACAGCATGCCGTGCCGGCTGATGGCCCAGGCGATGCGCAGCGCCTTCTCGCGATAAGCGGTTACAAGTTTGCGGTTGTTGCTGCCGCCCGTATTGTAATCGCCGCTGCGTTCGCGGAATTCGTTCAGCAGCCGCGCTTGGCGCGCCCGCCGCTGCCCGCGCACCGGAGGATCGCCCGGCTGGCAGAGCATCTCGATGACCGGCGGCTTCGTCTTGTAGAACGTGACGGTCATGAAGCCGATGCCGAGCATCCGGCACAGCTCCGTCAAGTCGCCGAAGCGCTGGTTATGGGCGCCGGCCTTCTTGCGGTTGCGCTCCACGGCCAGGATCACGCTGCCGTTCAGCCTTAACCGCTCGATGCCCTGCAGCAGCAGCGCGAGATTGAACGTCTTCTTCATTTCAACCAAAACGGTATCTCCCGAATCGGGATGGATGGCGACCAGATCGCAGTGCATGACTTCGCTCTTCACTTCATAGCCCTGCGCCTCGAAGAACGCCTTGATCGGCCGGTACAGCTCCGTTTCGTGTTTGACGGCCAAGGCCCGTTCCCCCTTTCGCGCGGAGATTCTTTGGCGATTATATCATATTTGGACGCGTCCCTCAGCTATCTTAACGGCGTGACACGGAGTGTCATTCATTTTTTGCGGCCGACGATGGAGGATCCGGTCGAATCGGCCCGGCGTTCGACAGGGGCGCCCCCGGCTTGGAAATACCCGGCGCCGTCTGGGTTTTCGGCTCGGCCACCCGCGAATCGACGCTTGTTCGCCGCCGCTTGGCATGTGGCGTTTTTGTAAAAGCAGCCCGCTTTCGCGACGGATTTTGTAGAAAACTTGTTTAAATTATTGGGCAACTTCCCTTAAGAAAGCGCATAGGATTGTATTACTTCAATAAAAAATGCCGGGCAGCTTTAGAAGGTGGGACCCTCAAAGACCCCCGCGACCCGCATGACACAGGCACTCAGAAACACCGGGATGCACGAGAGGAGGTACGGCATGGATATTTTGAAACGAATTTCGGAGTACAAGGCGGAAAGTGAGAAGCTGGCTTGGCAAGGCTCTTTCAAGGATTACATCGAGTTGCTGAAGCAGGATCCAACTCCGGCCATGACTGCGCATGCTCGTGTCTATGAAATGATTGAGTCGTTTGGGGTGGTGGACGACGGTTCGCACAAGAAATACAAGTTTTTCGAACAAGAAATATTCGGCTTGGATCGTGCCGTCGAGAAACTGGTAGAGGAATATTTCCATTCATCGGCTCGCCGGTTGGATGTGCGCAAACGGATTTTGCTGCTCATGGGACCCGTCAGCGGGGGCAAATCCACCATCGTCACGATGCTCAAACGGGGACTCGAGCAGTTCTCGCGTACTCCAAAAGGCGCCGTCTATGCCATTAAGGGCTGCCCGATGCACGAAGAACCGCTGCATCTCATTCCGAACGAGCTTCGCCCGGAGGCGGAGCGCGAGCTTGGCGTCCGCATCGAGGGCAACTTGTGCCCGTCCTGCCAGATGCGGCTCAAGACGGAATTCGGCGGCGAAATCGAGAACGTCCAGGTCGAACGCGTGCTTATCTCCGAAGAAAACCGCGTCGGCATCGGCACGTTCAGCCCCTCCGATCCGAAATCGCAGGATATCGCCGACCTGACCGGCAGCATCGACTTCTCGACCATCACGGAGTTCGGCTCCGAATCGGACCCGCGGGCCTACCGGTTCGACGGCGAGCTGAACAAGGCGAACCGCGGCCTGATGGAATTCCAGGAGATGCTGAAGTGCGACGAGAAGTTTCTGTGGAACCTGCTCTCCCTGACGCAGGAGGGCAATTTCAAGGCGGGCCGCTTCGCGCTGATCTCGGCGGATGAACTCATCGTCGCGCACACGAACGAAACGGAGTACAAATCGTTCATTGCCAACAAGAAGAACGAGGCGCTCCAGTCGCGGATGATCGTCATGCCGATCCCGTACAATCTCAAAGTGTCCGAAGAAGAGAAAATCTACAATAAACTGATCGGCCAGAGCGACATGAAGCATATCCATATCGCGCCGCATTCCTTGCGGTCGGCCGCGATCTTCTCGATCCTGACCCGGCTCAAAGAAACGAAGAAGCAGGGCATGGACCTCGTCAAGAAGATGCGCATGTACGACGGCGAGGAAGTAGAGGGCTACAAGGAAGCCGACCTCAAGGAGATGCAGAGCGAATATATCGAAGAGGGCATGTCGGGCATCGACCCGCGCTACGTCATCAACCGGATTTCGAGCGCCCTCATCAAGCAAGACCTCTCGTGCATCAACGCGCTCGACGTGCTGCGCGCCCTCAAGGACGGTCTGGACCAGCACCCGTCCATCACGAAGGAAGAACGCGAACGGTACCTGAACTTCATCTCGGTCGCGCGCAAAGAATACGACGGCTTGGCGAAGAAGGAAGTGCAGAAGGCATTCGTATATTCCTTCGAAGAGTCGGCGCGGACGCTGTTCGAGAACTACCTCGACAACATCGAGTCGTACTGCAACTGGACGAAAATCAAGGATCCGCTGACGGGCGAGGAAATGGATCCGGATGAGCGCCTCATGCGGTCCATCGAGGAGCAAATCGGCGTATCCGAGAACGCGAAGAAGGCGTTCCGCGAAGAGATTCTGATCCGCATCTCGTCGTACTCCCGCAAGGGCAAGAAGTTCGACTACTTCAGCCACGAACGGCTGCGGGAAGCGATCGAGAAGAAGCTGTTCACGGACTTGAAGGACATCGTCAAAATTACGACGTCGACCAAGACGCCGGACGAGAAGCAGCTGAAACGGATCAACGAGGTGACGAAGCGGCTGATCGACGAGCATGGCTACTGTCCGGTTTGCGCGAACGAGCTCCTCCGGTACGTGGGCAGCCTGCTCAACCGTTAATTCACCGACTTGCACGGACACGGAATCGGAAACCGCAGCATGCGTTGCAGCATGCTGCGGTTTTGTGCTATCCGGGCCAGGAAGGTGAAAATGCCGGCCCGGCTATGCTAAAATAGGAATACGGAACAAGAACGCGTGTTCCTATTATAGCAAAGGGGTGTGGGGGAATGAAGCTGCTGCTGCAAAACGAGGAAGGCGCGCCTCGCTGGATCGCCGTCGAGGACATTCGCTTGATCGCGCCGACGCCGAACGGGCCCGCGTTCACCATGAGCGACGGAACCGTATACCGTTACGCCCAGACGATGGAGGAGCTTGACCGGATGTTCGGCCTGTACGGGTTCGCGCGGCTCGATCGCAACGTGATCGCCAACGTGGAGGCGGCGGAGCGGTACGATCCGGAGCTGAGAAAGGTGTTTTTCGGCCAGCCGCAGGGCGGCGAGGGGGAGGCGCTGTACGCGACGGTATCGGGGACGAACGCGTCCAAGGTCAAGCATCTGACCGCGCGCGAATACCGGAGCGGCTACGAGGTGTGCGGAGCGGCGTGAATGTGAATATTATGTTATATAAGTTGACATATAATTCGGGATTGGATATGATTTAAGTACCGAAAACGAAGGATATCCGGCGATATCATTCTCAAAACCGAAATACCTGACATCATTCGATAGAATCGGACAACTGACGGCTTTGGAGGCGGAAATCATGTCGATGGCGATGCAATCGCAATTCCACGCTTACGATCCACAATCGTTTTACGACGAGATGTTCGAACGGGACCTGACCGTGCGCCCCCACTACGAAGGCGTCCATCGAACGTTCGCCCGCATGAAGCCGCCGGAGCTCGCAGCCCGGCATGCCGCGATACAGCAGCGGATGCTGGAGGAAGGCATCACCTTTACGCTTTACGCCCAGAACCAGCGCGAGCCGCTCGAGCGGACCATCCCGTTCGACTATATCCCGCGCATCATCCCGAGACACGAATGGGAACACATCGAGCGGGGGATGAAGCAGCGCGTGTCGGCGCTGAACGCGTTCCTGCGCGACGTCTATCACGGGCAGGCGATCGTGCGCGACGGAATTATCCCGCGGGGGATGATCGTCGGGAACAAGTATTTCCGGCCGGAGATGGCCGGTCTCGAGGTGCCGCGGCAGGTCTACATGACGGCATCGGGCATCGACTTGATCCGCGACGAGCAGGGCCGGTATTACGTGCTGGAGGACAATCTCCGGACGCCGTCGGGCTTCTCCTACCTGTACAAGGGACGGAGCCTCATGAGCGAGCTGTTCTCCGACTTGTACCTGTCCAGCGCCGTGGCGGACATCGAACGGAGCCTGAACGTGTTCCTCCGTTCGCTCCGCAGCCTGGCTCCGTCCGGGAAACGCGATCCGCTGATCGTGCTCCTGACCCCGGGAGCATACAACTCCGCTTACTTCGAGCATGCCTTCCTCGCGCAGCAGATGGGCATCCATCTGGTGGAGGGCCGGGATTTGGTATACCGGGACCACAACATCTATCTGCGCGGCCTCGGCGGCTTGCGCCAGGTCGACGTCATCTACCGCCGCCTCGACGACGATTATTTGGATCCGCTGGCCTTCCAGTCGGACTCGCTGCTCGGCGTGCCGGGGCTCATGAACGCCTACCGCGCCGGCAACGTCGCCATCGCGAACGCGCCGGGCACCGGCGTGGCGGACGATAAAGCAATCTATGCGTACGTTCCGGAAATGATTCGCTATTATTTGCACGAAGAACCGATCCTGCACAACGTGCCGACGTACGTTCTTTCCCGGCCGGAGGACCGCGACTACGCGCTCGCGCATCTGGACCAGCTCGTCGTGAAGGAGACGTCGCTCTCCGGCGGGTACGGCATGCTGATCGGGCCGGCCGCGACGCGCAAGGACATCGACGCGTTCGCGGACGCCATTCGCCGCGATCCGGGCCGCTACATCGCCCAGACGACGATGCGGCTGTCGCGGGCTCCGGTCATGATCGGCGGCGCGATGCAGCCGCGGCATATCGACCTGCGCGTGTTCGTGCTGGCCGACGGCTCGGAGACGCACGTCATTCCCGGCGGGCTGACCCGCGTCGCGCTGCAGGAAGGCTCGCTCGTCGTCAACTCCTCGCAGGGCGGCGGCGTGAAGGATACCTGGGTGCTGAGCCGCTAAGGATGAAGAAGGAGGGATGAACGAATGCTCAACCGTAACGCGGAAGCTTTGTTTTGGATCGGCCGGTACATGGAGCGCGCGGAGAATCACGCCCGGCTGATCGATGTCCATTTTCACCTGCAGGACGAAGACGCGCCGTCCGTTCCGCGTGACGGGGCCGACGGCGTGCCCCCGGCGCTGTGCAAGTGGGGGCGGATCGTCGATGCGCTGGGCAGCCGCGCGGCTTACGAGCAGCAGTACGGCGGCGCCTACAACGAGCAGGACGTCGTGCGCTACGTCACGCTGGACCGCGATCACGCGAATTCGCTGGTGACGTGCGTCAACCACGCCCGGGACAACGTCCGGACGCTGCGGGAGAAGCTGCCGAGCGAGCTGTGGGACGTGGCGAACGGGTTCTACCTGTGGCTGCGCGAGAAGCAGGCCGGGGACCCGGCAAGGGAATCGCCGCATCAGTTTTTCGGGCGGATCAAGGAATGGACGGCGTTGTTCTGCGGGGTGACCCAGTCCGTCATGCCGCGCGAGAACGAATGGCATTTCATTGAATGCGGCCGGTATCTGGAGCGGACCGAAAACACGCTGCGGATCATTCAATCCGCCATCGCGGCAAGCGCCTCGGCGGCGGAAGCGGGGGACGGCTGCGAGCTGTACCCGTACCTGCAGGCGGTGCTCCGCTCCGTGAGCGGCTACCAGCCGTTCCGGCGTCATTACGCGGACGGGGTGTCGGCGGACGCGATCATCGAGTTCCTCGTACTGAACGAAGCGTTCCCGCGCTCCGTGCAGTTCTCGCTCGACGCGCTGGACGAGAATCTGCGCGGCATCGAGCTGCAGGAGAAGCAGCTGCGCGCCGCGCACGACCGGATCGTCCGCCAGGTGGCGAAGCTGAAGGCGGAGCTCGCCTGCCTGGAGCGGGAGGACCTGGGGCTCGACCGCGAAGGCGCCGTGACCGGGCGTTTGCTTCAGGCCGCGGGGCAGCTGGGCACCGCGTTCGCCCACACCTTTTTTCGCGTCGGGGAGGCCACCGCATGAAGCTGCATATCTCGCATACGACGCAGTACACGTACAAGGACGCGGTCGCGGACAGTGTCAATGAAGTGCGGCTGACGCCGTTCACGAACGAGCAGCAGTCCTGCTATCAGCACGCGATCTCCGTCGAACCGAACGCGCCGCTGTTCAGCTACGACGATTATTTCGGCAACCGCGTGCACGCGTTCTCGGTCAACCGCCAGCACCGGAAGCTGACGATCCGCTCGACGATGACGGTCGTTACGCGGGAAGCCTTCAAGCCGCAGCTCGGCAAGGACGGCCTGCCACCGAAGGACGCGTGGCAATGGCTCGCGGGCGAGAAGGCGGCCAACCGCTTCGCCGAGTTCCTGCTGCCCACCGCGTACACGGACGTCACGCCCGAGGTGGCCGCCTTCGCGGACGCGACGATCCGGCGGCAGCCGGACAGCGGCGACGGCGCGGAACGGCTCGGCGTGTACAGCTGGCTGCTCGCCCTCTCGAACAAGATCCGCAGCGAATTCGTCTACGATCCGGACGCGACGAACGTCCATACGATCGCGGGCGACATGCTGCGGCGGCGGCGCGGGGTGTGCCAGGACTTCGCCCATCTGATGATCGCGGCGTGCCGGTCGAAGGGCGTGCCGGCGCGCTACGTCAGCGGCTATCATTTCGTCGGCGACCTGCAGGGCGGAAGCGCGGACTTCGAGCAGGCGTCCCACGCGTGGGTCGAGGCGTACGTGCCGGGTCTCGGCTGGTGCGGCTTCGACCCGACGAACGACGCGCTGGTCGGCGAGCGTTACGTCAAGCTGGGCCACGGCAGGGATTACAAGGACATCGTTCCCGTCAAAGGCGTCTATATGGGCACGAGCGAAGCCGTGCTGGAAGTGACGGTCGACGTGAAGCGGGCCGATGAGTAAGCGGCGGCGGTGCCCGGGCTTCGGGCATGCCGAAGGCAGACAGGTTGAATAAACGTCCGGTTCGGCGGAGGCCGAGGCGGGCGTTTTTTTGGTTTGGGGCAGTTAGCGCGACGGGGAGGGGGAGGAAGCCGCCAGCGCCTGCGCGCAGCGCGAAAACGCCCGTCCCGGATAGTCCGGGACGGGCGTTTTTCGTAACTGGCGGCCTCGCCGCGCAACCGATCAAATAAACTTCCGGCTCGTCTTCTTCCCGTCGCAGCTGAACACGATCCGTTTATCCTCCACGATCGTTTCCAGATGAACCGATTTGCCCCACAGGTGGACGACGTAGGGCAGCGTCTTCTCGACGTACTTGAGGTCCAGCTCCACGCCTTCGTACCGGTGGAACAGGTACAGCTCGCCGACGCGGTTGAAGTCGCCGTCCGTGACGACGATGCTCGGGAAGCCGCCGTTCACCCGCGAGGTCACGAGCTGGTCGCGGACGGACTCCCATGCCTTGTCGGTGATTTTCCACTCCGCGCCTTTCTTCTCGAACACGTACAGATCCAGGTCGTTCACGAGCTGCTTCGTCAAGTAATTGCGGAGGAAGGAGATGTCGGAGTCGAATTCGCGGACCTCGAACATCTTTTCCCGGCCCAAGCCCGGCTTGCGGCCCATCCGGTCCCGTTCTTCCTGCGTCGGGTTGTCCCAGCGCTTCTCGATGTCCTCGAAAATTTTCAGGCCGAGGTAGTAGGGGTTCAGCGAATGCCGGGACGGCTGCACGACCGACGAGTTCAGATGGGCGAATTCGATCGTCTCCTCGCTCGTCAGGTCCAGCTCCCGGATGATCCGCTGATGCCAGTACGACGCCCAGCCTTCGTTCATGATTTTCGTTTCGATTTGCGGCCAGAAGTACAGCATCTCGTCGCGCAGCATCGACATGACGTCGCGCTGCCAGTCCTGCAGGTTCGGGGAATATTCCTCGATGAACCAGATCAGGTCCTTCTCCGGCCGCGGCGGGAATTTCTTCGTCTCCGCGTTCGTCTTCGCCTCGGCGGCGGCCGCTTCCTTCTCTTCTTCGTCAAGCCCCCACAGGTCGTCGTATTGGGATTGCCGCTGCGGCTTCACGTTCTGGTTCTCCTTGTTCAGCAGCTCGATGTATTGGGCTTTGTCCAGCTTGTACGGCCGGATGATGGTGGAATCGACATGCTCCTGGATGGCGAGCACCGCGTCGATGAATTTCTCGACCTCTTCGGTGCCGTATTCCATCTCGTACTGGCTGACGCGCTCCGCGGTCGCGGACATGCTCTCGACCATGTTGCGGTTCGTCATGCTGAAGCGGGCGTTGTTCTTGAAGAAGTCGCAGTGGGCCAGCACGTGCGCGACGATGAGCTTGTTCTGGATGAGCGAGTTGCCGTCGAGCAGGAACGCGTAGCACGGGTTGGAGTTGATGACGAGCTCGTAAATTTTGCTGAGGCCGAGGTCGTACTGCATCTTCATCTTATTGAACGTCTTGCCGAAGCTCCAATGACTGAAGCGCGTCGGCATGCCGTAGGCGCCGAACGTATAAATAATGTCCGCCGGACAGATTTCATACCGCATCGGATAGAAGTCAAGACCGAATCCTTGCGCGATTTCGGTGATTTCGTCAATGGCTCGTTCGAGCGCTTTGATCTCGTCCTGATGCACGTTCGCTTCCCCCTCGCAACGCGAATTGTGTTTCATAGCTATATGTATGGGAAGGGGGGAAACGATATGTCCCGCCGCCGCGGTTCCGCTAAAATTGTAGTCCGCGCGATCACATGGTCGTCGTCAGCCTCAATCGCGTCATGGGCGGCGAGATCGCGTTCAGCAAGCAGGGCAGGGCGCGTTCTGCGAGAAGCGGTACCGGCTCTGCGAGGTTTAAGCCAAACGAACACCCCCCGCCGAATCCGGCGGGGGGTGTCTTGGTTTCGTGGATTTCCGGATTAGCCGTCGGTCACGGACCGACCGGCGGGAGCTGCGTGACGTAGCTGTCGGAAAGCTGCAGCAGCTTGAGCGACCGCGTATACTGGTCCTCCGCGGTCGGGACGGCCGCCGCGGCGTTGCCGTGCAGCGGATGGTTCGTGCCGTCCTTGAACGTCGTGCCGGGGATGAACATCTGGGTGTTCGTGATGAGCGAGCCCGTCGGCAGGTAATACCGCTCCGGCAGCAGGTTGGACGGCTGATTCAGCAAGTCTTGGCCGAAGTGAATATGGTCCTGCAGCGAGATGCCGAGCAGGTTGGCGACGGTCGGCATGATATCCGACTGGCCGCCGGTTTCCTTCAGCTCCATCGGCGTCGTAACGCCCGGCGACGAGATGATGAGCGGGATGTTGATCATGTCCGAGTTCGCGTAATCGCGCCCGTAAATGTCCTTCATCAGCTTCTTCTCGTCGTTGTTAAGCGAATAGATCGGGAGACCGAGGTGGTCGCCGTAGATGACGAACACGCTGTTGTCCCAAATGCCGCGCTTCTTCAAATCGTCGATGAACAGGCCGAGCGCGTAGTCGGCGTAGTTCTGGGCGCGGATGTAATCGCCGACGAACGTCCCCTCGTATTCCGGAGGCAGCGTGATCTTGTACTTCCGCGGC
This sequence comes from Paenibacillus artemisiicola, assembly GCF_017652985.1. GTDB lineage: Bacteria > Bacillota > Bacilli > Paenibacillales > Paenibacillaceae > Paenibacillus_Z > Paenibacillus_Z artemisiicola. The sequence goes on from NZ_JAGGDJ010000008.1 coordinate 131,175, forward strand.
GGGATGGAAAACGGATGGTGGGACGACATCGTGATCAGCTGCGAGTAGAACGGACCGTTCTTCTGCATCGCGTCCAGCTGCTCGGCCGTCTTCTTATAGAGCACCTCGTCGGAAGGGCCGAAGAAGACCGTATCGTCGTGGCCGAACCAGTTTTGGTCGTAATACTTCTCGAAGCCGAGCGCCTTGTACAGGTCGCTGCGGTTCCAGAACTCCACGTAGTTCGTATGGAACGTGGCCGTCTGGTAGCCGTTCGCCTGCAGCAGCTTCGGCAGGCTCGGCAGCGCGTGGTTCGTATAGACGACGGACGCGGCGCCGGCCGGCGGCGTGTAGAAGGACGTGTTGACGACGAACTCGGCGTCGGACGTGTTGCCCTGGCCGACCTGCTGGTAGAAGTTCGAGAAGTAGATATGCTCCTTCGCCAGCTTGTTCATGTTCGGCGTCACTTCCTGTCCGCCGATTTTGAGGCCGATCAGAAAATTTTGGAACGCTTCCATTTGCACGATGATCAGGTTCTTGCCTTTGGCGGCACCATGGTACTTCGGCTCGGCCGGTTCCGTGATGCCCTTCTCTTGGTCGATCGCGGCCTGCGTGATCTCGCTCATCGGAATCGTCGGCTGCTTCGGGTCGGAGAACAGCGTGTACACCTCGTAATTGAGAATGCCCATGTCTTCGGCCTTCACGATTTCGTTCATGCTGGCGCGGTTCGGCAGGATGTTGAACAGGCACAGCGCGAGCGAGACGATGAAGAGGGCCGATACGACGGCCTTGTTGAGCGGCAGCTGGCTCATCCGCTTCCAGTCGACGAGCCGTTTGCGCCGCGCCAGCAGGGCGACGAACACGACGATATCGAGAAAGATGAACAAATAGTAAGGCGCGAGAAGCGAGAAGACGCTGCTCTTGACGGCGGTGACCTGGTTGATCTGCTCCAGCGCGTGGTACGTCACGATGATGCCGAAATACTTGTAATACATAATGACGGCGAAAAAGATGGCGGTTACAAGCAAGTTGACGGTCACGTAATAGACGAGCTTGCGCTTGGAGGCGAACCATTCGATCAGGCAGAACAGCAGCCAGAAGAACGGCATTTCGGTCATCAGCAGCGTCCATGACGGTCCGCCGTCGAAAATGACGAAGTAAGCGAGCATGCTTTTAAGCACTAGAATGAGCGTAAAGAAGACGAACGGACGAAGCTGAAAAATCCGCCTGAATGACCATGCGGGCATGAAAATATCCTTCCTTTCAACACGCGTACTGCAAATCCCATAACGTTCATTATGCTCCCTTTGCCAACGGTTTGTCAAAATGGCAAATCGGCGAAATCCTGGCGCCGTTCCCATGGTATACTGGAGCTAAACCATGACCCCCGAGAGGATAGCCGACCCGTGACGACCGCACTCAAAGCCAGATTGGAATCCTTCAAGCTGGGCCTCGGACCGAGAGCCTGGCACAATTTCCGCATCGATGCGGGCGCTTCCGTATTATTCAGCTTTTTCAACGTCGTCTTCAATCAATTCTATCTTCCGATGGCGATCCAGCAGGGGGCGTCCAACCTGCAGGTCGGCATTATATCGGCCGCCCCGGCCGTCGGGCTGCTCTTCTCGCCGCTCTGGGCGGCGTTCATCGAGCGGTCGGACCCGAAGCCGTTCGTCGTCATCCCGAACTTGATCGCGCGGGCGCTCATCGTGCTGCCGGCGTTCTTCGGCGTGCCGCTTGCGTACGTGGGGGCCGCGCTGCTGTTCCAAATGCTGATGGGCATCCAATCGCCCGGCTACGCGGCGCTCGTCATCCGGATGTATCCGCCCGAAACCCGCGGCCGGCTGATGGGCAACACGCGCGTCCTCATGGGCGGCCTCATGATTCCCGTGGCGTTCCTCATCGGCCGGTGGACCGACGCCGCCGGCCCGTCCGGCCCGCTGCTGTTCGCCGCCGCGACCGGCGTGGCGTCGATCCTCGTCTTCGCGCGCGTCAAGGCGCGGAAGGCCGCGCCGCCGAAGCTGCTCGGCGCGAAGCGGTTCAACTTCCGCGAGCAGCTGCAGCTCGTCAAGCAGAACCGCGAGATCGCGGTGTTCTTCCTTGCCTGCACCTTCACCGGCTTCGGCAATATATTGGCCGTGCCGCTGTACAACATCATGCAGGTGGACCGGCTCGAGCTGTCCAACACGCAGATCGGGATCGCGCGCGCCGTCTACTACGTCTGCCTGCTGTCCGCCTACTTCGTCACCGGCCGCGTCATCGACAAGCTGTCCGCGAAGCATACGGTCGCGTTCGGCCTCGCGGCGTTCAGCACCGTGCCGTTCTGCTACGCGCTGCTCGGCAATTACGGCGCCGTGCTGCTCGGCAGCGGCATCCAGGGCCTGGGCGACGCTATCTGGGACATCGGCTTCCTCGCTTATATGTTCCGGCTCGCCCCGGGGCGCGAGGCCATCGTCGTCGGGCTCCATTTCATGCTGTTCGGCTTCCGGGGCACGGCCGGCCCGCTGCTCAGCACCTACTTGGCGGACTCGGTGCCGCTGTCCTACCTGCTCGTCGGCGCCGGCGTCTGCGGCCTGCTCGGGCTGACGGCGTTTCTGGCGTATAACCGCGGAACGCTGCGGGTCCGCGGACGCTCCGCATCCCTGTAAACGCGAAGAAGCCTCCCGAGCCGCCGGACGAATCCGGGGCGGGAGGCTTCTTTTATGATGCATTCGAATATAGGCTTTCGAACGGCTCAGACGGCGACCTCGCGTTTGCGGAAGAACGATTTCAGCGCGTTGTACACTTCGCCTTTTTCCTTGATGACGTAATGCATGAAGTTCGGCAGATTGATGTGCTTGTAAGCCGACATGAGCGTGCTGGAGCGGTTGTACTGGTTCACTTCGCCGTAGCCGAACAGGTTGGCGCGCTTCAGCAGCTCGCCGATCAGCTTGACGCAGCGCTCGTTGTCGCTCGTCAGGTTGTCGCCGTCGGAGAAGTGGAAGGGGTAGATGTTGTATTTCGAAGGCGGATACCGGCTGTCGATAATGTCGAGCGCTTTAATGTAAGCGGAAGAGCAGATCGTGCCGCCGCTTTCGCCGCGGGTGAAGAATTCCTCCTCCGTCACTTCCTTCGCCTCGGTATGATGCGCGATGAAGACGATCTCCACGTGCTCGTATTGATGCCGGAGGAAGCGCGTCATCCAGAAGAAGAAGCTGCGCGCGACGTATTTCTCGAAGCTGCCCATGCTGCCGCTCGTATCCATCATCGCCAGAATGACGGCGTTGGACTGCGGCTTCACGATTTCTTCCCACGTCTTGTAGCGCAGATCGTCCGGCGAGATGCCGTGGATGCCCGGCGCGCCGCTTGTCGCGTTGCGCTTCAGGTTTTCGAGGATGGTCCGCTTCTTGTCGATGTTGGACATGATGCCTTTCTTGCGGATGTCGTTGAACCGGATTTCCTTCGTTTCCAGCTGGTCGCGGTCCTTCTGCTTCAGGAAGGGCAGCTCCAGCTCCTCGAAAAGCATCGTCTCGAGCTCCGCGAGGCTGATTTCCGCTTCGACGATGTCCTCGCCGGGCTGGTCGCCGGCGTTTTCGCCTTTGCCGCCCTTTTGCGCGGAAGCGGGATCGACGCCGAGCACGTCGCCGACTTGGCTGTCGCCGTCGCCTTGGCCGACGTGCTTGTTTTTGTTGAAATTATAGACGAACCGGAATTCGTCGAGACTGCGGATGGGCACTTTGATGACATGCTTGCCGTCCGACATGATGATGTTTTCCTCGGAGACCAGGTCGGGCAAGTTTTGTTTGATCGCTTCGCGTACCTTTTGTTGGTGTCTGGCTTGATCTTGATGTCCCTTCCGGTGCAGCGACCAGTCCTCACGCGACACGGTATACAGCGTTCCGTTGTCCTCTGCCATGCGTAGACACCTCCATGACCAAATGCTTGTTGTTATTCATTGTATTCAGGACGCCGCGCGATATGTGAAGCAAAATGCCCAAGGGGAAGCGCCCGATTGTCCCGCGGCGCCGGATGGCAGCGCGAAAAAGACCGCGGTCCATGAAGGACGCGGTCTCCCGGCAAACCGTTTCGCGGGTTACGAAGCGGTTCCGCCCAGGGCGAGCCCGAGCACGATCAAGCCGACGAAGCCGACCGGCAGCAGCGCGCTGACGATGATGCCGATGATCGGGAACGTCTTGGTTTTGTTTTTGGAGCAGGCGCCGACGATGCCGAGGATCAGGCCGACGAGGCTGCCGGCGAAGGAGACGAGCATGAGCAGGCCCGCCACGAGAACGGGCATGACGGCGTTCACGTCGCTGAACCGGGTCTCCAGGTCGGCGCGCAGCTGATTGTAGTTGCTCTCGTTCCCGAACTGGTCCATAATAAAGGTTGTCGTCATGACGATGGCCACGGCGAAGAGGATTAGGCTGAGCAGCCCGATGACGAACGAAGCGATGCCCAGCTTGGATTGGGTTTTCTTCGGCGCGCCCTCGTCCGGATCGGGCGGGTACCCATAGGGCGATTGGCCGTGATCTGCGTGATAGTCATTCAAGGGGATCTCTCCTCCGCGTCGTTCGATATCGTACATTTTATCTTACATTTTATCTTATTTTACAAACCTTGGAAAGAGAAAGGGCGGATACGCGTAGATGTTTAACAAATACGGGGCTTACGGGGCGATTCACGCCCTGCTCGCCGTCGCGCTGGGCGCCTTCGGGGCGCACGGGCTGAAGGCGAAATTGTCGGAGGAAATGCTGAACGTCTTCGAAACGGGCGTCCGTTACCATATGTTTCACGCCATCGGCCTGCTGCTCCTCGCCCTGGCCGCGGACCGGATCGGCCGAAGCAACAACGCGATCCGCTGGGCCGCGCGGCTGATGCACCTCGGCATCTTCCTCTTCTCGGGCAGTCTTTACGCGCTCAGCCTGTCGGACGTGAAGTGGCTCGGCATCATTACGCCGTTCGGCGGCCTGGCGTTCATCGCCGCGTGGGGACTCGCCGCGTATTCCATCTGGAGAGCGAAGGGCAGCGAGTAAGCGTACGGGACGGCCTGGCCTCATTTGCGGCAACGCATCGCCTGCTCCGACGAGCAGGACGAATAGCCAAGAACGGATAACGATCGCCAAAAGAGCCGCGCCGCCTATCCCAGGCGTCGCGGCTCTTTTGGCGTGTGCGTCAATTCATCTCGTCGATCTCGTTCAGGCCGAACGTGTAGACCTGCTTCTCGTCCACATGGTACACCGTCAGCGACTGCGCGGCCTCGTCCAGCTTGATGACCCGGCACGGCATGTTCAGCTTCGTGCCCGCGCCCTTGTTGACGCTAATTCGGATCAGCGCGTTGCTCGCGATGCTGTCCGCGATCCGCCGCATGACGGGCGATCCGATCGGCGAGGGCTCCGGCGGCCGCGTGCCGGATTCGGCCGGGACGGGAATGGGCTTAGGCTCGGCCAGGGCTTCCAAGGCCGCGATCAGGCGGCCCAGCTCCGCGCCGGAATTGATCCGGTAGTCGGCGAAGCCGGCCTCGTTCAGCAGGCGCAGCAGCCGTTCCAGCGCCTTGGCGGCGGACTCGCTTTCGACAAGCAGATCGACGTTGAACAGATGCGCGTTCGGCCGTTCGGCGCGTTGATTCGTAGGATTCATTGGATTCATGGGACCAATCTCCGCTTAGTTCGATAGTAACCCCATCATACCACTAAAGACCCGGGTTATGTAGTCCTAATTGCGAAGCGGATCGGCTTCGATCGAAGGCGCGGCGACCGTGCAAATCGCCAACACTCCGAACCCCGGACCCGCATATAGTGAAGAAGCGATTCAAGAAGGAAATGCTGGTGCATCGCGGGAGGAGGTGGCTCGGATGATGCGAATGGTTCCTATTCCGCTTGCGGACGGCAGCACGGCGCTCGGCGTCGAAGTGCTTCTGCCGAAGACGACGCTGCTCGCCGTGACGACGGATAAAGGCTATATCATGTGCGGCGCGCTCGACGTCGCGCTGCTGAACGACCGGTTGAAGGATCGGGGCATTATCGCCGGCCGTGCGGTCGGCGTCAGGACGCTGGAGGAATTGATGGAAGCGCCGCTCGAATCGGTAACGGGGAAAGCGGAATCGCTCGGCATTACGGTCGGGATGAAAGGGGCGGACGCCCTGCTCTTGATGGTATAGATCACCGCGACGACGGACGCGGACGCATGAAATAAGGCAGCCCGGTACGATGATTCATCGTGCCGGGCTGCCTTTCTTGCGTTCGTGCGAATCAGACGTTGTCGAACAGCTTCTTGAGATTGACGTCGAACGGCGGGCGAACGATGCCTTTCTCGGTGATGATCGCGGTTACGTACTCGTGCGGCGTAACGTCGAACGCGGGATTGAACACTTTCACGCCTACCGGCGCCGTGCGCTTGCCGAATCCTTCCGTAATCTCTTCCGCGCTGCGTTCTTCGATCGGAATTTGGTCGCCGGACGGCGTGTTCAGATCGATCGTCGACAGCGGGCAGGCGACGTAGAACGGAATGTTGTGCGCCTTGGCGAGCACGGCCACGCTGTACGTGCCGATCTTGTTGGCGACGTCGCCGTTGGCCGCGACGCGGTCCGTGCCGACGATGACGGCGTCGACCCAGCCCTTGCTCATGACCATGCCGGCCATGTTGTCGCAGATCAGCGTCACGTCGACGCCGGCCTGCTGCAGCTCGAACGCGGTCAGCCGCGCGCCCTGCAGCACCGGGCGCGTCTCGTCCGCGAAGACGCGAAGCGCGATGCCCTGCTCCTGCGCGAGATAGAACGGCGCGAGCGCCGTGCCGTATTTCGCCGTCGCGAGGCCGCCGGCGTTGCAGTGGGTCAGAACGCCCATGCCGTCCGCGAACAGCGTCAGCGCGTGCTCGCCGATGAGGCGGTTCGTCGCTTCGTCCTCGCTCTGGATGGCGATCGCTTCCTGCAGGAGCGCCTCCTTGCCGGACGCGAGATCGGCGTCCGACGCGGCGAGCGCTTCGGCGCGCGCCTTCATGCGGTCGAGCGCCCAGAACAGGTTGACGGCCGTCGGGCGCGACGTCGCGAGGTAAGCGGCCGCGTCGCGCACCGCCTGGAGCCAGGCGGGCTTGTCACCTTCGGTTTCGCGGCTGCCGAGCACGACGCCGTACGCGGCGGCGATGCCGATCGCCGGCGCGCCGCGGACCTTCAGGTGCCGGATCGCCTCCCAGACGTCTTCTTTGGAGACGAGCGGCAAATAAACGATTTCTTCGGGCAGCAGCCGCTGGTCGAGCAGATCGAGCCGCGATCCGGACCAGATGACGGATTGCAAGCCTTGGTAAGTCGTGGATTCGGTCATGTCGTTCATCCTTTCCTTATGCCTTCGCCGCCGACGAAGCCGATTGAACGGCGGCAATCACCTGATGGATGGAAGCGGCGCCGCGGTTCAGCTTGATCAGCGATTTGCCGATGCGCAGGGCGAGCCGCTGGGCGCGCTCGCGCGCCGACGCGTCCTCGAGCTTGTCGATGTCGGCGACGTGCGCCAAGCCGACGACGCGGCGCACCATCTTGCAGCCGGCGAAGCCGACCGTATCCTGCAGCAGGCGGCGCATGTAGGCTTCCTTGTAGCCCGGCGCGGCGTTCGCCAGCCGGTCGACGCCGTGCTCGTTCCAGAGCGCGAGGAATTTCTCCTCGAACTGGGTCCAGATGTCCGCGACGGTCTCGAGCAGGTAGTCGCGGTACCGCTCGCGCTCCGCGTCGGACTTGTCCCAGCCTTCGCGGGAAGCGTAGTTCAGCAGCAGATTCGCCAGCACCGCGCCGATATCGAAGCCCATCGGGCCGTAGTACGCGAACTCGGGGTCGATGACCTTCGTCGATTCCGGCGTGATGAAGATGCTGCCCGTGTGCAGGTCGCCGTGGAGCAGCGCCTGCGCGTGCGTCAAAAACTTCTCGCGGAGCAGGGCGACCTCCAGATGCAGCTCCCCGTCGCTCCAGAGCGCCTGCGCTTCGTCGCGGATGGCTTCATCGAAGCTGTTGGTGTCGGCGTCGCGGTACGGATCGTCGAAGATCAGGTCTTCCGTGATTTTGCACAGCTCGGGATTGGTGAAGCTGCGGGCGAGCAGCTTCTTGTCCTGCTGGTTGTGCCCGAGGTCGCTCGTGAAGAACAGCGTCCGCGCCAGGAACGTCGAGATATGGCCGGCGAAGAGGGGATAGCGGATGCCTTTCATCAAGCCCTGGCGCATGATGACGTGGTCGCTCAGGTCTTCCATGACCGTCAGCGCGAGCTCCGCGTCGTACAGGTACACCGCCGGCACGAGGCCCGGCGCCAGCTTGCCTTCCAGGATGAGCGCTTCGCTCTCGATGCGCGCGCGGTCGAGCGTGAGCGGCCACGACTCGCCGACGACCTTGGCGTAAGGCAGCGCCTGCTTCAGGATGATGCTGCGTCCCGCGGCGGGATCTGCGATGTGAAAGACGAGATTCAGGTTGCCGTCCCCGATTTCGCGGCAAGCCAGCTGCGCGCCCGGCTCGAAGACGCCGTCCAGCTTGCTGGCGATTTCAATCGCTTCGGTTTCGTTTAAAGGATGATAAGCAGACATGAACTGTCCACCTCCGGATCGTTAGAGTGGGAGAGAAGTCCCGTCGCGTCGACGTTCGGACCCCAAATATATATAGTATAGCGAAATTTTTTTCGCGTTGGAATACCCGCCTTTGTTATAATGATTCTAAACAGACCGAAACGAGGGTGAATCGAGCAGATGAACAGCCTAACGGGAGGCGCGGCGGAGAACGCCGCGATGGAGAATGCGGCTGCCGGGCACGCGGCGGCGGAACTGACGGCAGTCAATGCAATCGGACCGGAGCCGTACGTAGCGCTCAAGGAATGGGCGGTCGCGGTCAAGGCGCTTGCCGAAGGCAAGCAGATCATGGTGCTCCGCAAAGGCGGCATCGCGGAGGAGACGCGGGATTTCCGGTTGAAATCGACGCGGTTCTTCCTGCTTCCCGCCTACGAACACCAGAGGCCGGAGCTGCTGAAGGAAGCGTACCGGGACGACCTGAAGGCGGCGCTGGACGGCTGGACGCCGGGATCGCCGACGGTGGAGATCGCCGCTTACGCCGAGGCCGCGGACGACATCGAAATCTTCGATCAGGAGACGGTGGACCGTTTGGCGAATTATCATATCTGGACGGATACATTTACCGAAGAGCGTCTAAAATGGAAAAGGAAGCAGCCGCTTCATCTGCTGCTCCTGCGCGTGTACCGGCTGGAGCGGCCCGTGACGCTGCCGATGCGGGACGCGTATACGGGCTGCAAGTCCTGGGTCGGCCTGGAGGATATTCCGGAAGGCCTCCGCGGGCAAGCGGTGCTGAGCGACGCGGAATTCGCCCGGCAGGCGGAAGAGATCCGCGCGGCGATCGCCCGTTAGCGGAGGGCCCGGATCCCTTGCGGGGACTAGGGCCGATTGCTTTATAAGCGATCATATACTAATATATAATTGAGAATCAGTGAGAATCAGTTTAGAGTGATTACTAAAGAGGAATTGTTTCAATATGAAACAACGGACTTTCGGAGGGAGCAGCATACCATGGCAACACATTTCAAGATCGACGGCCTGAAGGCCGCCATCGAAGGCAAAGATATTTTGAAAGGCATCAACCTTGAAATCAAGGGCGGAGAAGTCCATGCCATCATGGGTCCGAACGGTACCGGCAAGAGCACGCTGGCGTCGGCGCTCATGGGTCATCCCAAATACGAAGTAACGGACGGCGAAGTCGAGCTGGACGGCGAGAACCTGCTGGAGATGGCGGTCGACGAGCGCGCCCGCGCGGGTCTGTTCCTCGCGATGCAGTATCCGAGCGAAATCACCGGCGTCACGAACTCCGACTTCCTGCGCAGCGCCATCAACGCCCGCCGCGAGGAAGGCAAGGAGATCTCGCTCATTAAGTTCATCCGCCAGATGGAAGGCAAGATGAAGGAGCTCGAGATGAATCCCGAGTTCGCGCACCGTTACCTGAACGAAGGCTTCTCCGGCGGCGAGAAGAAGCGGAACGAAATCCTGCAAATGATGATGCTGGATCCGAAAATCGTCGTCCTCGACGAAATCGATTCCGGCCTCGACATCGACGCGCTCAAAATCGTCGCGAACGGCGTGAACGCGATGCGTTCCGAAGACCGCGGCTTCCTGATCATCACCCACTACCAGCGGCTGCTGAACTATATCAAGCCGGATTTCGTTCACGTCATGATGCAGGGCCGCATCGTCAAGTCCGGCGGTCCCGAGCTGGCGGAGCGTCTGGAGAACGAAGGCTACGACTGGGTCAAAGAAGAACTCGGCATCGTGGACGAAACGGTCGGACAGGTTTAATTCGGAGAGGAGTTTTTGGAAATGAGCACACAACTATCGACTCCGGTAAACCGCCAAACCGTTTCGGCATTGTCCCAAAGCAAAGGCGAGCCGGCATGGCTTGAAGAAATCAGAACGAAGGGCGCCGAGCTGGCGGAAACGCTGGAATGGCCGACGCCCGAGAAAGTCCGCATCGGCCGCTGGAACCTGACGGCCGTCGGCGCGCATAAGCCGCAGGACGCGATCGCGTCCGCGGAAGAGCTGCCCGAAGCGGTCCGCGAGCTGGCCGGACAATCCCCGGCCGGACTGGTCGTGCAGCGCAATTCCGCCAGCGTGCTTCGGCAGCTGTCGCCGGAGCTTGCGGCGAAGGGCGTTATTTTCACGGATCTCGAGACCGCGGCGCGCGAGCACGGCGACCTGGTGCGGAAGTACCTGTTCCAAGCCGTCCCGCAGGACGAGAACAAGCTGACGGCGCTGCAGTCGGCGATCTGGAACGGCGGGGTCTTCCTGTACGTGCCGAAGAACGTCGAAGTGGAACTTCCGCTGCAAGCACTGCTGTACAGCGACGACGCCGAAGCGGCGTTCGCGCCGCGCGTGCTCGTCGTTGCCGACAACCACAGCCGCGTCACGTACGTCGACAACGTGGTCAGCACGTACGGCGAAGCCGCGCAGCCGGTCACGAAGCCGACGATCGTCGAAGTCATCGTCAAGCCGGGCGCGCACGTCCGCTACGCGACCGTTCACAATATGGGCGACAACCTGGTCGATCTGACCGTCCGCCGCGCCGTCGTCGAGAACGACGGCCGCGTCGAATGGGTCATCGGCGACCTGCACGACGGCCACACGCTGTCGGAGACGCAGTCGCTGCTCAAGGGCAACGGTTCGTCGTCCGACGCGAAGGTCATCAGCATCGGCTCCAAGTCGCAGCAGATGAGCCTGACGACCGGCGCCGTCCACTTCGGGCGGAACACGGAGAGCGACATGGTCACCCGCGCGGTCATGAAGGATCAGGCGACGGCGATCATCAACGGCGTCACGAAGATCGAGAAGGGCGCGACGAAGTCGAACGGCCAACAGACCGAGAAGGTGCTCATGCTGAGCCCGAAAGCGCGCGGCGACGCCAACCCGATCCTGTTGATCGACGAGGACGACGTCAAGGCGGGCCACGCGGCGAGCGTCGGCCAAGTCAATCCCGAGCAAGTGTACTATCTGATGTCCCGCGGCATTTCGAAAAAGGATGCGGAGCGCCTGATTATCTACGGATTCCTGACCCCGGTCGTGACGGAAATTCCGATCGACGCGGTGCGGGAACAGCTCCAGCGTCTGCTGGAAAGGAAGCTTGAAGGATGAACGTGCAAGCGATCAGAGAGCAATTTCCGATCCTGCATCAACAAGTGAACGGGCATCCGCTCGTTTATCTGGACAGCGCGGCGACTTCCCAGAAGCCGCGTTCCGTCATTGATGCGGTCGTTCGCTATTACGAGCACGACAACGCCAACGTGCACCGGGGGGTCCACACCCTCGGCTCGCGCGCCACGGACGCGTACGAAGGCGCCCGCGAGAAGACGGCCAAGTTTCTGAACGCGGCCAGCCCGCAGGAAATCATCTTCACGCGCGGCACGACGACGGCGCTCAACCTCGTGGCGTCCAGCTACGCGAGAGCCGTCTGCGGCGAAGGCGACGAGATCGTCATTACGCAAATGGAGCACCACTCCAATCTCATTCCGTGGCAGCAGGTCGCGAAAGCGACGGGCGCCGCGCTCAAATACATTCCGCTGCAGAAGGACGGCTCCATCCGGCTCGAGGACGTCGAAGCGACGATTACGGACCGGACGAAGGTCGTCTCGGTCATGTACGTGTCCAATGTGCTCGGCGTCGTCAATCCGATCAAGGAAATCACGGCGATCGCGCACAAGCGCGGCGCGGTCATGGTCGTCGACGGCGCGCAAAGCACGCCGCACATGAAGGTCGACGTTCGCGACCTCGACTGCGACTTCTACGCGTTCTCGGGCCACAAGATGTGCGCGCCGACCGGAATCGGCGCCCTGTACGGGAAGAAGGCGCTGCTCGAGGCGATGGAGCCGGTCGAATTCGGCGGCGAGATGATCGACCACGTCGATCTGTACGACTCGACGTGGAAGGAGCTGCCGTGGAAGTTCGAAGGCGGCACGCCGATCATCGCCGGAGCGGTCGGCCTCGGCGCGGCGATCGACTTCCTGAACGAGGTGGGGCTGGACAACATCCAGCGGCACGAGCACCAGCTCGCCGCCTACGCTTACGATCGTCTGAGCACGCTCGAGGGCATCGCGATCTTCGGGCCGACGGAGAACCGCGCGGGTCTCGTGACGTTCAATCTCGAAGACGTGCACCCGCACGACGTGGCGACGGTGCTGGATACGAAGGGCATCGCCGTTCGCGCGGGCCATCACTGCTGTCAGCCGCTCATGCGTTACCTGAATGTTTCGTCGACGGCAAGAGCAAGCTTCTATCTATACAATACCGAAGAGGACGTTGATCGGCTCGTTGACGGCCTCCAGCAGACAAAGGAGTTCTTCGGTTATGGAATTGGATGATCTGTACCGCAGAGTGATCATGGATCACTACAAGAACCCGCGCAACCGCGGGAGCTTGGACGACGACTCGCTGACGATCAACCTGAATAACCCGACCTGCGGCGACCGCATCACGCTGCAGCTGCAGGTGGAAGACGACATCGTCAAGCAGGCCAAATTCACCGGCGAAGGCTGCTCCATCAGCATGTCCTCGGCTTCCATGATGACGGAAGCCGTCAAGGGCAAGACGACGGAAGAAGCGCTGGCGCTGGCGGAGAAATTCTCATCCTTCATCAAAGGCGAAATCGCGGAGTTCGACGAGCTCGAGGATATCGAGGCGCTGTCCGGCGTCACGAAATTCCCGGCGCGGATCAAGTGCGCGACCCTGTCGTGGAACGCGCTGCGCAAGGGCATCGAACATCAGCAGCAATAATAACGCGCCCCGGCGCGAATCATATACGCACTACGTTGGACTTATGAATCAGGAAGAAGGAGGCTGTAACCATGGCGAAGCAAATGCCAGATTTGGAAGAGTATAAGTATGGTTTTCGCGACGAGCACAAGGCGATTTTCGAATCCGGAAAAGGGTTGACGCCGGAAGTCGTGCGCACGATCTCGGAAATCAAGGGCGAACCGGAGTGGATGCTGGAATTCCGGCTGAAGGCGCTGGAACAGTTCAACAAGATGCCGATGCCGAAATGGGGCGGCAACATGGACGATCTGGATTTCGACGATATCCAGTATTACGTCCGTCCGTCCGAGAAGCAGGGCAAGACGTGGGAAGAGGTACCGGCCGAAATCAAGGAAACGTTCGACAAGCTGGGCATTCCGGAAGCGGAGCAGAAGTTCCTCGCCGGCGTATCCGCGCAGTACGAATCCGAGGTCGTCTACCACAGCATGCAGGAAGACCTGGAGAAGCAGGGCGTCATCTTCACCGACACGGACACGGCGCTTCGCGAATATCCCGAAATCTTCAAGCAATATTTCGGTACGATCATTCCGCCGTCCGACAATAAGTTCGCGGCGCTGAACAGCGCGGTTTGGTCCGGCGGCAGCTTCATCTACGTGCCGAAGGGCGTCAAATGCGAAATTCCGCTGCAGGCGTACTTCCGGATCAACTCCGAAAACATGGGCCAATTCGAGCGCACGCTCATCGTAGCCGACGAAGACAGCTTCGTGCACTACGTCGAGGGCTGCACGGCGCCGATCTACAGCACGAACTCGCTGCACAGCGCGGTCGTCGAAATCCTCGTGCTGAAGAACGCGCGCTGCCGCTACACGACGATCCAGAACTGGGCGCCGAACATCTACAACCTCGTCACCAAACGCGCCGTCGCGGAAGAGAACGCGACGATGGAATGGGTCGACGGCAACATCGGCTCCAAGCTGACGATGAAATACCCGGCGGTCGTCCTGAAAGGCCGCGGCGCGAAAGGCATGGTGCTCTCCATCGCCGTCGCGGGCAAAGGCCAGCATCAGGACGCGGGCGCCAAAATGACGCACCTCGCGCCGGACACGACGTCCACGATCGTCTCCAAGTCGATCAGCAAGCACGGCGGCAAGGTGACGTACCGCGGCCTGGCGTCGTTCGGACGCAACTCCGAAGGCTCCAAGGCGAACATCAAATGCGATACGCTCATTCTGGATAACCAGTCGACGTCGGATACGATTCCGTACAACGAAATCATGAACGACAACATCACGCTCGAGCACGAGGCGACGGTATCCAAGGTATCCGAGGACCAGCTGTTCTACCTGATGAGCCGCGGTCTGACGGAAGCGGAAGCGACGCAAATGATCGTCATGGGCTTCATCGAGCCGTTCACGAAAGAGCTGCCGATGGAATACGCGGTCGAAATGAACCGTTTGATCAAATTCGAAATGGAAGGCTCGATCGGCTAACGAACCGCGTGCGCCGCATCGCCTCCAATCAAAAAAACTCCGGGAAGGCTTCGCCTAGGAAGCTTCCCGGAGTTTTTGCGTTTCGGATCGTACGGGGATGGAGGATCGAGCAGCGGGCGTACGGCCGAAACCTTCGGACGAATAACCTTTACATGAACACGTGCTTGACTTCGTAGTCGCGTTCGACCGTCAGGTCCACGAAGCGTTCGCCGAGCCGGACGAGCGGCCGGAAATATTCGGACGAGTGGGTCATGACGATCGTGCCCGTCTCGCCGGATTCGAGCTCGACCCGTTTGCCGATGAAGTTCGGAATCATGTGGCGAATGAACGTATGCGTCGTCTCGGGATCCAGTTCGGAGAAGCTCATCCGGTACAGCTCCTTCAGCACGTAGAGCAGGTCGCGCTTCTTCTGGTAGACGCGGGACGAGATCATCGCGCTGTAGACGTCCGCGACGGCGACGATCTTGGAGACGGGATGCATGGCGGAGCCGGGCAGGCAGTTCGGATAGCCGGTGCCGTCGATCCGTTCGTGATGCTCGAGCGCGACCGTGGCGGCGATCGAGTCGCCGAACGACTCGCGAATGATGCGGTGGCCGAAGACGGTATGCTGCTTGATCGTTTCGAATTCTTCCCGGGACAGCTTGTCCGGCTTGTTCAGGATGCCCTCCTGAATCTGGCACTTGCCGATGTCGTGCAGGAAGCCGGCTTGCCCGATCTTGACCGCCGCTTCTTCGCCGTACCCGAGCCAGGAAGCCAGATAGTACGAAAGCATGCCGACTTGAACGGAATGCTGGTACGTGTAATCGTCCTTCGTGTTCAGCAGCAGCAGCATCGAGACGACGTCGCGCTCCATCTTGAAGTTGTCGACGAGGGGCTGGAACGTCTGGACGACGTCGTCCTCGGCGATTTTGCCGTTCTGGAACGCTTCCCGGAACAGCTGCTCGCAGCCGTTGACCGCGTCCTGGTAAATCGGACCTACGGTGGGGAGCCACTTGGGATTCAAGCCGGATTCGATCGTGCGGATCGCCGGCTCTTCATCCGCCGTTCTCGTCTCGATGTCGACGTAGTCGATCCGATGCTGAAACAGCTTCGCGATGTCTGACGCGTTCAGTTCCTTGCCCGCGGACAGCACGTGCAGGCCGTAAGAATTAAAGGTATCGCGAATCAGTCTGTCTCCTTGTTGCAGCTCCGTCACATGAATATGCATGATCCACCTCTACGCGGCTGTAAAATGGGCAAAATAGTAGGTTAATGGTAGCAATAAAATGCAAAATTGGCAATATCAGCATATAAGATTATCATGAGGATAAAGGCCTATATACCTTATCGGCACAACTTCGCCGCTTGTTAACCTGCGTTTTACGCTTCGGAACGCGCTTGCGCGAGCGGATCCCACGGACCCTGCTGATGCCCCTTCCACTCGGAGCCGTCCTCCCAAATTTCCCGCTTCCAGATCGGCACGATCTGCTTCAGGCGCTCGATCGCGTACCGGCTCGCTTCGTAGCAGCCTTCCCGGTGGGGGGAGGAGACGGCGATGACGACGCTGATCTCCGCGATGTCCACGACGCCAGTCCGATGCCAAATGGCGCATGCCGTGCCCGGCCAGCGTTCGGCGATCTCGTCGCCGATCTGCCGCAGCGTCTTGACGGCCATGGGAACGTAAGCCTCGTACTCCAGGCGGACCGTCCGCTGGCCGTGCGTCCATTCCCGCGTCGTGCCCGTGAACGTCAGCGCAGCGCCGTTGTTCGGCACGATCACTTGGGCCGTGACGGCCTCCACCGACAGCGGCTCCGGCGTGACCCGGTATCGGGCGTCCGCGTCGCCGGCCGTATTCCCGGCCGGCTCGTCTTCGCCGCCCGACACGGGCGGGAGCAGCGCGAGCTCGTCGTCCGCGCGCACCGGCTCGCCGTCGGCCGCATAGGCTTGATTGCGCGCCATGAACGCGGCGGCGATCAGCTGCGCGTGCGCCGGATAGCGCGCGGCGAGCGCATCCTTCAGCTGCCCGACGGTCAGCTCGTCCTCCGGCAGCTCGAGCTCGGCGGAGGGGCCGCCGAAGCGGTCGGCCAGACCCGCGAACAGCCGGACGTTCCATTTCACAGTCATGTCAAAAATCCTCTCGCTTCCAAGGGTAATGGTTCCCATAGCATACCATATCGGGTGCAAAAATGTTATGCTAGGAGGAGTAACGGAAGAATCGCAAAGGAGAGTGCGGGCCATGTCAGCGTTAACGGATCGATTCGGACGCGTCCACGATTATTTGCGCATTTCCGTGACGGACCGCTGCAATCTGCGCTGCCTGTATTGCATGCCGGAGGAAGGCGTTCAATTCGAGCCTTCCGAAAACCTGCTCGGGTACGGCCAGATCGCCGAGGTGGTGCGCGCCGGCGCGCGTCTCGGCATTTCGAAGCTGCGCATCACGGGCGGCGAGCCGCTCGTCCGGCCGGGCTTGCCCGGACTGGTGCGGGAGCTTGCTTCCATTCCCGGCATCAAGGACATCTCGCTGACGACGAACGGCGTGCTGCTCGCGGATCAGGCGGAGGCGCTGCGGGCCGCGGGCCTGAAGCGGGTCAACATCAGCCTCGATACGCTCGACGCGGCGAGGTTCCGCTTCATCGCCCGGCGCGGGGAGCTGCGGCGCGTGCTGGAGGGCATCGAGGCGGCGGCGGAAGCGGGCTTCGCGCCGATCAAGCTGAACTGCGTGCTGCTGAAGGGCGTCAACGAGGACGAAATCGCCGCGTTTCTGGATATGGCGGTCAAACGGCCGCTTCATGTCCGGTTCATCGAATATATGCCGATCGGCCATGCCGACGACAATTGGCGCAACCACTACCTGCCGCTGTCGCGCGTGCTGGAGATCGCCGGAGAGCTCGGCCTGGCGTTCGAGCGGATCGGAGACGTCCTGGGCAACGGGCCGTCCGACGATTACCGCATCCGGGGCGGGGCGGGGACGTTCGGGTTGATCCACCCCGTAAGCGATCAGTTCTGCACGCGCTGCAACCGGCTGCGCCTGACGGCGGACGGCAATTTGCAGCCTTGCCTGTACTGGGTGGACGAATTGAACGTGAAGGCGGCGCTGGGGCATCCGGAAGAGCTGGAGAAGCTGTTCCTGAAGGCGCTGGCCATCAAGCCGCGCAACCACGAGATGGCCGCCAAGCTGGCGGACGAAGCGCAGTCCCACGAACCGACGGCCCGCCGGATGTCCCAGATCGGCGGTTGACCGCGGGAGAGCGGACGGCGCGCGGGACCGCGAAGGGAAGCAGATCGGGCAAGGATGAAGAACAAGCAAGTTGAAAATACGCGACGGACGGAGAAGATAGAACCGATGACGCAGCAACATCAGCAACGGATTGCCGTTCACGAAGGGGACCGGGCCCCGGTCCTCTTTTCGCCGGAAGAGATGGCCGCATCGGCGGGCATCGTCTTTCCGCTGGCCGAGCGCGTAAGCGGCGCCGCCGGCGACGCGTTCGATTTCGGAGCCTGGTTCGCCCGGTTCCGGGAGCGGGAGGGCGCCGATCCCGGCGAACCGCTGCCGACGCATTTGAAACTGGAAGCGGCCGATGCGTTCGAAGCGGTCATCCCGTGGGAACAGCTGACGGACGCGGCCGTGCAGTTTGCCTTGGACGGAGCGCCTTTGCCGAAGAACGGGCCGATCCGGCTCTTCGTGCCGAACGGGTCGAGCGAATGCCTGAACGTCAAGAGCATCGTCGCCTTCCGCCTCCTGCGGGACGAAGCGCGGCGCGGAGAAGCGTCGTACGGGTTCAAGCGGACCTTCTCGGCGGACGACATTCGAATCAAGAAGCCATAACCAACGCCGCACAGAACCGGGAGGCAGTCATGAAGGAAACGGCAACGAAGGCGCCTGTCGTCGTGCTGCTTCACAGCAACGACATTCACAGCAGGCTGGAGCAGGCGGCCAAGATCGCGGCCTACATCGAAGATACGCGGCGCGCGCACGGGAACGACCATGTGCTGGTCCTCGATATCGGGGACCACATGGACCGCATGCGGGTCGAGACGGAAGCGAGCGACGGCCTGGCGAACGTCGCGCTGCTGAACGCGGCCGGCTATGACGCCGCGACGTTCGGCAACAACGAAGGCTTGACCTTCACCCCGGAGCAGCTGGACGAGGCGTTCGGCGAGCGGGCGGCATTCCGGACGGTGTGCGCGAACCTGTTCCGGAGCGAAGGCGGCGGCCGGCCGGCCTGGATGCTGCCGCGGACGGTGATCGAGAAGGCCGGCATCCGCTTCGGCCTCGTCGGCGTGACCGCGGCGTTCGCGGAATTTTACGCGCTGCTGGGCTGGGACGCGACGAACCCGCTCGAAGCGGTAGCCGAGCAGGTCGAGGCCGTTCGGCCCGAGGCCGACGTGGTGATCGTCATGTCGCATGTCGGGCTGCCGTTCGACCGGCGCCTGGCCGAGACGGTCCCGGGCATCGACGTCATTCTGGGCGGGCATACCCATCATTTGCTGGAAGAGCCCGAGATCGTCGGCGGAACGTACCTGTGCGCGGCCGGCAAGTACGGGGAATACGTCGGGCGGGTGGACATCCGCTATGACGCCGGGACGGGCCGCGCGGCGGTCGAAGCCGGCTGCGTGCCGATGGCCGCTTATCCCGAAGACCCGGCCGCGAGCGCCGTCATCGGCGGCTTCCTCGCGGAAAGCGGGCCGCGGCTTGCCCGCGTCGTCGCCGAGCTCGCGGCGCCGCTTCCCGCGGTTCACGGCCAGGAGTCGCCGCTCCCGAATTTGCTGGCCGCCGGGCTGCGCCGCTGGACGGGGGCCGAGATCGGCCTCGTGAACGCGGGCCAGCTGCTGGGCGGCCTGGCCGCGGGCGGCGTGACGGCCGGCGATCTGCACGCCCTATGTCCGTCGCCGATCAATCCGTGCCGCTTGACGCTCGCGGGCCGCGACATCCGCGCGAGCCTGGAGGAAGCGCTGCTGCCCGGCTTCATCGAGAAGCCGATCCGCGGCTTCGGCTTCCGCGGGCTCGTCCTCGGGACGCTCGCGGTGGACGGGCTCGAGATCCGGTACGACCCCGACGGACCGCCGGGCGCCCGGATCGCGGCCGTCGCCGTGAACGGGGAACCGCTGGACGACGAACGCGCGTACGCGGTTGGGACGATCGACATGTTTACCTTTGGCGTCGGCTATGAGAAAATCAAGAACGGCATGAACGTCGCGTATTTTTTGCCTGAATTCATTCGCGACGTGCTTGAGCGGGAGCTGCGGGACGGCGAGGCCGTCGCCGACAGCTTCCGGACGCGCTGGTCGACGTTATGACCGCGCGGGACGATGCAACCGGCGGAAGCGCGCCGTCTTCATAAGGGCGCCGCGTCTTTCGCGACCGTCAGGCGGGAATCCGGCAATAACAGTTTCAGGAGGGTAAAATGGGAGACATTATTCATTCGATTATTCTAGGGATCGTAGAAGGCTTAACCGAATTTTTGCCCGTTTCATCCTCGGGTCACATGATTTTGACGAACAAGCTGCTCGGCATCGCATCGGACGATCAAGCGATCGTGACGTTCGAAATCATCATTCAATTGGCGGCCATCCTGGCGATGGCGCTCGTGTACCGCAACCGGATCGCGGATTTGTTCGGGCTCTCGCGCCGCACGGAATCGCTCGGCACGTTCACGTCCGGCCATTCCGCGCCGCGCCGCAAACGGCTGAATCTCATCCACGTCGCGCTCGGCATCGTGCCGGCCATGCTGCTCGCTTACGTATTGAAGGACGTCATTAAAGGCGAAGGCTTCAACCAGGCGCCGGTACTGCTGTCGCTCGTCATCGGCGGGATCTATATGATCGTGGCGGAGAAGCTGTCGAACTCCGGCCGCATCCGCGTCAAATCGGAGACGATGGACGACATCTCGTATCGCCAGGCGTTTGGGATCGGCCTGCTCCAGTGCCTCTCGCTCTGGCCGGGCTTCTCGCGTTCCGGCTCCACCATCGCGGGCGGGATGCTCGTCGGGACAAGCTATAAAGCCGCCGCGGACTTCTCGTTCCTGATGGCGATTCCGATCATGGTGGTCGCGTCCGGCTACGAGATGCTCGACAGCTACAAATACATCACGGGCGACAATCTGTCGTTCTTCATCGTCGGCTTCATCGTATCGTTCGTGGTCGCATGGCTCGTGATCGTGCTGTTCCTGCGCTTCATTCAGAAGGTCCGCTTGACGCATTTCGCTATCTACCGGTTTATTTTGGCGGCGGCGTTCTGGATTTTCGTCATGAGATAGGAAAATTTTGTCGACATTTGGCGAATCTGTTCTTGCTCTTTTTCCTTAAATCCCTTACATTAACATTACGGCACTCATCCTAAAATAGGAAAATAGAAGCAGAGCAGGGGTCGATAAGATGCGTTTATTGCCCGTCCAACTGTGTCAACCCGGCATGCGGCTCGCGAAGAAGATCTATTCCGAGGAAGGCCTCGTGCTGCTTGGCGCCGACGTCGAATTAACCCAGAAGCTGATCAAGCGCCTCGATGAATGCGGCATTCATTTCGTCTATATCCACGATCCCCGGACGGCCGACCTCGTCGTCCCGGATTTGATCAGCGAAGAGACGCGCCGCCGCGCGCTGACCGAGATACGGACCAATTTCCGGAACCTCATGGACCGGCCCAACCGGAAGAGCGGCATGACGTATCCGTACATCGGCAAGGCGTTCCGCCAAGTCATGGGCATGGTCATCGACGATTTGACCGGACAGAAGGACGCCATGGTCATGCTGATGAACATGGGCATCGTCGACAACTATTTGTACCATCATTCGCTGAACGTGGCCGTCTATTCGACCGTGCTCGGCATCGCGAACGGATACTCCCGCGACGAGCTGATGACGCTCGGCCTCGGCGCGGTGCTGCACGATATCGGCAAGACGCAGATCAGCGCGAACATTTTGAAGAAGGAAGCGCGGCTCTCCCGCGAAGAATACGAGGAGATGAAGCGGCACGCGGAGCGCGGCTTCAACCTGCTCAAGGACGAGCCGAACATTCCGCTCTTGGCAGCGCACTGCGCCTACCAGCATCACGAGCGGCTGGACGGCAGCGGCTATCCGCGCGGCATCAAGGGCGATCAGATTCACGAGTACGCGAAATGGATCGGGATCGTCGATTCGTACGACGCCATGACGACGACGCGGATCTACCGCGACCCGATGCTGCCGCACGAAGCCGTAGAGTCGCTGTACGCCGGAAGCGGCACGCTGTACGAGCAGCGGTTGCTTCAGCTGTTCCGGGACAAGCTCGCGATCTACCCGCTCGGCATCAGCGTCAAGCTGCAGAGCGGCGAACGCGGCGTCGTCGTCGACATCCATTCGTCCTGCCCGCACCGGCCCGTCGTCCGGGTGCTGAGCGACGAAAGCGGCGAAGCGCTCCGCGCGCCGTACGAAGTGGACTTGTCCAAGCAATTGACGGCGATGATCGTCGGCGTGAACGAAAGCGAGAAGCGGCCGATGGCCGGGGCGGCGAGCTCATAGCGGCCGCTTCCGTGACGGCGGCATACGATGTTCAAGGAGCCGAAAGGCTCCTTTTCTCGTCTGACCGGGAGCCGGCGCTGCCGAGCGGATGGGGACAGGCGCCGCCGAAACCCGTTTGCATCCGCCGCCCCCGGACATTACAATAAGAACAAGCCGCGAAGAACGGCGGGCGATTACGTTGAAAAGTCAGGTGCTGAACAGATGTTGAACGCATTACCGTACCCGTTTACCCCCAAGGACGATCCTTGGGATCCCATTCTTTCGCTCCGCCGCCACGGGCGCCATCGGCTGACGAGCGTGGAGATGACGCTGTCCAATCTCTGCAACATGCGCTGCGAGCACTGCGCGGTCGGAGACACCCTCGTCCTGGCCGAGCCGGAGAAACTGCCGCTCGATCTCATGCTGCGCCGGCTCGATGAGATCGATGAGCTGAAGACGATCAGCATTACCGGCGGCGAGCCTACCTTCTCCGACCGGACGGTCAAGGAATACATGATTCCGCTGCTTCAATACGCGCGGGACCGGGGTATATTTTCTCAGCTCAATTCCAATATTACATTGGATTACTCCCGTTACGAGGCGATCGCGCCTTACCTGGACGTCATGCACATTTCGTTCAACTATACGTCCGCGGACGATTTTCACGCCATCGGGTTCGCCAAGAGCGGCCATCCGGTGCCGATGTCGGTCGCGAGCCGCATGTACGAGCGCATGATGGACAACGCGCGCAAGCTCAGCGATGGCGGGCTCTTCGTGTCCGCGGAATCGATGATCAACTTCCGCACGCACCGCAGCATGCGCGAGATTCACCGGCTCATCGTCGAAATGGGCTGCAAGCGCCACGAAGTGCACCCGATGTATCCGAGCGCGTTCGCCGCGGATTTGCCGGTCATCTCGCCGCAGGAGATGCGCGACGCGGTGAAGGAGCTGCTGGATCACCGGGACCCTTCGCTGTGGATGCTGTTCGGCACGCTGCCGTTCTACGGCTGCAGCGACGACGCCGCGGACCGCGAGCTGCTGAAACGGCTGGCGAGCGAGCCCAACGTGACGGTCCGCAACGATCCCGACGGCCGCAACCGGCTGAACGTGAATTTGTTCACGGGCGACGTGTTCGTCACCGATTTCTCCGACGTGCCGTCCTTCGGCAACGTCAAGCAGGACCGCTTGAACGATCTGTTCGACCGCTGGCTGTCCCATCCGCTCGCCAAGAGCGTGGACTGCCACTGTCCCGCCGCCTCGTGCTGCGGACCCAATCTGCTCGTGAAGGACATGTATTACCGCGACGTGGATTTCGGTACCCGCCAAGCGGTGCTGTGACGGCGGACGACAGACAGAGAGACAGCGGCTGCAAGGCCGATGAGAGGAGCGGAAACGACTTTTGCAGGAATTTGAATTCGGGAAGATCTTTTGGAATCTTTGCATCGTTCTCATTCTCGTACTGTTAAACGGCTTTTTCGTCGCCGCGGAATTTTCGCTCGTGAAGGTCAGGCAGTCCCGGCTGACGCAGCTCGTCAACGAAGGCAACGCGCGCGCCAAGTACGCGATCAAGGTCAACCAGCGGCTGGACGCGTATTTGTCCGCGACGCAGCTCGGCATCACGCTCGCGTCGCTCGGCCTCGGCTGGGTCGGCGAGCCCGCCATCTCCGATCTGGTCGTAGAACCGCTGTTCCATCTGCTCGGCCTGGACGACGGCGCGTTCATGCATACGGTCTCCGTCGTGATCGGGTTTCTGTGCATCACGTTCCTGCACATCGTGCTGGGGGAGCTCGCGCCGAAATCGCTCGCGATCCAGAAGTCCGAAGGCACGTCGCTGTTCGCGTCCATGCCGCTGCTGTACTTCTACCGGGTGTTCCTGCCGGCGATCTGGCTGCTGAACGGCTCGGCCAACCGGCTCTTGCGCCTCTTCGGCGTGCAGCCGGCGAGCGAGCACGATTCCGCCCATACCGAGGAAGAGATCCGCATCCTGATGGATCAAAGCGCGAAGAGCGGCATCATCGACAAGGACGAACTGGAGCTGTTCGACAACATTTTCGAGTTTTCCGACCGGCTGGCCCGGGAAGTCATGCTGCCGCGAACGGACATGGACTGCCTGTACGCGAACCTGCCGTTCGAAGAGAATTTGAAAACCGTGTACGCAAGCAAGCATACGCGCTACCCCGTCTGCGTCGAGGACAAGGACCAATTGATCGGGTTCGTGCACATTACCGATCTGCTGACCGCGGATCCGGACGAAGAGCATGATTTGCGCCGCTACCTGCGCCCGATCCTGAACGTGCCGGAATCGATGGAGGTCAGCCATGTCCTGCAGCTGATGCAGCGCAGGCACTCCCAGCTGGCGATCGTCGTGGACGAATACGGCGGCACGGCCGGCATGCTGACGACGGAGTTGATCTTGGAACAAATCGTGGGCGAAATCCACGACGAATTCGACGACGTGCAGCCGGAAATCGTCGTCAAGGGCGACGTCACGTCCGTCGAAGGGCGCATGCTGATCGAAGAGATCAACGACATGTTCAACCTCGACATCGAAGACGAGGACGTCGACACGATCGGCGGCTGGCTGTTCACGAAGCTCGAAGGCAATCCCGAACGGGGCAAGAAGGTCGAATTCGACGGCTACGCGTTCGAAGTGGCGGAAAGCGAGCCGCTGCGCGTGCTGCGCGTCTTTATCTACCGGACGGCGAAAGAAGAACCCGAGGTCACGGGGTTCGGCGATTAACGGTTTCCCTTCCATACATACGCGAAGAGCTCATGTCGGCGGACATGGGCTTTTTTGCGCTGTCCCTGGGTTTAATAAATCAGGCCAAGCAAGATCGCCCGCCCCGCGACATAAGAATAGGAGTGGCAGTCGAATTGTTCGCATTTTCAACATGAGGAGGGGGAAGCGAAGTTGAACGCGGTAAACCCGACGCGAGATTGGTATCCCTTTGTAGGCCCGTGCGACCCGTGTCCGCCGAAATACGTGAAAACCTACTACGTTCCGCCGAACCAGTACATCCCGTACCAGCCCATGAATCTCCCGCAGTTCCCGCTGCCGGAGGCGCTCAGGAGGGGAACGCTGTGGCCGGCGCTCTACGGCCCGTACGAATCCAAATGCCAGACGGGGAGGCCGGAAGAAAGTGAACAACACTAACCAAACGCTGGACGAACAGTATTATCGCATGCTGCTCGAGCTGCAGCAGATCGAATTCGCGCTGGTCGAATTGTCGCTTTACCTCGACACGCACCCGAACGATCTGCAGGCGCTCCAGCAGTTCAACCAGCTGGCCCAGCAGCGCATGCAGAGCGCGCACCAGTTCGAGATGCATTACGGCCCGCTCATGCAGTTCGGACACAGCTATTCCAAGTATCCATGGCAGTGGGTCGAAAGCCCCTGGCCGTGGCAGGTGTAACCAAGCGCCGAGGGAGGTGGAACGCTCGTGTGGATTTATCAGAAAAAGCTCCAATATCCCGTTCGGGTCAGCAAATGCGATCCGCGGGTAGCCCGTTATCTGGTGGAGCAATACGGCGGTGCGGACGGCGAGCTGTCGGCCGCGCTCCGGTACTTAAATCAGCGCTACAGCATTCCGGATAAAGTCATCGGGCTGCTGACCGACATCGGAACCGAGGAATTCGCGCATCTGGAAATGATCGCGACGATGATCTACAAGCTGACGAAGGACGCGACGCCCCAGCAGATGGAGGCGGCGGGCCTCGGCGACCACTACGTCATTCACGACAACGCGCTGTTCTACAACAACGCGTCCGGCGTTCCGTGGACGGCGGCTTACATCCAGGCGAAGGGCGATCCGCTGGCCGACTTGTACGAGGACATCGCGGCGGAGGAGAAGGCGCGCGCGACGTACCAATGGATCATCGACATGACGGACGACGTCGATTTGCAGGACAGCCTGAAATTTCTGCGCGAACGGGAAATCGTCCACTCCATGCGGTTCAAGGAAGCGGTGGAGATGATCAAGGCCGACCGCGAGACGAAAAAAGTGTTCTGAAGGCGCCGACGACCGGCAAGCTCCCGCGGCATGGAGGCCTCGGGGGCTTTTTGCGTCGGCTTCCGTCGCAGACTCGCCGGGGCGGGCGCCGGAATGGGTCGCGCATCCCCGAAACGGCGTTTAAGGCGGCCATTGCGGAAAATCGGACAAGCTTGCGGCGTGCGAACGTCCGGCCCGATGGAAGCCGGGGCGAACGCGCGCGGCCGTTGTCGATTGCGGGCCGATGCTGAAACTTTCCGCGGTCGTTTCTCGTCTACTAGGTATCCGCAAGTCGGAGAGCAGAAGGGGAGGACGACAAGGTGAGCACGAGAGTTTCCGCCGAGACCGCCGGCGTTGCCAGGGGCAAGCGCCCGCAGGGGAAGTCGGCGCCGAGACGCGCGGCCAAACGAAAGCGCAAACGGTTCAGGCGGACGGCCGCCGTCTTCGCGCTTCTGCTGGCGCTCGGCGCCGCGGGGGCGGGCTGGTTGTTTTTGACGCCGTCCGGCACCGATATCCGCTACCTGGTCGCGGACACGCTGATTACGACCCAGCACCGGAAATGGGCGAAATATATTATCGGGCAGCACGCGCTGGATACGCGCGTGCAGGCTTATCAGGCGCAATTCGACGCCATGGGAGAAGAGCGGGACACGCACGAAATCCACACGCCGCCCGCAGGCGCGGCCGCGCCCGCGGCGGACGCGGACGGCGCGGCCGAGGAGCAGAAGCCCCTCGTCGAGATCGAGCCGGTCTCCGGGCACGGCTACAGCGGCTACGTCATGACCGTCAACGATCCGACCAAGATCCGCGTCGCCGTCCCGGCTAAGCCGGGCCGCGGCGAGCGGGTCACGAGCATGGTGCAGCGGACCGGGGCCATCGCCGGCGTGAACGGCGGCGGCTTCGCCGACCCGAACTGGGAGGGGAACGGCTTCCAGCCGATCGGCATCGTCATGTCGGGCGGCAAGCTGTTTTACAGCGACCTCGGCCGCTCGAAGTCGACGCAGGTCGTCGGCATCGACGGCAGCGGCAAGATGGTCGCCGGGAGGTACACGCTTGACGAGCTGCGGCAGATGGGCGTGAAGGAAGCGGTCACGTTCCAGCCGCGCATCATCGTCAACGGCAAAGGGCTGATCAAGAACGCCGCCGACGGCTGGGGCATCGCCCCGCGCACGGCGATGGGCCAGCGCGAGGACGGCGCCATCCTGTTCGTCGTCATCGACGGCCGCCAGCCGGGCCACAGCATCGGCGCGAACCTGTACGACGTGCAGCAGATCATGCTGGCGCACGGCGCGGTCATCGCGGCGAATCTCGACGGCGGCTCCTCGACGGTGCTCGTGAAGGACGGCGCGGTGCTGAACAAGCCGTCGACCAAGAGCAGCGAGGGCCGGTATTTGCCGTCCGCGTTCCTGGTCTTCGAGCATCCGGAGCAGGCCGATATCCGGAACGTATGGGAGGGCTTGAAGCCGGGCGACATCGATCCGGCGAAATGGTAGCCGCGGGAGGCCGCGCCATAACGCGGCGGCGTTGCGCGCGGTCCGCTTCCGCCGCGCCGCCTCCCGCGGGCGGTACGGCCGGGCACGCCGCGCCGACGCGCCCAAGAGATGCTCCGCGCTCGCCGCGGCAGCTTGCCGCAGCGGCCGTTTCCTTCTTGCGCGGCGGCGTTCCTTTCCAGTATGATTAAGGGCATTACGGATTGGAAAGGGAGTTGCACGATGCAAAGCGGCGTTACGCTTCCGCGGCCGGAAGCGCTCATTTTCGATATGGACGGCACGCTGTTCGAGACGGATACCCTGCTCAAAGGGGTGCATGAACGGATATTCGCGACGCTGCGGGCGGAGGGGCTGTATCTGCAGCCGACGCCTCCCGTGGAGGCGCTGCTCGGCTGCCTCGGCATGCTGCTCGCCGACATCTGGCGCAAAGTCATGCCGGACGCTTCGGAGGCCGCCCGCAACCGGGCTGACGAGCTGCTGCTCCAGTACGAGGTCGAAGGACTGGAGAACGGCGAGGGCTCGCTCTATCCTCACGTGGCGGAGACGCTCGCCGCGCTGAAGGCGCAGGGCTTCAAGCTGTTCGTGGCGAGCAACGGCCTCGAGCGCTACGTGAAGGAGATCGCCCGGCTCAAGAGCATCGGCCCGCTGTTCGACGGCTTGTACAGCGCCGGCGAATACGGCACGGCGTCGAAGGTGCACCTCGTCGAACGGCTGCTGCGCGACCATGGCGTCCGCTCGGCGTGGATGGTCGGCGACCGCTCCTCGGACGTGGAAGCCGGCAAGCGGAATGGGCTGCAGGTCGTCGGCTGCGCCTACGCGGTGTACGGCCGCAAGGAGGAGCTGAACGGCTCCGACGCCCTCATCGCGGACTTCCGCGAACTGCTGGCGCTCGTGCCGGAAGAGCTGCAGCAGCCCTAACCGGCGGCTCGGGGATGCTTCGGCCGGAGCGGCAGCGCCGAAGAAACGCAAAGAAGAACCCGGCCCGCGCCGTCGCGCGGGCCGGGTTCTTCGGCGTTCAGTCGGGCTCGTGCCGCATGTTCGCGGTCTCCGCGCCCGTCTTCCGTTTTTGCTTTTGCTCGTACAGCCATACCGCGTATTCCAGCGGCCGGACGATGGCCCGCCGGTACGTCTCGCGTTCGCCGGCCTGGATGAACACTTCGCGAGACGGCTTCGGATTGACTTCTAGCAGCCAAATCTGCCCCTTGCGGTCGATCGCCAGGTCGAGCGCCAGCTCGCACAGCCTCCCGTACGACTTCTCCAGGTACGCGGCGACGTCCACTCCGAATTCCTCGGCCTTCCGGACGACGCTCGTCACCGTGTCCTCGTTCCGGATCCAATCGCCGAGCAGCGTCCGCATCTTCGCGGCCTGACCGCCGCCGTGCAGGTTGGACGTGATGCTGCCGCTCGCGCCGATCCGGCCGGCGCAGCCCGTCACTTCCCATTCGCCGCCGCGGTTCTTCTGCACGAGCATGCGGTAATCGTGCACCCGGCCGTTCGGCAGCTTCAGCTGGATGCCCTGCTGCACGAGGTACCGGTTTTCCTTCAGGTTCCACTTCGCGAGCCGGCCGTGCAGGCCGGTGAGTCCGACGCGCCGCGGACTGATGATTCGCCGGGACTGGTCGCGCCCTTGAATCAGGAAGGTGCCGGTCTGTTCCCGCTCGATCCGCAGGATGCCGCGTCCGCCCGTGCCGTTGATCGGCTTCAGGTAGATGAGCGGATACTTGCGGATGAGCTCGGCGAGGTCGCTCTGATTCTCGTACAGACGCGTCAGCGGCAGATGCGGCCGGAACCGCTCTTCCCGGCCGAGCGTCTTGTAGACCGTGTATTTGTTGCGCAGCACCCGGTTGAGGAAGGTCAGGTGGCCGTATTTCCGCCGGAACTGACCCAGCTGGGCGAAGCGGTGGCTCTTCTGGATCCGGCAGCGGTCGTAGATCATATGAGGAAAGGAGCGCCAGCGGCGGCTCCAGGATTTCGCGGTCGGATCGTACTGATGCGCGTGAATGCGGTTGGTCTCGAAGTTGACGTCCGCCGGCGTGAAGACGAAGATCTCGAGGCCGAGACTCTTGCCGGCTTCCGTCATCCGCGCGTAAATGGGCTTCTCTTCCATGAGGCCTCGGTCGTTCAGATAGAGGGTTAAAATGCCGAGAACCGGCTGACCCATAGAGGTTCCTCCTAGCGTTCGAATCGAAGGGTCGGCTTGCCGGTCGGGCCGCTGTGCAGGCTGACCGCTTTCATGCCCGCCCGGAAGCACATGTTCATGCTGGAAGCGTTGTCGGAGGCTACGCTGCAGGTAAGCCGGCCGAGCCGGCGGTGCAGCGCCCGCAGCAGGGCGCTGCCGGTCCCTTGGCCGCGGTATTCGGGCGACACGACGACGAGGCAGGCGCGCTCGCCGCCGTCTTCCGCGAACGCGACGGCCGCCAGCCGTCCGTTCTGAACGGCGACGGCGACGGCCGCCGCGGCGCCTTCGGCCGAGCGGCCCGCGGCCAGGCGGGTGGGCGTCAGCGCGTTCAGCGCGGCGAGTCCCGCGTGGGTAATGCGGCTGTCGCCGTACCGGTACAGAAATCGGGTGATCTTCTCCTTGGATGCCGACCATTGGGACGGCGACAGCAGCTTTACCTGCATGAGCTTACCTCCCCGCTATTTGTTCTTGTTGCGCAACAAATAGCTGCTGTATTGGAAAATCCGCTCCAGCGAACGTTTCCGGATGTCCGGCTCGTCGAACTTCATCGGCTTCGCGTTGGCTTCGAAAAACCAGATGCTGCCCGACTGGTCGATGCCGAGATCCATCGACATCTCCGCCAGCCTGCGGCCGGAGCCGCGTTCGATCTGGCGGGCGATGACGAGCGCGGCGGAGCGGGCCTTCGTAAGAAGTTTATTAGCTTCGTCTTGGCCAAATACGCCGACAAGCAGTTTCTCCGGATCCTCGATGCTGCCGCCGCGCGGGACGTGCGTCGTGATGCTCATGGAGCCGGCCAGCCGGGCGCCGATGCCGGAGACGTCCCATTGTCCCCGCTGGTTCTTCTGGATGAGCGCCCGCAGGTCGAAGGAGCGGTCGTTGTACGCGGCCAGCTGGATGCCCTGCTGGGCGATGTACCGGTCGCTGCTGCATTCCTTCTTGATGCGGCTCCACAGCTTGACGATCGAGCCGCAGTTGTAGGTCGTGCTGCCTTTGTTGCCCTGGATCTTGAGCCGGTACGGCAGCGCCTTCTCGGGGTGCAGCTCGATCGTCATGATGCCTTTGCCGGCCTTGCCGCTCACCGGTTTCAGGTAGAGAAACCGGTGGCGCTGCATCATTTTGCCGAGTCCGCCCAGGGTCAGAAGCCGGCGCGTCGCGGGGATATAGGGGCTCGTGCTGCGCGATTGCCGGAGCCACTTGAAGAGGCTCCATTTATTGAAGAATTTCGGATTGAAGATCTGCACCCTCGGATTCTTCATGCAGGCGGCGATTTTGCGCCGCACCTCGGGCTGCAGTTCGTCCTCGCGAAGAGGAATCCGGTTGTAGATCAAGTCCGGAAACGGAAACTGCGATTGGATCCACGTATCCGTGCCGGGATCGTACGTGTAGCCGTTCAACGACTTCCGTCCGATCCTCAGCTGCTTGACGGTCAAGACGTAAACGAGGAAGCCGTTGTCCTTGCCCGCGGCGATCAGATCGGCGAAGTTTTCGCGGTTGCCGCGGAAGAACTGCAGCTCGTCGTCGATCGTCAGAATGGCGAGGACCGGTTGATTGGACTTCGTCTGAGCCGAAGGGTCCGCCGCCGTATCCTCGTGGATGACGAACGCCATCAGTCTTCGCCTCCCTGCTCCTTGAACTTGCTCAAGTACATGCAGTGCTCGAGGATATGCGACATGGAATCGCGGCCCTGCGCGCGCAGCGACGGGTGGGCGAAGATCGAGCGGCCCGGCTTCGCGTTCGCTTCGAACATCCAAACCTCGCCGTCCTTGTCGATGCCGATATCGAGGCCGAGCTCGCCGAGCGTGTGCGGGAAGTTGCGTTCGATCGCCTGCGAGAGCTTGACGGACACGGCCTTCGCTTTGATCAGCATGTCGTCGGCCTTATCGCCGAACACCCGGCTGAGCGCCTGTTCCGGCGTGAGCAGCGAGCCGCCGTTCTTGATATGGGTCGTGACGCTGCCGCGCCCGGCTTTCTTCGCGCCGATGCCGACCGGCACCCATTCGTTTCGGCCGTTCTTGTGCATGTGGAACCGGAAGTCGATCGGGCAGCCGTCGATCTCGATCAGCCGCACGCCCTGCTGGCTGACGTACCGGCCGAGGCCGCTGCCGTGGCGCGTCTCCAGCATGCGCATCAGGCTGTTGAAGTTCGTGAAGCGCAGCAGCACGTTCGTGTTGCCGCGCCGGTAGCGGGCGAAGTAGCCCCGCTTCGGATGGTAGGTCAGCCGGTAGATGCCGATGCCGAGGCTGCCGGCCGTCGGCTTGAAATAGATGAACTGGTGATTCTCCAGCATCTCCTTGATCTTCTCGGCGCGCGGGTTGTTGACCGATTCCGGCAGGTGCTCGAGCGCCTCCACGTCTTTGTCCAGCAGCTTGTAGACGTCGGACTTGTTGAAGAAGCTCCAGTTGAAGAACGGCACGCCCTTGCGGACGAAGCGTTCCCGCATCGACATGATCGAGGCCGTCGTTTCCGCGTAGCGGCTCGGCAGCCGGTTGTAGACGACGTCCGGCAGCGGCACGACCTTGCGGTACCAGGCGCCGGCGCTGTTGAGGAAGTAGCCGTTGACGGTCTCCTTCGTCCAGTTCACGTCGCGCGGCGTGAAGGCGAACACGTACGCCTTGCGCTCGCCCATGCGGATGAGCTGGCGGATATACCCGGAGCGGGAGCCGAAGGGCGAGTCGCTCTTGCGATCGCCGTCGGTCAGCACGCCGATCAGCGGCCCGAGCTGGAGATCGATGTCTTCGCCTTGCACGTACGAGATGCTGCCGGTCTTCGGAACCTTGATCGTCTGGCGGACGCCGGCGGACAGGTACAGGTGGTTGCCCTGCCGGTTGATGGGCTTTACGGCGGCCGTCAGCGTTTCGTGCCCAAATTTCAGTTGGATCGTCTTCTTGCCGGACAGTTTCAGGGAGCGAAGGAGTGAGCCCGACAGGTAGACGATGCGTTCGCTTGAGGGTGAGAAGTGTACATGACAAGATGTCAAACTCATGGATGAACCTCCTGGATGTATCTCCTTTGAATTCGGGTGGTCGGGAACAGGGGACGCTGGCGCGAAGCCAGCAGCATCGCATAATCGAGCGGCCGGCGAACGGCCGCCTCGGCGGCTTCGGCGTCGGCCGCGAAGGACGCGCGGCCCGGCTTGGCGTTCGCTTCCAAGAGCCACAGCCGGCCGTCCGGCTCGAGGCCGAAATCGAGGCCCAGCTCGGCGAACCGGCCGAAATGCGCCTCGAGGCACGCGCCGGCCCGTTCGCTCGCGCGCCGGACGCGCGCTACCAGCTCCGCCGCGCCGGCCTCGCCGAACCGCGGCCGGAACGCCGCCGCGGCCGCGGCGGCCGTGCCGCCGCCGTGCAGGTTGGCGGTCACGCTCCCCGCGCCGCCGCGCCGCACGGCCGCGCCGGTGAAGGTCCAGCGGCCGACGGCGTCCTTCTGCAGGAGCGCCCGGACGTCGAAGGCGCGGCCTTCCTCGTCGGTCAGCCGCAAGCAGGGCTGAACGAGGTACGGGGCCGCGGACGCGAAGCGCTCGAGCCATGCGCCGGCGGCTTCCCACGTGCGGAAGCGGCACGCGAGCGGGCGGTTATGCCGGTCGCGGCCGTCGGCGCGCCAGCCTTCCGCGTCCGCGAGCAGCCGCAGCGCGCCCTTGCCGTGCATGCCCGCCGCCGGCTTCAGGAACAAGCCGCCCGGATGGCGGGCGAGCAGGCGCGCCAATTGGCCGGCGCCTTCGTAAGGCTCCGTCTCCGGCAGCAGCGGGCGCAGCGCGTCGTCATGCGCCATGGCGCGGAAGACGTCGAGCTTGCCGGGCAGCGAGCCGTTCAGCAGCGCGTACCGCTTGCGCTGCTTCAGCCGCGCGAGCGCGTGCCGGAACCGGCGGGCTTCCGCGGCCGACGCCGGCAGCGCCCGGTCGTAGACGACGTCGGGGAGCGGAAAGCTCCCGGGCCGCCATTCGCCGCCGCGCAGCGCGTAGCCGCCGATCGCCGTTTCGCCGGCCGCAGCGGCGTGAGAGGCGCAAAACAAAAAAACGAGCATGCCGATCGTCTGCCCATACGCGCAAAGACGGCGGCAAAAATCGTCCTCCGGCATGACGGGAGACGCCTCGCGCTCGCCGGCGCCGTCGAATCGCCGCTGGCTGATCAGGATGCCGAGGATGCCGGTTCGTGCCGTTTCAGCCATCGCCGCTTCCTCCCTTTGCTTCAAAATTCGGCCAAGTGCCGCGCGTAACGGACCATGTTGCGGACGGAGGGACGGATCTTCTGGTCCTGCAGCGGCGTATTGTCGTTTTTGGAAGGTTTGGAATTCACTTCCAGCAACCAGACGCGGCCGTGCGTATCCAGCGCCAGATCGATGCCAAGCTCGCCGAAATGCGCGGGAATGAACGCGTCGATGCCGTGCGCGATGTCGATCGCGGCCCGCTGCAGCTTCCCGGGGGCATCGTGGCTGTTCGCGCCGGACAGGTTGGACCGGCCGACGGCCTCGCGCACGGTGCTGAGCGTGCCGCCTCTCGCGAGGTTCGACACGAAATGATGGCTGCCCGCCGTGCGGGCGACGATGGACGTGAGCACCCATTTGCCGGTCTCGTTCTTCTGCACGAGCGCGCGGAAGTCGACGGGCCGGCCCATGATGTCGATCAGCTGCAGCCCTTGCTGGATCTGGTACCGGACGGTTTTCATCTTGCCGGAGATGGAGCCGTAGAGCTTGAGCAGGCTGCTGAAATAATGCCGGCGCGTCCCGCCGACGGTGGCGTACTGCGCGGAATACGAGTCGCCTTCGAGCCGGGTGATGCGGATGATGCCTTTGCCCAGGCTCCCGCGCACCGGCTTCAGGAAGACGGTGTGGTACCGGGCGCACATCGTCTTAAGCATCGGGAAGGTTTTGAGCACGTGCGATTCCGGCAAATATTTGACCAGGGACGGGTCCTTCGCCAGCGCTTCGAACACTTCCGGCTTATCGAGGAATTTTTCGTTGAACACCGTGCTGTTGTGCCGCGTCTTGACTTCTTGAATGAACGCCTGCACGTTGGGCCGGTTCTCCAGCTTGCGCGACGTGAGCCGGTTGTTGACGACGTCCGGCGACGGCATGAACGCCTTGCGCCAGCCTTCGTTCGAATACGTCCAGCCCTCGACGGTATTGAAATTGCCTTTCAGGTGTAGCGGCGTGAAGAAGTACACATGGGCGCCCTGCGCGGCGCAGGCATCCACCAGTTCCTTGCAGAACATCGTGATGGAGCCGAACGGCCGCTCGCGGTGCTCCGGGTCGTCGCGGCTGATCAGCACGCCGATCAGCGGCCCCAGCGCGAGCACGGCGTCCTCGGCGCGATAACGGATGCGAAGCGTCGTGTTTTGCAGCAGTCCCATCTTCCTTGCCAGGCTTTGACCGATCCGCATCCCGTCGAACCGTTCGACCGGCACGACTTTGACATATTGGCGCAATGCCCCGAATTTGAGCGTCACCGGCTGACCTTGCGGGATTTTCCATTGTCTCAGATAGGCGTCGCCGAGCATGATGGCGTCATCCGGCAGAATGCCGGGGCTGATGACGTGCACGGCGACTTTCGTTTTCAGCATCGACGGAGCTCCTTCCATGCCGGAGGATGTTGACGTTTTGGCCAGGGGTCCATAGGATTTTGACACGAATTAGTTCATCATATGAGGACATCTATCCCTTGGTGATTGGCGGACAGAGCCGTTTTCAACATAAAATGACGCGTCCCCGCGCCCAAAGAGCGGTGCGTCCGCGTCTAGCTTTCTGGTAAAATGGAATCAGACAGGCAGCGAACGCTGCGCAAAGGACAAGGGGTGAACGCCGTGGCATCCGGAGGGAAGGCGCCAGAGGCGCAAACGAAGCACGAACGGCTGATGGACTATATCCGCCAGCTCGAAATCGGAACGAAGCTGTCCGTCCGGACGATGGCGGAGGAGCTGGACGTGAGCGAGGGAACGGCGTACAAGGCGATCAAGGAGGCGGAGGCGACGGGGCTCGTCAGCACGAAGGAGCGGATCGGGACCGTCCGGATCCAGCGCCGCGGACGGGAAACGCCGGACCGGCTGACGTTCGGGGAAGTGGCGGACATCGTGCAGGGCCAGCTGTACGGCGGCGCGGGGGGCCTCGAGAAGACGCTGCACAAATTCGTCATCGGCGCGATGGAGCTCGACGCGATGGTCCGCTACATCGACGCGGGCAGCCTGCTCATCGTCGGCAACCGGCAGGGCGCCCACCGCCTCGCCTTGGAGCAGGGCGCGGGCGTGCTCATCACCGGCGGCTTCGGCACGAGCGAGGACATCCGGCTGCTCGCGGACGAGCTCGGGCTGCCGATCATCTCCTCCAAGCACGATACGTACACGGTCGCGTCCATGATCAACCGCGCGATGTTCGACCGGCTCATCCGGCAGAAAATCATGCTCGTCGAGGACATCGTGACGTACAGCCGCCCGGTGGAGACGATGCGGCTCGGCGAGACGAAGGGCGATTACGTGCGGCTGGCCGCCCGGGTCGGGGGCACGCGGTTTCCCGTGCTGGACGAGCGGGGGCGGGTCGTCGGGATGATGACGGCGAAGGACGCGGAGGGCGCGGACGAGGCCGTGCCGGTCGAGAAGCTGATGGCGCGCAATCCGATCACGGCGGCGCCGAACATTCCGATCGCGTCCGCGGCGCACACGATGGCGGCCGAGGGGATCGACCTGCTGCCGATCGTGGACAAGAACCGCAAGCTGCTCGCCGCGGTCAGCCGCAACGAAGCGCTGGAGGCGATGCGCTACGCGGGCAAGCAAAAGGAATCCGGAGAGACGTTCGACGAGCTGATCGGGGCGGGGTTTCGATTGACGGAGGATGCGGAAGGGGAACGCGCGGCGTACGAAGGACGGATCACGCCGCAAATGTCGGGAACGTTCGGCACGATCTCGGAGGGCGTGCTCGTCACGCTGATGACGCAGGCGGCCCGGGGGTTTATCCGGGAGCTGGGGAAGCGGGATTACGTGATCGAGAGCATGACGACGTATTTCGTCCGGCCGCTCCAGCTGGAGAGCGAGATCGTCATCGTGCCGTCGCTGCTGGAGATGAGCCGCAAGAGCGTCAAGCTCGAGATCGAGCTGAAGGACCCCGCGGGCACGGCGGCGAAAGCGATGCTCGCGGCGCAGCTGATCGATCCCTACTAAGGGAAGGCGGTTCCGGACTTGGAAATGGCACGCAGGATTCGACGCCGAAGGGGCATCCCGAGCTGCTTCGCGATGGGAAGGCCGGGTTTCGGGCGCCGAGCAGGCTGCGTAAGCCTGAAGGAAGCCGGCCGGCCGTTTAGCCTTTCATGGAACGGTAGACGCTGTTGTTGCGCAGCCCCGCGAACAGGTTGAACAGGCCGATGACGATGATGAGCGCGCTGATGATGACCTTGACCGTCGAGCCGGAGAAGGCGAGCATCATGAACAGCGCGATGAAGACGAGCATGACGCCCATGCACATGTTGGTGCGGGCGGCGAGCATGCCGCGCCGGCGCGTATCGGACGCGCGCCGCGCTTTGTAACTGAAGACGGCCGACATCACCGACGTGAGGCAGATGACGAGGACGATGGCCCAATGTAAGGCGTTAACCATGACTGGCGTGCAGCTCCTTTGCCCTAAGCGGGGCTTGTTTTCTGCCCACCATTGTACCATGAACGGCACGGCAAACGAAAATGCCGTTTTCGCCGCCCGCCCTGCGCCGGCCGCGCCCTGCAGGACGCGAACGGCGGCGCGGAGCGCTCATTTGATCGGCCGCGCGTACGGCTTCGCCGTGAACCACACCTGCAGCACGTTGTCCACGACCAGCATCGTATGGATTTGCACCGTGAATTCCTTGTTGCCCCCGACGAGATAGATTTTGTCGTTCAGCAGCAGCCGGGCCAGCTCGGCGTTCGTGTTGATCTTGTAAATGCTCGTCCCGAGGAAGACGGAGAGATCCTTCTTCAGCTTGGTCTTGAGCTCCAGCTTCGTCTGCTCGTCCAGCGCGGCGGCGGGCTCTTCCTCTTTCCGGTCCAGCAGGATCGGCTGCACGCTCTTCACCACCGTATGCTGGTCCTTGAACTGATTCAGCTTCTCGAGCCGGTCCTCGTAGTCGCTCAGCTTGTCTTCCAATTCCGTATTCGTCTCGCGCAGCGCGTCGAAATTCATGAAAAAAACCGCATGGTACGCCATGGCGCCGAGAATGCCGCCGAGCACGACGAAGGCGACGGCCTGCGTGAACCGCGCGAACCGTTCGAAGGGGGGCACGCGCATCGCTAGGCCGCTCCTTTGCAGAGCCAGCGGATGAGCTCCGTGCCCATATGCGCGCCCAGGAAGGCGCACAAGATGTAGAAGACTTGCTGCACGACGGGCGAGAGATGCCCTTCGAGCATGTTGCTTTCGATGACGCGCATGGGGTCGATCGTGCCGCCGACCGCCGCGACGAGCGCCCATATTTTCAGCCGGGAAGCCGTGTCGATCATGATCGCGGCGGGGGCGGCCATGACGAAGACGGACCCCATGCCGGCGAGCATCGAGCCGCCGAACACGACGCCGAACGCGATGAAGAAGTCGACGATGGATTTCGATAAGAAGGACTCCATGAAGGCTGCGCTCCCTTCGGTTCCGGGGGATCTGGCGGGGACGCGGCCCGTCCCCTCTCGAATCCATTGTATGGGCTTGCGGGGGGCCGTTATGATAAAATGATAGAAAAAGATGCTCGTTTACGATAGAAAGAAGGAATGGCGATGAGCGGCGACCGCGAGTTTGTACATTTGCACGTCCATAGCGAATTCAGTCTCCTGGACGGAGCCGCGCGGATCAAGGATCTGGTCGAGACCGCCGCGGAGCTGGGCATGAAGGCGCTGGCGCTGACCGATCACGGGGTCATGTACGGCGCCGTTCCGTTTTATAAGGCGTGCCGGGCGCGCGGCATCAAGCCGATCATCGGCTGCGAGGCGTACCTGACGATCGGCTCGCGCTTCGACAAGGGCGCGCGCAAGGACAATCCGATCTATCACCTCATCCTGCTCGCGAAGAACGAGACGGGCTACCGGAATTTAATGAAGCTCGTCTCCGTCGGGCATTTGGAGGGGTTCCACTATAAGCCGCGGATTGATTTCGAGGCGCTGCGCGCGCACTCGGAGGGCCTGATCTGCCTCAGCTCCTGCCTCGGCAGCGAGATCGCGCAGCTGCTGCTGCACGACCGGCACGACGAGGCGCTCCGGTCGGCGGAGCGCTACCGGTCGATCTTCGGCGACGATTTCTACCTCGAGCTGCAGGACCACGGCATGCTGGAGCAAAAGAAAGTGCTGCAGGCGACGCTCGAGCTGGCGGCGCGGACCGGCATTCCGACCGTCGCGACGAACGACGTGCACTACCTGCAGCCGGCCGACGCGGCCGTGCAGGACGTGCTCATCTGCATCGGCACCGGCAAGACCGTCGAGGACGACGACCGGCTGCAGATGCTGACCGACCAGATGTACCTGAAGAGCGCGGACGAGATGTACCGGCAGTTCCGGCAGGCGGAGGACGCGGTCCGGCGGACCGCCGAAATCGCGGCGAAATGCGAGCTCGAGCTGACGTTCGGGCGCGCGCTGCTGCCGGCGTTCCATCCGATTCCGGCGGGCATGACGTCCTCCGCGTACCTCGAGGCGCTGTGCCGCGAAGGACTGGAAGCGCGGTACGCCGGCGATCCCGCCTGGACGGCGGACGAATCCGCGAAGCGGAAGGCGCTCGAGCGGCTGCTCTACGAGCTGAAGGTCATCGACAATATGGGCTTCAGCGATTATTTCCTCATCGTCTGGGACTTCATCCGCTTCGCCCATGAACAGGGCATCCGGACGGGACCGGGCCGGGGCTCCTCGGCGGGCAGCCTCGTGGCGTACACGCTGCGCATCACGGACGTCGACCCGCTCAAATACAAGCTCCTGTTCGAGCGCTTCCTGAACCCCGAGCGCGTGACGATGCCGGATATCGACATCGACTTCAACGACGAACGGCGCGACGAGGTCATCGCGTACGTCTCGGCCAAGTACGGCGAGGAGCACGTCGCCCAAATCATCACGTTCGGCACGATGGCGGCCAAGGCGGCCGTCCGCGACGTCGGCCGGGCGATGGCGGTGCCGTTCGGCGAGGTGGACCGCGCCGCGAAGCTGATCCCGAGCCAGCTCGGCATTTCGCTCGAGGAGGCGCTGCGGACGAGCGCCGAGCTGCGCGAAGCGTCCGAACGCCAGCCGAAGACGGCGGACCTGCTGCGCATGGCGCTGAAGGTCGAGGGCATGCCCCGGCACGCCTCGACCCACGCGGCGGGCGTCGTCATCTCCGGCGAGCCGCTGACGAATTACGTGCCGCTGCAGGCGGGCACGGAGCGGACGGCGCTGACGCAGTATTCCA
The DNA here is from genome assembly GCF_017652985.1 of Paenibacillus artemisiicola. Lineage (GTDB taxonomy): Bacteria > Bacillota > Bacilli > Paenibacillales > Paenibacillaceae > Paenibacillus_Z > Paenibacillus_Z artemisiicola. The sequence continues at coordinate 171,346 of NZ_JAGGDJ010000008.1, forward strand.
TGGAAAACCTCGAGGCCGTCGGCCTGCTGAAGATGGACTTTCTCGGCCTGCGGACGCTGTCCATTCTGGAGCGCGCCCTGGACTGGGTGAAGCGGCAGCAGGGCATCACCGTCGACTTCCGGCGCATCCCGGACGACGATCCCGCGACGTACGCGATGCTGACGCGCGGGGACACGACGGGCATCTTCCAGCTGGAGTCCGCCGGCGTCCGCCGGGTGCTCCGCGAGCTGAAGCCGACGCAATTCGAAGACATCGTCTCCGTCCTGGCCCTGTACCGTCCGGGCCCGATGGAGTTCATTCCCAAATACATCGCCGGCAAGCACGGCCTCGCGGACGTGGAGTACCCGCATCCGTCGCTCGAGCCGATCCTGGCCGACACGTACGGCATCATCGTGTACCAGGAGCAGATCATGCAGATCGCCTCGGCGATGGCGGGCTTCTCGCTCGGCGAAGCCGACCTGCTCCGCCGCGCCGTCTCGAAGAAGAAGCGCGAGGTGCTCGACGAGGAGCGGGCGCACTTCGTCGCGGGCAGCCAGGGGCAGGGCTACGGCGAGCGCGACGCGAACGCCGTCTACGACATGATCGTGCGGTTCGCCGATTACGGCTTTCCGCGCGCGCACGCGGCGGCTTACGGGGTCCTCGCCTTCCAGACCGCGTGGCTGAAGGCGAACCATCCCGTGCCGTTCATGGCGTCGATGCTCGCTTCGGTGACCGGCAACCAGCGCAAGACGGCGGAATACGTCGACGAATGCCGCCGCATGGACATCGAGGTGCTGCCCCCGGACGTCAACGAAAGCAGCGTGACGTTCACGCCCGTCGGCGGCGCGATCCGCTTCGGCCTGGCGTCGATCAAGAACGTCGGCACGCAGGCGATCGACGCGTTGCTGAAGGAGCGGGCGCAGCGCCGCTTCGACAGCCTGACCGACCTGTGCCGGCGCGTCGACCTCCGGATCGCCAACAAGCGCGTGCTGGAATCGCTGATCCAGGCGGGCGCGTGCGATTCGCTCGGCGCGCACCGGGCGCAGCTCGTCGCGGTGCTCGACGAGACGGTCGAGGCGGCGCTCAAGTGGCGCAAGGAGCGCGAGGAGCTGCAGATCGAGCTGTTCGGCTTCGACGAGGTGCAGAATTGGGACGTCGAGCTGCCGGAGGTGCGGCCGTACACGACCGGCCAGCTGCTCGGGCTGGAGCGGGAGCTGCTCGGCATGTACCTGTCCGGCCACCCGCTGGACGCGTTCGACGAAGCGCTGGCGGGGCTGCCGACGGACCGGCTGGTCGACCTGGCCGAGGCGCCGGACGGGACGTACGCCGTCACCGCCGCGATGGTCGTGTCGAAGAAGCCGCTCATGACGCGCAAAGGACAGGCGATGGCGTTCCTTGAGGTCGAGGACCGCATCATGCGCGTGGAGGCGGTGGCGTTTCCGACGATCTGGAAACGCTGCGAACCGCTGCTCGAGCCCGGCCGCCTCGTCGTCCTGCTCGCGAAGGTGCAGCAGCAGGACGAGGATTACAAGCTGCTGCTTGAGGACGCGATCCCGCTCGGCGACGGCGGGATGGACGGCGCCGGCGCGCCGCGCGACCTCGCGGCGCAGGTGCAGCGCCTGCTGCGGTTCGGCCAGAGACGCGCCGCGGGCGGCCGCGCGCATGCGGCGCCGGGC
>NZ_JAGGDJ010000091.1 GCF_017652985.1 Paenibacillus artemisiicola
AGCACGAGGCCGAGCAGCGGGGCGCCGCCGCGCTCGGCCAGGACAAGCGCCGCGGCCATGACCGCGCGCGAGCTGCGCGCGCTGCCGGGCGGCGCGGCGATCGCCGCCCGGTTGATCCGCCTGCGTCTGCTGCGCGACGAAGGCTAGCGCGCCGCCGTCCAGCCTTGCCGGCCGCGACGCTCATGCCTTGCGCGCCATCGTACCGGCCCGTTTCCGCTTTGTAAGCGGCGAACGGGCTTTTTTCATTTTCGCTTTTCATTTTCGCTTTCTATTTTTGCTTTCCAATTTCTTTTGCTTTTCATTTTCGCTTTCTTATCGATGTCCACGTCGCCCAGCTTCCACGCCGTCCGCGCCGCGTCAGACCGCGGAAAGCGAACGTTCGGCTTTCCCTCGTTCCCGCCGGTGATTTCGCCCTCAGGGACCCGCGCCGCGCGCCCTCTATGCCGCGCGGCCGTCCAGGCCCGTCCGTCAGGAATTTGGATCGTTCCCGCCGAAGTGATACACTTAGCCATAGCGCGATTCACGCGAGATCATTTTGCCCCGACCAGGAGGAAATCGAAACGATGCAACCGACCATTACCGTCGTCGGACTCGGCTCCGGCGACGCCGACCAGCTGACGCTCGGCGTCTGGCGCCGGCTACAAGAGGCACCAAGCCGCTATGTCCGGACGGAGAAGCACCCGATGATGGGGCTGTTCCGCGAGCATGGGCTGGCTTACGAATCCTTCGATTCGCTGTACGAACGGCTGGATTCGTTCCCGGACGTCTACGACGCGATCGCGAGCGAGCTCATTCGGCTCTCCCTCGAGAAGGGATCGCTGCTTTACGCGGTGCCCGGCCACCCCATGGTCGCCGAGCGCACGGTGCAGCTGCTGCGCGAGCGCTGCCCGGAAGCGGGCGTCGCGCTGGCCGTGCTCGGCGGCGAGAGCTTCCTCGACCAGGCGTTCACGCGGCTCGGCTTCGATCCGATCGAAGGCTTCCAGCTGCTCGACGCCGCCGAACTGAAGCCGTCCCTGATCCGTCCGGAGCTGCACACCGTCATCGGCCAAGTCTATGACGAATTTACGGCATCCGACGTGAAGCTGACGCTCATGGAGACGCTGCCGGACGACTATCCCGTGACGATCGGCCACGCGCTGGGCGTCGCCGGCGAGGAGCGAATCGTAAGCGTGCCGCTGTACGAGCTGGACCGGACGCCGGGCTTCGGCAACCTTTCGCTGATCTGGCTGCCGCGCTCGGAGGACGACCGTCTGCGCAACCGCTCCTTCGAGCGGCTGCACGAAATCGTCGGCATTCTCCGCAGCCCCGAAGGCTGCCCGTGGGACATGGAGCAGACGCACCAGTCCATTCGCAAAAACTTCATCGAAGAAACCTACGAGGCGATCGAGGCGCTCGACAACGACGATCCGGACGGCATGCGCGAGGAATTCGGCGACGTTATCCTCCAGGTCATGCTCCACAGCCAGATGGAGGAGGAGACGGGAGCGTTCACGGTTTACGACGTCATCCAGACGCTGAACGAGAAGCTGCTGTTCCGCCACCCGCACGTATTCGGCGATTCGGCCGCGGGCGACGCGCGGGAGGCGCTGAAGAACTGGGAGCAGATGAAGGCCGAGGAGAAACGCCGCAAGGGCATCGACCCCGCCGCCGCTTCGCAGCTGGACGGCATTCCGCCGGAGCTGCCCGCGCTGATGAAAGCTTATAAGCTTCAGAAGAAAGCGGCCAAGGTCGGCTTCGATTGGGACGAGATCGGCCCGGTGCTGGACAAGATCCAGGAGGAGCTCGGCGAGCTGCGGGAAGCGATCGCGTCCAAGGACAAGGAGGAGCAGGCCGGCGAGCTCGGGGACCTATTGTTCGCGACGGTCAATGCCGCGCGGTTCATCGACGCCGACCCGGAAGAAGCTCTCTCGCGGACCAACCGCAAATTCAAGAAACGATTTTCATATATTGAGGAGCAGCTTCGTATAAGCGGGCGATCCTTTGACCAAACTGATTTACTAGAGATGGACCGTTATTGGGAGGAAGCGAAAAAGCTTCCGTAATCTTCAAGGGCGGATTCGTCAAATTTCGGCTAATTTCCTCATAAAACACAAAATATTTTTCGGGTCAGGCAGGATTTTTTTGCTAACGGGCAGAATAGTACGATTTGAGGAAATGAGGCTATCGGCGGCTAATCCGCCTACAACCATAATTGAATTATTAGGAGGATTTTACGATGAACAAAACGGATTTGATCAACAACATTGCAGCGAAGAGCGGCTTGACGAAGCGCGACGTGGAATCGGTATTGAACGGCTTTCTCGGCGAAGTCACGGACGCGCTGGCAGGCGGAGATAAAGTGCAGCTGATCGGCTTCGGCACGTTCGAGACGCGCAAGCGCTCCGGCCGCACGGGCCGCAACCCGCAAACCGGCAGCCCGATCACGATCGCGGAATCGAAAGTCCCAGCGTTCAAAGCCGGCAACAAACTGAAAGACGCCATCAAGTAAGCATGCGTCTGGACAAATTCCTCAAAGTATCCCGTCTGATCAAGCGGCGCACCGTCGCGAAGGACGTGTCCGACCAAGGGCGCGTCTGGATCAACGGCCGCGAAGCCAAAGCGAGCAGCGACGTCAAAGCCGGCGACGAGCTCAAGATCCAATACGGCCAGAAGATCGTGACCGTCCGCGTCGAGCGGATCGCGGAAACGACCAAGAAGGACGAGGCGAGCGGCATGTATACTTTGTTGAAGGAAGAATCGCGCCAGCCCGAAGAGAAGCTCGACTGGCAGCAATGAAAGAAGACGGCCGCCCGGATCCCGATCCGGGCGGCCGCCTTTTTTACCAGCTGCGACGGCCCGAAGGCACAGGCACCACGCGCCGCGGCCGCGCAAGCGGCCAGGAGACCGCGATCGGCCAGCGCCTTCGCCGGCGCGATCCTCACGGTCCTCCATGCTTCCGCGTACCTTCGCCGCTTCGCCGCGGCCCTCCTATTCGCCTTCCGGCCAGGCCGCCCGGTCCGCGATGATCGTGACGTCCGCATGCGTCTGCAGGAAGCTCGACGGCACGCGCTCGTCGACGGCGCCCTCCAGCGTCCGCTGCAGGATCTCGCGCTTGCCCGCGCCGGACGCCAGCAGCAGCACCTTCCGCGCGCCGAGCAGCACGTCCATCCCCGCCGTGATGCTTTCGCGGGGCACGCGGTCGAGGCCGCCCCAGTACGCGGCGTTGCTTTGCAAGCTCTTCTCCGTCAGCGCGACGGCGCGCGTCGGCGAGTCGGGGCGGGAGGGCGGCTCGTTGAATCCGAGATGGCCGTTCGGCCCGAGGCCGAGCACCGCCGCGTCGAAGCCGCCGGCCTCGCGCACCCGGCGGTCGTATTCGCGCGCGGTCGCCGCCGGATCGTCCGTGTTCTCGTCCAGCAGCACGAGCTGCTCCTCGCGCAGCTTCCAAGGCTCCGCCACGGACCGGCGCAGCCAGCCTTCGAGCGAACGCGGGTCGTCGTTCGCGAGGCCGAGATAGCCGTCCAGCTGGAACGCGCGGACGGCGGAGAAATCGACGTCCCCGGCGGCCCGTCTCGCCGCCAGCGCCTCGTACATGCCCATCGGGGTATGGCCCATCGCCAGCACCATCGCCGCGCCGGGCCGATCCGCCACGATCGCCGCCAGCCAGTTCGCCGCTTCCTCGCTCATGGCCTTGTAATCGTCCGCCACGATCAATTTCGTCATCGTTCATCCGCTCCTTGATGCGCCCGGCATGCCGATCGGCCGGCGCGAGTATCGTCGGTTGCTTCCCTATATGCCGCGAAGCCGCTTCGCTCCCATCGTACCATTGTCCCCTCGCGCGCCACAACGTCCCCGGCGGTCCGGTTCTAAAGCCGTTCTCCCTCTCATAGGCTAGTCTCAGTTACCAGTACGCTCGTAGGAGGGGGACGGGGCAATGATAGAGCAGGGCGGCAAGACGCAGAAGCGCCAGGAAATCAAAATGCTTAACCGCAAGATCCTTGAGATTACCGGCGTCATGAACGTGGAAAGCTTCGACGTGGAAGAGTTTCTGTTGGAGACCGAGCTCGGCTTCCTGGCGATTCGCGGCCAAAATCTGCATATGAAGCATTTGAGCCTGGAGCAGGGACTCGTCGCCATCGAAGGGCTTGTCCATTCGCTTACGTACCTGGACGGCAGTACGGCCGCGAAGTCCAAGGGCCTGTTCGGGAAGATCTTCAAGTGAGCGTCAGCCTCAGCGTGCAATGGTGGACCATGATGACGATGCTGCTCTCTGGGATCGGGATGGGCATCGTTTTCGATGGTTACCGCGTCGTGTCGGACGAGCTGCGGATCAGCCGCATCTGGGTGCCGGTCTTCGACCTGCTTTACTGGATCGCCGCCACGCTCACGGTATTTCAGGTGCTGTCGTCGAGCAATCACGGGGAAGTCCGGTTCTACGTGTTCCTGGGGCTGCTGCTCGGCATCGGCTGCTACTACTGGCTGTTCAGCAAACTCACCGTCCGGCTGGTGAAGCTGCTGATCGAGACCGTACGCGCCGTGACGCGGTTCACGGTCAGGTGTTTTCAATTGCTTATCGTCAAGCCGCTCGTGCTGCTGTTCCGGCTGGCCAAGCTGCTGCTGGCGTTTTTCCTGGCGCTTACTATGTTCCTCTTCAAAATTGTGGTACAATTGGGTCGTCCGTTCTGGCTTCTGATTGCTTGGATGACCAAACCGGTCTGGAAGCCGCTGTTTCGCTGGTGGGGGAACCGGGTAAATCCCCTTATCGCGACGTGGCGGATCCCGGAGAGGTTCCGGCAGGGCAAGAGCGCCGCGCAAGGGCTCTGGCAGCGCTGGAAGAACCGCAAGGACGCGAAGAAGAACGATGACTGATTCCACTAACGTCGGGAGGTCCATGAATGGCAACGGCAAGCTCCAATTCGGCCCCGAATCGCGCCGGAACGAAACGCAGATTGAAGCTATGGCTATTTTTCGTCGTGCTTTTCATGGGCTGGGCGCTTTATACAGGCATTACGCAGATGGGCCGCCAAGGGCAGGCCGAAGATAAGCTGGCCGCCGCGAAGCAGAAGATCGACGAGGCGACCAAGCAGACCGAGGACCTCAAGCTCGAGCTCAAGCGGCTCAACGATCCGGAATATATCGGGCTCAAAGCCACGCAGGAATTCGGCATGGTCAAGAAGGGCGAGAAACAGATCGACGTCGTCCCGAAGCCGTAACCGGGCGGCAAAACGGGCTTCCGTCTGTTGCCTTGCATCAACCGTTCGGGTATAATCAGCTTAAGTAACCGCATTTTTCGGCTTACCTCATTATTTACCCGCGGGTTTCGGCTGCGGATCTCGAAGCGGATGCTTCTTATAACGGTTAGGGAGGAACATTTTTACCTATGGCAATTGAAGTGGGCGCCAAGTTAGAAGGCAAGGTGACAGGCATTACGCATTTCGGGGCATTCGTCGATTTGTCGGGAGGTGTCACAGGGCTAGTTCACATCTCAGAGATTGCCGATAACTACGTCAAGGACGTTAAGGACCATCTGAAGCTGGAAGACATCGTGACGGTGAAGGTCATTAACGTTGACAAAGACGGGAAAATCGGACTTTCCATCAAACAAGCAATCGACCGGCCAGAAGGTTCCGTACCTCCTCAGCGTGAGCGCACCGGAGATCGCCCAGGCGGCTTCAATCGACCAGGCGGAGGCGGCGGAGGCGGAGGCTTCAATCGTCCAGGTGGCGGAGGCGGAGGAGGCGGCTTTAATCGTCCAGGCGGCGGAGGCGGCGGACGTCCGTTCAACAAAGCCGGCGGCGGCAAGCCCTCTTACGGCAAGCCTTCTTTCGAGGATAAAATGTCGCGCTTCCTGAAAGACAGCGAAGAACGCATGTCCTCCCTGAAGAAGAACACGGAATCCAAACGCGGCGGCCGCGGGGCCAAGCGCGTTTAATCCCATAGCATTTCAAGGCAGCGCCCTCCGGGCACTGCCTTTTTTGCGTTTTCTTCCCCCTTAAGGACGCGGATATGCTAGGCCGCTACATAAATATACCCGCCCACGCAAAAAAGTTTTCCCGCCTTCTCACGGAATCCCGACAGGTTCGGACGGCGAATGGACGCCGGTCGCGCGGAAACCGGCCACGCAATTTGTTGAAATCGTAAACGCGGCGCCCGCGCCGGGCCATTCCGGAAGGTCTCCGAAGCGTCCCGCCCACGGTCCAATCCCAGCAGAGACGCAGGGTTGCGCCGCAGCGACAAAGCCGCCGCCCACGGCAGGCGGAAATGTCGGAAAAAACTTCGGCGTTGACAACGCTATCTGACAAACTTTCTCGTTTGGCCGATTCTATAATGGCGATACACTATTTTGGAAAAGGGTGGTGCTTCTCTCCATGGCAGTCAAACCCAAGGTCGTCATGTTCCCCGGCGTGCGCAAGACCAGCTTCGTCCAATCGGCTCTCCATAAAGGATTGGCCCGCACCGGCGTCCTTCGGCTCGCAGGCATGCTTACTTCGCGCAAGTGGACGTTCATCCTCATGGCCGTCGGCTTCCTGCTCGGACGAGCCGTCATCCTGGAATCGCTCACCCCGTTCGCGGTCGCATACTTCACGGTCATTTACTTCCTGCGAAGGGATCTATCCCTGCCGGTCGCGGCGGCGATCGTCGCCGGCAGCTGGTTCGCCGTCGCCCCGGACCCGATGTGGATCGCGATGGAGCTGGCGGTCATGTACTTGCTGCTCCGCGGGCTGGAGGCGTACGAGAGGGCGGAGCTCTCCTACGCGCCGCTGCTCGTGTTCGTCGCGACCTTGCTCGTGCGGCTGTTCGGCGTCGTCATCGAGAGCACGCTCGGCTGGTACGAGCTGATGATGGTCGGGGTGGAAGCCTCGCTCGGCTTCGTCCTGACGCTCGTGTTCGTCCAGGCCATCCCGGTGCTGACGTTCACGAAGAAGACGTCCGCGCTCAAGAACGAAGAAATCATTTGCCTCATGATCATGCTGGCCTCCATCATGACGGGAGCCGTCGGCTGGACCGTGGAAGGCTTATCCTTGGAACACATCATGTCGCGCTATATGCTGCTGCTCTTCGCCTTGGTCGGCGGCGCCCCGCTCGGCGCTTCCGTCGGCGTCGTGGCCGGGCTCATCCTGAGTCTCGCCGACGCCAACGCGATCGTGCAGATGAGCCTGCTCGCCTTCGCCGGCTTGCTGGCCGGGCTGCTCCGCGAAGGGGGCAAGATGGCCGTCGCCTTCGGGATGCTCCTGGGCTCGTCCATTCTCGCCATCTACATCGGCAACCAGTCGGACGTCATGGCGTCCACGTGGGAGTCCGTCATCGCGGCCGCCTTGCTGATGGCCACGCCAAAATCGATTACTCGCATCATTTCCAAATATGTGCCCGGCACACACGAACACGTCAAATCCCAACATGAATACGCGAAGCGCGTACGGGACGTGACGGCGCAACGGGTTGCGCAATTCTCCGAGGTGTTCCGCCAGCTGTCCCGCAGCTTCGGCCAGTTCGGAGGCGCGGCGGACGAGCCGGACAAGCCGGACAGGCGGGAAGAAACCGTCGGCCACTTCATGAACGCGGCCGCGGAACGGACATGCAGCTCGTGCCACCGCAAAGATCTTTGTTGGGAGGGAAAATTCTATGACACGTACCGGATGATGACGAACATGATGACGTCGGTGGAGGAAGGACGACGGCTCGGGCCGAAGGAGGTGCCGAAGGAGTGGAGCGTGCACTGCGTCAAGCCGCAGCAGGTGCTGTCGGTGATGCAGCAGCAGTATGAACTTTATCAGCATGATCTTAAATGGCGGAAGCAGCTGAGCGAATCGCGCCAGCTCGTGGCGGAGCAGCTGTCCGGCGTCTCGCAGGTCATGGAAGACCTGGCGAGGGAAATTCAACGGGAGGGGCAGCAGCTCCATTTGCAGGAAGAACAGATCCGAGAAGCGCTGGAAGGGCTCGGTTTATCGATACAGGGCATCGAAGTCATCAATTTGGAGGAGGGGAACGTCGAGATCGAGGTGTACCACACCTTCGGGCAAGGCTACGACGAGTGCCGCAAAATCATCGCGCCGCTGCTGTCCGACATCATCGGCGAGCCGATCGCCGTCATGTCGGAGCAGCTGCCGGAGAAGGAGGGCGGCGCCGCGCTGGTGACGTTCGGCACGGCGAAGGCGTTCGAGGTGGAGACCGGCGTGGCCGGCCTCGCGAAAGGCGGGGATCTGCTGTCGGGAGACAGCTTCAGCACGGTCGAGCTGGGCAACGGCAAGTTCGCCGTGGCGATCAGCGACGGCATGGGCAACGGGGAGCGCGCGAAGCAGGAGAGCAGCACGGCGCTCACGATTTTGCAGCAGCTGCTGCAGTCCGGCATGGACGAGAAGCTGGCGATCAAGTCCGTGAATTCGGTCTTGCTGCTACGGTCCTCGGACGAGGTGTTTGCGACGGTCGACGTGGCGTTAATCGACATGTATTCGGCCAAGACGACGTTTATGAAAATCGGATCAACGCCCAGCTTCATCAAGCGGGGGAACGAAGTGATTCCGATCTCGGCCAACAATTTGCCGGTAGGGATTTTGCAGGACATTGACATAGATTTGATTCGCGTGCAGCTGCAGCCGGGAGATACGCTCATCATGATGACCGACGGGATTTACGACGCTCCGGGGCATGCCGTGAACAAGGAAATGTGGATGAAGCGGGTGATCCAGGAGATTAAGACGGAGCACCCGCAGGAGATCGCCGACGCGCTTCTTGATACGGTCGTACGGTACCACAAGGGAGACATTGTCGACGACATGACGGTCGTCGTCGCGAGAGTGGACAAGCATCAGCCCGAGTGGGCGACATTCCGCTGGCCTGGCATGACCAAGGTCGAGCGTCCAAGGACGGTGAGCTGAAATGGCGATGAAGAAGATGACGACATGGATGCGTCAAGCATTCTTGAATAGAAGCGGCATGGCGGCGGAAGGCGAAGGCAAGCGGAGCGGCGTGACGACGGAGGGACAAGCCAAGACGAAGCCAGGCGAAAGCAAAGCGGCGGAGGGCCGCGGGATCCGGGCGTCGCGGAGCAGCCTGCGCCAGCGGCTGCTCGCGGATCGGCGGCGCAAGCTGGGCGGCCAGCCGCTCATGATGCTCGTCCCGTTGCAAGCGGCGGAAGCGGAGCGGATGCGCCTAAGGGACGAGCAGCAGCGCGCGGCGGCGGCGGAAGAGCGCCGGCGCGAGGCGGAGGCGCGGCAGCGGGCGGAGGCGCGGCAGCGGGCGGAGGCGGACCGGCCGCAGCGGGGCGATACGCGGCTG
>NZ_JAGGDJ010000092.1 GCF_017652985.1 Paenibacillus artemisiicola
CATTTGGAGGTAGTTCTCTCCAGGCGATTATCACCTGCGCTGAAAGCGAGATTAGGGCATCAAACGCAGCCCTCCGTATTTACGGTAAATGCGAGCCGTAAGGTTTAAAGTGATTGTTCTTTAAGACACGAAACGTGGCAGTGAAATGCAACACCTTAAGGAGGATTCGCCACAGGCGATCCGATCTTAAGGTGGGGTCTGGGGCGATAGCCCCAGCGCCGAAAATATTGTGAAAGGGAAAGTAGTATGGGGCGATCTTCAATAAAAAATCAGGTGGAAACTGCACTAAAAGAGATTAATCGAATTGGATCCAGTAAACGAGAGGCGAAGCAAGGTGGCGATACAAGTAACATTCACTCCATTAAATATTTTCGAGATGCGTTAGGTACGGGGATTCGCTTTGCGGAGTTTTGCCGCGTCGAATACGGGATCCGATCGATTTATCGGCTCACTGAAGAGCATACGAAAGGATATTTAAATACTCTCCGTGATAAAGGAGTATCCCAGGGTTATCTCATCAACGTGGAATCCCATTTGTGCAAGCTACAAGTTGGTATGCAAAAGTTTTCAGAAAAAATCGGAAAACCACCGGTAAAGTTTATCAATCAGCGACACATTTCCCCCAAGCAGCGTGAGATTCCAAAGGACCGTAGCTATTCGCAGGAGGAGATTCTTAAGTTAGAAAAAGCAATGTCGCCAGCTGTTCGCGTAGCGATGCAGATGAGCTTGCAGTTGGGGTTGCGAGCCAAAGAGGCTATTAATATTCGGGTAGAACACATTATTCAACGCGAAAATGGCCAACTACAAGTGCATATTGAGCAAGGACGAGGCATCACCAAAGGAGGGAGATATCGTGATATCCCAGTCCCTATAGCGTATGAGAAGCCATTACGACAGCTAATTCAAGGCAAAGAGGCAACACAAAAAATTCTAGGTGGTATCAAGGAAGGGACGCTACGGTCGGGTTTAAAACGGGCTTGTGATCGTTCAGGGGTCGTATCATTTGGGTGGCATGGTTTTCGTCATACCTATGCTCGTACACGTCTATCAGAGCTTCTAGGAGATCGCCAAGCACAAGGTAAAATAATAATTGAGCGCATGTTGGAGAACCGTGCCAATGGCCGAAAAGTCCATACAGGAATTAGTTCTTCTGAAAAAGAGCTATTTAATGTTGTTAAAGAATCAATTAATACGGTTCATCATGAACTTGGACATGGAGATAATCGTTGGGGATTGGTTGCGGTATATATGAGCTAACTACACGCCGACGAGTAAAAAGGAACTGCAAGCCAATCTCCCTATTTCGGTCCAAAAAGGGCTATTGAGCTCCGTATTCATTCGTTGTAAAATGTATATACTATAGCACATACATTTTGGAGGGTCACTGGTGTTTGATGACGAAGAGGATCTTTTCATTTGGGATGATCACAATATCGATCATATTGCGCGGCACGGCGTCCTCCCCGATGAAGCCGAGGAAGCATTTTGGGACGAGGACCGGCTCCCGTTTCATGCCCATAGTGGCCACCGGGGCATTATCGGAGCAACGGATGAAGGCCGGCGTTTAGTTGTCATTTTTGTGAAAAAGGAAGGCAATCGTATTCGGGTTATTACGGCCCGAAATGCCGAAGCCGATGAGAAAAAACTCTACAACAAAAGGAGGTCATCACGATGAAACGAATTACATCCAAAGAGGAGATTCCAGCGAACATGACCGACGAAGAAGCTGCCGATTTTTGGGCTACGCATACGATGAGTGAAGAGCTGCTCGAAGCCTCTGTAACTGAGGATGATTTACCGCGCCGGAACGGACGCACAAAAACAATCTCCATCCGCCTGGAACACGATTTAATCAAGCGCCTCCAGGAAGTCGCAGCACAAAAACATATGGGGTATCAGACGCTCATGAAGCAGTTTTTAATTGAACGTGTATATGAGGAAGAGAAATCAGTTCGTTAAACAGAAATTCCTTTTAGGTGTCCAGCAGTGCTTAACCGTCAGAATGTTGGTGTTATCCCTATCACTACAAAAAATCGCATACACCAGCAAAATGTCGCGGGATCGTGATCGATCGTATCCGGCGGCATTTTTGCATGGGGAAACTTCCCCTGTATTGTAGCAGGGATTCACATGTAATGAATGTACGATATTCAATAAAAACATACATTGAAATTGCGGTATATACTGGATTTTATCCAAAAGTGGAGTTACTATTCGGGTAGGTGATTTTTTCATACATTCAAAATTCTGAGTTTACTGCATCCGTCGAGGAGGAGCTTCCATGCCAGCCACAAACCAGGTCAAAGACATTCAACCCATTCGAAGCCGTGAGAAAATCGACGACATGAAGTGGGCGCTTCGCCGGTTCTGCTCGGAACGGGATTACATTCTGTTTCTTGTCGGAGTCAATACGGGCCTACGAGTCGGGGACATCGTTAAGCTCAAGACGAAGGAGCTGCTGGGGAAAAAGCGAGTAGTCGTCAAGGAAGGGAAAACAGGGAAATCGCGGGAGCTGCTGCTGGCCAACATTTACGACGAGCTCAATGCCTATCTGGATACCGTGGACAGTGAGTGGGCGTTTCCATCTCGTAAGGGTGGCGGGGCAATCACGCCTACGCAAAGCTATAGGCAGCTGAACAAGGCTGCTGATATGGCCGAGGTTGAGAGCATGGGGAACCATACGCTCCGGAAGACATTCGGGTACTGGATGTACAAGCAGACGCGCGACGTCGCCAAGCTACAGCGCATTCTCAATCATAGCCACCCGGCCATAACGTTAACGTACATCGGCATTACGGATGAGGAGATCGAACAGGACTTGGAGACGTTCGTCCTTTGATGGAGGGGCGCGCCAAGGGGGCCACCGTTAAAACGGAACGCGTTCTTGCTCTTGCCGTTCTCCTCAGACGCCGTATATTTGGCCGTACAGCGATTCGTGTCCATTTTTGAACAGCGCCTCCACGACGCCGGTTAGCTCCTCACCATCAACGTCCTTAATCATATAATGCGTTGCGCCAGCCTCGTCGGTTCATTCGAATTCCTCCCGCATGCGCGCTTCGTACCGCTCATCGACGTAATCCCGGACGAAGCGATCGCGTGCAGCCGTGTCCTCTTCCCGCCGGAAAAGCCCCACCTTGCGCGTCCGCTGCGCCTCCGGCAAAACGTTCCAGGCTTCAATTGCCTCGGATCGCAGCTGCCGCTTAATCCGTTCTTGAGTGAAATGCTCGTCTAGCCGGCGGCCTCGCTCCTCACGGTTGGCGACAGCAGCGACGGTTGCATTTTGTTGCACTGCGTTCTCTAATTGCTCTGTGATCTGCTTCGTAGAGGAATTTGCTTCCCAGCGAGCCTCAGCTAACTCTTGCCGTAACCTATCATTCTCCGACTTTGTGTGTTCACGAATGCCGGCCGTTTCGTTCACGATCTGTCCAGTCAGTTGCTCATTTGTGGCCGCTATTTCTTGATGTACGTTCATGACCTGTTCACGGATTCCTTGCATTTCCTCCCGCATTGCAGCGCGATCTTGCTCCCCTGAATTCAATCGTTCATTCGCGTTCATGAGCATGACCGCAATTGCATTTAGCTTGGAATCCATGGCTGCTAGGGATTCGGCCACGTTCACCGTCATGGATTCACCGGCTTCATTCACGGTTATGACCGTTGGCCGACCGGATTTAACCAACGCTGCCTCAACTTCATCAACCTGCTTTCCTTCGTCGTACAGCGCTCGAATCTGGCGGAATACGGGGAGGCAGCTCTCTGCAATCTGATAGCTTTTATGCCCCTTCTTGACTTGCAAATGCAAACCATGCCGTGTAATGTACCGTCGCACCGTTTCCGCCGGTATGTCCACCTGCTCACTGACCTGCGCAACCGTTAGCCATTCCAATTGCGTTCACCCCATTCATGGTAAATTCACGCGTTCATTCATTCACGTTCATCGCCACACTACGCATTCACCACGATAATTCCCTTTATAAATCTGGAATGAAGCCGTGAACGAAAATGAATTCATTCATAAATGATTCACCATGTGCAAAGCTGACTCCTGCCGAGCCCGTCATTTGCCCTCAGATCGATTTTGTTCAAACGAGTAAAGCAACTAGCCCGTCCCAATCGCTCTCAGGCGAATAGACGCGTGAATCATGAGATTGAATCATGTTCGCGACGTCTCTTCCCAGAAGCCCCCCAGATGCCTCGTAAGCCATTTCGAAGCCCTGTCCTTACTCTGTAGCCCGAAAGGATTAGAACGCCTCACAGGACACTCACAGCGCGTCACACGACGTCTTAAAACCCTCATCCACGCTCTCCATAATCCACCAGAGGAGCTGATAGACCGTATGTAGATCTTGCAGAGGCTCAGCTCTCGAACGTGAACGTTACAGGAGGAGCCCGTAATTGAACAGCTGCCCCGCGTACATGGTCGCAGCTGCTTCGACCTGGCGAACGAGCTCTGGACTTCCGGAGAGCGCGCTGCCCGTACAATCTCGGCCGGAGCGCCGGTAAACGTTCCCCGCATCGTGAATGACGTTCGACGGTGGCGCGTCATTGCTTACCTCTCTTCAAGAGCTCGTGAGCAGGGCGGCCGCGGCGCGCTTTCATAAGCTTATGAGCTTCTTGGTAGCAGCGATGGAGCATTCCGGCCGGTTCCTTGATTGTCTGGCGCATGAAAACGTTCGAGCCTTCTCGGCGGCAGTTACGCTCAAAGTACCGCTCGCAAGCGAGCTGCACGAGCTCCGGCGAGAGCATATGCTGGAATTCCTTCTGTTGGAGCATGGCGTAAAATTCATCGATGTACATGAGGCCCGCGGTTACGTTGTCGGCGACGTACACCAAGCGAGGGACGTTTTCTAGAAGCGCCTCGTAGATTTCGTCGTGTTTTTCTTCGGTTTGATTTGATTCGATAGAGACAGAAATTTGAGCGAGAGCGGCGGCGGCTTCAGCCGCTGCTGCTTCTTTCTTTCTATCTACTTTTAGATTGTTATTTTTACTTTTCTTTTTAGTGCGAACCTCAGGTACCAAACCCATGCGAACCTCAGGTCCGGAACCCATGCGAACCTCAGGTACGCGTCGCTGTTCTTCATCGTCCCACACGACCTCGAATTTATCGGCAGCGGCAGGAAGCGGCTGCTCGCCGATAAGTCGCTGTAGGGCGTCTAGTAACGGCTTGAAGTTATAGACGGTGTTTCCCCATTGCTTGTTATGTAAGTTGCGGCGCTCACCGATACGGAGCAAACCCTTAGCTCGGAGCGATTTAACCCATTTATCAATTTGGCGTGTCGAGCAGCTGAGGTTAGCGGCCAGCAGCTCACGGCTTGGGTACGGATCACGCGCGTCGTGCTTGTAGGAGAGCAGTTGCGAGATAAAACCGTACTCGCCGTGTTCCATTCCAATTCGGCGATAATTGCGAATTAGTAGATTAGGAATTGACGTAAATCCTTCGTCTAGCAGGGCAACGCCCCAGATGATTTCCATACGTGAGCTTTCGGACATTGGAAAAGCCTCCTCAAATTAAAGGCGATACGTTGCCTTATTCGTGGAGGCCATGCTATTATAGGACGCATAAGGCCTCCGAGCCTAACCGAATAAGGGCATACGAATGCCCGGTTATTTGAACGAGAAGACGCCTAGGCCGCCAAACCTTTAAGGCGTTTTCGTCGTTTATGGGGAATATCTTACCATGCCCTCTAGCATTCTTGCTACGGGAATTTGATAGGGCAGATTCGTGAAAGTCGCGTAATTACTGAGACAGTGACACAAACGCTACACTGGACGAACTCACTTCGCCCAAGCGGGAGCGTGCAATTGTGTGCGAGATAGACGAGGGCAACAGGCGTTACATTTCTTCAAGACTTATTTTAAGGCATATAATAGCCTTTCTAAGGCTGAATACGGCTAGTTTTTTGGGTTATAGGAGAGGCGCCACAAATCCTCTATATGGGCATCCTACGACGTCTGAGTAGCATGCAAAGGGATTGCGAGCGGCAACATGCGTATTTGGGTCTCATATAAGGATTGCTGAGGAAAGAGTTAACTGTTAAAATAAGTTTATTACGAGATTTATTAATTTACTTCGCAGTTGATTTATCTGCGAAGCAGGAGATGCCTCGCCACATTTGAAATTACCCTGGGTGTTGGTCATTCCAGGAAAACCATGGAGTCTAATAGTAAAATAATAGGTCCTGTTTTAGCATGTTTTGTATGCTTGAGATGGGTCCTTTTGGTATGAGAGTCGGCTGATTTAGCCGGCTCTTTTTATATATAAATTTATTTTGAGGACTGATTTGAATAATAGATATCTAGTTACAGAGGTACTAAAGAGAAGAACAAGAACTGTGAGGGGACGTGCCGAGGAGTGCAAAGAAATGAATTACTCAGGATTAGCATTTTAACATTAGATCCATTACAAGACTAAAAAGTCCGGGAATCATTTAAGAAACATTTGGAGGTAGTTCTCTCCAGGCGATTATCACCTGCGCTGAAAGCGAGATTAGGGCATCAAACGCAGCCCTCCGTATTTACGGTAAATGCGAGCCGTAAGGTTTAAAGTGATTGTTCTTTAAGAC
>NZ_JAGGDJ010000093.1 GCF_017652985.1 Paenibacillus artemisiicola
CACTCGCCACCCGGTGATTGCCGGCTCCTTCGTCGCGCGCGGCCGGTCGTATCGGCGCGCGCCGGGCCGAGGGCTCTATCGCCGCCCGGTGCCCGCCGGCGTTTGCGCCGCATCATAACGGCCAGCCCGCCGGCTACGCCGCATTTGCCGTCCTCGCTACTCCCCGGTCCCCGTGCCCGGCTCGCCGGCCGACATGGACAGCCGGTACTGCGCGGGCGTCATGCCGTACGTCTTCTTGAACAGCGTGAAGAAGTACGTGCTGCCGAGCCCGACCTTCTCGCTGATGGCCGCGGCGGAGTCGTTGGTGTGCCGGAGCAGCCGGACCGCTTCCTCGAGCCGGACCGCGTTCACGTAATCGTTGAACGACTGGCCGGCGGTCTGCTTGAACAGCTTGCTCAAGTGGCCGCTGGAATAATGGATCCGGTCGGCCGCCCACTCGAGCGACAGCTGCGGATCGTTGTAATGCCGCCGGACGAGCTCCAGCACGCCGTCGACGATCTCGAGGCTGCGGCCGCTCCGCTTCCGTTCGATCCGCTGGGCGACGGTGGCGCACAGTCCCTTGAGCGCGGCGCCGATGTCGTCCAGCGTCTCGAAATCGGAGAACGAGTAGAGCAGGGCGGCATGCGTCTCGTAGTCGCCTTCCTCGAAGGAGAGCGCGTTCTCGAACTGCTTCTGAACGGCGGCGACGAGCTGGTTCGCGAAGCCGAAGGCGTACTTGTAATCGAGCGGCCGGACGGCGTCGAGGAACCGGTCGACGCTCCGCTCGGCTTCCTTCCGCTTGCCGAGCCGCACCGCCTCGAGCAGCGACGCCTCCGCCTTGGACGGGTAGTCCCCGCCCCGGCCGGCGCGCGAAGCGGCGGCGTCGCGGTCCAGGATGCTCCCGTGCCCGAGGAACAGCCGGTACGCCAGGTAGCCGTTCGCCGCGCGGTACGATTCCTTGATCGCGCCCTCCGACTCGACGACGTCGCCGACGCCGACGGAGACGGTCATGCGGAAGTATTGCCGCACCGTTACCTGCAGCTCCACGAGCGTCAGCAGGAACCGCTCCGGCAGGCTCGGCTCGGCCAGCTGCGCGAGGATGACGAGGTGGTCGTTCTCGACCTCGAGCGTCCGGTACGCGCCGTAGGCCGCCATCAGCTCGTCGGCGATGTTGCGGATGGCGAAGCGGATCAAGTCCTGATCCGCGTAGCTCCGCTGGAGGAACCGCCGGTAATCGTCGAGCTTGACGACGACGACGCAGTACCGGCCGCCGCCCTCGGGCGCGCGCCAGTCCAGCAGCTCGCCGCCGCCCGGCGCGGCCGGCGCCTTGCCGGCGAGCAGCCGGCGGACGTACGACTCCTGCAGCAGCGGATACGCCTTTTTCCAAGTGGCTTCGAGCGTGCTCGCGCGGCTCTGGAAGGCGGAATACGGCCGGAACATGCCGCTCGCGAGCCGGAAGGCGAGCAGCACGCCGACGACCGCGAGCAGCCCGAGGCCCGCCCACACCGCCGTCCGCTGCCAGCCGGATCCGAGGAGCCGCAGCTCGTCGTACGGGCGCCGCCCGATGACGGCGAAGCCCGTGTCCGCGGACCTCGCATAGGTGACGAGCGTCTTGACGCCGTTCGCCTTCGCCGTGAAATGCCCGCGGTCGGCCGCGGAAGCCAGCACGCGCTCCACGTCGGCTTCGCCGGAGACGTTGTTCAGAAACTTCGCTTCTTCGTTATGCGAGATGACGAGGCCGTGCTTGTCGACGACCATCCATTCGCTGCCGGGCGACGCCGCGACGGTGCGGCTCAGCTCGCCGAGGGCCGTCTCCTCGTTGATGTTGATGACGATCGCCCCGCTGCGGGGCATCAGGTTGGAGAAGGTCGAGTACAGGATGTACGACAGGATCGGCTTCGGTGCCAGCGGCGTGCCGAGCGGGGAGAGGTCGAGGCGGCGGGGGACGAAGACGATGGAGGCGCCGCCGCTGCCGCTCTCGATGCGCTGGATGAGCTCGCCGTCCATCGCTTTCGTGATGCCGCGGTAATTCAGGTATCGCCCGGTGTTGCCGTTGTAGACGCTGATATATTCGATGAACGGGTAGACCGCCTGGATGGCGGCCAGCTTGACGACGACCTCGTTCTCGAGGAGCGGGTCGGCCTTGTCGTTCAGCATGGCCGTGATGAGCTTGGGATCGTGCAGCAGCTCGTTGCCGACCGACACCGCGCGGTCCTGCACGGCCTCGGCCGCCCGTCCGATCTGGTCGAGCGTCGTCTGCGAGACGCGGTTGATCTCGGTTTCCGATTGGTAAGCGAAGCGCTGGTACAGCAGCGTCGAGACGAGCAGGATGGAGATGAGGACGAGAATCAGGTAGGAGACGAGCAGCCTCCGATAGATCGCGTACCGCTTGATGGTCGTCCAGAGCGTCATGGCGTCGATCCTTTCCGGGTTTGTGTAGTTGCATTGTAGCGGACATCCGACATGGTTTCAATGCAAACGCATTCATATCGCGCGCAACTCATCGCGAAATTGAAGGATTCGCCGCTCAGCGAAGGCCTCCGAAATTCCGGCATCCCTTCGTTTTCCGGTATTTGAAGTTTACCGGGCGCCGCGGCGCCGCCTATGATGGGGCTGTCACGACAAGCTTAGGCGAAGGGAGCGATCGATCATGCACGACGGAGCATCGGAGCCGGCCGTCCCCCGGACCGCGGGTCCCGCGGCGGCGGTTCCCGCCGGCGGCGTCCCGGGGACGCGGACGAAGCGGCGCGGAGGCGGATTCATCCGCGACGTCCGGCGCAATCCCGTCAGCTACCTGCTGGCGCTGCCGGCCATTCTGTACACGCTCGTGTTCGGCTACGCGACGCTGCCGTATCTGATGATGGCGTTTCAGAAATTCAGCTACGACACGTCGCACTTCTGGCAAAATCCGTTCATCGGCTTCAAGAACTTCGAGTTTTTCTTCCGCTCGGACAACGCCGTCCGCGTCACCTGGAACACGATCCGCCTCAACTTCCTGTTCATCGCGTTCGGCAACGCCGTGGCCGTCCTGCTCGCGGTGATCATGAACGAGGTGCGCGGCAAGTGGTTCCTGCGGGTCTCGCAGTCGCTGTTCCTGTTCCCGTATTTCCTGTCCTGGGTCATCGTCAGCTACGTCGTCTACAACATTTTCTCGTCCCAATACGGGCTGCTGAACCAGATTCTCGAGGCGTTCGGGATGAAGGCGCATAACTGGTACGGCATGGCCGACGCGTGGCCGGGCATTCTCGCGTTCATGCGCGTCTGGAAGGACGCCGGCCTGCTGGCCGTCATCTTCCTCGCCGCGATCGTCGGCATCGACAACGAGCTGTACGAAGCCGCCCGGATCGACGGCGCGAGCCGCTGGCAGCAGATCCGCGGCATCACGCTGCCGCTGCTCATGCCGACCGTCGTCATCATGGTGCTGCTCGCGATCGGCAAAATCTTCTACGGCGATTTCGCCATGATGTACGCGATCATCCACGACAACGGGCTGCTGCTGCCGACGACCGACGTCATCGATACGTACGTTTACCGGGCGCTGCGCATGACGGGCGATCCCGCCCAGGCGATGGCGGTCGGCATCTATCAGGCGGTCATGGGCTTCCTCCTCGTGTACGGGGTCAACCGGCTCATTCGGCGCTATTTTCCGGAAGGGGCGTTGTTCTGATGATCGTCCAATCTCCCGCATCCCGGCTCGCCGACGGGCTGATCCGGCTGTTCATGACGCTGTTCGCGCTGTTTTGCTTCCTGCCCGTGCTGTTCGTGCTGATGATCTCCGTCACCGACGAAGACGCGATTCGCGAGCACGGCTACAGCTTCTTCCCGGCGGAATTCTCGGGCGAGGCCTACCGGCTGCTCTTCCAGGACGCGACGACGATCCTCCGGAGCTACGGCATCTCGCTGTTCGTGACGATCGTCGGCACGCTGCTCGCGGTGACGATCACGGCGATGGCGGCGTTCACGCTGACGAACCGGGCGGTCCGCTACCGCAACCATCTCGCCGGCTTCTTCTTCTTCACCATGCTGTTCAGCGGCGGCATCGTGCCCTGGTACATGATCTGCCGGGAGCTCGGGCTGAACAACAACGTCTTCGCGCTGCTCGTGCCGAGCCTGCTCTTCAGCGCCTTCAACCTGTTCCTCGTGCGCAACTTCATGCTGGCCCTGCCGTACGCGCTCGTGGAATCGGCCAAGATCGACGGGGCGAACGACGCGGTGACGGCGTTCCGGATTCTATTCCCGCTGTGCAAGCCGGTGCTCGCGACGATCGCGCTCTTCTACGGGCTCGCGTACTGGAACGACTGGTGGAACGCAATCATGCTCGTGGACGATCAGAAGTTGTATCCCGTGCAGTACTTCCTGTTCAAGCTGCAGTCGGACATCCAGATGATGACCCAGATCCAGGGGGCGTCGAGCTCGGGCACGCTGCCCGCGGAGTCGGTCAAGATGGCCACGGCGATCCTGACGATCGGGCCCATCGTGCTCATGTACCCGTACCTGCAGCGGTATTTCGTGAAAGGGCTCGTGATCGGTTCCGTCAAAGGTTGACCGTCCGCTCCGGCAAAAGCGCGGAGCCGGCTTCAACGATAGAGACATTATCCTTACCTAGGAGGTCATGAAGGATGAAGAGGATCGGCAAATCGGCCGTCGTCCTGCTCGCCGTGTCGCTGCTGCTCGGCTTGCTCGCCGCTTGCTCGGGCAACGGCGGGAACGCGGGCAACGGGAACAACGGAACGGACGGCGCGGGGACGGCGAATGGCGGAACGGGCGCGAACGCGGGGAACGACGGCGCGGCCGCGGGCTCGGGGGAGCTCGCGACGATCAAAATCGTGCAGCCCGGCAGCGAACCGACGGAAGCGAAGAAGCGGTGGGACGCGGTCAACGCGAAGCTCAAGGCGGACGGCGCCGGCGTCCAGGTGGAATTCCAGTACATCGGTTGGGACGCATGGGAGCAGAAGACGAACCTCATGCTGTCCACCAACGAGCCGTTCGACGACCTGACGATCATGGAAGACTTGATCAAGACGTCCGTGTACGTCGGCCGCGGCGCGCTGCAGCCGATCGACGCCTACCTGGCGAAGTACCCCGATCTGAAGAACAAGTTTACGGACGAAGTATGGAACGGCATCAAGGTGAACGGCAAGATCTACGGCATTCCGGTCATCAACCGCGAATGGGCGAACGATTACGAGCTCATCTCGTACCGCAGCGACCTGTTCGCCAAGTACAACCTGCCCGTGCCGACGACGTTCCAGGGCTTCATCGACGCGGCGGACCAGATCAAGAAGGCCGAGAAGGACCAGAACCTGTTCGTCGTCATGAAGCCGAACTTCCTCGCCGGCGCCCTGCACCGCGAGTACGGCACGTATCCGTTCAACGTCATCGACGACCTGATCTACGTCGACCAGTCCGGCAACGTGAAGTCGTGGATGGAGACGGACGAGTTCAAGCAGGATTGGAGCTATTTCCACCAGATGTACCAGAAGGGGCTTATCCATCCGGATATCCTGACGCTGCCGCTCGACCAGGTGACGAAGCCGATCGTGGACGGGGAGTTCATCTTCGACCTTGGCAACGGGTTCTTCGATTACCCGACGATCAAGCAGAAGAAGCCGGAGGTCGAGATGGACGCCGTCCGCCTCGCGCCGGAGAAGCAGTGGATGCGCCCGATCGTGGCGACGAACGCCAACGTCATTCCGAAGACGTCCAAGAATCCCGAGGCCGTCATCAAATTCTACAACTGGCTCTATAGCAGCCAGGACAACTACGACCTGCTCGTCTACGGCATCAAGGACGATTGGTGGAAGGATGCCGGTCCGAACAAGCGCGAGGCGCTGCGCCCGGTCGGCAACGAAGTGCAGTTCTCCGAATGGACGATGGGCTACGGCCCGTTCACGCGGATCGCGACGAACGCGCATCCGAAGCTGTTCGACACGCTGCAGCTGAGCGACAAGGCGGTCAACGCGGCGAACGTCGGCTTCACGTTCGATACGACGCCGGTGTCCGTCGAGTACGCCAACCTGCTCGCGGAGATCAAGACGAGCGTCTATCCGCTCAAGATGGGCGTCGCGGACTGGGACGATTTCTACCCGGGCGCGCTGAAGAAAATGAAGGCGGCCGGCCTCGACAAGGTCGTCGCCGAGTACAAGAAGCAATTCGATGCCTGGAAGGCGTCGAAGTAAGCGGACGGCGAGATGCCGGGCGGCGGAGGAGGCGCGAGGCCGCGAGACGGCGGAAGCGCCAGGCTGACCGGCGCGGGCGCGGCAGGCATGGATGCCGCGTCCCCGGGACCGGCGGCGGGGCGCG
>NZ_JAGGDJ010000094.1 GCF_017652985.1 Paenibacillus artemisiicola
AGACTTCATTTATAACGCCTCCTAAGGTGAGTTCTGAGGGCTGCAACCCAGTACATACTCATCCTAGCGAGGCGTTCGTTTTTCTGCAAATCGCATCTACTAACACCTACAGGAATGTTAACGGGCAGATTAGTTCAAAAAATTATATCCTTCCAAAGGAATTCTTCTTTGTTATGAAGAAAGATTAATAACAACGAATATGTCGCTAGGAAGGGCGTGATGTTTGCGTTATGAAGTATGTTAGAAATACTACGTTTCGTAGTTTGCATATTTGCTCCATGCAAAGTCTATATGACAATAATGCGGTTGTTTGCATGGATCGGTTCTAAATTAACCGTACAGCAGGGTATTAAAGAAAATAAACCGCTTGTCATATAGGCTTTGTAACCTTCCCATCGCTATTAGATGAAGGGGCGAAGCTAATGAAGTACGTTTCAGCAAATGAAGTATTGCCTGATGATTTGATTTGTGAAATACAAAAATATATACAGGGCAAGACCCTGTATATTCCTGCACCAAAAGGCTCTAGGGCAAAATGGGGGAAAGATTCGGGTCAGCGCGAATTACTTTTGAAACGAAACGCTGAGATTCGCAAGCACTTTCGGGAGGGTGAGAATCTGGATCACCTTGCGAGTCAATACTGCCTTTCTCATGACAGTATTAAGAAGATAGTTTATAAAAGGGAATTGTAAAAAGCGGCTCGCGTAAACAAACACGCGGGTCTTTTTTATGTGAAAAATAAATAGATAAATTCTTGGCCTATTTTTAATGCTAAAACTTTTTTAAACTGATAATTAGGAAAGAAACTTTGGCTTATGGGGGATGTTTATGCTAAGCATTGAAAAGGTGGAAGCTACTCGAAAAGAGACTTTGAAAAATTTAATGACTTTGTTTTTGCATGACTTGTCTGAATATAACGAAAAACTCGAATTAAATCCTGAGAACGGATTGTTTGAATTTGATGTATTTGATTGGTTTTTTGATAAAGAAGGACTAACACCGTTTTTTATTAATGTAGAAGGTAAACCAGTGGGATTTATTCTTTTACAGAGTGGCCCTTATTCCAACCAAGAATTCGCTGACTATGTATTAAATTCTTTCTTTATCTTAAAGAAGCACAGAAGAAAAGGAATTGGTAAATTAGCTTGTAACAAGTTCTTTGATTTGTATCCCGGTAGATATGCAATTAGTCAGGCATTAAACAACACACCTGCTATAAGATTTTGGAAAAGTGTCTATGAATCATACGGGATTATTCCTTTTGAAAAAGAAGAAATTGAAGATGGAATCAACGTAGTCTATCAATACTTCAAAACTCAACCCAAATTAAGCTAAATGGGAACGATAGTTCACTAAAGGGCTGCCACATGGCAGCCCTTTATTACGCTAAACGGGCAGGATAACGCAACAAGTAAGTGGAATATGTTCCAGCAAGAGGGTGATAAATGTGATTCCAATCGATATCAAAAACATGATTAACGAATTTCTCCAAGAGGATTTAACTCAGCGAGGAAATGTGGAAACTGTAGTTCTATGCGGTTCCTATGCAACGGGAAGGGCGTCTACGCAGAGTGACATTGATTTGTGTTACATTGGGGATTTTTCAGCTTTCCATCGAGAAAGCATTGTTTCTAAAGGCCGTGAATTTCAACTTATGATTGCCCCTTGGTCCTGGTATAAGCACGTTATATTGGAATATGAACAAGAAGGAACGAATATCGGCACTATTACTGTAATGCTTGCTACAGGTGTGTGTTTAATCGGAGATAATGATAAGTGGCAAACAATGAGAGCTCAAGCTGAATCCCTATATCATAAGGGGCCCAAAGCACCTTCAGTTGAAGAAGTCAGAAAAATACGCGTTCGTATTACTGATTTATGGGAAGATTTTTGCGACGCCAAAACTGAACTTGATCGGAAATGGCTTGCAACGGAAACTCTACAAAAGTGTGTCGAAGCATTTTTCTTCCTTCGTAATTGGTGGGCGGTCAAACCCAAGTATCAAATGGAGGATCTAAAAGCGCGCGATCCCATTATGGGTGATCTCTTAATACGTTGTATTGAATCGCTCGGTTCAAAGGAAGGCTTAAACAGCATCTGTGAATATGTACTTGAGCCAGTTGGTGGTTGGATGAAGGAATCGTGGAAGTCATAAAGCGTTTAAACTAACTGGGAACGTTAGTTGAACAACGCAAGGGCTGCCAACCTGGCGGTCCTTCGTTACGGGTAGAATAGTAGTTCCAATACCCAGCAGAGGAGTTTAATTCGTGATGTGAACAGCCGCACCGTATGTGGTCGTGCCTGTATCAATCCTCCACTCGTAATCCCCTGCCATCAGATTGCCCGGTACCGTACCTTCAATGTGCCATTCTCCATTGGTCACGGTCGATTGCATACTTAGAATCGTTTTGTCGCCCTTCATCAACGCAACGTTCGCGTACTCTGCGCGGGAGCCGTGGCCAATCACCGAGAACGATGCACCCGCATGGAGCCCATTCGGTGCTTCATACGGCTTTACTTCCGGCATCCAGCCGAGGAACCCTTTCCCTACGAAGAGGTACAGCCAATCCGACGTTGCAAAATACGTTTCGTCATCCGGTCCGGATACCCAAATGCGATTATCTGCGGGCAAGCAGGAGGTCGTCGTGCTCCCTCTGTCATCACTACCCGTCTTGCACGTCCACGCTGGTCGGATTTGCAGCTTCCTTCCATCTTTAATTTCAATATTTAGCGCCATGCTGCGTCCGCTAAGCGGAGAAGTTAGTCCGTTACCGTCGATTCGCTCCGCCGCCTCTAGCTTATGAAGAAGCGTAGCGATTCGGGCTCGGTCGATGGAACCGAACAAGGGGCGGCTTACCATCCCGGTCGGGATCGGCCATGTCATGTAGGCGAGGTGAACGTCTACGGCAGTTAGCCTGGCAATACCATCATTCGCGGACGCCGATGCTCCGATTGTTGCTGTCTGGCCGTTAGCGTCCTCATACAACGCACGTCCCCACGTTCCGGTGAAAATCACAGCTTTCCGCTTGCTTTCGGACGGAGCGGTGCCGTTGATGACCAGCGTTCCCGGTCCGCCGTCGCCCGTCATGAACCGTCCTTGCTCGCAGACGATATAGCCAAGATTCATGACCGGCTCCTCGGCTGTATCGAGCTCCACAAACGTATAGGTTGTGTCCGCCATAATTAGGGTATCGGGAGGCTCATCGCAGGAACTCGATTGTCCGACTTTAGCTCGATCCTGCATCTCCGAATGCTCCACGATTTTCCGCGGCGATGAAGACAATGGCAAAGCATGCTGGTCTTGATGCTCGCACCCGCTCAGCAAACTAACAAGCCATGCCGCCGAAAGCAGAATTGTTAATCGTTTCACCATCACTGCTCCTTTGTGCGTTTTCCTACTAGACAATGGACTTCGATAAAAAGTTGCTTGCTGGCCCAAGATTCCGAGAGAAATCTTGTTTTTCTTGGGTGGGAGAACCACGCAGCCAATAGCCAGAAGGTTTCGTCGTGCCCCTCTAATCATCCTTTGCGTGCCGAAGCAAGCTTTTTTAAGGCTAGCGTGATTCAACTAATGGGACACCGTAGTTCAATGCACACAAATGCAACTGGTGAGAAATGATCGGGAGCCATTATTCAACTAACTGGCAGGATAGTTAACTCAATTTCGCAAATATATCGTAATCAATTAATTTCTAAAGGCTGTATATTTGAAGAGTCCGTACTTGTAAGTTCACACAGGAGGGTAAAGCCGAAATGAGAAAAATTCGCATCCATGCTGTAGCACTGTTCATCCTCGCATGTTGTTTGGTTGTAAATAATCTTGTCGCTGCTGAGCTGGCGGAAGAGAATAAGCTCGTTCCCGAAGAAGGTGTGTACGCTTTTTTTATTTTGGAAATCGGCAGCTCAACGATGATCTTCAATGGGAAGCAGGAAGAGATCGATCCTGGCTACAAGACATCTCCGGTGCTGATGAGTGGAAAGACTTTAATCCCGATGAGAGCTATTATTGAAAAGCTTGGCGGCTCCTTGAGCTGGGATGCATCGCAGAAGAAGATCTACATCACCTACAACGGCAAACGGATCACTTTGCAAATCGGCAGCAAGACTGCCGTTGTCGGAGATAGCAAGGTGCAGCTTGATCTAGAGGCGCTTGTTCGAAAGGACCGGGTCATGATGCCGCTGCGGTTTGTCGCCGAGAATCTAGGCTGCAACGTCTACTGGCATGGCAACAACACAATCACGATTAGTACGAATGCGTTGAAGGACACGTACTCCGCTGATCGCTTTAGCGTAGATGATTTATCCATTTACGATGCGATCCTGAAAAAACAAATCTGCCTCGGCATGACGAAAAACGAGATCGA
Source organism: Paenibacillus artemisiicola (assembly GCF_017652985.1). Classification (GTDB taxonomy): domain Bacteria; phylum Bacillota; class Bacilli; order Paenibacillales; family Paenibacillaceae; genus Paenibacillus_Z; species Paenibacillus_Z artemisiicola. The sequence goes on from NZ_JAGGDJ010000094.1 coordinate 4,365, forward strand.
TGCGATCTACGGATTTAAGCCCGAGGATCCTTTCATGGGAAGATATGAATATGAAGGGCTACAAGTATTTTATCGGGATGGCGTGGCTGCCGGATTGCTGGTGAGTTCGGGCGAAAACTTAACGACGAGATTCTCGACAGTCCGCAATGTCACGTTCTTCAGCCCTAAGAGCTATGTCCGGAAGAAATACGGACCGAGCCTTGAGGAGGTAGAAGACGTTCCAGACGGCGAACGCTATGGCACCTATCTATTTCGGAAAGAGGGCAGCGGCGCAGAAAGCACATTAGTGAAGCTGGAAGCTTCCCCTCCGTTAACGGAGCCGAAGGACAATTTGTATTATGTGTCGTTTCTGTATGATGAGAGCAAGGACAGGAAGGTTACGTTCATGCTGATCGGCGATTATGAATTCGGGATGCTGGGGAAGTAGAATAATTGATAACCGGATCACTTTTGTTGGTAAAATCCAGAAGATTGAACTAACGGGACGGTAGTTCATTCATAACACGACGGCAGCCGGCCTCAGAATCTGAACTGCCCCCCGTCAAGTAGACAGGCAAATAAACAAGTCAATTAGGCGGCCTTAGTCCTGTACTCCATCGGACTGAGGCCGTTTAGTTTTGCTTGTAATCGTTCATGGTTATAAAAGTGGATGTAGGCCCGAATATCTCTCTCAAGATCATCAAAAGTATGGTACGTGTGCAAATAATACTTCTCACATTTAAGAGTCCCCCAGAATGATTCCATTGGACCGTTATCTATGCACCGTCCTACACGGGACATGCTCTGGATCATGTTACTGTCATCCAAGAGCTTCTTAAAGCCCAAAGAAGTGTATTGGTAGCCTCGATCGCTGTGAAGCATGGGGCTGCTTCCTGGAGCAGCTTGCAAGGCCTGTCTCAACGTCTGGAATACAAGAGGGTTGTTATTGGAACGCCCTAATACATAGGAGACAATGGATTTATCATGAAGATCGAGAATAGCGCTCAAATAAG
>NZ_JAGGDJ010000095.1 GCF_017652985.1 Paenibacillus artemisiicola
CGCCGCCCGCCCGCTCCGCGCCGGCGGGCGAAGCGCCCGTCGCGCCGCCGGGGCCGGCGGCGGCGTCCCACGCGGCGAAGCGCGCGTAAATCAGCGCGAGCCGCCATAACGGCAGCGCGAACACGGGCAAGCCGCAGCCGTCGACGGCGCAGCCGACGGCGTCCGGCTCGAGATCCGCGAGCGCGGCGACCGTCCGCAGCACCTCCCGCTGCAGCGGATGCTCCGGCTCCGCATACGTCTCCATCGGCCAGCCGCGCAGCTTGCACAGCGCCAGCATGCCGATATGCTTGCCCGCGCAGACGTGGTACAGCTTGCGCGGGCCGCCCCCGCGGCGAAGCAGTTCGTCGCGGGCTTCCCGGTTCGCCGGCAGCTGCGGCGCGAACACGAGCTGCTCCTCGCGGACGCCGGTCAGCGCGAGCATGCGCTCCAACGCCTCGACATGCGCCGGCGCCCCTTGGTGCGACGCGCACATGAGCGCGATCGCGTCGTCGCCCAGGCCGAAGGCTTCGGCCACGCCGCCCATGACGGCCGGAAGCGCTTGAACGGGCTTGGCCGTCGAGCGCATATACGTCCAGATCGAGGCGTCGCCCGCCTCCGCCAATAGCTCGCCGGAGGCCGAGACGACCGCGGCATGGCCGGCGTGCACGTTTTCCACGACGCCGCCGCGCGTCGAGCAGACAAGCGGCACGCCCAGTACGTCCGCCGGCGTCGGTGTTTGATTGATCATCCTGCTATCCCCTGTCGTTTCCAAAGCTGTACAGCGTATAATGCCAACACCTGATTGTACCACGAAATCGCGTTTGTCTCCTACCATCCCACGCGCTACGACAGCCTATGCGCCGCGGCGCCGCTTCGCTTCTTCGCGATTCGACGGACGCGCTTGCCGCCGCGTCGCTCCGCCGGGAGCGTTTCAAATCGCCGCCCGCGCGTGTAGTAAAGCTTAAGCCGAACCCGAAAGGAGTGACGACGATGACGGAAGCGAATCCGCTCCGGGAACAGCAGGCTTCGTCCGCCGGGCAGGCGGGCCGCAAATCCGAGCCGGTCGAACGGGCGAAGAACGGTTCGATGGTGCAGGATATGCAGGACTTGAAGCGTCTCGGCCACGACATGAAGCAGATGAAAACGAACAGCCAGCTGCAGGAAGAAGGGCTGGTTCCGGATCCGATACAGGAATAGGCGCGGCAAGACGAAAGAGGGGCGCTCCCCCTCTTTTTTGAGCTGCCCTCCGGACCGGTCGGCCGCGTTCGCCGCCCCTTCCGCCGCGTGTCGGGCGGCAGGGGTCCGCGTCGCGCGGCCGGACGGTCCGGCGCCGGTTCCTCCGGTTCATTTTGCGGCCGGAGTTGGGCATAATACCTGCGGGAGGCATGATGAGAGATGAAGGATTTGCACGAAGGCCGCATGTATTGGCAGGAAACGCTGCCCCATCCCCGTACGTATCCGCCGCTTCGCGAATCGTCGGACGCCGACGCCGTCGTCATCGGCGGCGGCATGTCCGGCGCCGTCGTCGCCTATGTCTTGGCAAGCGCCGGCCTGCGGACCGCGCTCGCGGAGCGCGGCGGCGTCGCCGCCGGCAGCTCGCTCGCCAATACGGGCTTGCTGCAGTATTGCAACGACATTATGCTCTCGGAGCTGATCGGCCAGATCGGCGAGCGGGACGCGGTCCGCTTCTACCGCGCCTGCGCCGAAGCCGTTCAGGATCTCGGCGCGATTGCCTCCGCGCTGCCGATCGACGCCGAGTACCGGCCCGCGAGCAGCCTGTACTGCGCCAGCACGGATCAGGACGTGCCGAAGCTGAAGCGCGAATACGAGACGCTGTCGAGGTTCGGCTTCGACGTCGAATATTGGGAGCCGGAGCAAATCGGCGCGCGCTTCCCGTTCCGCAAGCCCGGCGCCATCGTTACGCACGGGGACGCCCAGATCAATCCGTACCGGTTCGTCCATGCCGTCGTCGACGAAGCGGCCGCGCGATTCGGCCTGCAGGTACATGAACAAACCGACGTCATCGCCCACGAGACGGACGACGACGGCACGCACATCCTGCGAACGGCGGCCGGACCGGAGCTCCGCGCGAAGCACGTGGTCTACGCCGTCGGCTACGAGCCGGAGGAGCTGCGCGGCCGCCTGATCCGGTCCGCGATGGACCGCTCGAGCGTCATCGTCACCCCGCCGCAGCGGGATCTATCGCCTTGGTACGGGCGCTATATGATCTGGGAGACGGACCGTCCGTATCTCTACGCCCGGCTCACCGACGACGGCCGGGTCATCGCCGGCGGATTCGACGAGCCATACGGCCAGCCCCTCGCCGGGCGCAACGCCCGCGACCGCGTCTCGGACAAGCTTTCGAAGCGCATCCTGGAGCTCTTCCCGTCGTTCGACGCGCGGCCCGATTACGAATGGAACGCGACTTTCGCGCAGTCGAGGGATAATTTGCCGTTCATCGGCGAAGATCCGAAGTGGCCGCGGGTCTATTACTGTCTGGGGTACGGCGGCAACGGCACCGTCTACAGCATGATCGGCGCCGGGCTGCTCCGCGCGCTCATTCTCGGCCGCAAGCATCCCCTTGCGAGCATCGTCGGGCTCGACCGCCCGTCGCTTCAGCCGAACTGACCCGGCGTCCGGCGCCGCCCCTGCCGGTTTGTCGTCCCGCCATTCCGCGATACGATCCTTCGCCAAATGCAACATGCCAAAAAGCCGTTCCTTCACAGGAGCGGCGACAGCATTCTCGCGGCCATCTCGCCGGCCTTCTGCCACGCCGGCCGCCGCTGAAAATGCGACCGGTTCACTTCCTCGCACGACGCCAAATCCGCCATGAAGTCCTTCTCGAGCCGCTCGATCGCTTTCTCGTCGAACAGCAGCGCGTTGATCTCGAAATTGCTGAAGAAGCTCCGCATGTCCATGTTCGCGGTCCCTACCGACGCGAGCAGCCGGTCCACGATCAACACCTTCGCGTGCACGAAGCCGCCGTGATACCGGTAAACGCGCACGCCCGCCGAGACCAATTCCTCCACGTACGACAACGTCGCGAACAGCACGAGCCTCGTATCCGCCACGTAAGGGATGATAATGCGCACGTCCACGCCGCTCAGCGCCGCGGTGCGCAGCGCCATGAGCACGCTCGGGTCGGGGATGAAGTACGGCGTCGTAATGTAGATGCGCGTCTTGGCGACCGCCAGCGCGGCGAAGACGCATTCCAGGATGGCCGCGTCCTTGTTGTTCGGCCCGCTGGCGACGATCTGCACCTGCTCCTCGCCCTTGCAGGCGTGCGCCGGCATGTACGCCGGCTTGTCGAGCCGCTTCCGGGCGGTGAACCACCAGTCCTGGATGAACACTTCCTGCAGGAAGTACACGGCATCCCCCTTCACCTGCAAATGCGTGTCCCGCCAGAAGCCGAGCTTCGGGTTGCCGCCGAGGTATTCGTCGCCGATGTTGATGCCGCCGACGAAGCCGACCAGCCCGTCGACGACGACGATTTTGCGATGATTGCGGAAATTCATCCGCTTGTTGAAGAAGGCGAGCTTCGCCTGCAGGAAGCACCGCGTCTCGACGCCCGCTTCCGTCAGCTCGCGGACGTAGCGGGCCGGAAGCTCCAGGCTGCCGAGGCCGTCGTAGATGACCCGCACCTCCACGCCCGCCCGCGCCTTGCGGATCAGCGCGTCCTTCAGCTTGCGTCCGATGCCGTCGTCGCGGATCGTATAAAATTCCACATGCACGTGATGCCGGGCCTCTTCGATCGCTGCCAATATGGCTGCGAACGTCGCGTCCCCGTTGGTCAGCACCGTCGTCTCGTTGCAGCCGGTGATCGGCGAGAACGTCATGCTCTGCAGCATGCGGTACAACCGTTCCTGGAAGCGGAATTCCTCGCCGCGCATGTCCTCCGGCCGGTGCACCAGCTTGCAGCGCAGCAGCGCCTGCAGCATCGTCTCCTTCGGAACGACGCCCCGCCGGCGGAGCGTGCGCCGCCGCCTGTATTCCTGCGCCAGGAAGTAGTACATGACGAAGCCGATGATCGGCAGCGCGAACAGGATGAGCAGCCAGGCCACCGTTTTGGACGGGCGGCGGTACTCGAGCACGAGTATCGTCGCGATTTGAAAAATGAAGACGATTAGTACGAGCAATGCCCAGATCATGGCGTCCCTCCCCCCGAGTCGGCCCGGATGCCGCACCTTTTAGCTTGTTCGCAACCGCCGGGCCCTATACATCGCGATTCATCGCGCGGCGCGGATCCCTTTACCGGGACGATCCCCGATGCGCCATAGCATGTTTCCTCATGTCCAAGAATAAATAGCTATTAGCACGTTACCACCGAAGGAAGGAGGATGAATCGACGCGATGTTCAAAGACTCCAAACGGATCGGTTACGCCGAAACGACCATCGGGCTCGGGACGCGCGCGGAAGGCAAGCTGGCAAGCGATTCCGGCATTCGGATCGAAGGCGAATTCCAGGGCGAGATCGAATGCACAGGCGACGTCATCGTCGGCGAATACGGCATCGCGCGGGCCGGCATCGCGGCGCAGGACCTGATCGTCGCCGGCAAGGTCTTCGGCGACGTCAACGTCAAAGGACGCCTGACCATCGCCGCTTCCGGCCAGCTGCACGGGAACGTTTTGGCGCATTCGATTCTCGTTCAGGACGGAGGGATCTATAACGGCCATTGTCGCATGGAACGCCAGACGGAATCCAAGCCGCGCCAGCTGCAGGAGCACGATCCGGCGCAGCCTGCCCCTCAGCCGGCCAAGGAGGTCCCCGCCAAGGAAAAATCCCGGCAGGCCGGGTAGCCGGGCGGACAACAGGGGCGCCGAACGAACCGAGTGAGCGCGCCCGCAAGCCACGAACCGAATGAAAAACGAAAAAAGCGCCCTTTCCGGGCGCTTCAGGCTGTCGAGAAAGTCTCGACAGCCAATTGTTTGTCCTTTTAATTTAACACGACACCGCGTTAATATAGTATAATATAAGTAACATAGACAGATCGGATGGTGTCGTCATGCTTCGTTCTAATCG
>NZ_JAGGDJ010000096.1 GCF_017652985.1 Paenibacillus artemisiicola
CTTATTTGAGCGCTATTCTCGATCTTCATGATAAATCCATTGTCTCCTATGTATTAGGGCGTTCCAATAACAACCCTCTTGTATTCCAGACGTTGAGACAGGCCTTGCAAGCTGCTCCAGGAAGCAGGCCCATGCTTCACAGCGATCGAGGCTACCAATACACTTCTTTGGGCTTTAAGAAGCTCTTGGATGACAGTAACATGATCCAGAGCATGTCCCGTGTAGGACGGTGCATCGATAACGGTCCAATGGAATCATTCTGGGGGACTCTTAAATGTGAGAAGTATTATTTGCACACGTACCATACTTTTGATGATCTTGAGAGAGATATTCGGGCCTACATCCACTTTTATAACCATGAACGATTACAAGCAAAACTAAACGGCCTCAGTCCGATGGAGTACAGGACTAAGGCCGCCTAATTGACTTATTTATTTGCCTGTCTACTTGACGGGGGGCAGTTCAACGATCGGCTGCCGTCGTTGCGCTAACGACAATTTAACGCAATAGTTCAGCCGTTTTCATTGACTGTAAAAAGCTGGATTAGTATGATTGCTATGGAATAGAAATATCTTGAAAGTGGGGCTTCACATGTCACCAGGCATTCATTTTATTAGGTTGAGGTAACAGCAATGAGTGGGGAATTATATTATTAGATAAAGTTTCAATAGCAAGGAGAACTCATGGACCCAAAAATAAAATTAATGCTCCTGGACGAACATGCCGCTGAAGGCGCTGTGCTGTTTGGGGTCAGCCCAGAGGATCTTACTTTCATTGGAGGCTTTCAGAACTTTATTTATTCCTATAATCGCGATGAAATGAAATATATTCTCCGTTTCACTCCGAGCACTCTCCGCACGTTGGAAGGACTTGCAGCTGAAATAGAATGGATTCGTTACCTTTCGGAGAATGGTTTGTCGGTTTCAAACCCGGTTTCTTCGGTTGAGGGAAAGGATTTTGAACGTATCCAAGGAAATATAATGGATTTCTACGTGACCTCCTTTAAACACGCACCAGGCAGAAAAATCGGATATCCAGAATGCCTAGGTAATTCTAAACTTTATGAACAATGCGGATGTATAACGGGCCGACTTCATGAACTAGCCAAGCTTTACAAACCTATGGCCAAAAGACACACTTGGGAAATTAATGAATACCTCTTACGAGCCAAAGATTATTTACCTTCAGAGCTTCAACCAATTCTTCGCGCCCTTGATGAACTAAAAGTACATTTGGCTAGTCTGCCTGTTAATGCTGATAATTTTGGTTTAATTCACGGAGATATCAATGTAGGTAATTTCACGGTGGATGAATCAGGGCAAATAACACTCTTCGACTTTGACGAGTGTCAGTACAGTTGGTATGTTGAGGACATTGCTATCCAACTCTATTACTTGCTGTATGTATTCGGGGAAGATTCGAGGTCTGAACGTAAGGTACAATACGAACTTTTCATTAAACATTTCGAGCTGGGCTACACAGAGGGTGGTCGACAAATGCCTGACGGCTGGAAGGAGCAGTTGAAGCTTTTCCTTAGACTACGCGAAATTATCGTAGTAATCGGTATGCACCGGAGCTGGGATTTAAGTCAACCAGACGATTGGACCCGCGATTTCTTACAAGATAGTAGAATACGTATTATGAAAGGTATTTCTTTGATCGATGAGTTCTAGCCCCCTAAAACGGAGGTTACTCATTACGCTCCCTCGAAATGATTCAGTTTCCTCACTCAGACTCATGTATTCGCAGGATTTCATCCTGTAGTTAGTATGAAGAAGTGGATGGGGGAGGAGCCGGTAGCTAAAAGATAAAGAACTGGGCATGCGGGAATAAAGGTGAATACTCATCACCCATATTGTTCCATGTGTGCACGTCTCCATATCGCCTTAGCGATTCTCGCTCCCAAGTCTCATCGGGTCATAGCCCTTTCATTCCTTCGTCACATCTAACTACGGGGTGGAGGTCGGTCTATCTAACGGAACGGGTCCGAGCCCTTTTGCGTAATGTCTCCCGTTACTCCGTGCTTCTTGTCATCCTGCGAATGCTTGAGCTGGTGAGGAACGTACTAATCTTAGGCTGCCTGTGGGACAACTCGAGTTGAATCGTAAGTCTGGTTGCTAGTTGCTAGGCTGACGAGTAGACGCGCTACTTTACTACATAATTTCATGATGGATTTCATTTTCTTCAGGTTCTTTTTCTCCACATTGTAGCGGTGTAAAGCCTGAATGTCCGGGTTTGTCATGACCATACACATTGTCATGAGATAGAGAAAGTGACGCAGTCGAGGCCTACCTCGTTTGCTGAGAACCATCTTTCCTCGCCACTTCCCGGAACTAGCCTCAGCTAGATTCAAACCGGCATGACGCAGCAGAGCATTTCCATGCGAATAGCCACTTAGATCACCAGCCTCGCCGAGTACACCAGCTAGACTCGTTACACTGACACCTCGTATTTCAAGCAGCTTCTTTGCATACGGAATGCGTTCAAGAATGAGGTGGAGCTCGCGCTCAATCTGTTCAAGTTGGCGCTGAGACCAAATGAAGCTTGTAAGCCTTGAGTGCCTGTAGTGCCAACACTGGATTTTGCAAGTAAAATGAGCAACTCTGCGCGTTTAATTCCAGCATGACGCTTCACATATTGCTTCCAGCCGTCGAGGACTTGTTCAATGTTTAACCGACTGATTTCTCCCGGCAAATGTCCCGGTTCTCTTTGTTCTTTTTGACGAGATGAGGATTAACCAGAACGACTTTAATCGATAATCAAAGCAAAGGTTTAGCATAGCCAAAATGAAAAAATCAGAGAATGGATGGTGAGACGCTATACAGCTGCTTATTCCTGGACAAAACAAACTTCAAATTACTCATCTCGTTTTAGATTTTAATGGAACGATTGCTTTAGATGGACTGATTTTACCTAATGTTAGGGAAAAGCTGTTAGAATTAGAGAAACTTCTTAAGATCCATGTATTAACCGCTGATAGTAACGGTAGTGCTGCAAGAGAATGTGAGGGACTGCCCGTAGAGTTGCACGTTATCGACCAGGATGGTCAACGGGAGGAGAAAAGAAATTATGTTCGTACAATTGCACCAGGTGTTGTTGTTTTGGGCAACGGAGTAAATGATGAACTGATGTTTCGTGAAGCTGATCTTTCAATCGCTGTGATAGGGAAAGAAGGCTGTGCAACGGCGACACTAATGAGTAGTAACATAGTCGTCACAGACATAATTGATGGATTGGATTTGTTGTTAATGCATCATCGGCTCATTCCAACACTCAGAAAATAATTATTGGTTCTAACGGGGAACAAAAGCTCAATAAACAACTTGAAGGCTGCCGAACTAAAAATTGGCAGCCTTCATTAAGCTAAAGGGCAGGATAGTTGAAGCGATTAGTCGAAAACAGCAGTGAATGGCTAGGAAAAACGGGCTTGTTACAAATAATCAAACACAGTGAGTAGAAAGGTGAGGTGATAAGTCGATGATAGGAATAAGCATTGCGACTAAGTGGGAATATGAAGCTACATTAGAATATTATGAAATAAAAGATAACGAACATTTCGGTTATCCTTATGGCGAGTATTTCATAAGAACAATTAATGATACTGAACTTGTCTTTTATAGCACCGGTGTAAGAAAAGTAAATGGCGTTGGTGGTAATCAGTATATGATTTCTAAATTTAATTTAACTAAAGTAATCGTTGCGGGCACATGTGCAGGAATAGATGATAAGTTCAGTAATTTAGATATTTTTGTACCCGAGAAAGCCGTTCAATATGATTGCACAGTAAAAGAAATTGAGCCGCTTATTAAGCAATCCTTCATAATTGATATTGACCTTTTAAAATATGGAAATGGATTTTATACTGGAACAATTGGTACCGCCGATAAAGCAGTCGTTATGTGGAAGGACTATTTAGAACTAAAAGAAAACGAAATAACAATAGCCGATACGGAAGCAGCTGCTATTGCTTATATCTGTAAGAAAAATGATGTTGAGTGCATTATTATAAAAGGAATATCTGATTTTCCAACAGATGAAAGAAACTCTGATAAATTTGAATCGAACATTGAACAAATTAATGTTTACTTGGAAAACACCCCTAAAGTTATGAACAAAATATTCGGCGAGTATTTGAAGAGATTTATTTAAAAAGTTAGAGAAGTTTATAAAGTACTTCATTTGATCGCATTGGATTAAACTCCCTCAGAGAATAAAGGTTTTCTCGCGAATGCTCGCTCATTCGCAGAATTTCATATGCATGAATCAATAGGAGTTTCAAGAATTACATGAGAGGGGCTAAGCTGCTCCGTTTGAGGGCATGCGGG
>NZ_JAGGDJ010000097.1 GCF_017652985.1 Paenibacillus artemisiicola
AGGTGGCGCCGGCGGACGAGCTGTTCGCGCGGCCGGCGCATCCGTACACGCAGGCGCTCATGTCGGCGATTCCGCAGCCGTCGCCGGGACGCCAACGGGACCGGGTGGCGCTGCAGGGCGAGGTGCCGTCGCCGGTCAATCCGCCGTCCGGCTGCCGGTTCCACCCGCGCTGTCCGTTCGCGCAGGCGCGCTGCCAGGCGGAGGAGCCGCTGGCCCGGCCGGTCGGACTCGACCGCGAGGTCGCCTGCCATTTTCCGCTGATCTCCTAGACTTAGAGAATAGGCCGACCGGCTTAAGCCGGTCGGCTATTTATGTTGGTCCGGAAGAGGGCGAAGCCTGTCGTACGATCGTTCGCGAGCGGCCCGATCCAGGTATGCGGCTTGCCGGATTGTTCGCGATTTGCCTGCCGTTGACCGCCGGTAAAGTTTAAATATATAAATTTCTTGACGCTATCCGTCGGACGAATATATAATTTTCTCAGATTTGAATGTTTTTGTAAGCGGCTTGGGAAGACATTCGAATTCGGGACCGACCCGGGACGCATGTGCCGGGAAGAAAGAACGATTTTTTCAGCCGCTTGCGGAAGCGCTTCCGCAAGCGGCGGGGACTCCGCCAATCGCGTCCGGACAACCGTCTCGATTGCCGGCGGACTGCAGCCGCCGCCCATGCCGATCGTCGCGTTTCGCTTACTCCGCATCTTGTTATTCGGAACGTACCGGCCGTCCGGCCGCCGCGTTTCGCGCTTCGGATTTACCCGCATCCGGGACGATTCGCCCAGGAGCGGGAAGGAACGCTCCATCCAACGCCTGCCGTTTTTCAAATCGCAGGACGTCGCGCGCGACGCGGCGAAGATTGTAACGAGGTTTTTTTGAAACCGCTTTCTAAAAGGGGTGAAGCCCAGCCGCGCTTATACGCTAGCGTATGACCGGCACGGGCGATTGTCAACCGTGACCCGGCGGAAGCCGAATGACAGGTATTCGTTTTGTCCGGGGCACGGGGCCGAGAGGACAACAAAAAAAGCGACGGGGACGTGTGAAGATGAGCAAAACGAAACGATTAACGGTCTTGTTATCGATCATGGCGCTGGCCGGCTCCATGGCTGCGGGCTGCAGCAACAATTCCAATTCCGGTACGAACAACACGGACGCGCCGGCGGCGAACAACGGGCAGAACGCGAATCAGCCGGCGAACGAGGCGCCCGCGAACTCGGGCACGGACGCGGCGACGACGCCTTCGGCGGACGCGCCGGTGGACGGCGGCACGCTGACGGTCGGCACGTTCTCGGATATTAATTCCGTCAATCCGATCTACATCGCGGATACCGCTTCCGGCGACCTTGCCACCTTCCTCAACGCGAATCTGTACGACGTCGACCGGTCCAACAATTTGGTCGTCGAGCCCTGGTCCCTCGCGGCCGAGCTGCCGACGATCAGCGCGGATGGCCTGACCTACACGGTCAAGCTGAAGCCGGAAGCGAAGTGGAGCGACGGTCAGCCGGTGACGGCCGACGACGTCAAATTCACGTACGATACGATCAAGAATCCGGATGCGGGTTCGCCGGGCATCAGCATGGTCGACAAGGTCGACACGATCACGAAGATCGACGACCATACCGTCGAATTCAAGCTCAAGCAAGTGTACGCGCCGTTCCTCTACTCGCTGAACGCGTCGGTCGCGCCATACCACATTCTGAAGGACGTGCCTCCGACGGAGCTGGAGAAGAATCCGTACGGCATCGACCCGGCCAAGACGGTGACGAACGGGCCGTGGACGTGGACGAAATGGGAGCAAGGCCAGTATTTGACGATGGACGCGAATCCGGACTATTGGGGCAGCGTGAAGCCGCATATCAAGACGGTTACGTTCAAAATCTACGCCGATCAGAACACGCAGACGCAAGCGCTGCTGAAGGGCGACATCGATCTCGTCTCGTCCGTGCCGCTGACGATTCTGGACACGGTCAAGGCGAAGGACAACCTCAACGTCGTGTCGGAGCCGGGGCCATCGTACGAATTCATCCAATTCAACTTTAAAGCGGACAACTTCCCGGACAAGTACGTCCTGTTCCAAAGCCAGAAGACGCGTCAGGCGATCGCGACGGCGGTCAACCGCCAGGGCATGGTCGACAACATCCTGAAAGGCACGGGCACGCTGCTGAACGCGCCGTTCCTGCCGACCTCGTGGGCGTATGACGCGAACGCCGCGGTCAATTATACCTACGATACGGAGCAAGCGAAGAAGCTGCTCGCGGAAGACGGCTGGAAGCCGGGCAAGGACGGCATCCTCGAGAAGGACGGCCATCGCTTCTCGTTCGATCTGCAGTACAACGCCGGCAACGCGCGCCGCGAGCAAGTCGCCGCCGTCGTGCAGCAGAACCTGAAGGACGTCGGCATCGAGGTCGTGCCGAAGGCGATCGAGTTCTCGGCTTGGATCGATCAGAACGTCACGCCGGGCAAATACGAGGCCATTCTCCTCGGCTGGTCGCTCAGCAACCCGGATCCGGACGGCGAAAGCATCTTCTCGTCCAAGTACTTCCCGCCTGCCGGCCAAAATTCCGGCTGGTACAAGAACACGAAGCTCGACGAGCTGTGGGTGAAGGGCTACTCGACCGTCGACCAGAACGAGCGCAAAGCGGCCTACGCCGAAGTCGCCAAAGAAATCTCGACCGACCTGCCGTACGTCTTCCTCTACCAATACGGCGCGCCGGAAGCATTCGATAAGAACAAGGTCAAATTCGCCGACGCCGACAAGCCGGAAGCGACGCTCAGCTACGGATATTTCTACCACGTCATCAACTGGTGGACCGCGAAATAACGCGGATCGCCCGTCTTCTACAACTTGAGAACGGCAAAACGAGGATTGAAGGGAAGGTCCATTCGGTCCTTCTCTTCTTTCTTGAAAAGGAGGTCATGACGTGACGGAATACTTCATAAGGCGCGTGCTGCAATCGCTGCTCGTGCTGCTGCTCATCGCGATCTTGAGCTTTTTGCTCATTCATGCGGCTCCGGGCGGCCCGAAGACGATCTATTTGTCGCCGGGCCTGTCCACGGAAGCGGCGGCGATCCAGGCGCATAATCTCGGACTCGACCGTCCGCTGCCGATGCAGTTCGTCAGCTGGCTGGGCAATCTGCTGAAGGGCGACCTCGGCTTTACGTTCAAGAACCATCTTCCCGTGGGCAAGATCGTCTGGCCGACGATCGGCCATACGATGATTCTGATGGGCACGGCGTGGGTGCTGTCGCTCTTGATCGCCATTCCGTGGGGGATCTACAACAGCACGGTGGAATACAGCTTGTCCGACCAGACGGCGTCGTTCATCGCCTACATCGGGTTCGCGATGCCGACCTTTTGGTTCGGGATCATCCTGCAGGAGCTGTTCTCGCTCAAGTGGGATCTCCTGCCGCTGTCCGATATGTATACGATGGGCAAGGAGGGCAATCTGCCCAACCTGCTGCTGCATCTCGTGCTGCCGGTCAGCGTGCTGACGCTCGGCTTCCTCGCGGGGTATTCCAAGTACGCGCGCGCCAGCATGCTGGAAGTGCTCGATCGGGATTACATCCGGACGGCGCGGGCGAAAGGGCTGCCGGAGCGGAAAGTCATCTTCCGGCACGGGCTGCGCAACGCGCTCATTCCGATCGTGACGCTGCTCGGCCTCGATCTGCCGATTCTGGTCGCGGGGGCGGCGCTGACGGAGAGCGTGTTCAATTGGCCGGGGATGGGCCGGCTGTTCGTGCAGATGGCCGTCGCCCGGGAATATTCCGTGCTGATGGCGATCACGCTGATTACCGCGGTGTTCGTCATCATCGGCAACTTGCTGGCGGACATCCTATACGCGCTGGTCGATCCGCGCGTCCGGCTGGACCGGAAAGGAGGCGCGTCGGCATGAGCGAGGCAAGCGTAACCTTAAGCGACGGGCCGGGCATTCCGAAGCCGGGGCGGCCGGTCAGCGCATGGCGCACGGGCTGGAAGAAGTTTTCGGCGAACCGCTTCGCGCTGGCGGGCCTATGCGTGCTCGTCTTCTTCCTGCTTATCGCCTTCGCGGCGCCGCTGATCGCGCCGTTCAGCCCGTCGAAGATCGATATGATGGTCCCGAACCTGCCCGCGGGCACGGACCATCATGTGCTCGGCACGGACGACCTCGGGCGCGATATCTTCTCGCGTCTCGTCTACAGCAGCC
>NZ_JAGGDJ010000098.1 GCF_017652985.1 Paenibacillus artemisiicola
ATCCCTGCCGCCGAGTCGGCCGGCGTCGCCGCGCCTTCGGCTTCCGGCGCGGGAGCCGGCTCCTGCGCCGGCGCGACGTCCGCCTCGGGCTGTCGCGCCGGGGCCGCGGCGTCCGCGTCCGGGCCTCCGGTCGCGGACGCTTCCGTCTCGGGCGCCTGCCCGGGTGCCTTCTCCTTCTCGTCGCTCATCGGCTGGTCACCCGCTTCCCGGTCTTCGCTTCGTAGCGGATTTTCTCCTGCAGCTTATTGATGCCGTAGATGAGCGCCGCCGGATTCGGCGGACAGCCCGGTATGTAAACGTCGACGGGGACGATCTGGTCCACGCCCTTCATGACGGCGTACGATTTCACGTACGGTCCGCCCGCCGTCGCGCACGAGCCCATCGCGATGACCCACTTCGGCTCCGGCATTTGGTCGTACAGGCGGCGCAGCAGCGGACCCATTTTCTTGGTGACGGTGCCCGCGACGATCATGACGTCGGATTGGCGGGGCGACGTGCGGAACATGACGCCGAACCGGTCGAGGTCGTAGTGCGACGCGCCGGTGCCCATCATTTCGATCGCGCAGCAGGCGAGACCGAACGTCAGCGGCCACAGCGAATTGCTGCGCGCCCAAGCCTTCAGCTGCTCCAGCGTGCCCATGAATACGTTGCGTTCCAGCTCTTGCCGCTCTTCGGGGGTAATCGACTCTAGATTGAATTCCATTTCAGCACCTTCTTCTTCCAGGCGTAGAGTAGTCCAATCAATAATAGTCCCGTAAAGATCGCCATCTCGACAAGCACAAATAAGCCGAGCTGCTTATACGCCACGGCCCACGGATATAGGAAAACGGTTTCGACATCGAAGACGACAAACATGAGCGCAAACAGATAGTAGCGCACGTTGAACCGGACTTGTCCCTCCCCTACGGGCTCGTTCCCGCTCTCGTAAGTGGTTTTCTTCTCGTCCGTCGGCTTGTTTGGCCGAAGCAGCCGTCCCGCGGTCAAGGCGACCACCGGAAGCAAAATCCCGAGAAGAACGAAGATCGCTACAATAACGTAACTGTTGATGTACTTCTCCACATCTTTCGCCTCCATGGTTAGGATGGATAGAGCGTCATGCCGTGCAGCGAAGTTGGACAAAATTCCCTCACAATTATAACAAAACCTGCCACTTGCGTCTATGAAAGAAGTTGGCGGCGCTTTCTTGGCCCGATCATCAGTTATGCCCAACTTCCCGCGACTTCAGTACCGCCCTCCGTCTGCTATCTATATGCTTGTTCGCGCCCGATAAGCCGCTTCGAAATGTGACAACTTTTCCAACTTTCCCCCGACTAACGAAAACGCGGCAAAAAAAGGCCGTCCCCGGATTTGCGAGCCTCAGGGACGACCTGTTCGATATCGGGATGAGGTAATCCGGGTTCGGGCGAAACCCGGAGCGCGGCGGCTAGACCGCGGTCGGCTTGCCTTTGCGGGCGGGCTTTTCGCCCTTGCCGCCGGCCTCCGCGGATTCGGGCGCCTGCGGGAGCGGCGCGGCCGCGGAAGCCGCAGCGTCCGTCCCGGCGGCTTCCGCTTGCTGCGCCGGCGCCTCCGCCAGGGACGCCTTCTTCCGCTGCCGCGCGATCATGACGAAGACGAACACGTAGTACAGCCAGTACAGCGCGAACTCCTCCAGCGACGGGTCCTCGGAATAGCCCAGGAACGCCCGGAAGAACACGCCGAGCTCGCCGTGAAAGACCGGATGCTCCCCCGTGTCGCGGATGTAGTTCGTTTCGTCGACCGGATGCTCCGGCAGCAGCCAGGTGAGGTCGTACATCGCCGCGGTTTGGCCGCCCGGCGTCTTGTAGACGCTGCCGACGACGCCCGCGTCCTGGAGTCCGCCGACCGCCTGCACGAACAGGCCGGCCGCGATCATGACGAGGAAGACGCTCGTCGCCTTGAAGAAGGTGCCGATCGGAATCCGCTTGCTGCCCTTGAACACGGCGAGACCGAGCGCCGCCGCGGCCAGCAGCCCCGCGAGCGCGCCCCAGCTTTGCAGCGCCTTCGAGATGTCGCCGCCCGAGATCGCCGCGAAGAAGAAGACGGTCTCCACGCCTTCGCGCAGCGTCACGAGGAAGGAATGCGCGATCATGTTGAGCGCGCCGCCCGTCGTCAGGATGAGCGCTACCTTGCTCTGCAGCTTGGTTCGCATCTCGCGGTTCTGCTTGCTCATGAACAGGATCATGTGCGTCAGCAAGCCCGCCGACACGAACAGGATGCCGATGCGCATATAATCCTTGCTGGCCATCGTCGCGTAGCCGTCCAGCACGTTCTGGAACAGCAGGGCGACGCCGAGGCTGGCGAGCACGGCGAGCGTGACGCCGACCCCGACGTATTTGACCCACTTGGACTGTCCGATCCGGTTCAAATACGACACGATGATGCCCACGATCAATATCGCTTCGAAGGCCTCGCGAAACGTGATGAGAAACGCCTGCACGTTCATGATGAATGCTCACTCCTAACCTGATTCGCGCCCGGGCCGCCGCTTGCGGTCCCCTTCCGTCCGTCTACAGCCAGCCCTTTCGGCGCGCCGCCCATACGGCGCCGCCGCCCACGACGACGATGCCGGCGATGACGCCGACGGTTACCGCGGGATTCGTCTTCGACTCCCGGGCCATGGCGGCGTGCTGCTTGGTGCCGTCGATCGCGTCCGGCTCGGCCGCCTGCGCGGCTTCGTCCGGATTCTTGCCTCCGCCGGCCGCCGGCGCATACGGGAACAGCGGCTTGAGCGCGCCGTAAATCTTGTTGGCATCGGCCTTCAGCGCTTCCGCGTCGGCGTCCTTCTGGCCGACCCCGAACAGGCCGGGATTGCCGATCGCGTCCAACGCGGCGTCGAAATCGGCGTTCAAGCCGTTCAACGCTTCCGGCGACAGCTTCGCCTCCGCGTACGGCGCGAGCGCCTCGTAGGTCGCCCGGGCTTTCGCCAGCAGCAGCTTCGCCTGCGTGTAGTCGGCGATGCTCTGCAGCGCGTTATCGAAACGGCGATCCAAATTCATGATCAGGATCGCTTTGTAATTGGCAATGGTCAGGTCCGCGTCGCGGGCCTTCAGGTTCGCGTCCAAGGTCGCCGCCACTTCCTCGCCGAAGTGGGAGACGATCTCTTCGCGCCGTTCCTTGTGCGCGGCTTCGGCCGTTTTCCAATCCGCCGGCGACTTGCCGAGCGAGGAGACGACCAGCTTGAACGTCTCGGCCACGTCCTCTTTGTTGGCGTCGCCGTACGAATACGCCCAGGCGCCCGAGGGCGCGAGCGCGAGAAACAGCGCGACGAACAGCATCGCGGTCTTCAGCATCGTGCGCATGATTGCAGTTCACCTTTTTCCGGTAGCGTGGCGATCGTCGCCGCGCCCAGACGGCGCCGCGAAGTCATATGCTCGTTAACAACGATAATCATTTTCATTTAGCGTGTCAATAGGTTCCTGAACCGCTTTCGGGCGGCCGCGTTCTTGCCGGCGGGCGGCCGCTCCTTCGTGCTGGCCCCCGGGCGGGCGGCCGTTAGCGGCTCACCGCCCGCCTATCCATTCGTACAGCGTGATGTCGTGGTATACGGGCTCGAACAGCGGATCGCCGCTATACTCGGCGATCGGCTTCACCTTGTCCGCCAGCGAGCCGACCTGCGCCTCGAAGCCGTGCAGCACGTGGTCGGTCAGCAGCACGGTCGCGCCGGGATCGGCCTGCACGTCCGCCATGAAATAGGCGAACGTCTCGATGCGGCGGTTCGTCACCGGCACGCGCAGGTACTGCAGCACGCGCGTCTCCTCCCACGTGTAGACGACGAACCGCCGGTCCGGCTGGGCCGCCGCCAGCTCGCCCAGCCCCTGCGCGAGCCGGTATACGGCCGGTGGCTCGTCCGCCTGCCACGCGACGAGCGCGGCGCCCCGCGCGCTCTGGAGCGCGATCACGCCGGCGGCGAGCGCCGCGCCGGCGACGCGCAGCGC
>NZ_JAGGDJ010000099.1 GCF_017652985.1 Paenibacillus artemisiicola
CAGGGCGGCTTCGAACGCGCAGCCGAGGCCGACGATGCCGCCGTCGAGCACGACGACGCGCCGGCTCATCCGCGGCCGTCCGGCTCGTCCGGCCGCGCGCCCGCGGCGGCGCTCGCCGCCAGCGGCGACACGCCTTCCGCCTCGCTGCTGGCCGAGGCGTAGCGGCGCTTCGGAATCCGGCCGGACAGGTACGCCAGCCGACCCGCCTCCACGGCCAGGCGCATCGCCCGCGCCATGCCGACCGGATCCTGCGCCTTGGCGACCGGCGTATTCGCCAGGATGCCGGCGGCGCCGAGCTCCATTGCCTGCACGACGTCGGCCGCGGCGCCGATGCCGGCGTCCACGATGACCGGCACCCCGGCCTCTTCCACGATCAGGCCGAGGTTGTACGGGTTCAGCAGGCCGAGCCCCGTGCCGATCGGCGCGCCGCCGGGCATGACGGCCGCCGCGCCGGCTTCCTCGAGACGCTTGCACAGGATCGGATCGTCCGACGTATACGGCAGCACGACGAAGCCCTCGCGCGCGAGACGCTCCGTCGCCCGCAGCGTCTCGATCGGATCCGGCAGCAGCGTGCGCGGATTGGCGCTGATCTCGACCTTGATCCAGTCGCTGAGCCCCGCCGCCCGCGCCAGCTTGGCGATCCGCACCGCCTCGTCGGCATTACCCGCGCCCGACGTGTTCGGCAGGTAGATATAACCGCTTCCGTCCATATGCTGCAGAATCGCATCGTCCTCCGCGTAATCGAGATTGACGCGGCGCACCGCGAACGTGACGACCTCCGCCGCCGACGCCTCCAGCGCCAGCCGGAACACCGCCGGGCTCGGGAACCGGCCCGTGCCGAGGAAGAACCGCGACCGCAGCCGCTTGCCGCCGATTTCGAGCCAATCCTCTTCCGCGCGATAACCCATCGCTTCCATCTCCGCCATTCGCTTCACCCTCCTCCCACGAAATGCACCAGCTCCAGCGCCGCCCCGTCCGCCAGCGCAGCCGTCTCCCACGCTTCGCGGGCGACGATGACGCCGTTCAGCTCGACGACGAGGCTCTTGCCCGCCAGGCCGAGCGCCTCCACCAGCTCCGCGACCGTCCGCGCGGCCGTCTCCTCGCGGCGCCCGTTCACGACGACCGCGATGGCCGCCGGCGCGCTAACCCCCGCGCCCCGCTCCGCCGCGTCGATCCGCGCCCGGAACGCCCGGCAGACGTCCGCGGGACGCGCGTCGCCGACGATCGCGGACACCGCGCAGAGCCGCGTCGCGCCGGCCGCCAGCACCTCGTCCGCGTTCGCGAGCGTGATGCCGCCGATGGCGACCCATGGAATCGACACGTTCGCCGCCGCTTCGCGCACGTACGCCGTCGTGACCGCCGCCCGGCCGGGCTTCGTGCCCGTCGGGAAGACCGGGCCGACGCCGATGTAGTCGGCGCCCCCGCGCTCCGCCGCCAGCGCCTGCTCCAGGCTGTGCGTCGAGATGCCGATGATGGCGTCCGGCCCCAGAATCCGCCTCGCTTCCGCGAGCGGCATATCGTCCTGCCCGAAATGCGCCCCGTCCGCGCCGACCTCGAGCGCGACGTCGATATGGTCGTTGACGATGAACGGCACCCCGTACCGGGCCGTCAGCTCGCGCAGCGCCCGGGCATCCCGCAGCAGCTCCTCCTTCGAGGCGTCCTTCGCCCGCAGCTGCACGATGTCCGCGCCGCCGAGGATCGCCTGCTCCATGACCTCCAGCAGCCCCCGGCCGGGATGATAGTTCGCCGCCGTAATCGCGTACAGCTTGAAATCACGCCAGTCTCGTTTCTCCATGCTTCTTCTCCTCTCGCTTGTACGGCCTCCGAAGCCGGAGGCGCCTCCCCGCCGGACGCCGCAAGGCGTATCCGCGGAATGCGCCGGCCGCGCCTACGAATAAATCGCCCCGCCGCCCGAACGGAACGCCCTCGCCTGCTCCTTCATGCCGGCCTCGATCGCCTCGCGCGTCTCCAGCCCGTTCGCCTCCGCGTAATCCCGGATGTCCTGCGTGATCCGCATGCTGCAGAACTTCGGCCCGCACATGGAGCAGAAATGCGCCGACTTCGCCGCCTCCGCCGGCAGCGTCTCGTCGTGGTACGCCATCGCCCGCTCCGGATCGAGCGACAGGTGGAACTGGTCCTTCCAGCGGAATTCGAACCGCGCTTTCGACAAGGCGTCGTCGCGCAGACGCGCCCGGGGATGGCCCTTGGCGAGATCGGCGGCGTGGGCCGCGATCTTGTACGCGATGACGCCGTCCTTTACGTCCTCCCGGTTCGGCAGGCCGAGGTGCTCCTTCGGCGTCACGTAGCAGAGCATCGCCGTCCCGAACCAGCCGATCATCGCGGCCCCGATCGCCGACGTGATGTGGTCGTAGCCCGGCGCGATGTCCGTCGTCAGCGGCCCGAGCGTATAGAACGGCGCCTCTTGGCAGACCTCGAGCTGGCGGTCCATGTTCTCCTTGATCAGGTGCATCGGCACGTGGCCCGGCCCTTCGATCATGACCTGCACGTCGTGCTTCCACGCGATCCGCGTCAGCTCGCCGAGCGTCTCCAGCTCCGCGAACTGCGCCTCGTCGTTGGCGTCGGCGATGGAGCCCGGGCGCAGGCCGTCCCCGAGCGAGAAGGCCACGTCGTAACGCTTCATGATCTCGCAGATGTCCTCGAAATGCGTGTACAGGAAATTCTCCCGATGATGCGCCAGGCACCACGCCGCCAGGATCGAGCCGCCGCGCGACACGATGCCCGTGACGCGCTTCGCCGTGAGCGGGATATAACGGAGCAGCACGCCCGCGTGAATCGTAAAATAGTCCACGCCCTGCTCCGCCTGCTCGATCAGCGTGTCGCGGAATACCTCCCACGTCAGGTCCTCCGCCTTGCCGTCCACCTTCTCGAGCGCCTGGTAGATCGGCACCGTGCCGACCGGCACGGGCGAATTGCGGACGATCCATTCGCGCGTCGTATGGATGTTCTTGCCGGTGGACAGGTCCATGATCGTGTCGGCGCCCCAGCGCGTCGCCCACGTCATCTTCTCGACCTCTTCCTCGATCGACGACGCGACGGCGGAATTGCCGATGTTGGCGTTGATCTTCACGTGAAAAGCGCGCCCGATGATCATCGGCTCGCTCTCGGGATGGTTGACGTTCGCGGGAATGATCGCCCGCCCGGCGGCCACCTCGTCCCGCACGAACTCCGGCGCCATGCCCTCGCGGATCGCGATGAAAGCCATCTCCGGCGTCACGATGCCGCGCCGCGCGTAATGCAGCTGCGTCACGTTCCCGCCCTCGCGCGCCCGCAGCGGCCGCCGCGTCAAGCCCGGGAACGTCTCCGCCCCGCGAGATGCGGCCGACTCGCTATGAAACCCGTTGTCGAGCGGCGCGATCGTCCGTCCCTCGTACGCCTCCGTATCGCCGCGCTCCGCGATCCAGCCGCCGCGCAGCGCCGGCAGTCCCCGTCTTACGTCCGTCTCGTACGCTTCGTCGGTGTAAGGGCCGCTCGTGTCGTACACGGCGATCGGCGCGTTCGGCCGCGCGCCGCCGTTCCTTCCTTCCGTCGGCGTCAGGCCGATCTCGCGCATCGGCACGCGGATGTCGGGCCGGCTCCCTTCCGCGTATACTTTGCGGCTTCCCGGCAGCGGATTCGTCATGATCGTCATTTCGCACATCCTCCTCATAATCGTCCATCTCGGCGGAAACGCACCAGGAGGCCGGCGAAGGGAAACGAGGCGCGCGACAAAACGAACGGGACCGCGCGGCGGGGATCGCCGCCGAGCGAAACGCTTCGCCGCAACTTGCCGGAGCGCGGGACGCAGGCGCCCGCGGCCGCTCGTCGGCGGCGCGGACGCGCGTCCCGGCGCGCGGCCGGCGAAC
>NZ_JAGGDJ010000100.1 GCF_017652985.1 Paenibacillus artemisiicola
CCCCCCCCCCCCCCCCCCCCCCCCCCCCCCCCCCCCCCCCCCCCCCCCCCCCCCCCCCCCCCCCCCCCCCCCCCCCCCCCCCCCCCCCCCCCCCCCCCCCCCCCCCCCCCCCCCCCCCCCCCCCCCTCTTCTCAGGCAGAAGCCGGCATGCGGGATGACCTGGTGACTGGAGCTCAGACGTGTGCCCTCCCGACCTGCGGGCATTCAGGCCGTGCAGGTGTACGGCGGGTACGGCTATATGAAGGAATATCCCGTCGAGCGGTACATGCGGGACGCGAAAGCGGTGCAGATGTTCACGGCGCTCGACCGCTTGCCGCGGACGCGGCGCGGGGCGGGAAAGGGAGGCGAACGCGGTGGCTGAAACGGTCCTGATCGGAAGCGCGCGCACGCCGTTCGGCAAGTTCGGCGGCGCCTTGAAAGGCCATTCGGCGACGGAGCTCGGCGGTCTGGCGCTGCAGGGCGCGCTGCGGCGGAGCGGGATCTCCTCGCTGGCGGTCGAGGAGGTCATCATGGGGATGGCGGTGCAGGCCGGCGCGGGGCAAAATCCGGCCCGCCAAGCCGCCCGGTATGCCGGACTCGGCGTCGAGGTGCCCGCCGAGACGGTGAACAAGGTATGCGCCTCCGGCATGCGCAGCATCACGCTCGCGGCGCAGATCATCGCCGCGGGGGACGCGGAGATCGTCGCCGCCGGCGGCATGGAGAGCATGAGCGGCGTTCCGTACGCGCTGCCGGATTTCCGCTTCGGGCGGCGCATGGGCGACGGCGCCGCGGTCGATCTGGTGCTGCGCGACGGGCTTACCTGCGCCTTCGGCGGCCGGCATATGGGCGACTACGCCGAGAGCATCGCCGCCGAGTACGGCATCTCCCGCACCGAGCAGGACGAGTGGGCGCTGCGCAGCCACGAGCGCGCCGTCCAGGGCATCCTGCAGGGCGTCTTCCATTCGGAGATCGTGCCGGTGCCGCTCGCCAGCGGGACGCCCGCCAAGAGCCACGTGTTCGCGATCGACACGGACGAAGCGCCGCGCGGCGACACGAGCCTGGAGAAGCTCGCCGCGCTGCGGCCGGCGTTTTGCGCCGACGGCACGGGCACGATCACGGCCGGCAACGCGCCGGGGCTGAACGACGGAGCGGCGGTCGTGATCGCGGCGTCCAAGGACCGCGCGCTGCGCGAAGGCATCGCGCCGCTCGCCGCGGTCGCCGGGCACGCGACGGTCAGCGTGGAGCCGCGGCTGTACGCGATCGCCCCGGCGCTCGCCGTGCAGAAGCTGCTGCGGCGGCAGGGCCTGCAGCTGGCGGATATCGACCGCTTCGAGGTGAACGAAGCGTTCGCGGCGGTCGTCCTCGCCTGCGGCCGCCTGCTCGGCTGGGACAGCGAGAAAGTGAACGCGCACGGCGGCGCCATCGCGCTGGGCCATCCGGTCGGCGCGAGCGGCGCGCGCATCGTGGCGACGCTCGCGAACGGACTTCGCCGGCGCGGCGGGGGCCTCGGCATCGCCGCGATCTGCAGCGGCGGCGGCCAAGGGGACGCGCTGCTGCTGCGGGTGGACGGTTAGCGGGGCGGGGAGCGCGCGAGCAGGCGCGAAGCAGGAGGAAGGGGCTGGCAAGATGAGCATCAATACGATATCCGTCGTCGGCGCGGGACAGATGGGCGGCGGGATCGCGCAATCGGCGGCGCTCGCGGGGTGCCGCGTGCTGCTGCACGATACCGACGACGCGCGCGTGTCCGCGGCGGTCGAACGGATCGGCCTGTCGCTGATGAGCGGCTCGGCGAAAGGGCGCTATACGCCGGAGGCGGCCGCGACCGCCCTGGCGCGCATCGTGCCGTGCGGCGATTTGAGCGCGGCGATCGGCGCCGATCTCGTCATCGAGGCGGCGACGGAGAACATGGCCGTGAAGAAGCGGATCTTCGCCGCGCTCGACGCGATATGCGCGGAAGGGACGATTTTGGCGAGCAATACGTCGTCGCTGTCGGTGACGGCGCTGGCGTCGGCAACGGGCAGGCCGGAGCAGGTCGTCGGCATGCACTTCATGAACCCGGTGCCGGTCATGAAGCTGGTGGAGCTCGTGCGCGGGCTGCGCACGAGCGACGAGACTTTCAACGAAGCGGCCGCGCTGGCGAAGCGGATGGGCAAGACGCCGCTGGAGGTGCGGGATTACCCCGGCTTCGCGAGCAACCGGATTCTCATGCCGATGATCAACGAGGCGGTCTACGCCGTGTACGAAGGCGTGGCATCGGCCGAGACGGTCGACGGAATCATGAAGCTGGGCATGAACCATCCCATGGGCCCGCTGGCGCTGGCGGATCTGATCGGGCTCGACACATGCCTCGCGATCATGGAGATTTTGCACGAGGGCTTCGGGGACTCCAAATACCGGCCCTGCCCGCTGCTGCGGAACTACGTCCAGGCGGGCTGGCTCGGACGCAAAAGCGGCCGGGGCTTCTACGAATACGCCGGCGCGGAAGGGGGCTGATCCCCGGATGCGGTTCCGGTTCACGGAGGAAGAGGAGGCGCTGCGGGCCAAGGCGCGCGCGTTCGCGGAGGCCGAGGTCGCGCCGGCGGTCCGGGCGATGGAAACGACCGACGCGTTCCCGCGGGCGCTCGTGGACGCGATGGCGCGGGAGGGACTGCTCGGCCTGCCGGTGCCGGCCGCCTGGGGCGGCGGCGGTCACGGCATGGTGGCCTATATGCTGGCGCTCGAGGAAATCTCGCGGGTCAGCGCGGCGGCCGGGGTCATCCTCGCGGTGCACACGTCGGTCGGCACGCTGCCGATCGTATATCACGGCACGGAGGCGCAGAAGCGGCGCTGCCTGCCGCTGCTGGCGTCGGGCGCGTGGCTCGGGGCGTTCGCGCTGACGGAGCCGCACGCCGGCTCGGACGCGTCGACGATCCGCACGACCGCCGCGCGCGACGGCGACGATTACGTGCTGACGGGCACGAAGGTCTTCATCACGAACGCCGGCGAGGCCGATCAGTACGTGCTGTTCGCGGTCGTGCCGGGCGAGCCGGGAGCGGCGCAGCCGTCGGGGACGAAGCCGCGGGCCGGCGGCGGAATCACGGCTTTCCTCGTCGGCAAGGATACGCCCGGCTTCGCCGTCGGCCGCAAGGAGCGGAAGACGGGGCTCCGCGGCTCCAACACGTGCGAGCTGATCCTGGAGGAAGCGCGGGTGCCGGCGGCGCAGCGGCTCGGCGGCGAGGGCGAGGGCTTCCGCATCGCGAAGTCGGCCTTGAGCGGCGGCCGGATCGGCATCGGCGCGCAGGCGCTCGGCATCGCGCGGGCCGCGCTGGCGCTGGCGGAAGCCGAGCTGCCCCGGGTGCCGCGGAGCCTGCGGGGCGAAGCGGCGGCGGAGCTGGAGGGCTTGGCCGCGCAGGTCGAGGCGGCGGCGCTGCTCGTCTACCGCGCGGCGGACCTGCTGCGGCGCGGCCGGGCGTGCGCGAAGGAGTCGTCGATGGCGAAGCTGGCCGCCAGCGACGCGGCCGTCCGCGTCGCCTCGCGGACGCTGCAATGGTGCGGCCCGGACGCGCTGACGGAGGCGCATCCGGCGGAGCGGCTGTTTCGGGACGCGAAGGTGACGCAGATCTACGAAGGGACGAACGAGATCCACCGGATCGTCATATCGGGCGAGCTGCTGAAGAGCTAGCCGAAGGGAAAAAGGAGGCGCAGGCGATATGGAGAACGGCGGCGATTGGAAGGACGGCGGCGAGCCGGCCGGCACGGCGGGCGCCGGCACGGAGCGCGTAGTCCGGCAGGCCGGGAGCGGCGGCGGCTCGGGCGGCGCTCCCGA
>NZ_JAGGDJ010000009.1 GCF_017652985.1 Paenibacillus artemisiicola
GCTCAGCCGCCAGCGGTCCATCGCGAACTGCCAGATGTCCCGGCCTTGCGCGGCGTCCGGCTTCCGGTGCGCGATCGCCTCGAGAAGAGCGTCGAACTTGGCGTCGTCCATGATCCATAGCACGCCGCCCGCCGTCTCGGCGATTCGCCGCGCCGCCGGCGCGTCCGCCGCGTTGTCCGGACGCGGTCCGGGCGATTCCGCCCGAACGGCCCGAACGATCCGTTCCATCGCCTGGTCGAGATCCATCTCTTCCAGCTGGGTTTTCACGATATAGTCGACCGCGCCCAAGCGCAGCGCCTCTTGAATGTAGTCGAAGTCCTGATGGCATGTCAGAATGACCGCTTTAATGGCCGGATCGTGCCGATGCGCCTCCCGGATTAGCTCGAGGCCCGACATGCCGGGCATCGTAATGTCGGTCAGGAGCAGCTGGACGGGATGCGTCCGCAGCAGCTGCAGCGCCTTCTCGCCGCTGGCCGCCTCCCCGGCGATCTCCACCCCGTACTTCTGCCAAGGAAACAGCAGCCGCATGCCTTTGCGCACCAAATGCTCGTCATCCACGATCAACGCTTGAATCAATGCCGGTCCCTCCCGTCGTGTCCAGGGGAAGCCGGATCGTAATGACCGTCCCGTTCCCCGGCTTGCTCTCCATCGTCAAGGCGGCCGCGGCGCCGTAGTACACCGCGAGCATCTGCTTCACGTACCGCAGGCCGATCCCGAGCCCCGACGCGTTCGCCGGCTCGCGCCGGTCCAGCAGCTCCGCCAATTGCGCCTCGGGAATGCCCCGCCCGTTATCGCGCACCTGCAGCAGCAGGCTGCTTCCGTCCCGGCGGATGAGGACGTCGATCTCGCCGCCTTCGTCCGCGTCGAAGCCGTGATAGAGCGCGTTCTCGACGATCGGCTGCAGGATGAACCGCGGGATGGGCAGCTCCAGCAGGGCGGCATCGACGTCGACCCCCACGTTGAAGGAATGATCGTAGCGGATATTTTGCAGCTCGATGTAATCCCGGATCGCCTCGACCTCCTCCCGGACGGTCACCAGCATGTTCTTCTTGCCGAGGTTGTAGTGCAGCACGCGGGTGAATACGGACACGAGCCGGGAGATATTCGTCTGGCCCTGCATGCGGGCGAGCCACTGGATCGTGTTCAGCGTATTGTGCAGAAAATGCGGGTTGATCTGCACGAGCAGCTTCTCCACCTCGAGCTGCCCCCGGCGCTTCTCCTTCTCCTCCACGTCCGCGATCAGCTCGCCGATGCGCCGGCTCATCTGCTGGAAGTTGGTCAAGATCCGGTTGAATTCCGTCAGGCCGGTGGCGGAGACGTTCGTCGTCGACTGGTTATAGCCGAACCGCGTAATCTCCTTGTTGATGATGCGGATCGGACGGTACACCATGCGCCAGATCAGCCACGCCAGGAACACGCCGAGCAGCAGCGAGAGCGAAGCGAACAAGCCGAATTCCCGCAACCAGCGGTTGAGTTCGCGGTTATACGAGGCTTTGGGGATCAGCTGCAAGATGGTCCAGCCGTGAAGCCCATCCGCCCGGAAGGATTTGTAAGCGGTTCCATTATCCCGGAAGCGGCTGCCTGCCGGCGCCGCGCCGCCCAGGGTGCTGTAGGCGATGCCGCCGTCCGGATCCGTGAGCACGTAATAGACCGGGGCGTCCGAGTCGGCCGCGGTCCGGCCGCCGCCCGGCGCGAACATGTCCTCGAGTCCCGTCGTATTCGTTTCGACGTAGGCGTACAGATACTGGCCGTGCCCGTATTCCAGCTTGCGCAGCAGCGAGAAGACCGGGAATTTGCGCTCCCCGGGGTCGAGGGAAGCGTGGGGGCCGAAGAAGGTAAACAGCTTCTGCGTGTAAAACACCGGCAGCGCTTTCGGATCGAACGCCAGCTTCGCGTTCGTGTTGGGGAACAATAGCGGCTCTTCGAGGTTCGGCGCATAGAAGAACATGACGCCGACGTTCGGATTGGAGAAATTGACGTTCGCCACGGATTGGGAAATATTCCGGTACAACACGGACCGCTGGTAGGAATCGCGGCTCGATATGAATTGGACGACCTCCCGGCCGATGCCGCCTTCGACGTCCAGCAGCTGGGACACCCGTCCGAGCTCCTCCAGCTTCCGGTCGAGCTCGTCCCGGTCCCGCGAGACTTTGGCCAGCCAATCCTTTTCGATTTTTTGCGTCTGCACGACATAGATCCAGCGATACGAAATATACCCGGTCAGCAAGCTCGGAATGACCGCGGCGATAAGCAGGATCACGATTAGCCTCCCTTTGAGGGACGGCAGGACCGCGTAACGGCGAATCAGGTTCATGGGCAGGCAGCCTCCGCTGAACAGCGCTTTCATAGTTGCCGCTATTATAGCAGCAAATCCCGCGTTTGTGGCGACGGCCGGTTAATTTTTCGATCGGCCGGGGCGAGGCAATCGAGGCAAGGGAATCAAAGCGAGGCAATCAAAGCGAAGGCAATCAAGGCGAGGGCATTCAAAAGCGAGGCAGCCGAACCGAACGGCCGCCCGCTTCGAAGCCTGCTTCGGCGGTGCCTAGCCGTCCTCGGGATTGATGATCGCCAGCACCTGATGATCCTCCCACACCCCGTTAATCTTCACGTTGCTGCGCGCGATTCCTTCCTTTTGGAAGCCGGCGCGCTCGAGCACGCGGATCGAGCCGGGATTCCGCGGCGACGCCTCCCCGACGATCCGGTGAAACTTCAGCGTTTCGAACGCATAGCGGACCACCTGCTTCACGGCCTCCGTCATGTAGCCCTTGCCGTTGTGCGCTTGATCCAGGCTGTAGCCGATCATGCAGCTCTGCAGCGCGCCCCGCGCCACGAAGGACAGCTGCACGTCGCCGATCACCCGGTCGTCCTCCGCAAGGCAGACGAGGAAGTTATAGCGGCGATCGGCCTCCCTGTCGGCCTGCGTTTCGATTATGGCTTGGCGCTGGTGCGCCTCCGTGTAATGCGCATCCGGCCTGCCGGGCGAGAAGGCTTCGAAAAACGCGCGGTTGCGCGCGTGCATCGCCGCCAATTCCGCGGCGTCGGCTTCCTGCGCGAACCGTACGTAGACGGGTTGTTCCATCATCCTGCACCTTCCTTTCGATCTTGGCTTAACCTTTGCGCGGCCACCGGTTCTCCGGCGAATCTATTTTATTTTGATTGGCGCGTATACAAGCCCAAACCATCCGCCTGCTTTCTCATATTAATAGAATCGGAGGCTTGTTGAAAGGAGGGATCTCCATGCTTAGTCTTCTGAAGCGCTATCGCGGCAAATTCATCGTGATCAAGA
Source organism: Paenibacillus artemisiicola (assembly GCF_017652985.1). Taxonomy (GTDB): domain Bacteria; phylum Bacillota; class Bacilli; order Paenibacillales; family Paenibacillaceae; genus Paenibacillus_Z; species Paenibacillus_Z artemisiicola. The sequence continues at coordinate 3,287 of NZ_JAGGDJ010000009.1, forward strand.
CCACGTCGGGGCACGAAATCGGCGGCCGCGTCCTGATCGTGCGCAACGGCATCGTGGTGCTGAAAACCCCGCTGGGGACGAAAATATTCATTCCGCTCCGGAAAGTCCTCGCGGTTATCGCGAAATAACGAAAACGGGATGACCCGTTCGCCCATTGCGTGCGTTCTCTTCAATAAGCCGCAGATGGAAAACCGCGCGACAAAAAGGCCGTCGGCTAACGACGGCCTCTTTCCATGGATCGGCGGATCAGTTCGCCTCTTGCGTCTTGTACAAGCCCCGTCGAATCAAATTCGCGGTCACCGGCTGCTTGCCGAGCTCGCGGGACCAGACGGACAGCTGGCCGACGTGATGAATCTCGTGGGCGATGACATGCCGCATCACTTCCCCGTACGCGAAGCTTTCCCGCTGTCCGGGCGGCCCTTCGCCGGTCAACACCAGGTGCTCCATGCCATCGTTCCACGCCTGCACGAACGGCGCGACCGTCGCATGGCATTGCTCCGAGAACGCCTTTACCTTCCGCAAGCTCGCGTAGTCCTCGAACGGCGGCTCTCCTTGGTCCGGGTTCCCCTGCAGCGAGTTGATCCAAGCGAATTCGCATTCCGCGATATGGAACAGCGTGTAGAGAATGCTTCCCGGCCCGCCCGTCCGCCGCTTCAACAGTTCCTGCTCGTCCACCGTCTCGCACCAGTCGAACCACTCGTTTCGCACCTGCCAGTTGTATTCGAACAGTTTCTTCATCGTTTCGCCTCCCTTATCAATCCGTACATCCGGTCGGTTCCGTACATACTTCGACAACCGAAAGCCAAACCCTGCTAATATCTGTAAAACGCGGTCCGTTTCGCTCGCGCCGGCCAGGTCTTATACCGCAAAAGAAAAGCGAAGGAGGCAGCCGCGGCTGCTTCCTACGCGTCTGCCTATGTGCGCCGCTTCATCTCCCGATCGGAGTCGCGAGCATCCACACATGGCCGAAGGGATCCTCGATCTTCCCGACCCGGTCGCCGTGCGGTTGGTCTTGTACCTGACGAAGAACCTCCGCCCCTTCGAGGATGGCCCTCGTCACGGTCTTGTCGACGTCGCCGACGTATACGTACAGGATAACGGGCGTGCCGCCGAGCGACGCGGCCGACTGGTTATGTCCGGGAAACTCGTCCGCGACCATGATCCGGGCTTCCCCGACCTTCACCTCGGCATGGGCGATTTTCCCGTCGTCCGTCGTCATCCGGCTGATTTCTACGGCGCCGAAGGCGCGCTTGTAAAAGGCGATGGCGCGCCCGGCGTCATCGACCGCCAACATCGGAATCGCAGCGGTTCTGCTCATCGTTCGGGCTCCTCCTCCTCGGCTCACTCCGCGGCGCGCGACAGCGTCCGCTCCAGCATGCGCCGGACGAGCCGTTCCAGCGACGCCTTGTCCATGAACGGCGCCAGGCTCGAGAGGACGTCGGCGCCGAGCGCGCCGGACTCCGCATGCTCCAGCAGCTTCCCGATGCTTTCCCGGGACAGGAACGGCGCTAGGCCGACGATATGCTCGACGTCGATGGTGCCGTCGATGACCCGGTCGGCGAGACGGTCCAGCGTGCCGCGGCCGATGAACGGCGCCAGCGCGTGAATGGATTCCCAATCGAGCGTGCTCGCGTCGCTCTTCAGCACGAGCCGCTCGAGCTGATCGCCGTCCAGGAACGGCGCCAGGCCGACGAGATGGCTCATCTCGAGCTTGCCTGCGGCCGCGCGGTCCACCATGCGGGAGAGCGAAGCTTTGCCGATGAACGGAGCGAGCGCGTGCAGGACGTCCGCATCCAGCAGACCGTCCTCGACATAGCCGAGCATCGCGTCGATCGTGTCGCTGCCGAGAAACGGCGCGAGCTGCAAAATCGAATCCAAAGTCGGAAGTCCTTCGCGGCGCTTGTCGCGGGCGGCCTCTTGCTCCCGCTCGGCTTCCGCGCGTTCGTCCGCTTCGCCGATCGCGTCTTCGTCTTCTGCGACCGCTTCCGCGACCGCTGCGGCTTCCGCCTCCGCTGGCGGCGCCGCGATTTCTTCAGCCGCTGCTTCCGCGGCCGGCGCCGCTGCAGCCTCTTCTTCCGCCTCCGCTGCCGGCACGGCCTCCGGTTCCGCCGCCTCGCGCTCGGCCGCTGCCTCCACGGCCGGCGATTCCGCCGCTTCTGCTTCCGCCGCCTCAGCCTCCGCCTCATCCGCTGCGGCCTCCTCAGCCGCGGCGACGGCGGCTTCCGCGGCAACCGCCTCTGCCGGCGCGGCTGGCGCCCGTCGCTCGCCTTCGAGCAGCTCGTCGATGGACGTGCCGAGCAGCCGGGCAATGGCCGGCAGCGTGCCGATATCCGGAAGCGACTCGCCGCGCTCCCATTTCGATACCGCCTGATGGCTCAAGTTTAACCGTTCGGCGAATTCCGCCTGCGTCATGCCTTTTTCTTTTCTTAATCTGGAGATATAAGCGCCGATCTTCCGCATTTCCATTCCGAACCGCCTCCGATAACGAAATTTACAGTGCGCACTGTCTGGGTTCAGCATAGCATGCCGTCCGCTTCCGCTCTATCAAACGTCGGTTGAAGCGGCCGATTCAACCGGCGGTAGAATCGAAAGCGGCGATGGAATTCCTTTCCCGGACGTACGGCCATTATGCCGGATGGGGGACATGCGCCAATTCGGGCATCCATCGCCGGACATAAGCTGGAGCAACGACTAGCTATGAGGACGCTGATGCGAATGGCCTGCTGGATTCAAACCGCGATTATCGTAACCAACAACGGGACGATCCTGTTCGGCAACGCCGACATTCTCCCGATCGTCGGACGCGACCAAACGAAGGACGTCGTCGAAAACAACGAAGAAACGAACAGCCCCGCCGGCGGGGAAGCGGCCGAGGGCGTCGCGGATACCGCGTCGTACCGGCGCGGGTCGCGGCGGAAGCGGCGGCGGTATTCGAAGCGGCGTTAGTGCCTGCCGCCATGCGGCGCTATGCGCTCAGCGGCGCCTGGCCATGCAGCGGTACGCCAAGCGGCGTTAGCGCCGCAAGGACATGGCCCCCGCCGCCGCAGCCAAGCGGAGCTTCGGCGTGCAGTGCCGGCGCCGCGCGGTCACGGCCGTGCCCCGCATCCGCTCCCTCGACGGCCGGCCGCCTCAGCCCCGCGCCGGCTCCGCCATCTCGAGGCGCGCCTTGGCGCTCAGCGCGGCCAGATGGCCGTCGTTCGCCATCACCTGCTCCAGATGAACGAGCCGCTCCGGCGTCGCCGTGCGCATCATCGTCTCGGAATAGGCGCGATCGATCCAAAATCTCGCCGCCGTCCCGATATAATCCCGCAGCTCCTGCAGATCCTCCTCGGCGTACCGCTGGCATAGGTTGATCGTGAACATGCGGCGGTTCGCGCTGCCGTTCCACGACGAGTGGAACGTATTATGGTCGAACACGAGCAGATCGCCGGGCACGACGTCGAGCACGACCGCGGGCACGTCGGCGCCTTCGATCTCCCAGGACGCGCGCGGATTCCGCATGCGCGCCGTCAGGTCCCCGGCGTAGTTGTCCCGCAGCCGGTGGCTGCCCGGAATGACGCGCAGGGCGCCGCTTCCGCCGTCCAGCCGGTCGAGGTAGAAGGCGATTTTCAGATGCCGGTACTTCTCGTGGTAGCCGTCGCGGTGCCAGCCGGTATCGCCGGTATAGTAGTTGCCGTCGCTCCCCATGTAGTTGAAATCGTCGCCGAGCAGCGACCGGCCGATCGCGAGAATGCGCGGATCGTCGAGCAGCACGGACATGCGCTGGTCGATGAACGGAACGACGCAGGTGCGCTTCGTGCCGTCGTGCTTGTTCGTCCCGGGAAACGTCTTCGCGAATTCGCCGACGATCCAATCCAGCCGGTCAACCATCAGTTGCGGAAACTTCAGTAAGCCGAACGTCTCGAAATAATCGATTTGCGCTTGCGTCAGCCGCATGCCGAACCCCTCCGATACTGGTTTGCGCGCGGGACGGCGCGCCTCTCGTTAAAGCGTTTGCAACTAACACATTCCCCGATCCGCCCGGCGTTTCCTGCCGGCGGGCAAATAAAAACTCCCCGTCCTCTGGGGCGGCGGCGGCTGCCGGCGCTCCGGAGGACGGGGAGGTCACGTCGTTCGGATAAGGCCGATTATTTCAACAAGTCATGGTCGACGTACCGCGCGCCGTTCAGCTCGCTGATGACGTTGATGGCGACCTTCGCGCCGTCGCCCGCGGTCACGATCGTATGCACGCTGACGCCCGCGCATGTGCCGGCCGCCCAGATGCCCGCCACGTTCGTGCGGCCTTCGGCGTCCGCGTCGAGAATCGTCTTGATCCGCGGCTCCGTGCCCGGTTTCGTGCTCAGGCCGGACTTCTCCGCGAAGTCCAGGAAGAGGCCGGACGCGACGATGACGACTTTGGCGTCGTACGATTGGCCGGATTCCGTCGCGATCCGGAAGCCGTCGTCCGTCTTGGCGATCTCGGTCACTTTGCCCTGCACGTACTCGGCGCCGAATTTTTTCGCTTGGTTAATGCCGGTCTCGACCAGGTTCGGGCCCGTGATCTCCGGCACGCCGTAGTGGTTCTCGACCCAGGCTTTCTTCGTGATGCTCTGATCGCTGTCGATCAGCAGCGTCTTCTTGCCGGCCTTGGCCGCGAACAACGCGGCGCTTCCGCCCGCCGGTCCTGCTCCGATGATTGCGATTTCCGTCATGTTCTCGCCTCCCGAATGGAATGTAAGATACAAGCGCTTTCATACCCTATATTACGCTTTGAAGCCGGGTTGTTCAACTTCTCCCGTCGGTATGTCGCGAACGTCGCCGGCACGCCCGATTCGTTACGAAACCGGGCTCGCCTGCGCGCGGGCCGCCCGCTGCTCCGCCTCGTCCATCGCTTCGACCAGCATCCGGAACAGCGTCAGATCCTCCGCCGCGTCCTCGGGCGTCGTCTTGATCGGCGCGCCGTGCGCGATGGCGTCGTGGAACTGCCGCAGCTCGATCGTATACGAGTCCGTAAACGTCGGGCGGATCACCTGCTCCTTGTACGTCTCGCCGTCCGATTCCGTCACCGTCAGCGTCGTCGGCAGATGGCGGATGTAGGCCGTGTCGTAGTCGACCTTGACCGTGCCCGTCTCGCCCATGACCTCGATCGTGGCGTCGAACCGCCCCTGATGGTCGATGCCGGTCTCGAACAGCGCGTTGAAGCCCGCGTCGTACTGAAACATCGCGCTCATGAACTGGCCGTCGTTCCAGCGGGACGCCGCCAGCACCCGCGACGGCATGCCGAGCATCTCGCGCATCGCGGACAAGTCGTGGCTGCTCAATCCCGCCATGAGACGGTACGTGCCGTAAAACCGTTCCGCCCGTTCGCCCAGCGCCTCCTTCACCTGCGCGGCGCCGCGGACGAGCCGATCCTCCGCCTGCTCGGCCGGAATGTCGTCGAAGCGAACGACGTTCGCGGTCTGGCGGATGAAATAGCTGTTCGGCCCGATGATGTCGCGCACGCGCGCGTAATTGATCCGGCCCAGCTTCTTCGCTTCCGCCACGCCCTGCACGAACGCCGGCGCGTACCGGCGCATGTAGCCGACCATCGCCTTGCCGGCGGACGCGTTCTTCGCGGCGATGATCCGCCGCGCGTCGGCCTCGTTCAGGCACATCGGCTTCTCCACGAAAACATGCTTGTTCCGGTGCAGCGCGCCGACGACGCAGTCCGCATGGTATTCGTCGCTGTTCAGCACGAGCACCGCTTCCACTTCCTCGTCGTCCAGCAGCTCCTCCGCCGACGTGTACCGCCGCGCGACGCGATACTGTTCCCCGACCGCGTGCGCGAGTCCCGGCGAGACGTCGCAAACCGCCGTGATTTCGAACTTGTCCCCCATCGCTTGCAGCACGGGCAGGTGAATGACCTGCGCCGCCTCGCCGAGCCCGATCAATCCGAGCTTTACGACTTCGCTCATTGCGAGTATGCCTCCTTCGTTTTATCCCGATTTCGGACGATGATCGCGTTTCCAAGATTTCGCCCGCGTTCCGAGTTTTTACCAAGACCGTTGCTATGAATTATGCTACCATAGAACTGAAAGAGATGACCATACTAAATTGGAGGCGCTTGCAAAATGACGGAAAACGTAAAGACCGACGGCTACTTCGGCGAGTTCGGCGGCAGCTTCGTCCCGCCCGAGCTGCAGGAAGTGCTGGATTACTTAAGCGATCAATTCCATACATACAAGGACGACCCGGCGTTCAACGAAGAATTCCGCTACTACCTGCGCGAGTACGTTGGCCGCGAAAATCCGCTGACGTTCGCCAAGCAGCTGACGGAGGCTTGGGGCGGCGCCAAAATTTACCTGAAGCGCGAAGACCTCAATCACACCGGCGCGCATAAGATCAACAACGTTATCGGCCAAATCCTGCTCGCCAAACGGATGGGCGCGAAGCGTGTCATCGCGGAGACGGGCGCCGGACAGCACGGCGTCGCCACCGCCACGGCCTGCGCCATGTTCGGCATGGACTGCGTCATCTACATGGGCGCCGAGGATACGCGCCGCCAGGCGCTCAACGTCTTCCGCATGGAGCTGCTCGGCGCGACCGTCGTGCCGGTCGCCAAAGGCCAAGGCCGCCTGAAGGACGCCGTCGACGAAGCGCTGAACGACCTCGTCGCCAATTACCAGAACACGTTCTACCTGCTCGGCTCCGCCGTCGGCCCGCATCCGTTCCCGACGATGGTCAAGCACTTCCAATCCGTCATCAGCGAGGAGTCGAAGCGGCAAATTCTCGAGAAGGAAGGCCGTCTCCCGGATGCCGTGCTCGCCTGCGTCGGCGGCGGCAGCAACGCGATCGGCGCGTTCGCGCATTACTTGGACGAGCCGTCCGTGCGGCTGATCGGCGTGGAGCCGGACCAGGCGGCGACGCTGACCGAAGGCGTGCCGAGCCTGATCCACGGCTTCAAATGCCTGGTGCTGCTCGACGAGGAAGGCAATCCGAAGCCGACGTATTCCATCGCGGCCGGTCTCGACTACCCGGGCATCGGGCCGGAGCACAGCCACCTGAAGGTGACGGGCCGCGCCGAGTACGTCACCGTCTCCAACGAGGAAGTGCTGGCGGCGTTCCAGGAGCTGAGCCGCGTCGAGGGGATCATCCCGGCGCTCGAAAGCGCGCACGCGATCGCCCATGCCAAGAAGCTCGCCCCGACGATGGACAAGGACCGGATTCTGATCGTCAACCTGTCCGGCCGCGGCGACAAGGACGTCGAGCAAGTGTTCCGCATGCTGAATAAGTAAGCGAGCGGCCCCCTTGCCGGCCGTGAACGAAGCCCAAGCCAAGGCGAGCGCGCCCCGGCTTGGGCTTTTTCGCCGGCGAGGCCGCTCCGCGCCGCCGGCGCATCCCCGGTCGCATCCTCCGCCGGCCCCGCCTTCCGTCGGTCTCCCGATGGAGGACGCTTTCATCCCGGCGCACCTTTCGGGCATCCGGCCGGTTTTGTAAAGTGGAAGAGGACACCAAACGATAGCGCCTATTACGATAGACGGAAGGATGAAAAGGATGACGGACGATCGGCCGGCTCCGGCCTCTTCGCTGCTTCGCAACCGGTTCGTGCAGACGATTGTAATCTCGACGTTGTTTTTGGAAATCGGGATCTGGGTGCGCAATATCGCGATTTTGCTGTACGTCAAGCACATGACGAACGACGACGCCTTCGCGGTGTCCCTCATCTCGGTCGCGGAGTTCGCGCCGATCTTCGCGTTCTCGTTCGTCGGCGGCGCGTTCGCGGACCGTTGGCGGCCGAAGCGGACGATGGTGGGCAGCGACCTGCTGAGCGCCGCCTCCATTCTCGCGATCTTGGCGGCCATGGCGCTCGGTTCCTGGCGGGCCGTCTTCTTCGCGACGCTGGTCTCGTCGATCCTGTCGCAGTTCTCGCAGCCCGCGAGCATGAAGCTGTTCAAGCAGTACGTCCCGGAACGGCTGCTGCAGAAAGGGATGTCGCTCCATCAAACGATGTTCGCCGTCTTCATGATTTTCGGGCCGGTCATCGGCATGTTCGTGTACCAGCGCTTCGGCATCGAGACGTCCATCGGCATCATGGGCGTCGCGTTCCTGCTGTCGGCCGCCACGCTGTCGCTTCTGCCTCGGGAAAGCCGGGAAGCCGAAACGCAGGAACGGCGCAGCGTGCGGGAGGACATTCGGGCGGGCTTCGCCTATATTCGGTCCAGCCGGGTGCTTCGCAAGCTCGGCGGCGGCTTCTTCGCCGTCGGGTTCGGCCTCGGCCTGATACAGCCGATGGGCATCTTCCTCATTACGGAGCGGCTGGGGCAGCCGGAAGAAGCGCTGCAGTGGTTCTCGCTGGTCAACGGCGCGGCGATGATCGTCGGCGGCGTGCTGGCGATGGCGTTCGCGAGCAAGCTCGCCCCGGCGAAGCTGATGACGAGCAGCATGGCGATCGTCGGCCTGACGATCATGGGCATGGGGCTGACCACGAACTATACGGCGGCGCTCGCGTTCCAATTCGCCAGCGGGCTCGTTATCCCGAGCGTCAACGCCGGCATCAACACGCTCATGCTGCAGCATACGGAGGATGCGTTCCTCGGACGGGTGAACGGCTTCCTGAGCCCGCTCTTCACCGGCTCGATGGTCGTGACGATGATGCTGTCGAGCGTGGTCATGACCGCGCTGTCGCTCGTGTCCGTGTACGTGCTGGCGGGACTTTTCATTCTCGCGGGGGCGGTCGTGCTCCTGCCGTTGATCAAGCTGAAGACGGCCGCCGCGAAGCCGGAGCTGGAAAATGCTTTGGGCGGATGAGCCGTACGGGCGGCGGGGGTTGGTTGGCTATCCCCGCGGTCGAACGCGATTACCGATTGCGGATCCCGGACGCATCTCCGAAATGGTCCGCAATTGCTGGCAATTACCGCAGCGGCTGTAAGGTCGCAAAGAAACGAACGGCCGATCGTATCGATCGGCCGTTCTCTATTGTCCGTGTCCCCGCGCGAGTCATCGCGTGAGCCGAACCGGGCGCTTGAGCGTCGCCGACCCGTAGGCGGCGGGCGCGACCTCCAGCGCGCGCAGGCCGTCCGTGCCATTGACGCCGTCGTCCGCGCCCGCGCAGACCCGCCTCATCGCCGCGCCTCGGCGCCCTGCCGCAAGGCGGCGCCCGAGCTCTCGCGGACGATCAGCTCCGTCGGAAGGACGATCTTCCGCACGGTCCGCCGCTCCGGCTCCGTCTCCAGCGAGGCGAGCAGCAGTTGAACCAGCTCTTCGCCGATATCCGGGATCGGCTGCCGGACGGTCGTGAGCGCCGGCTTGAACAGCCGCGCGGAGAAGATATCGTCGTAGCCGACGACCGCGACGTCCTCCGGCACGCGGATGCCCGCCTCCTCCATCGCCTTGATCGCGCCGAAGGCGAGCAGATCGTTGCCGCAGAAGAGCGCGTCGAACGCGAGGCCGCTCGAGCGCAAAGCGCGCAGCCCTTCGTGCCCGTCCGCGAACGATTGGCCTTTCACGAGACGGATCAAGCCCTCGTCTACCCGATAGCCGTGCATCATGAGCGCCTTCCGGTAGCCGAACTCGCGCTCGATCGAGACGGCCGGCCCGCCGATATAGGCGATCCGGGCGTACCCGGCGCGAATCAGATGCTCGACCGCGGTCAGCGTGCCCTGCAGATGGTCCCCCACGACGCAGCTCACGCCCGCGATGTTCGGGTCGAGCGAGACAAGCGGCACCCCGGCTTCCTTGATCGCGTCGAGCCCGTCCCGCGCTTCCGGGCCGCAGTACGGGGACGAGCAATAGATGACGCCGTCCATCCGGCGCTCGAGGCACATTTTCAAGTACGCCTCGTCTTTATCCGGCTCGTTGTCCGTCGAGCAGATCAGCGTCGTATAGCCGCGCATCCACAGCGCGTCCTGGATCACCTCCGACATCAGCGCCCAATATTCGTTGGACAGCTGGGGGACGATGAGCCCGATCGTGCTCGTCTTCTTCATGATCATCGTGCGCGCGACGAAATCCGGCTGGAACTGCAGCTTCTCGATGACCGCCCGGACGCGGTTGATCGTATGGCGGCTGACCCGGTCCCGTCCGTTCAGCACCCGCGACACGGTGGAGATCGACACGCCCGCTTCCTTGGCCACTTCCTTGATGGTCATTTTCATCGTCATCCCGCCTTCGTTCGGTATCCGGGCGGCTTCCCGAAGGAGCGCTTTCCGGGACTTGATTCGCGGGAAACGCGCACCCGCCTTACTTCGGCCGGCATTCGACGAGCGCGTACAACGGCAGCGCCGGCAGCCGGACGGACAAGTACCCGTCCTCCCAGCTCCACTCCGCCTGCACGGTCTCGCCGCTCACCGTATGCACGGCCAGCGCATCCGCGCCTTGAGGCATCCGCAAGCGGAACGCCGCCGGCTCCGGCACGACGCGATCCAGCTCCCGGTCGAAACGGTAGTTCACGAGATGGACGGCAACGCCGCCATCCGGGAGCGCATGGGGATGCAGGCCGATATCCGGCATGCCCTCGACCTCGATCTGGAAGCGGGCGTCCGGCAGCGCGCCGCGAACGGCGGACACGAACCCGTACAGCTTATCCGCTTCCTCGCTGCGCGCGGTGCCCGGATGCGCCAGCACCCGCGCGGCCAGCTCGCGCGCGTCCGCGTCCGCGGCATCCGCCAGGCGACCGTAGACGACGACCCGGCCGCCGCCGGCCAGATACGTCAGCACGGCGACCAGCTGCTTCGCGGTCATGATCTCGTTGTCCGGGAGCACGAGGCATTTATACTTAGCCAGCCGCTCGGGCGCGAAGTCGTCCCGGAACAGCTCGCCGTCGTCCGAGACGACGACGTCGAAGGGCGCGTGCTGCCTGCTCAGCTGCCGGATAATGTCCCAGAACGGCATGACGACGTCCTTGTTGACCGCGGAGGACAGCATCGTCGCCTGGCCGCCGTCGTCGCCGACGGCGTCGTTCTCGCGGTGCCAGTAGCTCGGATAGCTGTAGTTGACGGCGATCTCGGCGCCGGATTCGGCCGAGATCAGATGATCGTGCGCCTTCAAAAACCGCTGCACCGCCATCGTCGGTTCCTTCGGCGCGTAGAACGCGTCGCGGATCGTATTGCCCATCCAGCCGCCGTACGGAATCGACAGGTTGCAGCCGAACGTCGTCGCCTCGAGCAGCAGCAGCTGGAATTGCTCCGCCATGCGGCCGGCCTTCAGCTGCTCGAGCAGCTCGGGCACGATGCCGCCGTACGGATTCTCCACGACGGTCATCGGCTTGCCCGCGGCGAAGCCGTTCGCGTACCGGTACCAGTAGGCTTGGCGGTACAGCGTATTGCGCATTTCCGTCGCGATGACGTCGACCTCCGGCTGGAGCGGCATGTATTGGTGCATGACGTGGAAGAAGTTGCCCGAGACGAGCACCTCCCGGCCCTTGGACCGGCCGTAGGCGCGAACGTGATCGGTCAGCTCCTTGAAATGGCCGGTCATGATTTTCATTTGGAAGCGGAAGTACTCGTGGAACAGCGGGACCGCCCCCCGGTTGGCGCCGGGAAAATCAATGCCGTTCGCCTTCAGGTACTCCGCGTAACGGAACGCGTCGAAGTCGGTCGACGCGAACGCCTCCGGCAGCAGGCCGAGCCGCTGGCGCTCCTTCAAGTACGCGTTGAACGGCTTCATGCAGTCCTTGCAGAAGCAGCCGCCATAGTTGATCGCGGTGATCGGCAGCTCGCACTCGTCGAGATGAACCCCGTGCACGCCGGCGTCGATCTGGATCTCGATGATTTTCTTCAGGTACGCCCGCCAGACCGGATTGTTCCGGCACATTTGATAGCAGATCTGCTCATGGCCGACGACCTCGACCCACGCGGCGTGGACCGGGGTGCCGTCCCATTTGCGCGCGGCGCATTCCTCCCACAGGTCGTCGACCGGCTCGCCGTCACTGTTATGCAGGCCGTCCGGAAAATAATCGCGGAACGTCTTCTTGAACAGCTTCGGGTACTTGTCCTGGCTGAACTCGCGCAGGCCGTACCACGTACGCTTGCCTTCGCCGCGCAGCGCGTTCAGGCCGAGCAGCCGCGTCTCGTCCGCGCTGAGCTCGGCCGGGAATTCCCAGCCCTGCACCTCGAAGACGACGCCGAACACCTTGATGCCGCGCTTGCCGCATTCGCGGATGAACTCCGCGTCGTTCATGTAGCCGTAGACGCGCAGGCGCTGCGGCACGTCGCCGAACGCCTCCTCCTCCAAATACGGGAGCGACAGGCTGCCGCCGCCGAGCGCGGACCAGACGAGCAGCGTCGCCTCGTAATCGGCCAGATCCTCCACCATCTGCGTCCTGCGCATCGGCAGGCTCGGGTGGAAGCAATGTTCGTCCCGGTACCATGCGTCGAAATAAATGCCGCGTTCCATGGCCACTCATCCTTCCCGCTTGATAGGCTGATTGAAGCGCGTCAGCGCGGACGGCGACGGGTCGAAGTCCGGCTCCTCGGCCGCGGCCGCCGTCCCCTCGCTCGCCGCCTCGCCAAACGCCCAGACGGCGCTGCCGTACGCGCCGAGCGACGCCTGTTTGCCGTGCAGCTCAGCCGCTCCATAGACGAGCGCGCCATCGGCCATTGCTTCCGGCAGCGCGAACGCGGCCGGTCCATCCGACAGATTGACGGCGACGAACCGCCGCCGCGCGCCCTCGCCCCGCCAGAACGCCGCGACGGGCGTACCGGTATAGACGTAGTCCGTCTCCATCGCATTGTCGAAATATCGCCGCCGCATCCCGAACAGTTCCTGGAAGAAGCCGCGCAGCTCCGGTCCCTCCTTGCGGCAGATCCCGGCATCCTCGTCTCCCTGATAGAGCATCGGCATGCCGTCGATGCAGCCGAGCAGCACCCAGAGCGCCTTTGCCCGTTCTTCGCCGTACCAGGCGGTCGCGCGCGCCTTGTTCCATACCCACGTCACGGTGTCGTGGTTCCCGAGAAAGCGGAGCTTGACCTGGCCCGGCACGGAGCTCAGATGCTCCGCTTCCAGCCAGCGGGTCAGCTCGCGCGCGAAGTCCGCGGGCGCGAGGCGCGCTTCCTCCATCTCGTAGAGCGCCCGGAAGAGCGCCATGTCGTAGAAGACGTCGGTCACCGGCGCATAGGCCGGGACGGGATTGAAGTTCTCCGGCATCGAGAGCGGCTTCCGTCCGGACGCGATGAAGCCCTCCCGGATCGCGCGGCTGATCGCGATGCCGCCCTTCAGGTTGGAATTGCTCGGCCGGTTCGCGCCGTATGGCCGCCAGTTCGTCAGGCCGCCCATCGCGCAGTCGATGCGCGCGCCGTCGACGCCGAAGCGCTCGGCATGCTCCCGGACGAGCGCCTTCGTATACGCCAGATAATCGGGATTCGCCATGTCGAAGCTCAGGCAATTCCATTCGATCTGGAGCTCGCCGTTCCGGCGGACGGACGCCCATTCGCGGCGGGCCTTCCCGAGCGGATCGTCCGGCTCGGGGCCGTGCGGCACGTAGTCGAACAGCAGCGTCATGCCGAGCTCGTGCAGCTTCCGGCCGAAGCGCGCGACGTCGTCGTCGGTCCCGTACCGGGGATCGATGATCCGCTGGTCGGTCGGATGATAGACGCCGCGGTCCAGATGCTCGAAGATCGGCAGCACCCAGACATGGTCGACGCCCATGTCGCGAAGCGCCGGCAGCTCCTCCGCGAACGCCGCCATGCCGCGGCGAAGCGGGAAGTCCGCGTCCATCGTGCCGTGCGGATGGCAGGCATAGAGCACCCCGTCGCGGTGCCCGTCCGCCGGCGGCGTCCAGCCTCGCGCGGCGTAGAGCTCGCGGATCGGCGCGAACGGATCGCCGGCGCCGACCGTCTGCACGTACAGCGTGCCGCAGGCCAGCGTTGCGCCGGGCGCCAGCTCCGCCTCCACGGCCGCGAGGTTGACCAGCCGCAGCGCGGCGCCGTCCCGGTATGCGCCGGTCCCCCACTTCTCCTCTTCGTCCATGAAGATCAGATTCGTCCTCGCGCCGCCGTCGTTCAGCCGGATGACGGGATTGACGAGCCCGGTTTCGACCGGCTCCCGGTCGGCCAACGCCGCGGCGTCGAAGACCCGGTAAGGCACGTTGCCCGGAAAATCGAACGAGACGCCGGCCGCTCCGATCGGCTGGCTGGTTATGAAGGCGACGCCGTTCACGTAGACCGCCGCCGGCCCGAGGTTCTCGAATGCCGCGTCGACGGCTGCGTTCCTCCCGACCGCGCGATAGCGGACCGCCAGCGCCAGCGTGCCGTGGCGGTAGCGGGCGACGACGGCATCCGCCGTCTCTTCCCAACCCTCGAACGACCAATCCGCTTCCAAGCCGCCGCCCGGCACGATGCGCGGCAGCTCCCACGTGCTCGCGTCCTCGAAGCTGCGCCAGGCGAGCCGTCCCGCCGCGTACCGGCCGTCGCGGCCGATGTCGAGCGACAAGCAGCCCCGCCATTCGCCGCCGGCCGCGCGCACGGCGCGCAGCCAACCGTCGCGCGCGCCGAACGCGAACGCGACCTCCCCGAGCGTCCGCTCCCGGAGGGGCAGCGCGTCTGTATCCAGCATGCCGATTCCTCCTTTTCCCGCGCGGCCGTTAGCGCCCGCAGGCGATCAGCGCTTGCGCGATCATCTTGAACAGCTCGAGGTCCTGCTTGTAATCCTCCGGCGTCGTCTTCGGAGCCGCTCCGTTCGCGACGACGTCGTAGAACGTCTCGAGCTCGACCGTGTACGGATCCTTCAGCGTCGGACGCTTGACGTACTCATGGTACGCCTCGCCGATCGTTTCCTTCACTTCCAGCGTCGTCGGCAGGTGGCGGATGTACGGCGTGTCGTACTTCACGGTCAGCTGCTTGCATTTGCCGAACACCTCGATCGACGCGTCGAACCGGCATTGCTCGTCGACGCCCGTCTCGAAGGTCGCGTAGTACCCGTCGAATTCGAGCGTGGCCGCGATATAGCCGCCGCCGTTCCACTGCGTCGCCGACACGACGCGCTTCGGCATGCCGAGCAGCTCGCGCATCGCCGACAGATCGTGGCTGTTCAGCCCCGCGAGCAGTCCGTACGCGTTATAGACGTCCTGCGGCACGTCCCCGATCGCGTCCCGGATCATCGCGGCGCGGCGCGTCCAACGTTCTTCCATCTTGTCCTGCGGAATATCGGAGAAGCGGTACACGCGGCTCGATTGGTCGATGATCTTCCGGTTCGGGCCGATGATGTCGCGGATTTTGGCGTATTGAATCGGGCCGAGCGTCTTGATTTCCTCCAACGCTTCCGTAAACGCCGGCGCGTAGCGGCGCATGTAGCCGACCATCACCTGCACGCCCGCCTCGTCGCGCGCCCGGATCATCGCGTCGGCGTCGGCCGCGTTCAAGGTCATCGGTTTCTCGATCAGGACGTGCTTGCCGTTCTTCAGGGCCTGGATGGCGGAGTCGGCATGGTATTCGTCGCTGTTCAGCACGAACACGGCGTCGAGATCGGCTTGCGCCGCGAGCGCCGCATAATCCGTATACAGGTTCGCCACGCGGTGCTTCTCGCCGAGCGCCGCCAGCAGCGACGGGGAAATATCGCACAGCGCCGCGATCTCGTACCGGTCCGCCAATTGTTCCAAAATAGGCAAATGCGTGATTTGGGCGACTTCTCCGAGTCCGATCAAGCCGACTTTCAATCTTCTCATGGTCGAGTTCTCCTTTGGCGGTTAGAATGTGACGACGGCCTTCAGGAAGCCGTCCGGTTTGCTTGCGGCCGTCCGGAACGCGGCGTTGATGTCCTTCAGTTCGAAATAATGGCTGAGCAGCGGCGCCACGGTCAGCTGGCTGGCTTCCAGCAGCTTGATGCCGGTCCGGATGCCCTTCAAATACGCCTGCGGGTCCCGCTCGTGCGCGTTCACGACGTCGAGTCCCTTCCAATTCCAAGCCTGCACGTCGATCGTGCGCTTGCCGCCCTGATGGTAGCCGAAAATAATGAGGCGGCCGCGGATGCGCGCCGCGTCGGTCGCCGCGTCGAGCGCCCCCTGCTTGCCGGTCGCTTCGATGACGACGTCCGCCCCTTCGCCTCCCGTCAGCTCCAGGATGCGGCGCGCGGCGTCTTCCTTCGACGCGTCGACGACGACGTCCGCGCCGAGCGCGCGGGCCAGCGCCAGCGATTCCGGCCGGGCGTCGACGGCGATGATGCGGGACGCGCCCTTCAGACGGGCGCCCTGCAGAATCAGGCCGCCCATGAAGCCGACGCCGATCAGCGCGACCGTGTCGCCGACCTCGATGCCGGAGCGCGCCGCGCCGTTCATCGCGCAGCCGATCGGCTCGCCGAGCGCCCAGTCGAAGGGCGTGCCCGCGTCCAGCCTGACCGCCCACGCCTCCGGCACGGCCACGTATTCGGCGTAGCCGCCCCGGTCGGTAAAGATCGTCACCCGGTCGCCGACCGCGAACCGGCTGGCTCCTTCTCCGAGCTCGGCGACGACGCCGCTGACCTCATGGCCGAAGAAGATCGGCTCCTCCGTCTTGAACGCCGGGTCGGCCCACATGCCGAGCTCCGACGAGCACAATCCGCATGCTTTCACTTCGACCAGCACTTCGCCGGGCTCCGGCGCCGGCCGGTCGATGTCCAGGACCCGCACGTCTCCGGGCCCGTATATGGCGGCAGCTTTCATGGTCATCCCCTCCTTTGCCTTTAGCCTTTGATGCCGAGGCTCGCGATGCCGCCGATCAGGTTCTTCTGCGCCACGTAGTAGATCACGAGCAGCGGGATGAGTATGACCGTGGACGCGGCCATCAGCAGGTTCCATTCGGTCGACCGGGACGAGACGAAGTTGGCGAGCCCGATGGCCAGCGTGAACTTCTCCGGCGAGTTCAGGTAGATGAGCGGCGACAGGAAATCGTTGTAGACGCCGGTGAACGTGTAGACGACGATGATGGTCAGCGACGGCCGCAGGATCGGGACAAGCACCCGCCACAGGATCTGCAGCTCGTTCGCGCCGTCGATTTTGGCCGCCTCGTCGAGATCCTTCGGGATGGTCAGCAGAAACTGCCGCATCAGGAACACGTAGAACGCGTTGCCGAAGAAGGCCGGCACGACCAGCGGCAGGTACGTATCGATCCAGTTCAGCTTGCTGTAGAACAGGAACGTCGGGATCATCGTCACCTGCTCGGGAATGAGCATCGTCGCCAGCATGAGGAAGAACAGCGCGTCGCGGCCGCGGAACCGGAACCGGGAGAAGCCGTAGGCGATGAGCGTGCAGGAGATGACCTGGCCCGCGATCGTCAGCGCCTCGAGCGTCAGCGTGTTCGCGACGTAGGTGCCGAACGGCGCCAGCGTGAACGCGTCCTGGTAGTTGTGCCAGAGCGGCGGCGACGGAATCCAGCGGGGCGGAAATTCCCACATGCCCGCCTTCGTCTTCAGCGAGGTGGAGATCATCCACAGGAACGGCACGAGGCACGCGGCCGACAAGGCCGCCAGCACGAGATGCGAGACGGTCGATCCCGCCAATTTGCGAATGCGGTAGGTCATGCCGGTTTCCCCTTTCCGCTGCCGTCGTCGGCGTCGTAGAACACCCAGCGGCTCTGGGATTTGTACACGATGATCGCGAGCACGAACGAGATGAGGCCCCCGACCCAGGCCATCGCGGCGGCGTAGCCCATGTCGAACGTCTTGAACGCCTTCTGGTACAGGTACAGCATGTAGAACAGCCCTTCGTTGTTCGGGCCGCCGCCGCTCGCGCTGCCGGCACGGCCGTTCATGATGAACGCGGACGTGAACACCTGGAACGAGCCGATGATGCCCATGAGCAGCTGGAAGAACAGCGTCGGCGTGAGCAGGGGCAGCGTGATCCTGGAGAAGCGCTGCAGCACGCGCGCGCCGTCGATCTTGGCCGCTTCGTACAGATGGCCCGGAATGTTCTGCAGCCCGCCGAGGAAGATGATGGCGCCGCCGCCGATGCCCCAAAGGCTCATGATGACGTACGTCGTCAAAATCCAGTTCGGATCCTCCAGCCACTTCGGCCCGTGAATGCCGACGAGCGACAGGAAGTAGTTCAGCAAGCCGTAATCGCTGTTGAAAATCCATTTCCACACCATGGCGATCGCGACGCCCGAGATGACGGAGGGCAGGTAGAACAGCGTGCGGTACGCGTTGATGCCCCGGATGTTCAGGTTCAGCAGCAGCGACAGCGCGAGCCCGAAGACGAGCCCGAGCGGAATCGCGAACGAGCTGTAGACGAGCGTTACGCGCATCGACTTGTAGAACAGCTTGTCGCGGAACAGATGGTTGAAGTTGTCCCAGCCGACCCAGGACGGCGACTGGTAGATGTCCCATTTCATGAAGCTGATGAGCAGCGACGCGACGATCGGAAACGCCGCGAACGCCGCGAACCCGATCAGCCAGGGCGAGATGAACGCATAACCGAGCCGTTCTTCCCTGCGTTCGGCCCTGCTCAAAATCGTTTTGGCCATGACCGGTCCCCCGTTCCTTCAGAGTTTGTCAAAACGTTTGCGCAAGCGGACGCGCCGAAGGGAAGGACGCGCCGTCCTTCCGCCGCCCTCGCGGGCGCGATCCCCTGTTAGGCGTTCACGTACGCATTGCCGGCGCGGTCCCGCCCTCGCGCCAGGAAGATCTGCCAGTTCTCGTTCTTCTCCGGCACGACCTTCGTGTCGGCCGAGAGGAACCGCATCGTGTAGCCGCAGCGCCGGTACGGGCTCGCATTGGCCGTCGCGCCGTGGATGATGCGGGAATCGTGCAGCGAGCATTCGCCCGGCTCGAGCTCGAAGTAGACGGCCCGCGATTCGTCGATGTTCTTGATCGTCGCGTGGAACGTGTTCACCGCCATGTCGACGGATTCGTACTCGGAGAAGCCGTTATGGTGCGTGCCCGGAAGAACCCGCATGCAGCCGTTCTCCTTGGTGCTGCGGTCGATGGCGAGCCAGACGGTGACGATGTTGTCGTACTTGTCGAAGCGGCCGTTCCAGTAGGCGGAATCCTCGTGCCACGGCGTCTGGCGGCCCTTGTACGGGTCTTTGCAGATGAAGTGGCTGGACCATAGGATGATGTCCGGGCCGATCAGCGGCTCGACCAGGTCGAGCACCTCGTCCGCCAGCAGGAATTCCAGCAGGCGCGGATCGCGGAAATGCGGCGTGTCGAGCTCGTCGGACAGCTTGTCGCCTTTCTCCGCCAGCTGCTCCTCGAAGATCGAAGCCAGCTTCGCCAGCTTCTCCGCGCCGAACACCGGCCGTTTGTACAGGTGATACCCTTGTTCGCGATAAAACGCGACGTCCTCCGCCGTTAAGTGGGCCATTGCGTTCCCTCTCCCCTCATGTGTTTGAAAGCGGTTGTAAAATCGTTTTGACGGCTTGGCCTAGACGGTACGGATGTTGGTTCTATGCGGATACGCCTGCTTCGAGGACGGGATCGCCTCTTTGCGGTTGCGCTTGCGGTATTTCGCCGGCGTGCAGTCGAAGCGCTCCTTGAACAGGTGATAGAAATGGCTTAAATTCTCGTAGCCCGCCTCCATGCACACCGAGACGATCGCCTCGTCGGTTTGCGCGAGCAGATTGGCCGCGTATTGCAGCCGAATGTCATGGATCCACTCCGTCGGCGTTTTGCCGAAGCGCTTCTTGATCACGCGGGTCAGATGCTCCGGGCTCTTGCCCGAAAGCTCGTAGAGCCGCGGCAGCCCTTCGGCGAAGTTCTCCTTCACGCGCATCTCGTTCGCGAGGTCGACCAGCCATTCGGGCACGGCGGCGGACGGCGCGGCGTCCGGCCGGCCGGAGAAGCAGCTCATGAAGATATCCGCGGTGAGCACGCGGATCTCCGCGCGGATCTGCCGCTTCCGCATGCCCGGCAGTACCGTGATCTCGTGGAGCTTATCCTTGATAAGCTCCGTCTGGTACGCGCCGACCTGCCTGACCGGCGGCATCGGATCGCCGAGCAGCCGCTCCGCTTCCACGCCGTCGCCCACGTACGCGAACATCGCCTCGGCCATGCGTGAGGAGAACGCGAGGTTCAGCAGCTCGACCGGCCGGTTGCCGTCCCCGGCGTAGCAATGCGCGTCCGACGGCCGGATGAAGCACAGCGTCCCCGCTTCGAGCAGCTCCTTCCGGCCGTTGATCAGATGCAGCACGGAGCCCTTCGTGATGAGGAAGATTTCGTAGAAATCGTGGTCGTGCATGGCCGTGATCGATTTGATCGATTTGTGATAGGCGTAATGAATTTCGGTTTCCTTATCCAGAAGGTCGTTCTCCAGCAGCTTCTCCACGCGATCACATCCCCGGTTCGTGTAAGAAACCGTCCTGGCGCCGGCTTCCGGGCGCCGAGGGCGGCGAAAACGTTACGACAAGCTTGGCGGAGCTTACTGCCCGGCGAGCAGCTCGTCGATTTTGGCCTGCATCTCGTCCGCCGTTTTCGGCAGCACCTCCGCCGGATCCTTGTAAGATTTGCCGTCCACCGGGTTGACGACGTCCGTGTACGCCTGGCTGAACATCGACGCGACTTCGTTCCAGGTCCGGTTGCGGTCGTAGGACGGCGCCTTGGTCGGCAGCTTCGCCTGCTCGAGGAACACCTTGAGCAGTTCGTCCTGCTCCAAGCCCTTCTCCTCCCAGACGCTCGGCATCGGCGGCCCCCACATGAACCGGGTGTCGATCGCCTGCTTGCCGACCTCCGGGCTCGACAAGTACTTCATGAACGCCCAGGTCGCGTCTTTCTTCTCGCTCTTGTTGTTCATGTACCAGCTGACCTCTTCGGTCCAAGCGAAATTGCCCGTGCTTCCCTCTTCCTTCGGAAAGCCGACGGCGCCGGCCTTGAAGCTCGCCTTCTTGATGTCGTTGTAGCCCCACAGGAAGCCGAGCGACATGCCGATCTTGCCGGCGGAGAACGGCCCTTGGTCGCCCGCGGTCTGCATGACCGACGACGGCGCGCTCACCCCTTCCTTGGACAGCGTCTGCGCGTATTGGAACAGCTTGATCATCTGCGGGGAATCGACGAAGCCCTTGACCTTCTTCCCGTCGTCGCTCGCGACGTCGCTGCCCATGTTCCAGATGATCGGATTGCCGGTAATGGCGTTGAAATCGCTCGCGAACAGGTCGGTGCCGTAGATGCCCTCGTCCGCGTGCGTGATTTTTTTGGCCGCGTCGCGGAAATCGTCGAGCGTCCAATCCGGCGTCGGGTACGGCACGCCGTATTTGTCGAACAGGTCCTTGTTGTAGTAGATGACCGCGTTGGACATGTCCCGGGGCAGCCCGTAATAATGGCCGTCCGTCCCCTTCAGGCGGAGCGCCGTCGCGGGCTGGAAATACTTGTTCATGTCGTAGTCGTCGCGGGCGATGAATTCGTCGAGCGGCGCGATGTAGCCGCGTTCGAATTCGTCCGGGGAGTACCAGCCGCCCCACATGTCGGGCCCCTTGCCCGCCGCGAACGCCGCGTTCAGCTTCTCGAAGAAGCCGTCCTCCGGAATGTTCGCCATTTTGACCTTGATGTCCGGGTGCGCCTGCTCGAACTGCTTGATCAGCGTCACGTAGAAGTCCTGCGTGCCCGTGCCGTCGAGCTGCCAGAAGTCGATCGTCGTCGTCTTGCCCGACGGCTTGTTCCCGCTCCCCGCGTCCGCGGCGTTGGAGCCGCCGGCATCGTTCGCGCCGTTCGTGCCATTGGAATCGCCGGCGCCGTTCGAACCGCCGGAGCAGCCGGCGAGGACGCCAGCGGCCAGCGCGACCGCGAGAGTGAGGCCTGCCCGTTTTCTCATAATGAATCCTCCCTTTTCTGTAGCAAGGTATCCCGATTCAAGAATTGACAAGTTGCGAAAACGTTTCGACAACGCGCGGGCGGCTGCCGTTAAAGCGTTTTCATGATCCTAATTATAGCGGAACGCCCGGTGAAATCTTGTACTATATTGATCTTCGTCTTTAAAAACGAAAAAACGTTCGCGGGCGCGAACGTTTCGTTTTGTCTGGCGAACATAGGCGTGCTTGCCGCCTGGATAGGCGGGCGGCGCGGCGGATTCAAGCTTGCTAGTTGAAGCTCCGCCGCTGCGAGGGGCTTCGTTCCGTTCGCCGCGGAGCCGCCGATCCCAGCTCAAGCTCCGGATGCGCAAGCGGCGCCGCCGGTTCTCGGGAACGCCGGCGCTGCCTTAGGCGTTCAGTTCGCCGATCAATCGGCGCAGCGCTTGATCGATCGGCGTGACCGGCCGGCCGAGCACCTTCTCGAAGTCGCTGTCCGCGATCTCCAGCAGTCCTTCCCGGATGCCCCGCTGGATCTCGACGAGAATCGGCACGACGAAGTCCGGCACGCCGGCGTCCCGCATCGCGGCGCCGTAGGCGGCATCGTCGACGTGCGCGACGGGCACGTCCTTGCCCAAGGCCGCGCCGACGGCGGACGCCAGCTCATCCTGGGTCAGGAGCGGGCCGGATAATTCGTAGATCGCGTTCTCGTGCCCTTCGCCCGTCAAGACGGCCGCCGCCGCTTCGGCGTAATCCTGCCGCGCCGCCCACCCGGTCTTGCCGGAACCCGCGGCCGTCAGCCACGGCACGCCCGCCATCGCGGCTCGAATGCTGCCGAGTTCGTTCTCGAGGTACCAGTTGTTGCGAAGGATCGCGTACGGAATGCCGGTCGCGAGAATTGCCTTCTCCGCCGCTTGATGAGGCGGCGCGAGGAAGAGCGCGCTGTCGCGCGCGTTCGCCAGGCTGGTATAGGCGATGAACTTCACGCCCGCGCGGGCGGCCGCTTCGACCGCGTTCATATGCTGGCGGATCCGCGTTTCGTTGTCCCCGTCGGCGGAAATGATCAGGATGCGGTCGATGCCCGCGAACGCCGCGTCCAGCGTCTCCGGACGGTCGAAATCGCCCTGCCGGACGTCGACGCCGCGCGCGCGGAGTCCTTCCGCCTTCTCCGGATTCCGCACGCTGACGGCCACGTTCGCCGCCGGAACGGTTTGAAGCAGCGTCTCCACGACTTTCGCGCCCAGCATGCCGGCGGCGCCGGTAACCAATAGTTTCATCGATGATACCCTCCAAACGAATGATTTGACCTTATGTAGGCCGCTCGTTGTAACCATTATAGTTACAACTTGATTCGGCTGTCAATCCCCATTCGGTCGCCAGCTTCAATCCGCCTCTTCGTTGCCGGCAGGGGTGCAAGGACGACAAAAAGACGGCCGATTCCGGATCGGCCGTCTTCAAGGCGCTGCTGATTGCATGGCATTGCTTCCTCTTTATCTCGGGGAAGCAGTCCTTTTACCAGGCCCGCCTCTCCTCCCCTTGCCGGCTCTCCTCCGGGAACCGCCGCGTCCGCCGCTCCGACGTCTCGTCGCATGGCTTTGTTTCGGTAACATGGACCACCCGCGCTTTCTTCCTCGCAGCCGCTTCCGCGCCGGCCCGATTTGCCAAGCCCTGATAGGTATCCAAGCATTTGGACCGCCGGGTCATATCCTGTTACAAGGGTCGCCCGCGCGCCGGATTCGCGTCCGGCCGCTTCGGCTATTCAATTCGTCGCGGAAGGAGGAATACGATGCCACTGTTCGTCCCGACCAATATGCAAGGCGCCAGCAGCTCCGACGAGGTGACGATCCCGCTCGGGGAAGACCCCTTCGTCGTGCTGGAATGGGGCCATTTGATCGAAAGCGAGACAAGCCTCTTGTTTGCCCAAGGCAAGATCGAGCTGCAAGCGTTCTCGACCGACGGGCCCGTCACGTTCAGCTACGTGCTGATGGTGGACGGCGTCATTATCGACATCGCGGAAAGCTCGGCCACGACGCCGCTGATCCTCCCGATCGGCGCCCGGCAAGAAGACTTGCCCGCGGAGCATCTGGTGTTTCAAGTGCTGGTGACCGGCGAAGGAGCGGGTTCGTTGGTCGTCGGAAACCGGGAATGCATGACGATTTCCGGCCCCGCCATTCTCTAAAATCCGCAGCCTTTCGCATCATGAAGAACCGTCCTCGGTTCCCGTCTTCGGAGGCAGCCTAACCATCGGCTGCCTCTTTGCGCGCCTGCCAAAGCGCGCCGCATGGACGCTTCGGACGAAGCCGTCGGCATTCCAGCGGCCGCGCCTTATCGCTTCCGGCGAAATACCCCGTACGCGGCAATGGCGAGCAGCGCATAAGCGGCTACGACCGAGCCGAGGGTCAGCAGCCGCTCGTGCCGGCTCCCGTCGGCGAACAGAACCGGCCCGAGGCCGAAGAACGTCACGACGGCGAACAATAAGAAGAGGACGATACCCAGTACCGTTTTCATGGCAACACCTCCCGTTCGCGGCGGAGTCGCTTCGTGCGATCGCGGATGCGTCCGCCCGTCTTCGACCGGCCCGGCTTCTGCGCGGCGCTCGTCTAGAGGCGCATGCGCCCGGCTCAAGTTGCGCTTCCGGCCGGCCTTTCCTTAATCAGCCACAAGGCCAATTCGTGTCCGACGTATACGGTCGTCTCCGGTTCCACGGGTACCCCGTGATCGGCGATGCCCCTTCCGTCCGGAATATAGCCGCGTTTCGCGTACAGCCGCTGCGCGTTTCCGTAGGCATGATAGAGGCCAACGCCGATGCCGACTTTAGCCGACCTTTCGAACGCGCGCGCTTCGATCGCGTCCATCAGCGCGTTCCCGATGCCGAGCCGCCGTCTTGCCGGCACCACGTCGAAATTGTTGATTTCCGGTATCCCTTGTTCGGCGAAAGGAGGATATACGGAGGTCTGCAGCAAGTGCAGCCAACCGGCAAACCGTTCTTCATGCCAGGCAATCAGCGTCGTTCTTCTCCCAGGATCTTGCTCCTGCCAACACCGCTCTATGTAGTCCAAGGGCTTGCCGATCCCGTGCTCGTTCAAGGCTTCGTAGACCGATGCCGCGTCTCCGCTCTGCATGGGCTTGATCAGAAGTCCGGCTACGATGGTTCTCCCCTCCTTCGATCGGCGCATGATTGTCCGTCGCCTAGATCCTCTCCCTCTCAACATTCGGACTCCCGCCAAGGCAGGCTGCCGGCGACCGGCAGCCTGGCGGCGGGCAAACCCTTCGCAAACAAACGACGGGGCTCACACGTTCTTGATGGCAAGCAGCGCGTCCACGGGCGGGTGGTCCTCGCCGAACGATCGGACGAATACCGGGTTGCGCCGGTCATGCTGTCCCTTCATCACGACGACGTCGAACCCGAGCTCCTCGAATTCTTCCGGCTCCCAGCCGCTGCGGTGCGTTTGGAATTCTTCGCCGTTCAGCCCGTAATGGTCCACGTTGGCCTGCGGGAAAAAGCCGCGCGGCGTGAACACGATGACCTGCTTCTTCGCGATCAGCTCGGCGTCGCGGAGCATCTTGAGCGCGTCGTGCTTGCCGAAATGCTCGATCGAATCCATGAAGGACACCGCGGAAAACGTCTTCGGAATAAAGAATTGCTCCATCAGCCGCGCATCCGCGTTGAGCGGCAAAATATGACCGGACGTCGTCGCGCGGTTCAGCAAATACGGCCGGTGCACATCCATGGCGACGATATGCGCGTACGGCAGATCGTCCAGGATCAAACAAGGTCCGCTGCCGACATCGAGCAAGCTCTCCGTCTCGGTCAGCCGCTCGGTCAGCAGCGCCAAAAAATTGCGATTATCCGTTACGTAGGCCACTGGCTTCGCCTCCTTTGCTCGAACTCTGTTACCAGTGTATGAGCATGTCCGGGATCCGGCGCGGGCAGATGCGCAGCCGACTGTCATGACTTTTGCCGCGCCGCTCCGGCAAGCCGGTGCGTATGGCGCGGCAGCAGTCCGGTCAGAGCGGGTCCAATTGATCGGCGAGCGTATCCCAATTCGCCTCGAGCCAGTGCATCTCCTCGACGAAGCGGGCCAGCAGCCCGCGCAGCTCGCCGTCGCGGCGCACCTCCGTGCGAAGCCACCAGCCGGATTCGATCACGTACAGCAGGCGCATCGCGCGGCTGAGCATCCCGCGCGGCGCTTCCGCGTGCGCGCGGTACCCGTCCAGGAAAGCCCGGGCTTCCTCCTCGCGGATCCGGCCGTCCCGCAGCGCGCCCGACAGGAGCGCGCGGGCGACGTCGATCTCGGGATAGGCGACGTCCATCCGGTCGAAATCCACGATGCCGGCTACGCCGCGCGCATGCAGCATCAGGTTGTCGACCCACAGATCCCAGTGCAGCCAGCCTGTCCGGCTCGGCGCGAACAGCCCGAAATCCAGCGCGTCCACGATCGTCCGCGATCGCTCCAGCCAGGACAACACCGTCCCGTCCCCCGCCGCCTCCGCCGCGTCCCAATTCCGCTGCCATTCCCGCCGGTACGCCGCTTTGTCGGGCGTCCAGACGGGCACGGCCGCCGGTGCGCCGGCGTTCAGCCGGCGGTGCATGCGGCCGACCGCCGCGCCGAGCGCGGACAGCTGCGCGGCATTCATGCCCCCCGCTTCGGCCGTTTGCCCCTCCACCCAATCGAGCGCGGCGAAATGCAAGCCGGAAGGCGTTTCCTGCAAGCATTGCCCCTCGTGCGCATAGACGCCCGGGCACGGAATGCCCGCGACGCTCAGCCCGTGCTGAATCCGGAGGTTCCGTTCGATCCCCTTGCGCCGCTCCGGGTTCGCGTGCAGCTTATAGCGCTCCGGATGATAATATTTGACGAACAGCGGCCCTCGGTCCGTGGTCATGCGCCACTTGACGTTGAGCCAGCCCTTGTCGATCGTGACGGCTTCCTGCGCGATTAGCCCGAATCGGCGCTTCAGCTCACCGGCGATTTCCTGCGCCAGCCTCTCGTTTTCGTTTTCGCCCATCCGCTGGCCCCTCCTTTCCTTGCTTTGCCGCCGCGGACGCTACCTCAGCTTCGCCTCGTACACGAGCTTCCCGCTTGCGTCGAGTCCGCGAACGGACTGCCACTCGCCATTATTGCCGTTGTCGGCCTCCCATAGAAACAAAAACATCCGATCTTCGCCGATCGGCGAATGCATGGAAGCCACGTTGCCCGATTTCTTCTCGGTCATGACCAGTTCGACCGCCGCAATCCGGTCGTCGGACACGTAGCCATAGAATTTGAAGGCCATCAAGCGATCGTGCGTCGCCGATCCGCTCCAGCTGTAGGTAAACGGTTTGGAAGGGTCGATTTCGACGCCGCCCACGCCGTCGCCCGGCACCCAGCCGCCGTGTCGGCGCTTCACGGTATCCGCGGAAAACCATGTCTTGTACGTCCCGAGGAACACGACCTGATCCTTGTCGAAGGGCGCCACGACCTTGCGCGCGACCGCGGTTGGCCCGTAATGGAAGCTCTTCTCCGAGAGGCGGTGCGCTTCCTCCGGCGTGCGGCTGCCCGTGTAAACGGGAAGCGTCTGGACGAACAGCCAGGCGAGCAGCAGGACGGCTGCCCACTCGGCGGCCGCGATTGCCGTGCGTCTCCTCATGCCTCCGCGCCTCCTTCGGCTAGCGGGATGTCCAGCCCGGCGCGCCGATCGTACAGCTCGTAGAACAGCGTCGCGCGGGTGGCCGGCGTCATCGGCGCGTCGTACCATAAGTAGCCGCGCTGGCCTCCCGGAAAGCCGCTCGAGCCGGATTCATGATTCTCCAGCACGCGGCCGTCCGGCAGCCGGAGCTTGAACGCGGTCGTCGGGAGCGACCAGCTATTGCGCGTGATTGTCGAACGGTACGTGTATGTCACCAGAATATGCTCGTCATCGACGTACACCTCGTCGACGGTGAATGTGTCCTCGTCGATCGCCATCGGCTTTCCGACGGAAATACGTATGTATGCGCCGTCGGCGTGCACCGCTTCCATCGGGTCATTGATGCCGCGGCCGCGCTCCTGCGTCCACCGCTCGATATAATACGGCAGCAGCAGCAAGGCCAGGACGACAAGGAGCGTTCTTCGGACGATCGCGAGGACCCGCCGGGTTCGCTTCATTCGGCTTCGCCGCCTTCCTTATTTTACCTGAAACAATAGACGCGATGAGCCCGGAAAGGTTGCGTGCCGGAAGCGGCGCGCGAAAAAGACAGCCGCTCCCGGCTGCCTCTCCGTTCCCAAATAGATGCGCCCCGTTCAGGCATCCGGTTCGACGCCGACGTAAACCGGCAGTCTCATTCCTTGCTGTTGGTCCAAATCGTCTTGCGGAACGAGCACGAGATGGAGTTCCGCCTTCCCGGCGCGCTCCCCGGTCAACATAATCCGGAAGGCATGCATGCGCTGGTTCATCTGCGCCATCCATTCGCGCATAACGCCCAGCTTCGCGGCGTCGGCCGGGTACAAGCTCAACAACCCGCCATCGGGAAATTCGAGTTCGGGAAACGCATACCGGTATCCGATGATCGACTCCCCGCCGGCCTCGAGCTCGAGCCGCTCCGGCTCGGCCGCGAACGCCTCCCGTTCATCGAATTGGACCGATCTCCGTTCGAGCATGCCCGCTCCCGCCGCGATCAGCCGCTCGTCGAGCGCCGGTCCCCAGAGGAGCACGGTCAGTCCGGTGAACGCTTGTCCTTGGCTTTGGAAGCCGAACGAAAGCTTGAACTCGCCGCCCGCGTCTCCCGTCACGAAAGATTCCCGGCTCGTAAACGCCAGCTTCGGCCCGTCCGGCGCTTCAATAAACGCCGACGGGCTTACGAGGCTGCGAAAGCGGAGGACTCTGGACTCGGCATCGGCCGCGCCGCCCGGTTGAACCTCCGCCTCCGGCTCATGGCCCCGGAGCGCCGCGCCGGCGGGAATGGCCAACAGCTCCGCCGCCCGGGCGAGCGCATCTTCCGCGAACAGCTCCTCGCTCTCCCAAATCTCCTTCAATCGTCCCGGCTCCACGCCCGCCGCGCATACCTCGGCCCACCTCGAAGGCAGCCCGTTCCGCTTCCGCTTGCGGCCCCCTTCCATCATCGCGTTGAAGGCGTCCAAATCGTTGACGATCGTATCGGCGGTTCCCCCGTTCCGATAGAGCCGCATCAGGAGCCAGTCGCTGTCATGCACGATGGAGCCGACGGCCGGAACCCCCAATCGCGATATGGCCGTGCCGATGGCGTCCATGGCATGGACATCCTGCTCGTCGAGCCTCTGGTCGTAGACGGAAATCCATCGGTCGGACGCTGCCCGCAGCAGCAGCGAACGGTCCGCCGAAGCGGCATCGTCCGCGAGCTCGTAGACGCCGTTAATGAGTTTATCGGTGATTGCCGTTTCAAGCTCGTCCAGCAGCGCCGAACGGTTTCTTCCCTCCGCCAGTACTTGAATATTGGCAATAAACGTCCCCATGCGCGATGCTCCTTTTCCATTCCGTTTCGCTGGAAGAATTCCTATGGTTATTCGCCGCCCGTCCGTCATTCGTTAAGGGCCGCAACCGGCCGTTGCCGCTTTCCTTCCGTCCGGCAGCGGAGTCCCCTCCGGCTTGATGGCGGATCCGCGGAATCAGATCCGCGCCAAAACCCAGTCCCGGATCAGACCGGCCGCCTGCTCGGGCGTCCGGTCGGTCGTATCGACCGTCACCAAGGGCGGATCGAACGCGGTCTCGCCGTTGTCGAGCAGCCAGCGCGCGAAGTTCTTGTGATCCTCGACGAACGCGTCCGTCGTGCCTCGCCACGCGGGACGTCCGCGCAGGCGGGCTTCCCGCGCCGCGTCGTCGCAATGCAGGTTCAGGTAATGCACCTCCCGGAAGAACCGGTAATGGTCGCAGCGCTCGACGTCCCCGGGCATCTGGGTGCCGCACAGCACCGTATGCCGCCCGCTCTGGCCGATCTGAAACGCGACCTTGAGCCAGTTGGACCGGGCTTGGTCCCAGTCCGCGGCGTGCATCTCGTCGGTATCGAAGACGTCGCAGTCCGGCAGCGCCTTGCGGAGATGCTTCGCGACCGTCGTCTTGCCCGCCCCGCTCGTGCCCGTCACGATAAACAGCGGCACCATGCGGATCGGCTCCGCGAATTCGCATTCGGGACAGACGCGCGTCCGCTCGTCCCGGTTCACCTTCGTCTCTACATATTCGCCGCATCCGCCGCATACGATCGGCATCCGGCAGCGCCCCTTTCGGATGGATGATTCGGAATTGGAAATGCCGCCCATCGCCAACCTTAGACGCTTCTGCCCGGCCAAAGTTGCGGCGGGCGGATGCGAGGCGTTAGCCGATGCCGGACGCCGAACGAAAAGGCAGCCGAACCCTGCAATCAGGGGACGGCTGCCTTTTCGGCTTGCGTTCGTTTCTCATAAGCTGCGGTTGCCGCTTGCTTCCGGTTGCTCCCGGTTGCTCCCGGCCGCTTCCGGCCATGCTACGTTGCAAGCACGCCCGCCACTAAAGGGATGAATCAGAAGAAATCCAGCAGGAACGTCGTGCGCCGCGGGAGCGCCGCTTCCAGCCGCGCGACCAGCTCCGGCGACCCCTGGAGCCGGCCGATGCCGGCCATGAAGCCCGGGGTCTGGTAGCCGAGGAAGAGGGCCGCCAGCGTCTGGATCGAGCAGCTCAGCAGGCCTTCTTCGTCCGGCGCTTCCAGCCCGGACAGCCGCGCGGCCTGCGCGCTCGTCCCGCCGCCGCCGAACTGCAGGCGGAAGATGCCCTGGTTCCACTCCGCATGCGGATCCGTGATCCGCAGATGCAGCGGTTCGGCGTCCGGCCGCGGCGCGTAGGCATACTGGGCCAAGAACGATTCCGCGTCCACGATGCGCGCCATGAAGTACGCGAGCTTCTCTTGCTTGATCGTCGGATCGTGCAGCAGGAACGGCAGCTGGTCGTCGCTCGGCGCCTTGACGACGATCTTCGCGATCATCGAATCGTGGTCCGCGATGAATTTCCACAAGCCCCGTCTCGCTTCCTCGTCCAGGAAGACGAGCTCGTGAATCGTCGCCGTCCGCTCTTTCACTTGATAATGCACATAGCCCCTCGGCTCGCCCTGCGCGTTCGCATAGACGGCGACCGTGCCCTTCTTGGACTTGAAATGGCGCTTCGTCCACCAGTCCTCGTCCCGCTCCAGCATGCCGTTGTAGCGCTTCGCGTATTCGACGTACAGCGGGTTCAGCCGCTCCCAGTCGGACGCGATGCGGCGGACCGTGCCCCCTGCCGGCGCCTCGAACTTCGGCAGCTTGTCGGCGGGAATCTCGTAGCGCATGTAGTCGACATACGTCTCCCAGCCGTACCTGCGATAGAATTCGAACTTGAACGGCGCGAGAAACGAAAGCGTCTGCCCCTGCTCCCGCATCGTCTTCAGCGTCTGCCCGAGCAGCCGCGCGACCATGCCGTTGCGCCGGTATTCCGGCCACGTGGCCACGCCGGCGATGCCGCCCATCGCGAAGCGGCGTCCGTTCAGCCAGGTGTGGAAATTCAAGAGCTGCAGCTTGGCCGCGAGCCGGCCTTCCTCGAAGAAGCCCCAGTGCTGGTCGGGATCCATCTTGCCGGCCTGCTCTTCTCTCTCCGCATCGGAGAGCTCGTACTGAAACGCGAACTCGGACAGCGTCACGCTTTCCGGAAGCTCCTCCCGGCGTAATTTGCGAATTTCGCTCATGCGATCACCTCATTAGGGCAGAATACCGACTTACTTCGCCGCCGCCCGCCGAAAGACCTGCACGCCGACCGGAATCGCTTACAGGCGATCGAATTGCCGCGCGTGCTTCCGCAGCAGCGTGAACTGGCCGGCGAGAAACTGCGGCGTATACGGGATGTCCTTGCGCAGCCAGGACACGATCGTGCCGATCAGCGCGGACGAGCCGTACCAGATCGCGATCTCCTTCTGAATGCCGGCCTTCTCGAGCGACGCGGCCCTGCCCCCGCTTTCGATCTTGTCCGCCACCAGCTGGCCGAGCAGCTTCAGCAGCCGGTCCGTGAAGACCGGCGTCCGCTTCGAGGCGAGCACGAGCTTGTAAAACTTCGCCTGCCCGGCGATATGCTCCAGCAGCCGAACCAGCATCGGCCAGTCCGCTTCCGCGGATGCCGGGACGGCGGGCGGCGTGCGCAGGATAGCCTCGAATTCCTCGATCATCTCGTCGGCCATCCGCTCCATCATGTCCGGGATGTCCCGGTAGTGCAGGTAGAACGTCACGCGGTTGATCGTCGCCCGTTCCGCGATCCGGTTGACCGATATTTTCTCGACGTCCATCTCCTCGAGCAGCTCGATGAACGCGTCCCGAATGAGCTGGCGCGTCCGGAGAACGCGGGGATCCGTCGCCTTCTTTTCCATCCGTTTCCGCCTCTTTCCTTGTCCGGCGCGAACGACAATTTGCCCGCTTCCGTCGTATATTCCGCCAGTGCGCGACGATTCGGCGCCGAGTGTCGACTAACCGACGGTTTCGCCCGGAATCGTCGCTTGTCATCCGCCCCGTTCCGGCTATAATCTACGTTATGCATTGTTGACTATACAACAGGTTGTAAATTAAATCTACGGAGAAAGAGAAACGAAAGGATGGAGTAGCTGTGAGCAAGCCGAACGAAACGAACGGCGGGGCAATTAAGAAAGGTCCGATCTTATTCATCATGATTCTGGGCGCTTTCCTCGCGACCTTGAACCAAACGGTCATGAGCGTCGCCGTACCGGAATTGATGGGGGATTTCAACATTACGGCGGCGACGGCCCAATGGCTGACGACCGGGTACATGCTCGTGAACGGCGTGCTCGTGCCGATTACGGCTTATTTCATGCAGCGGTTCTCGACGCGCCAGCTGTTCCAGGCGTCCATGCTGATCTTCCTGGCCGGCACGATCGTGTCGGCGATCGCGTCGAGCTTCCCGGCGCTGCTGACGGGACGGATGATCCAAGCGGCGGGCGCCGGCATCATCATGCCGCTCTTGATGAACGTCATTCTGACGCTGTTCCCGCCCGAGAAGCGCGGCGCGGCGATGGGGATGGTCGGCTTCGCGATCATATTCGCGCCGGCGATCGGCCCGACGCTGGCCGGGTACGTCCTCGAAAACTTCGCGTGGGAAACGATGTTTTACGGTATGATCCCGCTGGCCTTGATCGTCATCGTCTGCGGCTACGTTTATTTGCGGAACGTCTCGGAGCCGGTGCAGGCCAAGATCGACGTGCTCAGCGTGGCGCTGTCCACCGTCGGCTTCGGCGCCATGCTGTACGGCTTCAGCCGGGCCGGCAGCGAAGGCTGGTCGAGCGCGGAGGTCATCGGCTCGATCGCCGGCGGCGTCCTCGCGATCGGGCTGTTCGCTTGGCGGCAGCTCGCCTCGCGCCGGCCGCTGCTCGATCTCCGGGCCTTCAAGTACAACATGTTCTCCTTGACGACCGTCATCAATATCGCGGTCACGATGGTCATGTACGCCGATATGATGCTGCTGCCGCTGTATCTGCAGAACGCCCGCGGCTACTCCGCGCTGGAGTCGGGCCTGCTGCTGCTGCCGGGCGCGCTCGTGATGGGCTTCCTGATGCCGGTG
This sequence comes from Paenibacillus artemisiicola, assembly GCF_017652985.1. Classification (GTDB taxonomy): domain Bacteria; phylum Bacillota; class Bacilli; order Paenibacillales; family Paenibacillaceae; genus Paenibacillus_Z; species Paenibacillus_Z artemisiicola. Next base: position 36,478 of record NZ_JAGGDJ010000009.1, read on the forward strand.
GCCGGCAGGCTGTTCGACCGGTTCGGGGCGAAATGGCTCGCCGTCATCGGCATGGCCATCACGATCGTCACCACGCTCGGCTTCATCGACTTGACGGATTCGACGGGCTATACGTACCTGGTGCTCATGTCGACGGGCCGGCGGATCGGCATGGCGCTGCTGCTCATGCCGATCCAAACCGCGGGTCTCAATCAGCTCCCGTCCCGGCTTAACGCCCACGGCACCGCGATTTCCAATACGATCCGGCAGGTGGCCGGCGCCGTCGGCACGTCGCTGCTCGTCACGATCATGACGGACCGGACCAAGGCGCATCTGACCGACATGGCGGCCGCCGGGACGCAGGATTCCCAGGAGCACCTGATCGTGGAAGCGTCCATCCAGGGGATCAACGACGCGTACGTCGTCATCATCGGCATCGGCGTCCTCGCGCTGCTGCTCTCGTTCTTCATCCGCCGCACGGCGCAGGCGGTCGAGACGGAGCCCGTGAAGTCGCAGCCGCTGGCCCGGGAAATCGCGCCGGAAGCGTAAACCGCCCGCTAGCCCCGGTCAACCGCCGATCTCCGATTGAACGCGCAGCGCAGACAGGCAGCCGGACACTTGCCGGCTGCCTGTCGTCTTTTCCCCGATTATCCCACTACGCGGTTTCCTCGCGTTAACCGACGAACTCCCGCATCAGCTGGTTGAACTTGTCGCGCTCGTCGTAAAACGATCCGTGGCCGCTGAACATGAACGGCACGAGCTGCGAATGGGGAATTTTCCGGTGCATCTCCTCCGCCTGGGCGTACGGAATGACCTGGTCGTGAATGCCGTGCACGATCAGCGTCGGCACCTGGATGCGCGACAGATCGGCGCTTAAATTCAAATCCCGCAGCATGACGATGACCGCGGCCGTCGACCAGCCGGCAGCCTCCATGCCCATCCGGTTGAACCAGTCCGAGAACGGCTTGGAGATGTACCGGAAGAAGAAGATGTCCGTCACGCCGAGCATCATGTTCGCCCGGTCGTTCAACGTCTGCTTCAGCATCCGGGCCGCCGTCTCCTGCGTAAAGCCCGTCGGGGCCGCCGCGTCGATCAACACGAGCTTCGACGCGCCGCCGCCGTTGTACCGCGCGACGTACTTGATCGCGATCGCGCCGCCGGTCGAATGCCCGGCGAGGACGAAGTCCTTCAGCTGCAGCGCGACGACGACGGCGCGGATGTCGTCCGCGAGCCGTTCCAGATTGTATCCGTCATAGGGCCGGTCCGACTTGCCGAAGCCCCGCCAGTCGATGCCGATGCAGCGGTAGCCCATGCCGGGCAGCACGTCGAACTGGTATTCGAACTGCTCATGGCTGAGCGGCCAGCCATGTAAAAACACGATCGTCTTGCTTCCTGCCGGGTTGATGTCCTCCACGTAGAGCTTCACGCCCGGCTCCACCGTAACGTAGTATCCCACCGCCGATGCCTCCGTGAAAATAAAATCCGTTCCCGATAGGATACGCGCCCAGCGCCCAAACGTGAATGACGAGGCGGCGCTGCGGCCGGACGAATGGAACGGCGGCGGCGAAACGACGCGTCCGCGCTAGATGCTCGGAAGACTCGCGACCACCTCGGTCCCCTTGTTCTTCTCGCTGAAGACGCGCAGCGTGCCGCCGAACGACCGGATGATTTGGAAGCTCACCATCATTCCGAGCCCCGTCCCGCTCTTCTTGAGCGAATAGTACGGCGAACCGAGCCGCTCGACCTCCTCCTTCGACATCCCCACGCCCTCGTCGCTCACGCGGATCTCGATGCGGGACTCGTCGACGGCGATGCAGGACGCCCGCACGGCGCCCCCGTCCGGCATCGCTTCGATCGCGTTCTTCATGATGTTGATGAGGAATTGGTTGAGCCGCTGGACGTTGCCGCTGATCATGCAGTCCGGTTCGATCGTCGTCTCGATCGTGACGTTTTTGCCGAGCGCGTAATTCTCGATCAGGCTCGCGGTCCGCCGCAGCTGCCGGCCGACGTCGACTTCCTCCCGGTTGTCCGAGACCGGCTTGCCGAGCAGCAGAAACTCGCGGATGATCTCGTTCGCCCTGTCCAATTCCTCGATCGACAGCCGGATGTACTGCGTCTTGGAGGCCGGCGGCAGCTCGGGCGCGTCCAGCAGCTGGAGGAAGCCGCGGACGACCTGCATCGGATTGCGGATCTCGTGCGCGAAGACGCCCGTCAAGTCGCCGATCAGCCGAAGCCGTTCGGCGTCCTGCAGTTCCTTGCGCATCGTATGGATCTCGGCCATCGTCTCGATCAACCCGGTCATCGTCCAGACGATGCCGACGACCAGGCCTAGGTGGAAGAGCTGCACGACGAAGGTTTGCGCCGTAACGCCCTGAATCAAGCTCGCGAAGAAAGACCCCGTGACGCAATAGAAGACCGCCAGCAGAACCGCGATGCGCAGCCGCTTGCCCTTGGCGGCCTGCTCGAACATCCGCTGCGCGTACAGCACCGCGGAGAAGCCGAAGAGCAGCGACAGCGAGGTGGTCCAGAAGCCCGGTCCGGCGCCGACGGCGTAGAAGCGGTAGAGCAGCACGAATAAGCCCAAGCAAAGACCCGCCCTGCGTCCGGCATAGAGCGTGCCCATCATGAGCGGAACGATGCGAAGGTCGAGATGGCTGCCGTTGCCGTAGGTCACGGGAAACGACATGCAGAGGGCGATCGAGCTTCCCCATAATACGGCGAAGAGCAGCGTTTGTTGTTTGATCGGGCCGATATGGCCGAGTACGTAAGCGAGATAGATGCCGAGAGGGAATCCGACCAGCGAAAGTTGAAGCAAGAAATCTTTTGTGATGTTCACGCGCGGCCGCCCTTCACAAAATCCGATGGGATTCGATCCTACTTGAAAGTATTCGCGAACGAACGAAACTCTCCTGCCGTCGGGCGGGGCGGAAAACGATTTGAAAGATTTGGAGGCGGCCCGGCATAGCTTCCCTATGAACGGGCGATACTAGATCATAGAATGAATCTTTTCATAGACGGTAGGGGGATGGAAACGATGAATGGGCGCGGACCGGTCGATATGCAGGAGCTGTTCAGTTTTCTGGGAAGGGCGGGCGAGCAAGAGCCGCTGGTGGAGCTCGGCGTGGCGAGCGAGCGGCTGCGGCGCGCGTTCGCCGCGCACGAGGAGCGGCGGGAGGCGCTCGAGGCCGAGCTGCAGGAGGCATCCGTGAACGCGCTCGTCGCGATCCGGCGGCAGTACAGCGCGCGGGTGCAGACGCTGCAGGAGGAGCACGACGCGATCTGGCGCGAGATCAAGGATTCGCTCGGGCTGCCGCGCGACATGAAGCTCGCGATGGATCCCGGCACGGGCAAGATCGCCGGCCGGGGCGGACGTCGGCCGAGCGCGCCGGCCGAGGTAATCCCGTTCCCGGGCCTGCTCGGGCGGCCTTGATCGACGCAGGCAAAGAAGCTGCCGGCGATGCCGGCAGCTTCTTTTGCGCGCGGGGGTATGGGAGCGGCCGGGCGATCGGTAACCGCCGGCCGCTTCGGCAGCACTCAATCCGGCCGCGCGGCGGGGAACCCGATCTTCTCCTTACGCAGCAGCCGCCTTGCTTTCTCGGAAAGCCCGTCGTACGTCTCCCGCGGGATGGCGATGCTGCCTTCGCCTGGCCCGTTGGCCGCCGAGGTGTAGATCAACGCCATATTCGTCCGCGGCCGATCCGAACGGTTCGGCGTGCCGCGATGCCACATCCGGTCGTCACGGATCAAGATGGAGCCGGCCGGCATCGTCGCCTTGAACGAAAGCATATGCTCGGCGAGCCGCGACTTATCATGGGCGTTCGGACCGTACCACCGGTCCGGATGCAGGTGCGTGCCGCCCGGCCATGCCTCCATCGGGCCGTTCTCCTCCGTCACGTCGACGAACGGATAATTGACGACGAGATGGGTGATCGGCAGATTGGCGCCGCAGCGGTCGCCGAACCTCGCGCCCATGTCGGCATGAACATGCTGGGCTTTCGTCCCGCCCGGCATGGACGTGTTCGAGGCGAAATACGTGAGCAAGCAGTCCTCGCCCAAGATGCGGTCGACCACGTCGGTGACGAACGGATGGGCAATCAGCGATTCATGGCAAAACGGCTGTTCGAAGGGCAGATGCAGGCCGATATGGTTCGTTCCGTCATGGAACCCGTCGCGCAAATTGAAGCCTTTCTCTTCCATGAAGCCTTGAAGCAGCCCCTCCATGCGCGCGTACAACGCCTCCGTCTGCGCGCGGGGCAGCACCTCCTCGAATAGCACGAAGCCATTCACTTCGATGAGCCTTACCGCCAATTCGAGCGATTCCGGCGACAATCGGCCGGCGGCCAATTCTTCCGCGGTTACATTCATGCGATTCCCCACCATTCCCGATAGATTACGTTACGATTGCGTTGCATGCGACGATGGCCGGCCGAACGACATCCATAGCTCGATGACGTTGCCTTCTTCCTTCAGCGCGTGGACAAGCAGCTCCCGGGCGACCCGCAGCCCTCCGCGGCGATAGCGGTTCGCCGTCGGCGCGGCGGACGCCACGATCCCGTTCACGGCGATTTTCCGTTCGCCGGCGTTTCCGAGACGGTAGACGAACTCCACCGGCCAGTCCATGAACCGATAAGCGAATCGCAGACCGTTCAAGGCATCCGGCAGTACGGGATCGACGACCAGGTCCCCGTCTTCCTGGCGAATGCCCAGGCAATTCGAGACGAGCTGGTTCATGTAGATGCCCGGGCCGCTGGAGTAGATCCGCCAGCCGCCCTTGACCGGCACCCGGCCGTCCCGCAGTCCCTCGAACCCTTCCTGCGCCGCGTAGCGGTCGTTGAACTTCCCGTCCGAGCTGCTGAAGTACGCGTTGCGTTGGCGAGGCTCCGCGTTCGGCACGACGCCGGACAGGCCGACCGGGTTGATCATTAGCAGCGCCTTCCAGGCTTCGTCGCCATAGCCGAGCTTGGCCGAGGCTTCGACGAAGCGGATATGCGCGTGGACGTACTGCAGCCCGATTTCGCGGCCGAAGTTGGCCGCTTGCTCGGCTCGCTTGAACCGCACGCTGACGCCGCCCGCATACCGCGCCGGACGATCCATCAGCCGGACGCCGTCCGGAAAATACAGCTTCTCCTTAATCACGGCGTAGTGCTTCTCCGCCTGCTCCTTCGTCAACAGTTCGCCGATCATGCTCCGGGTCATCGGCAGCAGGCGATAGCGAATGCCCGTCGCCGTATCCTCCGGGTGAAGCATGGGTTCCGGCGCGCTCGGATTCTCCATGTACAAGAAGCCCGGAATGACGTCTTTGGCGAGCATGAACCGGTTAAAATCCAATTGAATCCCCTCCGCCAACGCTTGCAGCTCCGCTGACAAACCGGCGTCGTGCGGCTTGATCGCCGCCGCGAAGCCGCCGATCGCCTGATAGGTCAGCGCGACCGTCCAGCTGCTCACCATGTACCGCTTCAGCAGGGCGTTCGCCGGCTGCAGCGTGTCGTCCCAATCGCCGTCGCCGTACGCCGATAGATGCGTGCCGTGCACGAAGTGCCCGCGAATATAAGCGATTTCCTTCCGGACATGCGCTAACAGGCTCGCGTTGGCCTCCGTGAAGGCGAACGGCCCGCGCGCCATATAGGGAACCGGCTCCGCCAAAATGCCGAAGTCCCCCGTCGCCCGCAAATAATCGCCGAGCACCTTGAGCGGCCAGACGACGATATCGCCGTGGCTCTCGTCGGCCTGAATGCTCGCGTACCGGTCGAACATGAACCATTGCGGCCAATGGCCCGTGTCCTCGTACTGCTGCGCGTACACGCGCAGCAGGATCTCCCGGACCGTGCCATAGCGTTGCGCCGCCAGGAAATATTCGGCCGGTCCTTGGCAGACGTCCCGCGTTCCCCAGGCGGCGCCGCCGTACTGCTCCAGCCCGTGCGGCGCGGAGAAATGGACAAGCATGTTGTGCGCGTACCACCAAGCCAGCGTATTCATGCTCTCCAATTCGGCGGAGGCGCCGCCGTCCGAGGACAAGCGGAACCCGTTCAAAACCCCGCCGAGAAACGCGCGGTACCGCTCCTTCTCCTCGTCCGCCGACCGTTCCGCGAACGGCAGCGGCTCCCCGTGCAGCAAGCCTTGGACGGTCAGGCTCCAGGACGGGCTCGCGGACAGCGCCAGCACGGTGAGCGACGCCTCGCCCGGCTGCGTATCGTCGGCCAGCAGCCGTTCGTCGCCGACGTTCATGACGGCGCCCGTCACCCGCAGGCGATAGCGAAGCTCCGGGTACACAGAGGCGCTGAGCGCGCCCGCCGCGGCCCGGAACGTCAGCGTGTCGCCTTCTTGCGCGACCGACGCGGGCAGCTCGTATTCGTTCGCGTTCATGATGGCCTGGTTCGTGACGAGACAAGGGTAGGCGATACCTCTCTCCGATTCGAATCGCAGGCAAACCTCCGGCGTATCCGCGGACGCGAAGCACGTCACGAGGATGACGTCGTCCGCCAGCTTGTACCGCCAGCTGGCGTAATTAAAGCCCATCTCGAACAGCGAAGGCAGCGCGAGCAGCCGGTAGCGGCCCTCGAGCTCGACGTAAATGCGCTGGCCCGATGCCTTCATGACGTTCAGGGCGCTGCGGGTATTGGACAGCAGCTTGTGGAACGTCGTATTCCCGACGGCGAGCTGCGAGTTGAACACGCCGTACATGTAAACGGTGGTCGTCAGCACGTCATCGCGCACACGGTCGTTGCCGCCGGTCATCAGAATGTGCCCGTGCGGGCGCTCCACCCGCAGCTCCTTCTCCTTCAGGACGACATGCTCGCGTCCAGGCGTGAAGAACGACAAGAGCTCGCCGCCGCCGTATTCTTCCTGCAGCCGCTCGGGATACAAGCCGGCGAGCTCCGCGTCCGTCAAGGGCAGCGCGCGCAGCGGCGAAGCGATCGACGCCTTCCGCTTCGTCGTCTCCACGTCCTCTCCCGGCCCGAGCGGACGGTCGCCGGTCTGCCGCCATGCCTCGGCCACGTCCGCGCCGAACGCGGGCGCGTCCGCCGCTTCCGGATGATCGGCTCTCAGCAAGCCGTAAAAGACGACCCGGGCTTCGCCGTTCAGCCGGATACGCTCGGACTGCAGCGCGACGTAGGCGAATTCGTATTGATAAATCTCGTTGGCCAGCGACGCCATCGCTAGCCGCGCGGGCACGTCGGTGTCCTTGTACGAGAGGCCGAAGAACTGGAAGCCGTCGGTCGAGTATCCTGCCGCGCCGGTTAGCGCGCCCTGCTGCAAATAGGGAAACTTGCCGCCCTGCGGCTGATTTTGGCGCGAGCAGACGACGTAGCCCTTCGCGGGATCGCGGAAGACGGAGTGCCCGATATACTGCGAAACGTACGCCTCGTTGGAGCGGACCGCGCCGCGGTCGGCCAAGCCGACGTCCTGGCCGTAGATGACGTCGAGCTCGAGGCCGGCGTTGCCGGACAAGGCGACGTCCCAGAACCAGACGCCCTGCTCCGTCAGCCGGAACGTCACCCGGTAAGCCGCTCCCCACGCTTCGCCTTCCCACGCGAGCGCCCGCGCATGCCGGCGCAGACGGCTGGCGGAACGAACGCCGAGCAGCGGCACGGCCTCGATTCCGTCCGCCGCGAACCGGCGAAGGAACAAATTGCTCAAGGCGCCGTCGAGCGGGTTAGCCTGTAATTGGTTAATGAGCGTATGTTCGCCGTAAGCGGCCTCGAACAGATCGCCGCTCCGCAGAAACGTGAACCGGAACGGCCCTTCTTGCACGTGAAGCTTCGAATCCGTCGTCTGGAGTATGATGCTCACCCTGCTCTCCTAAGGTATTGATTCTCTCTCTGACGCTTACGCGATCGATCCGGCGCCGGCGCCTGCATCCGCTTCCGTTCCCAGGCACAGATCCATGCCGAGGCGGGCCGGCGGAACTTTCATGAAGTGGCGCCAAACGAAGCCGGTGCGATAATTCTCGATCATGAGGAGCGTGATGCCCTTGTCGATGCCGATGACGTCCTCGGCGTACCAGGCCGGCGTCTCGTCCAGGTTGAACGCGTCCTTAAAGCCGTAAGGTCCCCACAGCCGCGGGTGGTTCTCGTAATAATGGCGCAGCGCGGCGATCGATTCCCGCGGCGTGAAGACGATCGAGCCCGCGGCCCCGCAAGGCGGAATCGTGCCGTCCGCATAGTCCCGCTTCGTCGTGTTCGGATCGGCGCCGTAACCGCCGCTGTAACCGCGCGGGCCGTCGCAGGCGGTAAGCCCCCACGCGTTCGGGCCGAACGTCTTCGAGCGGTCTGCGCGGTCGATGCAGAATTGCCGGTTCGCGAGCGTCGCCCGCACCGAATTCTCGTACCAATCCACCCCGTATCGGTCGCGCCGGCCGCGGAAGTCGAACCAGGCATGCGAGAACTGATAGACGAACAGCGCACCGCCCGTGCTGTGGATGACCGGCCCGTGCCCGCCGTAGTAGCCCACGTACCGCACGAAATCCTCGAACATCGAAGCCGGTACGGGATGCGTCGGCGACGCGGCGCCAAGGAAGTACATCATGAACTGCTCCGCGTAATGGTCCCACGTGCCGAAGTGTTCGCCTTTCTCGTCGCTGTAGCCCATGTAGAATTGATTCGTCTCCGGATCGCGGTACCAATCCCACTCCACGCGCTCGTAGATCGCTTGCGCCAGCCGCTTGACCTCTCCGCCGAAATATTCGCCGGCCGTCAGCGCGCCGCAGATGCAGATGGCCGTATCGATCACGGACACCTCGCAGCCGCGGTACTGCTTCGCCGTATCCCTGTCGAGGAAGTGAAAGAAGAAGCCGTGCCGATGCTCGGCATTGCTCCAGCAGGTACGAAGGGTACCGACCGCGCGCGCATCGGCTTCCTCGCGCGAGATCCATTCCCGCTCGGCGCCGATCGCAAGCGCGGTCAGGCCGTAGCCGACGGAGGCGACGCTCGCCATCTCCGGCCGGCCGGGCGCCCGGTCTCGGATCAGCCCGTAGCCCGGGCTGCCGGGATCCGTGTTCGCCTGCTCCCAAAAAAATTGAAAACTTCGTTTGCTCTCCAGTTCGAGCAAGGTATCGTCCGATAGTGCCACGCTCGTTCTCTCCTCTCTCGCGATGCTCGCGTTACGCCTCGAAACGGACGATCAGCTCGTCTTCGACCTTCGCGTGCCGCAGCGATACGATCCGCTGCGCCGCGCCGCGGCGCTCGACCTTATAGGCTTCGCTCGGCGCGATCCGGCGCGCCGTCTCGAGCGCGATCCAATCCTGCGCCTGCGTCAGCCGGAAAGCGAGATGCGCCTCGCCGATCTCCATAATCTCCGCCGTGGAAGCCAGAATCGTCGCGCCCGCGGCCTTGACGCCGACCGGCAGCATGACGCCGTCCTTGGCGGCGATCGTCAGCTCGCGGCCCTCGAACAGCGCCTCGCCTCGATCGTAAAGGCGCAGCGTCTTGTCGAAGCCGTCAAGGTTCAGCAGATGAAGGAACCGTTCGCCGTCCGCCGACCGCGTCGAGGTCAAGAACAGGCCGTGCTCCGGGCAGTCGTGGGTCAAGCCTGCCTTCGCCCCCAGCCGCTCGAGCGCGTCCCGGAACAAGCCGATGTCGGTCCGGTAGCGCGCCGTCATGACGATCGCGCGCCCGCGGCCGACCGCGCAATCGAACCCGCACGCCTGTCCGCTGCCCTGCAGGCGGAAGAACGGCTCGGCGCCGCGCACGGCCTCGAAGGTCTGGGCGAAGTGCGTGCGCACCTCCGGCCGCGGCGCTGCCCAGCCTTCGGCGACGACGGACGGGTAATAATCCGGCCCGTCGCGATGCTCCGCCGCGAAGCGCAAGCCGAGGCAGTCCGACAGGATCGTGCATGGCCGGGCTTCCATGTCATACTGCGGCACCTCGCCGTACAGCAGCACGTTCCCGCCTTCCATAAGGTAGTCCGCGAGCTTGCGCTGCAGCGCCTCGTCCATGTAGCTTGCGGACAGCAGCGCCAGCACGGGCACCTCGGCAGCGCGGAGCGGCTTGTTCTGGATATCCGCGGCGCCGAAGCGGTAGCCCGCGAGCAGCATGGCGCGGGCCATCGTCTCCCAGCCCGAGTGCGCCCGATTCGCTTCGAGATTCGCGTACATCCTCCGCATCGCTTCGCTGCCCGCGTACCGGTATTCCGTCATGTAATAATCGGGAATGAACGCGAAAGCGACCGCGTCGCGCTCCTCGCGCATGACGGCGACTTTGTCCGCGACCGCCATCATCGCCCGGATGCCGCGCGCCATCCGCGGGAACGTGTAATTCGGCTCCCCTTCCGGGCCGATCGGGGCGGCGAAGCCATGGCGCTCGCCCGTGAAGGCCGCCCGGCCATTGCCGTCGTCTCGTCCGTGGTCGAGCAGGCCGTTGCGGCCGCCGCAGAACAAATAATAATTGACCAGCCGGTTGCCCTGTGCCACGCACATGCGCAGCTTGAAATCCGCGGCCGACACGTCGTACCGCGCGCCGAGCGTCTCGCCGAAGTTGCCGTCGCCGCAGTTGAATTCCATCGACGCAAGCGGCTGATGCTCGCCGTGCATCGCGTCCATGAAGCCGTTGATCAGGTACAGGTCCTGGAACGTGTTCATGTCGAGATCGCCGAAATAAATATCGGAGCCGGACAGGAAGCCCGGCTTCCCTTCGTACGTCTCGTACAGCTGGCTGATGCCGATCGGGAACGTGAACCCGCGGCCCCCGCCGGTGCCGTGAATGTTCACCGCGAACGGCACGCCGCGCGCGCCGAATTCCTCGGCGAATCCGCGCAGCGCGTCCACGTACCGGGCGAAACGGCCGCGCATGTAATGGCCGAGGTCGAGGTGCAGCGCCGGCGCATACGCCTCCCGCGGCGAGCGGATTGCCGCGGTCCGGACGGCCGGTTCCCCCAAGTCGAACGGGTACCGCTCCGCCAGCGACTCGGCCGGATAAACCTCCGTCAGCCATCGCGCAAAATCGTCCAAAACAAGCGGCGTCAGATCCGGACCGTTGCTCACCCAGGACAGCATGCCGATCTCGTTGTCCAGTTGAATCGCGATGACGTTCCCGCCGTTCGGCTGCAGCCGGGGAACGGCGACCGCCATCACCGCTTCGTACCAGCGGCGCGCCGCCTTCAGGAAGGCCGGCGCCAGGTAATCGACCGTCTTCGTCGTCGCCGGCCGGCCGTCCCAGCCGACCGGCACGATCTCCGGATATCGCTCGTAGAGCCAATAGGGCAGCCCCTCGTTTTTCATTTCCGCCATGATGAACGGCCCGGGACGGAGGAAGAAATACAGCCCGTTGTCTCGGCACAGGTCGATGAAGCCCGCCAAATCGTATTCGGGACGCTTCGCGCCGCGCAGGTCGATCTCGCCTTCGCGCTCTTCGTGGCAGAGCCACGGCACGTAGGACGCCACCGCGTTGCAGCCGGCTAGCTTCAACTTGTCGAGGCGGTCCTGCCATTCGTCCCGCCGCAGCCGGTAATAGTGAATTTCCCCGCACAAAATCAGCTCCGGCCGGCCGTCGATCCGGATTTCTTTATCGATGATTTCGATCACAGTCGCACTCTCCCCGTCATGTCATGGCTCCGCCGCATGCCTCGGCCAAGCCGCTATTCCCCGGTCAATCCCGTCTTGTCGACGACCTGGGTGAAATACTTCTGCGCGAACAGGTACAGCGCCAGCAGCGGCAGCACGATCAGCAGCGTGCCGGCCATCCGAATCGCTTCGTTGACGTCCGTCACCTTCGCGCCGCCGGTATACATCGCCTTGAAGGCGTCGTTGAACGTCTTCAGTTCCTGCGGCAGCGTCGTCATGGCGTTGCCCAGATACAGCGAGGCCAAGTACGTCTCGTTCCAGTGCCACACCATCGAGAACAGGTACACCACGACGATCGCCGGCACCGAAATCGGCAGGATAATGCGGACGAACGTCTTGAACGCGCCCGCGCCGTCGATGGCCGCCGCCTCCTCCAGCGCGACGGGAATCGTGCGGAAGAACTGCACGTAGATCAGGATGAACAGCGCCCCGCGAAGCCCTTGGGCGAAGAGGCCCGGCACGATGAACGGCAGCGGCGTTTCCAGCATGTGGTACTGCTTGAACAGCAGGAACATCGGAATCATGATGACCTGCTTCGGCACGACGAACGTGATGAGCATGAGCGCGAACAGCACCGGCTTGCCGGGAAATTTGTACTTGGCGAAGCCGTAGCCCACGATGGCGCACGAGACCGTCTGCGCGACGGCCGGCAGCACCGAATTGAGCAGGGAGACGCCGAGCGCCTTGAGGTAATGCAGCACGTGCCACGCCTGAACGTAGTTGTCCCAGTCGAGCTGCCGCGGGATCCAGCCGACCGTCGGGTCGAGCAGATCCTCGAGGCTTTTGAAGCTTTGCGAGATCATGAACAGCAGCGGATAGACATAGACGAATCCGACGATGACCAGCAGCGCGTACACGACGGTCTTGAGCAGCAGCCCGTCGTTGCCCTGCCGGCCCCACAGCAGATGCGTCGTCTTGTCCGTCCAGCGGCGGAGCGATGTCCGCCAGTTCGCCGCCCGGCGCGTCTCCCGCGCGAGCGGCTTTGCGGCTGCGTCTCTCATAGTCGTTCTCCTCCTCGCATTAGGGCTTTCGGTCTGCCTAACCTTCTGAATTGACCGTCTAATATCCGGCCGTTCTGCCTTCCCGGTTGCGGAAGAACCACGCGACGATCAGCAGCACGGCCAGAATGACGGCGAAAAAAATCCAGGCCAGCGCGCTGGAGTACCCGAAGCCCGTGTCCACTTGGAACATGTTTTTCTGAATGAGCGTAATGACGTCGCCGAACGTATTCGTGAACAGGTCGACCGTCGTATAGATGAGGTTGACCAGAATAAACGGCTTCACCTCCGGCAGCGTCACCTTCCAGAAACTGACCCACGGCGAAGCGCCGTCGATGGCGGCGGCCTCGTACACCTGCGGGTTCACCTTCTGCAGCGCCGCGAGGAAGATCAGAATCTGAACGCCGGAATACCACAGGATCAGGATGAATTTGTCGATGACCGCGATCAGCGGATTGCCCCACGCTTCGGGCAGCGACGTCTTCAAGTAGTCGATGACGCCGGACTGGTCCATCAGCGGAATCGTCGCCGCGCCCTGCGAGAACAGCTCCTGGACCACTTCGCCGCTCGTGATGACGACCGGCAGGAAGAAGATCGCGCGGAACAGCTGCCGTCCCCGAATCGGTTGGTTGATCAGCAGCGCCACGAACAGGGAGAACACGATGACGATCGGGATCATCAGCACGGTGGACTTGACGAAGAGCAGCAGCTGCTGAATGAATTCCGGATCCGTCAAAAACGCTTCCTTGTAATTGGCCCCGCCCACGTACGTCGTCTTGATGCCGTCCGGCGTGACGGCGACCTTATTGAAGCTCATGAAGAGCGAGAAATAGAGCGGATACGCCATGAACAGCAGGAATCCGGCGATCCACGGCAGCACGAGCGCATAACCGATCAAGGCCTCGCGCCTTGCTTTGGGCAATCTCAATTTCATTCCCGTCCTCATGGCTCGCCGCCTCCCGTCACCGCAAAGCCGCGCGCTTTCACCGCGACCGCGCCGCTCCGGTAATCCTGTCCGGTGTAGTTCACCCAGACCGCGGCGCCGTTGGAATAGCTTACTTTCACGACGCCGTACTCGGGCACCTCGCGTCCCGTCATGTACGCGCCTTGAACCGGCTTCAGCGCTTCGTTCGCCAAGTCGTACCGGCGCTTGATCTCCGGCGCCCAGTCGCCGTACGCGGTGGAGAACTGGTCGCTTGAAGGCGTATTCTGCAGCTTCCAGGACGGCTCCTTCGTGATGACGAAGGACGGATACGCGCCGTACTCGATCATCCGGAGCACGTCCTCCGCCGGGTCGGCCTGATGATTGGCGTCCTTCGCGTAGTAGTCGACGACGCCGTGAAGCACCATTTCAACGAACGGCACCGTGTCGGTCGCGTACATGAACTGCGACGATTCCAGCGGCATGCCGAGGTACGCGGATGCGCCTTTCAGCATGTAATCGTTCGGCCGGTTCACGAGGAGCCGGAGCGACTGCTTGCCCGCTTCCTCCAGCAGCTTGCCGTACGTCCCCATCGCGTCGGTGCGGGTAAGCGGCGTCTTGCCGCCGTAATCCGAGAACAGCGTGGAGCCGGTGCCGTTCAGCGCCAAGCTCGTCAGCCCGTCTTCGCGGAAAACGCCGAAATCGTCCTTCGCGAGTCGCAGCGCGGACTGCGGACGCAGGAAGTACCCGTTCAGGTCCTTGTACAGGCTGCTGACGAACTTGCTCACGAACGGATATTCCACCAGCCGGTCCGTGATCATCCGGGCGGCGTCCGTGCGGACGTTGGTCCGGGGGCTGCCCTTCAGCAGGTCGGTGTAGTCCGTTTCCAGGCTGAGCGCGATGCCCTGCGCCGCGGCGTAGTCGCGCAGCGCCTCGAAGCCGGAGCGGCCGCCGAGCTCGCCGGCGAACGACGGTTTGGCGGGACGCGCGCCGTTCAAGCCGCCGCTGTTCCACCCTTTCAGCACCGCCGTCACGCGGGTAACCCCTTGCTTGCGCAGATCCTCGAGGATCGCCTTCGCCTCCTCGAAAGACGTCAGCTTCAGCACATGCCGCCCGATCAGGCCGGGCTCGACGTCGCCGCCGAGAAAATCGATCTCCACCGGCACATCCCGATCCGTATCGGATGCCGCTGCCGCCGGTCGCTCCGGCAGTTGGCCGCCGCGCCGCAGGTAGGCGCGATACGCCGCGGCCATGCCGGCGTAATCCGCTTCGCGGCCGCTCAGGAACACGTAACGCGTGGATTTGTCGCCTTCGGTTCGGGCCTTCGTGAACGTATTGATCCCGCCCATCGATTGGCTGGTCGGCTGGAAATACGCGGACCGGATCTTGAAGCGCGGCGACACCCAGTAATAGTTCGTGTTGACGCCGCTCGGATACGCGACGATTTCCGCGTTCGCCTTCCCCTGCTCGACGACGCCCATCAACGCGTTTTGCCCCGCGCCGTGCACGATGCCGAACACCGGGTACGAGACGGCGTTCGCGAAACCGAAGCCGGTCGTCGCGACGTCGCTGCCGTAAATTTCTCCGACGTACGGCTCGTCGAACCTCGACTGCTGGTCGCGGAACCGGATCAGCGCGCCGCTGCCATCGGGAATGAACAGGTACCCCGGTACGTCCGCTTGACGTACGGAGCCAAGGAACGGATACGGCTGAACGGAGGCCAGCCGCCCGCTTCCCTTCTCCGCGATCGCGTCGTTCGGGACCGAAACGACGAGTCCCTGGTCGTCGAGGACCGTGCGGACGGTTAGCGAGATGCCGAGGTCCGGCAGCGCGTAGGTCACGTCCATCCCGCCCGGGACCGGCTTGGCCGACAGGGCCTTGCCATGCTGCGAACGGTAATTGCCCGACGCCGGCGTCGCGTCTCCCTCCTGAAAGTAATCGAACAGGAACGGCGACTGCATGGCGTTCAGCCAGTCCTCGTTCAGGTCTTCGCCGCGCATTGTCTTCGAATCGGGCTGCGAGGACCATACGTAGCCGGTGGCCTTGTTCTTGACCGCGATTGCGTACGTGGTCTGGTCCATGTACAATTCGAGTCCGGCATTCTCGCCGATGCGCGCGTATCCTTGGCCGATCGTCGTCTTCGGCACGTCCGCGCGCGCGGGCTCCGGCATCGTGAACCGGTTGGACCGGAAGAAGGCCTGCTCTTCCTGTTCGCCCGGCGCGGCGCCGGGAACCGGCCCGCCCCGGGAATCCGGCGTCTGCCCGAAGGCGTGCGCGATGGAACCCGCGAGCGCGATCGCCGCCAGGCCGAGCCCGATTCGAACGGCTTGCTTTCGTTTAGCCACGGTATTTCACCTCTTCCGCGATGCTCCGCACAAAGTCCCATACCTGACTGGACAAGCCGAAGAAAATAAAGGCGATGACCGCCATGATGACCATGCCGGACACCGTGATCGCGATGTTCTTGAACGTTTCCTTGAATTCGTAGCCGTGGATTTCCTTCACCATCAGGATGAACAGCACGGCGCACCACGCCACGATAAAGATGCGGCCGTAATCGTACACGACCGACTCCATCAAGGTCAGCCCCTTGGACAGAACGGTCAGCGGCGCGCCGAACAGCAGGTACGGGCTGAGCGCGTAGACCGAGCCCTTGAACACGTCCCGGAATTTGCCCTCGCCGTCGTTGATGACGCTGACCATGTAATTGCAGACGATCCATCCCAGCAGCGGCACGAACAGCTTGAGCAGCTCGGTCGGTATGCTTATCCGCAACGGATCGACGCCGCTGAAGATGAAGCTCGTCTGGAACACCTCGTAGAGCCGAACCGCCGCGAACAGCGCGAGCAAGATGGCGGCGGACAAGACGGACGCCTTTCCGTTCGTCAGCTCCTCGAACCCGTCGATCGGATGCCGCAGCATGCGGAAGACGTGGAGCAGCTGGCCGACGAGCCGGACGCGGCCGGTTCTTCTCGCCGCGTTCACGACGGGCGCCCCGAAGCCGAACCGGCGATGCAGCCGCTTCAGGATCATCCACGCGACGGCGAATCCGACGAGCACCGACAGCACCGTCGAAGCGTGCTTCATCAGCCACTCCCGCCGAAGCTCCCAATACGTGTTGGAATACTCGCCTGCGTTCTTCGCGAACTTCAGTTCGTCGAACGCTTCGTCGAAACGACCCTGCTTGTAGTAGGCAAGGCCAATGCCGAGGTGAGCCAGGTCGAACAGGCTGTCGAGGCGCAGCACCTCGCGCCACGGCTCCAGGCTGTCGACGTATTTGCCGTCGAGGTAGAGCGACACCGCCTTGTTCACGAGCGTCGCGAACGGCGTCGGCTTGAAGATCTGAATGTTGCCGCGCTCCTTGTCGAGCACGTACAACAACCCGCTGCCGCTCACCGCGATGCCCGAGGGCGACGTGAAGTACCCGAGACTCTGATAGCCCGCGTCCATGCCGCCGAAGCCGAACAGGAGGCTGCCGTCCTTATCGTAGACGTAGATGAAGCCTTCCACGGCGTCCGCGGCGTAGATGTTGCCCATGCGGTCGACGGTCACGTCCGCGATATTGCCGCTCATGTACGAGGACGAGTGCAGCAAATTATCGCCGGCGACGTTCAGTTTCTTGATGCCGGCCCCCTCGAGACCCACGGTTGCGGTGAAAACGAGGCCGTCCTCGCCGATGGCCACGTTGCTCGGCGAAGGCGGCAGCTTCTGCGACAGCTGGCTCAGCTGCTTGCGCGTGAAGAGCAGCTTCTGCAGCGAACGCTCCAAGCTGAAGCCCACGCGGTTCGCCCCGAAGTAGCCGAGAAAGCCGCCGTCCGGACTCAGCTGGGCCAGGCCTTGGACGAGTCCCTCGCCGACGACGTACAGGTTTCCCCGCAGGTCGGCGGTGATTTTGCGCGGCTTGAACGCATTGCTCTTGCCGAAGAGCAAGGACGCCGGCTTGCCGATCTCCGTCAGCTTCCGGCCGTCCGGCCCGTAGACGAACACCCGCTCCGCGCCGTGGTCGGCCACGTACAGCTTCCCTTCGCCATCGACGTAAATGCCCGTCGGCTCGTCGAGCTCGCCTTCGCCGAAGACGCGAATCACGCTTCCCCGCGCGTCCAGCTCCAGCACGCGGCCGTTGCCGGTATCCGCGACGTAGATATGGCCGCGCGCGTCGATGAACAGATCCTGCGGCTGGTCGAGCGCCGCCGTCAGCTCGCCTTTCTTCTCCCGCTCCGCGGCGCCCGCGCCGAACATGCCGTAGCCGTCGATGGCGCCCATCGGCACGTACGCGGTCTGCGTCAGCCGCGGCTGTCCGTTCTGCTTGAACGTGAAGGCGTCGTAGCCCGCGGCGCCGGCGGGGCGCGGAATGGCGGCCGCCAGCAGCGCGAAGGCGACGGCCGCCGCGATAAGCGATTTCCATTTCACGTTGAGCGTCTCCCTTCCCTACTTCAGCCCCGAGTGCGCCATCGTGTCCATGACTTTGCTCTGCATGAAGATGAAGATGATCAAATTCGGAATGAACATGATAAGCGCCGCGGCCGCGGCCACCCCTTGGCCGGCCACGTTGTTGCCGACCGTCGAGCTGAGCGTCGTCATATAGAACGCGAACGTCTTCAGCGTCTCCTTGCTCATATACAAGCTCGACGTCTCCGCGTTATTCCAGACCGTCTGGAACGCCAAGATCGCCACGGTGGCCATGGCCGGCGCGATCAGCGGCAGGACGATCCGCGCGAACACGTACCGGTCCCGCGCGCCGTCCATCGCCGCCGCCTCAAGCAGCTCGTTGGGAATCTGGTCCACGAACTGCTTGACCAAAAACACGCCGACGGGCAGCGCAAGCAGCGGGAGCAGGTGCCCCCAGTAGGTATTGATCAGCCCGAGCTTCTCGATGATCAAGTACCGCGGAATCGTCACCGCCGCCGGGACGAACATGAGCGCGATCGTATTGATCTCGAAGATGACCTTGCGCAGCCGGAACCGCTTCTTCGACAGCGCGTAGCCCGCCATCGCGCTCGTCAGCAGCGAGAGGGACACGACGACGCCCGAGACGACGATGCTGTTGAACAGGTACTTCGTCACCGGAATGACGCTCATGTCCTTCAGGCTAAGCAGCGAGGAGAGATTCTCGAAGGTCGGCTTGCGCACGAGAAACGTCGGCGGAAACAGGAACAGCTCGTCCAGCGGTTTCAGCGCCTGCGAAAACATGAAGACGATCGGCAGGGTCATGACGAAGCCCAGCGGCACCAGGACCGCGTAAAATTTCAGCTGCCCGAAGCCGAAGCGGCTCGGATTGATTTTATTGCCGTGAAAGGATGCCACCGGACCACCTTCTTACTCGTATTAGTCGATTCGCGGCCATCGCCGCCCTCAGTCCTTCTCGCCGAACAGCCGCCAGGCCAGCTTGGAGAAGCCGTAAATGATCAGCAGCAGCACGACCGAGACGGCGGAGGCGTACCCCATGTCGTACCGGATAAAGCCGTAGTCGGCGATATGGTTGATCAGCAGCTGCCCCGAATATTGCGGGGTCGGATTCGTGCCCGACAGCTGAACGCCGATTTCGCCGGCCTGGAACGTGCCGACGACCGCCATGACCGCGCCGAACAGCATCTGCGGCTTCATCGACGGAATCGTGATGTACCATACCTCCTGCAGCCGGCTCCGGATGCCGTCGATATACCCGGCCTCGTACATCTCCTTGTTGATGTTCAAAATGCCGGCCAGCATCGCGAGGAAGCCGACGCCCATGCTGTTCCAGAGCGTGACGATCACCATGATCGGCATCAGATAATGCGGCGATTGCGTCCATTGAATCGGCTGATGGATGACGCCCAGCTTTAGCAGCGTCGCGTTCAGATAGCCCGCGCTGTCGCCGCTGAACAGCGTGAGCCAGATGACGGTCATCGCCACGCCGGCCGTCATGGACGGCGAATACAACACGAGCGCCAGCACGGTCCGCGGCTTCCGCGAGACCTGCGACAGCAGCCACGCCAGCCAGAAGGACAGCAGGTAGCCGCCAGGGCCGACGAGCAGGGCAAACTTGATCGTATTCGGCAGGACGTACATCATGAATTCGCTGTCCTGCGTCAAGAGATTCACGTAGTTTTGCAGGCCGATGAACGAAGGCCGCTGCACCGTGTTGAAGTACGTGAAGGAGAGCACGATCGCCGCCCCGACCGGAATGATAATGAAGAGCGCGAACAGAATCAGGAACGGGCCGAGGAACAGATAGGCCGACAGCTCCTCCCGCGCCGAGCGCTTCATCGTTTTCTTCGCGGCCGGCCGGGCGCCGGCGTCGGCGCTTGCCCGCGCAAGGGTGGATTGGCTCACTGGTCATCCCGCCTTTCCGCGCCGGGGAGCTCCGGAACCTGAAGCTTCTTCACCCAGGCGCCGTTCTTCATGTAGCCGAATTCCTCCAGCTTTTTCGCGAGCTCGCGATTGGTCAAGATCGTCGCGTCCTCGATGGCGCGCCGCGGATTGACGCCATTGAACACGATTTTGTTCCAGGCGTCGCTGAGCTGCCGCTCGAGCATATAATCGCCCGGAATATGCGGCGTATCCTTCAGCCACTTCCACTGTTCCCGCACGACCTTGATATCGTCGGCCGGCCAGGCCATCTCCTGAAAGGCATCCAAGTTTGCCGTGTTCCACATGAAGGTCGGCCCGTAGATCGTCTGCATCCGGTTGCCGAACTGCTCCTGCGTCGCGGCGGAGGTCCACCATTTCAACAGTTCCCACGCTTGCTGCTGCTTCGTGCTGTTCTTGAAGATCATCGACGTCTGCGCCGTTCCCGCCGCCCATCGTTCCACCGTGCCGTCTTCGTTCTTCACGCCGGGCATCGGCGCGATTTTCCACAAGCCGCTGATTTCCGGGGCCGCCGACGTCAGCTGGACGTACGTCGTGAAATTCGAGATGCCGATCGGCAAGCTGCCGTCGCGGAAGTGGTTATAAAAGTTCGGCACGTTGAGCGGCAGATTGTAGACGGTGAACAGGTCGGTCATTTCCTTGATGCCCGCGATCGCCTGCTCGCTGTCTATGGCCGTCTTGCCGCCGTCTTCCGAGAAAAGTTCGCCGCCGTGCTGGAAGATGAACGGCGACGTGAGCCAGATCTGCTTGTTGCCGCCGGTCTGCGCGAGCGGATCGTAGAAGTTCAAGCCGTACCGCTGCAGCTCCGGGAGCAGCTTCTTCACGTCGTCCATCGTGTCCGGTACCGGCAAATGAAGGGCGTCCATGATGTCCTTGCGATAGAACAGCACCCAGAAATCCTGGGTTTCCGGCAGCGCGTACGTCCCGCCGTCGAACTGGTACGGCGGCATCGTCCCCGGGGAGAACCGCTTCATGACGTCCTCGAAGTCCGGGAACTGCCGCAGATCGGTCAGCGTCCCGCGCGCCGCGAGGTTGAACGGGGTCGTCGTGTTGATCGAGAGCGCGGCATCGGGCGAATTGCCCGCGGCGTTCGCGAGGATGAGCTTGGTCTCGTCAGGCATGAGGGAGAACGACACCTTGATGCCCGTCCGCTTCGTGAAGTCTTCGTTCGCCATCTGCTGCATCGCCATCACGTATTGGCGCGGACGGTTGACCCAGACTTGCAGCGCGTCGTTTCCGTTATCGTTGATTTTGCCGTAATCCTTCGTGAAGGAGCCGAAGAACACGGAGAGGTACGATTTCGCCCGGTCGAAGAAGCTTGCCTTCGCGGACGGAAGCGCCTTGCCCGAGTAGACGTAGAACCGGTCGAGCGTCAGCGGCTGGTTCGGCAGTTTCGCCAGCGTCTTGCCGAGCAGCTGCATGACGGAATTGGAGCCTCCGGACAGCTGGTCGGTCTTGTACGGGATTTCGTTCGGGTCCTTGGCGAGCGCGCGCAAAACGCGCGCGGAGATGACGAGCGATTTCGACGCGTCCGTCGTCTTGCCGACGAGCGCCATCAGCTCGGCGTTGCGCTTCTCAAGCAGATCGGCGTACCGCGACAGCCGCTCGGGCGCGTCCGGGATTTGGTCCGTCAGGTCCCAGTCCCGGTTCGCGTCCTGCCCGTTGCCCGTCGCCATCTTCAGCTCGATGATGAAGTCGTTGACGCCCTGCATCGCATCCTGAATCGCGCGGATCGTATCGCGGTACGGCGCATCGTCGGCGGTCAGCGTCAGCGTGTGCTCGCCCTTCGTCAGACGGAACCGGTACGGCTCGCCGTCCTTGCCCGACGCCGCCCGGTTGGTCCAGCCGTCCGCGTACGGGAACGCGACCTCGAGCGCTTCCCGGAACGGCACGGCGCCATCGAGGCGGAGCGAACGGTACACGGGCATGTCGGTGCCCGATTCGCTCGTGATCGGGTCCTGCTTATACTTGAACGCGAGACGGTAATCGCCGTCCTCCGGCACCCGGAACGTCCACGTCACGCTTTGCCCGCCGACCTGCCAGGAGTCGCCGCCGAGCGCGTTCAGGCGCAGCCGCTTGCTGCTGAACGGCACCGCGGACGGGTTGCCGTCCGCTTGGGCGCGAATGAACGGCTCGTTCTTCATCGCGATGTCCTCCGCTTCCACCGCGCCCAGGTACGCGGGCGCCTCGGTCCCGGACGCGCCGCGATAATCGGCGTAGGCCGGAAGCGGCGACGCGCTTTCGACGGCGACGTTCCCGAGCAGCGCCGGCTCGCTGACGAACGACAGCGCCACGACGTTGTCGCCCGCGCGAAACCGGAACAGCAGCGGCAGATCGTCCGCCGACGCCGGCGCCTGCACGTCCTGCGAGCGCCAGCCCGGCAGCATGACCTGATCCGGCAGCACGTCGTTGCCGAGCAAATCCTGCGCGAACGGATAGGCGCCGTTTTTCCAAAACTTCGGCAGCTCGAACTGCCGTGCCTGAAAATACGGGTAAGCTCCGTTAATCCGGATGCCGCGCTGGATGTCGATCACCTTGTCCGACAGCGGATAATAATCCAATCTCACCTGATAGAGCCCTTCCTGCGGCACCCGGACATGAAACGCGACCTCGGACGTCCCCTCGTCCCACCGAAAAACCGGCGCGCCGTAGCCTTTGCCGTCCGCCGCGGACGTCAGCGGCGCCTTGCTTCCGCCGACGGTGAACGCCTCCGGCGCCACCTCCGCGCGGAATCCGGCGACTTCGCGCACGCCGTCCGCGCGCCACCGCTTCAGAACGTCCGCGTAATCGTCGCCGACGATCGGCCTGGCGCCTTCCTCCTGCTGCCGCGGCCCGTCCTGCCCGCCAGGCTGCGCGGTCTCGGGGCCGCCCTTCGAGGGACCGCCGAACAGGGCATCGAGCACGTCCGAGTTGTCGGTGTCCGCTTGTCCGCCCGCGCCGCTCCCGTTTCCGTCGTCCGCGTAAGCCTTGGACGGGAACGCCGGCGCGCCGGGCGAGGCGGCGACGCCGGACAGCGTCGCCGCGATCAACATGACGGCTGCAAGCCTTCTTTTCATGTGCGTGCTCCTTTACTGCCAAATGATAGGCTCCTTCCTCACGCGTCGCGCGAAAGAAAGGAGCCGGCCTCGCGGTTACTTCGTCGCCGCGTCGATTTGCGTTTTGTTCTTGTCGAAGATCGCCGTCGCTTTTTGCTGAATGTCCTTCGCGACGTCTTCCGGCTTCACTTTGAGCGTCACGAGGTCCTTCTTCGTATCGTACGGGTTCAATACTTTATCGATGATCTCCGCGTCTCCCGGCAGCCACTTGTAGCCGTCGACGAAGCCCTCGCCGATCATGGAGATGACGTCCTTGATGCCCGGCGCCGTGAACGTCGTCTTCAGGTACGCGTCCCAAACGTCGCGGTCGTTGACCAGCGGCATCGTCTGGATCGGCTTCTCGATTTCGTTGATGCGCTGCATCCAGCCGTCCTTCGAGAACGTCAGCCATTTGATGAATTCGTACGCTTCCTTCGGATGCTTCGTGTTCGCCGCCATGCCGACGTAGTCCGTCACGATCGGCACGCGCTGGCCCTTGTCGGCCGGCAGCGGCAGGAAGTCCCACTTGAATTTCGCGTTCTTCGCGAGGTCGGCGAACGCCCAGTTGGCGTCGATCTTCATGCCGACCTTGCCGGCCACGAAGCCGCTTTTGTCCTTGCCGTACCACTTGTCCTGCTCCGCGCGCTCGTACAGGTCCACCGACGTTTTGTCGTTGTACACGATGTTGTTGATCCAATGAATCGCGTCGGAGAACGCCGGATTGTCGAAGTTGAACTTCGTGCCGTCGTAGGTCAGCCAGCCGAGCGACGGGTCGAACTGCGGCACGAACGCTTCGCGGGCGCCGACGATGTTCTCCACGCCGAACTGGCGGTCGCTTACCTTCGTCAGCTTCTTCGCGATGTCTTCGAACTCTTTCGTCGTCCAGTTTTTCTTCGGAAGCGGCACGTTTTCTTTGTTGAACAGGTCCTCGTTGATGAGCACGCCCGTCATGAACATTTGATGCGGCAGCATGTACTGTTTGCCGTTGTACTGCCCCGTCTCGCTCAAGTTGCTGAAAATCTTGTCCGGACTGTAGTCCGAATCCGCGTCCAGGTACGGTTTCATGTCCGCGAGCCAGCCGTTCGCCACGTCCGCCGGCCCGTTGAACACGAAGAACACGTCCGGAAGCTTGCCCGCCGCGGCCGCCGCGCCAAGTTTCTCGTCCCACGGCCAGGTGACGGATTTGTCGATTTCGATTTTGATGTTCGGATGGGATTTCATGAAGGCGTCGATCTTCTTTTGCTCGACGACGGGATCGCTCCACGTCGCGAACTTCAGCGTGACGGGCTCGCCCGAAGCGCCGCCGCCCGCATCCGCGTTCGTACCGGCATTCCCCGCCGTGCCGGCGTTCGCATTGCCGGCGTCGTCGCCGGCGGCATTGGCGCCGTTCGCGGCATTGGCGCCGTTCGCGGCGTTTTCGCCCGAATTCGCGGCATTTCCCCCCGTATTCGCGACATTGCCGCCGTTCGCGTTGCCGCCGCAGCCGGCCAACATGCCTGCCAGCAGAACGGTCGTGAGCATCGTGCCAACCGATTTTTTCATCGCCGTTTCCCCCTGTTATCGCGGGCATTCGCTGCCCGATAATGGTTAATTCGCCTGCCGGCATGCCGGCAGCCAAAATGTAAGCGCAATCATTCTTGGCAATAACGGGCCCTCGCCGGTCGCGCCGGCGCCCGTTAGTCCCTCACGGACCGTGATTTAATTCGAAACCGTCTTCTTCAGCCGTATGCCGCACGACTCCCGAACGACAAGCTCGGTGTCGAGCATGATTTTCTTGGGCTCGTCCAGACCGTCGAGCAGGGCTTGAAAAATCGTGTGCGTCACGATGGAGCCCCATTCGCGCATCGGATGCTTGATCGTCGTCAACGCGGGACGGACATACGACGATATCCGAAGATCGTCGAAGCCCACGATCGCGACGTCTTCCGGAACCTTGTAGCCGGCCTCCGTCAGCGCCTGAATGCACCCGATCGCCATCTCGTCGTTGGCGGAGAAAATCGCTTCCGGCACCTTGCCGCTCATGATCAACGACCGGGTTGCTTGATACCCGCCTTGCTCGGTGAAATGCCCTTGGGCCGTGTACGCGATCTGGAACGGCAGCCCCGCGTCCTCGAGCGCGCTTTTATAGCCTTCGAACCGCTTCTGGTTGTTGTAGGAATTCACGCCTCCGCTGAGGTATCCGATCGTCCGGTAGCCAAGTCCGGCCAGATGCTTGGTCGCGTTATACGCGCCCTGCACGTTGTTAATCAAGACCTGGTGCACGTGATCCGCCTTCAATTCCCGGTCCATCACCGCGATCGGAAAGGATCTGGAGGCCATCTGCACGAGCAGCTCGTCCGGAATCGTCGGACCGAAAACGACGGCGGCGTCGAACAGCTTCTCCTGAAGGAAGCGGCTCGACGAATCGTTGCCGGTGCTGCATGCGATGAGATCGTAGCCGTTCGATTCGACGACCTCCTGGAGCCCTTCGATGACCGAGCTGAAGAACGGACCGCCGAAACCCGTCACGAACAGCGCGATCGTCTCGGTCTTTCGGCGCTTGAGGTTCCGTGCCGTCGCGTTCGGGCGGTAATTCAGCGCGTCGACGACGGACAGCACCTTTTGTCTCGTTTGCTCGCTGACCCGCGGGTCGTTGTTCAGCACGTACGACACCGTCGCTACGGAGACGCCGGCTTGTTTCGCGACATCTTTAATCGTAGACATGGATGCCCCCTCTCGAGCCTCTTTCTATTCTCTAGCTGATTTTTGAAACGTTTCAAATTACAATATTTACTATAGCCCAACAGTAAAGCGATTACAATACCGAATTTGGGTAAATTTTCTTTAATTTTTAGGAGGAATTCAGGAAGGTTAGAGACGAAAGAGAATCTTTATCGAAACGATTAAAATACGTAAGCAGCCTAATTTTGCCCGCCATGCGACCTCTTCGGATGCCACACCGGGGCTGAACGATTAGGGGAAGTGATGGGCGATTGCCCTTGTTACGAATACAAGGCGGCGATCTGCTGAGGACTCCTTGCGGAGCTCGAGCTGGCGAGAAACCCGGGGTAAACTGCGGTTTCGATCCTAGTGACGCGGGGCCGCCCGCCAAGATCCTGGGCCGAACGGCTAAAGCGGTGTTCTGGCGATGATTAATGGACCAATGCCGAAAACGCTTGGCCATGCGGGCTGTTGCGGAAGTCCGGGACCGACCATCGGCCGAGCGAAAACCTTGCCCGTGCGGACTGTTGCGCGGCCACGGCAGACGATTAGAGACGCTGGGGCTACCCTCGCGGTTAGCGAAAGCCGCTTAGGGACCCGCTCTCCGGTTCCGCTCAAAGCCAAGCGGACATGAGATTCGCTATCGTTGGTTGTATGCGCTCTTTTAGCGGTTCGCGGACACAGGAAACGCTATTCGCTCCAAAAACCCATCCGATGCGGTCCCGAGCATCGGATAGCGGAACGTATGGCCGCCTAAATCGGATTAACCGCTCCGGGACGTAAATAACGGCAATGGTGTCCGCTTCCCGGCGAGCCGTCCGCCCCGCCGAGGAGCGGTCCGACTTTGCGCCGAGAAGCGTTCGCCCGTTTGGAGAGAAGCGGTCCGTCCGTTTCGCCGGAAACCTCTCCCTGCGCCGACGAAAGCGCCCCGAAACGCACCAAAGCCGCCGAAGAAACTTCGGCAGCTTTGGCTAAATGATAGCGGCACGTGTCGCCGGTTTGCGGCAGACAAGAGACCGTGCGCTTCTTAGTGAGGCAGCTCGACCGACACTTCACGGCGGGCTTCCGCCGAGCGGAGCACCCCGTCGATGATCGCCTGCTGGATGAGGATCTGGTCGCCCGGGATCGGAGCCGGACGGCCGTCGCGCAGCGCTTCGGCGAAATCGTGCACCTTTTGGTCGAACAGGTTCATTTTATGCTCGATGATCGGAATCGGCGTCGACGTGTGGGCGCCGAACTCGTCATGATACAGCGTGATGGAGCCGACCGAGCCGTCCCATACGCCCGACCACGGGCCGATGCCCGCCGGCGTCACCTTCAGGCCGGCGTCCGTGCCGAGGAACATCGTCGCGCCGAGCGTGTCCATGTGCATCGCCCAGGAGATTTTGAACTGCAGCACGAGGTCGTTCTCGAAGCGGACCATCGCCACGCCGAAGTCTTCGACCTCGAACTTGCTCGATTCCGGATGGTACAGCGCGTTGGAGCCGAAGTGGTTCGACGTGAACGCCGAGACCGTCAGCGGGCGCGGGTAACCCAGCGTGTTCAGCGCCATGTCGAGCGAGTAGCAGCCGATGTCCGCCATCGCGCCTGCGCCGGCGAGCGTCTTGCTGATGAACGTTCCGCCCGGCATGCCGCGGCGGCGTCCGCCGCCCGTCTCGACGTAGTACACGTTGCCGAGGCGTCCGGATTGCACGATTTTTTGCAGCAGCTTCATGTTCGGGTCGTAGCGCGGCTGGAAGCCCAGCGTCAGCATTTTGCCGCTTTCCTTCGCCGCTTGCGTCATCTCGATGCCTTCCTGAAGCGTGACGGACATCGGCTTCTCGAGCAGCACGTTCTTGCCCGCGCGCAGCGAGTCGACCGTCGTAATATGGTGGGATACGTTCGGCGTGCAGATGCTGACGCCGTCCAGCTCCATGCGGAGCAGCTCGGTATGGGTGTCGAACGCCGCCGCTTCCGTCAGCTCGTTCGCTTGGGCGAAGGCCGACGCCTTGCCCGGAATGACGTCCGCGACGCCGACGATGTCGACGTAAGGCAGCTTTTTGTACGCGGAGACGTGGGCTCTCGCGATGCCCCCGGTTCCGATGATCCCGATACGCAGGTTTTTGCTCATGATCCGATCCTTCTTTCTAGGAATGAGTAGTATGATCACTAACTGGCCATTTTCGCGATACACCTTGACCTTAGCATATCGGCGAAGCGAAGTTTACTTCAAATTGATGTCACCGGCGTGCGAATTTGCGACAGGCGGCGGACGAGCGCCGGCGAGCCGGCGGCGTTACGGCCGGACCGAGGTGCCGTCCGGCGTGCGGGCGAGCGTCCAGGCCGGCAGACGGTTGTCGCACGGATATTCGGCCGCCTTCTTCTCGTCGATGTCGATGCCGAGGCCGGGTGCTTCGTTCACGTACGCGTAGCCGTTCCGCAGCTCGGGACAGCCCGGGAACACCTCCCGGATCCGGTCGGTTAAGCCGTACCATTCCTGGACGCCGAAATTGATCGAGCTGACGTCGAGATGCAGGTTGGCCGCATGGCCGACCGGCGAGACGTCGCCCGGGCCGTGCCAAGCGGTGCGCACGCTGAACGCCTCGCACAGGGACGCGAGCTTCTTCGCGGGCGTCAAGCCGCCGATCGCGCTGATATGGCAGCGGATGAAGTCGATGAGCCGGTTCGCGATCAGCGGCGTCCATTCGCGCGGATGCGTGAACAGCTCGCCCATGGCGATCGGCGTCGCCGTCTGGGCGCGCAGCGTCTCGAACCAGTCGAGCTGCTCCGGCGCGAGCGGGTCTTCCAGGAAGAACAGCCGGTACGGCTCCAGCTCGCGGGCCAGCCGGACCGCTTCGATCGGCACGAGCCGCTCGTGGATGTCGTGCAGCAGCTCGACTTCCTCGCCGACCGCGCCGCGGATATGCGCGAACAGGCGGGGAACGCTCCGCATATACGCCTTCGGGTCGAAATACGCGCCCGGCAGCGGCTGCTCCGGCTGATGCAGCTTATGGTCCCGTCCCCCGTAGCCGCCCATCTGGCAGCGGATGTAATGGATGCCCTGCTCCATGTACTTGCGCACGTTCTCTTCCACTTCGCGCTCGTCCCGGCCGTCGGCGTGGCGGTAGATCGCCGCGCCTTCGCGGCATTTGCCCCCGAGCAGCTGGTACACCGGCAGTCCGGCGAGCTTTCCTTTGATGTCCCACAAGGCCATGTCGACCCCGGACAGCGCGTTGTTCAGGACCGGGCCGTTGCGCCAGTACGAGCTGACCATCGCGGTCTGCCAAATGTCCTCGATGCGCTGCGGATCCTTGCCGATCAGGAACGGCTTCAAGTATTCCTCGATCGCCGTCGCGACCGCCAGGTACCGCTGCGTAAACGTCGCGCAGCCTAGCCCGTACAGCCCGGGCTCGGACGTTTCGATCTTCACCACGACGAGATTGATGCCCTCCGGCGCCGTCAAAATGGTCTTGACGTCGCGAATCGTCACGTTCGCCATCGTCTATCCCTCTCCCTCATGCGCAAAATGGTGCTGCCTCACGCGTTCCATCCCGGACTGCCGCCGCGTTCCGGCATGCCGGGCAAAATCAGTCCTCCGTCGACGCGGATCGCGGCGCCGGTGACGTAGCTCGCTTCCTCCGAAGCGAGCCAGGCGACGGCTTCGGCGATGTCCGCCGGCCGTCCCATGCGGCCGAGCGGGATCTTGCCGCCGAGCTCGGCGTAGCCCGGTTCCCAGCGCGGATCTTCGCGCACCGCGGTCGCGCCCGGCGCGACGCAGTTGACGCGGATGCCGCGCGGGGCGAGATCGAGCGCGGCCGACTGCGAGGCGCGCGTCAGCGCCGCTTTGAGGCCGCCGTAGACGGCGTCGCCCGGATAAGCGCGTTCGGCCCGCGACGACGTGATGTTGACGATCGCGCCCCGGGCGCCGCGCGCCGTCATCCCCTTCGCGACCGCGTGCATCAGCACCATCGGCGCGCGGAAATTGATCGCGTAGACCCGGTCCATCTCCGCGGGGTCGAGCTCGGTTATCGGCTTGAACCGCACCAAGCCCGCGTTGTTCACCAGCACGTCGAGGCCGCCGAGCGTCTCCTCCGCGAACGCGGCGAGCCGGGCCGGCATGTCCGGCTCCGCCAAATCGCCCTGAAACACATGGCAGGCACGGCCGTATTCCCGCCGGATGCGTTCGGCCGTCTCTTCCGCCTCCGCCGGCTCCGCGTAATGGCCGATGGCGAGATCGTAGCCGCGGGCCGCCAGCAGCAGCGCGACGCCTCTGCCGATGCCCATGCTCGCCCCCGTGACCAGCGCCGTCCGGTTTCGTTCCGATTGCCCCATGCTTCATCCTCCTGTTCGACGTCGAACGCGCCGGGCTTGTCCGCCCGGCCGCTGAAAGCCCTTACAGATTTGGATTGCCGCCTTCGATTTCCCGTCGTCCGAGCCGCCCTCCTGCCGTTATCGCACGCTGCCGCCGCCGGACGACCTTCCTCGCCTCCCTGTTATTCATTCGCATTCCGTCAGGCATTTCCTGCACGCCCGGGAGAAAAGAACCGCCGGCAGCGCCAGGCTTCGTCCCGCTCCATGAACAAACGTCCCTTTGCGCATGGCAAAGGGACGTTGCGAAGGGCGACGACGCAGCCGCCGGCGCCGCGATGAGAAATGAACGCCGCGCGACAAGCCGCCTCCCGGCTAGCCCCAACCGGGGATGCCGCTGTTTTGCAAGCCGGCGTTCGGGAAACCGCCGCCGAACGGACCTGTTCCCGCTCCGGGGATACCGCTTCCGAACGCGCCGCCTTGGCCGCCGGGGAGCCCGCCGCCGAACGGACCGCCCGGGACGCCCATTCCCGGAAAGCCGCCTCCGAAGCCGGCGCCCGGGGCACCGGGGAATCCCCCTCCGCCGAACCCTTGACCCGGGAGCCCGCCGCCGAACGAAGCGCCCGGAACGCCCATTCCCGGAAATCCGCTTCCGAAGCCGGCGCCCGGGGCGCCGGGGAAGCCCCCTCCGCCGAACCCTTGACCCGGCATGCCGCCGCCGAACGCGCCGCCCGGAACGCCCATCCCCGGAAACCCGCTTCCGAAGCCGGCGCCCGGGGCGCCGGGGAAGCCCCCTCCGCCGAACGCCCCGAAGCCTTGACCCGGAAACCCGCCGAGGCCGCCTCCTTGGCCGCCTCCCGGGAATCCCCCTCCCGGAAACCCGCCGCCGAACATGCCTCCGCCCTGCCCTTGGAAGCCGCCGCCCGGTCCGCCGCCGGGAAATCCCCCGCCGAAACCGCCGGGGAATCCGCCGCCGAACGCGCCGAAGCCCTGCCCTTGGCCGCCGCCGAAGCCGCCGCCTGGGAATCCGCCGCCCGGCATGCCGCCGAACAGGCCGCCCTTCGAGCCGCCTCCAAACATGGATCCGAACATTCCGCCCTTCGGATAGCCGCTTAGCATGCTGCCCAGAAGTCCGCCTTTGGAGCCGCCGCCGAGCATGCTGCCCAGAAGTCCGCCTTTGCCGCCCCCTCCCAGCATGCCGCCCAACAAACCGCCGCCCCCCAGCATGCTCCCGAGCGCGCCTCCGCCCGGAAACCCGCCTCCGAGCAAGCCGCGTTGAATCGCGCGCACATGTGGCGGCAACGTATCGAATGTCATATGCTTGTTCCTCCGATAGCAAAATGTCTACTCCGATATCCTATGCCCGACCCGCGAACCGCGACACTCGCCCAACCCAACCGCCATTTATTCCCGGTTTGGACGCGGCCGGAACTCCAGGGCCCGTCCGTTTCGTTATTACATTGTACGCGGCGGCCGGACGGACCTCCCGGGTCTTCGGCTCTTTGAGCCGATCCGCCCGCATCCGCCATGGCCGCGCGAAGGATATTACAACTTATTTACAACCTGGTGACAGGTTGCTGTACATTTTCCTCTATTATCGAGAGAACAAAGAATAGCGGCGAGGTATCGGAATGAAAAAACTCATCATCATCGAAGACGACCCGGCGATTTCCGATCTGATCCGGCTGAATCTGGAGTTGGCCGGTTACGAGTGCCGGCAGGCGTACAGCGGGCAAGAGGCGCAGCGCGCGCTGGCGGAGTTTGCGCCCGATCTGGCGCTGCTGGATATCGCGCTCCCCGACATGGAGGGGTACGAGCTGCTCGACCGGTTCAAGCACGGCGAAGTGCCGGTCATTTTCCTGACGGCCCGGAACGCCTTGGCCGATCGGGTGAAAGGCCTGAGAATGGGAGCCGACGACTACATCGTCAAGCCGTTCGAAGCGATGGAGCTGCTCGCCAGAATCGAGGCGGTGCTGCGCCGGTACGGCAGGACAAGCGACCGGACGGACATCGGGGGACTCCAAATCCACCTGGCGGAGCGCACGGTCAAGCGCGACGGCGTCCCCGTCGAATTGACGATGAAGGAATACGAGCTGTTCTGGCTCCTCCTCAACAACCGCAACAAAGCCCTGTCCCGGGACAAGATCCTGGAGCTCGTCTGGGGCTACGAATATCTCGGCGAGACGAGGACCGTCGACATTCATATTCAGAAGATCCGCAAGAAGCTGGGCTGGGAAGACCGGATCAAAACCGTCTACAAATTCGGTTACCGGCTCGAGGTTTCCCCATGAAGCTCTGGCAAAAGGTGTTTTGGTGCACCTTCCTCCTGTTCGAGCTGCTGTACAACGCCTCTTCCTTCTACTTGATCCGGCATAATTTCAACCGAAACCTGGTCCGGGAGGTCGATCGCGGGCTGGCGGACCAGCAGCTCATCGCCGCTCAGATCGAGACGGACTGGTCGTATATCGCCAATTTGAATCAGCTTCTGCATGGCGCCGAAGAAGACCCCGGCGACTTTCTGAACCGCAACGCGCCGAAGTACCTGAAGTCCTTCGATCCCGGCAGCGTATCCATCGAAATCAAGGACGACCGGGGTCGAACGGTTTTCACCGATTTCCCGGGCGCGATCGCCGGCCCGAGACCCGAGCTGGCCATCGGGCATCCCGCCGACCGCAACTACATCATCCGGAGCATCGGCCCGAAGAGCGTCTTGTTCGTCTCCGGGGCGCTCGACTTGGGCGGCCGCGGCTTCAAGCTCACGTACTTGCTGGATTTGACGAGCCTTTACGCGGATAAGCACGCGCAGATCCGCAATTTCATCCGGCTCAATCTCGTCATCGCCGTCGTGCTCGCCGCCGGCCTGTACGGCCTCATCTGGTTCCTCACCCGCTCCGTCCGCCTGCTCGGCGAATCCGCGCGGACGATCGCTTCGGGCCGGTACGCGCATCGCGTCGCCGTGCTGTCCAAGGACGAGATCGGCCTGCTCGCGGAACAGTTCAACACGATGGCCGCGGCGGTCGAGGAGAACGTCCGCGCGCTGGAGACGGCCGCCGAGAACAAACAGCGGTTCATCCACTACTTGACGCATGAATTGAAGACGCCGCTCACGTCGATCATCGGCTACGCCGACCTGCTCCGCGCGACGACGTTCAACGAGGACGTGTTTTACCGGTCCCTGAACTATATTTACGGCGAAGGCAAACGGCTGGAGAGCCTCGCGTTCAAGCTCATGGACCTCATCCTCGTCGAAAATCGCCTGCCTGGCCTGAACGTCGGGGAGATCCGCCCGCTGTTCGAAGAGACGGCGCAATTGATGAAGCCGCAGCTGGACAAGGCCCGGGTGAACCTGTCCCTGTCCGCGGAAGCCGCGAGCCTGCCGATGGAACGGGATTTGCTCCATATCCTGTGCACGAACCTGATCGACAACGCCGTGAAAGCCTCGCAAGCCGGAAGCGGCATCGGATTGCGCGGGTACCGGTCGGAAGGCGGCCGCTACGTCATCGAAGTGCGGGACGAGGGAATCGGAATCCCCAAACCGGATATCCCGAACGTCTTCGAGCCGTTTTACACGGCCGACCGGGCCCGTTCGTGGACGAGCCGCGGCGCCGGCTTGGGCCTGGCGATCTGTTCCGAAATCGTCCGGCTGCACGAGGGCGAGCTGAGCATCCGAAGCCGCCCGGGCGAAGGCACCGTCGTCCGCGTCAGCTTGCCCGGAGCATACAACTAATTTACAACTTGCCGATCCTGCTGAAATATCGCGCTTCTATACTGAAGGTGCGAGTCGGAACTGCGCAGTCCGCTCCGCAAATCCCCTATCCGGAGGTCATCCTATGAAACTTCTCGAAGCAGTCAAAAGCAAACGAATCGCCGGCACGCTCCTGGCGTCGGCGCTGGTCATCGGCAGCTTGGGCACCATTACCGCCTTCGCGGCAAGCGGCGGCGACGCGATTCCGAAGAACACGGTCATGACGGCGTCCGCGCCGGCCGACGCGCCGGCAGCGGCGGACGCCGCCCAAGGTACGATCCAATACGGGAAGACCGTGTATTCGACGACCAACGGCAGCCAGAACTTTACCATGGAGCACTGGTACGATCCGCAAACGAAGGATTACCGGTCGGACGTGCAGGAGTATTCGGCCGATCATCGGCTTCTCAGCTATCGCAGCACCTACTTCCTGAACGGCCGCAGCGAGCTGGTCGTGATTCAGCGGAACCAAAACGGCGATCCGGTCAGCGGCAAGCTGCTCAAGCGGGCCGACGATGCGAAGCCGTTCGAGCCGCTCGATCAGAAGAGCCTGGATTTCAGCGCCGTCAAGCAAACGT
This sequence comes from Paenibacillus artemisiicola, assembly GCF_017652985.1. Classification (GTDB taxonomy): domain Bacteria; phylum Bacillota; class Bacilli; order Paenibacillales; family Paenibacillaceae; genus Paenibacillus_Z; species Paenibacillus_Z artemisiicola. Next base: position 70,666 of record NZ_JAGGDJ010000009.1, read on the forward strand.
ACCAAGCTTCCTACTGGACTTCGGTCGGCACCGGGCAAACGGAAGACGGGAAGACGCTGAACAAGCTCATGAACAGCTATCAGTCCACGCTCGACGACGGCACGCAGGCCAATATGCAATACATCGTGTACCTCGATCCGCAATCCGGCTTCCCGGTCAAGGACGAGCTGTACGAGGACTCCACCGGGACGTACAAGCTTTTCAGCTCCGAGACGGAAGACTACCGGTACGTCCCGGCCGACGATTCCGTCTTCAATACCGGCGGCGTAACGCTCGCGCCGGTCAAAACGTCCGACGAGATGTACGCCAAGTAATCGTTCTTCGAGCCAAAGCCGCGCATCAGTTCCGCTAGCATTAGGTTCCTAACGCGGAAAAGCGAATCGCCCCCACCGTACGGTGGGGGCGATTCGTCGTTCGCGGCCGGCTGCTCTTCCTCCGGGCGCTTCCATCGCGGTCAATCGCGCGCGATTTTCCGGTACAGCTTGTTCTCCCAGCCCGCCTCGTCCGCCGGATGGCCGTGCCCGAGCCAGACGTCCATCGTGCCGCGGGAACGGTTATTCCAGTACGGATACGGAATGGCCGTCAGCGGGCGGCCGTTCGCGTCCGCCGTCCGGACGAGGACGGCGCCGCCCAAGAACGCGGGATCATGCTCCGTCTCGAAGACGGGGACGTCCGGCAGCCTGCGGTTCAGGCGCGCGTCCTTGTCCAACGCTTCGCGCGCGTAGCGCACCGTTTCGCCCTCGTACCTTTCGTTGTCCGTCGACTCCAGGCAGTACAGCATCGGCCCCCGGCGGATGGCCGCGCGGTTCGCGTGCGTCGTCACCTTCGGGTGCGCCTCGATCAAATCCACGGACAGCTCGAGGTCGAGGCGAACGACGTCGTCCGCGCCCCACGTCCGATCGAGGACGGCATAGCCGTTCGCCAGCTCATGGACGGCTGCCTGGCCGTTGACGGTAAGCGCGTACCGCTCGCACCATTCGGGAATCCGGACGCGCACGGCAAAGCGCGCCTCTCGTTCCGGCAGGACCGCGATGCCGACGGATCCCGTCCACGGGTAGCCGGTCTGCTGCTTCAGCCGGACCGGCACGTCCCCGATCGCGAATTCGCCCTCGCTCGCGACGAACAGATTGACGTACGCGCCCTTGCCGTCGTACGCGTAGACGTACGAAGCGATTTCCGGCAGCAGCTTCAGGATCATCGGCGGGCAGCACGGGCATGGATGCCACTCCCACCGGTTATGCCCGCCGTCGCTGACGAGCGGGTTCTCGTAGAAATATTTGTGTCCGTCCAAGGACCGACCGGCCAGCACGATATTGTAGAGAATCGTCTCCAGCTTGTCGATGTAGCGGCTTTCCCCCGTCGCGAGGAACAGGTTCCAGCTGAAGAAGCCCATGCCGGCGGCCGCGCACGTCTCCAGGTAGCCGTTGTCGGGCAGCTCGTACGCGCCGCCGAATTTCTCGTCGTGATGAATGGCGCCGACGCCGCCGGTAATATGCGACTTGCGATAGGCGATGTCGTCCCATAGCGTTTTGGCCGTCCCGAGATACGCCGCTTCGCCGGTCGACAGGTACAGCGCGGTAAGCCCCGCGTACAGGAGCGTCGCGCGCACCGCGTGCCCGACCGCTTCGGCCTGCTCCAGGACCGGCTTGTGGTCCTGGGCATATTCGCCGTCGTGGGAGACCCTGCCTTCGTGGTTGCCCCGGTTATGAATCCAGAACGAAGCGAGCGCCAAATAATCGGCCGCCTCGAACGGCAGCTTCAGCTTCGCCGCGAGCCCCGGCTCGTCGAGCGCCAGCTGGTGCAGCTTCAGCACCGCTTCCTCCGGCAGCGAATGCGCCGGCACGATGTTGCGCTTCGGCGGAGGTCCCATCAGGCCGCTCATGTGGTTGGCGAATTTCACGGCGACGGCGAGCAGCGACGTCTTGCCCGTCGCGCGGTAATGATGGACGCCGGCTTCGATCAGGCAGCCCGCGTTGTACACGTCGTGCTGCCAGCGCAGGCTGCCGCCGTTGTCGGCCCAGCGTTGGTCCGGACGGTCGAGCAGCGTATACGTGTTCAGATAGCCGTCGCCGACGGCGTCCTGCGCGCGGGCGATCTTGGCGATGATCCCGTCGAGGCGCCGGTCGAGCGCCTCGTCCCCCCGCGCGGCGAGCAGATCCGAGATCCCGCGGATCGTCTCGTAGACGAGGCCGTCGAACCACGGCTCGCCGCTGTGGTAGCCGCCGCTCCCTTCGGCCACGAAATCGAAATTGCGCAGCGCGCCGTCGTGCTCGAACTTGTTCAGCACGTCGTGCGCGGTGACGCGCCGCAGAACCTCCAGCTTCGGAGCCCAGAACGCATCGTCGATGCGGACGGAGGCGACCGGGAGATTCAGGACCGTCTGATGCTTGTATGTCGTCGGGCGCATGTGCGCCTGCGTCGTATGGCTGAACAACGGGAACACTCCTTTGAATCGTTAATTTGCGCTCGCCGGCGCGTTATGCGCCGGCAAGCCAGGCGCGCAGCGCGTCGGCGACCGAGTCGGCCGCATGCGTCGCGGCGTCCCGCACCGGCTCCGGCGCGTGGGTCATCGCCACGCTGCGGGCGCATGCCCGGAACATGGCCAAATCGTTGAACGAGTCGCCGATGCACGCGGTATCCGCCCGGCCGATGCCGAGCCGCGCCATGAGCGCTTCCGCGGCCGTGCCCTTATCGACGCTGCCGGGCATGACGTCGATCCCGTCCGGATCGGAAAACGACGCCGTGACCCGGTCGCCGAATGCCGTCCGGAGCTGCTCGAGCAGCTCCCGCAGCGCCGGCACCTCGCCGTAGATGGAGAACTTCGTGATCGGCAGCCCGTCCGCGATCTCCTCCGCCAGCCGCGCGCGTTCGCGCAGCGGGGTCAGGAACCGCTTCCCGACCTCTTCCGCCCGCTGCGTCAAGTCCGCCACGTAATTGCCGTCGGACCCGCAGACGACGGGGACGAAGGGCTCCCGGTCCGTGAAGGCCCGGACGGCCGAGGCGAGCTCGGCGTCGTACCGGTTCGAACGCAGCGTCTCGCCGTCCGGGCCGACGAGGTCGGCGCCGTTCTGGCAGATCGCGTAGCAGGGCACCCCGAGCAGCTCCATGACCTGCCGGATCTCCGCGTACATGCGGCCGGAAGCGAGGCCGACGGCGACGCCGCTTCGGTGAGCCTCCCGGATCGCCTCGATGTCCTCGGCATGGATTTCCTTCCGGCTGTTCATCAACGTCCCGTCGATGTCCGATAGAAACAGTTTCTTCATCGCGCGTACCGCTCTCCTCTCGCTCGTTCGCGTCCGCTATCCCTTGGCGGCGCAGCAAACCTGCCTATCGCTCGCCGACGGCGACCCTCCGGCCGCTCTCGAACGAACGGACCGCGGCGTCCGCGACAAGCAGCGCCCGGTAGCCGGCCATGGCGCCCACCGGCGGCGCTTCGCCGGCGCGCAGCGCCGCGAGCACCGCGTCGGCGTGCTTGTCGAACGTCCGGTGGAATTCCCGGTCGGCGTCGTTGAAGTAGCCGGCTTCCCAGCTTTCGCCGATTTCGCTGCCCGCGGCGTGATACGTGTATTTCTTCACCGTGTCGTGAATGACGGAGCGCCCGCGCGTCCCGTCGATCTCGACGCGGTGCGTGTCCGGGTACGCGTAGGACGAATCGTACGTGCCGATCAGGCTGCCGACCGCCCCGCTCCGGAACCGCAGCGCGAGCGACATCGTGCGGTAGCCGCCGCCCGTCATGTCCGTCATCTCCGCCATGACCGATTCGATCGGGCCGCACAAATATTCCAGCATGTCGATGCCGTGGCACTGCGTCTCGATCAGATTGGCGTGCGGGTGGCCGGGGCCGCCCTCGCCGCCGAACCGCCAGGAGGCGAAGGTGACGTCGCCCAGCCGCCCACCCAGGATCGCGGCTTTGGCCAGCTCTACCGGCTTGGCGTAGCGGTGGTTGAAGTTGATCGCGAAGAAGACGCCCCGCTTGGCGGCTTCGTTCATGAGCTCGTCGGCTTCGCGGAGGTCGAAGACCAGCGGCTTCTCGACGAGCAGCGGGAATCCGGCCCGGATCACCTGCAGCGTCGCGTCGAAGTGCCCTTGGTTCGGCAGGCAAAGGCTGACCAGATCCGGCGTTTCCCGCTCGAGCATGTCCGCGATCGACGTATAGGCCCGCGTGCCGAACAGATCGGCCTTCGCCTCCGTCCGCGCTTCGTCCCGCCCGACGATCGCGCAGAAATCCACGTCCGGCCGCGACGACCAGATGCGCGCGTGCTGCATACCCCAGCTGCCCGCCGACCGGAAGCCCGCGGGCGATCCGATCGCCTCGGCGGATCCGCCGGCGCCGATCAGCGCGACCTTCAGCTTGTTCGCGGCGCTCACTGCTCGATCAGCACCTTTCCGGTGTCGCCTTGGAAGAACAGCTCGTAGGCTTCCTGAATCCGGTCGAGGCCGAACCGGTGCGTGATGATCTGGGACAGGTAGGGCAGGTTCGCGAGAATCAAGCGGTGATTCTCTTCCAGCTCGCCGTATTGGAAATATTCGCTGCCGAGCACGGTGCGTTCGGTTGCGATCAGGTCGCCCGAGACGTTCAGGTTCAGCTCCTGGCCGTGGCCGACGCAGACGAGCACGCCCCGCTGGTTCAGCGCGTGCAGCGCCGCGTGGCGGCCGGCCGTCTTGCCGCTCGTGTCGACCGCGGCGTCGATGCCGTCGAAGCCCGCCGCGCGGATGGCGTCGATCGCCTGCTCCTCGGCCAGGTTGATCGGAATCGCGCCCATGCGCTCCGCCAGCTCGAGGCGGTACGGGACGAAGTCCATGACGAACACCGGCGTTTCGGCGCCGAGCAGCAGCTTCGCCATCGCCAGCACGCCCAGGCCGATCGGGCCGGCGCCGCCGATCAGCACGGATTGAATATCCGGATGCACGAGCTTGGCGCGCTTGATCGCATGGCCGCCCGTGCCCATGATGTCGAGCAGCATCGTCGCTTCGCCGAACGGGATGGACGGATCGAACGGGAAGAACACGTTCTCGTTCACGACCATGTACGGGCCGTAGCCGCCGTCGTGCGAGAAGCCGTAATCCGCCCGCTTGTTCAGGCATTGGTTCGTGAAGCCGAGCTTGCAGCTGCGGCATTCCCCGCAGAAATCCATCAGGAACACGACGCCGTGCGTGCCGGGCGCCGTCTTGGCGCCTTCGCCGGCCCCGACGACGATGCCGGCGGCTTCATGGCCGGGCGTCGTCGCGCTGCCGTCGTAAAATTGCCCGCGGTCCGAGCCGCACAGCGCGTTGGCCTTCACCTGCAGGAGCAGCTGTCCCGGGCCCGGAGCCGGAACCGGCTTCTCTCCGTACGCGATTTTCCCTTGCCCGACGAACAGCGGGATCGCCATCGTCTGCGGCGTATTGACTGCTTGACTCATGTTCATCATCCTCCGTTAGCGGCGAATTGCGGCGTCCGGGATGTCGCGGCAGAAGACCAGTCCGCCCGGCGCGCCGATTATTATACGTTAACATTAACGATAATGTAAAAGTAACATTCCTCTTTTTCCCTGTCAATAGCTTTTGAGATTCATAGGGTCGCGGATCGGAAACCGTTTTCAAAAACCGCGGGTAAAAAGGGATGCGCCCGCGAGAATTCCAAAGGCAGCCTCTCCCCGCCGCTTTGAATCATGCGCGTCGGCTTCATGGCGCCGGGTTCGGCCGTTCGCGTCCGGTCATGCCGGCCAATGCCTTTAGCGTTCAATCGCGATTCGCCCGGGCGTTCGGCTTCCAACGGACGCTTCGTCCAGCCGATTTCGTTCCCGTCCGCCGGGCGCAAAGCCGCCGTCCCGCAGACGTCCCGCACCCGTCGCGCCGCCTCACTTCGTGCTCTCCCGCAGGATCAGCGTCGTGTCGATGACCTCGCGGAACCGTTCCCGCGAATCGGGATGGTTGATTTTGTGCAGCACGATATCCACGGCCCGTTTGGACATTTTCCCCTTGGAGTTGCTGACCGACGAGAGTTGGAACGGAATGAACAGGCGCGACTGGATGTTGTCGAAGCCGACGACGGCGTAGTCTTCGGGCACGCGGAATCCGTACTTCTGCAGCACGTACGCCGCTTCCCAGGCAATGACGTCGTTGAACGCGAACAGGCCCGTGAAGTCGGCCTTCCGCTCGATCAGCCCTTTGACGATCTGCCGCGTATCGCCCGCGGACGCCCCGACCTCGATGATCAGCTCCCCGGAGACCGGCAAGCCGGCTTCGCGGTGCGCGCGGCGGTAGCCGTCCAGCCGCTCCCGCGCGCTCGAGATGCGGTCCGGCCCGTTCAGGAACAGTACCCGCTTATGGCCGTTATCGAGCAGATGCTTGGTCGCCAGATAGCCGCCCTTCTCGTCGTCGCAGATGACGTAGTCGAAATCCGGCTCCTCCTCGAACCGCCTCCCGATGAGGACGAACGGCACGCCGTTCTTCTTCAGGATGCGGATCGTCTCGGCGCTGCGCTGGGAAGGGCAGATGATGATGCCGTCGACGTTCTTGCCGATGGCCGTATAGATCGCCCGCTCCTCCATCTCGTGCTCGTCCTCCGTATTGATGACGAAGATGGTGTAGTTGTGCTTCCGGGCGGATTTCTCGATATCCTTGACCATGATGCCGAAATGCGGATTCGCCACGTCGCTGACGATGACCGCGATCGTCTTCGTCAGCCCGGACCGGAGGGAGCCGGCGAGGGCGTTCCCGACATAGCCCATTTCCTTGGCCAGGTCCTTGATCGTCTTCCGGGTGGAGAGCGCGATGTCCTCTTTGTCCTTCAGCGCCCGCGAGATCGTATTGACCGAAAGCCCCGCTTTCAGCGCAAGATCCCGGAGCGTAACCTTCTTGCCTTCCATGCTCTCTCCCCTTCTGCCGCGAATGCCCGCACGTCGTTTTCCGGATTAATCAAAAGCATAGCATCCCGCTATTTTGACGTCAATCGAACGAATCCCGCGGGAATATCCCGCCGGATAAGGCAATCGCGTCGCCGACGCCGCCCCGTCTGGGCAATCGTGCCCGTAAGCGAAATGAGACGATTGGATCAAGAAGTCCTTGTTTCTCTCCTATTTTCGGACTTCGAACGCGATGTAAATATGGCAAAAAAAGGGATAATTGTATGATTGTTTAATCCCTTTGGGCTTATGATAATGGATTTAAGGCTGCTATGCCGACATGTAGCTTCCTTTCGATTGAACAGCTTGCCGATTGAAAAAACGAAACAGGAAGGGGTAATCCGATGAAGCGCCGATTGATACCGTTCGTTTTGGCATTCATGCTGCCAATGTTAGTCATGCTCCCTTTCAAGACGGCCGCCGATGCGAACGACAAAGCAACCAAATCGCTCCTGAACACGTTTAACGGAACCATCCTCGATTTTGATGCAAGCCGCATCGCATGGAAAGAAAAAGATAAAGTCCTCTGGTTGTTTAACCGCAAGGACGGCACGCAAGTAAAAGTATTCGATGGCACCGGTTCGACGAATATCATCCGTCAAGCGAAGCTGTCGGCGCAAGGCGTGGTGTACAACCTGTATACCGATCCCGGAAGCGGCGTGTGGCCCAGGGTGAGTTCGGTCTACTATTGGAAATCCGGGGAGACTTCGCGGATCGCAGCCGACGAAAGTCTGTTCGATATCCGGGGAAACGGGAATTTTGCGCTGCTCAGCCGGCATAACGTGGATCTAACGACGGGACAGACCCGCGAGCTCGGCTATGACAGAGTCGAGTTCTCGGCCGATGGTACCATGCTGTACACGTCTCCGGTTGCGCCCGTTAACGCGTTTGCGCTCTTTCGGTCTCTTCCTGACGGTACGGTGACGCAGCTGGCGACGCCCTCCAACAAGGTCGTGTCGTTCGACTCGAATTTCGGCTTTTACGGGCCGTTAACGGACGGAAAAAACATCCTCTACCGGGAACTCGTCGAGAGCAACAATTATGCCAAGCAAGTATGGGCGCTTCGTTTGCGCAGCGCGGATAATACGGTGACGACCTTGTCGGTAAACCCTCGTTTGGCTTATACGGCCAATACTTATTACCGGATCAACAACGGATGGATTGCTTATATCGAATACGATAAAGCCATAAGCCGCCAAGTCGTGAATGTCCGGTCGCCGGAAGGCATCGTTAAACGGGTCTTTGAAAGTCCTTATTGGTGGTCGTGGACGCGCGCTCCCCTCGCCATCGACGAGCTGGGACCGGATGGTACGGTCGCGTTCACGTTCAACGACAAAACGTACCTGTATTACATGAAAGAAGAGAAGACGGTAAGCATTCAAAGAAGCCCGTCGAAGTTCCAATACCGCGAGCACGTCTTCGACGGGCCCGGAGATTCGCCATACCGGGCCGGCGTTTGGTATTTGCAGTCTGCCGATTCGTTGTACGCGGTGCGAATCTAACTGCGGGCGAACCGCGATCCAAGCAATCAAAACGGCCGGAGCAGCTACATGCCTCCGGCCTTTCGCGCGTTATTCTGCCGGTAAGTTCCCTCAAGTCGCGAAGCACGTAGATCCGGCTGCGCGAAGCTCCGCCGCGCCGCACTTCCTGACGCTCGCGCCGGCCGCCTTACTCGCCCGTAAACCGCGGCGGCCGCTTCGCCCGAAACGCCTCCAGCGCCTCGACCCGGTCCTTCGTGCCGATCAGCGCCGCATAGGCTTCGGCCTCGATCGCCATCGCCGTCCCCGGATCCGCGTCCAAGCCCCGGTCGATCGCGGCCTTTGCCTGCATCACGGCCAGCGGCGCGCTGGCGAGCAGCTCGCCCGCCAGCTCCGCGCACCGCTCCCGGAGCTCTTTCCCGTCTTCCGCCACTCCGTTCACGATCCCCCACGCCAACGCTTGCTCGGCGGAGATCTTCCGCGCCGTCAGGATGAGCTCCTTCGCCCGCGCCGGTCCGATCAGCCGCGCCAGCCGCTGCGTGCCGCCGGCCCCGGGAATGATGCCGAGGCTCGTCTCGGTGAGCCCAAGCAGGGCGTCCCGGACGGCGATGCGGAAATCGCAGCTGAGCGCCAGCTCGAGCCCTCCGCCGAACGCGAGCCCGCCCATGGCGGCGATCGTCGGCTGCGGCAGCCGCGCCAACGCGCCGAAGACGGACTTGATCCGGCCGACGCCGCGGAGGATCGCCTCCCGCTCCGTCAGCGCGAGCCGCTCCTTCAAGTCCGCGCCGGCGCAGAACGCCCGCCCCGCGCCTTCGACGATGACGACGCGAATCTCGCGCGGACGCCGGCCGGCCGCGCCGACGATCGCGTCCAGTTCCTCCAGCATGGCCGCGTTCAGCGCGTTCAATCGTTCCGGACGGTTCAGGACGATCCGCCCGACATGGCCCTGCTCCTCCCACAGCACCGGTTTCGCCGTCATCGGCCCCGCTCCCCGTTCATACCGGATACACCGGATGCTTCCGGTCCGCGAATGCGACGCGCTTCGACGCGTAAGCCGCGAACCGCTTGATCAGTTCCTTGCGCAAGCCGTGCGGCGGCACGATGCCGTCGATCACCATGTCCGACGCCAGCTGGTACAGGTCGATGTCGCGGCCGTATTCCTCGCGCTTGCGTTCGACGAAGGCCGCCCGCTCCGCTTCCGGCAGCTCGGCGATTTTGCCCGCGTATACCGCGTTCACCGCCGCCTCCGGCCCCATCACCGCGATTTGCGCCGACGGCAGCGCGAGGCAGCAGTCGGGCTCGAACGCCGGGCCCGCCATCGCGTACAGCCCCGCGCCGTAGGCTTTGCGGACGATGACGGATATCTTCGGCACCGTCGCCTCGGAGACGGCGGCGATCATTTTCGCGCCATGGCGGATGATGCCCGCCTGCTCCACCGCCGTGCCGACCATGAACCCGGGCACGTCCGCGAGGAACAGCAGCGGGATCGAGAACGCGTCGCACAGGCTGACGAATTTGGCGGCCTTGTCGGCGGAGTCGTGGAACAGGATGCCGCCCTTCGTCCGCGGCTGGTTCGCGACGATGCCGACCGTCTTGCCCCCGAGCCGCGCCAGCCCGGTAACGAGCTCGCGGGCGAACAGCCGCTTGATCTCGAAGAACGAGCCCTCGTCGATCAAGCCGTCGAGGAATTCGTACATGTCGAACGGCGTATACTGGTCGCCGGGAATCAGCTCGCCGAGCGACCGTTCGCTGTCGGCCGGCGGCCGCGGTTCGCGCTCCGGCGGCTTCTCCTCGTAATTCGCGGGGAAGTACGCCATGTAAGCCCGCGCCAGGGCGATCGCCTCCTCCTCGCTCTTGGCGAGCACGTCCCCGCAGCCGGAGACGGCGCAGTGCATGCGCGCGCCGCCGAGCGCTTCGAGCGTCGCCTTCTCGCCCGTCACCATCTCCACGATGCGCGGGGAGCCGAGGTACATCGACGCATTGCCCTCCACCATGATGACGACGTCGCAGAATGCCGGAATATAGGCGCCGCCCGCGGCCGAAGGTCCGAACAGCAGGCAGACCTGCGGGATTTTGCCCGACAGCTTCGCTTCGTTGTAGAAGATCCGCCCCGCCCCGCGCCGGCCGGGATACATGAGCGCCTGGTCGGTGATGCGCGCGCCGGCCGAATCGACGAGATAAAGCAGCGGCACCCGCAGCTTGTCGGCGGTCTCCTGCATGCGGATGATTTTCTCGACGGTCCGCGCGCCCCACGACCCCGCCTTGACGGTGGAATCGTTGGCGACGACGCAGGCCGTCCGCCCGTGGATCCGGCCGATGGCCGTCACGACGCCGTCCGCGGGCAGGCCGTCTTCCGCGCCGCTCGCGAACAGCGCGTCTTCGAGCTCGACGTCGTCGTCGAACAGCAGGCGCAGCCGGTCCCGGACGAACAGCTTGCCCTGCTCCGCGTTCTTCGCGTGGTATTTTCCGGCGCCGCCCCGCTTGATCGCGGCGGTCTCCTCCCGCAGCCGGCCGAGTCCGTTATCGCGTTCGCGCTCCATCCGCCGCCCTCCTTCCGTCAGTCTTTGCAGCCGAGCTGCGCCGCGATGACCAGCCGCTGGATCTCCGAGGTCCCTTCCCCGATCTCGAGCAGCTTCGCGTCGCGCATGTAGCGTTCAACCTCGTATTCCTTCATGTAGCCGTAGCCGCCGTGGATTTGCACCGCTTGATCGCATGCCCTCATGCACGTCTCCGTGGCGAACAGCTTGGCGATCGCGGCTTCCTTCTTGAAGCTCTTGCCCCGGTCCTTCAGCCAGGCGGCCTTGTACACCATGGTACGGGCCACCTCCGCGTGCATCGCCATGTCCGCGAGCTTGAACTGGATCGCCTGAAACGAAGACAGCGCGCGCCCGAACTGCTTGCGCTGCTTGGCGTACCGGAGCGAGCGGTCGAGCGCCGCCCGGGCGATGCCGACCGCCATGGCCGCGATTCCGATCCGGCCGCCGTCGAGCACGGCGAGAAACTGCTTGTAGCCGCGGCCTTCCGCGCCGAGCAGGCGGTCCTCCGGCACGGCCACCCGGTCGAGGATCAGCTCGGCCGTGTTCGACGCGTGCAGCCCCATTTTCTCGTAGCCGGCCCGCACGGCGAAGCCGGGCGCGTCCGTCGGGACGATGAACGCGCTGATTCCGCCCGTGCCCTTCGAGCGGTCGGTAACCGCCGTCAGCGTGAGATTGCGCGCGTAGGACGCGTTCGTGATGAAGCACTTCGAGCCGCTGATGCGCCACCCGCCGTCCTCGCGCGCGGCCGTCGTCCGCGTGCCGCCGGCATCCGAGCCGGCGTCGGGCTCGGTCAGCCCGAACGCCCCGAGGTACTCGCCCGCGCAGAGCGGAGCCAGGAAGCGCTCCTTCTGCGCCTCGGTGCCGAACATCGCGATCGGCGCGCCGCCGAGCGAGACGTGCGCGGAGTACGTAATGCCGGTCGAGGCGCAGGCCCGGCTCAGCTCCTCGACCGCGATCGCGAAGCTGACCGTGTCCGCGCCCGCGCCGCCGTAGCGCTCGGGGAACGGCAGCCCCATCATGCCGAGCGCGGCGAGCTTCGCGAAGACGTCCGCCGGAAACGTCCCCGTCCGGTCCCGCTCGATTGCCCCCGGCGCCACCTCGCCGTCCGCGAAATCGCGCATCAGCGCTTGGATCATCGCCTGCTCCGCCGTCAATTCGAAATTCATCCGCGTGCCTCCTTCCTTCCGATCGAAGCCCCAAGCCGCGGACCGCCGGTGAACCCCCGCCGAAGCGCCGGCCTCGCGGCTTGCGGTCTCCGCAGGCCGCCCGAAGAACCGGCTATCGCAGGGTCCGCGCGCGTCAGGGCTCGCTGCAGGGCGACTCGGGCTCGCCTCCGGGCCGCGCTGGCTCGCCGTCGTACTCGATCTCCAACCGCATGAGATTGGACGCGTAGCATTTGCCCAAATTATCCATGCGCAGCGTCGCGGAGCCTCCCCCGTCCAGCGCGTCCCGGCAGACGAAATTCATCGCTCTCAGATTCGGGAGCACGTACCGGACGACTTCCCCGCGCACGAGGCCGTCGAAGTGCGCCTTCACGCGCTCCGCGGTCACCTGCGCGGCCAACGCGTCGAACACGTCGTCGTTCGGCGCGAACAGCGCGATGTTGACGCTGTTGCCCTTGTCGCCGGACCGGGCCTGCGCGAGATGGCGCAGCTGGACGCGGGTCATGGCCGCACCTCCTTCACGGTGACGCTGACCTTGCGCTCGACGAGCTCGCGCGGCACGAGACAGGACCACATGCCGAGCAGCTCGCGCGGCTTCAGCATCCCGAGGAAGGCGCCCATGGCCGGCGGGCCGCTCAGCATGAGCGGCGGCACGAGCCGTCCGAGCTTGGCGGCTTCGTCCCGGCTCTTCGTCCGCACGGCCAGGCGGACGTAGACTTCGTTCGGTTCCTCGGCGGGCGCCGCCGCGAGCGGCCCGTGCAGGGAATCGAGGCCGAGGAAGTCCGTGCGGATCTCGTCGGCCCGCAGTCCGCTCCGTTCGATCTGCTTGCGCACGATCCGGTCGGCCGCGCGCGCCTTCGCCGGCGCGTCCGGCCACGAATAGCCCCAGATCGCCTGCCCCAGCCAGCCGTCCGCGTAGCCCATGACGACTTTCAGCGTCTCGGGCCGCTTCGCGCCGCGGGCGCCGGTCACCCGGACCCGGTTCGGCCCCGCGTCCTCGAGGGCGACCTCGCTGACGTTCAGCACGACGTCCGGCGTCGCGTACGCGAACGGGTCGTGAATCTCGTACAGCAGCTGCTCCTTCACGGTATCGACGGATACGAGGCCGCCGGTCCCCTCCGGCTTCGTCAGCACGAACGTCCCGTCCTCCGCGATCTCCGCGATGGGGAACCCGATGTCCTCCAGCGCCTCGACGGCCTGCCAATCGCCGCTGAAATTGCCGCCCGACGCCTGGCCCGAGCATTCCAGCAGATGGCCCATCAGCACGCCTTGGGCGAGCCGGTTCCAGTCCTTCGGCCCGACGCCGAACTCGTGGATGTACGGGGCGAGGAACAGCGCCGAGTCGGCCGCGCGTCCCGTGATGACGACGTCCGCCCCCTGCCGAAGCGCCTCGGCGATCGGCTTCGCCCCCAAGTAAGCGTTGGCAAACACGATCCGGTCGCGGACGTCCGCGATGTCCCGGCCGTCCTCGAGATGCTCGAGCAGAGCGCCCTGCTCCCGGTAAGCGTCGAGCTCTTCCAGCACGTCGTCGCCGGTGACGACGGCGAGCTTGAGGCCCTTCAGGCCCAGCTCCTTCGCGACCCGCTCCGCTTCCCGCAGCGCCCCGGCCGGATTCATGCCGCCGGCGTTCGTGATGATCCGGATGCCGTTCTTCCTCGCGACCGGAAGCAGCGCGCGGAGCTGCGCGCCCAGGTCGGCCGCGAACCCTTTGGCCGGATCCCGCTGCCGGTCCTTCTGCAGAATCGCCAGCGTCAGCTCCGCCAGACTGTCCATGCAGAGGTAGTGGATGCCGCCGCGCTTGGCCGTCTCGACGGCCGGCGCGGCCGAATCGCCGTAGAAGCCTTGCCCCGCGCCGATGCGTATCGTTTTCATCCGTTCCTCCTTCCCCCCGCGGTTTTCGCGGGGTTTGCGGAACTGCAACGGCACATGCCGTGTCATAGTACATTGTATGGCGGGGCGATAGGGGGTATTCGAGCGCGTTCGCGCAGGCCGTCCACCTGCTAGGACGCTATACGCGAAAAAAACCTCCCCTTCGACACGAAGGGGAGGGAGCGTCATCGCCGGGTAGCCGGGTCTATTGCATCCCGGCCGACCGAACTGGCCGGCCAGGATGCACCTGCCGGTTGGGCTGAACCGGCCGGAGCCTCGGTTCAGCCGTCGATCAGGCCCGCCTGGCGCAGCAGCCGCTGCGCGAGCTCGGCGGTCTCGGCGCGCGTCATGGCGGCATTCGGCCGGAGCTCCCCGGCCGAGCCCCGCACGAGGCCGGCGCGGATCAAGGCCGCCGCGGAAGGCGCGGCCCAGCCGGCGAGCGCGGCGCGGTCCTTGAAGCCCGCCAGCGCCGCGGCCGTCTCGGCGCCGCCGGCCGGGGCCGGGAGCCCGGCCCGCTTCGCCGCTCGCGCGAGCATGACCATCGCTTCCTCGCGGGTCACCGCGCGGTCCGGGCGGAAACGGCCGTCCTCGTAGCCGTCGACGAGGCCGTAGGCGGCCGCTTTCGCCGCCGCGCCGGCGTACCAGGCGGACGGGTCCACGTCGCCGAATTCGGCCGTGCCGCCGGCCCGCAAGCCGAGCGCGCGGAGCAGGATCGCCGCGAATTCGGCGCGCGTGACCTGGTCGTCCGGCCGGAAGCGGCCGTCCGCGCCGCCGCTCAGCACAAGACGCGACGCCAGATCAACTATCGCGTCCTGCGCCCAATGGCGCCCGGTGTCTGTGAATGACGCTTCATGATGAATCAGCGCGATAACGCCGTTCGTCAGGCTGCTAACGACCGCGGCCGGCACGCCTTCGCGCGTCTCGCGCGAGGTCGGCACGGCATGTACGCCGCCGTCTTCGTCCAGCATGACCGCCGTCGTCAGCCGCGCGGAATCCATGCCGTTCGGCAGCGGTATGCCGCGCTTCGCGAACGAACCGAGCGCCTCGATCGGAACCGTCTTGCCGCCGGCCTCGATCGCGGCCGCGAATTCGACCGGCGGCGCCAGCACCTCGAAGCCGCCCTGCGCCGCCGCGGCCTGCAGCCGGTTCGCCGCGTCGCCGCCGGCTTTGGCGATCGTGACGCGGATCTTGGCGTCCGCCGGGGAAGCGCCCGATGCGGTCAGCGTCTTCGCCAACGCCGCCGCGATTTCCTCCGCCGGCAGCGCGTAGCTGCCGATTGCGGTTCGCAGAAGCAGCGTCCCCGAACGGCCGGCGAGCGCTTGGAGCCCGCCCGCCGTCAGCAGCGCGTCGACGCGGTCGAAGCCGTCGCCGACCGGCAGGACGACGACCGGCTTGCCGCCCGCCTGCGCCAGCAGCTCGGCCAGCTTCGCGTCGTCGATGGCCGCGGTCATCGTCGCGCGGCCGTCCCGCTCGCCGGCCGTGCCCGTCGCGAGCTGCACCGCGGCGCCGCCGGCCGTGCCCTGCAGGCCGGTCGTTCCGGACGGCGCCGTCGTGCCGCCGGACGGCGCCGACGGGCCTGTCGGGCCGCTCGGGCCCGACGGGTCCGTGACCGGCGGCTCCTTCGTCACCGGGAAGCCCGTCACCGCTTCCGAGGCGATGCCGCGGGCTTCGCCGCGCACCGCGTCTTCCCGCAGCGAGACCTCGAGCTCGCCGTCGCCGGCGGCCGCGTCCGACAACGTCGCGACGACCTGCCGGTACGCCCCCGCTTCGCCGGCGTAGCCGGCGCTCTCCACCGCCGCCGCGGTCCCTTCCAGCGACAGATAGCGCGCCGGCGAGACCGCCGGATCGAGCGGCTGGTCGAACGTCAGCGTCAGCTTGGTTCCTGCGGCGTCCAGCTTGGCGTCCGTCAACGCCGGCCCCGCCTCGCCGCAGCGAGGATGAAGGCCGTAGCAGAGCGCCAGCCCTGCCGCGAGCTTCGGTTCGTTCCAGGCGTACAGCAGCCCGCCGTAATCCGAATCGCCGGCATCCTGGATGCCCGCGAGCGCCTTGCCGCCGGCATCGAAGTCCGGATCGCCGCTCGCCGTCGCTAGATATTGGACGCGGACGTCGCCCGTTTTCTCGTATAGGACGGTTTGGAACGACAGCGGGGCATCGCTCTCGTCATCCAGCGAGTAGACGCGGTCCCACTGCACGATGAACCGGCGGTCGCCCGGTTCCCCGACTGTCTTCGCATAGACGCGCGAATCGGCGTCCGGTCCGCCTTCGTCCCGCGATTCCGGGCCGCCTTCAGGCCCGCCGCCCAGCGCCCGGCGCAGCACGAGATCCGACAGGAACGGATACACCGCCGCCGGCGCGTCGGCATCCGGGAACCGGTCCATGCCGTAAGCGGTATAATCGCCGTCGCCGAAATAGAGCGCCCCGTTCGTGCCGATGCCGACTTTGTCGTACGTCCGGCCGTAGAAGGCGAAACGGAACCCTTCCGGCAGATCGACCGCGGTCGTCGCGTCGTCAAGGTTATCGAAGGCGATCTCCGTGCCGTCTTGAGACGCGTCCAGGTCGGCGAGCGGCACGCGGTCGTTCACGACGTACGGATAGAGCACGCCGGCCTGGACGTCGAAATACGAATGCACCGCGTTGCCGGCCTCGGCCTTCGTCTCGCGGATGCTCCGGTTGCGATCGTCGGGCTTGACGACGGCCGCCGCGTAAGGCCTGCCGTCCGCGTTCGCCTGGATCGCATACGGCCCGGGATCCGCCAGGTCCGCCGCGAAGGTCAGCCGCCCGCCGGCCGCGTCGTACGCGACGCCGGCATCGCCGGGCTTCAAGACGACCGAAGCGCCGGTCTTGGCCGTAACCGTCACGGAAGACCCGGGCAGCAGCGATTCCGGCACGTTCACGGCGCCGCGGACGGTCGACATCATGCTCCACGTATACGTCGCTTCGTCCACCGGATCGCCGCCGGCCACGGGTACCGTCTTGACCTCGAACGTGACGGGATGCGGGTCGTCGAGATCGAAATTCGGCACCCAGGTGTACGGATCGACCGCGATCGTGAACGGCTCCGCGGGATCGGTCTCGCTCGTTGCCCGGTACAGCAGCTCATGCCGTTCGTCGTAAGAAGCGACGTCCAGCGCGTAGCCTTCCCCGTAGTCGGGGTCCGTCACGTTGAACGCGTACGGGCTGTCGGTCCCCTCCAGTTTGATCTCCGCCGACGCCAGCACGGGCGCCAGCAGCTGCGCGCCGAGCGACAGCGCCAGAACGGCGCTCAGTTTGTTGCGTTTCCCCATCTTCATGCATGCTCCTCCGCCAATTAATTCAAGCTGCTTCTAAATGTAGCGGAGACGCACCGGCCAAACAATTAACGAAAGTTAACTTTTCGCCGCGATTCGACAGGAAATGCGGCGAACCCCCGGCCGAAGATTCGGACCGGGGGCTCGTATGCCGCCGCGCATTCGCGGCGCGGGAAAAAGATCGGATGATTCCGTGCGCCGGACGCAGGCAGCCTGGACGCCGCTTGCGCGGCCCGCGCGGCACAGGCCAGCCGGCCCGCGGCCTGCTTATTCGCTCCGCCGCGACAGCAGCTCGCTGACCGTGACCAGCTCGTACCCTTGCTCCGTCAGCTCGCCGATCAGGATGCGGATCGCCTCCATCGTCTGGGAGCGGTCGCCCGCCCCGTCATGAAACAGCAGGATCGCCCCGTCGCGGACCGTATCCCGCGTATGCGCGAGGATGTAATCGACGCCCGGCGTCTCCCAGTCGCGGGTCTCCAGGTTGACCGCGCCGATGGAGCGGTAGCCGAAGCGGTCCGCGATCGCGGTCGTCTCTTCGTTCGCGTCCAAGTACGGCGCGCGGAACACGGCCGGGCGGCTGCCCGTCGCCTGCTCGATCCGCTTGTCCGTCCGCTCCAGCTCGGCCAGGACTTCGTCGCCGGGGATTTTCGTCAGAAACGGATGCGAGTACGAATGGTTGCCGATTTCATGGCCTTCCTCGTGAATCTGCCGTACGAAATCGGGCATCTCCCCGATTTTCTCGCCGAGCATGAAGAACGTGGCTTTCCCGCCCGCGGCGTTGAACAGGTCCGCGGTCTGGCGCGTGTACAGGGCGTTCGGCCCGTCGTCGAACGTAATGGCGACGGCTTTGCTCGCTGTCGGAACGGCATGGATCGTTTCGGACATGGGGATGCTCCCTTCGCGGCCGGCGCCGGCGAACCGCCGCGCGCCAAGGCCCGTTATGGATGTAAGCGTTACCCCATTATACCAAACCGCCACCGCCCGGCGATGGATAATTTTAGACGGGATGGGTAATCTTAATCGTATTTCCGCGTAAACGGACCGGCTGATCCGTACAGCCGCGAAAGGAGTCAGCTACTTATGAAACGCTCGGAAGACAGGCTCTCGATCGTCGCCTTGGGCGGCGTGAACGAAATCGGCAAAAACATGTACGTCGTGCAATACAACGACGACATCATCGTGATCGACTGCGGCTCCAAATTTCCCGACGAGAGCTTGCTCGGCATCGACGTCATCATTCCCGACATCGCCTATCTGCTCGAAAATCGCGACCGGGTGCGCGGCTTGATCGTCACGCACGGCCACGAGGACCATATCGGGGGCATCCCGTTCGTGCTGAAGCAGCTCAACATCCCGATCTACGCGACCCGGCTCACCTTAGGGCTGATCCAGGGCAAGCTGCGGGAATACGGCCTGCTCGGCACGGCGAAGCTGCAGCAAATCGACGCGGGCACGGAGCTGACGCTCGGGGCGATTCCGATCCGGTTCTTCCGCACGAACCACAGCATCCCGGACTGCCTCGGCATCGCCTTCCACACGCCGCAGGGCACGGTCGTCCATACGGGCGACTTCAAATTCGACCTGACCCCGGTCGGCGGCCAGTACGCCGACATCCACAAGATGGCCGAAATCGGCCGGAGCGGCGTGCTCGCGCTCCTGTCCGAAAGCACGAACGCCGAACGGCCGGGCTTCACCCCGTCGGAGCGGCTCGTCGGCGCGCATATCGAGGAGGAGTTCGCCAAGGCCGAGGGGAAAATTTTTCTCGCCACCTTCGCCTCCAACGTGCACCGCGTCCAGCAGGTCATCGACGCGGCGGAGAAGGCGAACCGGCGGGTCTGCCTGCTCGGCCGCAGCATGGTCAACGTGGTGGACGTCGCCTCCTCGCTCGGCTATTTGCGGGTGCCGGACGGGATGCTCGTGGAGCCGGCGGAAGCCAACCGGTATTCGCCGCGCGAGCTCGTCGTCCTCTGCACGGGGAGCCAGGGCGAGCCGCTCGCGGCGCTCGCCCGCATCGCGAACGGCAGCCACCGGCAAATCGGCGTGTCGCCGGGCGATACGGTCATCCTCGCCGCCACGCCGATTCCCGGCAACGAACGGAACGTCGCCCGCATCGTCGACAATCTGTTCGAGCGGCGCGCCAAGGTCATCTACGG
The DNA here is from genome assembly GCF_017652985.1 of Paenibacillus artemisiicola. Lineage (GTDB taxonomy): Bacteria > Bacillota > Bacilli > Paenibacillales > Paenibacillaceae > Paenibacillus_Z > Paenibacillus_Z artemisiicola. The sequence goes on from NZ_JAGGDJ010000009.1 coordinate 90,040, forward strand.
CTCGGGGACCGTGACGGGCATGCACGTGTCGGGGCACGCGAGCCAGGAAGAACTGAAGCTCATGCTTACGCTGATGCGGCCCAAATATTTCATCCCGATCCACGGCGAATACCGCATGCTCTACCAGCACCGCGTCATGGCGGAAGCGGTCGGCGTGGAAAGCGGCCATACGTTTATTTTGAACAACGGGGACGTCGTCGATATCGCCGGCGGCGTCGCCCGCCAGGACCGCAAAATCCCGAACGGCAACACGCTCGTCGACGGGCTCGGCATCGGGGACGTCGGCAACATCGTGCTGCGGGACCGGAAGGTGCTGTCGGAGGACGGCATCCTCATCCTCGTCATGTCCGTCGCCAAGTCGGGCGGCAAGGTCGTCACCGGACCGGACGTCATTTCCCGCGGCTTCGTCTACGTGCGGGAATCGGAGGGGCTGCTCGAAGAGGTGCAGCGGATCGCGCTGAACGCCGTCTCGCAGCTGGACGGCTCGAAGCCGAACCAGTGGGCGTCCTACAAGCAGGCGGTCAAGGACGAGGTCGCCAAATTCCTGTACATGCATACGAAGCGCAGGCCGATGATCCTGCCGATCATTATTCAAGTGTAGCGTCCCGCGACGCTTCGGTTGCGGGCGGCGGAGACGCCGATCGCGGCCGAAGCGGCAAACGCCGATGCCCGTTCGCGGGTACCGGCGTTTTTTTTGCGTCCGCGGCGCGAGACGGCAAAAAACCCCGGCGGCTGGCCGCGCCGGGGTTTCCTGACCGTGATGGGACTGCCGATCGTTGCTCGCCGGTCCGTTCTAAATCACTATTAAATCAGCGGGTCACGGTCCCGATGTCCGCATCCGCTTGAGCGGCCTTCCGGGCAGGCATCAGGAGCGGGGATGCCACGCCTGCTTCGCGGAGGTCACCGTCGTGCCTTCCGCGATCGCCCGCTGGACGAGCAGATTCAAGTAATGGTCCTGCGAGGCTTCGGCCAGGCTGTAGAACGACGGCCCGCCCCGCGCGTAGTCGCCCATCTTGGCGAGCGACGTCGCGACGGCGACCTCGTCGTCGGTCAGCCGCCCCGGCACGAACGGATTGACGTACAGCCATTCCGCGCCGAGCAGGATGCCGCCGTAGTTGAAGCCGAGCACGTTTCCGTCGAAGCCGTTGTCGATGCGCCGGAGCTTCAGGACGACCGGCGTCCGGAAATCCTGCAGCCACGCGGCTTCGTCGCCGATGATCTCCCCGCGCGGGCCTCTGACGAGCACCCGCTCCCGCCGAATCCACGAGAAATACTGGTCGCCCGTAAAATCGAGCACGCCGAGCTTGTCCCCGAAGCGCAGGAAGACGATGTCCTGGCTGGAATCCTTGACGATCTCCTCCCGCGGCGGCCCCTGCCTTCCCGGTCCCTCCACGATCGGCGAGACGAACCGCTGGCCGGAAATGACGGCCTCCTCGAAGCGCACGCCGAGGAACTGGCGGATCAGGCTGATGCCGTGATAGCCGTGCGCGACCGACACCTGCGCCTGCGATACGTCGCCGAGCTTGCCGGAGCGCGCCAGCGCGATCCGCGCCGCGTGCATCGGCTGGAACAGGAGCTGCTCCGCCACCTGCACCTTCGCCTCGCCGCCGACCGCTTCGTACAGCGCGGTCAAGCCCGCGAGATCCGGCGCCGGCGGCGTCTCCGCCAGCACCGGCACGCCGCGCGCGGCCAGCTCGCGGATATAGACCGGGCAAACGTCCCACGGCACGGATACGACGACGAAGTCCAGGTCCGCGTCCGCGAGGAACGCGTCCAGGTCGCGGTAGACGTCCACGCCCCACGCCGCGCGCAGGGCGGCGGCCGTCTCTTCCCGGCGGACCAGCATCCGCGCGGCTTCGAACCGCTCCGGCAGCTCCCGCGCGATGCGCAGGTAGAAATCCGCCCGCCAGCCGTGGCCGATGATGCCGAACTTGATTTTCTCCATTCCTCTTCTCCCCTCTCGATTGCGCATGCCGAACTGCTAGCCTCACTATACCATAATTCGGCAGGCGCGATGGCGAGCAGGTTATGCGCGACGGATCGAATCGAATGCGAGCATGCGGGATGACGAACATGCGGGATGACGCGCATAAGCAGAAAGAAGCCGCGTTTTGCGCGGCTTCTTTCTCGTATCAAGATTGCGGACAGCCGATAGAGACGCAAGATTGCGAGATGACTGGAGTACGTGCCGCGGCTCGAACGGCCTGCCGGCTGGTCAAGAATCGCTTGCGGCAAGCCGGATTAACCAGCCGTCTCCTGTCCTTGCGGGACGGCGCCGCCGAGCAGCAGCCCTTTGTCCTTCAGCAGCTTCATGAAGATGCCGCCGACGACGCTGCGGTGCTGGAAGTTCAGCTGGCGCGCCGTCAACGTGTCCGTCCAGTCCGAGAACGGCACGCGGTCCGGCGATTCGTTCAGCATCGTCCAGACCGGCTCGACGAGCGCGATGAAATCCTCGCGGTCCTCCGCGAACGACGCCGACCAGACGACCCAGTCGGACTTGGTGTACGACGCCCGGCTGTCGAGCGGCGTGCCGTACCGGTTCCGGCGCGACAGATACCAGGCCGTCTCCTTGCGGAAGGTGTCCGCCCCGAACAGATCCGTGCCGAACAGAACGTCCCAGATGAGATTGTACTTCAGGCTCCACGTGCCGTCCTGGCCGAACGCGAGCTTCGTATGGTCTCCGTCGTCCGCGAGGGCGCGCCATTGATCGGCCATGGCTTTCGCCGTCCGCAGGTAGCTCGCCTTCGCTTCTGCGTCGCCCTCGATGCCCTTGAGCAGCGCGAAGCTCGCCACGCCCATGACGGCTTTGACGGACAGGTTCGCGTTGCGCGCGAGATGCCCGGCAAAATCGTCCGTGCACAGCTGGTTGGCCGGATCCAGCCCGTGCTCGATCAGATAGCCCGCCCACTGCGTCCAGAGCGGCATATGGCCGAGGATGTAGTCCGGGCTGCCGCCGGCGAGGCAATAAGCCGCCGCCATGGTCAGCATGTTGCCGCATTCCTCGACCGGCATTTGGCCCTCGAGCGCGTTGTCGCTGTATACCTGGCCGTTGCCGAGCGGATATTGGCCGATATCGTGCGGCGCGAAGTCGAACGGCCACGCGTCGCTCTGCGCGTAGCACAGGATCGGCCGGATCATCGCCTCGACGAGCGACGGATTGTAAAGCAGGAACAGCGGCACGGACGGATAGCTGACGTCCACCGTCGCCATGCAGCCGTTGCTGTAGCATTCCTTGGACAGGAACAGCAGGCCGCCGTCGTTATCCGTGACCAGCTTGTGGGCCGCGATGGCCTGGCGGTACGACAGCGCCAGCAGGTCGGCGTACTTCTCGCCGCCGGCCGCCTCGGCGTCGGCCAGCAGCCGCGCGTCGAAGGCGTCGCAGCGCGCCGCGAGCGCGCCGTACTCCGCGAACGCCGAGGCGAGCAGCGCCGGAACGGTCAAGCCGCCGCGCTTCCAGTACGCTTCCAGCCGGGCGCCGAAGTATTCGATCGCGTACACGTCGTCGTACGCGAGCACGAACTTCGTGCCGGCGGGCACGTCGGCGACCTCGCCGAATTCGTGCACGAAGGCCATCGCCGGCTGCGCCTCTCCGACGCTGCGCGGCGTCTCGGGATCGCCGTACGGCCGCAGGCGCTCGCCGCGGACGAACGCCTTGCGCATCTCCGCGGAGCCGATGAACGCGGTCAACCGCTCGGACGTTTCCGCCGCCAGATAGAAATGCCCCCAATCGATCCGGTGGTCGTCCCCGGAGCGGTTCAGGTACTCCTGGCGCTCGTGCGACAGCCGCAGCACCTCAAGCCCGCCTTCCGCCGTTTGTTTGCCGGTCACGGCCTGCGTCGGATGATCGACGCACCACTCCCCGGTCACGTCGAAATAAAGCGCGGTCTCGTGACCGCGGCCGTCCGTCGACTTAGCCTCGAACGAGACGTAGGATGCCGGACGGGACAGAATGTCCAAGTCTTCGAGCAGGAGCGGCGTCGTAAAGCGGACCGTGAGGGCCACGCCGCCGGCTTCGAACGTATAGACGGTGCTGAGCGGAGATACGGTCAGGCCGGTCTGCTCCATGGCCGGCGGCTCCGTGTAATACCGGTTGGCGTTGGCCTGGACCTTGCCGGCGAAGCGCCAGACGGTGCCGTCGATCCGCAGCAGGCCGGTCATGGCCTGGCGCTGCCCCGTCCAGTGGCGGGTGAAATCGTCGGTCAGACGGTCGGCGTTCGACCACACGCTGAAATAAGGATCCACGGCAACTAACGGCACGGCAGGGGGACGAAGAGTGGTAATGATGGGCACCTGCTTTCGATATAGGTTTTTTATAATATATATATAATATTATCTATATATAAAAGTTGTCAATAACCGTTCTCAATTCCTCGCCCCGATTCCGGTAGCTTGCCGAATGCCGCGTACGCAAACACCCCCGCTTCGCGGCGGCGCGAAGCGGGGGTGACCCGTCGATCTATTATTCCATTAAACCCTCCTGAATGACGGAAAGCTTATACCTGCGCCGCGAGGCTCGCCCGCGCCCGCTCCGTCGCCTCCACCATGTTGCGCAGCGAAGCGACCGTCTCCGGCAGGCCGCGCGTCTTGAGGCCGCAGTCCGGGTTGATCCAGAAGAGGTTCGGATCCAGCACGCGGAGCGCGCGGCCGATCATCGTCGTCATCTCCTCCGCGGACGGCACCCGCGGGCTGTGGATGTCGTACACGCCGAGCCCGATGCCGAGCGGGTACGTGTGGTGCTCGAAGCTCTCGATCAGCTCGCCGTGGCTGCGCGACGTTTCGATCGAGATGACGTCGGCGTCCATCGCTTCGATCGACGGAATCATGTCGTGGAACTCGCAGTAGCACATATGGGTATGGATTTGCGTCGTGTCCGCGACCGTGCACGTCGTCGCCCGGAACGCCTTGACCGCCCAGGCGAGGTAGTCCGCCTGCTCGCCCGGTTTGAGCGGCAGCCCTTCCCGCACCGCCGGCTCGTCGACTTGAATCATGCCGATGCCGGCCGCCTCCAGCGCCTCCACTTCCCGGCGCAGCGCGTACGCGATCTGGTACGCGATCGCCTCGCGCGTCAGATCCTCCCGCGCGAACGACCAGTTGAGGATCGTGATCGGCCCCGTCAGCATGCCTTTCACGGGCTTGGACGTCTTCGACTGCGCGTAACGGGTCTCGCGGACCGTCATCGGCGCGACGAAGGCGACGTCCCCGAAGATGACCGGGGGCTTGACGCAGCGGGAGCCGTAGGACTGCACCCAGCCGTTCGCCGTGAACGCGAAGCCTGCCAGCTTCTCGCCGAAAAACTCGACCATGTCCGTCCGTTCGAATTCGCCGTGAACGAGCACGTCCAAGCCGATCTCCTCCTGCAGCCCCATCCACTGGTCGATCTGCGCGTCGATGAACGACTCGTACCGCGCGCCGTCCCATTCGCCCCGCCGCCACGCTTGGCGCGCTTTGCGCACCTCGGCCGACTGCGGGAAGCTGCCGATCGTCGTCGTCGGCAGGACCGGCAGGCGCCAGTGGTCCTGCTGCCGCGAACGCCGCTCGGCGAACGGCGCTTTGCGGGCCGCGGGCTCCTCGGCGATGCGCGCCGCGGCCCGCTGCACGTCCGTCCGGTTACGGTCGGCCGACGCGCGCAGCGCCTCCACGGCGCGGTCGCTCGCGGCGAAGGCGCCCGCGAACGCTTCCGTGCGGCCGCTCAAGCCGTAGACGAGCTGCACGACCTCGGCCAGCTTCTCGTCCGCGAAGGCGAGCGCGTCCTTCAGCACGGGCGCGAGCTTCGTCTCGCGAGCGGCCGTCACGGGCACGTGCAGCAGGCTGCAGGACGTCTGCACGATGAGCCGTTCCTGCGGCACTAACGCCTCCAACTCCTCCAGCAGCGCGAGTTTATCGCTCAAGGCGGCCCGCCAGATGCCGCGCCCGTCGATGACGCCGGCGCCGAGCGTCTTGTCCCGCGGGAAGCCGTGCTCGCGGATGGCCCGCAGATTGCCTTCGCGGCCGTGAACGAAATCGAGGCCGAGGCCGTGCACGGGCAGCTCGGCGAGCAGCTCGTAATGCTCGGCGGATTCGAAATACGTCTGGAGCATCAGCTTCAGCTTCGGCGCGGCGGAAGCGAGCGCGGCGCAGCTGCGCTTCAGCCGCTGCCGGTCGTCCGCGTCCAGCCCGGTCACGACGATCGGCTCGTCCAGCTGCACCCACTCGGCGCCTTCGGCTTCCAGCTCTTGCAGCGCCTGCGCGTACAGCGGCAGCAGCCGGTTCAGCCAGGCATCCGTTTCGCTCGGCGCGTAGCCCTTGGACAGCTTCAGAAACGTCAGCGGCCCGACGAGCACCGGCTTGCCTTCGATGCCGAGCGCTTCCTTCGCCTCGCGGTACGCGGCCAGCGGCTTATTGTCCACGAGCGCCGGTTCCGTCCCGCCGAGTTCCGGCACGATGTAGTGGTAGTTGGTGTTGAACCACTTCGTCATTTCGCAGGCGGTCGTGTCCGCCGTGCCCCGGGCCATCCCGTAGTAGACCGCGAGCGGCACCGGGCCGCCCGCATGGCCGAACCGCGCCGGCACGATGCCGAACATCGCGGCCGTATCCAGCACCTGGTCGTAATAGCTGAAATCGTTCACGGGAATCAGGTCGATGCCCGCCTCCCGCTGCTTCCGCAAATGCTCCAGCCGGATGCCGCGCAGCTCCTCGTGCAGCTCCGCCTCTCCGAGCTTGCCGGCCCAAAACGCCTCCAACGCCTTCTTCCATTCCCGGTCGGCTCCGATCCGTGGATACCCCAACACGCTGCTTCTCGCCATCCTGCCCTCTCCCTTTCGCGCGTCCGGCGGTCCTGTCGGCCGCCGCCGCTTTTCGTTACAAGAAAGATAGCATGCCGGAGTAGCTATAGCGTAACGCCTAATATCTATTGCCAGTCATAGTCAAAAGCTATACCGAACCGGTCAGACGGCTCCGATCGCGGCCTTGAGCGCTTCGACGTAGTCCGCCCCGAGCTTCGACAGCGTCATGCTGCGGTGGCTGATCCAGCCGACGTTGATCGTCTCCTCGCAGTCGAGCGGCACGGGAATGATTTCGTTCCCGTTCAGGTCGGAGCTCAGCACGCCCGTCGAAATCGTGTAGCCGTTCAGGCCGATCAGCAGGTTGAAGAGCGTCGCGCGGTCGTGGACGCGGATGCTTTTCTTATGCTCCAGCGTGCTGAGAATTTCCTCCGCGAAGTGGAACGAGTTGTATTCGCCTTGGTCGAACGACAGGTACGGGTACTGCTGCAGCTCCTCGATCGTGACGATCGGCTGCTTCGCGAGCGGATTGTGCACGCTGATGAAAATATGCGGCCGCGCCGTGAACAGGCTCGTGAACTGCAGCCCCGCTTCGTGGAGCAGCTTCCGGATCACTTTGCCGTTGAACTCGTTCACGTACAGGATGCCGATCTCCGAGCGCATCGTCTTGACATCCTCGATGATCTCGTGCGTCCTCGTCTCGCGCAGCGCCAGCTCGTACTCCTCCTGTCCGTGCTCCCGGACGAGGCTGACGAAGGCGTTCACCGCGAACGCGTAATGCTGCGTGGAGACCGAGAAATGCTGCGGCGACGGCTTGGCGTTCCGGTAACGGCTCTCCAGCAGCTCCGCCTGCTCGACCACCTGGCGGGCGTAGCCGAGAAACTCCGCGCCTTCCTTGGACAGCGAGATGCCCTTGTTCGAACGCTCGAAGACGGAGATGCCCATCTCCTCCTCCAATTCGCGGATCGCGTTCGACAGGCTGGGCTGCGAGATGAACAGCCGCTTGGCCGCCTCGTTGATGGAGCCGCGCGCCGCCACCTCGATCACGTATTTCAATTGCTGCAGCGTCAAGGCTGCCACCTCCCGGACCGGTTTATTCGTGCAACCATCGTACCACATCCCGGGGGATCCCCGCCCGTCCCCGAATGCGGCGGCATGCAAAAACCGCGCGGAGCGGTCGCTCGCGCGCGGTAAATTTGGATGCACTGAAGGTGACTCCAGCGCCTACATGGGCGAAGTAGCGCACCGTTCTGACCCAAAAAAGTAACTCCATCACCTGCATGGGCGAGGAACAGCCCCGTTCTGGACCAAGAGGGTGATCCCCGCCCCTACATGGGCGAGGAATAGCCCCGTTCTGGACCAAGAAGAGGACTCCCTCACCTACATGAATTTGAAAACACCCCGTTCTGGACCAAGAGGGTGATCCCAGCCCCTACATGGGCGAGGAAACGCCCTAATCTAACCCAAGAAGGTAATCCCAGCTCCTACTTGAACTGGAAACGCTCCTTTCTAGCACAAGAGGGGGCTCCCATCACCTACAGAGCGGGGAACACCCCGGCCCCGGCCCCGGACCCGGTCAGAACCGAGCTTACCCGCGGTCTTCGCCTTAAGGCGCGAGTCAATCGTCCCCGCGATGTCCTTTGCCTTTGTCGTGATCTTTGCCGTGCTTCGGGCCGTCCGGCTTGTCGTCCTTCTTGGGCGGGTTCGGTTTGTCGTCCTCGTTCCCTTTCCCGTGCCCTTTTCCCGGCTTATCCGGCTTATCCGGCTTGTCGTCGTCCTCGTTGTTGCCCGGCTCGTCGTGCTTCTTCCCCGGTTTGGACGAAGGCGGCGGCGCCGGGAAGTCCATGACCTTCTCGTCCGCCAGCGCCGCGCCCATCAGCTTCTGGAATACCGCGGCGGCCGCCTTCGACGTCGTCGTCAAATAATGGCTCGCGTCCGTATGATCGTACCCGAGCCAGACCGCTCCGACGAGCTGCGGCGTGTACCCGACGAACCAATTGTCCTTGATCCCGTCCCCGCCGGTGCCCGGCATCTCCGTCGTCCCCGTCTTGCCCGCGACCGGCCGGTCCCCGAGCGAGGCCAGCTCGCCGGTGCCTTCCCGGACGACGCCCTGCAGCACGGACGTCATCGTCCGGGCGACCTCGGGTTCCGTCACGCGGATGCCGGCGTCCGCGGGCGCGGGCGCTTCGGCCACGAGCGCGCCGTCGGCGGATTCGATGCGGGCGATCGCATGGGCCGGCATCCGCGTCCCGTCGTTCGCGAAGACGCCGAACGCCTCGGCCATCTGAAGCGGCGACACGCCCTCCTGCAGACCGCCGAGCGCCAGGCCGAGCGTGCGGTCGGCATCCGTCAGCGGGATGCCGAACCGCTTCGCCGCGTCCATGCCCGCGTCGATGCCCATCTCGTTCAGGAGCTCGACGGCGGGGATGTTGTAGGAATTGATGACGGCGTCGTAGATGGACACCTCGCCGTGATAGCCGCCTCCGGCGTTCTTGGGCCGATAGCCGCCGAAATCGACCGGTTCGTCCATCAGCCGGTCCTCCGGCGTGTATCCCCGCTCGAACGCAGGCGTGTAGACCGCGATCGGCTTCATCGCCGATCCGGGCTGGCGCTTCAGCTGCACCGCGCGGTTGAAGCCGCGGAACGGCTGCTTGCCCCGGCCGCCCACGAGCGCCTTGATGCCCCCGTCGCGCGGATCGACGAGCGCCGCCCCGCTCTGGATCAGCTGGTCCGCCGAGCTCGCGGGGAAGGCCGAATCGTCGGCGTACACCCGCTCGGCGGCCTCCTGCATCTTCGTGTCCAGCGTCGTGTAGATGCGAAGTCCGCCGTGCAGCACGTCATTCTCCGACAAGCCGTACTGCGCGGACGCCTCGCGAATAAGCGCGTCGACGTAATACGGGTACTTCATCGCCTCGTGGGTGCCGGATTCGGACGTCCGGAGCTTGATCGGCGCGCGGAGCGCCGCGGCATACGCCGGCGCATCGATCTTGCCCTGGTCCTTCATCAGCTGCAGCGCCGTGTCGCGCCGCTCTTTGGCGGCCTCGGGATGCTTGACGGGCGACAGCGCCGACGGCGCGCGGATGATGCCCGCGAGCAGGGCCGACTCGGACAGCGTCAGCTCCTTGACCGGCTTGCCGAAATAAATATCCGCCGCCCGTTTGATACCCCAAGCCCCTTCGCCGAAATAAATCTGATTCAGATACATGTCCATGATCTGCTGCTTGTCGTAATTCTCCTCGATCTTCTGGGCCAGCAGCACTTCCTTCCATTTGCGCGTCCACGTCCGTTCCTGCGACAGGAAGACGTTTTTGGCCAGCTGCTGCGTGATCGTGCTGCCGCCCTGCACGGTTTTGCCGCTCGTCAGATTGACCGCGAGCGCGCGCCCGATCCCCCAGACATCCGTGCCGCCGTGATCGAAAAACCGCTTATCTTCCACCGCGACCACCGCATCGATCAAGTGCTGCGGCAGATCGGCGTAATCCACGGGCTCGATCGTACCAAGCGCGATGCGGGTCGCCTCCTTTCCGCTATCGTCGTAAATGATCGTCGGCGCCGGCAGCGGCTTCTCCAGCAGGGCGATATCCTGCCCGGCCACCAGCACGCGAAACGCCGTCCATCCGCCGGCGGCGAGCAGTACGCTCCCGCCGACGAGCGCGATCAAGGCCGCGCGCCACGGAAATCTTCGCCTTCGATGCGAAGTCTTCTTCTTCGATCGATTATTCAAGTTCGGCTGTTGCTTCGACGGTTGCTGCCCGCCTACATTCGGTTCATGATCCGATTCCATGCCTCTTCCCCCAAATTCATGTTGCTTTCTCTACCTTCGTCATACACAAACCTTCGCAAGACGAAACGTTTTTCGGTACGTTGGTCCTAGTCAGCTTGGCGCCGAGCCGGCAGAAGGAACCGAGCGGCGCGGCCCGCAAAGGATTCCGCAGCCGAAAAAACCGGCCGCGGGCGAGCCCGGGCCGGTCGTTCGGCTGCCGTCACGCCGACGGCACCCGCTGCAGTTTTCGATACACCTTCACGTACACCCAGACGGCATTCGCGAGCAGCAGCGCGCTCGTGAGGTAGAACACGTACCGGATGCCGAACCACGCCGCGGCCTGCCCGCCGAGCACCGCGCCGCCGAACGCGCCGAGATACATGGCGGACATGTTGAAGCCGAATACGCGGCCCGTCAGCGACGGCGGCGTGATTTTCTTGACGAGGACGTTCACCGACGGCGCCAGGCCGGCGGACGCCAGACCGAACAAGAACCGGAGCGCCATGAGCTGCCACGGACTCGTCGCGAACGCCTGCGGGATGAAGAGGAGGCCGGCCGCCGCCAACGCGAACAAGATGACTTTATGCGCGCCGACCTTGTCGGACAGCTTGCCGAGCCGCGGCGCGGCGATGATGTTGGCCAGCCCCGAAGCCGAGAACGTGATGCCGGCGATCAAGGCGACGTGGCTGCCCCCGCCGGACAGATGGTTCACGTACACGGTCAGGATCGGCTCCACGGAATAGAGCGCCACGGTGAGGACGAAGAACGTCGCGAACAGCGTAAGCGTCAAGCTCTTCTCCGGGACGGCGCGCCACGCCTCGCGAATGCTCTGCGCCTTCTTGCTTTGGCGAACGAAGGTTTCCTTCACGAACAGCAGCGTCGTGACGAACGCGACCATCATGAAGCCGCCGGTAATGTAGAACACGTTCTGCAGCCCGAAATTTTCCCCGATGAAGCCGCCGATCGTCGGCCCGAGCAGCGAGCCCGAGACGTTGGCCGTGGACAGCGTCCCGAGCGCCCAGCCGGAATGCTCCTTGTCCGTCTGCGTCGCGATCAGGGTGGTGCAGGCCGTGCCGTAGCCGGTAATGACGCCCTGCAGCAGCCGCAGCCCGACGAGCTCGTAGACGTTGTGCGCGAACCCCATGCAGAACACGACGATCGCCATGCCGAGGCTCGCCCGCAGCAGAATCGGCTTGCGTCCGTATTTGTCCGCGGCGAGTCCCCAGATCGGCGAGAAGATCGCGGAAATCACGAACGTGACGCCGAACGCGAGACCGGAATATTGCGCGATCGCGTCGGGATCGTCGACGCCGAGATGCTTGATGTAGAGCGGCAGCACCGGCGCGAGCTGGCTCATGCCCACGCCCGTGACGAACATGCCGAACCAGCACACGAACAGATTTCTTTTCCAAATCGGCATTGCCATGCGCCTTCTTTGCTAGTCAGGATGATTGCGAATGCGAACGATCAACCCAGCGCGTCGATCCAGGCGCCGGCGGTCATCACGTCCGCCTGGCGCGGGAATACTTTCTCGGTCATCACGCGATGCACCTCGGGATCCAGATCGAGGCACGCGTCCGCCAGCACCTTGACGGCGAAGTCCTTGTCCGCCGCTTCCCGCAGCGTCGACAGCACGACGCCGCTCGTCGAGATGCCGGTCAGCACGAGCGTATCGATGCCGCGCGCGCGGAGCAGGACGTCGAGATCGCTGCCCGCGAACGCGCTGACGCGCCGCTTCGTCACGACCGGCTCGTGGGGCAGCGGCTGGACGAAGGCATGAATTTGCGTCGCCTCGTCCGTCTCGCTCATGCCGCCGTAGCCTGCCAGCGCCGAGAAGCTCTTGTTCCGCGGGCTGATCTCGGCATACCCTTCGCGGAACGCGACCCGGACGTAGATGACCGGAATTTCCTTCGCCCGCGCGGCTTCGACGGCCTGCCGGAACGGATGGAGCAGCTCTTCCTTGTCCGCGAATCGCGATACGATGCCGTTCTGCAAATCCATCACGAGCAAAGCGGTTGTCGATAACGGTAGTGTCATGCGTTGTGCACGCTCCTTCTTTCATGGTATGATCGCCTTAAACGGAGATCTCTCCGCTTAATAGTAAACAGAGACCTCTCCGTTTGTCAACGAAAGACGATGCTCCTCTAGAGCCAAAGGACGTGAAGCCGCATGAACGACGCGCAGGACAACCCGAGTCCGAATCCGAACCCGGCCCGGGCCGAACGCCGCGACGCCGCCGAGAACCGCCAGCGGATCCTGAACGCGGCGCAGAAGCTCTTCGAGCTGCAGGGCGTCGGGCAGGTCAGCATGAACCAGATCGCCCAGGAGGCGCAGATCGGCCCCGGCACGCTCTATCGCCGCTACCGCAACAAGAGCGAGCTGTGCCTCGATCTCATCAAGGACCAGCTGGTCCTCTTGTTCGACGATATCGACGCCTACTTGGAGGCGAACCGGCAGGAGCCGCCGAGCCGCCGTTTGCGCGAGGTGATCGCCCTGTTCCTCCGGTTCCGCGAGAAGAAGGCGCAGCTGCTGACCGGCGTCGAGGACGGCGGCGCGCCCGGCCGGACCCGGCCGCGCTCGCAAAGCCCGGTCTACGAGGAGCTGCACCGCCAATTCGCCGGCTTGTTCGACGAGCTGGCCGCGGCCGACGGCCGGTCGGGTCCCCGGCCCGACAGCGTCTTCAAGGCGGATATTCTGCTGACCGCCCTGACCCGCGACGCCTATCTGTTTCAGCGGGACGAACGCGGTTACGCGCCGGAAGACATTCTGAATCAGCTCTGCCTGATCTTCCTCCCCGCCGAATGACGCCGCCGCGAACGAAAAAGCTGCCCGGACCGGCAACGGATTGCCGCGGGCAGCTTTTTGGTTTCGGTTTCGGTCTCGGTTTCGGTTACGAGTTTCGGCTACGATTGCGCGATCCTGCGATACGAACCGCAGGAATCGCAGTCGCCGGCTCCGATCAATCGAACAGGTCGCCGAACACGTCCAGGACGGACTTTTTCTTTTTCTTGTGAGGAGGGCCGTAGCCGCCGTGCTTGTCGTAGCCTTGGCCGTAATTCGGATTACCGTAGCCTTGCTGCTGGCCGGAAGCCGGCGGCGGATAGCCGCCTGGCGCCCGGCGCCGGCGGTCGTCGTCGTCATCGTCGTCGTCGTCGCGGTAATGCCATTGATTGTAGGCGTCCCGCGCTTCGCGGACGTCGCCCATCAGCTTGTCCAGCTCTCCGCGATCCAGCCATACGCCCTTGCAGCTCGGGCACACGTCGATCAGAATGCCGTTCTTTTCCACTTCCCGCATCCGGGAGTCGTTGCAAACCGGGCAATTCATCCGTAATCGCCTCCTTCGCGTATTCCCCGTTCCATACGTTCGGGAGCGCGTTTGGTTTCGGATCGGCTGTAAGCGATTCCGGAAAAGGGCCGGCGCCGCGCCGGAGACGAACCGCGGCCGGAGGCGGGATTCGTCTTCCGGGCGCCCCGGCCGGCCGCGCGGGTCAGACCCGCGGATCCGGAAGCGAACGGACGGCCAAGCCCGCCAGGAAGCTCAGCATGAATTGAACCGCGAGCCGCGACGTGACGTTGCGGACGTCGACCGTCGGATCCATGCAGACGAAATCGATGCCGGCCACCTGCGGGCAGGCGCCCAGCCGGTGCAGCGCGTCCATCGCGTCCCACGGGTCCAGGCCGCCCGTCCCGACGGCCGGGCAGCCGGGCGCGTACGCCTGATCGATGACGTCGACGTCGAAGCTGACGTAGACGGCCTCGGTCCCGTCGCGGGCGATCGCGAGCGCTTGATCCAGCGCCGGCCCGATCCCCGCGCGCCGCACGTCCCGCGCGGAGAAGACGGCGACGCCGTTGGCCAGCACGTAATCGTGGTACGGCTTCGCGTTCATGAACCCGCGGATGCCGATCTGCGCGACGTTGCGGCCTTCGGCGAGCCCCGACTCCAGGATGCCGCGGAACGGCGTGCCGTTCGTGACGCCGCCGTCCTCGAAATTGCGCACGTCGTGATGCGCGTCGAAGTGGACGATCCCGATCCGCTTGCCCGGGTACCGGCCGGCGAACGCGGCGACCGACGGGAGACTAACGGAATGGTCGCCGCCGATCACGACGGGCACGATGTCCGGCTGCGCGGCATAGATCGCGCGCAGGCTCGCCTCGATGCGCCGCCGGCATTCCGCCATGTCCGTCGCGTGCATCCGGATGTCGCCGAGATCGCGGACGGCCATGTCCTGCAGGTCCACGCCGTAGTCCAGGGAATACGTCGTGAACGACTTGAAGGCCGCCCGGACCGCCGCCGGCGCGACGGACGCGCCGGAGACCGACAGCGACGGCTTCGAGAGCGGCACGCCGACGATCCCCGCCCGCAGCGGCTCCCTGCAGTCCCATTGGCGAATCCAGTGCGCGACCTTCGTCTCCATTCGGTCCTTGAACGCCGCCAGCTCGGGCGCGGCCAAATACGGGATTTCCTCCGTCATCCGTTCGTCTCCTCCTTGTCGGCGCGCGGCCCGGCGAGCCGGCGGTCCCAGACGGCGGCGCGGCCGTTCTTGATGACGCCGAACGCGTGATTGATCCCGAAGCGGTACGGCAGGTAGGCGAGATTCGGCGCGTCGAACAGCGTCAGGTCCGCGCGCTTGCCGACTTCGATCGAACCGATGTCCGCCCCGCGGCCGATCGCGTTCGCCGCGTTCAGCGTACACGCCGTCAGAATCTCCTCCGGCGTCATGCGCAGGTTCAGCGAGGCCAGCGTCATGATCAGCTGGATCGAATCGGTCGGGCACGAGCCGGGATTGAAGTCCGTCGCCAGCGCGACCGGCAGCGCGTAATCGTCGATCATCGCGCGCGCGCGGGCATGCCGGTTCAGCCCGAGGTTGAACGACGTGCCGGGCAGCAGCACGGGGATGACGCCCGCGGCGGCAAGCGCGCGCAGCCCTTCGTCCGAAGCCGCCAGCAGGTGGTCCGCGGAGACCGCGCCGACTTCCGCGGCCAATTCGGCGCCGCCCAGCGATTCGATTTCGTCGGCGTGGATCTTGGGCGTCAAGCCGTGCTTCCTGCCCTCCAGCAGGATGCGGCGGGACTGCCCGACGGTGAAGACGCCCTGCTCGCAGAACACGTCGCAGAATTCCGCGAGCCCTTCCTTCGCGGCTTCGGCGATCATGGCGCAGACCAGCTCGACGTACGCGTCCGGCCGGTCCCGGTGCTCGGGCGGAACGGCGTGCGCGCCCATGAACGTGGACGCGACGTCGACGGGATGGGCGTCGTTCAGCCGTTTCGCCGCGCGCAGCTGCTTCAGCTCTTCCTCCTGCGACAGGCCGTAGCCGCTCTTCGCTTCCGCCGTCGTGACGCCCTGCAACAGCATGTTGTCGAGGCTGCGGTACGCCCGCCGGAACAGCTCCTCCTCGCTCGCCGCCCGCGTCGCCCGCACCGTGCTCAGAATGCCGCCGCCCTGCGCCAGAATCGTCAAATACGGCACGCCGGCGCGCTTCAGCGCAAGCTCGTGCTCCCGCGAGCCGCCGTGCACGAGATGCGTGTGCGGATCGACGAGGCCGGGCGCCGCCAGGCGTCCTCCGGCGTCCAGCGTATCCGTGACTTCGACGCCCCTCAGGCGGCCGAGCACCTCCGATTCGCCGCCGAACAGCGCGATCCGTCCGTTCCGGACGGCGATCGCGGCGTCCGGAATCTCGCGCAGCGCCCGCATCTCGCTCCCGCGGCGCGGCGCGCTGCCGGGCGGGGTAACCAGCAGGCCGATCCCCTTCAACAGCAGGTCGATCCGTTCCATGCGCGTAACCTCCCGATTCTCGATTGTTCGCCTGCGCCCACCGGCTTCCCGTTCGCTTAGTCCCGCATCGGAATCCGGACGCCGTGCTCCCCCGCGCTCTCGATGGCTTCGTCATAGCCCGCGTCGGCGTGGCGGATGATGCCCATGCCCGGGTCCGTCGTCAGCACGCGGCGCAGGCGGTCGGCCGCATCGTCGGTCCCATCCGCGACGACGACCATGCCCGCGTGCAGCGAATAGCCCATGCCGACGCCGCCGCCATGGTGGACGGATACCCACGAGGCGCCGGCCGAGGCGTTGACGAGCGCGTTCAGGATCGCCCAGTCGCCGACCGCGTCGGAGCCGTCCTTCATCGCTTCCGTCTCCCGGTTCGGCGAGGCCACGGAGCCGCAGTCCAGGTGATCGCGGCCGATGACGACGGGCGCGCGCAGCTCGCCGCGCTTCACCAGGTCGTTCAGCGCGAGGCCGAAGCGCTCGCGCTCGCCGTAGCCCAGCCAGCAAATGCGCGCCGGCAGCCCCTGGAACGCGACGCGCTCGCGCGCCATCTCGATCCAGCGGCGAAGCCGGCCGTTCTCCGGGAAGAGCGAGACGACGAGCTCGTCGGTCTTGCGGATGTCGTCCGGGTCGCCGGACAGCGCCGCCCAGCGGAACGGCCCCTTCCCTTCGCAGAAGAGCGGCCGGATGTACGCCGGCACGAAGCCGGGGATGTCGAACGCGTCCGTTACGCCCTCGTCGAAGGCCGCTTGGCGGATGTTGTTGCCGTAGTCGAACACGACGCTGCCGGCCTTCCGGAAATCGAGCATCGCCCGCACCTGGGCCGCCATGCCGGCTTTCGCGAGGCGGACGTACCGGTCCGGGTCGTTCGCCCGCAGCGCGGCCGCTTCGTCCGGCGCGAAGCCGGCCGGGATGTACCCGTTCAGCGGATCGTGCGCGGACGTCTGGTCCGTCACGAAGTCCGGCTTCGCGCCGCGGCGCGCCAGCTCCGGATAGATCTCCGCCGCGTTCCCGAGCAGGCCGACGGCAAGCGGCCGGCCCGCCGCGGCCGCTTCGCCCGCCAGCGCCAGCGCCTCGTCCAGCGACTCCGCCAGCGCGTCGCAATACCGCGTCTGGATGCGGCGCTCGATGCGGGCGCGGTCGGCCTCGACGGCGATGACGACGCCGTCGTTCATCGTGACCGCGAGCGGCTGCGCGCCGCCCATGCCCCCGAGGCCCGCCGTCAGCGTCAGCGTGCCCCGCAGCGTGCCGCCGTTATGCCGGCGGGCGGCTTCCGCGAACGTTTCGTACGTGCCCTGCAGAATCCCTTGCGTCCCGATATAGATCCAGCTCCCGGCGGTCATTTGGCCGTACATCGTCAAGCCTTTGCGCTCCAGCTCGCGGAAATGCTCCCACGTCGCCCATTTCGGCACGAGCACGGAATTCGCCAGCAGCACGCGCGGCGCGCGCTCGTGCGTCCGGAAGACGCCGACCGGCTTGCCGGATTGGATCAGCAGCGTCTCGTCGTTCTCCAGCCGCCGCAGCTCGCGCACGATGGCGTCGAACGCGGGCCAGCTTCGCGCGGCTTTGCCGGTGCCGCCGTAGACGACCAGCTCCTCCGGCCGCTCGGCGACCTCGGGGTCGAGGTTGTTCATCAGCATGCGAAGGGCGGCTTCCTGCCCCCAGCCCTTGCAGGACCTATCCGTTCCGCGCGGGGCGCGGACGAGGCGATGCGAACCGTTGCCGTGAAGCTCCGTCATGGCGGTAACCTCCCTGAACGTTATCGGTGAAGCGTTAATAGAGCGGCCCGGCGACGGCCTCCACCGCGCCCAGCCATTCCCCGGCCAGCAGCGCGGCCGCGACGCGTTCGATCTCGCCGGTGAGCGAGCGGTCTTCCGTCACCGGCTTCACGGCGCCGCGCAGCCGGTCGTAGAGCGCGCGGGTCGCGGGCGCCAATCCGTCCGCGCCGCGCAGCTCGGCGGCTTCGGCCGCGCAGATCAGCTCCACCGCCAGCACCTTCGCCGCGTTGGCGACGACCTGCGCCGCGTGCCGGGCGGAGGTGGTGCCCATGGAGACGTGGTCCTCCTGATTCGCCGACGACGGAATCGAGTCGACGCTCGCGGGATGCGCGAGCACCTTGTTCTCCGAGACGAGCGAGGCGCTGACGTACTGCGTGATCATGAGCCCCGAGCCAAGGCCGGGATCGCGGCTCAGGAAGGCGGGCAGCCCGCCGGACAACGCCGGGTTGACGAGCCGCTCGGTGCGGCGCTCGGCGATGTTCGCGAGCTCGCTCATCCCGATCTTGAGCAGGTCCATGGCGAAGGCGATCGGCTGCCCGTGGAAATTGCCCCCGGAGACGACCTTGCCCTCCGCGAGGAACAGGAGCGGATTGTCCGTCGCGGCGTTGATCTCGATGCTCAGCTTGTCGCGCGCGTAATCGAGCGCTTGGCGGGTCGCGCCGTGCACCTGCGGCAGGCAGCGGAGCGAGTAGGCGTCCTGGACGCGAAGCTCGCCCTGCCGCGTGGTCAAGGCGCTGCCCCGCAGCAGCGCGCGGAGATTGCGCGCCACGCCGATCTGCTCGGGATACGGCCGCGCGAGCTGCACTTCCTCCGCGAACGCGTCCGGGATCCCGCGCAAGCCTTCCAAGGTCAGCGCCGCGATGACGTCCGCGATCCGCGCGAGGCGCAGCGCCTTGACGTAGGTCAGCGTGCCGACGGCCGTCATGATCTGCGTGCCGTTGATGAGCGCCAGCCCCTCCTTCGCCTGCAGGGCGATCGGCCGCAGCCCCGCCTTCGCCAGCGCCGCCGCGCCCGGCAGCCGCTCGCCCCGGCAGAAGGCTTCGCCTTCGCCCATAAGCACGAGCGCGACATGCGACAGCGGCGCCAGATCCCCGCTTGCGCCGAGCGAGCCCTGCTCGGGCACGACCGGCAGCACGTCATGGTTGAGGCAGTCGATCAGCAGCCGCAGCGTCTCCGGGCGAATGCCGGAGAAGCCCTTCGCCAGCGCGTTCGCGCGCAGCAGCATGATCGCCCGCACGGTATCCGCCGGCAGCGGATTCCCGACGGCGCACGCATGGCTGCGAATCAGGTTGATTTGCAGCCGCGCCGTATCATGACTAGATATATGCACGTCGCTGAATTTGCCGAACCCCGTGCTGACGCCGTACGCGATTTCGCCCGCGGCGACCAGCTCCTCCACCATGTTCCTGCTCTCGCGCACGCGCGCCTCCGCTTCGCGGCTGAGCGCGGCCTTCGCGCCGCCGGCGGCCGCCGCCGCGACCGCTTCCGGGGTCAATCCTTGACCGTCCACGCTAATCGTCCTCATGCCGGCACCCCTCTCTTGATGTTCGATCGTTTGCATGTCCCGGAAATCCCCTTTCTTGCTTTAACATAAGAAAGGGACCGCGCGGAAGCTTTTCGCTTCCGTGCGGTCCCTTTTTGCAAGGGCTATGCGATTGTCCCGGCTCACGCTTTCGCTTCACGTTCATCGCGCCCCACCCGTTTCGAGTATGGATGTTGAATCCTGGTTCAATTGTCACACGCCGCCCGGAGCGCTGTCAATGGGCAGCCTGCGGAGGGCTGGCCGCGCGCAAATCGCAGTCGGATTCGGCGCTCCGCCGGGCCGTTCGGCAGGAGGACGGCGCGCGCGCATTCACCAACGGGGAACCCGATCATACATTGTAGGGTCAATGCCTATCAAGCCGTAAGAGAAGGAGCGTGCCACCGGTGAAACTGACGCTGGAATTGGCGAAGCGGATGCTGAACGAAGCGGAGCGCAAGGCGAAGGAGCTCGGCATTCTCGAAAATATCGCGATCGTGGACGACGGCGGCAATCTGCTTGCGTTCCATCGCATGGACGGGGCGCGGATCGGCGGCATTCAGATCGCCGTCGACAAGGCGTGGACGGCGCTGGCCATGCAGACGCCGACGGCCGCGCTGAGCGAGACGGCCGTGCCGAACGGTCCGCAATTCGGCATCAACACGACCAACCAAGGCCGGATCGTCATCCTGAAGGGCGGCGTGCCGCTCGTCAAGAACGGCGAGCTGCTGGGCGCGATCGGCGTCAGCGGCAGCTCGGGCGACAACGACGTGCTGGTCGCGCAAGCCGCCGCCGCGCTGCTGCAAACGATGCCGCTGGCGCGGATCGGACGGTCCGCGCTGTCCGAGCCCTTATAAGCGCGCGCCCGATCGGCCGGGCGCGGCCAAGCCGGCGCGGTGCCGTACCGGATTGGCGCGCCTCGTCCGCCCCGGTACGGCCGGCCTCGTCCGCTTGCCGGCACCGGTCGGCCGCGCGCCGCTCGCTTCGCGCTACTTGCCGCGCGCCGCGAGCCAGGCGTCCAGCTGCTTCTGCTTCTCCGCGACGATGGCGTCCATGCCGACCGACTTGAGCTCGGCGACGAACTGCGGCAAGTATTGGCCGGGATCGAGCACGCCGTTCTCCAGCCCGTTGACGTAGCGGGCCTTGACGGCTTCGACGGCCGCGTACGCCGTCCGGACGGGCTCGAGATTGAAATTAAAGCCGAAGGCGGACGACTTCGACGCCGCGTCGTTGAACGCCTTCTGCCGTTCCCAAATGTCCGCGGCGTCCGGCTCGAACGCTTTCGTCAGGAACTGGTTGCCCCACATCCAGCTCCACGTCGGATTGTACGCGGCGTTCGCCGCCGTCACCCCGGCCGGGAAGCCGACGACGTTCCCCGCCTTCTCCGCGTAATGGACGCCCTGGATGCCGTACGACAGCAGGTTCAGCACGTCGGCGTCGGTGTACAGCAGCTCGAGGAGCATGGCGGCCCGCTCGGGATTGCGGGCGACGACCGGAATGCTCCACATGATGTTCGCCACCGTGGAAGTCGTCGCGATCGCCGGCGACAGATGCGCCGCGACCATCGCTTGTCCGACGGCGCGGCCCTCCTTGTCCTCGTAGCCCGGCTTCATGCGCGCCATTTGGCCGGCCGCGACGCCGGTCTTGATCAGCACCTCGGGGCTGCTCTTGTTCGTGGACAGCCGCTGCGGAACGGCCCCCATAAGATACCATTTCCGGATGAGCGCGAGCGACCGCTTGTACGCTTCCGTCTCGTACATATCCACGACCTGGCCGCCTTCGTTGCGCGGCAGCACGCCGTTGTAATCGCCGAGCGAATCGAAATCGACCGGCGCCATCCCGTCGTAGATCGTCGCCCCCGCCTTCTCCGACGCCACGGCGGGCATCCGCTCGCCCTTCACGATCGTTTCGAAGACCGGCGTCAGCGCCGCGAAGCTCTTCGCCTTCGAAAGGTCGATGCCGTACTTGTCCGCGAGATCCTTGCGCATCATATACCCGTAATCGGCCGCCCAATCGCGGATGCTCGGCACGGCGTACTGCTTGCCGTTTGCCTCCGTCGCCTCGCGGATGTCCGCCCGGATGGCCTTCGGCACGTCCGGGGCATAGCGGGCCAGCAGGTCCTCCAGCGGCAGCAGCTGCCCCCGCGACGCTTGCTCGTAGTAATCCAGCCAATCTCCCGTAATCATGAGATCCAGCCGGTCGCCGCCGGTAATGAGGATGTTCATTTTCTGGGCGTAGTCGGACGCAACCACCGGCACGAGCTTGACCGTGGCGTTGATTTTCGCCCGGAGCATCCGGTTCAGCGCTTCCTGCACCTTCCCCAAATCCTTCGTCGTGCCGACGTCCAGGCAGGCGACGGTCAATTCGACGGGCGGCAGCTTCGGCGCGGCGTTGTCCGCCGCGTTCGCCGGCGCCCGCTTCGCGGCCGGAGCGGTCCCGCCGCAGGCGGTTGCCAGCAACGCGCCGAGCAGCAGGACGTGGGCAAGCGCGCCTCTTCGTAACCCGTTCATATGCCATGCCTCCGAATCTCTCGTATGTAGATCATGCTCGCGGGTCTTGGCGCCTTAACGCCGGGCCGCTTACCGTCCGGGCTTGTCCGAACGACCGGACGCGGCAAGGCCGCCGAAAGCGGCTTCGACAAGCCGAGCGACTGCCGCCTCGTCGAGCGGCTCCCCCGTGACGAGCAGCCGATAGAATAGCGGGCCGTAGACGACGTCCACGCCGAGCGCCGGATCCAGCCCGCCGCCCAGCTCGCCCCGGTCCGCGCCGCGCTTGATGATCGCGGCCGCCTCCTCCCGGCGAGGACAGATATACCGCGACCGGATCGCTTCGGCCAATACCGCGTCGACCTGCGCCTCGCCGATCAGCGCGGCGATGATCGCCCCTTCCGGGCTGACCATGAAGCGGCATAAATTCGCCGCGTGAAGACGCACGTCCTCGAGCACGCTGCCGGTATCGGGCACGGGCATTCTCTGCGCGGCCGCATTCAGAAAGCCGTCCATGACCACCGCCGCTTTATTGGGCCACCACTTGTAGATGGTCGCTTTGCTCACGCCGGCCCGCTCCGCGATCTTCTCGACCGTGACGTTCTTGAAGCCTTCCTGCAGCAGCAGCTCGTAGGAGGCGAGCAGAATCGCCTGTTGGGCGGCCCGATTCCGCGGCCGCCCTCGCTTCGTCTCCGTCATTGCGCGTCCCTCCTTTAGCCGAGTAATGTCCATCCCTTAGTATAAACATTTTCGACGGCGCGATAAAGAACGCTCGCCTATTTACAAAACGATACGTTCAGTATATATTTATCACATCCAATATCTAAACGCTTCGTTCAGTAATTAGACAGAGGAAAAAGAGAGGATGTGCACGCATGAAGAATGCGAAGAATACGGAACAATTACGGCGCGGACACGAAAACCGGCTATCCGCCGGCTTGATGGTTCTGCTGGCGGCGGCATGCGGCATGGTCGCGGCGAACCTCTATTATTCGCAAACGCTGGTCGGTCCGATCGGCGAAGCGCTCGGCATGCCGTCCGGAGCCGCGGGGCTTATTGTAACCATTACGCAGATCGGTTATGTCGTCGGCCTGCTCTTCGTCGTCCCGCTCAGCGACATGCTCCCGAATCGCCGGCTGATCGTCTCGCTGCTCGGGTTTCTCGTCGTCTCGCTCGCCGCGGCGTCCTTCGCCGCCGGTTCGTTCCTGTTTTTGGCGGCATCGCTCGCGATCGGGCTCGGGGCCGTCGTCGCGCAAATTCTGGTGCCATTCGCCGCGTATCTGTCCGCGGAGGAGCAGCGGGGCCGCGCGGTGGGCAACGTCATGAGCGGCCTGCTGCTCGGCATCATGCTGGCCCGGCCCGCCGCGAGCCTGATCGCCGGCCTCTGGGGGTGGCAGGCGATCTACGTCCTGTCGGCCGGGCTGATGGCGCTGCTCGCCATCGTGCTGGGACGTCTGCTGCCCGAACGGCGGCCGGCGAAGAGCCTGAGCTACGGGCAGCTAACGGCTTCGCTCCTCGCGCTGTTCCGCGGCACGCCGCCGCTGCGGCGCCGCGCGTTCTACCAGGCCAGCCTGTTCGGGGCGTTCAGCCTGTTCTGGACGACGGTGCCGCTGCGGCTCGCGGACGAATACGGCCTGTCCCAGCAAGGCATCGCGCTCTTCGCGCTCGTCGGCGTGGCGGGCGCCGCGGCGGCACCGATCGCGGGACGATTGGCGGATCGCGGCCGTTCCCGGGCGCTGACGCTCGGCGCGATCGCGACCGCCGTCCTGTCCTTCGCGGCGGCCGCCCTCGTTCACGGCCGGTCGCACGCGTCGCTCGCGCTGCTGCTGCTCGCCGCCATCGCGCTCGATATGGCCGTCTCCGGCAATTTGGTGGTCGGACAGCGGGCGATCTACGCGCTGGGCCATGAAACGCGCGGCAGGCTGAACGGCCTGTTCATGGCGATCTTCTTCCTCGGAGGCGCCGCGGGATCGTTCCTCGGCGGATGGACGTACGCCCACGGCGGCTGGGCGGCGGCCGCTTGGATCGGCGCTCTGCTGCCGTTCCTCGCGCTCGTCTATTTTATGACCGAATCCAGGCCGGCGGCTTAAGCAGGCGCCGCGCCGGTCTCGTCCCGCCAGGCGTCTTCGCACGGCTTGGCGCCGTCAAGCGTCCTTGGGGAACGAGACCGTGAACGTCGTGCCGCCGCTGCCGCTTTCGGCCTTGATATGCGCGCCGTGGCGCCGGATGATTTCGTAACAGATCGACAAGCCGAGTCCGGTGCCGCTGCCTTTCGTAGTGAAGAAGGGGATGCCGAGCCGCTCGAGCACGTCAGGCGGCATGCCTTCTCCTTCGTCCCTCACCGTAAAGCCGACCGCATGCGAATCTTCGAACAGCCCGACGCGGATTTCGCCTCCGGGCGGGGACGCCTCCAGGCCGTTTCGGACCAGGTTGATCAGCACCTGCTGCATCTCCCTCGCGTTCATGTCGACCGGAGGCACCGCTGCCGGTTCGAAGGTCACCTTCTTGCCCGTCATCAGCGCGTCCGCTTCAAGCAGCGGCATGACGGCGTTGAAGGCTTCGAGCAGTCCGGTCCTTTCGCGATGGTCGGCGGCCGGGGACTTCGACAAGGACAGGAAATTGCCGATCATGGCGTTCGCGCGGTCCAATTCGCCGACGATGAGCTCGTAATGCGCGCTAAGCTGTCCGGTCGGCTGGAGCTGATGCATCAGCTGGAGGAAGCCTCGCACGGTCGCGATCGGATTCCTCACCTCATGGCTGATGCTCGCCGCCATCTGCGCGATCAGGTTCAGCCGGTCGAGCCGTTCCAGCTCGATCCGCAGCTTCGCCTGCTCTTCTTTCCGTTCCGCGGCCAGATTCTCGAAGAACTCCTTGTCCGCCTGCATCCGGCGTTCCTGAAGCACGAAATCCGTGATGTCCTCCGAGACCGCGAGCACGCCGAGCGCGTCGCCTTCGCCGTTCAGGATCGGCGTCGCGTTCCAGACCGAGATCATCCGGTGGCCGTCCTCCCAGACGAATTCCAGCACCTCGTCGAGCACGTCCACCTTCCGGCGGCCCGAACGCTGCATCGGCATTTCGCCGGCCGACAGCTCGATCCGGTTCCGGTACACGGTTACCTTCGGGGG
The DNA here is from genome assembly GCF_017652985.1 of Paenibacillus artemisiicola. Classification (GTDB taxonomy): domain Bacteria; phylum Bacillota; class Bacilli; order Paenibacillales; family Paenibacillaceae; genus Paenibacillus_Z; species Paenibacillus_Z artemisiicola. The sequence continues at coordinate 115,233 of NZ_JAGGDJ010000009.1, forward strand.
ATGGACGGAGGAATGGGAAAAGTCTCCGCCCGACGATACCCGCAGCATCCGGGAGGCTTTCCGGTTATGCAGGATTATCTTGCAGAGCGGATCGGTCGCGATGGATACGCCTCCGGGAGATTCATTGAAGATATCCCAATACTTGGACGGTATATTGAAAGCATCAGCCTGACCATCGGCGGGTTGCCGTGCCATAACCTCGAATCCCTCCTGCTAGCGTCTTAAGCGTCGGTTCGCGAGTTCCTGGAGCGAATGCGAGCATGATTAGTCATTTCCATGTTTCCCGCGCTTACACCTTCATGCCGCCCGTAAAATCCTAAAAAAATGGAATCCTAGGCGATGATGTCACCATCCGGCGACCACTTCCGGCATTCGGCCCGTCCCCGGCAAGGCGATTGGCTCGCTTCTGCGCGCATGCGGGCTTTCACGCTCATGCGTTCAACGCAAAAAAGCCGCCATGCGGCGGCTTGTCTGAACGGCTTCGATTGTCTTGTTTGCGTATCTTACAGCCAGCGCTTTAGCCTAAGTAGACGCCGATCGCGACATCGGCGCCGAAGCCGAGCGACCGGTACACGCCTTCCCCCATCCTGCTCGATTGCAGCACGGCAAGCCGCGCGCCGGCGGCTTGTCCTTCGCGCAGGGCATGCGCCGTCAGCGCGGTTCCGAGGCCTCTGCGCCGATAGCCGTCCAACGTGGCTACGTTGTAGATGCCGATCGTCTCCCCGTCCCGGAACGCGGTCGCCGCCGCGGCGGGCCGGCCGTCCGCGAAGCCGACGTAATGCCGGAACGCGGGATGCCGGCCCATGGCGGCCGCTTCGTTGATCCGTACGAGCACGTCCGCGGCTTCACCATGGAATCCGAACCTATCCGGCACGATTTCCCGGAACCACGCCATCTCCGCACGCGTGCGGATCGGCCGGACCGTAAAGCCGGGAATCGCCGGGCCTTCGTACGTCCAGCCGGCCAAGGACAGCGACATGCCGGATACCTCGTCGACCTTGTCCAGTCCATGGGCCGCCAAGGCCTCCGCCAAGCTCGCGGCGCCCGGTTCGTGCGGCCAGGTCAGCCATGTGAACGGAACCTTGCGCGCCCGATAACGCTTCGCGAAGCGTCCGACATCGTCCAGAACGTCTTCGGGCGAGGTCCCTGAATAAGCAAGGACGCGGTTGTATACGGGATGCGGCAGATCGGATTCGTGGCGGATCGCCCTTGGCGTTCGCTCGAAAACGATCCGCGGACAGACGCCGCTCATGCGTTCCCGCATGGCGACCATGTTTTGCTTGATGCGTTCTTGGATGCTCGTCATGCTTAACCTCGCTTTTATGGGATCGCGTCCGCCTCCTTCCCCGGATGTGCCGGCGGCGACGCGCGCAGTCTACGTCAGTCCTCGTTCCGTTCGCGAATGTGCTTGATGAACGCGTTAATGTCGAGGACGTGCTTATGCTTGGATTTGAAGCCGATCAGCAGCTCGTTGCGGACGAGCATATGCTCGAACAACGTCCGCCACCTCCGCTCCGCCGCGCCGGGCTGCTTGAGCAGATAGGTCGGAAGCAGGCTCACCCCAGCGCCTTCCGCGACCGCCCGCAAGATCAAATGCAGGCTCGGAATGACGTGCACCGGGTTAATGACCGGCCCCGTATTGAAGAACTCCTTCCAATACCTGCGGATGATCGGCAGCTCGAGGCCGTAGCTGATCCATCGCTGCTCCGTCAGCCACCGTTCCATCTCTTCCGTCCGCGCGAATTCCGGTACCGCCGTGTCCGGCGGCGCCACGAGCACGAAGCGTTCTTCCATCAGCCGCACGTATTCGATGCCGGGGGTCGCAAGCTTCTTGTCCGTAATGACGATATCCACGCGGTCTTCTTTGAGGAGCTCCAGCAAGTGATCGGCATCCCCGAAGTACGTGACGGTATTCCATTCCATCCCCGACAAATGCGCCATCACGCTCTCGGTAAACAGCTCGTGCGTCGTTCCGATTTTGATCGTCTTCATGGCCGGGGACAAATGCGATTTCAATTCCATCGTCTTCTCTTCCAAGGACTCGATATGAGGCGCGAGATGCGCGTACAGCTGCTTGCCCCGTTCGGTCGGAACCAGCTTGCGCGTCGTTCGCGCGAACAGCCGTTCGCCGACCTCGGCTTCCAGGGACGCGAGGTGCTGGCTCAGCGCCGGCTGCGTCATGATCCGGGTCTTCGCGGCTTCCGACACCGAATTGTGCTTATAAATGGCGATGAAGCTTCGGTACCATTCGAAATCGACCATAGCGGCTCCTTCCTTCTTGGATCGCAGACCCACTCTCCTGATTGTAAAGTTTGCTCACATCGACAACAAATTACGAAATAAAGGACCGCCTATAAATTCATTTATCAAAACGCGGCAAGCCTTCTCGATGCACCTTACCGTACCATCGCGAAGCGGCGGATTGTACTACCGTTCTGTTGGGTGGGCCATAACCCGCCGTTATGGGGAGCGGCCGCCTGAAGAGGCGCGAACGCAAAACGGGCAAAAGAAAAACCTTGAAGGACGATCCTTCAAGGTTCGGTGTCTGCCGCCGTTCAAGCCTGCGGAAGCACATAATTCGGGCGCACGTACAGTCGCGTAAATCCCGCCCGGTGGTAGTTGCCGTACGACTTGTTCTTGCGTTCTTCGCCTTCGGACGGTTGTCCGGTCTCGGCGGTGAAGCCGGACACGCCGGCCGCGATGCCGTCCGCGATCCGCCGCTCGATCAGCGCGTTCTGCGCCCCGCGGCCGCGGTACTCGGCCAACGTCGCATCGACGCCGAGCCACGCCCAGCCGCCGTCGATGAACATCGCTCCGCATGCGACGGGCACGCCGCCGTCGTACGCCGCGTAGACGTTCCATTTCGGTCGTCCGACCAAGGCGGACTGCCAGTCGGCGACCGCCGCGGGCAGCCCGAATCCGGCTTGCACGACTTGGCCGAAGTGTGCGGCGTCCTCCGGACGAACGAGCTTCACCTCAAGCGCCGTCGGAATCGGATGGCCCTCCGCGGGACTCGCGTCCCGGTAATATTTCGCCCAGCCGTTGCCGGTACGCCTATAACCGCGGGCTTCCAACGACTGCGGCAGCCCTTCCGGGCGCGCGGTCGGCGCGAGCTGCAGGGCATGAGACGGAACGGCGTGCTCCTTCATCCAGGCGATGGCCCGCTCCAGCTCGTCTTCGCTTGCGGGCTCGTCGATGCCTAAGCCGAGCACCCGATTGAACTCCGCGATCGGCGTCCCGCGGTCCGCGAGGCCGATGGCCGTTCCCAATCGCCGGAAAGCGATATTCGTGCGTTGGACGATCGCGGCGGGAGCGGCGGCGTACATGTCGAACCACGCCTCGCGTTCGACTTGTTCGATCGCAAGATGGACATCCCGGACAAAGCCGGTATTCTTCATGGGTATCTCTCCTTTTGCGTCTATGGACTGGCCTGCTGCGGATGCCGGATCCGCACGTTGCTTAGTGTAAGGGTCCGTCGCCTCGACAACAAATCACAAAATAACGGAGCGGCTATAAATTAATTTATGCGTGTCCCGCAAGCGGCCCGGCCCTTCGGGTCGGTCTACTGCCCCTCGGGCGCGAGCGTCCGGCCCCTGGCCATGCTGACGAGCAATAAGAGCAGCGGAAGCGCGACGATGAAGATCGGGAAAATATACGGGATCCACACGAAGGTCGCATAATCCAAGATGCCGATGACATTCGCGGGAACCAGGGAAATCGCGAAGATCGCGGCCGCCACGAATCCGATCATGATCCGCCAGTTCTTCACGCCGAACAACTGCGCGGTTCCGTAGCTGTTGATGAACAAGTAGATGGCCAGCTTCACGAATACGCTGAAAATCCAGATGAACATGATCCATACGTCCATATTTTGAATGAATTCCAGATAATTGATAAAGCGAACCATGCTGAAATACGGAAAGACCAGGGTGGATCCGATGTTCGTTCCGAAGGTCATGATCACCATGACGGACGTGACGACGGCGATCAGCGACGGCACGCAGATCGCGAGCAGCGTCGGCTTCAGCATCTTCTTGGAATTGGCGATGAAGGGCGTCAGCATCATGATCATCATGGATTCCCCGAGGAACGACGCGTTCACCAGCGAGCCTTTCAGAATGGACAGCGCCCCGGAGTCCGCATAGACGGGCAGCAGCAGATCGACGTGCAAATTGGTGACGTTCAAGCTAAACGTCACCAGGATGCCCGCCAGGAGCAGCGGACCGGCCATCTCGCTGAAACGGGCGATCGCTTCGACGCTGCCGGCGTAATTGATGTACGTCATGGCGGCGACCATGAGAAACGCGATGAGCCAAATCGGCGTGTCGTGAAAGAGATACTGCTTAATGAACAAGGAGAAGATCCGCAGGATATCCGCGGAGACCGAAAACCAGACCGCGATGTACAGCGCGCCGATCAGCCAGCCGATCCACTTCCCGACGAGCTTCTGCGCGAACTCCACCAGCGTCAGCGAATCATGCCGCTGACTGACCAGGATCAGGACCAGCGTCACGAACAGTCCGATGACGCCGGCCACCGCCAGCGAAATCCAGGCGTCCTGCCTGGCCGTCTCGATCGTCGGCGCCACGGTCAGCCAGATGCTCATCGAAATTTCCAGGGTCGTAAACATCCAAAACAACTGCCAAGGCGAAATCTTCATGCGCGGTCTCCTATTCCCGGGATGCGCTTGCCGATCCCGCCCGTGTTCTGGATTTTCAGTTTGACCGTGACCGACACCTCGACGGTCGGAAACAATTGGTCCCACTTGCCCCGGAGCTTCTTCCACTCGTACGGATGCTCGCGGTGAAGTTCTTCGCCGATGCCGAACACGTCCTGCCCGTACTGGAGCTGCACCTTCTTGATCGTGGCTTCGACCTGCTTGGCTTTGATGGCGTTCAGCTTGCGTTCCAGCGGAATCCGCTCGGAGGAAGCGGAGATGTCGATATTCGTGTTGTTTTCGAGCACCCTTCCGGTCCCCTCCAGCTTCACGAAGGCTTTCAGCCGGTTGCCGTCGATTCGGGTGCGGATGGTTTTTTTCAAGTTGGATTCGTACAGCGAGACGGTGCCTCCCCCCGTTTCCTCCGTCAGAAATTGATTTTTGAGCACCCCCTTGACCCAAAACAATTCCAGGGATTCGCGGCCGCTCACTTCGCCGACCATCTGCAGCTGCCGGTTGAAGATCGCGACGGACTTCACTTCGATGATTTCGTTCTTCTCTTGCCCGTTCTTCGGCGAGATCTCCACCATCGGCATGGAGGGCCGGACGCCGTCCCGCCCGACGTCCAGCAGCACGTCTCTCAAGGCGGTATCGCCCAGACGGCAAAACCGGTCTTGATCGACGGCCACGATCGCCGAGAACTGATTGAACGGACTGTTGATCTCGAGCACGTCCCGTCCCTCGCCGTTGTTCACGACGAAGATATCCGTCCGCATCCGCGTATCGGTATTGCGCGTGAATTGATCCATCACGTCGATGATGCCCTTGCGCGCGAGCCGCTCGCCGATGAAGATGGACCGGCGATGGCCGAGGAAAATTCTCCGGGGCAGCTTGTCCTGCACCTGCTGCTCCAAGTCGACGATCGAGGAACCGGACGCCGAGATGACGATGTTGGCCCGCTGTCCGCTGCCCGCGCCTTCGGTCGTGCTCTTGAACCCGGCCGGCACGGCGATCTGCGCGCTTTTCTTCAGTTTCCCGTCCTCCGACAAGTCCAGCCCCGTGCCGATCCAGAACGCGTAATCGTTGATTTCGTTCCGGTCCCAGCAGCCGGAGAGACAGAGCATGACCAACAAGCAGCCTGCCGCGCGTAGACATTTCATGGCTTTTTGGGCGCCGGCACGAAGCGTTTGTTCATGCGCACCAGCGAGTCCTTCCATAGGTTTTTCCCGATCGGCGCGACGGGCTTTAAGTACGGCATGCCGAACGACTTGAGCGTGACCAGATGAATCATGATGAACATGATGCCGATCGCCACGCCGTACAGACCCAGGAAGCCGCCCGCGACCAGCAGCGGAAACCGCAGGATGCGAAACGGCAGCGCCAGGCTGTAGCTGGGGAACGCGAACGACGCGATGCCCGTGCCGGCCACGATCATGACGATCGGGGCGGAGATGAAGCCCGCTTGAACGGCCGCCTCCCCGATCACCAGCGCGCCGACGATGCTCACGGCCGAACCGATCGCCTTGGGCAGGCGAAGTCCCGCTTCCCGCAGCCCCTCGAACATCAGCTCCATGAGCAGCGTTTCGATGACGGTCGGGAACGGAATCCCTTCCCGGGAGGCCGAGATGCTCAGCATCAACGCCAGCGGGATCATCTGCGGATGGAACGTCGTCAGCGCGACGTAGATGGAAGGCAGCAAACAGGACAGTATGGCGAGCAGCAGCCGCAGCATCCGGACGGCCGAGACGTAGATGAAGCGCTCGTAATGGTCTTCCGCCGCTTGAAGGCCCGCCCAGAAGGTCATGGGCAGCAGCAGCGCATTGGGGGAGCCGTCGACGATGATGGCGATCCGGCCCGCCAGCAAGCTCGCGGAGACGGTGTCCGGGCGTTCCGTGTTCTGGATCTGAGGGAACAGGGACAGCCTGCGGTCTTCGATGTATTCTTCGATATATCCGGAATCCAGCAGCTGATTCGTATGTATCGTCTGAAGCCTGCGCCTTACCTCCTGAAGCAGCCCGGGCTTGACCACGTCTTCGATATAGGCGACGACGAACTCCGTATTGGTCAGTTCGCCCGCTTGATGCCGCTCGAACTTCAAGCTCGGGTGGCTGATTTTGCGCCGAATCAGGCTGAGGTTCGTCTTGAGGTCCTCGGTAAAACCTTCGCGCGGCCCGCGAATGGCGGCTTCATTGGAAGGTTCGGCGATGGCGCGCTGCTTGAACGCGGTCAGCTCCGCCAGATAGGCCACCGGCCGGCCGTCCAAAAAAATGGCGGTGCAGCCTTTCAACACTTTGGCGACGACCTCCGACAAGCGCGTGACGCTCTCGTACTGCGTCATCCGATCGAAATCGCGGCTAAGCATGCAGGTCGATATGATCTGCTCCAATTTAGTCGAATCCGTCAGCTCGTCGATATAGACGAGCAGCAGCTCGGCGCGATCCGGGAGCTTCAGCGGCCTGAACACGATGTCCGCGCAATGCTGAAAAACGCGCCGCAGCGCATCGTGATTGATCCCGACGCGCTCGTCCACATTCAAAGGAAGGCTCGATTCCATGCTGTTTACCACCTTATGCCAACATCTCTGTCCTTAACTTGTTCGGATTGCCCCCCCTTTATACCCTTTCGCCGCGCCGCCGGGCGCGACGTCCGGCGCGCCCGCGACGGGCGGCCGCCCCACCCTGTCAAGCCCGGTTGGCCTGCCCCGCGAATGCAAACAAAAAGACAGCTCCGTCCACGATGACGGCTGCTGCCTGAGAGGCGATTCATGAATTTACGCGCGGACGGGGCATGGGAATCACGGGTTGAACATAAAGCTCAGCAGCCGCTTGCTTACGGCTTCGTCGCGCGTGATGACCGAGATTTGGCGGTACGATTCGAAATCCTGAATGGGGATCGCTTTTATCGTCGGCTTCATCTGGCTGATGAAGATGGCGGGCAGAATGGAGATGCCCAGATTGGCATGGATGAAGCCAAGGATGCTTTGGCCCAGCTCGATTTCGAGCGCGACGTTCAGCTGCTCGCCTCTTGCGGCGAACGCCTCGTCGACCAGCATTCGCACGTCGCAGCCGTCCGGCAGCATGACGAAGGTTTCCTGCTTGATCTCGTCGAACGATACTTCGTCTCTGCTCCCGTACAAGGGATGATGGTTGTTCACGAACAGATAGAACGGCTCCGTAAACGCGGGGGTCGAATGATACGCGTGCTTCACGCCCCGGTCGTCGAAAAAAGCGGCGTCGAGAATGCCGTTATCCAGATGCGTCAGAAAATCATGAAAGCAATAAAAAACGCGGATTTTGATCTCCAGCTTCGTGGTCGCCTGCCGGTTGCCGGCAATGCGGGCGGGCAGAAATATCGTGGCGACGCTCGGCCAGGAACCGATCGTGAGGTCGACCTTGCCCTCGTCCTGCATGAGCGCGATCTCCCGCTTCATCGCGTTCACTTCGTTCGCGATGACCTTGCTTCGTTCAAGCAGAATCCGGCCGGCGGGCGTCAGCGCCACGCCCACGGACGAACGCGTCAACAGCTGCGCCCCGAGCTCCGTCTCCAAGTTGCGGATTTGCTTGCTCAGCGCAGGCTGGCTGATATGCAGGGATTCGCTGGCTTTCGTCAAGCTCTTCGTCTCCGCCGTTTGCCGAAAAGCCTCCAGCCATTCCATCCTCATGTGCATTCCTCCTAACTTTGCGTTATTCCCCACCAAACAGAGCGGTAGTACAATCCGCGGATTCGGAGTGTTACAGTATGGCTGCGGCAGGACGCGCTGCTTGACGCCGCGCGCCGAAAACTTATTTTCGAGGAGGCGCATAACGGTGACAACGCAGCCGAGGAAGATATTCGCCGGTCCGGGTATCGCGCATGAATATTAGGCTTCCCCGCGAAGGTCCGCCTATGCGTTCGAGCCCGTATCCGCGGCCGTCTCCATGGAAATGAAAGAGGAGAGCTTCATGGAAACCATTACGATCGTCGCCCTGCTGAAGGGTCGGGAAGGATATGCGGCACAGCTTCGGGAGGTCTTGCTCAAGCTCGCGGCAAGCTCGCGCTCCGAAGAAGGCTGCTTGACGTATGTGCTGCACGAAAGCCGGTCCTGTCCGGAACAGTTCGTGTTATATGAGGTATGGAAGAACGAAGCGGCGCTTGCCGGGCATCTCGACGCTTCGCATTATCGGGCCTACCGCCGGGCCGCGAAGACATTCATCGATCGCCGGGACGTGTACCGTTTAAATACGCTATCCAACTAACCATCCAGGAGGACACCGCCATGACAACGATGACCGCGACAACGATAACCCCGACCGAACTCACGCCCGTCCAACAAATCATGAAACGCTGGAAAATGAACCGCAACGCCCTGCTCGAGCTCGTCGCGCTGCTGCCGGAATCGGGCGGGGGCTGGCGCCCATGGGAGGGAGGCATGACGACCATCGAGCTGGTCCACCATCTCGCCGCGACGCCGGACTTCTTCTTCTCCGCCATCGAAGAACGCGAGATGCTCGTCCCGCCCGTGCCGCCGACGCTGGCCGAAACGCGCGAGCTGCTGCTGCGGCTGACGGCCGAACACGAACAAAAGCTTGCCTCTTACGCGGAATCCGAGCTGCGGGAGCCGGCGACGATCGCACTGTTGAACGTCACCGAGCCGATCGCGGAAATTCTCCACCGCCTGATCGGCCACGAGGCCCATCATAAAGGCCAGCTCTTCGTCTATGCCCGCATGCTCGGCGTAACGCCGCCGTTTTACGTGGACGTCACGGTATAACCGTCCATCGCGATCGAACAACCCATTGAATCCGACGACAAAAAGACCGGCGCAGACCGGTCTTTTTGCCGTTTTCTCGTTTTTCCCTCCGGCGCGCGTCCCGATGCTATCGGCCTATTTAATAGAAGACACGCGCATTACTTCCGTTGCTATAATCATGTTTTGTTTAGGATAAATGGCTTATTTCCTCTACTATCCTCCTTTAATTGGATAAAAGTATTCTAAAATTTTCGAGATTCATAAAATTATTGATGAAATGGCTTGTATTTCATGATTTGTATGAAATGAATTCTGCACCTACAATTCATTCGAAGGCCGCAACTCTTTCATTCTACGCGATTTGGAGGTTATCACATGCTCGCCGGAATTAAATCCGCATTCAACAATAACTATGTCTCGGCCGAAGATCAGGGCGCTCGTCCGCTCATTGCCAATCGAACGGCGGCGAAGGGCTGGGAAACCTTCGATGTCGTGACCAACGCCGACGGTACGATCTCCTTCCTCTCCGCCGCCAATCGCAAATACGTGACCGCCGATTTGAATGATCATACGAAGCTGATCGCGAGAGCCGCCACGATTCAAGCGTGGGAGAAATTCAGACGCATCGACCGCGGCAACGGCAAGTTCGCGCTGCAAGCCGTGGCCAACGATCTATTCGTATGCGCCGATATGAATCTGGGCGGCGTTCTGTACGCGAATCGGCCCGCGGCGTCGGGCTGGGAAGAATTCACGATTACCGCGCTATCGAGTCCGAATCCGGGCACGCCCGACTCGCAGCCTTCAACCGGATTCGTCGTAACCGAGCAGCAGTTCAACCAAATCTTCCCGTCCCGGAACCGTTTCTACACCTACGCCGGCCTGGTTGCCGCCACGGCCGCCTACCCCGCCTTCGCCAAAACGGGCGGCCATGCGGTCGAACGTCAGGAAGCCGCGGCGTTCCTGGCCAATATCCATCATGAAACGGGCGGCCTGTATCACATCGTCGAGGCGAACAAAGCCAACTATAACCACTATTTCGACTATAACAGCAAATACAAGGTCGTTCCCGGCAAGCAATATTACGGTCGCGGGCCGCTGCAGATCAGCTGGAACTACAATTACGGCGCCGCCGGCGAAGCGCTCGGTCTTCCCCTGCTTTCCAATCCGGACCTCGTCGCGCAGGACCCTGCCGTTGCGATGAAAACCGCGCTGTGGTTCTGGAACACGCAGACGGGCGCCGGCACGATGACCTGCCATCAGGCCATGGTTCAATCGAAAGGCTTCGGCGAAACCATCCGGACCATTAACGGCGCATTGGAGTGCAACCGCGGCGGCGGCGGCGCGGTGCCGAACCGCGTGGAGCAATACAAGAAGATTTGCGCCATGCTCGGCGTCGATCCTGGCGGTCATCTATCCTGCTGACGCGCGGCCGGCACGAGGCATAACGCACACGAATACGTCTTGCCCAAACGGCAAGAGAAAGAGGTTCTACAATGGCGCAATCATGGCGCAGCTCCTTATATCCCGAGCATTGGACGCCGGGGTATAAAGACGCCCAGGGAAGCTTTCTTCACGATTTTTCGTACGCGGGCTATTGGCGGGGCGAAAAGGAAATTCCGTCCACGCCGCCCGGCTCCGTCTATAACGTCGTGACCCAATACGGAGCGGACGCCGGCGGCAACGCGGATTCGACGGCGGCCATCCAGAACGCGATCAACGCGGCCGGCGCCGCGGGAGGCGGCGTCGTCTACTTGCCAGCGGGCACGTACCGCGTTCGTCCGCAAGGAACGAGCTCCAGCGCGCTGTGGATCAAGACGAACAACGTCGTGCTGCGGGGAGCCGGCAAAACCGCCACGTTCCTTTACAACGACGCGCCGAACATGCGCGAAAAATCGGTCATTCGCGTAGCGCCGGACCGTTCCGCCGACTGGCTGACGCCGGTAAGCGCGCCGACGCCGATCCGAGGCGACGTCAACCCTTTGGCGACCGTGATTCCGGTCGGCAGCGTCAGCGGTTACGCCGCGAATGATTTTATCGTCCTGCATGCCGACGCGACGGATGGGTTTATCGCCGAACACGGGATGTCGGGCAAGTGGAACGCCGCCACCGTCAAAGGACCGGCGTTTTGCCGGAAAATCACGGCCATCGACGCGGCGGCCAACACGCTGACGGTCGATATTCCGATCCGCTATCCGCTGAAGACGAGAGACAAGGCGCGGATCTACAAAACGGGAGAGATGCTGTCGGAAGTCGGGATCGAGCAATTGTCCATCGGCATGAAGCAGCATCCGGGTTCAAGCTGGGGGGATCTGGATTACAAGAAGCCCGGAACCGCGGCCTATGACGTGCACGCTTCGAAAGCGATCGGTTTCTCGAACGTCAAGAACGGCTGGATCGATCGGGTGGACAGCTTCAAGCCTTCGTCCAACGCGAGCGACGTGCATCTGCTCTCTCATGGGATCGTTTTGTACCAGTCCCGCACGGTAACGGTCCAGAACACGCATATGCAGAAGCCGCAGTATAGAGGAGAAGGCGGCAACGGCTACCTCTACTTGATGCAGGGCGAAGATAATTTGGTGCGGCATGCCGCGGCTACGCTGGGAAGACATAGCTTTACGTTCCAATACATGTGGACCAGCGGCAATGTCATTTACGACAGCACGTCGAATAAACCGCGTCTGGCTACCGACTTCCATATGTATTTGAGCATGGCGAACCTGCTCGACAATATGACCATGAACGGCGATTTTATCGAAGCGGTCTACCGGCCTTACGGAACCGTGGAGCATGGTTGGACCACCTCGCAGTCGGTCGTCTGGAATACGAACGGCGTCGCGTATGCTCCCGGGCAGTCGGCGATCGTGAAATCCAGACAATTCGGCCGCGGCTACGTAATCGGCACGCGCGGCGCGGCAGGCAAGGTCGAGTACGAGGTGCCGTCCGCGGACCGTTCGGCGCCGCAGGACGTCGTCGAGGGCGTCGGTATGGGAGCCGATCTGACTCCGCAGTCGCTGTACATGGACCAGAAGCGGATAAGAAACGGCGGCGCGACCGTCGTGACCTATGCGCCGATTCCCGGCAGAGTCGAAGCCGAACAATACAGCGCCATGAGCGGCATTCAGACCGAGAACGCGAAGGATGCCGGCGGCGGATTGAACGTCGGCTGGATCGAAGCGGGCGATTGGATGGACTACGCCGTGAATGTCGCCGCCGCGGGGACGTATAAGGTCGAGCTGCGGGTAGCGAGTCAAGCCGATACCGGATCTCTGCAGTTGAGGATTGGCGATACCGCGGTGAGCACGATTGCCGTGCCGAATACCGGAGGCTGGCAGGAATGGCAGACGGTGAGCGGCGAAGCGACTCTCGGCGCGGGCCGGAATACGCTGCGCGTCTATGCTGCCGGGGCGGGCTTCAACTTGAATTGGCTGCAATTCACGGAACAACAGCCCGCCAACGAGCAGCCTCCCGCGCAACAACCTCCCGCCCAACAGCCTGTTACGCAGCAGCCTCCGGCGAATCTGTTAAAGAACCCCGGATTCGAAACGGGGAATCTGGAGGGTTGGACGGAGTGGCATGGCGCCTCCGGCTTGGCGTGCAAAGCGGATGCCGACAAACCGCGCACGGGCGGCTATAAACTGACGCATTGGCTGGCCGGAGCGTATCAGCAGCTGACGTCCCAGTCGCTGGCCGTGCCGAACGGCGTCTATACCGTCAGCGTCTGGGCCAGATCGGGCGGCGGACAGAAGGCGCTTCATCTCTATGCGAAGAATTACGGAGCAGCGGAAGTTCAGGCGGTGATCGGAAGCCAGCCCGTCGCCGATTACGCGAAATACGCGATCGATAACGTCCGCGTTACGAACGGCCGCATCGAGATCGGCGTCTGGAGCGACGCGAACGCGGGCAATTGGGCGGCGTTCGACGACTTTGAGCTGATCCGATACTAAATCGCCTTACTCGAACTCGCGGAGCACCCCCTCCCCTCCCTCACCGGAACGCAAAAAGAGCCACCCGCGCAATGCTCGCGGATGGCTCTTTTCTTCATCTTCGTATGAAGCAGCAGCAGCCAGGGACGAAAAACACCTGTGCTCCGTGCGCGAATAAGTCCATCGCGCGCTCTCTCTTAGCCACCGTCAAGAAGTTGGAGATTGATGCCGGGTGTATGTTGAATGAAACTACCCGCTAGGCGTTCAGTCTTCGAAATAGTGACCCTGCTCAAGGTCCGAGATAAGCGAAGCGTGCTCGGGCAGCCAACCGAAGCGTTCCTGCGTCAGCGCGCTTGAAGTCGGATTGTCGACGGAGGCGGCGAAGGAAAGCCAGCCGAAGTGATCGGCTGCTTCTTCCTGCGAAATACCGGCCACCGGCAGGTTCAGGCGTCGACCGATGATGGCGGCGATCTCGCGGAGCGGCACACCCTCGTCGCCGACCGCGTGCAGCCGTGCGCCGGCCGCTGCGCCTTCTACCGCCATACGGAAGAGGCGCGCCGCATCGAGGCGATGCACGGCCGGCCACCGGTTGGATCCGTCGCCGATGTAGGCGGAGACGCCTTTGGCGCGGGCGATCTCGATCAGGGTCGGGATGAAGCCATAGTCGCCCGGACCGTGCACGGATGGCGAGAGACGGACGATGGACGACCGCACCCCGCGCTTAACCAATGCCATTGCCGCCTCTTCGGAGCGCCGGTGCGCGGTCGGCATCGCCGCGTCCTCTTCCGTACCAAGGCGTCCCGGTGCGAGCATGAGCGTCCCGGAGGTGACCACGAACGGTTTGCCGGAACCCTCAAGCGCTTCTCCGATCGCTTCGATCGCCAGCCTGTCGGTCTCGGCGGCGGCCGCAAAGTTCGAGAAGTCGTGAATGAAGGCCAGGTGAATGACGCCGTCCGCAGCAGCGGCGCCGCCGCGCAGACTGTCGAGATCGTCGAGGGCGCCGCGATGCACGTCCGCTCCCGCCGCCGTCAAGGCTGCGGCAGACTTGTCCGAACGGGCAAGACCTGCAACCCGATGCCCTGCATCGATAAGTTCGCGGACGACCGCCGAACCGATGAATCCCGTAGCTCCCGTAACAAAAATTCGCATGATGAAGTCCTCCTCAAAATGAATAAGATTGCTTACAAACGTAAGGATAACGTATCGAGTGCACTCGATAGCAACAGCGTTCGAATCGATGGTATACTAAAAATTATGGAAACCAATTTCTCAAGCAAACAGGTGTCTGAACAGACGGGACTCAGCATCCATACCTTGCGATACTACGAGCAAATCGGATTAATCGACGGCATAGCACGGGACGAAAATGGATATCGTAACTATTCGCAATCCGATATCGTATGGTTCCAGGTGTTAAGTTACTTTCGGGCGATGGGGATGCCCATTCGGGAGATGCTGGAGTTTTTCGCCTTGAACGATAATCAAGTCTCCCCGATAACGGCTCGGCGAGAATTCATGGAAACGTATCGCATGAAGGTGATCGATCAAATGAAGGAACTTGAACAGACGCTGGAGAAAGTCGATGATAAAATCCTATTTTTCAAAAATCTAGAGGAATCCGATAAGCTGCAAAAGAACCCGGTGAAGGACGTCTGAGCAAACCGGCACGTTTGGGGGAGCAAGTCCGAACTGACAAAGGAGCTGCCGCGGCAGCTCCTTTGTCATGCGTTTTACCATTTTATCTTGCGGCTCAAGGTGCCCCGTTGATCATGCACGCGCTTGACCTGAACCTGACGCGATCCGTACGAATCAAGTTCATAAGTCGCTTCCATTATTGATTCCGCTAACAGCCTTTCTTTTCCGACGCCGCCTCCTTCTTGGTAAGGGAAAATAAAGTTCTTTATCCGTGGTCCAGTAAAACCAGGGTTTTTTAGAGGATCAATATCGTATTCAGATAAAATAATTGTTGTTTAATTGTACGACTTTGAGTTGTCCCGCGGCTGAAATCACAAAAATAAAGTTGTTTAATCAGCATTATACAAAATGTCTGGAATAAAAATAAAGTTCTAAAATGAAAATCTAAAAGTTTGGCCCCAAACTCCCTAGATAGCACAAAAACGGCAGCCGATCCAGCTGCCGTCAAAAAATTGAATATCGTCTAATGCGCTGTTAGCGTGACCCTTAATGTTCTTCAAAGGGACCACTATCCATTGTTTGTGTTAGTCATTTGTTTTGACTTTCAAGAATTTCCGATCAGTTCTTTATTTAAACAAAAAATTTCATATAAGATAACAAAAGTCTCCTACACCGCTTAATTTAATTTTATTAATTAAAATGCTGTTTCAGTATTTTTTGAGGTCTTACTTTCCACAAGATAATGAACGAAACACAGACAACAAATAGACTAACCCAATAAACATCACGTATACCGACGAACTGAGCGATCATCCCTCCACCTAAATTTCCTACCAGCCTTCCGATAATGGTGCCATTGTAATAAATCGCAGAGGACCTTCCAGGTGAGTTTGGCAGCAGCTCAGTAAAATAGCTTAACCCATTGCCCATAACAATCGCCACAAACACCGCCTGTAGAAGCTGTGCGCCGATAAGCTGCCAGGAATGTGTAGAAACACTTAAGATGACGTTATAAATTATCGCGATAAAACAGGCACTGATCATTAATGAATGGTTTGATAACTTTCTGCCCACAGCACCTAGTGCAAACATAATCGGAATCTCTAATCCAGCACAGATGCTAACGACCAATCCGACATCTGTATGTGTACCATGAAGCTCTTTAACGATAAGCAAAGGTGTAATAATCCCGTTTACGGCATTTACTGCAAATAATAAGACGAAAGCAAGTAATGGATACAAAATACGCCTACGATTAAGTGAATTTGTATCAGCATTAGCCGAGTTTGTCTGGGGGAAAATTCCAGTCTCAATCCTAAATAGGGCTCAGCAGGAGTAGCTTCAGTAACTTGCGTACTGACTGGTAATTGTACGGAGGAAACAAGGTAATCAGCGAGACTATATCTGAAGCGATCCTTTCCAAGCCAGACTTCCTTTGCACCTTGCATAATCATGCAAAATGAGGGCTTGTATACCCCGTGGGTCGGCTCACTCGTATTAGAACGGCGCAGAAAGTAAAGATTTGGGATAGCCGTTATATGAGCACCATCTCCCGCTGAGTAACGTTCAATGAGACTAATGAGCTCCTGATTCTTTGTTGTGATCTTTTCTGTCATATGCTTCTCCTCTTTCCGGCATCCTTCGCAGCTCAATTATAGGCCATAATCATTTGATTTTTAAGCTGAAGCGAGAGGATTAGGCAATGATTCGAGACGATTGGGATAACGAGCATTACGACTTTTGGTACATACTGATGAATATACGGGCATTGAAAATTGATTGATTTTCCAATCCACTTTAATTACGGAGGTCTGATTTAACATGCAAACAGTAACGTTGAACAATGGTATTGAGATGCCAATAATCGGACTTGGCGTTTTTCAAATTCGAGATGAAAATGAATGTGAACAAAGCGTTTATGACGCTATTATGGCGGGCTATCGGCTGATTGATACCGCTGCCTCTTATCTAAACGAGGAGGCCGTCGGCAGAGCGATTAAACGCAGTGGCGTGGCGAGAGAGGATCTGTTTATCACTACAAAACTTTGGGTTCAGGATACCGGTTATGAACGTACGAAGAAAGCCTTCGAAAATTCATTGAATCGCTTGCAGCTCGATTATTTGGATTTGTATTTAATTCATCAGCCTTACGGCGATGTCTACGGCTCTTGGCGCGCAATGGAGGAATTGTATCGTGAGGGCAAGATTAGGGCTATTGGTGTCAGTAACTTTCATGAAGATCGCCTAATCGATCTCATTCTTCATAATGAATTTGCTCCTGCTGTAAATCAAGTCGAAACACATCCCTTCAACCAGCAAATTGAGAATGCTAAATTTATGAAAGAGCATTCCGTTCAAATCGAATCTTGGGCACCTTTTGCTGAAGGTAAAAATAATCTGTTTCAGAATGCGGTATTCGTAGGCATAGCCGAAAAATATAACAAGTCAGTTGCACAAGTAGTGTTGCGTTGGTTAACACAAAGAGAAGTCGTCGTGATTCCAAAATCCGTTCGTAAAGACCGTATTATTGAGAATTTAAATATCTTTGACTTTGAACTTAATGAAGCAGATATGGAGTCGATTGCTTCATTGGATACAAAACAGAGTCTGTTCTTCTCCCATCGAGATCCGGAAATGGTTAAATGGATTGGTACGCGTAAACTGGATATCTAATTAATACTGATTTCCGACAGTTCTTCACAAAGAGCATTGACTTAGTCAGTGCTCTTTTGTGCGCTAATTAACGTTTTCAAAAAACTCACCTTTCAGCTAAATAAAAGGTTCAATGTCCCAGTCAACCTCTCCGCTACAGTAATAGCAAACAATCAAGGAACTTTATTTTCATCGGAACTATTTCCGACCAGAGTGAGTAAAGAACTTTATTTTACGTTAAAGAACTTTATTTTCAATTAAAGACCTTTATTTTTCCTCACTACTTCTTCTTGTCGATATTGTGAAAGAAATCACAACATTCAAATCCCCGTCACAAATATTGTGAAATAAATCACAACAGTCGTTTATAATAGCCGTATACAGGTTAACGTTACCAGTACCCACCAATTCCGAACAGAGGGAAGGGATGCCGCATGGCCCGAGAACCGCGTTCCGGGAACGAACGCAACCGCATCGCCAAACAAGAAAAACGACTGATCGTGCTCTGTCTCTTCGTCTCTGCCGTCATGCTGCTGTCCCTGTCCCGTTATCTGTTCGAATGACGAGCATGGTTCGGCAAAACGTTCGTTATCATACCAAGCTTTGGGAGGGATCATGATGCTGCTCAGCGGTTACGATCCGGTCATGTACAGCCGGATGCTCACGGGTCTTACGCTTGCGTTTCATATTATCTTCGCGACGATCGGCGTCGGCGTGCCCCTGATGATCGCGCTCGCCGAGTGGATCGGCATTAAGCGGAACGACGATCATTACCTGCTCCTCGCCCGCCGATGGGCGCGCGGCTTCGTCATTACGGTCGCCGTCGGCGTCGTGACCGGCACCGCCATCGGCCTGCAGCTCAGCCTGCTCTGGCCGACCTTCATGCGGGTCGCGGGACAATCGATCGCGCTGCCGCTGTTCATGGAGACGTTCGCCTTCTTCTTCGAGGCGATCTTCCTCGGCATTTATTTATACACGTGGGAACGGTTCAAGAAAAAAACGACGCATCTGCTGCTCCTCATCCCGGTCGTTCTCGGCTCGTCCGCGTCGGCCTGCTTCATTACCATCGTCAACGCGTTCATGAACGCGCCGGCGGGCGTCAAGGTGGAAGGCGGCAAGATCGTCGACATCTCCCCGTTCGGCGCCATGCTGAGCCCGGCCATGCCGACGAAGGTGTCGCACGTGCTCGTCACCGCCTACGTGACCTGCGCCTTCGTGCTGGCCGCCATCGCCGCATGGTCGCTCCTGAAGGGGCGCAATCACGTCTATTATAAGAAGGCGCTCAAGCTGACCATGACGTCCGCCTTCGTCTTCATCCTCGCCAGCGCGGTCATCGGCGACCTGTCGGGCAAGTACTTGGCCAAGTACCAGCCGGAAAAGCTCGCGGCGATGGAATGGCACTTCGATACGACGAAGCAGGCGCCGCTCGTGCTCGGCGGCATTCTGACGGACGACAACGAGATCAAATACGGCCTCAAAATTCCGTTCGCGCTTAGCATTCTCGCCCATGGGCTGCCCAATGCGGAAGTGACCGGCCTGAACGACATTCCGGAAGACGAGCATCCGCCGCTCTACATCCATTACCTGTTCGATCTCAAGATGGCGTTCGTGGCCGTCATGGTCGTCATCTCCGGCGCCTTCATGCTGCTGCTCTACCGCAAGCGGGACGCGGTCTTCCGGAACAAGTGGCTGCTCCGCGGCATCATTCTCGCGGCGCCGCTCGCGATGGCCACGATCGAGCACGGCTGGATCTTCTCCGAGATCGGCCGCCAGCCGTGGCTGCTCCGCGGCATCATGCGCACGTCGGAAGGCGCGACGGCCTCGGAGCACGTCGACACGATGCTCGTCGTGTTTGCCCTGCTGTACGTCGTGCTCGGCGTCTCCGCGGTCACGGTGCTCATCCGCATGTTCCGCAGCAACCGGGCGGAAGACGAAATCGCCGCGAAAGGCTTTAAAGGAGGCGACGGGCTATGAGCTACGAGCTGCTCGGCATTACCGTCCTTTGGACGTTCCTGTTCGGTTATCTGATCGTCGCCTCCATCGACTTCGGTGCCGGCTTCTTCAACTACTACAGCGCCGTTACCGGCAAGCAGCATCTGATCAACGGCATCATCCAGCGGTACCTCTCGCCGGTGTGGGAAGTCACGAACGTGTTCCTGGTCTTCTTCTTCGTCGGCATCGTCGGCTTCTTCCCGGACACGGCGTATTACTACGGCACCGCCCTGCTCGTGCCGGGCAGCGTCGCGATTATTCTGCTCGCGATCCGCGGTTCCTATTACGCGTTCAACACGTACGGCACGAACAATAACAATCGCTTCTATATGCTCCTCTACGGCGCGAGCGGCCTGCTCATTCCCGCTTCGCTGTCGACGGTCATGACGATCTCGGAAGGCGGCTACATTGCGGAGAACGCCTCCGGCAAGCTCACCTTCCTGTACGGCAAACTGTTCTCGTCGACGTATTCGTGGACGGTCGTGCTGCTCGCGCTCGTCAGCGTGCTGTACATCTCGGCGATGTTCCTGAGTTACTACGCCGACCGGGCGAACGACCGCGGCGCGTTCGAGGTCGTCCGCAAGTACGCGCTCGCCTGGAGCGGCCCGACCATTCTGTGCAGTCTGCTCGTCTTCTTCGCGATCCGCCGCCACAATCCCGTCCACTTCGAGCAAATGGAGCATTTCGCCTGGATGTTCGTCCTGTCGTTCGCCTGCTTCCTCGTCGCCGTGTACCAGGTCTGGACGCGCAAGCGGCTCGGCCTCGCGTTCGTCTTCGTCATGCTGCAGTTCGGCTTCGCCTTCTACGGCTACGGCGCCGGCCACATGCCGTACGTGCTGTACCCGTACTTAACGATCCACGATAACTTCACGAGCGAGCCGATGGCGATCGCGCTCATCGCGGTGTTCCTTCTCGGCCTGCTGCTGCTCGTGCCGTCGCTGTACCTGCTCATGCGCCTGTTCTTGTTCGACACGAAGTACGTGCAGGGCAAGCGAGCCAAATAACCGATAACCGATTCGGAGGAGACCGCCATGATCGAAAAGTTTCTCATCTTCGTCGCCCCGTTCCTTGTCCTCTTGCTGTCCGTCGGCTTCCTGTTCTGGTGGGGCGCGCGCAAGCCGAAGAGAGACCGCGCGTGATGAACCGGCGCGCTTCCGCGCACACTAAGGCATGCCGCCGCCGACGCAGCCAGCAAGTAAACAAGAGGCTGCGGACCGCGCGGACAACCCAGCATGCAAAGGAGCGCGCGCTATGACGTCACCCAAGAACCGCCGCGAGAACGCGTGGAAGAGCCGCAAGCAGAACCAGAAGCCGCACGGCGAGGTCAAGTCGCTCGCCGAGCTGTCGGACGAAGCGTCCTCCGGCGTCGCCGGCTACGTGAACGCCCGCACGGACGGCGACTGACCGACTGACGCACAAAAAAAGCCCAAGGCGCAATCGCCTTGGGCTTCTTATTTCGGCAGGGCCGATACTATTCGAAGTAAACCGCTTTGCCCGTTGCGGACGACTCGTAGATGGCTTCCAGAATTTCGGAAACGACGAGCGCTTGCTCCGGTTTAACGAACGTTTCTTTGTCGTTCAGCACGGCATCGATCCACCAAGCCGCTTCCAGCACTTCGGCCGTTTCGCTCGCGCCTTCGTAGAAAGCAACGCCGCCGCTGTTCAGCTCGATGTTCTTGACGTACAGACGGCTGTTCTCTTCGCCGTTGATGCGAAGGCCGTTCTTCATGTCGGCGCCGGCTTTCGTGCCGCTCAGGGACACTTTTGCTTCGTCGACTTCCAGGGAGTTCAGCGCCCAGCTGGATTCGAGGATAACGGTCGCGCCGTTCTTCATCGTGATCATCGCGAACGCGGAATCTTCGACCGTGAATTTCGCCGGATCCCAAGGACCCCAAGCGTTAGCGGCATTCTCGGTTTGGGACAGCTTGTGGTACGCGCGGCCGAGAACGACCTGCGGCTCGTAGTTGTCCATCATCCAGAGAACGAGGTCAAGCGCGTGCGTGCCGATATCGATCAGCGGGCCGCCGCCTTGTTTTTCTTCGTCCAGGAATACGCCCCACGTCGGAACGGCGCGGCGACGGATCGCGTGCGCTTTCGCGAAGTAGATTTCGCCCAGCTCGCCTGCGTCGACCGCTTGCTTCAGGTAGCGGCTGTCGGCACGGTAACGGTTGTTGTAGCCGATGCTGAGTTTTTTGCCGGTGCGCTTAGCGGCTTCCAGCATTTTGCGGGCGTCGGCTGCCGTTTTGGCCATCGGCTTCTCGCACAGCACGTGCTTGCCGGCTTCCAGCGCGTCGATGGAGATGGCGGCGTGGGAATCGTTCGGCGTGCAGACGTGGATGACGTCGATGGACGCGTCTTTCAGCATTTCTTTGTAGTCACTATATACTTTGGATTCTTCATTGCCGTATTTTTCTTTCGCTTGCTCGGCTTTCTCGACGATGATATCGCAGAAAGCCACGATTTCGGCTTCTTTCACTTGCGCCAAGCTTGGAAGATGTTTGCCGTTGGCGATACCGCCGCAGCCGATAATACCTACGCGAGCCTTTGCCATTAAATTTCTACCTCCATAAGTCGGGAAATGATATACTTTGTAGTATGCGCGTTGACGTACCGTCCTGCACCCGAAGCTCCGGCTGCCGCGTTCCGCTTGCCGGCTTCCGAGCCGGGACGCATGCTAGAACTAGTATAGTGCAAGACTTGTCCAAAAATATAGGCGCTTTAATGGCCTGGTTTTATGTGATTTTGCTGTCGAAGGGATGGTACCGTGGAATTCTACAATGAGAAGGTCGTTTATGAAAACCCTCTATTGTCGATAAAAGTGTTTCAAGCCCAACGGAATAGCGATTTGTTCATCAATTGGCATTACCACCGGGAAATCGAACTGCTGCTCGTCCTCGGCGGCGAGCTCGACCTCAATATCGAAGAAGAAGCCGTCCGCCTCGGCAGCGGCGACATCGCGCTCATCGGCTCCAGGCAGCTCCACCGCGACCGCAGCGTGAGCAATCCCGTCGACTACATCGTGCTGCAGTTCGATCTGGAGCAGTTCATCGACCAGAGCTCCATGCCGTACATGCGGTTCTTCTCGGAAACGAAAAACCCGCTCAGCCGCGCGAATTACATCTTCCGCGACAACGAAGCCGCCCGCGCCGAAGCCTCCGCCTGCATTACCGAGATTCACCGGGAGGTCACCTCCAAGCAAAACGGCTACGAGCTCGCCGTCAGCATGCTGATCAAGAAGATGCTGCTGCTGCTCATCCGCAACGACGCGAAGCGCGTGCTGGCGGATCACGACGATTTCGACCGCGCGCGCCTGCGGAGCGTCATCGACTACGTGGAGGAGCACTTGACCGACCGCATTCAGGTCGAGGAAGTGTCCAAGCTGGCGAATATGAGCTATTACTATTTCGTCAAATTTTTCAAGAAGGCGATCGGCCTGTCCTTCACCGAATACGTCAATTACCGCAAGATCAAATGGGCGGAACGGATCCTGCTCACGAAGGATCTCAGCATCTCCGAGGTCGGGGACCGCATCGGCATGCCGAACATGGCGCATTTTTATAAAATGTTCAAGAAATACAACGACTGCTCGCCGAAGCAGTTCCAGAAAAAAATGCTCGAATGGAATCGCATCTAACTCGAATCTATCCGCTTCCTGCCGGAGAACGTTCCGCCGCGGCCCGCCTTCAGCCGAACATGCGCTTCATGAACGCCAAGCCCGCTTCCAGCTCCCGCTCCGGCTCCCGCACCGTGCACTCCGCCGAGATCGTCCCGCCGTAGCCGGCCGCCTTCAGCCGCGCGGCGAACGCCTCGTAAGGGTACGTCCCCGTGCCGGGCGACAACCGGCCCGTGTCCGCCAGATGGACGTGCGCCAGCCAATCGCGGTTCCGCTCCAGCGTCTCCAGTGCCTCGCCTTCCTCGTCCATATGGTAGAAATCGGCCAGCACCCGCACCGGGCCGCGGTTGATTTGCTTCGCCAGGGCGACCGCCTCGTCCACGCTGTTCACGATATTGCTTTCCTTCCGGTTCAACGGCTCGACCGCGAGCGTCAAGCCCGCGCCTTGGAATTCGTCCGCGATCGCGTCCAGCGTCAACAGCAGCTGCTCCTCGCCTCGCGCGCGGTCCCAGCCTTCCGGCAGGCTGCGCGACCTTCCGCTGCCCAGCACGACCGTGCGGGCGCCGATCCGGTGCAGCGCCTCGGCCGTCCCATGCACGTACCGCCTCACCCGCTCCGCGTCGCGCTCCGGCCCGACGAGCTTCAAGTCCCCGGGGAAAAAAATGCTGAACACGCTTACGGGAAGCGGACTTTCCAGGTACGCGGGCAGTGCCCGGCGGCATGCCGCAGGATCCTCCACGTTCAGCGACACCACCGTGCATTCGATGAAATCAAAGCCCAGCAGCCGCATCCGTTCCGCGTCCTCGATGCCTCTGCACCATCCATAGGAAATCATGTCCCGACACCTCCTAGAGTATGTACACCGCCCATCGTACCATTAATTGGCACCCTGCAGTAGGCATGAACGGAACGCGCTTCTATAAAATCGTGACAATTACGCATAAAAACCCGAATCATCAATTCGATGATCCGAGTTTCTTGGGCATGACGAGCTTATAGCCGACGCCGCGGATGGATTCGATCTCGACCGACTGCTGGCCGAGCTCCAGCTTCTTGCGCAAGGAGCTGACGTGCACGTCGACCGTCCGCTGGCCGCCGATGTAATCGAACCCCCAGACGACGTTCATGAGATCGTCGCGGGTAATGACCATCCCCGGACGCTGGACGAGGTACAGCAGCACCTCGAATTCCTTCGGCCGGAGCGGCACCGTCTCGCCGTTCAGGATGACTTCGTAGCGTTCCGGATAAATCGACAGATCGCCGGCCGTAATGACCTTGTCCGTCGATTCCGTCACCTTGCTCTCGTCGTGTCCCGTCCGGCGCAGCACCGCGGATACGCGGGCCAGCAGCTCCGCGACGCCGAACGGCTTCGTCATGTAATCGTCCGCGCCGCGCTTCAGCCCCTGCACGACTTCCTCTTCCGCGTTGCGCGCGGTTAGCACGATGACGGGCGTTTTGTTGCCGTTCTGGCGCAGGCGGGACAAAATCTCAAACCCGTTCATGCCGGGCAGCATGATATCTAAAATAATTAAATCGAACGAACGCTGCAGCGCCACCTGCAAGCCTTCCGCTCCATGGTCGATCACGGTCGTATCGTAGCCTTCTTGCGACAGGTTGTACGAAAGCAGTCTTGCCAATGTCGGCTCGTCCTCGATGACCAACACTTTTTGTGTCATGTTGACCCCCCGGCTGCCACGCTGATTCCAATCAACATGGATTTTCACGTTCTTTTACACTATCATAGCATTGTTTCCGCCGCAGGGTAAACCCCTGTCCGGCCGAGCCGCCCGCTACTGGAGCACGGGAAGCTCGATGGTGAAGGTCGACCCGATGCCGACCCGGCTCTCGACGGTGATCGTGCCTTTGTGCAATTCCACCAAATGCTTGACGATGGAAAGCCCGAGGCCCGTGCCGCCGGAGCTCCGCGACCTGGCTTTGTCGACGCGGTAGAACCGCTCGAAGATGCGCGGCAGGTCCTTCTTCGGAATTCCCATGCCCGTGTCGGAGATATGGATGCGGATATGCTCGTAATTTTCTTGGCCTTCGTCGTCGAACGACAGGTTCGGGTCGTGAACGGGCTCCACCGTGATAGACACGCTGCCGCCTTCCGACGTGTACGCGATGCCGTTGGCCAGCAGGTTCATGACGATCTGCCGCAGCCGGTCCTCGTCCGCCTCCACGTACAGCCCCGGTTCGACCCTGGCCGTGACGCGAATCTGCTTGCGCACCGCCTCGGCGCTCATGAGCTCGATGGTCTTGTACACGAACGGGGACAGCTCGATCGGCGAGAACTGCAGCGGCACGCGTCGGGATTCGATCTTGGATAGCTCCAGGATGTCCCCGATCAGCCGGTTGAGCCGGTCGCTCTCGTCGTAGATGATCTGCAGGAACGACCGCGCCAGCTCGGGATCGTCGACCGCCCCGCCGAGGAGCGTCTCGGCGAAGCCCTTGACCGCCGTGACCGGCGTCTTCAGCTCGTGCGAGACGTTCGCCACGAATTCGCTGCGCATCCGCTCGAGCCTGCGGATCGCCGTCACGTCCTGCAGGACGAGCAGCACGCCGCCAAACTCCCCGTTATGCTCGTTATCCTCGAAGATCGGCACCAGGTTGAGATCCAGCAGCCGCTCCTCCGGAAAATAAAACGTCACCTCGTCGCGCAAATGCTCCCGGCGCTCGAGCGCCTCCTGAATGATCTGCGACAGCTCGTACTGCTGCTTCGCCGAGGCGTAGTGCTGGCCGACCAGCTCGCGCGCGGAGAAGCCGAGCACTTCCTCCGCCATCCGGTTCAGCAGCACGATCTTGCCGCCGGCATCGATCATGACGACGCCGTTGATCATGTTGTCGAGCACGCTCGCGAGCTGCTGCTCGTTCTGGTGAATCCGCGTCATCTGCACCTGCAGCCCTTCGGCCATCGCGTTGATTGCCTGGCCGAGCTCGCCGATTTCGTCGTTGCTCTTGACGGCGACCCGGGCGCGGTAATCCAGGTTCTTGATCCGCTTCGACACCTTCGTGATCTGCTCGAGCGGACGGGTCAGGCCGCGCGCCACGCGGTAGCTGATCAGCGCCGCGAGGGCGAAGAGCACGACCAGCCCGAGCAGCAGCGCCACCCAGATGCGCTTGACGCTCTCGTCCGCCTTCTCCAGGCTGAGCGCCAGCCGGATGATATCCGAATTCGGATCGTCCGGCTTCACTTTCATCGCGACGTACAGCAGGTTCTGCTTGATCGTGTCGCTGTAGCGGGTCGTCCGGCCGATGCCGTCCTGCTTCGCCTCCAGCACTTCCTTGCGCGTCGAATGGTTGTCCATCGTGCGCGGATCGTGATCGGAATCGCCCAGCACGACGCCGTCGCTGCGGATGAACGTGATCCGGGTATCCGTAATGTCCTTCAAATGCTTCGCTTCATTCGTGTAATAATCGTACAGCTCGTCCGGGCTGCCCTGCTTCCAATCCATTTCGTCCAGGATGATCCTCATTTCCCGGACCATGTTGTCCTGCAGCGCCTCCAAGTGGTTGTCCCGGTAAGTCTTGCCCATGAATAGTCCTGCGGCCAACACCGCGAGTCCGATCATCGCGATCAGAATCAGGGTCAGCCGCGTGCGAAAGCTGCTCATTGCTCTGTCTCAACTCCCAAGGCTGTTTCCTTCATCCCCAATCGTACTTCCACTTAGCCTTCGACGCCAGCCGTTGTTTTATGAAGCTTTTGTAAAACGTAATGGTGCACGGTGGCCAGCGGCTGCTGGATCAAAATCGACAGCACGACCGGGACGGCCGTCAGCGGGCTGAAGTAGCCCATCGCGAGCACGATCCCGAGAGAGATGTTGCGCATGCCCGTCGCGTACGAGACGGTGATCTGCAGTTCCCGGTCCCGGTACGGCATCGTGCCGAAATAACCGATCGCGTAGCAGATGCCCACCATCGCGAGCGACAGCGGCACGAGCCGCAGCAGGTCGCCGCCGAGCTGCTCCGCGTACGGCGCGATGGCCGCCGCGTTCAGCAGCACGACGGCGACGAAGCAGAGCTTCGAGATCGGCGCCGCAAACGGCTTGACCGCGTTCTGGATCCGGCCCTTGCTCAGTTCGTACAAGGTTACGCCGATGATCGTCGGCACGACGATGATGAGCAGCAGATCGCGGATCATGTCGCCGGTGTCGGTCTTCACCGCCTGATGGAAGAGCAGCCGGATGCCGCCGGGCACGACGATCGGGCTGAGCGCCGAGTCGATGACGACCATCGCCAGCATGAGCGGGATGCTGCCGCCGGACAGCCCGACCCAAAGCACGGTCGACACGCCGAGCGGAATGATTGTGAACAGCACCATTCCCACGACGTACGGCGACTCCGGGCCGAAGAACAGCGCGCCGACGCCGTACGCGACGAGCGGCGACAGCACGTGCGCAATGAGGAACGTGAGCACGAGTACGCCCGGCCGGCGGACGACCGTCCGCAGCTGCCCGAGGCCGCAGCCGATCGCCATCGTCAGCGTGACGTACGCGAACAGATACGGCACGGCTGGCACGAAGCGCTGCAGCGGCCCGGAAAAAAAGAACCCCAGGACAAGGGATCCCGGGATAATGAGGAACATCCATTGTTCAAACCTAGCGTTAAAGGCGAGTCCGAAGCTGCGCATTGGAGCTAGACATCCCTTTCTTCTCCGGCCGCGCGCGGCGGGGGCGGGACGGTCGTCCCGTCCGCCCGCCGCGCGTCCGTCGTCGGCGGTTTATTTGAATACCGGTTCCTTGAATTGCTGCAGCTTCTCGAAGGAATCCTTGTCGACGTCGGCGTGCAGGCTGTTGCCGTGGGCGTCCATCGTGACGACGGCCGCGAAGCCTTCCGTCTGCAGATGCCACATCGCCTCCGGGATGCCGAATTCCATGAAGTCGACGCCGTTGACGTTCTTGAAGCATTCCGCGTAATACTGCGCCGCGCCGCCGATGGCATTGAGGTACACCGCGCCGTGCTCCTGCAGCGCCGCCAGCGTCTTCGGCCCCATGCCGCCCTTGCCGATCACGGCGCGGATGCCGAACTTCTTGATGATGTCGCCTTGGTACGGCTCCTCGCGGATGCTCGTCGTCGGGCCCGCCGCCTTGACCTGCCAGCCCTGCTCGTCCTTCAGCATGACCGGGCCGCAGTGGTAAATGACGGAACCGTTCAGATCGACGGGCGCGTCGTGGTCCATGAGATGGTGATGGATCGCGTCGCGGCCCGTGTGCATCTCGCCGTTGATGATGACGATGTCGCCGACCTTCAGCGCGCGCATCTGTTCCTCCGTCAACGGCGTGTTCAGGACGACCTCGCGGCGCTCGGAGCGGTCGGTGACCGCTTCTGCGGCTTCGTCGGCCGCGCCGTTCTTCATCGGCGTATCGGAGCCGTTCGGGTAGATCCACGAACGGATCCCGCCGGTTTCCGCGTTCAGCAGCACGCCTTGGCGGCGGTATGCCCAGCAGTTATACGCGACGGAGACGAAGAAGCTCGCCGGCAGCCGGTTCATGACGCCGATCTTGCAGCCAAGCAGCGTGACTTGGCCGCCGAAGCCCATCGTGCCGATCCCGAGCTTGTTGGCGTTCTCGAGCACGTATTCTTCGAGCCGGGCCAGCTCCGGAATTTCGTTCGCGTCGTCCGTATGGCGGAACAGCTGCTGCTTCGCCAGCTCGTAGCCCGTCGTCCGGTCGCCGCCGATGCCGACGCCGATGAAGCCCGCGCTGCAGCCCTGTCCTTGCGCCTGGTACACGGCGTGCATGATGCATTTGCGGATGCCGTCCAGGTCGCGGCCGGCTTTGCCGAGGCCAGGGATTTCCATCGGCAGGCTGTATTGAATGTTCTTGTTCTCGCAGCCGCCGCCCTTCAAAATGAGACGGACGTCGATGTCGTCCTTCTCCCATTGCTCGAAGTGGATGACCGGCGTGCCCGGGCCGAGGTTGTCGCCCGTATTGCCGCCCGTCAGCGAATCGACGGAGTTCGTGCGCAGCTTGCCGTCCTTGGTCGCGCGCGCGATGGCGCTGCGGATCTGCCGCTTCATGACGATCTGATTCGCGCCGACCGGCGTATGCACGACGAACGTCGGCATGCCCGTGTCCTGGCAGATCGGAGATACGTTGCACTCGGCCATCTCGATATTGGTCGCGATCGTCGAGAGCGACAGGCCGGCGCGCGTCGCGCGGTCCTCCGCCTCCTGCGCCGCTTGGATCACCTTCCGCACGTCGCCCGGAAGGTTGGTCGACGTTTCGACGATCAGGTCGTATACGCTTTGTTCAAAATGCTGCATGAGTCCGATATGGCTCCTCTCTCTGGTCGGTCATCGACTTTCCTACTATAATCTATATTAAAATCACTCTAATCTATCATACCACAAACGGAACGGGGCGGGCACGGGCCTTTTGGGGCGCCGGCCGCCGCCGGATCCGGACGGGAAAGGAAGATGCCGCCATGACGGACAGCCATTTTACGGCGTATATGTACCGGCTGCGCTACATCGAGCGCTGGAGCCTGATGCGCAACACGACCCGCGAAACCGTCGCGGAGCATTCTTACCATGTCGCGCTGCTCGCCCATCTGCTCTGCGAGATCGGCAACGCCGTGTTCGGCAAGTCGCTCCGCGCCGACCGGGCGGCCGCGATGGCGCTGTTCCACGACGCGACGGAGGTGTTCACCGGCGACATTCCGACGCCGGTCAAGCACCACAATCCGAAGATGCTCGCGAACTTCCGCGAGATCGAGGCGATGGCCGCCGAACGGCTGCTCGGCATGGTGCCGGAGCCGCTGAGGGACGTGTACGGGCCGCTCGTGCTCGGCGCGCCGGCGGACGCCGAAGAGGCCGAGCTCCTCCGAATGGTGAAGGCGGCCGACCTGCTTGACGCGTATATGAAATGCTTGTCCGAGCTCTCCTCCGGCAACCGCGAATTCGCCGTGGCGAAAGGGCAGACGGAGCGCAAGCTCGCCGCCCTCGGCATGCCGGAGGTCGATTGGTTCCTCGCCGAGATGGCGCCGAGCTTCAGCAAGACGCTCGACGAGCTGTCGGAATAAGCCGCTTACCAGCCCATCCGCTTCGCGAGCTCCGTCACGTGCGCGAGATGATGCTTGCCGTGCCAGGCATAGGCGCCAAGGTTGTAGTCCAGCCGGATTTCCTTGCCCGTCTCCGGATGGACGAAGCTCCGCGCGTAATCGGCGTCGCTCAGGCCGGCCAACAGCCCGACCCACCGTTCGTGCAGGGCGTCGAGCAGCGCCAGCGACGCGTCGACCGGCGCGAACGCGTCCGGCAGCTCCGCCCACCGGTCCTCGTAATACGGCCGGATCGTCGGTTTCTCCTCCGTCAGCGCCAGCTTGAAGCGGATATAGCTGTTCATGTGGCTGTCCGGCACATGGTGGACCACTTGGCGGACCGTCCATCCGCCGTCCCGGTACGGCGTGTTCAACTGTCCGTCGGACAGTCCCGCGACGGCCCCCCGCAGCCGGCCGGGCAGCTCCGCGATATCCGCGATCCACGCGTCGCGCCGCGCCTTCGGGATGTCCCCGCTCCATTCGAAATGGCCGATCGGGTATTTCAGCCGCTCTTCGTTTTGTTCCGGTCGGTTCCCCTGGGTTATCTCCATCATCCGTTTCCTCCTTATAATGAGCGAAAATTCAGCGGACGGCCTCCGCGCGCTCGCTTGCCTGCCCCTGCTCCGCCGTCCCTCCGCCGTACCGGACCCAGACGTCCTTGAAGTCGATCCAGCCGAGCGGCGACAGCGCGATTCCTTTCAGCTCCGGCTTGTACGTCGTGTTGCTCCGCTTATGCAGCAGGAACGTCACCTGCGTCTCCTCGCGGAGCCGGTCCTCCATCTCCTCGAGCAGGAACCGCCGCTGCTCCGGCGTCTCCGAGGCCACGGCCAGATCGATGCGGCCCTTCGCCCACGCCAGCAGCGCTGGGTCCATGTGCGCGTTCAGGAAGCTGCCCGTCTGCTCGTAGGTCTCGATCTCGCACACTTCGTCCTCCGCGAACACGAGGCTGTACAGGATGGCGTCGGCCTCTCCCAGCACGTTCAAATCGCGGCACTCGTCCCCTTCCATCAGCCGGATGTCCATGCGCACGCCGAACGCCGCGCACCGCGCCTGGATCCACTTGGCGTCGCGCTCGTGCCACCTGCGCGTATAGAGCGTGAACGGGGTCCCGTCGTAGCCCGCTTCCCGCAGCAGCGTCTCCGCCTGCCCGGCGTCGCTCCGGACGTGCCGCAGCGCGCTGTGCGCGTCGGGCCGGAAGCTGCGCGCCGCGTACATCCGGTTCTCGCCGAGCTCCCGCAGCATGAGGGAGCGGTCGAGCAATAGATCGACCGCCCGGCGAAACGACTGGGACTGCTGCGGCCCCGGCTTGTTCCGGTTCCACGTCATGAGCGAGCAGCCCTGCAGCAGCGACTCCAGCTTCGCCCAGCTCTGATCGCGCTGCTGGTCCCGGGCGTCATGCGCGAGCACCAGCTGCTCCCAGCAATGCTCCGAATCGATGCCTTCGCCGGACGGCACGATGGCGATCACGACCCCGTCCAGGTGCGCGCGGCCGTTGAAGTAGCCCGGATGCGCGTCCAGCACGAGCCGCTCCTCGTCCCAAGCTTGGATCATGAACGGCCCGGTTCCGGACGGGCGGCGCCAATACGCCTCCTCGTCGCGCTGCAGCGGTTCGCGCGGCAGGATGGACGCGGCCGTCGAGCACATGAACCGGTGAAAGATCCGGTTCGGCTTCGCCAGCGTCACCTTGACCGTGCGCGGTCCCGCGGCCTCGACGGCGGCGACGCCGCGCAGCAGCCAGCTGTTGGATCTGCCCTTCCGCAGCCGCTCGAGCGTGTAGACGACGTCGTCCGCCATCAGCTCATGCCCGGTGTGGAAGATGACGCCGCGGCGCAGATGGAACTGCCACGCCGTCGCGTCGGCCGAACACTCCCACGCATGCGCCAGCGAAGGCACGACCTGCCCCGCCTTCGCGTCGTACGCGACCAGCCGGTCGAACAGCTGGCGGATGATGTGCGCATCGAACGCGAAGTACACCTCGGCCGGGTCCATCGTGACGAGCGGAACGTGGATGGGCAGCCGCAGCATGTCCACCCGGCGCGCATCCTCTCCCGTTTCCGACCGGTACCCGAAGTGGAGCGTCAGCCATTCGTTGAATCGCTCCTTGACCGGCGTGCCGCCGCCGAACCGGTGAAGCAGCGCGAACGCCTGCTTGTAGCTGCCCTGTCCGGCAAGCGCCTTGGCGATGTCGAGCGCGAGGGCTTCCCGTTCCATCCGGAATTCGATGCGCGACCGGTTGCCGCGCCCCCGTCCCGGCTGCCAGACGATCCAGCCGTCCTCCTCCATCCGCCGCAGCACGAGCTTCGCGTTCCTGGCCGTGCAATAGAGCGCCTGCGCGAGCTCGTCCAGCGTCACCTCGACCGGCGTGCCGGCGCCCGCTTCCTCCGCGAAGCGCTGCATCAAGGTCAAATACCGTTCCGCCTGTACCGCCTGCATCCCCGTCGCCTCCCGCGTCTCCCGTAAAAGGGGAAGTCTTTTGCGTCAATTCTACTCTTTTTATCCTCTTTTGGCGATTGCATAATGAAACCAAGACATCGCGAGGAGGAATCGAGCATGCACGGATATCCGGTGACGTACACGGAAGAGAAGCTGCGGCAGTACCGGGAAGACGAAGGGGAGCTTCGCAGGCTCTGGATCGGCGGACGAAAGGAAAGCGCCTCGTCGCGGGCGCTCGGGTTCGCGGCGTCCGGCTGGTGGACGCGGCTGATGCGCAAGCGGCCGAACGGCAGAAGACGGCTCGACACTTCGACGAAGTGACGGCCGTCTTTTTTCGTGCAGCGGTTCGCGCGCCAAGTCCGCCATTGCGCCCCGCGTCTAGGCGTTCCGGCTTTGAGGCGTTCCGCCGAGCCGCCTCGTTCACGGCCGCTGCAGCTCTTCTTCGGCCATCAGGTTCGCGGCCAGCCACGTCGGCACGCCCTCCTGCCGGGCATAGCGGTACACCTTCTGCAGCAGCCCGTAGATCCGCTCCACGCTCCGCTTCATGTCCGGTACGGACACGCCCTGCAGCTCGCAGGCGGTAATGATGATGCCGCCCGCGTTCAGCACGTAGTCCGGCGCGTACAGGATTCCCCGCTGCTCCAGGTCCTCGCCGTGGCGGATCTCCTCCTGCAGCTGATTGTTCGCGGCTCCCGCGACGATCGCGCACCGCAGCTTCGGGATCGTGTCGTCGTTCAGGACGCCGCCGAGCGCGCACGGGGCGAAGATGTCGCAGTTCTCGCCGTAGATCGCGTCCGGGGCGACGACGCGCGCATGGTACGCTTTGACCGCCTTCTCCGCCCTTGCGTCGTCGATGTCCGCGACGACGAGCTGGGCGCCCGCGTCGCGCAGCATGCCGCACAGCAGATAGCCGACTTTCCCCAGCCCCTGCACCGCCACCGTCCGGCCGGCCAAGTCCCCGCTGCCGAGCAAGTAGTCCGCCGACGCCTTCATGCCGAGGAACACGCCGTACGCCGTCATTTCCGCCGTAAAATCGCCCGTCGCCATGATCGTGCCGGTCGTGTCCGTCACATAGGCCGTCTCCTGGCGGATCCAATCCATGTCCCGGACGGTCGTCCCCAGGTCGACGCCGGTTATATAGCGCCCTTGCAGCCGTTCGATGAACCGCCCCAGGGCGCGGAACTTGTCTTCGCTTTTGTCCGCCGCCGGGTTGCCGACGATGACCGCCTTGCCGCCGCCGTACGGCAGGCCGAAGAAGGCCGACTTGTACGTCATGCCGCGCGCCAGCCGGACCGCGTCCGCGACGGCGTCGTTTTCCGAGGCGTACGTCCACATCCGGCAGCCGCCGAGCGCGGGCCCGAGCTTCGTGCTGTGAATCGCGATGACCGCCTGCAGCCCGGCGGCTTCCTCCTGGCAGAAGACGACCTGCTCCACCCGCAGACGTTTCATTTCCTTCCAGACGTCCATCACGAGCCCTCCTTTATCGCCGAGAGTAATGCGTATGCGGAGGACAACCGAAATATGTACGCTTGGCAGAAGCGGCGGAAGCCGCGTTACTCCCGGATGAGCCAGAACAGCGCGAACTGGCAGACGGCCATGACCGCGAGGACGATCGGCAGCCAGATCGACGTCAAGTCGCCGGCGAAGCACAGCAGCAGAACGATGGAGACGACCCGGCCCGTGTTCAGGAACGTTTCGCGCATGACGACGGATTCGACCCGCAGCTGGCCCTTCAGCGGCAGCTTCCCGATCAGGCCGTAATAATAGGAAGTGAGCGTGTTCACCGCGAGCGGATTGCAGATCGAGAAGGCGATCATGAACACGATCACCGTCCATACGCGGACGTCGTAGAGCAGGAACGCGGCGCCGAGCACGATGCCGGCCGACGAATACAGCACGAATTTGCGTACCGGCTCCTTGCCGACCCGCCGGGAGATGACGTACCCCGTCCCGACCGTCAGCGCCGAGAAGAAAACGCCCAGGTAACCGACGAGATCTTCCCGGCCGACGGTCTGGAAGAGCAGGATATTGGGCAGGAACAGCATGATGCCCTGGAACAACCCGAGGACCAGAAACGCCGCGAGCCCCTTGACCCACAGCCCGTTGCGGCGCATGACGAGCCCGACCAGCCGCAGGTAATACGCTTTATGATGCGAGACGATCATCGGAATGCGGAAGCTGATCACCGATGCCGCGACGAACATGAGGAAGGCGAGCAGGAATACGAAAATGTAGCCCTGCAGGCCGCCGCTGAGGTGAATAATGAAGCCCGCCAGCGCCGGTCCGATCAACCCGGCCGAATTGAACACGACCATGTTGACCGCGAGAAACCGGACGCGGTTCTGCTCCGTCGACACGTCGTACATGAGCACCAGATAGCCGGTCCAGTAAAAGCCCCCGGCGATGCCGTTGAAGATCGCGAACGGCACGTACCACGCCGCGACATGCTCCCGCGCGAGGACGACGAGCAGATAGAAGACGGCGATCATGACGATGCCGAGCCGGTACGTGACCATCCGGTCCTTCAGCTTCGTGATTTTGCCCCCGACCGCGAAGGCCAGGGGCGTGAACAGGAACACGATGATATTGTAGATCCCGTTGACGTAGAGATCCTGCGTGAGCCGCCATAGATAGAGATTGAGAAACAACCCCGACATGGAAGCGCCGAACTGGAAGCAGCCATGAATGAGCAGCGCGGTCACCGCGTCCTTCCCCAATCGCCTCTCCGGCGCGATCGGTCCCGGTCCCGTTCTTCTCGTTTTCCCATGCAGTCCGATTTCCGCTTTCATGCGATTCGTGTCCTCCCCGGCGCGACGGCTGGCCTTATGCGGCTTTCCGCCATTGTAATGCATGCCCGGCCGGACTGGAAAGCGCTTCATGGGAGAGTGGCGGGCGGAATTCCCCGTTCTGCCGCCTTCCGCAACCGTTATCGCCGCAAAACCGGTCTTTCTTCCACGTTCTGTCAGCTTGACGAAGGCAGGCTGGGCTTGACGGGCCTACGCCTTACGGGGATGTCCGAATCGACACGGTTTAACGTCCGTTTCGCCCCCAGTTCGACATGCCGTTCTCCGATACAATGAAGGGGATGAATCCGATTTCAAGGAGGCAATATGCAATGTGGCAAGCATCTTGGATTTGGGGACCGGGCGAAGCCAGTCCCCGCAACGAATGGCGCTGTTTCCGCAAACATTTCCGCGTGCCGGACGAGGCATCTGCCGGCGAGACGCTGCTTAAGCTGACGGCGGATTCCCGCTATGTGCTGTACGTGAACGGCACGCCGGTCGGACGGGGGCCGGTCCGCGCCTTCCCGTCGAACCTGCCTTACGACGAATACGACGTCGGCCATCTGCTGAAGCCCGGGGCGGACAACACGATCGCCGTTCTCGTCCTGCATTACGGCGTGGCGACGTTTCAATATTTGCGCGGCCGCGGCGGCCTGCTGCTCCAGCTCGAGCGGACCGAAGGCGCTGCTTCCCGCGTGCTGCTCGGCACGGACGAGACATGGACGACGGCGGTACATGGCGCGTTCGACGCCACCTCGCAGCGCATCTCGTGCCAGCTCGCGTTCACGGAGCGTTACGATAGCCGCGGCTGGGACGAGAGCTGGAAGCTGCCCGGCTTCGACGATGCCGCCTGGGACCGCGCGACGGTCATCGGCTCGCCGGGCATGTCGCCTTGGACGACCTTGTCGCCGCGGCCGATTCCCTACCTGACGGAAGAGCCGGTCTATCCGGCCCGCGTCGAAGAGCTGAACGCCGTGAAGCCCGCGGCTTGGAGCGCGGCGTTCGACATTCGGACGATCATGGCCCCGGAGAGCGTGAATCACGCCAATCCCGTCACGATCGTCGGCCTGCTCGCCGCCGTGGTGACGATGGCGGAAGACGGCGTGCTGACGATCGGCAGCGTCGATAACGGCCGCATGCCGCTTCGCGTCAGCCTCGACGGCCAGTGGCTCGCCGCGGAGGATTACTACGGCGAAGCCCCGCAGCAGTTCGTCCAGGCGCGGCTAGCGGCCGGCGAGCATCTGCTGCTGCTCGACCTGAACCGGGTGACGCACGGCCACGCGTACCACCTCGGGCTGGACGGCGACGTCCCGTTCGCGCTGCGCGCGCCGGTCGTGACCGGCGTCGACGGCCTCGGCGACGGCGAGGGCCGCGTCCCGTTCGCCGCGATCGGCGCGTTCGCCACCGGCGAGCATATCGATCACCAGCCGGCGACGATCGTCGACCGGGAGCCCGCGGCGTACGCGGCGGCCAAGCGCATCGCCTCCGAGTCCGGGCTGGCCGATTGCCGCGAGTGGGTGCGTCCGATCGATCCGCGGCTGTACCATACGACGGACGTCTACACGCAGACCGCTTGGCGGACCGTCGACCGGCCGCAGCCGGTGCCAGCCGGCCTTCAGCGCGCCGTGCTCGCGAGCGCCGATCCCGGCGTCGTTCCGCTCCATCCGGGACTGGACACGGAGGTGCTGATCGACTTCGGCCGCGAATTGACGGGCTACGTCGCGTTCGAGCTCGATGCCGGCGAAGGCACGATCGTCGACTTCTACGGCTTCGAGTACATGCGCGACGGCTGGCGGCAGTATACGTACGAGCTCGACAACACGCTGCGTTACACGTGCCGGGAGGGACGGCAGACTTATGCGTCCTTGGTCCGCCGCGGCTTGCGCTACCTCGCGGTGACGGTGCGCGGCGCCTCGCGGCCGGTCAAGCTGTACGAGGTCAAGCTGCTGCAAAGCAATTTCCCGGTCGCGAACGCGGGGACGTTCCAATCGAGCGACGCGATGCTGAACGAGATCTGGCGCATCAGCCGGGATACGACGCGCCTGTGCATGGAGGACACGTTTGTGGACTGCCCGGCGTTCGAGCAGACGTTCTGGGTCGGCGACGCGCGCAACGCCTCGCTGATCAACTATTACGCGTTCGGCTCGTCCGAGATCGTCGAGCGCATCCTGCGGCTCGTGCCGGAATCGGCCTTTCAGACGCCGCTGTACGGCGATCAGGTACCGAGCGGCTGGAGCAGCGTCATTCCGAACTGGACGTTCTTCTGGGTGACGGCTTGTCTTGAACATTACCATTACACCGGCAACGAGACGTTCGCCCGCGACCTGTGGCCGCATGTCCGCTTCACGCTGGAGCACTATCTCGCGAAGCTCGACGAACGCGGCCTGCTGAACATCAGCGGCTGGAACCTGCTGGACTGGGCGAACTTCGAACAGCCGGGCGAGGGCGTCGTCTCGCCGCAAAACATGTTCCTCGTCAAAGCGCTGCGCGACGCGGCGGCGCTCGCGGCGGCGGCCGGCGACGCGGCGGAAGGCGGCCGCTTCGAAGCGGCGGCGGACCGGCTGCGCGGCGCGATCAACGCGCGGCTGTGGGACGCCTCGCGCCGGGCATACCTGGATTGCATCCGCGCCGACGGCAGCCCGTCGAAGACGACCAGCATGCAGACGCAGGTCGTCGCGAGCCTGTGCGGCATTCCGGACGGCGAACGCGCGGCGATCGTCAAGGACTACATCGTCGAGCCTCCGGCATCGTTCGTGCAGATCGGCAGCCCGTTCATGTCGTTCTTCTACCATGAGGCGCTCGCGAAGCTGGGGCTGCAGGACGTGATGGCGCGGGACATTCGGACGCAGTACGGCGCCATGGTGGACAACGGCGCGACGACCGTCTGGGAGGTCTACCCGACCAGCGGCATCACGCATAACGACAAGATGCTGACCCGCAGCCACTGCCATGCCTGGTCGGCCGGCCCCGTCTTCTTCCTCGGCTCCGAGATCCTCGGCGTGCGCGGCGTCACCCCGGGCTGGACGAAGGTGCGCGTCGCGCCGAAGCCGTCGGGTCTCGCCTGGGCGCGCGGCTCCGTGCCGCTGCCGGGCAGCGGCCGGATCGACGTCTCGTGGCGGCTGGACGAGACCGCGAAGCGCATGTCGCTGCGCGTCGCGGCGCCGTCCGCGGTCGAGCTGGACCTCGCCGGGCCGGACGGCTACGAGCTGGACGTCGAGCGGATCGCGCTCGGTTGACGGGTCGACCTGCCGCCGCCTGCTCCCCGTACTCCTTATGCGAAGAAGAAGCACCGCGTTGTTCGCGGTGCTTCTTCGCGTCGTTCAATCGTGGACGCTCCCGCCGAGCCGGTCTTGCCGCAGTCGATCAGCAGCTCTCAACAGGAGGGGACAGCTCTATGAGACCGACAAGGCGTGCAGCCTCTCCCGCCTTGAGCGCTCGATCAGCCCAGCCCTTGCCTTGGCTTGATCACCCTTTCTATAAGTTAACATTCCTAACACGAAGAAAGCGAAATCTTCAAGTCCCCTAGGATTTACTGGTATCGAACTCCAAATTCCCCGCGGACGGCTTCAAAAATCGTCGATTTACGATCGAGGTCCTAATTTTTCGGGATTTAATGTGTATTTTATGTAAGAAATATTGACATAAAAATAAGACGATCGCTATACTGAACTTACTTACCGTCCGGTTAGTCAAGATGCAACAAGCTTTCCCACCAAGAACGCGCCTGCCAACCCGACACGAACCTGTACAAACCAAATCAAGTTAGCGAGGGTATGAAATGTGGGAATTCATCGTGCGAAGAACGCTCCAATCTATTTTCGTGCTGCTGATTGTGTCCGCTGCCTGTTTTTATGTGAGCCATCAAATGCCGGGAGACATGTGGACGGCGATTGGAATGACCCCGGAGCAAAGACTTGCCGCGGATGCGCAGAAACATGCGCTGGGATTAGACCTGCCCCTCCATGTGCAATACTGGAATTGGCTTAAAGGTCTTCGTCATGGAGGGTTTGGTCTGGATTACCAGATGCAGCCGATCGGCAGCTACATCTGGAAGAACGCGCAGAACAGCCTGATCCTGATAGGCGTTTCATGGCTTCTATCGGTCATGATTGCGTTTCCCTGGGCGATTTATAGCAGCATCCGTTCCGGAGGCCTGTCGGACCGAGTGGCTATCGTGCTGGCGCTGATCGGGTTTGCCGTGCCCGGCAGCGCCGCCGCTATTTGGCTTCAACAAGTGTTTGCGTTCAATCTGTACTGGCTTCCCCCAAGCAGTATACATACGCCGAGCAAGCAAGGAAACCTGCCGGATCTCGTTCAGCATATGATTTTGCCCGTGGCAACCTTGATGTTGGGCATCGTCGCGTCGTACCTCAAGTTTATTCGCTCAAGCATGCAGGAGGTGCTTCCTTTGGACTTCCTGCAAACAGCCCGGGCGAAAGGAATATCCGAAAAGCGGGTCATCCTCGTCCATGCCCTCAAAAACGCGATGATCCCGGTCGTCACCATTGCCGCGATGGATTTGCCCACGCTTATCGGCTCCTCGGCGATCGTCGAGAACGTGTTTAATTGGGGCGGTCTCGGATCGTTAATGGTTTATTCCGCTGGACATCGCAACCTTCCGGTACTGTTCGCCGTCATCATCATCATTACGACTGCAGTCGTTTTATTCTCTTGGGTGGCCGATATTATTTCGCTTCTGCTCAACCCTCGGATCCGTTTGGGCCGGAAGGCCGCTTGATAAAATTCTCATCCGAATCCCTCCTACCGATAAACCGTTATGGATTCCCGGATCCGGTTTCTTTAGATTCGTCTTGTACCATCGCCATCTCCGTCAGCTGCACTTCGCGAACCGGCAGCTCCGCGTCGCTCGGCACATAGAACGTCTTGATCTCGCATTTGCCGAAGTCCGCGGTCCACGACCGGTTCAGCATCGGCACGCGAAGCTCCGCCTTGGCCGGCCGTCCCGCGGTTTCGTAGCCGCGCGCGATCCAGCCCCCGCCATCCTCCGCTTGCTTGAACGCCGTGCAGATCACCTGCTCCGACGAGATCTTCAGCCCCTCGTACTTCTGAGGCAGCGGTCCTTCGTGGTACGTCTCCCATACGGCGACCGGCGGCACGTTCAGTTCGTACGCTTTGCGGACGATGCCGGCATCCTGCCAGCCGCCCTCGTACGGGACGAGGGCATACGCGAATTCCTGCACGCCTTGGTCCATATACTCCACCTGATCGTCGCGCACGCCGTAATGATCGGCGAATATCGGACTGCGCACGACCGTGATTCTCGCCTCGTTATCCAAGACGTCGTAGGCGTACTTCCCGCTGTTCAAAATCGCCAAGCCGCGACGCGTGCCCGTCTTCGGATCGATGCCGCAGACGTCAATCCACTGCTGGCCCGGCACCTCCCGTCCGTTCGGCTCGCGCCGGAGATAACCGTACGGAATTTCCGCATGCGTCTCCGGCTGCTCCGCCGCGACCGGGAACGACAGCTTCAGCATCTTATGCTTTTCGCGCCAATCCAGCTGGACCCGTACCTGTACGTCGGCCGAATGGTGATGCAGCGTAAAATCCTGCCGCAGCGTCGACCCGTTGTACCGGCTCGTGACGCGAAGGACGCCGCGCAGCGGCCCTTGCTCCAGCACCTTCACCTCGGCGTCCGCGAAATAGCCGATCAGGTCCCGGTAGCTGCGCAGCCCGTGTCCCCACGTATCGCTGTGATGCTCGTCGATGACGACCGGCACCGCGCCCTTCCCGGCGAGCACCTCCGTGTTCGTCCGTTTGTCCAGCATTCGCGATACGTAGCCCGTATGCGGCTCGATTTCGACGCGAACGTAGTCGTTTTCGAGCACGTTCCCTTCCGCGATGACCGGCGACGGGGCTGACTCCGGCGTGAGCGCCTTGTCCCGGAAGCACCAGTACACCCGGTACCCCATCGCGGGCACGCGCGCCATAAACAGCGTATCCCAATTATCCCGCCCGTTCGTCCGCGAGGCGCGCACGGTCTGAACCGGTACGGCGTTGCCTTCGTCGTCCGTCACGCTCGCCAGCTTGCGGTTAGCCCGGACCGGCACCTCGGTCTCCCAGGACAACGGGTTGAAGACCACGTACGGCGTGCCCAAATCCCCTTGCTCCCACGACAGCCAATCCTTCTCCTTGCTCAGCGACTTCACGTCCGGCTTCATCGTGTCGATCGACCAGGAGATGCGCTGCGTTGCCGCGTTCAACGCCTTCGCCGCGATGTGCAGCGCTTCGCCGTAGGACTCGCGGGCATCCTGGAACGCTTCCCGGATGCTGCAGCCGCCCATGATGTCGTGAAATTGGTTGAACAGGACGTTCTCCCACGCCTGCTTGAGCTGCTCCTGCGGGTAAGACAGTCCGAGGAGCACGCCCGCGGCCGCCGAAAACTTCTCCGCCGCCAGCAGCCGATGCTCCGCCCGGCGGTTGTTCTCCTTCGACTCCGAGTGGGTGGAGTAGCAGCCGACGGCATGCATCTGAAGCTCGTCCTTCAAGACGGGCAGCGCCGGCCGCGCGAATTCCAGCTCCTCGAAGTACCGGTTCGGCGAGCTGATCGCGAGCCGGTCCGCCCCGAACTTGGCCTGCAGCGCGCGGATCGCTTCCAAATTCGCGATCGTCGGTCCGCCCCCGTGGTTGCCGACGCCGTAGAACGTCATGTGGGCATGACCGTCCACTGCTCCCATGTCCGCATGCTTGATGATCTTGTCTTCGAGCGAAGCTCCCCAGCTTGTCGAATAGCTGTCGGATAGCCGGAACGTCATGACGCGGCTCCCGTCCTCCGATTCCCACCAGAACAAATTCCGCTCCAGCTCCTTCTCCTGCTTATCGGGCCGCATGAAGACGTAATAGTCGATGCCGCTCTTCTTCAGCAGCTGGGGCAGCATGGCGTTATGGCCGAACGAGTCTACGTTGTAGCCGACCTTGGCGGTCGTCCCGAACTTCGCCTGAAAATACCGCTGCCCGTACAATCCGTGACGGGCGAACGATTCCCCGGACGGCAAATTGCAGTCCGGTTGAATCCACCAGCCGCCGACGATGATCCATCGGCCTTCTGCCACGCGCGCCCGGATCTCTTCGAACATCTCCGGCGCGTTCTCCTCGATCCAGCGGTAATACGCCGCGCACGAACGGGTAAAGACGAATTCCGGGTACTCGTTCAGCCGATCGAGCGCCGAACGGAACGTCGCTTTAATCTCCGCATAGCCTTCCTGCCACTGCCACAGCCAGACCGGGTCCAGATGCGCGTTGCCGATGAGATGAATCCGCGACGGTAACGATTGATTCGCCATGCTAACATATCCCCTTCTCCTGATAAAATGTTGAATCGGAACGATAGCCGGCGTGCCGTTGCACCCGCCAGCGAAATCCGCCGCAGTTAAGCACGAGCAGCTCGGCTCCTAATGGCACAGATTCATGCGAAAATGCCGAACCGACACGGTTACGCCTTTGCGGATGAGTTGCGCCATATACGTTGAGGCACACATTCCCGGTACCCGCGGCCTTTTTCAGCGCAGCCTTCTGCCGGCTTCCATGCACGCCTTCGTGTCCGGACGCGTCAGCGCTCTTGTTTGGCGACCGGAAGAAAATCTTTGCTCTCCTCCTCCGGACCTAGAACCGGCAGCCTGCGCGCTTCCGAGCGATGGGCGCGAAACTCCGACGGCGTCGTCATCGCCACGGCGCGGAACAGCCTCGAGAAATAAAACTCGTTTTTCATCCCTACGGCAAGCGCGATCTGACGCATCGGCATATCGGTTTCGATCAGCAGCTTCTTCGCCTGCTGAATGCGAATGTCGTTCAGCTTCTCCACGACCGTTAAGCCCGTCGCCTTTCGGAAC
The DNA here is from genome assembly GCF_017652985.1 of Paenibacillus artemisiicola. Lineage (GTDB taxonomy): Bacteria > Bacillota > Bacilli > Paenibacillales > Paenibacillaceae > Paenibacillus_Z > Paenibacillus_Z artemisiicola. The sequence continues at coordinate 158,532 of NZ_JAGGDJ010000009.1, forward strand.
AGCCGCGCAAGCGTGCGATAGCTGACATGCAGCGCGTTGGCGATGTCCTGCACCCGAAGTTCGTTTGCGTAATAGGCGTTCAGAAAAAGCATCGTCTGCCGGACAAGGGTATCCGCATGGTCGGGAGACGCCGGCGCGGCGGACGGCACCGCGCCGGCCCGCCATGCTTCATACAGACCGGCGATCCATTGCGCGAACGCCGTCTGCAGCGACAGGAGGCTCGTCTCCGGCCGCAGCGCGAGCAGCGGCGACGCCGTTTCCGCTTTCAAGGCATAGGGACGAACCGCCGAGAAGCAGCGGACCAGCTCCGCTTCCTCCGCCGTCCCGTCTGCCGCCTCCCCGCGTTCATGCGCGAATTGCCAGCGAAGACAGAAGCCGTCGTCGCTCTCGCAGGACCGATGCCGATGTCCATGCACGACGCCGGGCGGGATGAGGTAGGATTGACCGGCCTCGATGCGAAATTCTTCGCCGGCCGAAGTCGTATAGAGCCCGCCTTCCGACACGTAATTAAACTCATACCACGGATGACGGTGCGGAGGATGCGACCAGTTTTCGTCATGCTCCGCTGAAAGCGCATCCAATAATACAAGGGTCAAGCCGCCGATTCGGATCGGCTTCATCATGAGCCGCTGCAGCGCCAGCAGCGCTTCTTCATATGCAGGATTACCAGGCAACGCGGAATCACCTCGCCGCAAGTTCTTAGCTTCATTATAAGACATCTCTAGACGGCCAGTATGCCAATTCCAAGGATGCCTTTATAAAATCCTGCCAACCTGAAGATCGGATCCGCATAAGAATCGCATCATCGGAAAAACAAAAAAGCTTTGACCGCGAAACCTCGCCGGTCAAAGCTGCTGGACGTATAGATGGAGCGGAAGACGGGAATCGAACCCGCGACCCTCGCCTTGGCAAGGCGATGCTCTACCGCTGAGCCACTTCCGCAATGAGAGTAATCATGGGGCGACCGATGGGACTTGAACCCACGAATGCCGGATCCACAAACCGGTGCGTTAACCCCTTCGCCACGATCGCCATATGTAAAGGTGAGCTTGCCACCCTGAAAACTGGATACGAACCTTTGCGAAGGGTCTTGCTTAGCTGAACGATGTACCTTGGATAAGCCCTCGACCGATTAGTATTCGTCAGCTCCACGCATTGCTGCGCTTCCACCTCGAACCTATCTACCTCGTCGTCTTCAAGGGGTCTTACATACTGGGAAATCTCATCTTGAGGGGGGCTTCACGCTTAGATGCTTTCAGCGCTTATCCCGTCCGCACTTGGCTACCCAGC